>NZ_NGFO01000021.1 GCF_002149015.1 Gordonia lacunae | reverse complement strand
CGCAAGCTCACCCCGGCCCCCTGAGGAGCGAGCTCGCCAGCGTCCCCCTGCCCCCTGAGGAGCGAGCTCGCAAGCGTCACCCCTGCCCCCTGAGGAGCGAGCTTGCGAGCGTCACGAAGGGTCGTGGTGACATGCGTGGCAGACCCTTCGTGACGCGCCCTCCGCAAGCTCCGGGCGCTCCTCAGGGAGCAGGGGTTGGACGGCACCTCCGCAAGCTCCGGGCGCTCCTCAGGGAGCAGAGGTTGGACGGCACCTCCGCAAGCTCCGGGCGCTCCTCAGGGAGCGGTGGTCTGTGGTCTTTCGGATCAGGGACCGGGGCGGGCCTGTGGGTCTGTGGTTCTCACGGGTGGTGAGGACCAGCGTTCGCTCGGTAGACCTCCGCGGACAGCGGGTGTGTGGCGTCGAGATCGGCCAGGAGTCGGACTCCGTCGAACGGCCGACCGTGCGGCGGCGCCACCGCCACCGCGGGAGACCGGCGAGATACGTTGTCGACGAACCGGTTTCGGAGTCGGCCGCTGGCCGACAGGACGCCGCCCACCCAGCTCACGCGTGCGGGGTCGTCGACACCATGCCCGCTCCGGTCCAGTGCGGTGACCGCCGACGTGGCCAGCTCGTCAGCAGCGTCGTCGATGATCCGCTGCGCCACCGCATCCCCGTTCTCCGACGCGGCGTCGACCGTCCGCGCGAAGCCGGCAACACGGGCGACCCGATCGGGATCGGCCTGTACCGACATGTACAACTCGGGCAGCGGACCGAATTCCTCCTCGGTGATCGCACGGAGCGCCGTATCGGGTCCCCGACCGTCGAAGTCGCGGAGGGCTGCCGCGATGCCCGCGCGTCCGATCCAGTACGCGCTGCCCGCGTCACCGAACAGGTGACCCCAGCCGTCGACGCGGCAGACGCCGCCCCCGCCGACCCCGAGTGTCACCACGCCGGTTCCGACGGCGGTGACCGCCCCGAACTCGTGGCGATTCGCGGCCAGATACGCGGTCACCGAATCATGCGCCAGCGCTACGGATTCGACGCCCACTCCGGCGAGCGCCTCGAACAGGTCGACCGGGCGTGAGGCGCCGGGGGTGAGTCCGGATACGCCCGCCGCGACCCGCCACCGGCGCGGCAGCTCGTCGTGTCCCGGCGCATCGGTACCCGCCTCGATGATGTCCCGCACGGTCGCGGCGATCTGCTCCACGACCGGTCGGTCGGTGCGGATCGGCGGCGCTTCGTGGTCCGCGGCACCGACGGTCATCTCGACCCGCACACGTGTCCCGGTCTGGCCGCCGTCGATCAGGATCCGCGTCGCGTTGTCACCGGTCGTCACGGTGCGCAACGCTACTCGGGTGTCCGCCGGCCCGGACGGCATCGCGTCGCTTCGGCGGCATCGGCCGAGCCTCAAGCGGGCACGTCGACACGCCGTCACGAGGTCCGGGGAGTCGACACCGGGGCCGGAACGTCCATGACACACTGGGCTGATGAAGGTGCGGCGCGGACTCGCGGTGAAGATCGGCTCGATCTCCTGGATGCCTCGGTTTCTCCCGCAGATCGTCAAGTGCGACAGCGTCATCCAATCCGCGTCGGGTCACCGGCTCAGCCTGCTGGACATCGGGGACCTGCCGAACATCACGATCCGCGTGCCGGGTCGAAAGAGCGGCGCGATCCGGACGACGCAACTCCTTGCGGTCCCGGACGGGTCGGACTGGCTGATCGCCGGCTCCTACTTCGGCGGGCCCACGATGCCGGCGTGGGTGTTCAATGTTCGTGCTGCCGACGAGATCGAGATCATCGTGCACGGTGAGGTGTCCGCGGCCGTTGCCACCGAATTGTTCGATGCCGAGCGGGACGCGGCCTGGCAGACGCTGCGCACGGTGTGGCCCAACTTCGATCTGTACGAGCGGCGCACCGATCGCCGGATCCCGGTGTTCCGTCTGCGGCCTCGCTGACCTGATGCCGGTCAGCCGTCGGTGACGAACTCGGGCCGGCTCTCGGTCAGATCGACATGGCCCACGAGATACTGCTCGTCGGTCGTCTCGACCCGCGGACCGTCGGCATCGTAGTCAGGGGTGTAGGAGACCCGCCAGCGCACGGGTCCGACGACGTCGACGACCCCCAGACCCGACCCGCCCTGGGTGCCCTGGTCCCCGGACGCATCCGGGGCCGGATCGCGAAGCAGATAGCGCAGCCCGGACAGGTTTCGCGGGGCCGTCCACCGCACACTGCCGTCGACCGTGGAGCGATACAGCCGTTGGGTGCAGCCATCCACCTGCCGCCCCGCGTCGGCATCGGTCGACGCCGCGCAGGCCGTCAGGTGTGCCGACACCGCGTCGCTGACGGCCCCGGCGCCGGTGGCACTCAGTTCGCCGACGACCCGCACCGCCATGGGACCGCGGGGCGCGGTCGGGTGATCGTCGTCCGATGCCCGCGCGACGAAATCGGTGTCGCGCGAGCCCCAGCGCTGCGGTCCGGGAAACAGATGGACGGTGTCGCCCTCCCCGACCTCGGCGCCGAAGAGCGTCGGTTGCACGACGTGAAGTGCCTCGATCCGCACCGCGACCGCGCCGTCGACGACCGCCCACCCGTCGGCGAGGCGCGTCGTCCGGATCTCGGTGTCGATCACCCGCGTCCCCATCCGATATCGCACCGGGACACCGGTTTCCGGCTCGCCGTCGGCCGCCGGCCGGACCTCGATATCGGTGAGCGGCGCGGCTGCGCGTTGTGCGCGGAGGACGTTGTCGGTCAGGAACCGAGCGTCAGGACGCGGCGCGATGACACCCAGAGCGGTGACGGCGTCGGCATCGGCCAGTGCGTCGAGATAGGTCCGCACCGCGTCGAACGGGGTGGCCGCCCGCTCGTCCTCGCGGGAAAGACCGACGACGAGCGCGGCGACCAGCACCATCGCGAGAACGGCGGCCACGCCGCCGAAGACGGCGATCCGTCTCCGGCGGCTCACCGGTGCCCTGTCCGCGGTGCGGCCGGCCGGATCAGGACTCCGTACCGGCCGGCGAATCGTTGCCGGTGAATGCCTCGGTGAGGCGGCCGGCGAGGATCTTCGCGAACTCGGCCGGGTCGTCGAGCTCGCCGCCCTCGGCGATGACGGCCATGCCGTAGAGCAGCTTCGCCGTCGGCACCAGCTGGTCGTGATCACCAGCACCGTAGGCCTTGTTCAGCGCGGCGACCAGCGGATGATCGGGGTTGAGTTCGAGGGCTCGCTTCGACTTCGGGAACTCCTGACCGGATGCCCGGTACAGCTTCTCCAGCTGGGGTGACATCGAGAACGTGTCCCCGACCAGACAGGCCGGCGACTCGGTGAGGCGAGACGACAGCCGTGTCTCGCTGACATCGTCGGAAAGCGTGCTCGTGAGCCACCCCAGCAGATCGGCGTACGTCTTGTTCTGTTCTTCCTTGGCCGAATCGGCGGCGTCCTCGTCGTCACCTTCGAGGTCGACAGCGCCCTTGGCGATCGACTGGAACGTCTTGCCGTCGAATTCGGCACCCGCCGAGACCCACATCTCGTCGACCGGATCGGACAGGACGAGGACCTCGATCCCCTTGGCGCGGAAGGCTTCCATGTGCGGCGAGTTCACGATCTGCTGGCGCGATTCGCCCGTCATGTAGTAGATCGTGTCCTGACCGCTCTTCATCCGGCCGATGTAGTCGGCGAGCGTGGTCAGTTCGTCCTCGGAGTGGGTGGTCGCGAACGACGACGCCTTCAGGAGCGCATCCCGATTGTCCGGGTCGTTGACGAGACCTTCCTTGAACACCCGGCCGAAGGCATCCCAGAAGGTGCGGTAGTCGTCCGGACGACCGGCGCGCATCTCGGTGACCGTCGAGATGACCTTCTTGGTGAGACGCCGACGGATCGCACGGATCTGCCGGTCCTGCTGCAAGATCTCACGAGACACGTTCAGCGACAGGTCGGCCGCGTCGACGACACCCTTGACGAAGCGCAGGTACTCCGGCATCAGTTCGGCGCAGTCGTCCATGATGAACACGCGCTTGACGTAGAGATGGATGCCGACCTTGCTGTCCCGCATGAACAGATCGAACGGCGGCTGCGTCGGGATGAACAGCAGCGCCTGGTACTCGAAGGTGCCCTCGGCCTGCAGCGTGATGGTCTCCAGCGGAGCATCCCAGGCATGGGAGACGTGCCGGTAGAACTCCTGGTACTCCTCGTCGGTCACCTCCGAGCGGGACTTCGCCCAGAGCGCCTTCATCGAGTTGATCGTCTCGGCCTCGACGACCGTCTTCGTCTCCGGTGCCTTGGTCTCGCCCGAGTCGTCGGCGTCGGGGGCGTCGGGGGCGTCGGGGGTCTCCACCGGAACGGTCTTCTCGACGTTCATCCGGATCGGCCACGCGATGAAGTCCGAGTACCGCTTCACGAGCTGACGGAGCTTGGTCTGATCCGAGTAGTCGTAGAGATGATCCTCGGTGTCGACGGGCTTGAGCGCCAGCGTGACCGAGGTGCCCTGCGGGGCATCGGGGACGTCGTCGATCGTGTACGTGCCGTCGCCGGTCGACTCCCAGCGGGTGCCGGTGCTCTCCCCCGCCTTGCGGGTCACCAGGGTGACCTTCTCGGCGACCATGAATGTCGAGTAGAAGCCGATGCCGAACTGGCCGATCAGCTCCTCGGCGGCCGCGTCGGACACCCCGTTCGCGCGTGCTTCCGCGAGCGACCGGCGCAGCTCGGCCGTGCCCGATCGGGCCAGTGTGCCGATCAGTCCGACGACCTCGTCCCGGGTCATGCCGATCCCGTTGTCGGCGACGACCAGTGTCCGGGCCTCCGGGTCGGGATCGAGGGTGATGTGGAGGTCGGAGGTGTCGACGTCGAGATCCTTGTCGAGCAGGGACTCGAGCCGCAGCTTGTCCAGCGCGTCGGATGCGTTCGAGATCAACTCGCGCAGGAAGCTGTCCTTGTTGGAGTAGATCGAGTGCACCATGAGATCCAGCAGCTGCCGGGTCTCGGCCTGGAACTCGTGGACTTCGGGCTGAGCGCTCATCGCAGACCTCCATGTTCTGTTCTTCGTGCACCGTGCGACGAGGATCTCCGCGCGGTGCGACACGTGGGGACGGACACCGACTTTACCGAGCGGTGGTGTGGCTACCCTGGGTCGGGGACCGACTAACCCGGACGACATCCGTGCCGTGCGGGAACGATCAGGAAGCCAGGTGGATGGGCACACCGCGACTGCTGTTGGTGCACGCGCACCCCGATGACGAATCCCTGTGGACCGGTGGGCTCATCGCGCGTCACACCGACGCCGGCGGCGAGGTGGACCTCGTGATGTGCACCTGGACCGACGGCACGGTCCGGCACCGCGAACTCGCCGACGCGGTGACCATCCTCGGCATGCCCCGTCCGCCGATCATGCTCGGCTACGCCGACGACCGGCGACCGGAATCGGCACCCGACGCGCAACGACTGTGCGCCGCATCGTTCGACGAACAGGTCCGGGCACTCACCCACCACATCCGTGCCCTCCGGCCCGACATCGTGATCACCTATGACCCGTTGGGTATCTACGGTCATCCCGACCACGTCCATGCGCATCGGCTCGCCTGCGCGGCCGCGGACGCCGCTGCGTCGACGAAGCTCTACCACCGCGCCGGGCCGGCGTGGCGAGTCCGCTCGCTGTACTTCGCCACGATCCCTGAATGGATGATGGACATCCTCGCGGAGAGCCTCTTCGCGGACATCCCCCGGGAGCAGCTGCCCGGGACGCCGGAGTCCGAGATCGACGTGGTCGTCGACGTGTCCGACCTGACGACCCGCAAGCGAGCCGCGGTCACCGCCCACCGTTCCGAGATCGATCGCAGCCGGGCCATCTCGGGGTTCATGTCGCTGCCCGACGACATCCAGGAGAAGCTGCTCGGCGTCGAGTGCTACCAGCGTCGCGACCTCGTCCCCGGTGGTTGCGACCTGATCTAGGACGGTCGACACATCCATCGCGCAGTCATCCCGCGCCCGTACACCCTTCTCCAGATTGCCACCGCGCTCGGACCGGGTGGGTTCACGGAAACGGGGTGGATGTACCGGAATGTGGCGACTACCGATCATCCGGGTCGTCGAAGGGCGTGACCGTCGATCGCAGACCGCTGGCCCGCTGCACGCGACGGTTCACCGCTGCAGCCAGCACCTCCGGCGTGCCGACGATCCGCACGTGTTCGCGGGCACGGGTGATGGCGGTGTACAGCAACTCCCGCGTCAGCAGCTCCGAACCCGTCGGCGGCAGGATCACGGTGACCTGCCGGAACTGGCTCCCCTGGCTGCGGTGGATGGTCATCGCGTGGACCGACACGACGTCGGCGAGCTGCGTCGGGTGCAACAGTCGTACCGACGCCCCGCGACGGAAGGCGACCCGCACGGCGTCGACGCCCTGCATCCGTCCGTCGGGATCGGCGATCACGACACCCGTGTCACCGTTGAACGTCGATGTCTGCCGGTCGTTGGCGGTGACCAGGATCGGCTGTCCCGGATACCATCCGGCGTGTTCGGCACCCGTGGTACCGAGCCACTCGGTGATCCTGGCCGACCACCCGCGGACGCCCGACGATCCTTCCCGGTGCGCGCACAGCACGCGGTGGGCGTCGAGCGCGTCGAGCGCGGCCGTGGCATCGGCCCGGCGGGCGGCCTCCCGCAACGTTCTACCCCACTCGACGAGTTCGGCGCGTACGGCGTCGAGCTCGTCGGGCGCCACGAGTTCGACATTCGGGACGTCCTCGGCCGCCACGAGCCTCAGCACCTCGTCGGCGTTGCCGGAATTCACGGCGGCGGCCACCCGTGAGATACCGCCGCCGAACCGGAACTGCCGGCGCAGGGTGATGACGCCGTCGGCGAGGTGATCCGTGTCCTCGGAATCCAGTTCATGGTCGGCACCCGCACCCACCGCCTCGAGCGCGGCCTCCGACACCGCCATCGTGGTTCCCGAATCCGCCTGCACCCCGGCCACATCGGTTCGTTCGACCAGGTCGGCGAGCACCGCCCCCGCCTCGACCGAGGCGAGCTGATGCGGGTCACCGACGAACAGCACGCGCGCGTCGGGACGGACCGCGTCGAGCAGGCGGCTCATCGCCGTCATCGACAGCATCGAGGTCTCGTCGACGACGATCACATCGTGCGGCAGCGTACGCCCGCGGCCGTATCTCGGGTTGGCTCCCGGGCGCCATCCCAGCAGTGCATGCAGCGTGACGGCGTGCGCCGTCACCGGGACCGTCGACTCCGCCTCCACCGAGGCCTGCAGCTGAGCCGCCGCCCGGCCGGTGGGCGCACACAACCCGATCCGCAGGCCGGGTCCCTGCAGTGCGTCGAGAACGGCGAGAATGCGTGCGACGGTGTAGGTCTTGCCCGTCCCCGGGCCGCCCGCCAGGACGGTGGTCCAGCGGGTCGCGGCAACCGCGGCGGCGAGCTTCTGCAGGTACCCGTCCTCGGGCGAGGTGTACACCGCGGTGATCGCAGCGCGTAGTGCCTCCGCATCGACCACAGGCGAGGTCCGCGCGCGCCGGGCCAGCGTGTCCCGGATCGTCTGCTCCTGCCGGAAGTATTTCTGGAGGTAGACCAGGGGCCCGTCGACGGAGCGCCGTACGACCAACGGACGCAACGGACCCGCCTCGCTGCCGGCCACGAGCGGACTCTCGAGCAGGGCGCCGAGCACCGCCTCCGACGACGGGATCGTGAGGGCCTCGGTGGACTCGCCGGCCAGCTCATCGAGCCGGTCCAGCGCCAGGCACGTCGAACCCAGCCGCACCGCGCGCACCGCGAGCGCGGCCCCGAGACGCGCGGTCTCCGACACCGGCTCCGCGCACATGGCCACGAGGCGATCGGTGATGTGCACGTCCGCGGCCGCCAGTACCCCGGCCTCGTTCCACTCGGCGAGCACACCGGTGGCCCATTCCGTCACCTGGACATCGGAAGTGGTCATCGCGGTGCTCCCGCCAGCGCGTCGGACAGTTCGACGATCAGCTGCGCGGGCAGGGCCCACTCGAACACGCCGCAACCGGGCGGCGTGTCCGGACCGGCCATTCCCCGCACGAAGTGGTACTGCACCGGGCCGAGGTGCCGGACCGGGTCGTAGTCGGGTACGCGCCATCGCAGATACCTGTGCAGCGCTACGGAATACAGCATGGCCTGGAGCGGGTAGTGCGCGGCGATCATCTCGGCCGCCATCGCCGCGGTGTCGAAATCCTCGACGCGGAGGTCGCCCGGACGGATTCGGTTCGTCTTGTAGTCGACGATGACGTACCGGCCGTCCGGGGTGCGCAGCACCGAGTCGATACTGCCCGTGAGGAACCCGCGCAGCTCCCGGGCGGGCAGCTCGCGGAGGTGTTCGGCGTAGTCCCGCAGCGGATCCTCGTCGGGCAGATGCCGGTCCAGGAGCTCGGCGAATCCGCCCGGCGTCGCCCCGCCACCGCCGGGTGTGCCGTCCGACGGTCCCAGCGGGAGTTCGAAGTCGAGCTCGGCCAGGCGATCTCCCGGTTCCACACCCCAGAGGTCGCCGAACCCCAGTGGCGTGGTGAGAACGCCCACGAGTGCGGTGACCAGCACGTCGGCATCGATGTCGGCCGGCAGGACACCGATTGCGCGCGAACACAATTCGCGAACATGCGCGTCGATGTCGGGTGCCGAGGTGTCGACATACTCCAGGACCTCGTGGACCAGGGTTCCGAACGCCGCACCGTAGGGCAGACCGTTCATCAGCGACGGCGTGCCGACCTGCTCCCCATCCGCGACCTCGCCGATCTCGTCGATCCCGGCCGGATCGACGACCGGCTCGTCGTTCAGGATGTCCTCGGTGGGTTCGCTGCCGGTGGTGACGACCGGGCCGCTGGGCGCTCCCGGTGCGCCGTGCGCGACGTCGGCGACGATGGCCGAGTACGACGTCCGACGCCATTCCTGATCGATGCCGCGCCGGAACCGCGCAACCCCGAGGGACGCCGCCTCGTCCACGGAGTGCGTCGAGGTCGTGACCGCAGCGGCCTTGATCCGGCCGGCGGGCTCGACCGAGATCGCCGCGTCGCGTTCGGCCAGCGTGCGGAGCACGCTCACACAGGTGGGGTCGTCGTCCGGGATGGGCACATCGGAAGCAACCGCCCAGACCGACTCTCCGGTCTCGGACGGGGTCCGCGTCGCCGTGTCACGCCCGAAGATCAGGCGGTGCAACGGTCCGCTCGTGGTGTTCATCGACGGCGCCCACCACGCGACGACCTGCGACTGCGCCCGCGTCAGTGCCACGTACAGGAGCCGGAGGTCCTCGCCGGCGGTCTCCTCGGCGTACCGCTTGCGTCGGGCCGCACGCCCGGGGGCCTGCCCACCGCCGACGTCGAGCCGACGCGTACCCGACTCGTCGTGATAGGTGATGTTGCCGCGGTCACCGATCCACGTCCCGTCCCAGCCATAGGGCACGTAGACGATCGGGAACTGCAGACCCTTGCTGGCATGCACGGTCATGATCTGGACCGCCTGGGTGTCGCGGTCGAGTCGTCGGCTCTGGTCCTCGTATCGCTGCCGGGCGGACGTGTCCGCGATCCGCTCGGCCAGCCACTCCACGAGTGCGCTGAGTCCGGCCGAGGTCTCGACGACGTGCTTGTTGCACAACGCGGACACCTGCAGAAGGTCGGTGAGGACGCGTTCACCGTTCTCGGTGGCCAGCACCCGCGCGGCGACCCCATGCGAATCGAGGAGCCGCTGGGCCATCGCGGCGAACCCGCCCTGCACGAACACCCGCGCCAACGACGACATCTCGGCCCCGAGCTCGGCGATCTCGGGTTCGCCCGCGGTTGCCACCCGCTCGGTCGGCCACCCGAGGAGCGTCGTGAGCGCGGCCAGCCGCACCCGATCGGCACGCGAGGGTTGTTCGACCGCGCGCGTCACCCACAGCCAGTGCTGGGCCGCGGTCGTCGAGAACACGTTGACCCCGGACCCGATGACCGAGTTGATGCCCCGCTCGGCGAGTTCCCGCTGGAGTGGTTCGATGGTGCTGTTGAGCCGCACCAGGATGGCGATGTCACCGGGATCGACCGGGCGGGAGGCGCCGTCGACCTCGATCCTGGCCCCCTGGGCGAGCGTGTGTGCGATGTCGTCGGCGACATCGATCGCGATCCGCGTGCGGACGTCCTTCACCGAGGGCAGGTTGTAGGAGTTGCGGGACGCGAAGTCGTTACGCAGGAACGCGCGGATGCGCAACGGCGGGCGACCGCCCAGACGGCTCCCCGCCTGGGCGGCCGAGACCGGATGCACGACGATACCCGGATGCCCCAGCGCGGCTTCGCCATACAGGTGTCCGAGCGCGTCGACCAGGGCGCCGTCGGACCGTCGGTTCACGTCGAGCGCCTGGAGGGTGTCGGCGGAGGACACGGCGGCGAGGTAGCTGAGGACCTCCGCACCGCGAAAACCGTAGATCGACTGCTTGGGGTCGCCGACGAGGATGAGGCGACGGTGCCCGTGGAAGCAGCGGCGCACGATCTCCCACTGCAGCGGGTCGGTGTCCTGGAACTCGTCGACCAGGACGACGGTGAAGGTGTCGCGGATCCGCCGGCACGCCCGCTCGCCGACCACCGGGTCGGTCACGATCCGGTGCAGGATGGCCTGTAGGTCGTCATAGGTCCGAACGCGCGCATCGCGTTTGCGTGTCTCGACGATGCGGCGGACCGCGGTGGCGAAGCTGACCCGGCGGGCCGCGACCGAGCCGTCGGTCACCTCGGAGTCGTCCGGTGCCAACGCGACCGACGCCTGACGCACCGCGTCGCGGGCGATGGCCCGGGCCTCGGAGAAGTCGAACTCCGGTGTGTCACTTGCCCAGAAGCCCCGCAGGTACAGGTCCAGGGCAACTTCTTCGGTGAGTTCGTCGACCTCCTCGACGATCGAGTAGACCAGCTCGCGTTCACCGAGGAAACCGAGCGCCTCCAACATGCGATTGCAGAACGTGTGGGTGGTCGCGATCGTCGACGCGTCGAAGTCGCTGAGGGCCCTGGCCAGATTGCGGCGGCGGGCGGCGACCTCGTCCGGTGTTCCCTGGGCCAGCATCAGCAACAGCGCGTCGTGGCCGGTGTCCGCGCCCGCGCGGCCGAGCCCGTCGAGCAACTCCCGCACGCGGTCTCGCATGCGTTCCCGCAGTTCGGCGGTCGCGGCTCGACTGAACGTCACGAGCAGCATCTGCGAGATGGGTACGCCTTCGGCGATGTGCCGGGCGGCGAGACCGACGATGGCGTAGGTCTTCCCGGTTCCCGCACTGGCCTCCAGGACCGTGGTGTGGTCCGGCAGGTCGGCGGTGATGTCGAAGGTGGCCGGGCGTCTCATGAGCCCTCCCGGTGCAGGTTGAGCGGCACCCACACGGTTCGCGCGAGTCCGGCGAACAGCGGTTCGCCCTCGGACATGGGCAGTTCGACTCCGCCGACCGACCGGTGCTCGGGTGGCCGGCCGTCGAGGAGGTCGTCGAAGTCGACGTCGGCCAGCACGTCGCCGCCGAACGCCAGCCGCACATAGGGGTCGTGCGCGGGACCGAACTTGTCCTCGAAGTTCCTGCGCGCGTTGGCCAGCGAGAAGGTGCTGCGCCGGCCGGGTCCGTCGTTCTCGACGAAGGCGAACGCGGGTTCCAGGGGCAACGGCAGCGGACGACGGAGACCCTCGTCGCGGAGTCGGACGAGGTCGTACAACAGCGGGACCGGGTCCTCGGGTCGTCGGAGCCTGACAGTGCTGGTCCCGCCGCCGCGGGCGGCGCGCCCGACCAGGACCGCGGACTCGACCGGCCCGGCCGCGTCGTTGCCCTGGGTCGCAGCGGCGGCGACGGCGAGCAGCGTGATCCACCCGCTGAGTTGCTGTTTGGCCTTGAGCTTGGAGTAGGTCGCCCGGACCACCGCCGCCGGCCCGGTGTCGCCGAACACCTCGCCGACCGTGCCGTGTACCCGCCGCCCGTCGGGCAGACGGACCAGGACGTCGAGGGTCCGGGGAGCCCCCGACCGCAGCGGCTCGACGACACCGTGCAGCCGCGTCACCGCCCGGGAGATGGCGCGTAATTCGCGCGTGCCGAAGGCGAACGGGGGCAGGGTGCCGCGCCGGAGCTCGGCGGCCTCGCAGTCCGAGATGGACACCCCGGTCAGCATCCGGGACAGGAAACGGTCGCCGATCCCCCACTTGTCCAGCGGTTCCAGTTCCACGTCCAGCTGATCGTCGTGCGGCCGGTCGTCGTCGGGGATGCGGGCACCGAGTCGTTGCCGGACGAACGCGACGATCGGATCGACGTGGAAGTCGATGAGGGTGGCGAGGTCGATGTCCTCGGTGTCGAGGGTGCGTTCCGGCGCCGGCAGGACCTCGTGCGCGGCCACCACCGGTCGCCGCGCCGGCCCGCGCATCGCCTCGGCGCCGGCGAGCATCGACGAATCGTGACTGAACGGTCCCGGAATCCCCTGAACCCCGCCGGGGGTGAAGTTCCGTGCGTCGAATCCGTGGAGAGTGTGTCGACGGACCGGGTCGACGCCGGTCAGACCGGTGAGTGTGTCGACGAGTTCGCTGACGACCACGGCCGGCGGGATGCGCCGGCCGGAGACCGGATCGGCGCCGCTGTAGAAGACGAGGAGTGCGTCCTGTGCGGCACAGATCGCGTCGAGAAAACACTGCCGGTCCTCGTCCCGCGGATTGCGTTCGCCCACCAGCGGATCGACGCCGAGGACATCGTCGCCGTCGATCCGCTGGACGCGTGGGAAGACCTCCGCGTCCACACCGAGCAGCACGATCACCCGGTGCGGCACCGAGCGCATGGGCACCATCGTGCAGACGGTGAGTTCGCCGGTGCGGAAATTCGAGCGGGTCGGCCGGCCGGCGACCAGGGTCGCCAGCAGGTCCCGCACGTCTGCCAGCCGCAGGACCTCCTCCGGCTCGACCGGACGGGTGTCTCCGAGGGCCTCGCTCAGCATCCGGATGGCCTGCGCGCGTTGCCAGTCGTCGACGGGCTCCGTCTCCGTGAGGGACGACACGGCATCGATGAGCGTCTCGGCCCAGCGGTGCGCGGGGGCTGCTTCACGCAATTCGGCCAGCACCCGACCCAGACGGTCGAGGAATTCGTCGAACCGGCCGACGAGGTCGATCCCGGTGCTCTCGACGCCGGCCAGTGGCAGTGCGGTACCGAGCCATTCATCGTCGGCCTCCTCGGCGACGACGCCGAGGGCGATCCGATCCAGGCCGGCATCGAAGGTTCCCTGCCGGAATCGTTCGAGTCCGTACCGGGCGCGTTCGGCGACGCCCAAGCCCCAGCGGACATTGCTGTGCGCCAGCCATTCCCGGATCAGGTCGAGGTCGTCGTCGGTCATCGCGAACCGGGTTCGTACCGGCGGGGCGCCGAGGAGGTCGACGACCTCGCCGGCGGTCACGCGACCCGCGGCCAGCTCCACGACTCCGACGATCACGTCGAGGATCGGGTTGACGTGGCGGATTCCGCGGTCGGCCAGGCGAACTCGTAGATCGAAGGCCGGGTGCGGCAGGCCTGCCTGGCCGAACGCGCCACGGATCAGCGGCGCGAACGTCTCGACATCCGGACACATGACGAGGACGTCGCGCGGCTGTAGCCGCGGGTCGGCGGCGAACAGATGCAGCAGCCGATCCCGCAGCACCTCGATCTGTCGCTCGGGTCCGTGGCAGGCGTGCACCTCGACCGACGGATCTGCGGTGTCCGGGGTGTTCGAGCTGTCCGGGGTGTCGGTGCCGTCAGCCGCGGGGGCCAGGTCGTCGCGGATCCCCGACTGCACGGCGTGCAGCGCGGTGTCGGCGACCCCGGGCTGCCGCGGGGCATGGTGGATGTCCCGCTCCACGATCGGAGCGAGACGCAGCTGCAGTTCCTGCAGATCTCGGGAGAGACCGGCCAGCAAGGGGTTTCGCAGTTCGGGGAGCGCGCGTTCCGCGCGCCGCGGCGGGACTCCCTCGCCGGCACCGGGATCGACGAGCGCTCCGAGTTCCTCCCACAACCGGGGGCTCGGGTGCGGCACGAACAGGTGGACATCGTGGTGTACGGCGACTGCGGCGGCGATCCGACGAAACGATTCGGTGAGCCGGGTCGGCCCGAACACCGACAACCGTTCCGGCAATCCCCCGGCGGCCGGGTCGGTGCGCAGGCGATCGCAGACGGCGGGCAGATCCTCCGCGGGATGCGGTCGGCCGATCTCCTCGCGGACCGCGCGCCAGAATCCGGGCTGCCAGGCGAGATCGTCCCGCAGGGGTCGACCGGCACCGTCGAGGTCGTGACCGGCCGCCCAGTCGGCGATCAGGGACGGCCGTGACCGCCCGTACCGATCGAACAGTTCGGCCAGATGCCGCGCGGTGGCGTAGCGGCGTCCGATCCGGGGCGAGGAGGCGTCGCCGGCACCGATGTGCCGCGCGATGACGTCGAGCGCAGGATCGTCGATGCGGTCGTCGAGGACGCGCAGCACCGGCCACGTCAACTCGGCCGCGCGCCAGGGATCGTCCGGCGCCGTGAGCGAGGCGGCGGTGTGCAGAGGCGTTCCGCCGAGCACCGCCGCACCGATCGCATCCGCCAGCCGGGACGGCCCGGTGAAGTCGATGTTCGCGGCGATACCGTCCTCGCCGGTTCCGGTTCCCAGCCGCCGCGCCAGATGCTGGGCGAGCCACCGCTCGACGCCGGCGGCGGGAACCGACACGATCTCCGGCCGCATCGGATCGCCGAGCGGACGCGCCAGGACATCGGCCAGCGCATCGGCCAGGGTGTCGGTGCGTTCGGCGCGGTGCAGGATCAGCATCGGATGGGTGTGCCTGACGGGCGCGGGCCGGTCAGCCCGCTGCGTTCGACCGAGGTGTGTGGAACCGCACCGGCTCCCCGAGCCGCGCGGACAACAGACCCCGTGCGTCGTCGGGAATGGGGGACGGGCGGCCGGTGTCCGGATCGACGACGACCATCGTCGTCTCGGCGGTGGCGCACAACGTCCCGGACTGGTCGAACAGGCGCAGGGCCATGACGAACGACGACCGGCCGACGCGTCCGATGCAGGTGCGGACGTGGACGGGGTCGAGCGAGTAGTGGACGGGTGCGGAGAACTCGATGTCCTGGCGTGCGACGAGGAACGAGAACTTCCGCGGCCGATCGGGCATCCACTCGAAGAACGATCGCACGCGGCTCTCCTCGAAGATCCGCGAGATCTGCACGTTGTTGATGTGATTGTTGATGTCCATGTCGCCCCAGCGGAGCGCGACCGGGATGTCGAGGTGATAGTCGGGACCGGCTGCGGGCGCATCCGGATCGAGGGTGTCGGAATCGGGGGCATCTGGGTCGAGGGCCACGGCGCAGATCTTAGTGCGGGACACGCGTGCGACGAACTGCAGGAGTCATCGTCGACCAGACCGTAGACTCACTCGCCGGGGCAGGACGACAGGCGAATCGGTGCGCGCACCCCCGCGCGCGGTGAGGGGCTCGGGTGAACATCGACACGGTACGGGCTCGTCTGCGCCCGGTGTCCGCCGTCGACGTCGACGAGCTCGTCCATCTCGACAGCGATCCCGAGGTCATGCGCTACGTCAGCGGCGGCGCCGCGACACCGCGCGCCGTGATCGAGGAGTGGGTGGTGCCCCGCGCAGAGACCGAGCACCGGAAGTACGGCACCGGCACGTGGGTTCTGTGCGACCCCGCCACCGCCGCCTTTCTCGGCTGGATCTCGCTACGCACGCCACGCCACAGCTGTCGAGCGGAACTGGAACTGAGCTATCGCCTCCGTCGCACGGTGTGGGGTCGCGGACTGGCCACCGAGGCGGCGTTCGCGCTCGTCGCGTTCGCCTTCGACCACCTCGGAACCGATCGGGTCTTCGCGAGCACCGTCGCCCGCAACGCATCCTCTCGCCGGGTGATGGAGAAACTCGGCATGACGCTCTGCGCGATCCACCTCTGCGACGATGCCGCCGACTCTGCCGAACTGCTCACGATCCATCCCGACCGGGACCGGTCCGAGGTCGAATACGAGCTCGTACGCGCCGACTGGCAGGAGCGATCCCAGCGCTGGTCGTCGGCCGGCGGTCTCACCGCGTGAACACAACACCCCTCTGGCCGCGCCCATCGGATCATCATTGACTACCGTTGAGAACATGCACGGTCGTACTCCGGCCCCGGCGCTACGCGGCTCCTCCGGGTAGCACCCCCACCGGGTCCGCCGAAGTCCGCACGACCGTCGCCCAACGACCTAGAAGGAGATGTCTGGAGATGAGCAGCCCCGCCGTCCAGGCCCCCGCTGGAGCAGCCACGACCCGCCGGAAAGTGGTCATCATCGGTTCGGGCTTCGGCGGATTGTTCGCCGCCCAGCGACTGGCCAAGGCCGATGTCGACGTCACGCTGATCGCCAAGACCACGCATCACCTGTTCCAGCCGATGCTGTACCAGGTGGCGACGGGCATCGTCGCCGAGGGCGAGATCGCCCCGGCCACCCGCGTGGTCCTGCGCAAGCAGAAGAACACCGCCGTGCTCATGGGCGACGTGTACGACATCGACCTCGACGCCAAGACGGTCACCTCCCGGCTGCTCGAGCGGATCACGGTCACCCCGTACGACGACCTGATCGTGGCCGCCGGAGCCGACCAGTCCTACTTCGGCAACGACCACTTCGCCGAGTACGCGCCCGGCATGAAGACCATCGACCACGCCCTCGAACTGCGTGGCCGCATCCTCGGGGCCTTCGAGCAGGCCGAGCTGTCCCACGACCCCGCCGAGCGCGCCAAGTTGCTGACCTTCGTGGTCGTCGGCGCCGGCCCGACCGGTGTCGAGCTGGCCGGGCAGATCGCCGAGATGAGCGACAAGACGCTCAAGGGCGCCTTCCGCAACATCGACCCGACCGAGGCCCGGGTGATCCTGCTCGACGCCGCGCCGGCCGTCCTGCCGCCGTTCGGCCCCAAGCTCGGCGGCAAGGCCGCGGCCCGCCTCGAGCGGATGGGGGTCGAGATCCAGCTGAACGCGATGGTCGTCGACGTCGACTACGACGGCCTGGTCGTCAAGGAGAAGGACGGCACCACCCGCCGCATCGAGTCGCAGTGCAAGGTGTGGTCGGCCGGCGTGCAGGCCAGCCCCCTCGGACAGCAGCTCGCCGAACAGTCGGGCGTCGAACTCGACCGCGCCGGCCGGGTGAAGGTGCTCCCCGACCTGACCATTCCCGGCCATCCGGAGGTGTTCGTCGTCGGCGACATGATGGCGGTCGACGGGGTGCCGGGCGTTGCGCAGGGCGCGATCCAGGGCGGTCGATACGCCGCGGATGCCATCAAGGCCGAGCTGAAGGGTCAGACCCCCGACCAGCGCAAGCCGTTCAGCTACTACGACAAGGGATCGATGGCGACCATCTCGCGGTACTCCGCGGTGATGCAGGTCCCGATCCCGGGCATCAAGAAGACGTTCGAGACCGAGGGTTACTTCGCCTGGCTCGGCTGGCTGGCACTGCACCTCGTGTACCTGGTCGGATTCCGCAACCGATTGAACACGCTGATCAACTGGTTCTTCGCGTTCACCACGCGTGGTCGATCGCAGCTCGCGGTGACCGAACAGCAGGTGTACGCGCGGACGGCGATCGGTCAGCTGTCGGCCCTGGAGAAGGCCGGCACGACCTCGGAGTCGGAGCCGGCCAAGACCGACGCCGGCACCGTGGACTCGGAGTCGACGGGTACCGGGACCACCGGATCGGTACCCACCGAGGGCAAGGACGCCGACGGCAAGGAATCCGAGGCCGAGGCCAGCTGACGCGACGGCCGGCCGGCGAACACCCGCCGGCCACCTTCGGGGTGCTACGGCACCGCGGCCAGTGAATCGATCTCGAGATCGTCGGCCAGCCGCTGAGCAGCGCTGACCGAGGCTCCGAGGGCGGTGGTCAGGCTGGCTCCCCCGGCGAGTTGGAGCCGCGCGGCGAACTCGGTCGCGTGTACCTCCCCCGACCGGTCGTCGGGATAGCGGAAGACGCTGCTCGCCGCGCGGTGGCCGGCAGCACCGGCTGGGGTGCCGTGCCCCAGCGTGAGCCGATGCGCGAGCATTACCTCGCCGTCCACGTCCACACGCAGTCCCCCGGTCCAGGCACCCGCCCGGTCCCGGTCGGCCAGAGTCGAGTCCGTCATCGTGGCCGCCCGGCCGATCTGCACGTGCTCGTGCAGGTCGAGGGTGGCGCCCGACGCCAGACGCACCGCGATGTCGGACTGATGCCGCGCACCGCCCGCGACGACGGTGGGTTGCGGGTCGAGCCGCAGACGCCCGCCGTCACCGACTCCGATCTCCCACCGGGCCGACGAGTCCACGCGGTCGCGGGCCGGCAGTGCGATGGTCGCGGCGACGCTGCCCACCCGTAGGTGCGCGCCGGGTTCGACTTCGATGCGGACCACGATCTCGTCACCGCCAAGGGGCGTCGCGGCCGTGCCGATGAGCTGCACGTGGCCGGGGGCCGTGACCCGCACGCCGAGACCCCCGACCGCCCGGTGGCGCACACCGCGGTCGACGGTGGCGACGATGTCGACCTCGGTGCGCATGGTCACCCGGCGACGACCGGGGCGGCCAGCTGTGTCCGCACCCACGCCAGCACGTCGGTCGCGGCGGGATCCTCGGTCAGCGAGATCATGGCGGTCTGCCGGCCGTCACGGACCCTCGCCGCGTCGCGGCGCATGACGTCGAGGTCGGCGTTGACCCGTTCGGCCAGGTCGATCTTGTTGATCACCAACAGGTCCGAGAACGTGACACCCGGGCCACCCTTGCGGGGCACCTTGTCCCCGCCCGCGACGTCGATGACGAAGATCTGCACGTCGATCAGACCCGTCGAGAAGGTGGCGGTGAGATTGTCGCCGCCGGACTCCACCAGGATCAGGTCCAGCGGTGGATTGGCCTCCACGAGATCGTCGATGGCGTCGAGATTGGCGGTGATGTCATCCCGGATGGCGGTGTGCGGGCACCCGCCGGTCTGGACGGCGGTGATCCGCTCATCGGGCAGAACAGCGTTGCGGCGCAGGAAGTCGGCGTCCTCGGTCGTGTAGATGTCGTTGGTCAGCACGGCCACCGACAACTCGTCGCGGAGCTGACGGCAGAGCGCGGCCACCAGCGCGGTCTTGCCGGACCCGACGGGACCACCGATGCCGATACGCAGGGCCTCACCGGGTTCACGCTTGCGACGCGGCCGGTCGTGGTCGTGGGTGTGCGGCTGCCCGTCGATGAGATGCGGGGGCATGGGGACTCCTCTCGGTCGGCGATGTGCGGGTGCGCGACATCGTCAGGTCAGGTCGGGCGGGGGTCAGGACGTGAACAGCGGTCAGGACATGAAGAGCGGCATCGGCTGCCGCTCATGGCGTTCGGCGAAGATGTCGAGAACCGGATCGGACAGGTCCGCCAGACCGACCGCGGCCTCCGCGGCGACCCGCTCGCACTCGGCGCCGAGTTCGGCGATCATGATCGACACGTCCGCGGGGTCGAGTGCGAGCAGACGCTGGCCGGCGGTCGCCGACCCGCTCATCGTGGTGTACACGAGGATCAGCGCGGTGTGGAATCCCGAGAGCGAGGACACAGCACCGATCGACCCGCTGATGACCGGGAGATGTGTTGCCGGCCGGTGGGCCGACCAGTCGGTGTCCGGCCACATCCGGCGTGCGAGGCGCGCCATTCCCCGGCCCTGCGCCAGCGACGCCTTCCGCGCGGCGGATGACGGTGTGCGCGCGTCGGTCTCCCGCTGCGCGTGGGGCACGTCGAGGGCACCGTCGGCCACCGCGGCCGCCACCGACGCGGCGACCAGACCACTCGTGGTCACCCGGCGGTACAGAAAGGAGGCGAGATCGCCTGCGGTGCGGATGAATCCGTCGGCGATGGCCTGTTCGACCCCGCCGGAGTGCACGTGTCCGCCCACCGGCAGTCGGGAATCCGCCAGTGCGAGCATCATCGCCAGCGGCGCGGAGGTGGTGTCGCCGGATCGCATCAGAAGAGGAAATATCGTTGCGCCATCGGGAGTTCGGCGACGGGTTCGGATTCCCACACCTCACCGTCGACCGTCACCGTGAACGTATCGGGGTCGACCTCGATCGTCGGGCATGCGTCGTTGTTGACCATGTCGGCCTTGCCGACGCCGCGGGTGTTCTTGACCGGGACGAGCCGCCGGTCGACCCCGATCCGGCCGGCGAGGTCGGCGTCGGCACCCGGAGCCACGAAGCTGACCGACGTGGCGGCCGCGAGTTTGGGTGCGGCGCCGAACATCGGGCGCGGGAAGACCGGTTGCGGAGTGGGGATCGAGGCATTGGCGTCGCCCATCGCCGCCCAGGCGATCGCGCCGCCCTTGATGACCAGATCCGGCCGGATTCCGAAGAACGCGGGATCCCACAGCACCAGGTCGGCGAGCTTGCCGACCTCGACCGAGCCGATCTCGTCGTCGAAGCCGTGCGCGCGCGCCGGGCAGATCGTGTACTTCGCGACGTAGCGTCGGGCGCGGTTGTTGTCGGCCCGGCCGTCGCCGGGCAGCGCCCCCCGCTTGCGCTTCATCACGTGCGCGGTCTGCCACGTCCGCAGCACGACTTCGCCGATCCGGCCCATCGCCTGCGAGTCCGACCCGATCATGGAAATGGCACCCAGGTCGTGCAGCAGGTCTTCGGCGGCGATCGTGGACGGGCGGATCCGGCTCTCCGCGAAGGCGAGATCCTCCGGCACCGTGGGGTTGAGGTGGTGGCAGACCATCAGCATGTCGAGGTGCTCGTCGAGTGTGTTGACCGTGTGCGGACGAGTCGGATTCGTCGACGACGGAAGCACATTCGGGTATGCGGCGACGGTGATGATGTCCGGTGCGTGACCACCGCCGGCACCCTCGGTGTGATAGGCGTGGATGCCCCGGCCCGCGATCGCGCCGAGAGTGGTCTCCACGAACCCGGCCTCGTTCAGGGTGTCGGAGTGCAGCGCGACCTGGACGCCGGTCTCGTCGGCGACCCGCAGGCAGGCGTCGATGGCCGCGGGCGTACTGCCCCAGTCCTCATGCAGCTTGAAACCGGAAGCGCCCGCACGGATCTGCTCGTGCATCGACTCGGCGCTGACGGTGTTGCCCTTGCCGAGGAGTGCGATGTTCATCGGCCAGTGATCGGTGGCGGCGAGAATCGAGGCCAGGTGCCACGCGCCGGGCGTCACGGTGGTCGCCTTGCTGCCCTCGGCCGGTCCCGTCCCGCCGCCGACCACGGTGGTGATCCCGTTGCCCAGCGCCTCGTCCATGATCTGCGGACAGATGAAATGGACGTGGCAGTCGATCGCGCCGGCGGTGACGATCTTGCCGTTGCCCGCGATGATCTCGGTCGACGGTCCGATGACGAGGTCCGGATGCACCCCGTCCATGGTGTCGGGGTTGCCCGCCTTGCCCATCGCGACGATGCGTCCGTCCCGAATCCCCAGGTCGGCCTTGATGATTCCCCAGTGATCGAGGACGACGACACCGGTGATGATCGTGTCGGGAGCGCCGTCGGCGCGGGTCGCCCGACTCTGTCCCATCGACTCGCGGATCACCTTGCCACCCCCGAAGACCGCCTCGTCCCCGGCTCGTCCCGGCCCACCCGAGAGATCCTCGGTGACCTCGATGAGCAGGTCGGTGTCGGCGAGCCGGATCAGATCGCCCGTCGTCGGGCCGAACAGTTGGGCATAACGGTCGCGTCCCAGGATGGCCATGTGTCACTCACTCTCGTCGCTGGGGACGGCGTCGACCGGGCCGCAGGCGCCGGGCGGATCGAGGGATATCCCGTACACCTCGCGGGTCCCGCCCAGCGGCACCAGGCCCACGGTCATCTCGATTCCCGGCTCGAACCGCACGGCGGTGCCGGCCGGGATGTCGAGCCGACGGCCGTGTGCGCGCGAGCGGTCGAAGACGAGTGCGGAGTTCGACTGCGGGAAGTGCACGTGGCTGCCGACCTGCACCGGGCGATCACCGGAGTTCACGACGCGGAGCTCGACGGCGCCGACGCCCGCGTTGAGTTCGATGGTCCCGTCGACGGCGATGACCTCGCCCGGCACGATCGCCGATCGCGGGCCGGTGGAGTGCGTACCCGGCATCTCGGTCCTTCCTGGAGTGCTGCGGTTCAGCGGACGGGACTGGTCGACGACGGACCGCCCGCCAACGGTCTGGCTGGGTCGGGGCTCAGGCGATCGGGTCGTGCACGGTCACCAGCTTGGTGCCGTCCGGGAAGGTCGCCTCGACCTGGACGTCGTGCAGCATCTCCGACACCCCGTCCATCACGTCGTCGCGCCGCAGGACCTCGCGTCCCGAGGTCATCAACTCGGCCACCGACCGGCCGTCACGCGCGCCTTCGAGGACGTGATCGGTGATCAGCGCCACCGATTCCGGGTGATTGAGCTTCAGACCGCGTGCCTGCCGCCGGCGGGCCAGTTCGGCCGCGTACGAGATCAACAGCCGTTCTTGTTCATGCGGCGACAATCGCACCGGGAGCACTCCTCGAGGGTGATCGGCCGGACGGTCGATCGGTGGGTCCGGCCGGGCAGTAGGAGTCATCCTGCCATGCCGGGACAGGGTCGGCGCGCCGAGCGACGCCGGCGTGACGCGGACCTCAGCGGCCTATGTGACCTCGATGTTCTGCAGTCGCACCTGAGACCGGGCCAGCAGCGCGCCGTCCTGGTCGACCATGTCGACGGCCCAGAGTTGCTGTCGACGGCCGCGGTGGATCGGCGTGGACGTCGCGGTGACCGTGCCCGCGCGCACCGACCGGAGGAAGTCGGTGTTGTTGTTGACCCCGACCGCGGTGCCGCCGATCCCGGAGTCCTGCAGCCACAGGAAGCCGCTCATGCTGGCGACACTCTCGCCGACCGCGCAGTAGACCCCGCCGTGCACGATCCCGAACGGCTGATGGTGACTCTCGGTGATCTCCATCGTGGCCACGATCCGGTCGGGCCCCGCCTCGACGACCCCGAGTCCGAGGACGCCGTCGAGTCCTTTGCCGAATGAATCCCGGAGCACCTCGTCCGCACTGTTCGCAGTCATGGCGTCCACAGTCGCACGCGGGTCCGGCGGGCGCGACAGCGGTCCGCGAACCCGCGTGGACTACCGCGGGAACATGGGACGTGCACCGGTCGTTGATTAGCCGTAGATACCGGAAGGCCCCGCACCTCTGGGAGATGCGGGGCCTTCCGTGCCGTGGACCGGGGGTCTCTGCAGCCCTCAGGACTCTCGCGCGGTCCGACGTGACACTTAATGTAGGCTAGCCTTACCAACGTGTCAAGCGCCGCGGAAACGGCCACGTCAACGGCGTGCCGCCCCGCGCGAGCGTCGCTCGGCACACCGGCACGCAACAACTGGGTATCCAGCGGACCCACAAACGGAGGCACAGCAGTAAAATGCGAAAGATGAATGGCCTGGGCGACCTCGAACGCGCTGTGATGGACACGTTGTGGGAGAGTTCGACCCCGCAGACCGTGCGGCAGGTGCACGCCGCGCTGTCACGGGACCGTTCGCTCGCCTACACGACCGTCATGACGGTCCTGCAGCGACTGGCGAAGAAGAACCTGGTGACGCAGATCCGCGACGACCGGGCGCACAAGTACGTCCCCACGCACCCGCGAGAGGACCTGGTCGCCAGCCTCATGGTCGACGCCCTCAGCGAGGCCGACGCCCCCGGGTCGCGGCACGCCGCCCTGGTGTCCTTCGTCGGACGCGTCGGCGCCGACGAGGCGGCCGCCCTCCGTTCCGCACTCGATGAACTCGAAGCCGCCCGCGGAACGAGCGACACCGGTTAGATTCGCGGCACCACCACTCGCAGCCCACTTTGAGGAATCAACCAGATGACCGCCTTGCTCTTCGGCATCGTCAGCCTGGTGCTCGCCGGACCCGTACCCGAGGCACTGTCCCGGGCGCGCTGGCCGATCCGAGCGCCACGTGCGGCGATGACGCTGTGGCAGGCCATTGCCCTGGCCGCCGTCCTGTCGGCGTTCAGCTGTGGCCTGGCGATCGCGGCGAACATCCTTGTGATCGGACCGGACGGCACCCCGACCACCCACCCGGTCCGCGAGATCGAACGGCTCGGCTGGCCACTGTGGCTCCTGTGCGTCGGCGTCTTCGTCCTGACCCTCCTGGTCGGCGCGCGACTGTTCTACACGGTGATCCGCGTCGGTGTGCGCACCCGCGCCCGGCGTAAGGCGCACCGCCAGCTCATCGACATCCTCGACCGCTGTGACCGGACCGACGACGCCGACGACCCGCTCTACGCCCGCGACGTCCGCATGATCGACGTCGAGCAGCCGCTCGCCTACTGCCTGCCCGGCCTCCGCCAGCGTGTCGTGGTCAGCGAAGGCGTCGTGCATCGCCTCACCCGGGACGAACTGGTCGCCGTCATCGCGCACGAGCGCGCCCACCTACGTGCCCGGCACGACCTCGTGCTCGAGGCCTTCATCGCACTGCACGAGGCGTTCCCCCGGTTCGTGCGCAGCAGTTCCGCGCTCGGCGCGGCCGAACTCCTCGTCGAGGCACTGGCCGACGATCAGGCCGTCCGGGCGACCACCCCGACCACGCTGGGTCGTGCGCTGGTCGCCTGCGCCGACGCGGTTGCCCCGCGCGGTGCGATGGCGGTCGGCGGGCCGACGACCCTGACGCGCGTCCACCGTCTCCGCGACGACCGCCCCGCGCGGATCGTCGCCGCCGGCGCCTACGGCGCGGCCGCAGCGATCCTGGTCCTCCCGACCCTCGCGGTCGCGATCCCGTGGCTCACCGAGCTCAACCGGCTCATGTCGGCATTCTGACGACTCGTCTTCCCCGCGGCGTCGGACCGCCGTCACACGTGGAGGCAGATCGCCGGTTCGGACACAGAGGCAATAGGCTGTCCGCATGAACAACGTCGACTCATCGTCCTCCTCCGCGAAGGCCCAGATCGGTGTCACCGGCCTGGCCGTCATGGGTTCGAACATCGCACGCAACTTCGCCCGTCACGGGTACACGGTCGCGCTGCACAACCGGAGCATCGCCAAGACCGACGCGCTGCTCGAGAACCACGGCGGTGACGGCAACTTCATCCGCACCGAGACCGTGGCCGAGTTCGTGGCGGCGCTCGAGCGTCCGCGCCGGGTGCTGATCATGGTGAAGGCGGGCGACGCGACCGACGCGGTGATCGAAGAACTCGCCGACGCCATGGAGCCCGGCGACATCATCATCGACGGCGGCAACGCCCTCTACACCGACACCATCCGGCGCGAGGCCGCGATGTCGGCCCGCGGACTCAACTTCGTCGGCGCCGGCATCTCCGGCGGCGAAGAGGGCGCTCTCAACGGCCCGTCGATCATGCCGGGCGGACCCGTCGAGTCGTACGAGTCGCTCGGCCCCCTCCTCGAGTCGATCGCCGCCCAGGTCGACGGCGAGCCGTGCTGCACCCACATCGGCCCCGACGGCAGCGGCCACTTCGTCAAGATGGTGCACAACGGCATCGAGTACGCCGACATGCAGCTCATCGGCGAGGCCTACGACCTCATGCGCAAGGCCCTGGACATGCCGGTCTCGGAGATCGCCGACGTCTTCCGCGACTGGAACACCACCGAACTCGAGAGCTACCTGATCGAGATCACCGCCGAGGTCCTCAGCCAGGTCGACGACGAGACCGGCAAGCCGCTGGTCGACGTCATCGTCGACGCCGCGGGCCAGAAGGGCACCGGTCGCTGGACCGTGAAGTCCGCCCTCGATCTGGGCATCCCGACGACCGGGATCGCCGAAGCCGTCTTCGCCCGCGCGCTGTCGAGCGCCACCGACCAGCGCGTCGCGGCCCGCGGTCTGTCGTCGGGGAACCTCGGTTCGGCCCCCGCCGACCGCGAGACCTTCGTCAACGACATCAAGACCGCCCTCTACGCCTCGAAGGTCGTCGCCTACGCCCAGGGGTTCGATCAGATCGCCGCCGGCAGCGCCGAATACGGCTGGGACGTCGACCGCGGGGCACTGGCCACCATCTGGCGCGGCGGCTGCATCATCCGGGCGCAATTCCTCAACCGCATCCGCGAGGCGTACCACGACGACCCGGCACTCCCGAGCCTGTTGCTCGCGCCGTACTTCCGCGAGGCCGTCGAGGTCGGGATCGACAGCTGGCGCCGGGTGGTTTCGACCGCGACCCTCCTCGGTATCCCGGTGCCGGCGTTCGCATCGTCGCTGTCGTACTACGACGGTCTGCGTGCCGAACGCCTGCCGGCCGCGCTGACCCAGGGCCTGCGCGACTACTTCGGCGCACACACCTACCAGCGCATCGACAAGGAGGGCACGTTCCACACGCTGTGGAGCGGTGACCGCTCGGAAGTGACCGAATAGGAGCCTGCGAACTCCAGTGCGATTCATCGAAGGCCACCGGCCGACACACGATCTGACGTACGACGATCTCTTCATCGTCCCGGGCAGGTCGGACGTCAGTTCGCGCTTCGACGTCGACTTGTCGACGTCCGACGGCAGCGGGACCACGATCCCGCTGGTCGTGGCGAACATGACGGCGGTAGCGGGCAAGCGGATGGCCGAGACGGTGGCCCGCCGCGGTGGGCTCGTGGTCCTCCCCCAGGACCTGCCCATCGAAGCGGCCGCTGCGTCCATCGCGTACGTGAAGTCGCGGCATCTGATCGCCGACACCCCGGTCACCCTGGACCCGGGGGCGTCGGTGACCGACGCGGTCGCGTTGATCCCGAAGCGTTCCCACGGGGTGGCCGTCGTCGTCGAGGACGGCCGTCCGGTCGGGGTGGTCACCGAGAAACGCTGCCGTGACGTCGACCGGTTCGCGCGTGTGCGTGAGGTCGCCGACCCGGACATCGTGATGTTGCCCGTCGACACCCCGCCCCGCGAGGTGTTCGACGCACTCGGCGACCTGCATCTCGGCCTGGCAGTGCTCGTCGAACCCGACGGCCGGCTCGCCGGGGTCCTCAACCGCGTGGGAGCCCTGCGGCACGCGATCTACTCACCGAACGTCGACTCCGCCGGCGCCCTGCGCATCGCGGCGGCCGTCGGCATCAACGGCGATGTCGTGGGCAAGGCTCGCGCACTGGTCGCCGCGGGCGCCGACCTACTGGTCATGGACACCGCGCACGGTCACCAGGAGAAGATGCTCACCGCGCTCACGGCGGTCGCCGACGCCGACCTGGGCGTCCCGATCGCAGCCGGCAACGTCGTGTCCGCCGAGGGCACGCTCGATCTCATCGGTGCGGGCGCGTCGATCGTCAAGGTCGGAGTCGGCCCGGGCGCGATGTGCACGACCCGGATGATGACCGGCGTCGGACGCCCCCAGTTCTCGGCGGTCGCCGAATGTGCCGCGGTCGCGGCCGGGCACGGTGCGTCGGTGTGGGCCGACGGCGGCGTCCGGCACCCGCGCGACGTGGCACTGGCACTGGCCGCCGGGGCATCGAACGTCATGGTCGGCTCGTGGTTCGCCGGCACCCACGAGTCGCCGGGCGATCTGCTCGTGGATGCGCAGGGTCCGTACAAGGTCAGCTTCGGCATGGCCTCGAAGCGGGCCGTCGCGGCGCGGTCGAGCGGCGACAGCACCTACGACCGGGCACGCAAGAGCCTGTTCGAGGAGGGCATCTCGAGTTCGCGGATCCGTCTCGACCCGGAGCGACCCGGCGTCGAGGATCTGATCGACCACATCTGCGCGGGGGTCCGCAGCACGGCCACCTACACCGGCGCCCGGAACCTTCGCGAACTGCACGACAAGGTGGTGCTGGGGATCCAGTCGCCCGCCGGTTTCGCCGAAGGGCGACCCCTGCCGGGCGGGTGGTGACGTGGAGATCCTGCTCCTGGTCGCGAGTCTCGTCGGATTCATCGCGCTGACGCTGGGGACCGCCCTGTTCGTGGCGGCCGAGTTCTCCCTGACCGCATTGGAACGCTCGACCATCACCGCCGATGTCGCCGATCGCGGGGACCGGCGTGCGCGGATGGTCCAGCGCGCGCACTCCACCCTGTCGTTCCAGCTCTCGGGTGCCCAGCTGGGCATCACCATCACGACACTCATCACCGGTTATATCGCCGAACCGGTTCTCGCCCGGATTCTGCGACCGCCGCTGAACGCACTGGGGGTGGGCGACTCGGTCGCCTCGGCGACGTCGCTGATCCTCGCGCTGGTGATCGCGACGTCGTTGTCGATGGTCCTCGGCGAACTGATCCCGAAGAACCTGGCGATCGCCAAGTCGCTGGCGGTGGCACGGGCCACCGCGGGCCCGATGACCGTGTTCTCGGCGATGTTCCGCTGGGCGATCAACGGACTCAACGGCACCGCGAACTGGATCGTGCGCCGTCTCGGCATCGAACCGACCGACGAATTGGCGTCCGCGCGGTCGCCTCAGGAACTCGTCTCGCTCGTGCGCAATTCGGCTCGCCGCGGCGCCCTGGATCAGCAGACCGCGACCCTCGTCGACCGGTCGCTGCGCTTCGGCGAGCTCACCGCCGAAGATCTCATGACCCCCCGCGTCACGATCGACTGCCTCGATCGCGCCGACACCGTCCGCGACCTCGTCATGGCGTCGTCGCGCACCGGCCACTCACGGTTCCCGGTGGTCATCGACGGCGACCTCGACGACCTCGTCGGGGTCGTGCACATCAAGCAGGCCTTCACCGTCCCGCCGGAACGTCAGGCCACCACATCGGTCACCTCGATCGCCCGGCCGGTCCCGCGCGTACCGGCGAGCCTCGACGGCGACGCGCTCATGGAACGGATCCGCGCCGACGGCATGGAGCTGTGCGTGGTGATCGACGAATACGGCGGTACCGCGGGCATCGTCACGACCGAGGACCTCATCGAGGAGATCCTCGGTGACGTGACCGACGAGCACGACGACGAGCGGGCCGACGTGGCCGTCGACGGCAACGGCTATCTCTGCGCTGGGCTGTTGCGGATCGACGAACTCTACGATGCCACCGGCTACCACGCGCCCGACGGCCCGTACGACACCCTAGGCGGACTCGTCATGTACTGCCTGGGGCGCATCCCCACGGTGGACGACGTGGTGGATCTCCCGCGGCGCTCGCCCGTCGGCGAGACCGACGACGACACCTCGCAGTCGCCCGACCGCGGGCCCGATGTCACCTGGCGGGCGACGGTGGCACAGATGGACGGGCGGCGCGTCGATGTGGTGGCCATCCGACCCGCGCCCGCCGAACCGGAGCTGACGGCACCCGGCCGGCCGGACATCGCGACGCCGACCGCAGAGGAGAACTCCCATGGGTGACCTGTGGGCGGTCGGCCTGACCGTCGTCCTCCTCGCCGGGAACGCGTTCTTCGTGGGTGCCGAGTTCTCCCTGATCTCCGCTCGGCGCGACCGACTCGAAGCGCTCGCCGAGAGCGGGAAGTCCCGCGCGCACACCGTGATCCATGCCGGCGAGCGGCTGTCGCTGATGCTGGCCGGTGCGCAACTCGGCATCACGATCTGTTCGATCCTGCTCGGCCGGATCGGCGAGCCCGCGGTCGCGCACCTCATCGAGGCGCCACTGCATCTCGCGCACGTTCCCGACGCCCTGCTGCACCCGATCTCGTTCGCCATCGCGCTGTCGCTCGTCGTGGTGTTGCACATCCTGCTCGGTGAGATGGTGCCGAAGAACATCGCGCTGGCCGGTCCGGAGTCGTCGGCGATGCTGCTGGTGCCGGCGCACCTGATGTTCATCCGCCTGGTCCGGCCGTTGATCGCCTTCTACAACTGGATGGCGAACATCTCGCTGCGACTGCTCCGTGTGGAGCCGAAGGACGAACTCGAATCCACGGTGTCGCTGGGCGAGCTCGCCGAGATGGTCGGCGAGTCCAAGCAAGAGGGCCTCCTCGACGCCGAGGAGCACGAACGCCTGACCCGCGCCCTGCAGTCCATCGGCCGCACGGTGTCCGAGGTGATGATCCCGCTCGAACAGATGCGCAGTGTCGGGGTGCAGGTGTCCGGCTCGGGCGGCATCGGACCGACGCTGGGCGCCGTGGAGAAGGCGGTCACCGAGACCGGCTTCTCCCGATTCCCCGTTCGGGGCCCCGACGGCACGTTCACCGGCTACCTGCACCTCAAGGACGTGCTCGACGAGATCCTCGACGAGCACGTCGGGCCGGACACCATCATCGGCGTCGACAAGATCCGACCGTTGCCCGTGATCGATTCGACCACCCCGCTCGACGAGGCCACCGGGGTGCTGCGTCGATCCAGTTCGCATCTGGGTGCCGTGGTCGACGACAGCGGCCGGACCATCGGCATCGTCCCCCTCGCCGATCTGGTGGAGGAATTCGTCGGCAACGTCCGCGACGAGACCCACCGGGTGTGAGTGCGGTGGTGAGCGAGCGACTGCGTTCGCCGGGTCCGGTTCGCGACGACTCCGTCCTCCCGGCCGGGCAGTGGCGCTCGCTGCGTGACGCCCATCGTCGCGCGGTCGACGACCTGATCGGCCCCTACCTCGACGCCCGTCGTCGCGGCGCCCGGCACCCGGTGATCGATTTCCTGTTCACCTACTACTCGTCGCGTCCGGCGCACGTGCTGCGCTGGCATCCCGGTTACGGCGTGACCCTCGAAGAGGGTGCGGAGTTCCTCGGCCTGCGCGGCTACGAGCAGACCGACGCCGGTGTCCGCGTCGGCGCAGCCCATCTCCGGCACCGGGCCGACGCTCTTTCCGCGGCCGTGGACATGCTCGGCGCCACCGCCCGGCGGCCCGCCCGGCTCGGCTGCTTCGGACTTCACGAGTGGGCGATGGTCTACCGCACCGATGACACCCGGCACGACCTCCCGTTGCGTCTGGGACCCGCAGGCACGGATGCGGTCGTCGAGTCCATGCCGCTGCGGTGCACGCACTTCGACGCCTTCCGGTTCTTCACAGATCCGGCCCGACCGCGCAACGACGCCACGCTCACCCGGACATCACAGATCGAGCATGAGCAACCCGGCTGTCTGCACGCGACGATGGACCTCTATCGCTACTGCTTCACCCTCGCGCCGCTCGTGCCATCGGACCTGACGCTCGACTGCTTCGCCCTGGCCCTCCGCGCGCGCGACCTCGACATGCGGGCGAGCCCCTACGATCTGAGCGACCTCGGGTACGAACCGGTCCGCATCGAGACCCCCGCGGGCCGAGCCGACTACGTCCGCGAACAATCGGCGATCGCCGACCTCGGAACGACTCTGCGGTCCCGGTTGTCGACCCTCTGTACCGAGCTCGCTGAGCGGGCACACCGCCCGTGACGGGAGGCGCCTGCCGTCCCCCGTTACCGACGAGTAGCATGTATGCGTTGTCATTTCGCTCGAGAAAGGCTGCCATGTCTGACCGGATCACCGTCAACGGGTTGCAGGTCGCTACCGTCCTGCACGACTTCATCAACAACGAGGCGTTGCCCGGTACCGGTGTAGATGCGGACGCCTTCTGGGCCGGTGCGGCATCGGTGATCGCCGATCTCGCACCGCGCAACCGCGAGCTGCTCGCCGTCCGCGACGAGTTGCAGAGCAAGCTCGACACCTGGCACCGCGACCACAAGGATGCCGACCTCACCCCCGGCACCGGCGACTTCGACGAGTACAAGTCGTTCCTCACCGAGATCGGCTACCTCGCCGAGGTCCCGGCCGACTTCCAGATCACCACGTCGAACGTCGACCGCGAGATCGCCGACACCGCGGGCCCGCAGCTCGTGGTCCCGATCCTCAACGCGCGCTTCGCGCTGAACGCCTCGAACGCCCGATGGGGATCGCTGTACGACGCGCTCTACGGCACCGACGCGATCCCGGAGACCGACGGCGCGGAGAAGGGCTCGTCGTACAACAAGGTGCGCGGCGACAAGGTCATCGCCTACGCCAAGGACTTCCTCGACCAGGCCGTGCCGCTCGAGCAGTGCAGCTACACCGATGTGCGCGCGTTCGCCGTTCGGGATGGTGCCCTGCAGGTGACGCTCGACGGCGACAAGACCTCGACCCTCGCCGATCCGACGGCTTTCGTCGGATACCGGGGCCAGGCCGATTCGCCGACGTCGATCCTGCTGCGCAACAACGGACTCCACCTCGACATCGAGATCGACCCGTCCTCGCCGATCGGTTCCACCGACCCGGCCGGGATCAAGGACGTCGTCGTCGAGTCCGCGATCACCACGATCATGGACTTCGAGGATTCGGTCGCCGCGGTCGACGCCGAAGACAAGGTGATCGGTTACCGCAACTGGCTGGGCCTCAACAAGGGCGATCTCGCCGAAGAGGTCTCCAAGGGCGGCAAGACCTTCACGCGCGTGCTCAACGGCAACCGCGAGTACACGGCCCCGGACGGCACCACATTCGACCTGCACGGGCGTTCACTGCTCTTCGTCCGCAACGTCGGACACCTGATGACCAACGACGCCATCCTGGACGCCGACGGCAACGAGGTCCCCGAAGGAATCCTCGACGGCCTGATCACCTCACTGATCGGCATCCACGGCATGTCCGATGACGGACTGCAGAACTCGCGGACCGGATCGGTCTACATCGTGAAGCCGAAGATGCACGGCCCCGACGAGGTTGCCTTCACCGTCGAACTGTTCGGCCGCGTGGAGAAGGTCCTCGGCCTGCCCGAGAACACGCTCAAGGTCGGGATCATGGACGAGGAACGCCGCACCACGGTCAACCTCAAGGCCTGCATCAAGGCAGCCGAGCAGCGCGTGGTCTTCATCAACACCGGCTTCCTCGACCGCACCGGCGACGAGATCCACACCTCGATGGAGGCGGGTCCGATGGTGCGCAAGGCCGAGATGAAGCAGCAGACCTGGATCGGCGCGTACGAGAACTTCAACGTCGACACCGGACTGCACGCGGGGCTGCAGCACAAGGCACAGATCGGCAAGGGCATGTGGGCCATGCCCGATCTGATGGCCGACATGCTCGAGCAGAAGATCGGGCACCCGAAGGCCGGGGCCACCACCGCATGGGTGCCCTCGCCGACCGCCGCGACACTGCACGCACTGCACTACCACCTCGTCGACGTCTTCGAGCGTCAGGACGAGATCGCCAAGCGCGATCCCGCCCGGGTCGAGGACGTCCTGACCATCCCGCTCGCGCCGAAGACGGACTGGTCCGACGAGGAGAAGCAGCAGGAACTCGACAACAACTGCCAGTCCATCCTCGGTTACGTGGTGCGCTGGATCGACCAGGGCGTCGGTTGCTCGAAGGTGCCCGACATCCACGACGTCGCATTGATGGAAGACCGTGCAACCCTGCGGATCTCGAGCCAGCTGCTCGCGAACTGGCTGCGCCACGGCATCGTCGGCGAAGCCGACGTGGTGGCCTCGCTCGAGCGGATGGCCCCGGTCGTCGACCGTCAGAACGCCGGCGACCCGACCTACCGTCCGCTGGCGCCGGACTTCGACTCCAACATCGCCTTCCAGGCGGCCAAGGAGCTGATCCTCGAGGGCACGACGCAGCCCAGCGGCTACACCGAGCCGATCCTGCACCGCCGTCGCCGCGAGTACAAGGCGGCGAATCCGGCGGGCTGAGCACCCCGGGTCGCGACGTAGGCGATACGACCGTGCCGAACCACCCAGGATCGGCACGGCGTATCGTCGTACCCTGCACTGCGCATCGGGTCGCCACGGCCGACCGGGCGAGGGACGCACCGAGCAGGGAGGGCATCGGCGTTGGCACATCACCGGAGTAGCGGCGGGGAGAGCATCCGCAGCCGCGGCGTGAGCCGAGGTGTCGTCGCCGCCCTCTTGTCGATCCTGCTCATCGCGGCTGTCGTCGTCACCTGGCAGGACCTCGGCGATCAGATCGACCGCCAGGCCGAAGAGGCCGCCGCGCAATGCGTCGAAGGCCGTGAGTCGGTCCCGATCATCGCCGACCCCGACATCGCGCCGGGACTCGCCGCCGTCGCCCGCAACTTCGGCGCGACCAACCCGGTCGTGCGCGACAAGTGCATCACCGTCGACGTCCGTCCGGGCGACGCCAAGATCACCCTCGACGGCCTGTCGGGATCATGGGACGCCGAGTCGATGGGCGCCTTTCCGGCCGCCTGGGTCCCGCAGTCGTCGGTGTGGTCGGCTGATCTGGCGGCGGCGAAACCCGATGTGATCGAGGGCAACACCCGTTCCCTGGTCTCGACACCGGTCGTGCTGGCCGTCTCCCCCGAACTCGACACCGCACTGGGCGGGCGACTCGACTGGTCCCAGATCCCCACGCTGCAGCGCCGGGACAACTCGCTCACCGACTTCGGCCTCCAGGGGTGGGGGTCACTGCGGATGGCGATGCCGATCGGGGCGCAGTCCGACGCCAGCGCACTCGCCGCCCAGGCGGTCGCGACCCGCGTCACCCGGACCGCCGGCCCGCTCACCACCGCCGACGCCGAGTCCCCGCGGGTGAGCTCCAGCGTCCGCGCCATGCTCGAGGGCGCCCCGCTCTCCCCGGACGGGACACCCCAGGGCGCGGCGGCGACGATCGCCGATGCTCCCGATGCCGCCCGGGCCCCGATCCACGTCGTACCCATCACCGAGCAGCGCCTGTTCCAGATGACCCGCGACGACGACCGCGCACGGCTGGCCGAACTGATCCCGACCGGTCCGACGCCGATCGCCGACTACCCCGTGATCCGGCTGTCCGGTCCCGCGGTGACCGAGTCGGCGACCGATGCCGTCGCGGAGTTCATCCAGTTCGCCTCGGAGCCCGAGCAGCTGCAGTTGCTCACCGAGCTCGGTTTCCGCGGCGATGCCCCGATGCCCGCGGCCACCTCGACCGTGACGTTCCCGCGGACACCGAATCCGATGCCCACGCCGGAGAACGGTGCGATCGTCGCCGTCAACCGGTTGGTGTACGTGCCGGCGAGCTCGACGGCCTCGGCGGTGCCATCGGGAACCGCGGGCGGCTAGAAGCGACGGCCGGGTCGACACGGCTCGTCGGTGCGCTCCTCACCTACTGGACGAGCAGGCGAGGAGCTTCCCGAGAGTCAGGTCAGCTGCTGTAGGCCTCGATGGGCGGGCAGCTGCACACCAGGTTGCGATCGCCGTACACCCCGTCGATCCGCCGGACGGCCGGCCACACCTTGGCCCGGCCACCCGCGGACGGCAGTCCCTGCGGGTAGACGGCGAGTTCGCGCGAGTACGGATGATCCCACTCGCCGACCAGCGACTCGGCGGTGTGCGGGGCGCCGCGGAGCGGGTTGTCCTCGGCGGGCCACTCCCCTCGTCCGACGAGTTCGATCTCGCCGCGGATCGCGATCATCGCGTCGCAGAACGCGTCGATCTCATCGAGGTTCTCGCTCTCGGTCGGCTCGACCATCAGGGTGCCCGCAACCGGGAAGCTCATGGTCGGGGCGTGGAAACCGTAGTCGGCGAGCCGTTTTGCCACGTCGTCGACGGTGACGCCGGTGGCCTTGGTGATGGCCCGGAGGTCGAGGATGCACTCGTGGGCGACGAAGCCGTCCTCGCCGGTGTAGAGCACCGGATAGTGCTCACCGAGCCGCTTGGCGACGTAGTTGGCGGCGGTGATCGCCGTCAGCGTCGCCCGGCGCAGACCGTCCGCCCCCATCATCGCGATGTAGGCGTAGGTGATCGGCAGGATCGCCGCCGAGCCGTACGGGGCGGCGGCGATGGTCGCCGAGCCGGGCAGCTCGTCGGCGAGCGGGTGTCCGGGCAGGAATGGGGCGAGATGCTCCCGGACCGCGACCGGCCCGACGCCCGGTCCGCCGCCGCCATGCGGGATGCAGAAGGTCTTGTGCAGGTTCAGGTGGCTCACGTCGCCACCGAAATGACCCGGTCGTGCGACGCCGACCAGTGCGTTGAGGTTCGCGCCGTCGACGTAGACCTGGCCGCCGGCGTCGTGGACGGCGCCACAGACCTCGCGCACGTCATGCTCGAAGACTCCATGCGTCGACGGATAGGTGATCATGATCGCCGCGACCCGACCGTCGTTGGCGTCGATCTTCGCGCGCAGATCGTCGAGGTCGACGTCGCCGTTGTCGCGACATCCGACCACCACCACCCGCATTCCCGCCATGACCGCCGAGGCGGCATTGGTGCCGTGGGCGCTCGACGGGATCAGACAGACGTCCCGGTCGACGTCACCGCGGCTGAGGTGGTAACCCCGGATCGCCAGCAGGCCGGCGAACTCTCCCTGCGAGCCCGCATTCGGTTGCAGACTGACTCGGTCGTACCCGGTGACCGCCACGAGCCAGTCCTCGAGTGTCGCGATGAGTTCGCGGATCCCCGCGGTGTCGTCGGCCGGAGCGAACGGGTGCAGTTGCGCGAAGCCGGGCCACGTGATCGGTTCCATCTCGGTGGTGGCGTTGAGCTTCATCGTGCACGACCCGAGCGGGATCATGCTGCGGTCGAGCGCGATGTCCTTGTCCGACAGGGCTCGTAGGTACCGCAGCATCGCGGTCTCGGTGCGGTACCGGTTGAACGCGGGGTGGGTGAGGAACTCGCTGGTGCGGTTCTCGATCGGCTGCGCCAGCGCTCGCGGCGTGACACCGGCGACGTCGAAGGCGCGCAGCACCGCGTCGACATCAACGGCGGTGGTCGTCTCGTCGCAGGCGATGCCGACGGTGTCGGCGTCGACCCGGCGCAGGTTGACACCCTCCTGGCGAGCCCGGGCCACGACGGCATCCGCTTGACCCGGGGCATGCACCTCGATGGTGTCGAAGAAGGTGGCGTGCGCCACCGAGAATCCGCCGGCCGCGAGCGAGTCGGCCAGCCGCGCTGACGCGGCATGCGTGCGTCGCGCGATGGCGCGCAACCCCTCGGCGCCGTGGTACGAGGCGTACATGGCGGCCATCACCGCCAAGAGCACCTGCGCCGTACAGATGTTGCTCGTGGCCTTCTCCCGGCGGATGTGCTGCTCGCGGGTCTGCAGCGCGAGCCGGTACGCGAGATTGCCGTCGGCATCCTTGGAGATCCCGACCAGGCGACCGGGGAGCTGTCGGGCGTGCTTCGATCCGACAGCGAGGTACCCCGCGTGCGGTCCGCCGAAGCCCATCGGCACACCGAAGCGTTGCGTCGTGCCGAAACAGACGTCGGCTCCCTGCTCGCCGGGCGGCGTCACCAGTGTCATGGCCAGCAGATCGGCACCGGCCGCGACCAGACCGCCGCGCTCGTGTGCCGCGTCGATGATCGCGGTCGCGTCGACGATGCGACCCGATGCGCCGGGCACCTGGAGGATCACGCCGAAGAACTCGCCGTCCGGGAGTCCACATCCGGGCAGATCGGGGTGCAGCGATGCCTCGATGACCTCGATGCCCAGGGGCTCGGCGCGGGTGTCGAGCACCGCACGCGTCTGCGGGAAGAGGTCGGCGTCGACGATCACGCGCGGAGACTTCGATTTGCCCGCACGGCGCATCAGCGTCATCGCCTCGGCGGCCGCAGTGGCCTCGTCGAGCATCGAGGCGTTGGCCACCTCCATCCCGGTGAGGTCGGCGACCATGGTCTGGAAGTTGAGCAGCGCCTCGAGCCGCCCCTGGCTGATCTCGGGCTGATAGGGCGTGTACGCGGTGTACCAGGCCGGGTTCTCCAGCACGTTGCGGAGGATGACGCCGGGCGTGTGGGTGCCGTAGTAGCCGAGCCCGATCATCGAGCGGGCGACGGTGTTGCGGGCGGCGAGATCACCGAGCTGCGCGAGAACCGCACTCTCGCTGAGGGGCTCGGGTAGCGCGCCGAGTACGTCGGAGTCGAGTTCGTCGGCGATGACCGCCGGGATGACGCGGCGCGCCAGATCGTCGAGAGAGGCCGCCCCGATCGCCTCCAGCATGCGACGGGTCTCGTCGGCGTCCGGACCTACGTGGCGATCGACGAAGGCGGCCGAGACCCGGGAGGTGGCTGTGGGCGAGTCCGGGGCGTCGGACGGGGTCGAATCGATGGTGGACACGGGTGGAGGGCACCTCTCGCAGGCGCCGGTGCGCACGCACCGGCTTGCTGGCCCTCCCCCTCTGTCATGTCGTCGGCCGCAGCCGATGTGACGCCTGAGAGATTCGGTGCCCCGCAGCGTTGCGCGACGACCTTTCACCGTGGGCGGACGACGGATCGTCACTTTCCAGAGACGTCGTCACCACCGCGGTCCTGGGTGCCTGAGAGTTTGACGGAGAGGTGTTGCTCCTTCGGCGGCCGTCGGCATCTCTGCCGTCGACGCTCTCCCGCAGCGTAGCGACGCGGGGCCAGTCTACGCGGAACGCGAACTAGCCGGTGCGACGGGCGCGGTTCTTGCGGCGCGCGGCGAGTTCGTCCTCGGGCGCGGTCTCGCTGACACCGCCGTCGGCTCGCTCGCCGGGGAAGTCCGCGATGGTGCCGGTCAGTTCGCGCATCGCGCCGCTCACCGCGATGCCGAACACTCCCTGCCCGCCCTGCAGCAGGTCGACGACCTCTTCGGCCGACGTGCACTCGTACACCGTCGTGCCATCGGAGAACAGGGTGATCCGCGCGAGGTCCTCGACACCGCGCTGGCGCAGATGGTCGACGGCGACACGGATGTTCTGCAGGGAGATTCCGGTGTCGAGCAGACGCTTCACGATCTTGAGGACGAGGATGTCCTTGAACGAGTACAACCGCTGGCTGCCCGAACCAGCCGCTCCGCGGATCGACGGGACGACCAGCGATGTGCGGGCCCAGTAGTCGAGCTGGCGGTAGGTGATCCCCGCGATCTGGCACGCACTCGGCACGCGGTAACCGACGAGTTCGTCGGGCACGGTGTCGTCCGGGAACAGACCTGGGGCGATCTCGCCGAGGCTGCCCTGGGTCGGGACGGCGTCTGCGCGCTCGGCCACCGGACGATCGGGTGACGGGTCGCTCGACGTCGTTTCGTTGTCGACCGGACGATCGCCCACTTCTGACTCCCTCGCAAAGCTCGGATCGGACGCCGCACCACGGTGCCTGACGTCCACGTCCACAGTACGCGGTCCAGGCTGTTTCCGGTCGGCCGATCATCTTCATCGGCCCGTGTCCGGTGCTCGATGTCGCTGATGACGCTATGCGGCGGATGTCGGCGGATCAACGCGACTCGCCACGACACTCAACCTCAACTTGAGATCGAGACGAACAGTGACCCGCCGGTGTCGATTCCGTGATCTGAGTTTCGGTTCCGGGGCACGGAACGCGTACGCCGGCGGTCGCATGGACCGGTCAGGCCCCGCTCGCCTTGAAGTCGTCCGGGGACACGTTGTCGAGGAACTCCTTGAACTTCTCGACCTCGTCCTCTTTGACCTCTTCGGCCTGCGCCTCGGGCGCGTCGTCGGACTCCTCGTCCGGGATCAGCAGACCGGCCTCGGCGAGCACCTCTTCGTCCGCGATGATCGGGACCTCGGCGCGCATCGCGACCGCGATCGAATCCGACGGTCTCGCCGACACGCGCAGGTCGCCGGTGAAGATCATCTCGGCGTAGAAGGTGCCCTCTTGCATGTCGACGATCCGAACCTCGAGCAGGGTCTGCCCGAACTCCTTGATCAGATTGACGATCAGGTCATGCGTCAGGGGACGGGGAGGTTCGATCCCCTTCTGCCGCAGCGCAATCGATGCCGCCTCACTCTGTCCGATCCAAATCGGCAGGTAGCGCTCGCCGTCGACCTCACGCAGCAACAACACCGGCTGGCTCTGCGGGGGTTCGACCCTGATGCCCACCACACGCATCTCGCTCATCTCGCACCTCCCAGACGCCTTGTACGGCGCTCGATTCAGTGACCTCGACGCTACACCGACTGAGTGAACAGCGGCGGCCGACTCGCGGCGCATTTCCGACGATCGTGGCTGTTCAGTCCGGTGCACGGCGTGCTCCCGGACACCGACATGCGGCGGCGAACTCAGTCCAGCGCGCCCTTGACCGCAGCCTTGACCAACTGCGTGTGCAGGGTCACCGACAGCGCGGCGATCTCGCGTACGAGTTCCTCGGCACGATCCCGCGCGCCCGTGCCCTTGCCCTTGGCGATCGGGCTGGCGATCTGGGCGACCAGGCCCGCCTCGCGATCCGCGGAGACCTTGAACGCCCGCAGATGACGGGTTTCCAAGCCGTAACTGGCGAGGGCGGCCGCCGCCTCGACGAGCCGCACCGCGTCCTCGTCGAAGAAGCCGGCGGGCCCGGCGATCAGCAGACCGTTGCGCTGGAGTTCGGTGACGAAAGCCGAATCCACTCCGGTGCGTTCGATCAGCGACTCACGCGAGACGCGCCCGGCGCGCGCACCGAAATCGGTGGCCGGCGCCACGGTCCCACGCGCCGCGGACAGCACCCGCGTACCGCCGGGACCGAAGCCGCCGTTCCCGTTGTCGATCGCGTCGAGTTGTTCCTTGATCACCTTGAGCGGGAGATACCGATCCCGCTGGGCGGTCAGCACGAAGCGCAACCGATCGCAGTCTGCTTGGCTGAACCGCCGATACCCCGACGGTGCCCGTTCCGGGGTCACCAGACCCTCCGACTCCAAGAATCGGATCTTCGAGATCGTGATGTCGGGAAAGTCATCACGCAATTGGGCGAGGACCGTGCCGATCGACATCGATCCTTCGCCGCGGGGGGCCGTGGACGCCGTCACGGGTGTCAGGCGTCTGCTTCGTCGCGGGGGCCGCTGAGGAAGACCAGGCGGAACTTGCCGATCTGGACCTCGTCGCCGTTGCTCAGCGACGCGGTGTCGACCGGCTCCCGGTTGACGTACGTGCCGTTCAGGCTGCCCACGTCGACGACCTGAAACTCGTTGTCGCCGAGACGGAACTCGGCGTGACGACGGCTGACTGTCACGTCGTCGAGGAAGATGTCGCTGTCGGGGTGCCGGCCGGCCGAGGTGGTCGGCTGGTCGAGGAGGAACCGCGACCCGGCGTTGGGTCCTCGCTTCACGACAAGCAGCGCGGTCCCGGGAGCGAGTCGCTCGACCCCCGTGTCGGCCGGCTCACTCGAGGTGCTGGTCCCGGCGTCGAGTTCGTTGATGAACTCCTCCCGGAACACCGATGTGGTCTCCACCGGCGCCTCGAAGTCCCTGTCGTTTTCGCTCACCACTTCTCCTTCGTCGTCGTCAGTGCCAACCGCGTAGTCGTCAACCGCGTCCTCGGAACCGTCGGAACCGCTCGGGACGATGCCCGTCGGCTTTCGCCGCGATGGCCGGTCGAATCTACATGACTTGTGCGGCCGGGTAGTTCTCGGCGCGAGATCGTGAGCATCGGTGTCACGTCGCGCCTCGTTCCCACTGCCGTAACCGTACCGGTCATGCCGATCGCACCGGCGAGCGAGTCGACTCCGGCAACGACGATCATATCGTTCCGGGAGCCATCAGCCGGGTCGATCGGGGCACCGGCCGCTCGCGGCCGTCGGGAACTCACCCCTCGATGACGGCCCGGTAGCCCGCGGCGTCGAGTACCTCACCCAGGTGTTCGTCGAGGATCGCCTCGTCAGCCGCCTCGATCTCGACCAGCCATCCCTCGCCGTAGGGGTCCGAGTTGACCAGTTCCGGCGACGCGTCGAGGGCGTCGTTGACGGCCGACACCGTGCCCGCGAGGGGCCCGAAGATGTCCGACACGCTCTTGGTCGACTCGACCTCGGCGAACGACTCCCCGACCGTCACCTCCGCACCGCTCTCGGGTAACTGGACGAACACGACGTCGCCGAGCGCGTCCTGTGCGTAGTCGGTGATCCCGACGCGCACCGTCGTCGGCCCGAGTCGCTCGATCCACTCGTGCTCCGCGGTGTAGCGCAAGGTCTCTGGCACTTTGCTGTCGGTCACGCGAACCCCTTTCGTTCTCGGTCAGACACTACTGCCTGCCGAGGCGCCTGCCCGGCCGCGCGGCGGCATGAGCCGCACCACCAGGATCGTCTGATACCAGTACAGGACGAAGGACCACAGATACAGTCCGACACCCCAGATCATGAAGGCCCAACCGATCGGGTAGGCGATGGTCCCCACGATCGAATCGAGTTGTCCGGCAAGGAGCCACGGGAACGCGCTCATGAGCGCGAATGTCCCGGCCTTGCCGATGTAGAGCACCGGTAGCGCCAACACCCCGCGCGAGCGCAGCAGCGGCGCCGACGCGAAGAGCAGGACGTCCCGAGCGATGATCACACCGATCAGCCACCACGGCAAGAACTCCCGGATGCCGAACGCGATCGGGATGATCACGATGTAGAGCCGGTCGGCGGCCGGGTCGAGCAGCGCACCGATCCGTGACGACTGATCGAGCAGCCGCGCGATCTTCCCGTCGGCCCAGTCGGAGAAGCCGGAGAACATCAGGACGGCGAAGGCCCACCCGTCCGCCTTCTCGACGAGGAGCAGCCACACGAACACCGGGATGAGTGCCAGCCGAAGCACGCTCAGCGCGTTCGGGACCGTGACGATCCGGTCCGGAGCCGGCGTGGTCGCCGCCTCCGGCTCGGTCACCGGAAGATCCCGATGATGCCCTGCAATGTTTTCGCTCCGCCTGAGGAGAACAGGTTGTCGTGGACCATGTAGGTCCACGTGGTCGTCGAGCGGTGCAGATCCGCGGAGCCGAGGTCGACGCCTTCCGGAGTGATGTCGGCCTCCCGGAACGTCTCACGCGCCTTCGTCAGAGCCGTGCCGGGCAGGTCGGCGAACTCGGCGAGGATCAGCCGGTGGAACTCGTCGAGCGGGCTCTCCTTGCCCAGCGACCGCAGGTGGATGCTCGCGCGCACATCGGAGACGAACGCGAGATGATCGGCCCAGGCGCGGTCCAGGTGGTACAGCACGATCTCGCGCGCGGCCTGCGACAGCACCTCCCGAGGGACCGGTGCCACCGTCCGGGCCTTGCCGGCGTCGGTCGTGTCGGTGTCGCTGTCGGCCTTGTCGCTGTCGGCCTTGTCGCTGTCGGACTCTGCGGTCTCGGCCTTCTCGGACGTCGTCGCGCCGGTCAGCTCGGCGTAGCGCTCCGGTTCCAGATCCGCGAGCTCGTCGAGTGCGGAGTCGGTGGTGAGGATCGTCATCCGCCGGTCGACGATGATGTCGCGCTGCTGGTTGACCAGCTTGTTGTAGCGCCAGGTGTTCGCATGGAGTTCGAGCATCACGCCCTCGGCGATCCGCTGGGCCTGCTCGATGAGGTCGATGCCCTTGCTGCCCATCGAGCCGTCGTCATTGGGCGACACCGGGTCTCGTTTGAACGCGAGGTTCTTGGTGACAACCGGGTCCTCGAGGCTCGAGAAGAACACCGACGTGCCGGGATCACCCTGGCGGCCGGCGCGGCCGCGCAGCTGGCTGTCGAGTCGCTCGGTGTCGTGGCGGCCCGTTCCGACGACGCACAGCCCGCCGAGTTCGATGACCTCGTCGTGGGCGTCCGCGTCGTCTGTGGAACCGCCCAGACGGATGTCGGTGCCTCGGCCGGCCATCTGGGTCGACACGGTCACGGCACCCCGGGCGCCGGCCTCGGCGATGATCTTCGCCTCCTCCGCGTCGTTCTTCGCGTTGAGCACCACCGACGGCACCCCGGCCTTGTCGAGGAAGTACGCGAGCTCCTCGGACTCGGCCACGTCGTGGGTACCGATGAGGACGGGTTGCCCGGTGTCGTGGATCTCCTTGACATAGGCCACGATCGCCTCGACCTTGTTGGCCTTGGTGTCGTAGACCCGGTCGGGCAGGTCGGTCCGGACGTTGGGGGTGTTCGGCGGGATCTGGGACACGCGCAATTCGTAGAACTGCCGGAACTGCTCGCCGGCGGCGAGCGCGGTGCCGGTCATGCCGCACACCTTCGGGTAGCGGCCGACGAGCGCCTGCACGGTGATGGTGTCGATGACCTCGCCCGAATCGGTCTGGGTGAGACCTTCCTTCAGCTCGACCGCGGCCTGTACGCCGTCGGGCCAGCGCTGCAATTGCGCGACCCGGCCGCGGGAGGCGTTGATGAGGTGGACACCGCCGTCACGCACGATGTAGTGGATGTCGCGCTCGAGCAGATAATGCGCGTGCATCGCGATGCTGACGTGCACAAGGGTCGTGCCGACGTGTTCCTCGCTGTAGAGGTCGATACCGCCGAGCTCTTCCTCGACGAACGCCGCACCCTCGTCGGTGAGGGTGACATTGCGACCCTCCGCGTCGACCTCGTAGTGCTTGTTCTTCATCCGCGACACGACGTCGTGGATCGCCTCGTCGGGGACCTCGGTCTCGGTCGACCCGGCCAGCACCAGCGGCACCAGTGCCTCGTCGACGAGAACCGAGTCCGCCTCGTCGATGATCGCCACGTCGGGCGTGGGCGACACGAGGTCCGATTCGGACAGCGCGAGCTGATCGCGCAGGACGTCGAAGCCGATCTCGTTGACCGATCCGTAGGTGACGTCCCCGGCGTATGCGCGTCGGCGTTCCTCGCGGTCGGAGTTCTCCGAGACGGCGTGCACGGTGATGCCGAAGACGTCGAAGAGCGGCTTCATCCACTCCGCGTCGCGGGTCGCCAGGTAGTCGTTGACCGAGATCACGTGAACCTGATGTCCCTGCAGCACATGACCGATCGCGGCGATCGCGCCGGCGAGCGTCTTGCCCTCACCGGTGGCCATCTCGACGATGTCGCCTTCCAGGAGGCGCAGCGCACCCTGCAGCTGGACGTCGAAGGGTCGCAGGTCGAGGGCGCGGTCGGCGGCCTCCCGGACCAGGGCGAGGAACTTCGCGCGGTCGGCGGGCTTCTCGGAGATGTCGAGTTTCTCGGCCTCCGCGCCGAACGCGTCGTCGGCGAGGTCGGCGGCCCAGTCGGTGTGGGCTTCGGCGTCCTTGATCACTCCCAACGACTTCGACTGGTTGCGAGTCGACTGGGCGCCCAGAAGTCGCCACATGCTGTTGCTCAGCTTTCCCACCGAAACATTTCTCCTGATCGTTCCCGGTTTCCGTCGCGACCCGCCCCCTCCCGGCGGTCAGGTCAGCAACAACGGTACGCGGCCGCTGGTCGACCGAGGACGCCGACATTATGATCAGTCCACCGATTCGGCTCGAGGACTAAGGACGGCCCATGACCAGGACTCGCCGGAACCGGGTGCGCCGCCGCCTCGTCCGGGCGGTGATCGCGGGATCACTCATCGCGGTGGGAGTGGGCCTCGGTGCGTTCAACGACTGGTGGGTGGCGCTGTTCTTCGGGATCCCGCTTGTGTTCGCCGGGATCGCGATCAGTCCCCGCGCGTCGCGGGTGTCCGAGCTGCCGGAGTTCCGGCGAGCCACCTCGCCCGACGCCGCGCAGGTCGAGGTGGAGGCACTCACGCGGAGCAGCCTCACGGCCGACGACCTGCAACCGACGATGATCACCGCGACCATCAACCCGTCGAACGACACCGCCTATCGGGCCCGCTGGATCACCTCGATGACCAAGGGCAACTTCCAGTCGCTGACAGACACGCCATTCACGACCCTGCCGCCGGACGCACTTCCGCCGCGCGATCAGGCCGACACCCCCGAGTTCGACGACCAGCCCGGCCGCTGGGCCCTCGTCTACCCGGCGGTCACCTTGGTCGTGGCCGGCGCACTGCTGTTCGGCGTCGCCGGCGGGTGGCACGTCGACGGACCATCGCTCTCCGGGTTCGACTCCGCGATCGGTTCCGACGACGAGTCATCGGACGAGGAGGACGCCACGAGCCTCGTCGACCAGCACCGCCGGATGCTCGACGCGATCGTCGAGTACGTGGGCCCTCCCGGCCTGCGCAACGTGCTGCAACTCAACTATCAGATCGACTCCCCGTCCGCCTCCGCCCGCGTCTTCGATCCCGCCACCGGCGGCGCGCGGAGCATCAACATCGGTGACGGGTACTCGAACTCGTCGGTCGTGCCCAACACCGAACGGGCGAACAAGACCTTCGACGCAGCGGCCATCGACCCGGACGTCCTCGGTTCGCTGGCCGGCCAGATGACGTCGGCGGTGAGGCCGTTTGCCTCCGACGCAGATCTTGCGCGGGTGACCATCGCGCGTCCGGGACCCGACGAACCGGCGCTCATCCGGGGCACCATCGACGGCGGCAAGGAGATCTCGCGCGACTTCGAGGTCCAGGCCCGGCCGGACGGCGCCGTCGCGGAGTTCTTCGATCCCGCCGACTTCCAGGTTGCGTTCGACGTCGCACGCCGAGCGATGGCTGCGGCCGGGATCCCGGTGGACACTCCCGTGATCGACGAGTTCGTCATCCGCGGGATCGCCGACAACACCGGCGGAATCGACGCCAGCGCCGTGCAGAGCAGTGGTGGCGTGTTGGTCGACTACACCATGCCGAACCGCAGCGGCGACGTCGTTGTCGTGCCGGGCCTGTTCCCTGTGGTGACGGACCGGCCGGGCCGGAACCGTCCCGACGGTTTCGCGTTCGACGCGACCTCACCTGAACTGTTCGACGCGGTGCGCAACGACGCGATGGAACGCGGCGCGATCCCCGACTACGACCGCGGTGCCGTCACCATCGAGATGTCCGACCCGCCGTTCTTCGATGAGATTCCGTTCGCCATCCGGATCGACATCGCGAACTCGGACACTGCCAAGGGTCTGTACGCACCTGACGGGCGGTTCATCAAGCAGGGTCATTACTGACGGTGCGCTGTTTTCACGCGCTCACACCTTCGGCGTACCCGCTTCGAGCGCGCGGCGCGTGACCGCCTGCAGTTCGGCGACGGCCGCCTCGGGGGGATGGAGCACGCCACGATCGGTCATCGTGGTGACGATGTCGCGGACCCGACCGAAATAGGTGGCCTGTTCCGCGGGCGTGCTGCTGGCGGCAGCGTGGTTGTAGAGCTTGAGCGCGCGATCGAGGTCGTCCTGATCGGTCTGCTCCAGGTAGCTCGCGCCCACCCGCCGGCCGTTCTTCTCGCAGGCGATCCAGGCCCGCCGCAATCTGGCGACGGACTGCTGATAGGCGTCCGCACGCGAGCGGTTGCCCGGGTAGTCGTCGGTGCGCAGGGCCATCGCCTCGTCGAGCGCGAGATGGAAAGTCTGTGTCTGTTCGACGGTCACGTCCGTCACGGCCGGGTACCGCAGCAGCATGGCGGGATCGAGTTCGTAGGTTCCGTAGGCGCCGAGGACCTCGTCGTGGCGACGCGCCGCTTCCTCCCACAACCGTTGCGCCGCTTCGTCCGAGCCCGCGTCGGCGATCCGCGGCCCGCCCGATGGCGGCCGCGTCAGGTCGACCGGTTCGGTCGACGCAGCATCCGGCTCCGTGCGCGGCTGCCGTCCCGACGACGCCCCGGTCTTCATGGCGCCCGCCTTGGCGGCGCCGGTCCTCTTCGTGGTGGCGACGCGCTCGGGCGCGTGCCGCCGGAGACGAGCCAGGATCTCCGCCACCGCCGGGTCCCCCTCGACGACGGCCACCCGCCAGAAGTCCGTCTCGGACGCGGCGTCGGTGCCGTCCTCGCGGTCACGGGGAGCTTGCTCCTGCTCGGCGGGGACGGGTTTCCCGTTCTGCGTCGCGAAGGTCAGCTTGAGGTACTTCTGCCCGAGCACCGTCAGATGCCGCGCGCGCTCGCCGGACATGTCCGAGGTGGCATCCGCCGGTCCGCCCACCGACACCGTGACCAGTGAATCGAGCGGATAGCTGACGAGCGTGCGATCCTCGTTGCCGAAGTAGACCGTGTCCTCGTCGACGGTCACCAGGACAGCTCCTCGTTCGCCGAGCCGTCCGTAGGCCGCGCCGAGCAACGACGCCACGATCGCCCCGCCGACCACCGCCGAGATGACCAGGCCGTCGACCCCGGCGACGTTGAGCGCCACGAGCGCGACCATGGCGGCGAGCATGAGGATCCAGGCAGCGGTCGCCGAACGATGATGGCGACCGGTCAGGAACTCGGTCCGGCACGTCACCGGGACCATCGAGCACCCACATTCGTCATATCCATACCCCTGTCCGGTCGGCTACCGTTGTGCTCGTGAGTTCCGGCGAACGCCGTCATCCGGCGCAGAGACGTCAACCCGTGACGGGACGTCGATCCGCACACGACCGTCACCCGGCCCGCGAACACCGCATCAGCTTACGCATGGCGCTGCTGCTCAGCGCGGTGATCGTCGCCCTCGGTACGACGATCGTGGGCACCGGTTCCGCGCCCGCCGCTCCCCCGGTCCCCGGCTTCGTCGGCAAGACCTACACCTCGACCGCGGTGACCGGAGAACAGATCCCCGGTGGCGGGCCACTGGAGGTCAGTTTTCCCGCCGCCAACCGGATCGCCCTGTCGGCCGGCTGCAACAGGCACATCGGCGATCTCCGCGTCGACAACTCACTGTTGCGTCTGGGCTCTCTCGCCTCGACGATGATGGCCTGCCCCGGCCCGCGTGCCGGCGCCGACACCTGGGTCACCGAGTTCACGAAGGAACCGCTGACCTGGTATTCGGTGGGCCACGCCCTCGTCCTCGTCGGACCCGCTGCGCAGGTCCTGCTCACGGAGAAACCCTCGTGAACCGGCGGATGCCCGTCACCGTCACCGTGACCGGCGCGGCCGGCAGCATCGGATACGCGAGTGTGTTCCGGATCGCCGCCGGCGCGATGCTCGGTCACGATCAGCCCGTCGGGCTGCGGCTTCTGGAGCTGCCGCAGGCGATCCCCGGCGCCGTGGGCACCGCGATGGAACTCGACGACGGCGCCTTCCCGCTGCTGACGTCGGTGGACGTTCTCGATGATCCGCGCAAGGCATTCGACGGGGCGAGTTTCGGACTGCTCATCGGAGCCCGCCCACGCACCAAGGGCATGGAGCGCGCCGACCTGCTGGCCGCCAACTCCGACATCTTCGCCGCCCAGGGTTCGGTGATCAACGACGTTGCCGCGGACGACATCCGGGTGATCGTAGTGGGCAATCCCGCCAACACGAACGCCGCGGTGGCCGCCGCCCACGCGCCCGAGGTACCGGCCGATCGGTTCACGGCACTGACCCGTCTGGACCACAATCGCGCGATCGCGCAGCTCGCCCGGCGCACCGGCGCGAGCGTCACCGAGATCAGCCGGGTCACCGTGTGGGGCAACCACTCCGCGACTCAGTACCCGGACATCTTCCACGCGCGGGTCGGCGATCGGAGCGGCTCGGACATCGCCGCCGACCGCGACTGGCTCGTCGACGACTTCATCCCGACCGTCGCCCGACGCGGCACCGCGATCATCGAGGCCCGTGGATCGTCGTCGGCCGCCTCGGCGGCGAACGCCACGATCGACCACGTCCACGACTGGGTGCTCGGCACGCGGCCGGACGACTGGACGTCGGTGGCGCTGCCGTCTCCCGGTGTGTACGGGATCCCCGAGGGACTCGTCTGCTCGTTCCCGGTGCGGTCGGTCGACGGCGGGTGGCAGATCGTGGAGGGTCTCGACATCAACGACTTCTCGCGGGCCCGCATCGACGCGTCGGTCGCCGAGTTGCAATCCGAGCGCGAGGCCGTCCGCACCCCGTAGTGTTTCTGCTCATGTCGAAGAAGGACAAGCCGAAGCAGCCCAAGGTCGCGAACAAGGTCTACGAGGCCGAACTGTTCCGGTTGCAGACCGAACTCGTGAAGCTCCAGGAGTGGGTCCGCGAGAGCGGCGCTCGCGTGGTGGTCGTCTTCGAGGGGCGCGACGCCGCGGGCAAGGGCGGAACGATCAAACGGATCACCGAGTACCTCAGCCCCCGCATCGCCAGGGTCGCCGCGCTGCCCGCACCAACGGATCGTGAACGCGGACAGTGGTATTACCAGCGCTACGTCGCACACCTGCCGGCGCCCGGCGAGATCGTCCTGTTCGACCGGTCCTGGTACAACCGGGCCGGCGTCGAGAAGGTGATGGGCTTCTGTACACCCGAGGAACACTCACGGTTCCTGCGGCAGACGCCGATCTTCGAGCAGATGCTCATCGACGACGGCATCCTACTGCGCAAGTACTGGTTCTCGGTGTCCGACGAGGAGCAGCTCAAGCGGTTCCGGTCGCGTATGAACGATCCTGTGCGGCAATGGAAGCTGAGCCCGATGGACCTCGAGTCGGTGTACCGGTGGGAGGACTACTCGCGCGCCAAGGACGAGATGATGGTTCACACCGACACCGCCCTGAGTCCCTGGTACGTCGTCGAGTCCGACGTCAAGAAGCACGCACGGCTGAACATGATCTCGCACCTGCTGTCGACCATCGACTACGCCGAGGTCCCCCGCCCCAGCGTGTCGCTGCCCAAGCATCCGATCGAGTCGGGCAACTATCACCGCCCGCCGCGCTCGCTGTCCAAGTACGTACCCGACCACGTGGCGACGCTCATCCGCACCGATCACTGATGTGGATCGGGTTCTGCGAGTTCGACTATCTCCTCGGTGATGTGCACTCGCTGAAACAGAAGCGGTCCGTGGTGCGACCGATCGTCGCCGATCTCCGCAAGCGGTACACGGTCTCGGCGGCCGAAGTAGGTCACCTGGACGTGCATCGTCGGACCGTCATCGGGGTCAGTGCGGTGGCCGCCGACCGCGGGCATGTCGTCGATGTGCTCGATGCGGTCGAGCGGTCGGCGGCAGGTCATCCCGAGGTGGAGCTGCTGTCGGTGCGGCGCCGCGTCATCAGCTCGGCGGACTTCTGAGGTCGTTCACGACCCCGGCGGCGACCGCGGCCCGTCGGTAGGCGGCGGCCAGGGTGTCCACCGTCTCGTGAGCGTTCAGCCCGCTCGGGTTCGGGACCACCCACAACTGCGCGCCGTCCCACGTCTCGTCCTGCCGTCCGGGCACGGCGTCGCGACGGCCGAACGCGCTGCGATAGGCGGTGATGCCCGCGACCGCGACGACGCGGGGACCGATCGCGCGGACGCGCTCACGCAGGCGGCGTCCGCCCTCGCGCAACTCGTCGACGGTCAGTTCGGCGGCGGTCGCGGTGGCGCGCGGTACGACGTTGGTGATTCCCACGCCTCGGTCGAGCAGCAGCGTCCGAGCGTCGGACATTCCCCGTGAGGCGTCGATCACGTGGTCGACGATGCCGGCCCGGGCGAGCGCCGGGTAGAACCGATTGCCGGGCCGAGCGAAATGCGCCCCGGTGGCCGCCGTCCACAGACCCGGGTTGATCCCGACGAACAGCAGCTTGCAGTCCTCGCCGACCAGGTCGTCGACGGTGCGGTCCTGGAAGGCGAGGAGTTCGGCGCGGGTGAACCCCATCAGGCCCGTCCGGCGTACGCCCGGCGGAGTCGGCGGCGGGTCAGGACGTGACCTCCGCGCCGTGCCGTGCCGACACACAGAACTGGTTGCCGTCGGGGTCGGCGAGGGTCACCCACGCGAACCCGGGCATCTCGTGATCGGCGATCCTGGACGCGCCGGCCGCCACGAGCCGGTCCACCTCCGACTCGAGATCGTCGGTCGTCAGGTCGAGATGGATGCGGTTCTTCCCGGGTGTCGGGTCCTCGACCTTCTGAAAGGCGAACAGCGGTGCGCCCTCCCCGACCGCGACGACGACGAAGTACCCGTCGTTGTCCTCGACGACGCGGCCGCCGAGCTGGTCGGCCCACCACGTCGCCAGGGGCGCCGGTGCGAGCGCGTCGACGGTGATCATGCCCAGTGCGAGAGTCATGGCTGTCAAGCTACTCCGGGCCGCCGACATCGCCGAGCGATCGTGTGCCGGATCGCCGGGGCACGTTCGCCTCTACTCGCCCGGAGAGACGCGGACACCGCTTACACTCACGCTGATGCCCGAACTCTCGTACACGATCATGGGCGGTCTCGGAGCCCAGATCGGTTCCGATGCCGTCGAACTCGGCACGCGCAAACAGCGGGCGACGCTCGCCCAGCTGATCCTCGCCGAGGGGGCTCCGGTGCGCGCCGACAGTCTGATCGAGGGCATCTGGGGCGATTCGCCGCCCGAGCGCGCAGAGGTGTCGCTCCAGTCGTACATCTCTGGTCTGCGCAAGGCCCTCGAACCAGACCGGAAACCACGGACTCCCTCCACGGTCCTGCTCACCCACGGATCCGGATACAGCCTGCCCGCGACCGGCGACCAGGTCGACGTGCGACGGCTGACCGCCCGCGTCGTCACCGCGCGCGCACTGATGCAGCGGGGCGATGCGGCCGCGGCCGCGCCACTGCTGGCACAGGTGCTCGACGACTATCGCCCACTGCTGCCGGAGTTCGAGGGCCTGGCCTTCCGGGATGAGGCCGCCGACCAGCTCGACCGCATGCTGCAGGCGGCTCGCGAGCTGTCGTTCGAAGCCCGGATGGCCGACGGCGATCACCGTCTGCTCGTCACCGAACTGGAGAGCGCGGTAGAGCGTTCGCCGCTCGACGAAGGACTGTGGGTCCTGTTCGCGACGGCGCTCTACCGGCTCGGTCGCCAGTCCGACGCGCTCGGCGCGATCGCGACCGCCCGCCGAATCCTGGCCGACGAGATCGGCGTCGATCCGGGGCCCCGGCTGCGGACCCTCGAGAGCGACATCCTCGACCACGCGCCGCATCTCGACGTGCCCACCGTCGCCCGCCCGGGCACCGGGACGATCGCGGCGGACGTCGCCGAGACCACCCCGGCGGGCCCCTCTCGCGACCACGAGGTCGACGACCCCGAACCCGACGAGACGCCGTCGGTCGTGGGCCGGACCGAGGAACTCGCCGCGCTGCATCGAGCCGTGCTCGCCTCCATGTCGGGGCACGGCGGCGTCGTCGTGGTCGAGGGTGAGCCGGGTGCGGGCAAGACCGCCCTGATCGACGAGGCCGGCCGACGCGCCGCGGGTGCCGCCGACCTCCAGGTGCTGTGGGGACGCTGCGTCGACGACCCGGCGGCCCCGTCGATGTGGCCGTGGGTCCAGATCCTCGGCGCGGTGCTGCCCCGGCTCGATCCGGCCGACCGGGAGCGGCTCCTCGACAGCTCGCTCGGCCGCATGGTCACCGAGGGCGTCAACGTGATCCCGCCGCCCCGGCAGATGCCCGACGCCGCCGCGCGATTCCAGTTCTACGATCAGGCGGCCGATCTCCTCGACGGCGTGGCCGCGACCTCGAAGCTGATCATCGTGCTCGACGACCTGCAGTGGGCCGACGGCGCATCGCTGGAGTTGTTCGCGCACATGGCCGCACGCCGGACCAGCGGGGTGACCTTCTTCGCCTCGCTGCGTTCGCCGTCCACCCGACCCGTCGTCGCCGGCACGCTGGCGACGCTCGCCCGGCTTCCGGAGCACCGGCGCCTCCACGTCGGGCCCCTCGACGGCGACGACATCTCCGAACTCATCCGGCGCGAGACCCGCCAGTGGCCGGAGGTCGCCACCGTGGCCTCGATCGAGCGACGTACTGGCGGCAATGCGTTCTTCGTCCGCGAACTCGCCCGCATCCTGGCCGATCGCGGGTCCATCGCCGGCAGCGCGGTCCCCTCCGGTGTCCGAGATGTGGTCCGCCAGCGGCTGGTCGGACTGTCACCGGAGACAACCGAACTCCTCGAACTGGCATCGCTCCTCGGTACGCGCGTGGATCTCGTCCTGCTGGCGGCCGCCGCGAGACGCCCGGTGGACGAGGCACTCGACCTGCTCGAGCCCGCCGGCGCGGCGGGGGTCATCGACCTCGGACCGGACGATCCGTTCGGTTTCGGGTTCAGCCACGACATCATCCGGGAGGCGATCGCCGACGGGATCGCCGCGATGCGCGCCCGCCGGCTGCACCTCGCGATCGCCGACGCGCTCGCCGGCAACTCCTCACCCCATGCGGTGACGAGGGTTGCCCGGCATCTGTGGTCCGCCGGCCCGCTGGCCGACCGGGAGCGCACCACCGCCGCCCTTCTCAGCGCGGGCGACATCGCCCTGCGCTCCTACGACTTCGACGGGGCGCGCAGACATCTGGGAGATGCCGCGACACTGGCCCGAGCGACCGGCGACCAGCAGGCGGAGCTCGTCGCGATCGCCACCCAGCTGGCCGGCGAGGTCGCGGCACACGGCTACTTCGCCGCCGATCCCGACCTGCAGGAGCGTGCCCGGACGCTTGCGTCCACTCTGGGCGACACGCGCCTGCTCGCGACGCTCGACTACGCACGCTGCGCGGCCCACTTCCAGATCGCGGACACGCACACCGGGCACCGCCTCGCACAGGATCTGCGGCGGCGCGCCGAGCGGTCCGACGACCCGGTCGTCACCCACCTGGGCATGCACGCGGCCGGTATCGATGAGTTCCACCGTGGGAATTTCGGTGCCGCGCATCGCATCCTGGAGACCTACGCGCCGATCGACGTCGATGTCGAGGGTCTCCGCGACGACCAGCTCGCGATGGCCCGCGGCTTTCGCGCCTGGGCGGCGACCGTGCATCTCGGCAGCGATGCCGGCCGGGCGGTGTTCGCGACGATGGGTGACGCGCACCCCGATCCGCGATCGCAGCTCGGGATGGCCGTCTTCGCGGTCGGTGCGGCGTCCATGCTCGGGGACGCGGACTGGGTCCTCGATGCCGGGCCGGCCATCACGTCGGACGCCGCCGCCGCGCTCGCCTACCTCCGGCGCGGCGGTGAACGCATGTACTGGTGGGCGCGGGCCGTCACCGGCGACCTCGACGAAGCCCTCGAGCACATCGACCGGCTGGGGGCCGACGACGCCGGGATGGAGGACCACCCGCGGACCGGTGAGGCCTACTGGCTGGGCCTGCACGCCGAGGTCCTCGTGGTCGCCGGCAAGCTCACCGACGCCGCGGCACTCCTCGACCGGGCCGCGGACGTCGCCGACCGGACCGGCGAACGGTATGCCGACGCGCACCGCCTCGTCGTCCGCGCGCGCTACGAGTACGCCAACGGCCGCGCCGCCTCGGTGGTGGCCGCGACCCTGTCGGCCGCGCGCGACACCGCACGCGCGCAACAGGCGGACGGGATGGTCCGGAGAGTCGACGCACTGGCGTCGAGCTGGGGACTCGCCGTCCCCAGCTGAGGAGCACCAAGTCCGTCTCAAGTCGCCCTCAAGGTCCCTCGGCGACCCTGGTCAGGACTCGGGCACCGCCCGGACACCGCCGAACCCTGCCGGAGTTCTCCCGGCCGCAACCGAGGACCTGCCGATGACCGCAACCCCCGCTTCCTCCCCACCCGGGAACACCGAGCGCCTGACCGTCCGCACCCGCACCTCGGTGCTCGCGCAACTCCGCGACCGGATCGCCGGCGACGTCTACGGTCCCGGCGACGCGGGTTACCTCGACGCGCGGTCCGGCTTCAACCGGCTCGACGTGCATCGTCCGGCCGTGATCGCCGTTCCCGCCAACCACTTCGACGTCGTGGAAGCGGTCCGGTTCGCCACCGAGGAGGACCTGCGCGTCGCGGTGCAGGCGACCGGCCACGGCACCGGGCGGCCCGCCGACGGCGGGCTGCTGATCAACACCTCCCGACTCTCGTCTGTGAGCATCAACCCGATCACCCGGACCGCGCGCGTGGGTGCAGGTGCCACGTGGCGGACCGTCGTCGACGCCGCCGCGCCGTACGGACTGGCGCCGCTGATGGGCTCGGCGAGCGGTGTCGGCGCCGTCGGCTCCACGCTGGGGGGCGGTTTCGGCTGGCTCGGCCGACGCTTCGGCCTCGCGTCGGACCACATGCGCGCCGCCGACCTGGTCACCCCGGACGGGACCCCCATCCGGGTCACCGACACCAGTCACCCGCACATCTTCTGGGCGTTGAAGGGCGCCGGCGCAGGCGGCTTCGGGGTCGTGACATCCATGGAGATCGCGCTCGTCGAGGTGTCGACCGTGTACGCGGGCAACCTCTTCTACCCGGTCGCCGACGCCGAGGAGATCATCCGCCGCTTTCGGGACTGGGCACCCGCGCAGACCGACGAGCTCACCTCCGCCGTCGCGGTTCTCAACTTCCCACCCACCGACGACGTCCCGGCACCGTTGCGCGGTCAGAGCCTCGCCGTCGTGCGCGGATGCTGGTCCGGGGATCTCGACGCCGGCCGGGCGATCGTCGACGAGTGGCGCGCGTGGCGCGCGCCACTCGTCGACACGTGGGATGTGCTGCCATTCGCCGCGATCGACGCCGTGAGCATGGACCCGACCGAACCGATGCCGGTGATGGTCACCACCGAATGGTTCGACGACCTCCCGGACGCCGCCATCGACATCGTCGCCGACCGGGTTCGGCCGGCACCCGCATCCGCGCCCCTGATCGTGTGCGGTGAGATCCGCCACTCCGGCGGGGCGATCGCCCGCGGCGCGGAGCACGCACCCAACGATCGGGGCCGCACGGGACGCTTCCTCCTCGAACTCGTCGCGGCGGTGCCCGACCCGCACGTCGCACTGGCGGTCGAGTCGACGCTGCGGGTGACACGCACCGAGCTCGCGCCGTACGTCACCGGCGCCGCCTTCCTGAACTTCACCGCGGGTACCGAACGGGTGGCCCGTGCCGCCGACGCTTTCAGCGCCGCCCACCGGCGGCGGCTCGACGAGATCAAGAGTGCAGTCGACCCGGCGAACCGCTTCTGCCACGGCGACATCTGATCGGCACGACCGTACCGACGCACTTGCCCTCGACGGGCCGGGTGTGCGGTGATGGTTGGCATGTCCGCCCCGTCCGGTGACCGACCCCATCACTCGGCCGACACCCGGCCGCTGCTCATCGTGGACGGCGCCAACGTCGTCGGTTCGGTGCCTGACGGGTGGTGGCGCGACCGTCGCGGAGCCGCCGAGCGACTGCGCTCACGACTCGAGTCCATCGCGGTCCGCGGGCTCGAGGGACTGCCGGGACCACTCGAGGTGGTGCTCGTGGTCGAGGGCCGGGCCCGCGGTGTCGAAGCGAGCGAACACGTCCGGGTCGTGGATGCACCCGCCGTGGGCGACGACACGATCGTCGACGTCGTCGCCGACTCGGACCCGCATCGGGACCGGATCGTGGTGACCGCCGACCGCGAGCTGCGGGCGAGGATCGCGCGCCTGGGCGCGCGGGCGATCGGCCCGGCCGCCATCCCGAGATAGTCCAGCGCACCACGACGACTGTTCGGCGCCCGGTTTTTCTCCGTTCTCGCACCGCGTCGGCGTCCGGTCGGCCGATAATCCTCTCAGCGTCGGCGACTGCCGGCCACGGGAGGATTCCATGACCGAAGTCGATGTTCTGATCGCCGGTGCCGGCCCCATCGGCTTGACCGCCGCAGTCGAACTGCGCAGACGCGGAATCGGCGTGCGCATCGTCGATCCGCTCCTCGAGCCTCCGCAGTACGCCAAGGCCGTGGGCATCCAGCCCCGCACTCTCGAGGTGTTCGAGAGCATGGGCGTCGTGGGAAAAGTGCTCGACGCGGGCCTGGAGATGCGTGGCCAACTCGTCTACGTCAACGGAAACCAGGTCTCACGGGTCGACCTCACGACACCGCCCGACGTCCCCTACCGTTTCCACCTGCTGCCCCAATACGCCACCGAGCGCATCCTCCGCGAGCGCCTCACCGATCTCGGCACCGAGATCGACCGGGGCACAGCGGTATCGGCGTTCGAACAGGACGCCGACGGCGTGACCGTCACCCTCACGGGTCCGGACGGCGAGACCACCGTCCGAGCGGATTATCTGCTCGGCGCCGACGGTGCGCACAGCGTTGTGCGCAAGGGACTGGGGCTGAGCTTCGAGGGCGCTGCCTTCACCGAGCAGTACATGCTCGGCGACGTCGCGGTGGACTGGTCGATGCCCCGTGGCTACGCCGTCCGGTCGATGCACCAGAACGCGGACGGCACCACCGACGACCAGCTGGTGTGCATCCCGCTGCCCGGCCGCGGGCGCTACCGGATGTCGATGCTGGTCCCCGAGGAGCTCGCGGTCGCGCCGACGAACGGTGGGGACGGTGTGGCGCACGGCTTCGAGGGAACGCGGGCCCCGGAACTGTCCCACATCCAGGCCGTCGTCGATCGACTCTCGCCCGAACCCGCGTCGGTCTCGGACCTGCGATGGTCTTCGGTGTTCCGGATCAGTCACCGCATCGTCGATTCCTACGGCCGCGGACGGGTGTTCGTCGCCGGCGATGCCGCGCACATCCATCCGCCGACGGGGGCGCAGGGCATGAACACCGGGGTGCAGGATGCCCACAACCTCGCCTGGAAGCTCGCGCTCGCCGTCGCCGGCGTCGCCTCCGAAAAACTCCTCGACAGCTACGACCTCGAGCGCCGGCCCGTCGGCGAAGAGGTCGTCGGACGCACCGTCCGGGACGCCCGCGAGGGCATCGGTGCCGATTCCACCGACATCGACTTCGTCATGCGGCGCGAGGCACAGTTGCTGATCTCCTATGCCGACAGTCCCGCAGTCGCCGGGTCGACGGTCCCTTCGGCGCCGGCCGCGCCGCGGGCGGGCGAACGAGCACCGGACGCGGCGGGCCTCAGTCGCGAGTCGGTCAATCACCAGCTGCGTCTCTTCGACGTACTGGGCGGCGTCGACCACTCACTCGTCCTGTATGCGGACGCCGCCGCCGGTACCGGAGATGTCACCGGCCTCGAATCCCTGGCCGCGGAGATCTCCGCGAAGTCGCACGGCCACTTCGATATTCACGTGGTCGCAGCACCGACGGCGCAGGTCGGCAGCACCGACCTGCCGCTGCTCCGGGACACCGACGGCCGGTTCGCCGACGGCTACCTCCCGGATGGTTCGACAGTGTTCGTCATCCGCCCCGACGGGTACGTCGGCTACCGCGGACCCGTCACCGACGCCAAGGCCGCTCTCGCCTACCTCGAAGGCACATTCCGCTAGCCCTCGCACACCCTCAGACCGACCCCACCGTCCGGGCGGTGTCGGCCACGCGGGGACGCCGTAACCTTGGGGACCGTGACCAGACGACCGGCGACCGACCGCCCGCTGTTCCGGCCCGCGGACATCCTGGCCGATCGCATCGGCACCGCGGTCCGGCATCGCACCGCCGACTCCCGGCTCGGCCGCGCGATGGGCACCGGCGAGGTGATCTATCTGGTGGCCCCGGCCGGTCATCCCAACTACGGTGACGAACTCATCGCGCGCACATGGTTGCGGCATCTGGCCCGGGTACGGCCCAATGCCACGGTCGTGCTCGACTGCCACAGTCCCGGTACGGCCACCACCCTGCTGCGCGATGCCCACCCGAACATGCTCGTCGTCGACACCCTCTGGCAGTTGACCAACCATGCGGCGGGCGCCGAACCGCAGGCGCCGTGGGAATGGGTCGCGTCCGCCGCACTCGACACCGGTCTGGCGCCGCGCGTGACCGCGGGTGTCGACCTCCTGCACTCCGCGACCACCATCCACCTGCTCGGTGGTGGCTACCTCAACACCGTGTGGCCGCACCATGTCTCGCTGTTCGTCGCCGCTGCCGCGGTGGCCCGGCGATCCGGTGCCCGGCTGGCCGCGACCGGTCAGGGGCTGGTTCCCGCTCTACAGGGCCGGGCGTGGGCGGCGCTGACCGAGTCGTTCGCCGCATTCGACATCGTGGATGTGCGCGACTCCGCATCGTCGGAGGTACTCGACGGCGCTGTCGCCGCACGGCATTCCGGCGACGATGCCTGGCTGGCCCTCCACCGGCCCCGGCCGCCGCTGTACCGCGAGACCGATCCACCGGCCGAGCACGGGGTCGTGCTCTGCCTGCAATCCGACCTCACCGAGAAATTCGCCGGGCCCCGGTCGACCGGCGTCGAGGCGCTGGCCGATTTCGTGCGCACGACGCTCGACGCCTGGGACGTGCCCGGTTCAGCGGTGACCGTCATCGAGGGAATACCGGGGCACGACAACGAGGTTCCCTTTCTCCTCGGTCCGCGGTTGACGGGCGCCACCGTGCTCAACTTCCGCGATGTCTGGCTCGGCGGGTTGCCCGCCGGGCACCGCCACACCTGGATCAGCACCCGGTTCCATCCGCACCTCATGGCCGCGGCCGCGGGCGATCCCGGGGTCGCGGTCGTGGCGATGCCGGGGTACTACTCCACCAAGCATCGGTCCCTGATCGATGCCGGCTCGGACTGGAGCGTCGTCGACTCCGGAATGTCTGTCCCGGACCGGCCGAGCGGCCACGGATTCGACGCGATCGCGCGGGAGCGAGCAGTCTCGGCCAAACTCGCCACGGCAGTCGAGATCTATCCGGTCCCGCCGGTACTGGCCCACCGTATCTGAGCTCCCGCACGGGCATTCGGCTGCTCACCGCACACCGCCTGGTCGCACGGCGAGCTCCGGGGCGAGACCCACCTGTGCGATCTCCCCGGATACAACACCTCGCTGTTCCACGACCACGACCACGACCCGGACACGACCATCGTCGTCATGGTCGACGACGCCGTCACCGTCTCCGGCAAGTCCACGGAACGCGCAGCGCTCGCCGTGGGATGCCCGGTCCCGGCGTAAAGTCGGCGGCATGGCCAGAACAGTCGCGAAAGCCGATGGTGTCGACCGTGCCGGACTGCTCGAGTTCATCCGGCCGCGTCACCACATGATCCTCAGCACCGTCCGATCCACCGGCAGTCCGCAGATGTCACCGGTCACCGGCGGCGTCGACCAGCAGGGCCGCATCGTCATCTCGACCTATCCCGGGCGTGCCAAGGCCGCGAACCTCCGCCGCACCCCCGTGGCCGGCGTCGTGGTGCTCTCCGACGAGTTCAACGGCGCCTGGGTCCAGGTCGACGGCGACGCCGAGGTCCTCGACATGCCCGAGGCCGAAGACGCACTGGTCGACTACTTTCGCAGCATCTCCGGCGAGCACCCGGACTGGGACGAGTACCGCGCCGCGATGCGGACGCAGGGCAAGTCGCTGATCCGCATCACGCCGACGAGTTGGGGCCCGATCGCCACCGGCGGGTTCCCCGCCGACGTCGCGGCGCGACTCGACGCGCACGATCGATGATCGACCCCCACGGCGCGACGGACCCGATCGGTTGACCACCGCCGCCGACATCGAGATCAGCGGACTCACGAAAAGCTATGGCGAGCACCGTGTTCTCGACGGCATCGATCTGCACGTACCCGCGGGGAGCGTGACCGCACTCCTCGGTCCCAACGGTTCCGGCAAGACCACCACCGTCGGCATCGCATCGACCCTGTTCCCCGCCGACTCGGGGACGGTGACCATCGGCGGACACGACACGGTCGCGCAGACCCGGGCGGTCCGGGCGATCATCGGCGTCACCGGCCAATCGGTTGCGGTCGACGAGTTGTTCAGCGGACGGGCCAATCTCGCCCTCATGGCCGACCTGCGCCGGCTGGGTCGTCGCAGCGGGCGGGCCCGGACGCGGGAGCTGATCGAACAGTTCGACCTCGTCGAGGCCGCGGACCGTCCGGTGTCGACATATTCGGGCGGAATGCGGCGCCGACTCGATCTCGCGATGACGCTCGTGTCGATCCCGCGCGTCATCTTCCTCGACGAGCCGACGACCGGTCTCGACCCCAGAAGCCGTCGGATGCTGTGGGACACCATCTCCGGGCTCGCCGCCGACGGTGTCACGATCTTCCTCACCACCCAATACCTGGAGGAGGCCGACCGGCTCGCGGACCGGATCGCCGTTCTCGACCACGGGCACATCGTGGCCGAGGGCACCGCCGCCGAGTTGAAGAGCCGGGTACACGATTCCGAGGTGCGCCTGACGTTCGCCGACCGCGACTCGTTCGACGCGGCGGCCGCGCTGCTCCCGCATGCACGTCGCGTCGTCGAGTCGCGACGCCTCGACATCGCGACCGACGACACCGTCGCCACGGTGCGGACCACACTGAATCGGCTCGAGGCCGCGGGGATCACGGTCGCCGACGTCGCTGTCCATGCCCCGACCCTCGACGATGTGTTCTTCGCCCTCACGGGTGATCCCGCTCCCGACATCGCCGACCCCGATCAGGCCGGAGGAGCATCATGACGGCCCTGGCCCACACGATGTCGGACTCGCGGGTCATGGTGCGCCGAAACGTGCGTCGGCTCATCCGGTTTCCGGTACTGACCGTGATGCTGGTCGGGATCCCCGTCGTCTTCCTGCTGCTCTTCGTCTTCGTGTTCGGCGGCCAGCTCGGTGCCGGCATGACCACGCAATCCGGCGACAGCGGACGGGCCGCCTATCTCGACTACGTGGTGCCCGGGATCGTGCTGGTCACCGTCGCGTCGGCGGTCCAGGGCACGGCCATCGTCGTGGCCATGGACATGACATCGGGGATCATCAATCGATTCCGCACGATGGACATCGCCCGCTCCGCGGTCCTGACCGGTCACGTGGTCGCCAGCCTGATCCAGGCCCTGTTCAGCATCGTCGTCGTCCTCGGCGTCGCCGTCGCGATCGGGTTCCGGCCGTCGGCCGGCTCACTCGACTGGCTGGCCGCGCTGGGGGTGACCACGATGTTCGCCATCGCCCTGATCTGGCTGGCGGTCTATCTCGGACTGGCCGCCAAGAGCGTGGAGACCGCCAGCAACACACCGATGTTCCTCACGATCCTGCCGTTTCTCAGTACGGGTTTCGTCCCGGCCGAATCGCTGCCCGCCGGGTTGCGCCAGTTCGCCGAGTATCAGCCGTTCACGCCCGTCATCGAGGTCCTGCGCGGCACCCTCACCGACGCCCCGGTCCCAGCGGGCAGCGTCGGAGCGGCGATCGGGTGGAGCCTCGGCATCGGCGGAGTCTCGTATTTCCTCGCCCGCCGAACCCACGAACGGCGGCGCATTCCCCGATAGGGTCATCGACGTGCCCGAGAAGGTCGATTTCAAGAAGACACTCGACGCGTACAAGGCCGCTCGAGGCCGGCTACGTGTTCTCGACATACCCGTGATGCGCTACCTGATGATCGACGGGTCGGGCGACCCCAACACCATGCCACAGTTCGCGGCGACCATCGAGACGCTGTACCCGGTCGCCTACAAGCTGAAGTTCGCGAGCAGTCGCGAACTCGGGCGCGACTACGTCGTCCCACCGCTCGAAGGTCTCTGGTGGTCGGACGACATGAGCGCGTTCACCGGCGCACGCGACAAAGGCCGCTGGAGTTGGACTCTCATGCTGATGATCCCTGACTGGATCGACGATGACATGCTCGACGACGCCGTCGCGCAGGCGGGCGCGAAGAAGCCACCGCCGCGGCTCGACGACCTCCGCATCGACTCCCTGGACGAGGGCCGGTGCGTACAGACGCTGCATCACGGTTCCTTCGACGACGAGGGCCCGGTCCTCACCGAGATGCACGATCGGTTCATCCCCGACAACGGTTTACGCATGCGAGGGCGGCATCACGAGGTCTACTTCAGCGACTTCCGGCGGGTCGCGCCGGACAAACTGCGGACGCTGTTGCGACAACCGGTCGAACATCTCTGACCATCCTCACTCGAAGGGAGTCGGAGCGGGCTGGCTCCAACTCGCGAGGATCGAGATCGCTTGACGCGACGGAGATCCCGGTTCGGTGGTGTAGAGGAACAGCGTCTGCTCATCGTCTCCGGGCAGGGTCAGGGTTTCGTAGTCGACGGTCAGCTCGCCGACGATCGGGTGCGCCAGACGCTTGGCGCCGAACGTGCGCTGGTGGACCCTGTGCTCAGACCACCACTGCCGGAACTCCGGACTCGACAGCGACAGCTCACCGACGAGCTCGATGATGTCGCGGTCGCCCGCCATCCGTCCGGCTTCCAGCCGCAGACTCTCGACGGCGCTGCGCGCCTGCGTTTCCCAATCGATGAACAGATCGCGCGCCGACTCGGACAGGAGCATCCAGCGAGCGTAGTTTCGTTCCCGGCCGGGCATCCGTTCGAAGTCGGCGAAGAGCGCTCGGGCCATCCGGTTCGCGGCGAGGACCTCGGTACGACGACCGAGAACGAGTGCGGGGTGCGCGTCGAGGGAGTCAAGCAGCTGTCGTAAACCAGGTCGGACTCGTTGTACCGCCGTTCGCGACCGGCCAGATGTGCGCGGTGGTCGTGTCGCCGACACCAGATTCCGCAGGTGGCCCTGCCCGACGTCGTCGAGTCCCAGCGCCTGCGCGATCGCATCGATGACCTGAGTGGAGGGAACGATGCGCCGACCCTGCTCGAGGCGGGTGTAGTAGTCGGTCGACACGCCGGCCAGAAGTGCGACCTCCTCGCGTCGCAGTCCCTTGACACGACGGACGCGCCCGTCGTCGGGTAGTCCCGCCTCCCGGGGATCCCGTGCGGATCGGGCACGACGGAGGAAGTCGGCGAGTTCTCGGTTGAGATCGGACATGATCCCATTCTGCGTCAGTCCGGCGGTCCGCGCCTGGGCCTGCGAGTCCTAGGTTGGCCCGGACTGGGTGCACGGGGGCCGGTTACGAGCTCCCACAACCGCTTTCGACGGGACATTCTCGACTCATCGGTTCGCAGCCGAACCGATGAGAACACACAGGAGGCGATCATGACCCATCCCACCAACCGACCGGCCACCTGGTTCGTCACCGGCGCTTCGCGCGGTCTCGGACTCGAACTGGTCACCCAGCTGCTGCGCCGCGGCGACAACGTGGCCGCCACCACGCGTTCCGCAGAACGACTACAGACGGCGTTGGTCGGCGCCGACACCACCAACCTGCTCCCACTCGAGGTCTCACTTGCCGACGAACAGGACGTCCGCGCGGCGGTCACCGCCACCGAGGAACGTTTCGGCGGACTCGACGTGGTGGTCAACAACGCCGGATACGGTTTCCTCGCCGCCGTCGAAGAGGTCACCGACGCCGAGGCGCGCAAGATGTTCGACGTCCAGATCTTCGGCGTGTGGAATGTGCTGCGCGCGGCGCTACCCGGGATGCGGGCTCGGGGCGGTGGGCACATCATCAACGTCTCTTCGATCCTGGGACTGACGACGTTCCCGGGATGGGGGTTGTACTGTGCGGGGAAGTTCGCCCTCGAGGGACTCACGGAGTCACTCGCGGCCGAGGTCGCCGCCCACGGGATCGCGGTCAACCTGATCGAACCCGGCTACATGCGAACCGATTTCCTGCGGCCCACGTCGCTGGGATTGCCGGAGAACGCGATCGACGCCTATCCCGCCATCCGCGACATGACCGGCGCGCACCAGGCCATGCCCGGAACCCAACTCGGCGATCCGGTGCGCGCGGCGTCGGCGATCATCACGGTGGTCACCGCCGGTGACGCTCCCCTGCATCAGCTCCTCGGATCGGACTCACTCGAGTTCGCCGACACAAGGTTGCACACCCTTCGGGCCGAGTTCGACGCCGCGCGGGTTCTGGCCATGACGTCCGATCACGCCGAGTCCTGACGCTGACCGCCGGCCGACGTCGCGTGTGCGTCGTCGGCCGGCCGGGCGTTCGCGCGTCTATAGTCGGGTCACACCGACCCCGACCGAACGGATCGCCATGTCCACCACAGTCGCGGAGAGAATCGTCGAGGAACTCGAGCGCGCCGGAGTGCGGCGCGTCCACGGGCTTCCCGGCGATTCGCTCAACGGTTTCACCGATGCTCTGCGGAGGAACGACGCCATCTCGTGGCGGCATGTCCGGCACGAGGAATCGGCCGCGTTCGCCGCATCCGCCGAAGCCGCCCTCACCGGCGAACTCGCGGTCTGCGTCGGCAGTTGCGGGCCCGGAAACCTGCACCTGATCAACGGGCTGTTCGACGCCCACCGCAGTCGTGTCCCGGTACTCGCGATCGCCGCCCACATCCCGGCGACCGAGATCGGCACCGGCTATTTCCAGGAGACGCACCCCGAGCAGCTGTTCCGGGAATGCAGCGCCTACTGCGAGATGGTCAGCACCCCCGATCAGATGCCGCGCCTGCTCGACATCGCGTTGCGCACCGCTGTCGAGAAGCAGGACGTCGCGGTCCTCGTCATCCCGGGCGAGACCTTTCTCGCGCCGTGCCCCAAGCGGCGGGCCGGCGCCCCCATCCGCCGCAACCCGCGCGTGACCCGTCCCACCGACGCCGAGATCGCCCGTGCTGCAGACACTCTCAATGCCGCCGAGCGCGTGACGATCCTGGCCGGCGCGGGGGTTCAGGGCTCGCACGACGAGGTCGTCGAGCTCGCACGTGCACTGCAAGCACCTGTCGTGCACGCGCTGCGCGGCAAGGAGTTCATCGAATACGACAATCCGTATGACGTGGGAATGACCGGGCTGCTGGGGTTCTCATCCGGGTATCGCGCGATCGAGAAATGCGACACCCTGCTCATGCTCGGCACCGACTTCCCCTACGAACAGTTCTATCCGTCGAAGGCGACGATCATCCAGGTCGACATCCGCGGTGAACAGATCGGTCGACGCTGCCCCGTCGACCTGCCCCTCGTCGGCGATGTCGGCGACACCGTCCGGGCTCTGCTCCCGTCGATCGCCGCAGGCCGCGACGGCGAACATTTGTCGACCTCGCTGGCCCATTACGCCACGGCGCGACGCCGCCTGGACGATCTCGCCGACAACGACCGCAACCGGGCACCGATCCACCCGCAGTACCTCACCCGCCTGATCAGCGAGAAGGCAAGTGCCGACGCGGTGTTCATCCCCGACGTCGGATCACCGGTGGTGTGGGCGGCGCGCTACCTCGAGATGAACGGAGCCCGTCGCCTGATCGGTTCGTTCACCCATGGCTCGATGGCCAATGCCGTGTCCCAGGCGATCGGCGCACAGACCGCCTTTCCCGACCGCCAGATCATCGCACTCGCCGGCGACGGCGGGCTCGCGATGCTGCTCGGCGAGCTGCTCACCATCACGCAGAACAAGCTGCCGGTGAAGATCGTCGTCTTCGACAACTCGTCGCTGAACTTCGTCGAGGTCGAGATGAAGGCGGCCGGATTCGTCAACTACGGAACCGATCTGGAGAACCCGGACTTCGCCGCGCTGGCGGAGTCGCTCGGCATCCGCGGCCGACGCGTCGAACAGCCCGACGACCTGGCGGGCGCGGTCGACGAATTCCTCGCCCACGACGGTCCCGCGCTGCTCGACGTCGTCACTGCGCGGCAGGAGCTGTCGATCCCGCCCACGATCACCGCCGCCCAGGCCAAGGGCTTCACGCTCTACGCACTACGCACCGTGCTGTCCGGACGCGGCGACGAACTGGTCGACCTCGCGGAGACCAACCTGTTCCGGCGTCTGTTCGACTAGGCGTTCCGACTCACGGCCGTCTGCAAGCCGAGGGTCGCCTGTGCGACATCCGCGGTCCAGCTGGACGGGTCGACGCGGTGAACGGCCGAATCCCCCGCATAGGCGCTGGAGATAACGACATTCGGCGCGAGTGTTCCCAGGATTTCCAGACTCGCTGCGAGCCTCTCCGCTTCACTGATGCCGGGTAGGTAGCCGGCGGTCCATCTCCCCGACGCATTGCGATAGAGGGTGTCACCGGTGAACAGGTAACGGTTGCCGTCGACACCGTGCACCAGGTAACTCGTGCTGCCCGGGGAGTGACCGGGTGTCGGGATCGCCTCGACACCGTTGTCGTCCGTGTGCCGGCCCGCGAGAGTCACGCCGATCCGCGCGTGGTCGCCGATCCGGTCCGCCTCGGCGGCCGGGGCGTGCAGCGTCGACCGGAATCGTTCGGAGATCGCGGCCAATAGCGGCCCGGCCTCGTCCTGATGCGAAAGATACTGGTCGTCGATTCCTCCGAGGCGGTCGAGTTCGTCAAACTCGGCGTCCGACGCGACCGAATAGAAGAGGATGTTTCGAGACGACGTCCACAGGTAGGCGTGCGTGGTCAATCCCGGAAAGGGGTTGTCGGAGCTGGTCTCCCACAGGTCGGCGAATACGCGGCGCATCGGTGCCTCCTCGAATTGGTCGGTAGGTCCTCCCACGGTGCAACTTCGAGTTCGGTTGAAGTCAACATCCCGCGGCCACCTGGCCCGCCACACACCGCGAGTGATACACATTAGGGAATCCGTCTCACGTCAGGAGTCCCTGTGTCCACCTCGCTGTCACCCGACGCTCCTGCGTTTCCCGCTGCGGTCGCCTATGAGTTCGCCATGTCGAACCGGCGTCTGTGGCGTGTCCGGTCGCTGGTCCGGCGGGTCACCGGTGCGGATCTCTTCCCGGACCACGAGAACCTACGCACCTTCGCCGAGGACATGTTTCGCACCGACCCCGTCGCCGAACGTTTCGTCGACGAGGTCTACGGCACGCTGGGCGGCGAAGCCGCCCGAGCGCTCCTCGACCAGGCACTCACCGACGGCCTCGACAGCATCGTCGATCCCCCGCCGGCACTGGTCGACCTGTTCGAGGAGTTCGAGACCGTCCCCGGCTGGGTCGACCCCGACCTGATCGCCGAGGGCGAGGCCATCTGGCGCCGGTGGGGCACCGGTCTGTTCAGTGTCGCGGGTGGGATCACCTTGGAGATGTACACCGAAGCCGCGGTGGCGAAACCGCTGTCGCTGGCCGGCGGCTACGCGGGCGACAACGCGCTGCGCCGGTTCCTGGAGACCTCACGCTTCTGGATCGACGTCTCGCAGCCCGGGGCGCTGCTCACACCGGGGTCGCAGGGGCGTGCGACGGCGATGCGGGTTCGGGTGATGCACGTGTGGGTTCGTCGCACCGTCGCCGAGCATCCGGAATGGGATCGGCAACGCTGGGGCGATCCGATCAGCCAGTCGTATCAACTGCTGACCCTGCTGGGCGGCAGCGTGGTGCCGGCGATGGCACTGTGGCTGACCGGGGTACAGACCACGCCCCGCGAGATCCGCGTCCTCCTGCACTATCAGCGCTACCTCGGCCACCTACTCGGCGTGCGCACGCAGTGGTACCCCGAGACGATCGCCGACTCGCTGCGACTGCTGGCGTTCGTCACCTCCACCCGCACGTACGACGCCGGGGACGACGGTGCCGAGCTCATCGAATCCTTCCCCGCGGCCTTTGCGAAGAGCGGCTCGACCGGTCTGCAGCGACTGCGCGGGAAATACAACGCGGCGATGTACGCCGCCTATTCGAGCATCTACATGCTGCCCATGACGCGGTTGCGCTACCGGATGCCCAGCCCGGTTCCGGGCATGCTCGTCATCGCACTCCGCCTGCCCGCCGTGATCGCCATCGAGACCACCCGTCGGATCTCGCCCCGGTTTCGCCGTGTGCACGAGAAGTGGATGTGCCGTCACCGGGAGAACTGGCACGACTGGCAGACCTCCGGGCGGCCGGCGGAGTACGCCCACGGAAAGGGGCTCCGGCGCTGACGGCGGCAGCCGGAAGGTTACTCCGGAGTTGGACTCGGCTGAGCACACCGTTAGCGTGTTCGGGGTGACGCACACTCCGACGACCACCGCCACGACCGCCGATGATCCCGCTGGGATCGAATCCCGCGTCGGGCACTACTACGTCCTCGACGGCTCGTACCAGGTCGGGCGGGAGAAGGTGCGCGAGTACGCGCGAGCGGTCCAGGACTACCACGGCGCGCACTGGGAGCCCGAAGCCGCAGCCGCACTGGGCTATCCGGGGCTCGTCACGCCGCTGACCTTCACCTCGATCCCGGCGATGGCGGCGAACCGGGAGCTCTTCGAGAAGGTCATCGTCGGCTACGACACCTATGTGCAGACCGAGCAGGTCTTCGAGCAGCACCGTCCGATCGTCGCCGGAGACGAGCTGACCACCGACGTCGAGCTGAGCAGTGTCCGTCGAATCGCTGGCAAAGACCTGATCACCGTGACCAACACCATGACCGACGCCGCGGGCGAACGGGTGCACACCATGCACACGACGGTCGTCGGAGTGACCGCGGACGAGGTCGACCCCGAGTTGAGCAGTGCGGTTCGCAAGGTGATGATGCACGACGTCAACATCTTCAGCCACGACGAAGCTGCCGAACGCTATGTCAAAACGGTTCGCCCCGAAGGCGATGTCCCGACCGCGGATGACTCGGGTCGGACGTCCGGGGCCCGGAACTTCGACGAGTTGAGCGTGGGCGACGAACTGCCGCTGCACACCATCCGGCTGTCGCGCGGCGACCTGGTCAACTATGGCGGGGTCGCCGGCGACGCGAATCCGATCCACTGGGATGAGACGAGCGCGAAGCTGGCGGGTCTGCCCGATGTGATCGCCCACGGCATGCTGACCATGGGCCTCGGCGCCGCGTACGTGTCGTCGTGGTCGGGCGACCCGGGCGCGGTGACCCGCTATGCGGTGCGCCTGTCGCAGCCTGCCGTCGTGTCCGGCTCCGAGGGCGGCGAGATCGAGTACAGCGGACGGATCAAGTCGCTCGATCCGGAGACCCGAACAGGCGTCGTCATCGTGGTGGCGAAGTCGGGTGGCCGCAAGATCTTCGGTCTCGCCACCCTGAACATCCGCTTCCGGTGACCGCCGGGGTCAGTACTCCCCTTTGATGACGAAGTACGAGCCGCGGATCACGCCGGCGAGTTTCGATTTCTGACGGGCGAACTTGAACTTCGACTCCAACTCGGCCGGGACATCCATACCCTCGGCGAGTTTGAATCCGACGGCACGTTTGCCGGCCGGATCGATGCTGTACATGACGTTGACGGCCAGGCCCGACTCGTAGAACACGTACGACATGTGAAGCCTCCCGTCGTCCGGGCCCACCTCGAAGTCGCTGACCTCGAGCGCCGGCGAGGCGATGGTGATGGCGCGCTCGGCGGCCAGGATCGTGGTCACCCGGTCGAGCGCGTCCGGTGCGTTCGACGCCGGGACGACGGTGAAGTCGTGCCCGTATTTCGTCTTGTAGTACCGGGCCTCGTTCGCCCGCAGTCCGGCCAGCGCTTCGGCCACCGGTGAACTCTCGAGTCCCGCGGTGGAGACTTCCTTGAAGTCGACGGCGTCGCCCATGACTCTCCTTCCGGCTGGTGCCTGAGACAGAGTAGAGCCCCCGACCGCGGTCGGGGGCTCTATCGGTGCAGCACGGCACTCACTCGAGAACGAACACCGGGATCTGCCGATCGGTCTTCGTCTGGTACTCCGCATAGGGCGGGAAGGCCGCGACCGCGAGCTCCCACCAGTGATCGCGCTCCTCGCCATCACTCAGCTCACGAGCGGTCAGTTCCTTCACCTCGGTGCCATCCTGCGCCGTGACCTGGGGGTTCGCCTTCACATTGTGGTACCACGCCGGGTGCTCGGGTGCGCCGCCCTTCGAGGCGACCATGAGGTACTTACCGTTCTCCTCCACCCGCATCAGCGGCACGTAGCGCTTCTTGCCCGACTTGGCGCCGGTGGTGGTGAACAGGACGATCGGACGGTCCATCACGGTCACACCGTCGGTGGTGCCCTGCTCGAGGATCTTCTCGGTCTGCTCGCGGACCCAGCCTTCAGGACTCAACTCTGCATTAGCACTCATGGTGGGCGGAACAAGACGATCGGGCCGAATATTCCCGGAGCTGTATCCACCCAGGGTCGCGACTCTGGCGCTACTGTGACCGCACCCGACCCCGACCGTGAGATCCCACCGAATGTCCGTACCACGCCGTGTTCTCGTGCCGACGCCCGTCGGTACCGTGGCCGTCGAGAGCGACGGCTCGGCCGTCGTGCGCGTGGCCTGGCCGGCAGGCACCGAGCAGGCGGCCGGCGACGACTCCATCGATCCTGTTCTCGCCGAAGCGGTTCGGCAACTCCGCGCCTATTTCGCCGGCGAACTCACCGAGTTCGACCTCCCCGTGGACCTCGGCGGCATGTCGGACACCGCACGTGCGGTCCTGACGACGCTGAACCGGGACGTCGGCCATGGCGACACGATCACCTACGGAGAACTCGCCGCGAGGACCGGCACCCGGGTCTCCGCACGCGGCGTCGGGACCATCATGGGCATCAACCCCGTGCCGCTGGTCATCCCGTGCCACCGTGTGATCGCCGGTGACGGTCTCGGCGGCTACTCCGGAGGCGAGTCGGGCCGGGACCTCTCCACCAAGCGATGGTTGCTCGAGTTCGAAGGGGCGCTCCCGCCGACCCTGTTCTGATTCGCTGCTGCCCCCCCACGAGGAAGGAGAGCGACGAGCATTCCGCTCCCTGAGGTGCGAGGAGCGCAAGCGACGAGCCTCGAAGGGCATGGTAAGCAAAGCCCGCGACCGATGAACTTCACCTGCGGTGCGGGCGTCACGTCGTCGCCGCGGACAGATGTTCGACGACCAGCGACTGCAGCCTCGCCGCGTCGGGACCGAGCCACATCGACAGGTGGGTGCCTTCGTCGATCGCCTCGAGGCGAGCACCCGGCACCTCGTCAACGGCATGGACACTCTGCGCGAAGGGGACGTCGGCGTCGGTGCGCGCGTGTATCGCGAGCACCGGCGCGGAGATGGACGCGAGTGGTAGGTCGAGTTGGCGGAATTGATCGAAGTCGTTGTCGAACCCCGCTTTTCGGGCACCGGACACGGTGTCGAACAGATCGATCGCGAGCGCGCGCTGGTCGTCGTCGGCGACGATGCTCGCGGTGAGTTCCCGGATCTGCGCGCGCGACAGATCGCCCTCACCGGAGAGAAGAGTGGAGATGGCCGTGGACGGCGCCGTGGCGGCAAGCGTGGTCGCGAGCCACTGGCCGAGGCGGTTGAAGAGAAGCTTCTCCTCGGACAGCTCGAGTCGTCCGCGCAGCCTGCTCCGCGGGTCGAAACGCGTGCTGACCGCCGCAACCGCGACCATCGATGCGACGCGGTCCGGCACCGCAGCGGCGAGCGAATAGGCGGCGGGTCCGCCCCCGGACCAGCACATCAGCGCGAAACGCTCGACCCCCAACGCGTCCAGCACGGCCGCGATCAGGTCCGCCTGCGCCGCCGGAGCACGCGTGTCGTCCCTGAGCGGCGTGGCCAGATAGCCCGGCCGCGAGATCGCGATGACCCGGTGAGCCCCGGCCAGGAAGCGCGTCATCAGGGCACCTTGGTCGCAGCCGCCCGGCGACCCGTGCAGGAACACCAGCGGCGGGCCGGACCCGACGTCGACGTATTCGACCGGCCCGGACGGCGTCTCGACGAGGTGCGGTGCCGATGCGTGGGCGTCCGAGTCTGCGAGTCCCATGAACGTGCCTCCACCGCCGACGACAGGTGGTGCGACGGTAACGCCCGAGTCGAGCCGCTCGCGGCGAAAGCACCCGAAACGGTGCGAACAGGGGACGCCCCGATGCCGACGACCCGTCCCCGCCACAGGCGCCGTCGCGAGTCGCCGGTCCGCCATAGTCTCAAATCTTAATGCGACAACATTCGAGACTTTTAATACTTACGTCCAGGGCTCCTCGTGGCATTGGTCTCGAAATATGAGTGTCGCGCCGAATAGTTTCGATACTTTTGAGATACGCTGCCACGGTGACAGCAGATCCAACAGAGTCGTCGGGGATGTCGCTCGGTTACGCTCGCGAAACGGCCGGCGCCCATCCACTCGCGCCCCAGATCGATGCACTCACCGAGGCGGGAGTCGATCCCGCGCGCATCTACAGCGACCCGGCCGACCGAACCACCCCCGCCGGCCACCGTCCCGGCATGGCCGCCCTGCTCGACTACGCGCGCCCCGGTGACATCACCGTGGTCGTCGGTATCGATCGCCTCGGCCGCACCGTGCCCGAGGTCATGGAGATCGCGAACCAGATGACTGGACGCCGCATCGGACTGCGCTCGTTACGCGAGGGCATCGACACCGCCGACCCGGCCGGAGCGATGATCGTCGGGGTCTTGGCGTCGCTGGCCGAACTCGACGACACCGGCACGCCGACGAACCGGTCGACACCGAGGACACTGCGCGGGTCGACCTCGACCATCGGTCGTCCCCGGGCGCTCGACGCCGACCAGGTGGCCCGAGCCGAGCAGATGCGCGCGCGAGGTGTCTCCGTACCGAAGATCGCTCAGGAACTCGGTGTCAGTCGCGCGACCCTGTACCGCACACTTGCCGAAAGGCGGTCGGTCCGTTGAAAAGTCCCGACTCCGACCTGCCTGAGCTCGACATCGTCACCGAATACGGCGTGGTCACGCGACTGCCCACGTCGTTCCCCATCTTCGATGCCGAACTCGACGAGCACCTCGACCCGGACCTGTTCCAGCAGGGATTTCTCGACGCCGCCGCCGATCTCGACGCTCTTCCGCCGCCGTGGGCCCGACAGCTCGCGGCATCGACGCTCGCCTGTCCACCCCACCCGGACGACGAGGAACCCAGTTACACCCGCGGTTACCGCGCCGCGCTCTACGGGCACCTGCGGCACGCGGGAAAGTGAGCGCCGCAAAGGATTCGGATGAGGACACGCCCGGAAGGTCGGACTTGCCGCAATCGAACCGGCGCCCCGACAACGCATCTCGTCACGGTGACGTCCCGGTCGTTGATGAATCGTGATCAGCTGGTGACGTCAACGCCTTCGAGATCTCGCAGTCGGTGCGACCATGGACCGAGTCGGGGTGTGGGTTCGCCGACGCGAACCCGGGCGCAGGGCCCACAGGGCGGCGCCGCATCTCGGGGCGGTTCAAGCCGGCGGGCCGCGCATTCGGACACTTCTAGGTGGTCGCGCCGTGAACCAGACGACGAACATCGACGGGCGAGCGCTGGGTGAGAACGAACTCAGTGCACGCGAACTCGAAGCATTGCGTACGGAATTGGACGGGATCGACGATCGACTGCTCGACACCGTTCGCGCCCGGATCGAGGTGTGCACCCGCATCGCGCGACTCAAACGCCGGCACGCCATCGCGGTGATGCAGCCGCGCCGTGTCGGAGTCGTGCATGAACACGCCCACCGGTTCGCCGTCGAACACGACCTGTCCCCGGATTTCGTACACGCTCTCTACGACCTGTTGATCGCCGAGACCTGTCGCGTGGAGGACCTGATCGTGGCGACCGACCAGCCGCCGACGGCCGGCGATTCGGTGCCCGACGCGGCCCCCGAACGCGACTCGGTCGCGCACGCGTCCGCCGGCTCGGATGCGGACTGAGGTGACCGCGGTGCGCACCCTGCTGATCGACAACTACGACTCGTTCACCTACAACCTGTTCGCATTGCTGACCGAGGTCAACGGCCGGGAGCCGGTGGTCATCAGCAATGACGTGCCGTGGGCGTCGGTGGATCTCACGGCCTTCGACAACGTGGTGGTCTCCCCCGGCCCGGGCCGACCGGACTATGCCCGCGACTTCGGGATCAGTGGGCGGGCGCTGACCGACAGCGGACTGCCCGCCCTGGGGGTGTGCCTGGGTCACCAGGGTCTGTGTCACGTGTTCGGCAGTCCGGTGGTCCCGGCCCCGGAGCCACGCCACGGCCGGGTCAGCGCGGTGCACCACGACGGACGGGGTCTCTTCGCGGGGCTCCCCTCACCGTTCCGGGCCGTGCGATACCACTCACTGGCCGTGGTGGAGGTCCCCGACGAGTTGGAGGAACAGGCGTGGTCCGACGACGGCGTCCTCATGGCGGTGCGCCATCGGGATCTGCCGATGTGGGGGGTGCAGTTCCATCCGGAGTCGATCTGCAGCGAGTACGGCCGGGAATTGCTGGCGAACTTCGCGGCCGCGACCCCACTACGTGCACGCCGGCGGAGGCCGGCCGCGCCGAGCACATCGTCGACGATGACAAGCGTTTCGGCAGAACACGTATCGTCGCCCATGCCGGGACGCCGCTACCACGTGCGGTCGGTGCGGGTCGATCGGTCCGTGGACGCGCAAGCGGTGTACGAGAGACTGTTCGCCGACGGTCCGAACAGCTACTGGCTCGACGGTTCGGCGGCCGACGACACAGACGGCAGGTTCTCGGTCATGGGCGACTGCTCGGGTCCGCTCGCCGAGTACGTGACCTATCGCGTGCCGGAAATGACCGTCCGCGTGGAGCATTCGGACGGCACGGTCGAGGTGGTCCGCAGCACTTTTTTCGACTATCTCGGCGCGCGACTCCGGGAACGCTCGGTGGCACCGCGACCGGATCTGCCGTCCGGGTTCGGTCTCGGCTACGTCGGTTATCTCGGCTACGAGCTCAAGGCGGACACCGGTGGGCAGCTGGCTCACGCATCCGAGCAGGCCGACGCGGCGCTGGTCTTCGCCGACCGCGCGGTCGTGATCGACCACGGGCGCGACTGCGCGTACGTGCTCGCGCTCGAACCGGTGGGCACTCCGGATCCCGACGCTCCAGGTCTCGACCACCCAGATCCGGACGGGTCGGATCACCCCGGAGAACCCTCTTCCGATACCGCGCAATGGTTGTGCGCGACGGCGGCGACCATCCGGGAGCTACCGGCCCCGATCTCCGAACCGCCGCCGACTCCCCCGCTGGTCCCGGTTCCACACGAGGTGCCGATCGTGTTCCGGCACGACCATCCGACGTATCTGGGGCTCGTCGAGGACTGTTTGGCCGAGATCAGGTCCGGGGAGTCCTACGAGGTGTGCCTGACGAACTCGGCGACGGTGCATCGCAGGCTCGACCCCGTCTCCGGGTATTCGTGCCTGCGCGAGATCAGCCCGATGCCCTACAGTGCGCTGCTGCAGTTCTCGGGGTTGTCGGTGCTGAGCGCGTCTCCGGAGCGGTTCCTGAAGGTGGCTGCGGACCGCACGGTGGAGTCGAAACCCATCAAGGGCACCCGCCCGCGATCGGCAGACCCTGCCGAGGACCGGTACCTGCGGTGCGCGCTGCGGGCGAGCGAGAAGGACCGGTCGGAGAACCTCATGATCGTCGACCTCGTCCGTAACGATCTGTCGCGTGTCTGCGAGCCTGGTTCGGTGCATGTGCCGTCCCTGTTCGACATCGAGACCTTCGCGCCGGTGCATCAGATGGTGTCGACGGTGCGCGGAACATTGCGCGAGGGGTTGTCGGCCGTCGACTGTGTGCGGGCGGCGTTCCCCGGCGGTTCGATGACCGGCGCACCGAAGATCCGCACGATGGAGATCATCGACAAACTCGAGGCGGGTCCGCGGGGTGTCTACTCGGGCGCCATCGGCTACTTGTCGTTGACGGGGACCGCCGACCTGTCGATCGTGATCCGCACGATGGTCGCGACCGATTCCGAGGTGACCTTCGGGGTCGGCGGAGCCATCGTCGCGCTGTCGGATCCGGACGAGGAGTACGAGGAGACGATGGTCAAGGCCCTGACCATGCGCCGCTGCCTTGCCGTCGCCGACGAGAGCGATCCGTGACCGCATCGACCGCCCCCGGTGTGCGGTCGGTGGTCGTGGCCGGCGGAGCGGGAGCGGTGGGGACGATGTTCGCCGATCGGTGGCGCGGTGACGGCGACACCGTGCACGTCCTGGACGCCATAGCCGGCGACGACATCCGATCCCCGGGTCCGGAGGCGACCGCGCGGCTGCGCGAGGCCGATGTCCTGGTGCTCGCGGTGCCGGAGGGGGTGGCACTCGCCGCGGTGCGGACGGTGCGATCCGTGCTGCGCCCGACGGCATTGCTGGTGGAAACGCTGTCGGTGAAGACGCGGTTCGCGGCAGTGGTGGCCGATCTCGAGCCCGGCGGGCCGACCGTCGGGGTGAATCCGATGTTCGCGCCGCCACTCGATCTACCCGGACGGGTGGTCGCGGTCGTCGTCCATCGGCACGGTCCCGGCGCGGACCGTCTCCTCGACGACCTGGCACGGTGGGGCGCCCGGACGGAGGTCACCACCGCGGAGCGACACGACCGGCTGTGCGCCGCGATCCAGGCGCTCACCCATGCGACGATCTTGTCGTTCGGAACTGCACTCGCCGACCTGGGAGTCGACGCCGACGACACAGCGCTGCTGGCCACTCCCCCGTTCACGACGATGTCGGCGATGCTGGCTCGGATCACCGGCGGGACGCCCGAGGTGTACCGGGACGTCCAGAAGTCGAACCCGTGCGCACCGGCAGCTCGAGAAGCCCTGGGGCGGGCCGTCTCCCGGGTCTCGGCCGCCTGTGCCGATGCCGGCGACACCGACCGCGACGCCGACGAGTTCGCGGCACTGCTCGTCCGGGCCGGCGCCGCCCTGGGCACCCACGCGGACGGCTATGCGGAGCTGTGTGCCCGGTTGTTCGACGGACCGGCGTCATGACCGGCGCACTGCCCGACCACGACGCCTCCGATCCGGTGGAGTCGGCGGTGATCCGCGGGCTCGTCCGCAGCTGGCCCCGGCGGGCGACGGTGCGGCGCACCGAACCCGAACTCGACGGCCCGACGATGGACGACCTCTACGACGACACCCGATCCGACTACCCCGAGACCATGCTCCCCTTCGCGGGGCATCCGGACTGGGATCGGCTCGACGAGGACGTCCGGTCCAGGGTCCGGGCGTGGGGCTGGATCGCGTACAACAAGAGCGTCATCGACATCGAACAGGACGTGGTGACACCCGGTTTCGGATTGCTGTTCCGAGACGCGTTCGGCACCGGGTTCTCGGATGCGGGGCGAGCGGCCGTGGTGCAGTCGATGGTCGACGAGGAGTACCACACGCTGATGCACCTGAACGCGTCGGCGCTGACCCGCCGACGGCGCGGCTGGGCGCTGCCGGACACCGCGCTGCCGGCGTCGTCGACGGTGCGGCGACACCGTGAGGCACTCGCGCAGGCGGAGTCGGCACGGGCTGCGGCTCTGACGACCCTGGCGTTCGCCACGGTCGCCGAGACCTCCATCGGGGACTACCTGACCTTGATCGCCGACGATCGGTCGATCCAACCGGTGCATCAGGCCACCGTTGCCCTGCACCGTCGCGACGAACGCGCGCACGGCTCGGTCGCCGGCGAGATGATCGCCCTGGTCCACGACCGGTTGGGCCCGGATGACCGGATCGTCCTGGCGCGGGCCCTGCGTGACGGTGTCGACGCGTTCACGGCCACCGACGGGGCCGTGTGGTCGGCGGTCGTCGGCATCGAGCGGATCCCGGGCGGCGATGCGATGCTCCGCGATGTCGCCGAGGACCCCGGCCGCCGACGAGTTCTGCAGGACTGCAGCGCGGTCGACCGTCTGCTCGCCCGCTTCGGCGAGGTCGGCTGACCGCGCCGAAGCGGGACGATCGTCGTCGGAGGTGCCGCTACGGTGGGACCCGTGTACGACCACATCAGCGCCCGAGTGGCGACGCCGGCGGACGCGGCGAGGATGGCCGATCTCCTGGACGCGTTCAATCGCGAGTACGGCATGCCGTCGCCCGGACCGTCGGTGCTGGCCGGTCGCCTGCACGAGTTACTCTCGGGCACCACGACTTTCGCCGTCGTGGCCGGCGAACCGGTCATCTCGGTGGGCGTGGTCACCATCCGGACCAACGTGTGGGTCGACGGCGGCATCGCACTTCTCGACGAGATGTACACGACGCCGGCCGAACGGAGCCGCGGACTCGGTGGTGCGGTGCTCACCGCTGCCGTCGCGGAGGCGGCCCGGCGCGGCGTCGGCGAGTTCGAGATCGAGGTCGACGAACCCGACGTCGACGCGCACCGCTTCTACGGCAGGCACGGGTTCCCGGTCCGCGACGCCACCACCGGCGACCGCGCCTTCGTCCTGCGCAAGGAGTTGTCCGGCTCGGAAGCCCGATGAGAAGTCGCTCGTGCCAGTAAGGTACGGACGTGGTTCAGCTGACAGTGGGAAACCATCGCGACAACGCGACGACCGATGTCCTCCTCACCGCGGAGAAGTTCAACCGCCACACCTTCTGGTGCGGCCAGAGCGGATCCGGCAAGACCTACGCGCTCGGCGTGGTGCTCGAGCAGCTGTTGCTGCGCACTCGACTCCCACTGCTGATCCTCGATCCGAACGCGGACTTCACCCGGTTGCCGGAAACACGAAGCACCACCGATCCGGCAACCGCCGACGCGATCGCGACCGCCGACATCCGGGTGCTCCACTCCACCCGGCGCGAGGGACCCCAACTGCGGACGCGGTTCCTCTCGTTGCCCCTGGCCGCGAAGGCCGCGGTCCTGCAGCTGGATCCGATCGCCGACGCCGACGAGTACAACGTTCTGCTGCACGCCGACGCCACTCTCACCGCAACGTCCGATCAGACCACCTATCTCGATGCTCTCCGCAGTTCGGATGATCCAGGACACCAGCGGCTGGCCAAGCGGATCGAGAATCTACAGGTCCTCGACTGGGCACTGTGGGCGCGGGGCGACGTCGCGGCCACCGACGTCATCGACGACCGGCCGCAGGCGACCGTGCTCGACCTCGGCGGGTTCGCCCACCCCGCGGAACCGAAAGTGGCCGCCCTCAGCGTGCTCGAACACCTGTGGGCCCGCCGCGACGAACGTCGTCCTGTCCTCATCGTCATCGACGAGGCCCACAACATCTGCCCGCCTCTGGCCACCAGCGCGGTGGAACAGGCACTGATCGATCGCGTCGTGCAGATCGCCGCCGAGGGACGCAAATTCGGCCTCTGGCTCCTGCTGTCGACGCAACGGCCCACCAAGATCCATCCCAACGTCCTGTCCCAGTGCGACAACCTGTGTCTGATGCGGATGAACGCGCCCCGAGATCTCGCCGAACTCGCCGACACCTTCGGCTTCGTGCCCGAGCACCTCCTGGCGGAGTCCCCTGGATTCCGTCAGGGCGAGGCGCTCTTCGCCGGCGGGTTCATCACTGCCCCCACCTACACGCAGATGGGCGCCCGGATCACTGAAGAGGGCGGCGCCGACGTCGCGGTGCCGTTGACCGTCTAGCGGCGACGAGAATTCCGCGTGGCCGCTGGTCGGCCGGTGCTAGTGTGTTCAGCGTCCGTGCGACAGACCGAGGAGGCGATACCCATGAACGATTCGACGTGGGCGCTCCGCTACGGAGTCACGGTCGGACGATAGGTCGTCCGGGGAGCGCCGTATGAGCGCACACCCGAAAGGCACGACCATGCACTTCACCTCTGAGACCCACCTCGTCGACGACGTCGTCGAACGCGACTTCGTCGTCGGCGACATCCCCGGCACCCTGTGGATGCCCGCGACGACCTCGCCACCCGTTCCGCTGATCCTGCTCGGGCACCCCGGCGGTCTCGAACAGATGTATCCCCGGTTGGCCGCCCGGGCGCGGCGGGCCGTGGCCGACGGCTTCGCCGCGGCGACGATCGAGACTCCCGGCGGTGGTGACCGTCCGACGTCGATCGCCGCCGAGCAGGCCCGTGCCGATCTGCGTCGGGCGCTGCAGGCGGGCCGTGAGGTCAGCGCCGACATCGTCGACCGGCTCGTCCTGCCCCTGGTCGAGCAGTCTGTTCCGGAATGGCAGATGGCAATGGACCGACTCCTCGCGCTGCCGGACATCGATGGGCCGGTGGGTTATTCCGGAGGCGTCATCTCCGTCGGCGTCCGGCTGGCCCGGACCGAGCCACGGATCGGGGCCGCGGTGCTGTTCGCGGGGAGTTTCATCCCGCGAGCGATTCTCGACGAGGCCCGGCGCGTCACGATTCCCCTGCACGTGCTGCTGCAGTGGGACGACGAACACAACGACCGGCAGGCCGCGCTGGACCTCTTCGACGCGTTCGGTTCGACGGAGAAGAGTCTGCACGCGAACATGGGTGGACACACCGGCGTCCCGGCGTACGCGGGTGAGGACGCCGCCGGATTCTTCGTCCGCCATCTGAGTTGATTCGGGCGCCGAGCGTCAGATCGTGGAACCGGTCACGTTCCCGTTGCCGCTCGGCCCCACCGGCCGTCGGTCGAGCGCGCCTGCACCCGAACCGATTTCCCACTCCAGCGGCCCATTCGGGATCAGCGTGTCGAGCCACGTCGCCACGACATCGACGATCGTTTCCGCCAAGTCGTCGCGCGACCACCCGCGCGGTCGCGACGGCACCGCCGGTTCCCAGCCGATGTCGCCCCATTCGACGCCGAACAGTCGTCTTTCGTCGTCGAATCGCCGGTCCAGCACGGATGCGTCGGCACCCTCGAATCGCGCCCAGACATCGAACGGACCTTCGCCGTCTTGGTCGACGAACACATCGATCGTCACACCGTCGACCTTCACCCCGGCGGCGTCGGACGCCGCGCCGCCGAGGCGTTCCAACGTTGCTGCGACATCGGCGGATCGCGTCGCCAGGATGTGTGCCAGGCTGCGTCGGTACTCGGCTGCGTCCACGCCACGAGCCTATGTTGGGTCGACCCCAATCGTTCACGGAGTGTCTTACTCTCATCGTCATGACGAACCTCGACGCCCTACGCCTGGGCGGCGAACCCACTCGGACGCACATCGACTTCACGGCACTCGAGGGGTTCTCCTTCGACGACGGTGGCGGGTTCCCGCCGTCCTATCGCGACTTCATCCGCCACTCGGGATGGGCGCGCACGTTCGGTCTGTGGCTCGTGTACCCGCCGGTCCTGACAGGTTTTGCAGACGGATTCGTCGGGCGCGGAGGGCAACTCACGCGCGCATTCCAGGCTGCGTACAGGGACGGGCGGAACGAGGATTTCGACTGGATGATCGAACCCGACGGCAGCTGGGAACTCGTCGAGTCGCTGGCAGTCTTCGGTTGGAGCGAGAACGGCGACGCACTTCTCTGGAACACCGCGGCGCGCGGCGCACAGGGTGAGTTCCCGATCTGGGAATCCGTACACATGGACACGATGCATCGACGCGGGACGGATCTGATCGAGGTCCTCGATGGTCTGCGCAGCCGGGCCGGCGCGCTCGCTGACGGCGTCGTCGACATCCAACCGCTCCCGCCGACTCGGGTCTGACCGCGACGAGCGCAGCCACTGTGCGGTCGGCGAACAGAACAAAACCCTGATGAGCAACGCTCATCAGGGTTTTCTGTCGGGCTGACAGGATTTGAACCTGCGACCACTTGACCCCCAGTCAAGTGCGCTACCAAACTGCGCCACAGCCCGTTGCTCCCTGGAGAAGCGGAGCGATGTAAAGCCTAGCCGACGAGCACGGTCCCGAACCAATCGCCTGGTCAGGCCTCATTTCGGGCCGGTGGTCAGATGTAGTGTGTCGTTGCTCCTGCCGCTACGAAGCGCTACATCTGACACCGGCTGCTAGACGGCCGAGCGCTTCTTGAACCAGATCCACCCGGCGGTCACCAGGACCGCGCCCACGAGGGAGCCGATGATGCCGCTCGGGCGGAGTTCGAGTCCGTCGCCGGAGAGCAGACTGATGAGCAGTCCGCCGACGAAGGAGCCGACGATGCCGGCCACCAGGGCGAGACCCCAGTCGACGGTTCGCAGGTTCTTGCCGCCGAGGAGGATCTGCGCGAGGGCGCCGATGACCATGCCGAAAACGATGATTGCCAGGATGAGCACGAGACGCAGTATCTCACAGCGGGTGTCGTGCGCCACAGACAGACGGCAGTTCAGCGCTTGCGGCGTTGCTCCCGCTTGTCGCGGACACGGACATTGACCCGGACCGGCGAGCCGTCGAAGTTGAACTCCTCGCGCAGGCGCCGCTCGAGGAAGCGGCGATAGCCCGCCTCGAGGAAGCCGGTGGTGAACAGCACGAAGGTCGGCGGTCGGACCGAGGCCTGGGTCGCGAACATCACGCGCGGCTGCCGGCCACCGCGCAGCGGCGGCGGGTTGGCGGCGATGACGTCCTTGAGCCAGCTGTTCAACGGGCCGGTCGAGATGCGCTTGTCCCACGAGTCGAGCGCGGATTCCAACGCGGGCACCAGCTTCTGGACAGCCCGGCCCGTCGACGCCGAGATGTTGACCCGGCGCGCCCACGGCACGCGCGCCAGCTCGCGGTCGATCTCCTTGTCCAGCTGGTACCGACGATCCTCGTCGACGAGATCCCACTTGTTGAAGGCGATCACGAGTGCGCGCCCGCTCTCGATGATGAGCGACAGCACCCGCAGATCCTGTTCGGTGATCGGTTCCGACGCGTCGATCAGCAGGATCGCCACCTCGGCCGCGTCGAGCGCCGACCGCGTCCGCAACGACGCGTAGTACTCGTGTCCGCTCGCGGTCCGCACCTTGCGGCGCAGACCGGCGGTGTCGACGAAGTTCCACGTCTTGCCGCCGAGTTCGACGAGCTCGTCGACCGGGTCGACGGTCGTCCCGGCGACGTTGTCGACCACGGACCGCTCGGTACCGGTCAGCTTGTTGAGCAGCGAGCTCTTGCCGACGTTCGGCTTGCCCACCAGCGCGACGCGACGGGGGCCACCGAGAGTCGGTGCCTCCCGCGGGGTCTCGGGCAGTTTGTCCAGGATGATGTCGAGCAGATCGCCGGCGCCGCGGCCGTGCGCGGCCGACACGGGATACGGCTCGCCGAGCCCCAGCGACCACAGGGACGCGGTGTCGGATTCGAGGCGCTCGCTGTCGACCTTGTTGGCACACAGGATGACCGGGGTCTTGGAGCGTCGCAGGACCCGCGCGACGGCCTCGTCGGTCGCAGTCGCGCCGACCGTGGCGTCGACCACGACGACGATCGCGTCGGCGGTGCGCATGGCCAACTCGGCCTGCGCGGCGACGGCCTGCTGCAGCCCCTTGGCGTCGGGCTCCCAACCACCGGTGTCGACGACGGTGAACCGGCGGCCCGACCACGAGGCCGCATACGACACACGGTCGCGGGTCACGCCCGGGATGTCCTCGACCACGGCTTCCCGACGGCCCAGGATGCGGTTGACGAGCGTCGACTTGCCGACGTTGGGTCGTCCGACGATCGCCACCACCGGCATGTGTTCGACGCCGGACGCGTCGTCGGCGCCCCCGACGTCGGTCAGCTGCCAGTCGGATTCGTCCGACCACGTGCCGTCACCGGGCAGCGCCGTCAGGTCGTCCGAGTAGTTGTCGCTCACCGTTCCACAGCTCCGATCCGGGTCGAAACGAGGCCGCTCAGTTCCTCGAGCACCTCGTCGAGGGTCTTGTCACTGGTGTCGACGACGGTCGCGTCGTCGGCCGCACGCAGCGGGGAGACCTTGCGCGTCGAGTCGAGGTGGTCGCGCCGGTTCACACTCGCCAGCACGGCGTCGTAGTCGCTGTCGCGTCCGCCGGCCAGGTTCTGCTTGTGCCGCCGCTCGGCGCGCGCCTCGGGTGTCGCGGTCAGGAAGATCTTGACGTCGGCCTCGGGGAACACCACCGTGCCGATGTCGCGACCTTCGACGACCACGAATCGGCCTTGCGCGTTCTGCTGTTGCAGCGCAACCAGTTTGGTGCGCACCTCGGCGACCGCCGACACCGCCGACACGGCGCTGGTGACGTGGTCGGTCCGGATCGGCCCGGAGACGTCGCGGCCGTCGAGGAAGACCTTGGCGCCGTCCCCGTCCGGGACGAGCTCGATGTCGACCCCGGCGACCACGCGGGCGATACCGGCCGGATCATCCAGCGCCACACCGGCGTCGAGAACGGCCAACGTCACCGCTCGGTACATGGCACCGGTGTCGAGGTAGCTGGCCCCGACCTTCGCCGCGAGCAGTTTCGACACCGACGACTTGCCCGTGCCCGCCGGACCGTCGATGGCGACGACATGCGTGGTCCCACCTGCGGACTCCGGCGCTGCGTCGCTCACAGGCCGACCGCCTTGTACAACCCACCGACCTCGTCGCTGCCCAGGACACGGAGGCTGCCCGGGCGCTGCTCGCCGAGTGCCACCGAACCGACATGTGTGCGAACCAGTTTCACGACGGGGTAGCCCACCTCGTCCATCATCCGGCGCACCACCCGATTGCGGCCCTCGTGCAGCGTGATCCGTACCAGCGACTGTCCTTCGTGGACCTCGATCACGGTGAACTTGTCGACCGTCACCGGGCCGTCGTCGAGTTCGACTCCCTCGCGCATGCGCCGTGCGATCCCGCGCGGCACCTCCCCCTTGAGAGTCGCGAGGTAGGTCTTGGGCACCTCGAAGGACGGGTGCATCAACCGGTGTGCGAGCTCGCCGTCGTTGGTCAGCAGCAGCAGTCCCTCGGTGTCGGCGTCGAGACGGCCGACGTGGAACAGCCGCTGCCCAGCCATGACCCGCTCGGCGACCACGTCACCGACGCAGGGGCGGCCCTGGTCGTCGGACATGGTCGACTGCCAGCCCTTGGGCTTGTTGAACGCCAGGTACTGACGGGTCTCGTCCATGATCACGCGCGCACCGTCGACACGGATGATGGCGGTGTTCGGATCGATCCGCAGACCCTGCTCGGTGACGATCTCCCCGTCGACCTCGACACGACCGGCGGCGATCAGTTCTTCGGCGCCGCGTCGGGACGCCACCCCGGCCTGGGCGAGCACCTTCTGCAACCGGACGCCGTCCTCGACGTAGTTGGCGCCGGCGCCCTGGTTCTCATCGGCGGGCGTCTGGTGGCGCGCCGGCCGTGCGTTGTTGAGCCGGATCCTGCCCACTTCGGCGTTCGGCTTCGACGACCCCTTGCGGTGGGTCTTCTTGGTTCGCGGCTGTTGTGCGGGCGCGCCCTTGCGGCGTTTTCCCGGTGAGCCATCTCGGCCAGCGGATGCCATGTTCTCTCAGTCCTGTGAGTCGGTGGTGGTGCCACCGTCGATGATCAGTTCCTTCGAGTCTGACGGTTGAGAGGACAGTTTGGCGAATCGGGGATCCGACAGCAGTTCCTCGTCGAGGTCGTCGATGAGGTCCACATCGGGCAGCAGCGGAGCCAGATCGGGCAGTTCGGCCAGCGACGCCAGGCCGAGGCGCTCCAGGAACAGCTCGGTGGTGGCATAGGTCGTCGCGTTCGTGGTCGGTTCGGTGCCGACCTCGTTGATCAGCCCACGTGCGACGAGGGTGCGGATCACGCCGTCGACGTTGACGCCGCGGATGGCGCTGACGCGGGCTCGGGTGACCGGTTGCCGGTAGGCGATGACCGCCAGGGTCTCGAGGGCCGCCCGGGTGAGCTTCGACCGTGCCCCGTCGAGCAGCAGTCGCTCGACGTAGGGGGCGTACTCCGCTCGGGTGTAGTAGCGCCAGCCGTCGCCGGCGAAGCGCAGATCGAAACCGCTGCCCGCCGCGGTGAGCTCCGACGACATGGCGTTGAGCAACTCCCGGACCCGAGTGCGATCCTGGTCGACCGCGTTGGCGAGTTCGTCGGTGGTCACCGGGGTGTCCACGACGAGCAGCACCGCCTCCAGCGCCGAGCGCAGCCGATCGTCGTCGAGGTACTCCCCGTCGCCGTGCAGAGCCGTCTGCTCGGGTTCGTCCGGGCCCGGATCCTCCCCACCGGTCGTCCGGGTCGTCGGGTCGAGGATCTCGACCTCGGGAACCTGGTCTGTCATCCGTAATCCTCTGCCTTGTCGATGCGCAGGTCGTCGGCGCCGCGTTCGCCCGTCCACATCACCGCCAGGTCCTCGAGCGCCACTGGCTGTTCGAAGGCGACGGCCCGCTCGCGGAACAGCTCGAGCAACCCGAGGAAGCTGCCGACGATCTCCAGCCCGTTCGCACAATCGGCAGTCAGTTCGCGAAAGCTCAGCCACGTCCCCGAGGCCGCGCTCAGAAGCGAGGCCATCCGACGCGCCTGGCCCGGGACGGACACCTTCTGCACGTCGTGGAGGTGGTCCAGACCGACGGTCGGTACCGGACGCGGCGTCAGCCCCGCTGCGGCGACCTGGGCGAAGCCGTCGGCGTCGACGCCGAGGGTCACCTCCGGCAGCAGGTCCTCGAACCGCTTCTCCAGCGAGACCGCCCGTGGGTAGCGCTGCAGGGCGGCGGCCTCGAGTTCGCCGAACAGGGCGGCCACCTGCTTGTACGCGCGGTACTGCAGGAGTCGGGCGAACAACAGGTCCCGCGCCTCGAGCAGGGCGAGGTCCTCCGGGTCGTCGACCTCTCCGGAGGGCAGCAGGCGGGCCGCCTTGAGATCCAGGAGCGTCGCGGCGACGACGAGGAACTCGGTCGTCTGGTCCAGACCCATCTCCGGACCCAGCTCGCGCGTGTAGGCGATGAAGTCGTCGGTGACCTCGTGCAGCGCCACCTCGGTCACATCGAGGCGGTGCTGCGAGATCAGGTTCAGCAAGAGGTCGAACGGGCCCTCGAAGTTGCGCAGCTTCACCCGGAAGCCGGGCTCCTGGGCGACCTCGGTCGAGTCCTCCCCCGCCGGCAGATCGAGGTCGGGGGTCGCGGCGTCGGGCGGCGCCTGCTCCGTGCCGAGCGTCATGCGCCTTTGACGTTGCGGGCGATGACCTCGCGCGCGAGCGCCCGGTAGGCCTTCGCGCCGGCCGACCGCGGCGCCCAGGACGTGATCGGTTCCCCGGCGACGCTGGTCTCCGGAAAACGGACTGTTCGGGCGATGACGGTGTCGTAGACGGCGTCGCCGAACACCTCGACGACGCGCGCCATCACCTCGCGCGAGTGCAGCGTGCGGGCGTCGAACATGGTGACCAGGATGCCGCCGAGGTCGAGGCGCGGGTTGAGACGGTCGCGCACCTTGTTGATCGTGTCGGTGAGCAGCGCCAGTCCGCGGAGGCTGAAATACTCGCACTCCATCGGGATGAGGACGGTGTCCGCGCAGGCCAGCGCGTTGACGGTGAGCAGACCGAGCGACGGCTGGCAATCGATGAGGACCACGTCGTAGCGGTCGAGCACGGGGTGCAGTGCCCGGCCGAGCGATTGCTCGCGGCCCACCTCGGTGACCAGCTGGATCTCCGCCGCGGACAGGTCGATGTTGCTGGGCAGCAGGTCGAGTCCGTCGACGCGGGTCCGCATGAGGACCTCGTCGGTCGCCACCTGCGGCGGCACGAGCAGGTTGTAGACGGTCTGTTCCAGTTCGTGGTGCGGCACACCGAGACCCGCGGACAGGGCCCCCTGCGGATCGAGGTCGACGAGCAACACCCGGCGACCGTATTCGGCAAGCGCCGCACCGAGATTGATGGTCGACGTCGTCTTGCCGACGCCGCCCTTCTGATTGCAGACCGCGATCACCGTGGCGGGTCCGTGGCGGTCGAGCGGAGCCGGTTCGGGCACGTCGCGGTACGGCCGCCCGGTGGGGCCGATCTCGTCGGCGTCGTGCTCGGCTTCCTCGGTGTCGTTCCCGGGCGACACCTGGATGCTGTACTGATCTCCCGGACGGGCGCCAGACCGCGGTGCGCTCGGAGTGGTCACGTGTCCGCCGCTCCCTTCGCTGTTCGATGCCGATGCCGCCAGTGTTCGGTGGTGCGGCCGTCCGCCCGTCGGCGGCCGAACCTCGTATCAGCCTAGGACATCTGCCCGATCATTCCGGCGTCGGCGCGCCCGAGGCCATTCGAGGGTCAGCGGGCCCTCGGATGCGCGACGGCATAGACCTCGCGCATCGTGTTCACCGTCACGAGTGTGTACACCTGCGTGGTCGTGACCGACGCATGCCCCAGGAGCTCCTGCACGACGCGGACATCGGCACCGCCGTCGAGGAGGTGGGTCGCGAAGCTGTGCCGCAGCGTATGAGGCGAGACCGCCTTGTCGAGCCCGGCACGTTCGGCGGCGGTGACGAGCACCTGCCAGGCGCTCTGCCGCGAGAGCCGGCCGCCTCGTGCGTTGAGGAACAGCGCGGGCGTTGCCCGCGACACCAGCGCGGGCCGCCCGCGGACCAGATACGCCTCGAGCGCGTCGACGGCGGGTCCGCCCAGCGGGACCAGGCGCTCCTTCCCGCCCTTGCCCCGGAGGCGAACCGCACGCATGTCGTCGAGATCGAGATCGTCGATGTCCAGCGAGGTGGCCTCGGAGATCCGCGCCCCGCAGCTGTAGAGGAACTCCAGCAGCGCGCGGTCGCGCAAACCGCGCGGGTGGTCGTCGGCACCGGCGGCGTCGAGGATCGCGAGCACCTCGTCCACCGGCAGTGACTTCGGCAGTCGGCGTGCGGCACGCGGCGGCCGGACATCGTGCGCGACGTCGGTCGCCACGATCCCCTCGTCCACCGCGAACTTGTGAAAACGCCTGGTGGCGACCAGCGTTCGCGCGATCGAACTGTCGGCGAGCGGCGCGAAGCCGGCGTCGGCGTCACCGCGCCGCAACTCCACGAGGAATTCGCGGATGTCTTCCTCGGCCACCGCGTCGAGTGCGGAGATCCCCCGGCGGTCGAGGTACCGCCGATACCGCTCGAGGTCGCGTCGATACGACGAGACCGTGTTGGCCGCCGCACCCCGCTCCACCGTCAGATGGTCGAGGTACCGCGAGATGTCGGCGGCCAGGGTCACGACCGGCGGTCCCGACCTTCGGCGCGACGGTCGCGTAATGCGGTCGGTTCGTCCGGCCAGGGTGCGTCGACACCGCGCAGGGCGATCGTCGAGTCACGGGCGGCCGCCGCGGCCAGGATGCCGGCGACGCTGGTCGCATTGACGATCTCCCCCGCGAACACCTGGGCGACCGCATTGTCGAGCGGCACCCATTCCACCGACATGTCGGCTTCCTCGTCGACGCGTTCGGCCGCGTCGAGATGGTGCAAGCCCTCGGCGAGGTACAGCCGCAACGCCTCGTCGGTGAAACCGGGTGAGAGCGCGAGGTCGACGAGGACACGCCATGAGTCGGCGGCGAGGTCGGTCTCCTCGGCCAATTCGCGTTGCGCGGCGGCCAGGGGCTCCTCGTCGGCCTGGTCGAGGAGCCCGGCGGGCAACTCGAGCAGCCGGTGACCGAGGGGATGGCGGTACTGCCGCACCATCGCCACGCGACCGGCGTCGTCCCGTGCCAGGATCGCGACCGCCCCGAAATGCTCGACGACCTCACGCTCGGCGACGCGTCCACCCGGCATCTCGACATCGTCGACACGCAGGGTGATGATCGCGCCGTCGTACACCGTCCGGCTGTCCTTGACCTCGAAGTCGTGGCCCAAAACGGGTCAGCCCCTGCCTGCCGACTCGTCGAGCGCGGCCTCGCCGAGACCGGCCACCGGCTCCACCGTGACCGCGTTGACCGCGGCCACCGCGTCGGCGGGGGCGTCGTTCGACTCGTAGTCGTCACCGAGGTCGACCGGAAGACGCTCGGCGGCCTTGTACTTCAGCGCCGCCTCGATGAACGACCGGAACAGCGGGTGCGGCCGGGTCGGCCGGCTCTTGAGTTCCGGGTGCGCCTGGGTGGCTACGAGATACGGATGGACCGACTTGGGGTACTCGACGAACTCGACGAGGTGCCCGTCGGGTGAGGTACCCGAGAAGACGAGTCCGGAATCGGCGATCTTGTCGCGGTAGGCGTTGTTGACCTCGAAGCGGTGACGGTGACGCTCGGACACCTCACGCGTCCCGTACGCCTCGGCGACGACGGACCCGGCCTTCAGCACGGCGTCGTAGGCCCCGAGTCGCATGGTGCCGCCCAGGTCGGCGTCGCCGGCCACGGCGTCGGCCTGATCGGCCATGGTCGAGATCACCGGGTGCGGTGTGTCCGGGTCGAACTCGGTGGAACTCGCCTCGTCGAGCCCGACCGACCGGGCCGCCTCGATGACCACGCACTGCAATCCGAGACACAGGCCGAGTAGCGGAATCCCGCGCCGGCGTGCGTATGAGATGGCCCCGACCTTCCCCTCGATGCCGCGGATGCCGAAGCCGCCGGGGATCAGGATCGCGTCGACGTCACCGAGCGCGGCCTGCGCACCTGCCGGAGTGGCGCATTCGTCGGACGGCACCCACTTGAGCTCGGTGCGCGCCTTCCAGGCGAAGCCGCCGGCCCGGATGGCCTCGGTCACCGACAGGTAGGCGTCGGGCAGGTCGACGTACTTGCCGACCAGTGCGACGCGGACGGTCTCCCGCGGCTCGTGGACCCGGCGCAGGAGTTCCCCCCACACCGTCCAGTCGACGTCACGGAACGGCAGGCCGAGCTTGCGCACCACGTAGGCATCGAGGTGCTCGCTGTGGAGCACCTTCGGGATGTCGTAGATCGACGGGGCGTCAGGCGTGGAGATCACGCCGTCGAGCTCGACGTCGCACATGAGCGCGATCTTCTTCTTGAGCCCCTCGGGCACGTCGCGATCGCAGCGCAGGATGAGTGCGTCGGGCTGGATGCCGACATTGCGCAGCGCGGCGACCGAGTGCTGGGTCGGCTTGGTCTTCAACTCCCCCGACGGCGCGAGGTAGGGCACGAGCGAGACGTGCAGGAAGAAGACGTTGTCCCGACCGACGTCGTGGCGCACCTGTCGCGCGGCCTCGATGAACGGCAGCGACTCGATGTCGCCCACCGTGCCACCGATCTCGGTGATGACCACATCCGGCACCTCACCGTCGGCGTCGGGTTCGGCCATGGCCAGGACCCGAGACTTCAGTTCGTCGGTGATGTGCGGGATGACCTGGACGGTCTCGCCGAGGTACTCGCCGCGTCGCTCCTTGGCGATGACCGTCGAATACACCTGTCCGGTGGTCACATTCGCCGACTGCGAGAGGTTCCGGTCCAGGAAGCGTTCATAATGTCCGACGTCGAGGTCGGTCTCGGCACCGTCCTCGGTGACGAACACTTCACCGTGCTGGAACGGGTTCATGGTGCCCGGATCGACGTTCAGATACGGGTCGAGCTTCTGCATGGTGACCCGGAGGCCCCGCGAGGTGAGAAGCTGACCCAGGCTGGAGGCCGTGAGGCCCTTGCCCAGTGAAGAAGCAACGCCACCGGTCACAAAGATGTGCTTGGTGTCGTGTACATGGCGAAGTGGTCGCAAAAGAAGTGTCTCCCGTCGGCCGAATCGGGGCCGATGCCCTGATTACCTACGGGACTCCAGGGTAACACCACCGGCGCCCGACGCCGCACCGCCACACCGCGCGCGGGCGTGGCGGTACTCACGTGCGGGCGGCGAGCCCGTCGTCAGGCGGCCGGACGCCCATCGGCGCCGACGGTGATCGCAGTGGCCCCGGCTCCGGTGCCGTAGGCACCGGTCGTGCCGTCCACCTCGGCGGCCAGCGCGAGGATCGTGGTGATGAGACCGGTCGGCTGGTCGACGTTGTCGACGGTCGAGACGGCATTGGCCAGCGACGGATCCGAGCGGACGATGGCGATCGGCGATCCGCCCGAGGCCGAACCCGTGCGCCCGACGAGGACTCCACCGACACCGCGTGCGGACATCGCGGCGGCGAACCGGCCGACGAGAGCGCCCTGCGCACCCGAGTCCGGACCGAATTCGTCGCCGGTGACGACGACGACCAGGTCGGTCGGGGTGATGGCGTTGTCGGCATAGTCGATGAACCCGCCGTCACGCAGCGTGCCGAGACCCGTCCGACGATCACCGGACGACGCCGGCCGGGCCGTCTCGTTGGACAGCACGAGCGCGCCCAGGAGGTCACCCACCCGACCGCCGGAATCGGTCAGTTCGGCGCGGAGCATCGTGCCCGGCGGAATGGTCTGGTCGACGATCGTCCGCAGTTCCTCGGACTTGCCGTCGGTGAGCAGCGCGTCGGTCAGGGCGAGTTGCCCGCCGAAGCGGGCCCCGGCACCCGAGATCGACTCCTTGACCGCATCGACGTCGGATTCCGCCGCGTTCGGTGCGGTCACCACCAACACGGACCGCCCCTTGAGCCTGTTCGCGATCAGTCGCGGCGCGATGGCATGGTCGAAGCTGTTGGACGCGTTGAGCTTTGCGTTGAGGTCGTCGCGCTCGTTCTCCAGGTCGCCGATGCGGTCGCGACTCGTGCCGGTCATCGAGTTGACACGGTCACCGACGAAACCCGATCCGAGGAAGAGTCCCAGCGCCAGCGCGAGGAAGACCGCGACCAGCGAGATCGCATGCTGTCGTAGCGAGATCATCGGCTACCTGTTCCAAACCTCTCGTGCCCAGTCGAGCAGCGCATTCCACTGCAGGACGATCCAATCGGTGATGTCGGTGCCCGCGTTCGACAACATCACGGCCGCGATCACGGCCACCAGCGCCGCGAGGACGACACAGGCGATGGCAGCGCCGGAGACCCGGCTGCGGTACAGCGTGGCGACGGCCTTCGCGTCGACCAGCTTCTGGCCGACCTTGAGTCGCGTCAGGAACATCGACGGGTTGCTCTCCCGACGCGACCGGTCGAAGAAGTCGTCGAGCGACCCGGGGTAGCCGACGGTGACGATCAGGTCGGCACCGTGGTAGTCGGTGAGCAGGAGCGCCAGGTCGCCGGCCGACCCCGCGGCCGGGAACGTCGTGGCGCCGATGCCGAGGTCCTGGATGCGTTCGAGCCCGGTCGCGTGGCCGTCGGTGTCGGCCGGAAGCACCAGCTGTGCACCGGATTTCAGTGTCGCCGTCTTCATGGTCTCGGGATCGCCGACGACGATCGAGGGTTTGTACCCGGCCTTCATCAGGGTGTCCGCACCGGCTCCGACACCCACCATGACGGGCTGGTACTCCTTGATGAACGGTTTCAGGGAGCGGAGGTCGGCGGCACGGTCGGCGCCTTCGCCGACGATGACGACATGACGGCCCGCGACGTCGACATCGATCTCCGGCACGCCGACACCGTCGATCAGCAACGGCGACTCGCTGCGGATGAACTCGATGGTGTTGCCCGAGAACGCCTCGAGGTGGTCGACGAGACCTGCCTTGGCGCCGATCATGATGTCGGCGATGTCGCGCTCGTCGAGTTCGGTACCGAGTGCCAGCCGTCGCTCGCCGACGTACAGCCGGTCGTTGTGGACCCGCACCTTCGCGCCGTCCTTGACCCGCTTGAAGATCTCCGGACCCACGTCGTCGAGCAGCGCGATGCCGGATGCCACCAAGACCTCGGGTCCGAGGTTGGGGTAACGGCCGGTGATCGACCGCGAGGCGTTGACGACGGCCACCACGTTGGCCTCGACGAGAGCATCGGCGGTCACGCGGTCGAGGTCGACCTCGTCGAGGATGGCGATGTCGCCCGGCCCGACGCGGTTGAGCAGCCGTTTCGTGTTCTTGTCGATTCTGGCGATACCGGTCACGCCAGGCAGTTCTTCGGTGTTACGCGCGAGCAGTGCAGGCATCTTCATGACGGCCATGATCGGCCGACGGCACGCCTCAGCCGGGGAGGCGCGCCGTAACAGGAGCAACTTTTGTCACACAAGCACCATGTGTTTCACCGCCCGTCGCGGTCAGTCGGCGGCGCGTTCCGCCTCCGCGGTCGCCAGCAGTTCCTCGGCGTGGGCCCGCCCGGTGTCGGACTCCCCCAGGCCCGCGAGCATGCGGGCCAACTCCGCGACCCGCTCGTCACGATCGAGCGTGCGCACGCTGCTGGTGACCAGCGCCCCCTTCTTGCTCTTGCCGATGACCAGGTGGTTGTCGGCGAAGGCCGCCACCTGGGGAAGGTGGGTCACCACGATGACCTGGTGCGCCCGGGCCAGCCTCGACAACCGTTTTCCGATCTCGACCGCCGCGCGTCCACCGACGCCTGCGTCGACCTCGTCGAAGACCATCACCGATCCCGACGTCGGTGCGGCGAGCACGACTTCGAGCGCGAGCATGACCCGCGAGAGTTCGCCGCCCGACGCCGACTTCGCGATGGGCAACGGGGTCGCGCCGGGATGGGCGACGAGCGCGAACTCGACCTTGTCCGCGCCGTCGGCGCCGGCGTGCACCGAGGTGCCGCCGACGGTGACGGCGAGCCGGTCATCGGGCGACGCCGGGTCCGGGTTGACCGCGACCGCCAGCGCCGAGTCCCCCATCGCCAGCCCCTTGAGCTCACGCGACACCTTGTCGGCCATCGACTTGGCGGCCTTCGCGCGCAGCGTGTGGAGTTTCTCCGCCGCGGTCTGCACCGTGTCCCGGGCAGCCGCCGCGGCGACCTCGAGCTCCTCGATCGAGGCACGGGGGTCCTCGATCTCGGCCAGCCGGGCCTCGGCCTTGCGGCGCCAGTCGATCACCCCGTCGACGTCGGGTGCGTACTTGCGGACCAAGGTCTTCAGCTCGGCCTGACGGGCGAGCAACTTGTCGAGCTCCTCGGCGTCGGCCGGCAGGCTCGAGGTGAACGCGGTCAGTTCGGCACCGACATCGGTGATGACGGTGAGCGCCTCGGCCACGCGGGGCACGAGGTCGCGCAACGTGTCGTCCGCCGCGGTCTCGAGAAGGGTCCGCACCGTTCCGAGACCTTCGATGACCGACGACCCCGAATCGCCGGCGACGAGGTGGTGGGCCTGATCGGCGGCGCCACGGATGGACTCCAGGTCGGAGAGCCGGCGGATGGTCGCGGTCAGCTCCTCGTCCTCACCGGGCACCGGATCGACGGCCGCGATCTCGTCGATGCCGAACCGCAGCCGGTCCGCCTCCTGCGCGAGTTCGCGGTGATTCGCGCGCCGGACATCGAGCTCGTCGAGCAATTCCACCCAGGCCGATCGGGCCTTGCGGTACGACTCGAGCGCCGAGGCGGCCTTGGGTCCGGCGAAGGTGTCCAGGGCGGCACGTTGATGTTCGGGGCGGAGGAGACGCAACTGATCGTTCTGGCCGTGGATGGCCAGGACCGCCGTGGTGAGCTGGCCCATCACGCCCACCGGAACCGACCGCCCGCCCAGATGTGCACGGGAGCGTCCGTCGGCGCTGACCGATCGGACCGCGATGACGGTGTCGTCGTCATCCAGCTCGGCTCCGGTGGAGTCCAGGATGTCGGCGACGACCGGATCCCGCTGCGCGGCGCCGTCGCCCGCGAGCCGAAACCGGCCCTCGACGATCGCCTTGGCCGCGCCGGTCCGGACCCGCGACGCGTCGGCACGTGCACCCGACAGCAGGTGCAGGCTGGTGACGATCATCGTCTTACCCGCGCCGGTCTCGCCGGTGAGCACCGTGAATCCGGGATGGAAGCGCGCCTGCGCCTCCTCGATGACACCGAGACCGGTGATGGAGATCTCTTCGAGCACGCCTATGCCTGCCTCCCTCGCCATCCCGTGACCGGGAGGGCGAACTTGGTGACCAGTCGGTCGGCGAACGGATCGGAGTCGATCCGGATCCAGCGCACCGACCGTTCGCTGCGCACGACCTCGACGCGCGCTCCGGCGGGCACGTCGAGGGCACGCCGACCGTCGCACAGCGCCAGCGCCGACCGTCCGTTCTTGTCCACCTCCACCGCGATCCGCGATCGGGGACTGGTGACCATCGGCCGCGCGAAGAGTGCGTGGGCGTTGTTCGGCACGACCAGGATGGCCTCCAGATCGGGCCACATCACCGGCCCGCCCGCGGAGAAGGCGTACGCCGTGGACCCGGTCGGCGTCGACACCAGCACGCCGTCGGCGCCGAAGGCCGAGACCGGCCGGCCGTCGACCTCGGTCACGAGCTCGAGGACGCCGTTGTTGCTGGTGTTCAACACCGCGACCTCGTTGAGGGCCCAGCTGCACGCGGTCGGCGGATCCGGGTCGGACGGGTCGACGATGGCGATGTCGAGGGTCATCCGCGGTTCGATCCGGTAGTCCCGGGCGATCAGCTGGTTCATCACCTCGTCGACGCGGTGTGCCTCGGCCTCGGCGAGGAAACCGATGTGGCCGAGGTTGATACCGAGGACGGGGACCTCGGCGGGATACGCCAGCTCGGCGGCCCGCAGGAAGGTGCCGTCGCCGCCCAGGACGATGACGAGCTCACATCCTTCGGCCGAGGCGGACTCGGCCGTGGTGACCTCGACGACGGCGCCGAGTGACCGCAGGTACTCGGGATCGACCGGCACGTTCGGGGGACGGGGCGACTCTCCCTCGTTGTTCCGGTACAGCACATCGTGATCGGGGGCGTCACGGTCGAGCGTGTCGTGATCGACCACGCGGAGGGCGACGCCGGCGCCCGCACAGCGTCGCGCGATCGCCTCGATGGTCTCGAGAACGTTCTCACGTCCGGTGTGGGCGACCACCAAGAACTCACGGGCGCCGGGGTTGTGGTCCGGCACCGAATCGTCGGTCACTGGTGATTCCCTCCATCGAAGTGCGGTCTGGGAAGAGTGCGGTGTCGGAGAGCGGCGACGCCTCCGACCCGAGTGGTCAGCGCGGACCCGCGGCGACCGCTTGTTCGATCATGGCCCGGAGTTCGTCCGGGGAGCCGGTGGTGCGATCCGCGGCGGTCGAGTCCGACCGGTCGACCCTATCGCTCTGCCCCGACTCCCCGCCTGTCCGGTGGGCCCGCTCGTTGTGTAGCCAGAGAAAGAACTCCACGTTCCCCGACGGTCCGGGCAACGGGCTCGCCACCACGCCACGGGTCCGTAGACCGTGGGAACCGGCTTCGGTCGCGACCGCCAGCACCGCCTCGGCACGCAGTTCGGGGTCGCGGACCACGCCGCCCGAACCCACCCGGTCCTTACCGACCTCGAACTGCGGCTTGACCATCGGCAACAGGTCGGCGCCCGGTGCGCAGCACCGGGCCAGCGCGGGAAGCACCAGCCCCAGCGAGATGAACGACAGGTCGGCGACCACCAGGTCGACCGGTCCGCCGATGGCATCGGGCTCGAGGTGTCGGACGTTGGTCCGGTCGTGGACCACAACGCGCTCGTCGTTCTGCAGACGCCAGATCAACTGTCCGTAACCGACATCCGCGGCGACCACTTCACGGGCGCCGCGCCGCAGCAGAACATCCGTGAAACCGCCGGTGGACGCGCCGGCGTCGAGGCACCGACGCCCGTCGACCGTGAGCCCCTCCGGCTCGAAGGCCTCGAGGGCCCCCAGCAGTTTGTGTGCTCCCCGCGACGCCCAATCGTCCCGCGGGCCCTCGTCGACGACGATGGGGGTGTCGCGGGTGACGCCGGTGGCCGCCTTCGAGGCGACCGTCCCGTTCACCCGGACCGAACCGGCATCGACGAGTTCGCGCGCCTGCTCGCGCGAGCGCGCCAGGCCCCGGCGGACGAGTTCGGCATCGAGCCGTGCTCTGGTGGCCACGGTCAGGACCGCGCCCACGCTGACGGCGTCGGGTTTCCGGGCCGGGTCATCGGCGGTCGACGGCGTCGAGGGCAGCGGTCAGCGAGTCATGCGCCTGCTCGAGAAGCCCGGCCTGCCGTTCGAGTGCCGCGAGGGAGAACGTGTCGCCGACCGACTCACGGATCTCGTCGACCTGCGTGAGTATCCCGGCCACCTCGGCCTCCACGTCGGGCAGTTCCCCGGCCGCGTCGGCGGGGCCGAACCCGTCGGCCACCGGATCGAACTGCCGACGTGGCATCCCACCCGGGGTGGGCCGGGACGGACCTGGGTCAGCCGGAGAGGCGGTCGGGTGAGTCATCGTGCACCACGCTAGCCGACGAGTGTGACACCGAGAGATTCGAGCTTCGTCCTCGCGACGCCCTCCGCGACCACCCGCAACTCGGTCGGGTCTGCGGAGCCGGCATCCACCGCCGACCACGTGACCGCGGCGAGTGCGGGCACCAGACCGGCCACCGCGCCCGAACCGGCGACCCGCACCGTCGAACCGTCGACCTCGATCTCCCACCCGGGCTGGTCGGCCACCCGCACGGCCTCGATGTCGACGAACAGGCCGGCGAGATCCTCGAGAACATAGGTGGGCCGCTGTTCCGGCGGAGCAGCCAGCAGATCGTCGACGGTGCTCACACCTGTGAGGACCAGCGCGCTCTCGATACCGACGGCATGCCCACCCTCGATGTCGGTGTCGAGTCGGTCCCCGACGACCAGCGGTGCACTCGCTCGGGCGCGCGCGATCGCGTCCGCCATCAACGGGGCGGCGGGCTTGCCCGCCACCATGGGCTCCTTGCCCGTCGCATTGCGCAGGGCGGCGACCATCGAGCCGTTGCCCACCAGCAGGCCACGCTCGGACGGCAGGGTGGCGTCGACATTCGTCGCGATCCACAGCGCGCCGGCCCGGATCGCGAGCGCGGCCTCCGACAGCTGTGCCCACCCCGTGCCCGGCGAATGACCCTGGATCACCGCGGCGGGCCGGTCATCGGCACTCCGCGTGACACCGACGCCGACCTCGCGGACCTCTTGTGCCAGACCGTCGGTACCGATCACGAGTGCTCGCGAGCCCGGTTCGAGATGTTCCGACAACAGTCGGGCACCCGACTGGGCGCTTGTGACGACAAGCTCGTCGGTCGCCTCGAACCCGAGTTCGCGCAGGTGCGCGGCCACCTCGGACGGGCGTCGGCTTGCGTTGTTGGTCACGAAGTATCGCGGTATGGCCAGCCGCGCCAGTGCGTCGAGGGCATTCGGCAGCGCACGGTGGCCGGCGAACACGGTGCCGTCGAGGTCGAGCAGAAGCGCATCATGACGATCGACGAGCGTGACGACATCGCCGGTGTCCCCCGCAACGGACGCGTCCGAGGTCGACGCCACCGAGGTCGACGCCACCGAGGTCGACGCTTCCGAGACGGGTGGTTCCGATGCGTCTTCCAGTGTGGTCAGCGGATTCGGCACGCCTTCCACGATCGTCGACTCGGCGACGACCTCGTGGGTGGGCACAGTCTCCGCATCGGCACCGGGACCGGCCTCATCCTCGTCCACGTGCACCGCGCTCTCGGGCGGAGTCGACGTCTGCGACAGGTCGGCGGTACCCGCAACGGTCTCGATGTCACGAGGAAGCGTGTCGGCTTCCGGATTGCTCGTCGCCGGCTCGACGGATGACTCACCAGGCGCCGCCGGCGCCTCGGTGTCCGGAGCGGGCGCCGCGCTGGGTTCGACGTCAGTGACAGGTACAGGCCGGGAGTCGATATCGGCAGCAGCACCGTTCACCGGCCGGGCATGGCCCGGCACGTCGTCGTCGGCCAGTTCGGTGAGGCGGAATTCGGCGTCGGTCACGTCGTCGACGTCGGCAGCAGCGGCGTTCATGAACCAGGTGATGGCGTCGTCTCGGCGGCCGGCCGCCTCGAGTGCAGACGCATACGCATAGAACAGACGAGCCGGACCCGTTCCGAGCTGCCCCGGTGTGAGATTCTCGGCCTGCAGGGTGACGACCGCCTTCTCGGGTTCACCCAGATCCATCCGGGCTCCCGCTTCGACGATCCGCATCTCCGTGGCGTCCTCGCCCGTCAGCGACCGTCCCTCGTCGCCTCGGGCGATCTCGACGGCGCGCTCGGGCCGCCCCAGCCCGCGTTCGCAGTCCGCGATGAGCGGCAGCAGGGCAGGGTTGCCGGTGATCCGCTTCGCGGCCCGGAGCTCCGTCGCCGACTCCTGCCACTCACCTGCGTTGTAGGCGGCGATGCCCACGGTCTCGCGGACGACGCCCACCCGTGACGCACGAGCGCGAGCCGCCCGCGCGTGCTCAAGCGCCTGCGCGGGATCCTCGAGCAGGATGCGCGACACCATCACCAGGTGCCGTGCGACGATCTCGGCGTTGGCCTTGTCGAGGGTCAGCAGATCACGACGCACCTCGGGGTCGAGGTCCGATGCCGCCACGTCGTCGGGCAGCGGCGGACCAGGCTGCCGGCTGCCACGATCAGACCCCCGGTCACGCCCCGGACGATCAGGACGGCCGCCTCGGCCGCCGTCGCGTTGTCCGCGGGTGTCCCGCTGGCCGCGCCCTTCGCGACGCGGACGATCACGATCACTCATAGCTGCCAATCTATGCTCTCGAACCTTGCTGGGAAGCGCCGACCGGCGAGTACGCCGGTGTGGCTGACACACGAGAAAGACCCCGTACCCGACGAAAGAAATTCATCGAATACGGGGCCTTTCTGAAATTGTGTTCGGCGGTGTCCTACTCTCCCACACTGATTAGGGTGCAGTACCATTGGCGCTGGAGGGCTTAGCTTCCGGGTTCGGAATGGGGCCGGGCGTTTCCCCTCCGCTATAGCCGCCGTAACTTTATGAAACAACCACCACACTCAACAGGTTGTCTGTTTATTGTGTGTTGTTTCAGAAGTACATAGTGGATGCGAACACCAACCGACAATCTCTGACGAGTTGTGGTGATGTTGTGGGTGTTGTTGGTAAGTCCTCGGCCGATTAGTACCAGTCACCTGAACACATTGCTGTGCGTACAGTTCTGGCCTATCAACCCCATGGTCTGTAGGGGGCCT
>NZ_NGFO01000020.1 GCF_002149015.1 Gordonia lacunae | reverse complement strand
TCCCGACGGCAGCCGGGTCGCCGTCGACGGCGGACGACGACTTCGAGACCGTGCAGTTCGCGAAGCGTCCCGGTCCCGCCCGCGCGCAGCCCATCGACGCTCCCACCGACAATGCGGTCACCACCCCTGAGCCGGCTCTGCCGCCGGTCGGCACCGCGCGCTACGACTTCCTCGATGACGACGACGATGTGGTGTCCCGCGCCCGCGGGGAGTCGACGGACACCGAGATCCCCGACGACGAGCCGCGCGGCCGCCGCCGGTTCGGCCGGCGGCGGACCGATGACGACACCGAGGGCCGTCGTGGTGTGGCGGTCGACGACGATCTTCAGGACGCGCTCGCGAAGTCGCGGCGCGGCACGATCGACCTGGGCCTGCTGGTACTGCGCATCGCGCTCGGCGGTGTGGTCGGCGCCCACGGGCTGCAGAAGCTGTTCGGGCTGTGGAACGGTCCGCGCCTCAGCGGGTTCGAGTCCATGCTCGTCGACGCCGGGTTCAGTGCCGACTACGCCCAGATCCTCGCGATCGTCGGCGCCCTGTCGGAGACGATCGGCGGTCTGATGGTGATCATCGGCCTGCTGACGCCGATCGGGGCGTCGGCGATCCTCGGCACGATGCTCGTCGCCGCGGCCTACAAGATGTCGATGGCAGGCGGGTTCACGTTCTTCGCCGCCGCCGGCGGAGTCGAGTTCGAACTCTTCCTGGCGGTGGCCGCGGCAGTCGTCATCCTCACCGGCCCGGGGCTGTACTCGCTCGACTATCCGCGTGGCTGGGCGCGACGGCCGTTCGTCGGCTCGTTCCTGTGGCTCATCGTCGGCGCGGCTGCCGCTGTCGCGGTCTGGGTCCTGGCGAACGGCAGCAACCCACTCGTCTGACCCACTGGTCCGCCCGGAACAGACAGAGTGCGGGGAACGTATCGGAATCCGATACGTTCCCCGCACTCTGTGGTGGGTGGTCTGGCCGGGTCAGTCGACCTGCCGCACCGCGCCGCGGTCCGCCGACGTCGCGAGCTTGGCATAGGCGCGCAGCGCAGTGGTGACCGTGCGCTGACGGTCCTTCGGCTGCCACGGACGCTCGGAGGCCTCCATCTTGGCGCGGCGCTCGGCGAGCACGTCGTCGTCGACGAGAACCTGGAGCCTGCGGGTCTTGACGTCGATGAGGATCGGATCGCCGTCCTCGACGAGTCCGATGGCACCACCCGACGCGGCTTCGGGGGACATGTGCCCGACCGACAGACCCGACGACCCGCCGGAGAACCGGCCATCGGTGATCAGCGCGCACTTCTTGCCCATCCCGGTGCCCTTCATGAAGGCGGTCGGGTGGAGCATCTCCTGCATCCCGGGTCCGCCCGCGGGACCCTCGTAGCGCACCACGAGGACCTCGCCGGCCTGGATGGTCTTGGACAGGATGACCTGGACCGCGTCCTCCTGACTCTCGACGACGCGGGCCGGGCCCTCGAAGTGCCACAGATCCTCGTCGATGCCGGCGGTCTTCAGGACCGCGCCGTCCGGGGCGAGGTTTCCGCGGAGCACGCACAGACCGCCTTCGACGGTGTACGCGTGCGCGAGGTCGCGGATGCAGCCACCCTCGGCGTCGGTGTCGAGCGAACTCCACCGGTTCGCGGTCGAGAACGGTGTGGTGGTGCGGACGCCGCCCGGTGCGGCGTGGAAGAGTTCGACGGCCTCGTCGATCGCCTTGCCACCGCGGATGTCCCAGTCGTCGAGCGCCTGGGCCATGGTCGGGGTGTGCACGGTCGACGCGGTGTCGTCGAGCAGGCCGGCGCGGCGCAGTTCGCCGAGGATGGCCGGGATTCCGCCGGCCCGATGGACGTCCTCCATGTGATAGTCCGAGTTCGGCGAGACCTTGGACAGGCACGGGACGTTGCGGCTGATCTCGTCGATGACCGTGAGGTCGAAGTCGGCGACCTCGCCCTCCTGCGCCGCGGCGAGGATGTGGAGCACGGTGTTCGTCGAGCCGCCCATCGCGACGTCGAGGGCCATCGCGTTGCGGAATGCGGTCGGGGTGGCGATGTTCCGCGGGAGCACCGACGCGTCGTCGTCGCGATACCAGCGCGTCGCCGCGTCGACGACCACAGTGCCGGCACGCTGGAACAGTGCTCGACGCGCCTCGTGGGTGGCCAGGGTCGAACCGTTGCCGGGCAGCGCGAGTCCGAGCGCCTCGGTCAGGCAGTTCATCGAGTTGGCGGTGAACATGCCCGAGCACGAACCACAGGTCGGGCACGCGGAACGCTCGACCTCGTCGAGGCCGGCCTCGTCGACGGCGCTGTTGGCCGACGCCGAGATGGTGGTGATCAGGTCCGACGACGGATGCGCGACATCGCCGACGACGACGGCCTTGCCGGCCTCCATCGGTCCGCCGGAGACGAACACCGTCGGGATGTTCAGGCGCATCGCGGCATTGAGCATGCCCGGCGTGATCTTGTCGCAGTTCGAGATACACACCAGCGCGTCGGCGGTGTGCGCGTTGACCATGTATTCGACCGAGTCGGCGATGATCTCGCGGCTGGGCAGCGAGTAGAGCATGCCGCCGTGGCCCATCGCGATTCCGTCGTCGACGGCGATGGTGTGGAACTCGCGCGGCACGCCGCCGGCGGCCCGCACGGCCTCGGCCACGATGTCGCCGACATCCTTCAGATGCACGTGTCCCGGCACGAACTGGGTGTAGGAGTTGGCGATCGCCACGATCGGCTTGCCGAAATCGTCGTCGGTCATCCCGGTGGCGCGCCACAGGGAGCGGGCGCCGGCGGCTTCGCGGCCGACGGTGGTGGTGCGTGACCTCAGAGCAGGCATGGTTCCTCGAATCGATCGTCTGGCTCGGGCGGGCCCGGCGCGATCGGATGTGCGATGACAGATCGGCGCCGGACTCTTCGGCTCAACTCCGCGACCGGAGGGGTTGTTTCCCCACGGGCTTTGGCCGGGCGCGGCTGTGTTGACGGGCGCCGCCTCGCTGAGGGTGGGCGTGGGGGAGCGCCGAGAAGTCAGGCTACTCCGCTGCGACGAGGGGTAACAAAACGATTCGGCGTCCGAGCACGACCTCGCCGGTCACGTCCCGCGGTCGGGGTCAGATCCCCAGCACCGCCTTGGCGATCGAGAAGTAGAGGAGGAGGCCGGTGGCGTCGCAGAACGTCGAGATGAACGGCGTGGAGAACACCGCGGGATCGACGCGGATGGACTTCGCGATCAGCGGCATCACGCCGCCCACGGTCGCGGCCAGGGTGCACACCGACAGTATCGTCGCAGCGATGACCACACCGATGTCGAGGCCGTAGACGAGAGCGGCGACGGCGAACCCGGCGAGTCCGAGTAGCGCACCCATGGTCAGTCCCACCCGGACTTCCTTGGCGGCGACGCGGGCGACGTCGCGCGGGGCGACCTCGTCGGTGGCGAGTGCGCGGGTCACGGTGGTCGCCGCCTGCGAACCGGTGTTGCCACCGATCCCGGTGAGCAGCGGGATGAACAGTGCCAGCGCGACCCGCTGCTCGAGGGTGCCCTCGAAGATCTCCAGCACGTTGACGGTGAGGATCGCCGACACCGCGAGGACGAACAGCCACACGATCCGGGCGCGCGTGATCGACAGGATGGACGAGAGCAGGTAGGGGTCGCGGAGCGGTTCGCGCGCGCCCGCCCGCGCCTCGTCGGTGTCCCGGGCCTGCTCGACGACTTCGACGGCATCGTCGATCGTCAGCACGCCCACCAGACGGCTGTCGTTGTCGACGACGGGCATCGCGAGGATTCCGCGGTCCACACACCGCTGCGCGGTGGCTTCGGCGTCGTCCTCGGCATGGGCGAACATCGGCTTGTTCATCAGGTCGCGGACGGGTTCGGCCGGGTCGGCCAGGAGAAGGTCGCGCAGGCTGACCACACCGCACAGCGAGCGGGCGCCGTCGAGGACGGGCACGGTGTAGATGGTCTCCGCGGCATGTCCGCGTTCTCGCACGCGAGCCAATGCGTCGCCGGCCGGTTCGTCCTCTCGTGCGTGGACGAACTCGGGACTCATCCGACGCCCCACCGAACCGCGCGGGTAGCCGAGAACCACCGCGGTCATGTCGCGTTCGGCCGGGGTGAGCTGCTGGATCAGCGACTTGGCGACTCCCGCGGGCAGCTCGTCCAGCAGCTCGGCGCGATCGTCGGGGTCGAGGTGATCGAAGGCCGCGGCCACCTCGGCCGTGCCCAGATCGTCGATGAGGCGGCGCTGCGAGCCGGCCGACAGATCGTCGAAGACCTCCACCGCCAGATCCTTGGCCAGCAGACGGAACGCGACCCCGCGGGACTTGTGGGGGAGCCGGTCGAGCAGGGCGGCGATGTCGCCCGCCGGCAGCGTGGACAGCGTCGTCCCGACGTCTGCGAGGCGACCTGCCGAGATCAGTTCGTCGAGTTCACCGGCGTCGAATGTTCGGGTGTGCTCCACGGCCGCACTCTATCGCCGGAACGAGAGGTGACAGGTAGGCGGTGGCCGGCCGAGAGGAGAGGAGGAGGTGCCATCCGGGCGTGGGCGGCGCCGACTCCTACTTGGCGGAGCGGGCTGCCTCGAACGGGTCCGGGATACGACCACCGCTGACGATCGACAACGCCGGGAGATCACGGAAACCGATGGCGGGCAACCGGACTCGGTTGCCGTCGGTGAGCACCGCGCGCACCGAACTCCATTTCGGGAACTGCAGTCCCGCGACCTCCGACCAGGCGATCTCGGTGGTGGAGAACATCCGGACGGCGCGTAGGCCGTTCTCGGTCACCACGGTCCGCAGCCGGTGGATCCACAGCCACAGCACGACGGGTACGACGAGTGCGATGGCGAACCAGGGGGAGGCGCCGACCAGCAGCACGACCACCAGGGCGACCATCGGGACCGTGAAGTACGCGATCCGGTTGATGCGGAACGTCACCGGGTAGTCGAACGTGACGTCGTCGTCGGCTGGGGTGGTACTGGTCTTCGGGTCTACGGGGTCGGTGGAATCAGTCGGCACGCGTCCATTGTGCCAACCGGCCATGGGGCTCCCTACCGACGGGTTCATCGCGCCGTACCGAAAATGCGGTGTGGACGCGACCGGTTCGACCAGTGATTTCCCAGATGGTGGGACACCATGGTCCGGAGTTTGACTCAGAACCGAACACAGTCCTACCGTGAACGCGTGATGCAGAACGGGATCCTCGTAGTAATCGGCTGGCGCGTCTTCGCCTGACCGGTCACCTCGCAGACCCCCCACCGGCATCGACGCGCCACCCTCGAACAGCGGAAGCTGTCGGGGGTTTTTTCATGCCAGGTACTTCCATCACGGATATCGGATTCCACAACCAAGATGAGGATCGTGCAGTGAGCGCACCAACAGCACGCACCGACGCCGGCCGCAGCGAGCCGACGCGTAACGCAGGACTGCGGCAGCAGTCTCCGGCGGCGGGCAACCTCCGTGCGGTAACCCAGCACACCGTCGCGCCCGAGCGTGTCAGCGGCGCCCAGTCTGTGGTTCGGTCCCTCGAGGAACTCGGTGTCGAGGTCGTCTTCGGCATTCCGGGTGGCGCGGTCCTGCCGGTCTACGACCCGCTGCTGGACTCGCAGAAGGTCCGCCACGTCCTCGTCCGTCACGAGCAGGGCGCAGGCCACGCCGCCACCGGTTACGCCCAGGTCGCCGGGCGCGCCGGCGTCATGATGGCCACGTCCGGTCCCGGTGCCACCAACCTGGTGACCCCGCTGGCCGACGCCCAGATGGACTCGGTGCCCGTCGTCGCGATCACCGGTCAGGTCGGTCGCGCACTCATCGGCACCGATGCCTTCCAGGAAGCCGACATCTCCGGCATCACCATGCCGATCACCAAGCACAACTTCCTGGTCAGCCGGGCGATCGACATCCCCAAGACCATCGCGGAGGCGTTCCACATCGCCGAGAGCGGTCGTCCCGGGGCGGTCCTGGTCGACATCCCCAAGGACATCCTGCAGTCGCAGACCACTTTCTCGTGGCCACCGCAGATCGACCTGCCCGGTTACCGTCCGGTGACCAAGCCGCACGGCAAGCAGGTGCGCGAGGCGGCCCGTCTGATCAACGCCGCGAAGTCGCCAGTGCTCTACGTCGGCGGCGGTGTCATCAAGGCGAACGCCTCGGCGGAGCTGCTGGAACTGGCCGAGCTCACCGGCATCCCGGTGGTCACCACGCTGATGGCGCGGGGTGCGTTCCCCGACAGCCATCAGCTGCACCTGGGCATGCCGGGCATGCACGGCACGGTGGCGGCGGTCGCGGGGCTGCAGCGCAGCGATCTACTGATCACCCTCGGCGCGCGCTTCGACGACCGCGTCACCGGACAGTTGTCGTCGTTCGCGCCGAACGCGAAGGTGATCCACGCCGACATCGATCCCGCCGAGATCGGCAAGAACCGGCCTGTCGACGTGCCGATCGTCGGTGACTGCAAGGCGGTCATCGCCGAGCTCACCGAAGCCCTGCGCGACGAGCGGGCGACGAGCGGCTCGACTCCGGACATCTCGCAGTGGTGGTCCTACCTGGACAACCTGCGCCGGACCTACCCGCTGAGCTACGACCGGCAGACCGACGGCTCGATGTCGCCGGAGTTCGTCATCCAGGCCCTCGGCAAGGCTGCCGGCCCGGACGCCGTGTACTGCGCGGGCGTCGGCCAGCACCAGATGTGGGCCGCGCAGTTCATCTCCTACGAGAAGCCGCGCACCTGGCTGAACTCCGGTGGTCTGGGCACGATGGGCTACGCGGTGCCCGCCGCCATGGGCGCCAAGGCCGCCGACCCCGACGCCGAGGTGTGGGCGATCGACGGTGACGGTTGTTTCCAGATGACCAACCAGGAGCTCGCCACCTGCGCGATCGAGGGCATCCCGATCAAGGTGGCGCTCATCAACAACGGCAACCTGGGCATGGTTCGTCAGTGGCAGACGCTGTTCTACGAGGAGCGCTACTCGAACACCGACCTGTCGACCCATTCGCGGATGATCCCGGACTTCGTCAAGCTGTCGGAGGCGCTGGGCTGCGTGGCCTTCCGCGTCGAACGCGAAGAAGACGTCGACGAGGTGATCGCGAAGGCGCGGGAGATCAACGACCGCCCGGTGGTCATCGACTTCATCGTCGGCAAGGACGCCCAGGTGTGGCCGATGGTCGCCGCGGGCACCGGCAACGACGAGATCATGGCCGCCCGCGACATCCGGCCGCTGTTCGACGACGAAGAGTCGGCGTCGGGTCCGGTGGAGATCCACCAGGCGATGGACGGCCATCAAACGGTCGAGAACGCACCGGCCGATCGCGCAACCCAGAAGGACGAGCAGTGAGCACCACCCATACCCTCAGTGTCCTGGTCGAAGACCGGCCCGGCGTCCTCGCGCGTATCTCGGCGCTGTTCTCGCGGCGCGGGTTCAACATCGAGTCCCTCGCCGTCGGCCCCACCGAGCTCAAGGGCATCTCGCGGATGACGATCATGGTCTCCGTGGAGGACTTCCCGCTCGAGCAGGTCACCAAGCAGCTCAACAAGCTGATCAACGTGATCAAGATCGTCGAGCAGGATCCGGGGAGCTCGGTGTCCCGCGAGCTGATGATGGTCAAGGTGCGCTCCGACTCGACTGTGCGCACCGAGGTCATCGAGGTGGTGAACCTGTTCCGCGCCAAGGTGATCGACGTCTCGCCCGAGTCGCTCACGATCGAGGCCACGGGTACGTCGGAAAAACTCGAAGCACTTCTGCGGATGCTCGATCCGTATGGAATCCGGGAGATCGCGCAATCAGGCGCGGTGACCCTCGGTCGGGGACCGAAGAGCATGTCGGCCAACCGCTGACAGAGAATCCCGCTGCCGTCGTGCTCATCTGGGCACCGGCGAGGAGCGACAAGGGAATTACGAATCCCGGCGGATTCCGAGAATCCGTCGAGGACACCACATATCGAAGGGAAACATAGTGGCCATCGAACTGTTCTACGACGACGACGCGGATCTGTCGATCATCCAGGGTCGCAAGGTCGCGGTGATCGGCTACGGCAGCCAGGGCCATGCGCATTCGCTGTCGCTGCGCGACTCCGGCGTCGACGTCGTGATCGGCCTCCGCGAGGGTTCCAAGTCGAAGGCCAAGGCCGAGGAGCAGGGCCTCAAGGTGCTGACCGCTTCCGAGGCCGCCGCCTGGGCCGACGTCATCATGGTCCTGGCGCCCGACACCTCGCAGGCCTCGATCTTCACCGAGGACATCGAGCCGAACCTGCAGGACGGCAACGCGCTGTTCTTCGGCCACGGTCTGAACATCCACTTCGGCCTGATCAAGGCGCCGGAGAACGTGACCGTCGCGATGGTCGCCCCGAAGGGTCCCGGCCACCTCGTGCGCCGTCAGTTCGTCGACGGCAAGGGCGTTCCGGCGCTCATCGCCGTCCACCAGGACCCGAAGGGCGAGGGCCAGGCGCTCGCGCTCAGCTACGCCAGCGCCATCGGCGGTGGTCGTGCCGGGATCATCAAGACCACCTTCAAGGAAGAGACCGAGACCGACCTCTTCGGTGAGCAGGCCGTGCTGTGTGGCGGCACCGAGGAACTGGTCAAGACCGGCTTCGAGGTCATGGTCGAGGCGGGCTACGCCCCGGAGATGGCCTACTTCGAGGTGCTGCACGAGCTCAAGCTCATCGTCGACCTCATGTACGAGGGCGGCATCGCCCGCATGAACTACTCGGTCTCCGACACCGCCGAGTTCGGTGGATACGTGTCGGGCCCGCGGGTCATCGACGCCGACACCAAGGAGCGCATGCGCGGCATCCTCACCGACATCCAGGACGGCACCTTCGTCAAGCGCCTCGTCGCCAATGTCGAGGGCGGCAACAAGGAGCTCGAGGGTCTGCGCAAGGAGAACGCGGAGCACCCGATCGAGGTCACCGGCAAGAAGCTGCGCGACCTGATGAGCTGGGTCGACCGCCCGATCACCGAGACCGCCTGAGTCGCAGTCGTAGTGCGCTGAACGCAGCGCACAGCGGGCCCGCACCATTGTGGTGCGGGCCCGCTTCTGTCTCCGCAAACCCACCCCTTTCCGGTGAACCCACCGGGGTCGCGGGGGGAGGGAGTTCCGAAAGAGGGTGGATTCGGCCGCGTTCGATCGCTCGTCCCAACCCCGAACCGCTTGTCTGACAACTCGTTTGTGCGAGCGCTACGCCTACCTGCGCCGGTCGGCGATCACACCGGGTCGCGCGGCGCGGGTTGATCGTCCCGATGACGGTGCAGGTGCAGGTGTTTCGAGGACGAGGCGCTGCCCACGATGACCCCGGCCGCGAACACCTTCTCCGGGCTCGTCATATCGATGGGATTGTCGACGGCTCGCCGGACCAGCAGCGCACTCGCGACCACGCCGAGGACCGCGACCACCACGGTCATCCCGAAGGTCAGCACGTGTGCCGACGACGCCGCGTCCAGGGTGCTGCGGAGGTAGTCGGTGAACTCGGGGTCGAAGTGATCGGGACGTAGTCCGGTCTGTTCGGCCGCTTCGATGTCGCTGCGCAGCTTCTCGTACTGCGCGGCGGTGAGGTCCGGCAGGTCCGAGGAGTCGATGCGCTCGTGGAGTTCGTGCACATACGTCGCGTGGAAGACGAGGTAGAACGCAGCGATGCCGAGCGCACCGCCGAACTGCTCGGCGGTGGCGGAGACGCCGGACACCTGGCCGTGATGGCGGGCCGGCACCGAATCCAGCGACACCGGGTCGTTGACGGTCAGCACGATGGCCAGGCCGATGCCATAGAGGGTGAGTCCGGGGATGAGCGGCACGAATTCATGGGTCGGCACGGCCAGCATCAGCGCCACGCCCGCCAGTCCCAGGACGCCGAAACCGGTCATCAGCGGGAACCGCCCGCCGACCTTGTCGTACCACCGACCGGCAAGCGGGGCGACGATCACCATCGGGAGCGTGGTGGGCAGCAGCGCGAGGCCGGCAGTCGTCGGATCCATCCCGAGATTGAGGATCAGCAGCAACGGGAAGATGACGCCCAGGCCCATCTCGATCATGCCGCCCAGTCCTTGACTGACGGTGGCCCCGGCGTAATTTCGATGACTGACCAGCAGCCGTAAGTCCATCAGGGGGACCGCGATACGCCGTTCGACGACCACGAACGCCGCGGCGGAGAGCGCTGCGATCACCAGGGGCAGCCACACGCCCGGCGACGCCCACCCCCACACCTGGGACTGGCCGATCCCGAAGACCACGCCGAGCAAGGTGATGCTCAGCAGGACGGCGCCGATCACATCGACTCGATCCCGGTCGGCCCGTCGAGGATCGTGCGGTACCACCAGGAGAGCGATCACCATCGACAGCGCGGCGAGTGGCAGGTTGACGAGCATGACGAAACGCCAGCCGAGGGCCCCGGTCAGCGCGCCGCCGATGATCGGGCCCAGCGCGCCCGCCACCGCGGCGGCGCCGCCCAGAGTGCCCAGGGCGCGGCCTGCATCCTTCTCGCCGGCCACGGCCGAGACGATGGCGACGGAGGTCGGGAGCAGGAGCGCACCGCCGGCGCCCTGGACCACGCGGGCGGCCACGAGGAACTCGAAGGTCGGCGCGAGTCCGGCGGCGAGCGAGGCGGCGGCGAAGACGATCGAGCCCGCACAGAACACCCGCCGGAGACCGTAGAGGTCGCCCAGACGACCGCCGAGAACCATGAGCCCGGCGAGCGGCAGCAGGCTTGCCGTGAGAACCCACTGCACGCTGCTCGAGCCGACCCCGAATTCGTCCATGATCGCCGGCAACGCCAAAGGCACCGCGGTCTGGCTGACCAGGATCACCGCGTTGCCGATCGTCATGGCGACGATGACGAGCCCGAGCCGGGGAGATGCCGGTGTGTCGCGCGCGCTCATTCGGCCTCCTCGCGGGCGGCGTGATCGGACCGCACGGGGTCCAACATCGCACGCCGGAGCGGACGGCGAACCACTATCGGCCTGATCCGGACGAACCGGTCCCACAAGTGTGCAGCCGGACGATCGAGGCGCACGCGGACGGTGGGGCGGACGATGTGGAACGGCGCGGCGGCCGGATGATCTCGGCCGCCGCGCCGGGTTCGAGGCGTCGGTGTCAGTGGGCGTGCGCCGCCAGCCCGCGGAACCGGACGTGTTCCGGTGAGAGCCCGGAACGTTCGGCGACGGATCCCACCAGCTCGTCGTAGGTCCGGCACACGACCGCCGATCCGGTGAGGGAGGCGACGACCCATCCCGAGGGGATCGCGCGCACCGTGTGCCGACGCAGCACCTCCGACATCCGGCGCGCCACCTCGGCGCGTCGGCGCGGACCGCTCACGAACTCGGCGGCCCAATCCGGGGGTGCCCCCGCGCAGCCCCCACACATCAGGGCATCACGTCGCCGGAGTTGGGGCCGAGCACTTGGCCGACGAACAGGTTGCCGCCCGGATCGGACGCCAGGAGCACTGCCACCGGGGCGATCTCCTCGGGTCGTCCGAACCGGCCGAGCGGCAGCTCGGCGCGTTTGCTGTGCTTCCAGTCGTCGTCGATGCCCGCCACCATCGGGGTGTCGACCGGTCCGGGTGCGATCGCGTTCACCAGCACGCCGCGAGTGGCGGTCTCGAGTGAGATCGACTTCGACATGGCGATGACTCCTGCCTTCGCCGCGGCGTAGTGCGCCAGTGAGACACCGCCTTTGATGGCCAGCTGCGACGCCACGTTGATGATGCGGCCGGCGCCCTGGTCCAGCATCGGTCGCAGCGCCGCCCGGTTGCACAGGAAGACGCTGGTGAGATCGATGTCGACGGTCTCCCGCCACAACTCGGTCGGCATGTCCACGGTGGGCGACTGGGTGAGGATCCCGTGCGAGCAGACGAGGATGTCGAGTCCACCGTCCTCCGCGACGACGCGCTCGACGAGAGCGTCGACCTCGGTCTCGGACGTCGCATCGAGGACGACACCGCGCCGGGCACCGATCTCGTCGGCCACTGTGGGCACCCGATGGTCGCGATCGGCCAGCGTCACCTCGGCGCCCTCGGCGACGTAGGCGGCGGCGATCGCGCGACCGATTCCCGACGCCGCGCCGGTCACCAGGGCGCGCTTCCCCGGAAGTGCTCCGGCCATGTTGAATCCTCTCTCTCAGAACGTCGTTCAGTCGCGCATCGCGGTGGTGAGCGCACCGTCCACGACGATCGCCTGACCGCTGACATACGAGGCCTGCGGACCGGACAGGAAGGCGATGACCTCGGCGACCTCGCGCGGGTGACCGACCCGGCCCCACGGGATGTATCCCCCTGCTCGGTCGAGCCCTTCGGGTCCCAGGGAATTGACGGCGTCGCTCGACTGCGGGGTGCGGATCAGGCCGGGGATGATCGCGTTCGCGCGGATTCCCCGGGGGCCGTATTCGACGGCGAGACTGCGTGCGAGGCCGATCACGCCGGCCTTCGCGGTCGCATAGTGCGCGTGATCCTGCCACCCATAGACCCCGCCCGCGATCGACGAGATCACGGTCACCGATCCGCCTTCGGTCATGTGGCGCAGTCCGGCGCGGGCGGTCCGCATCACCCCGTGCAGGTCGACATCCATCATGTCGTGCCACTGGTCGTCGGTCATCGTGTCGAAGGACGCCTCACGGAGGATGCCCGCGTTGGCCACGGCGACGTCGAGACGCCCCCACGTCGACACGAGTTCGTCGGCGAAGGCGTCCACCGAGTCGGTCGACCGGACGTCCACTTCGACGATCCGTCCTTGCCCGCCGACATCATTGACATCCCGCAGGGTCGACTCGGGGTCGTGCGGGTCGCCCGGGAACGTCCCGATACCCACCCGCACACCACGTTCGGCGAGGCACACTGCGGTGGCGGCGCCGATTCCCGATGCGGCGCCGGTGATCATCGCGACGATCTGACCGGTCATGCCTGAGCTCCTGCCGTCGTCGCGGGTCCGGCGGGCACGCCCGCCGACGGCGGCGTGTCGGCGACCTTGCGCGCACCGAGCACGATCACGGCCGATGCGATGGCTCCCAGGGCGCCGACCCAGAGGGCGGCCGTCGAGTAGCCGACCGACGCCGCGGTGAGACCGGTCAGGATGAAGCCCGAGATGATCGCCCCCGGTTGCGACATCGCGCCGATGAAAGCGCTTCCGGTTGCGCGGCAATCGGTGTCGAAGCACTCCGCCTGGAAGAACATGATCGCGGCATACGGGCCGAGGAGGAAGAACAAGCCCATCATGTAGGTCACGAGCACGAAGATCTGACTCGACGGTCCGAGAAGCATCGCGCCGAAGAACAGACCCGACAGCAACCAGCCGACGGCGATGGTGTTGCGGCGCCCGAAACGGTCGCCCGCCCATCCATGCGCGAGGTAGCCGGCGACCGCGACCAGGTTGGACAGCACCACGAGGATCAGGGTGCTGGAGGCGTCGATCCCCTTGCCCTTCTCCAGCACCGTGGTGCCCAGGACCGAGAAGGTCTGGATGGCGAACCAGTTGAGCAGCCAGGCCAGGGACAACACGACGGTGTTGCGCAGGTGCTTGCCGGTGAAGATCCGCTTGAAGGGGGCCGAGGTCTGCTCGACCGTCGCGGTCGCGGCGGCGAGTGCTGCTGCCTCGTCGTGCTTTCCGGCCTTGCGGAGCTGCTTGACGGCGTGTTGCGCCTCGAACTGGGGGCTCTCCTTGAGCGTGCGGCACACCAGAGCGACGATGACCGCCGGGATGGTCGCCAGCAGGAACGCGATTCGCCAGGAGTCCGCGCCGAAGATCGCCGTCACGATGGCGACGAACCCGGCCGCGAGCAGTGCGCCGGCCGGCCAGCCGGTCTGGACCATCGAGTAGACGAATCCCCGACGCTTCTTGATCTTCTCGTCCTCGGTCAGCTCGTAGAGCTCGTTGAGATACGTGGCATTGACCGACTGTTCGGCGAGGCCCAGACCGCTGATCGCGCGGACTCCGATCAGCGACGTCGCGCCGAAGGTCGCGGCGGTGGCCGCCGACGACGCAGCAGTGCCGCCGACCGAGATGATCATTCCCTTACGGCGTCCGAGCTTGTCCACCATGGGGCCCACGAGGAGGACCACGATGGCGGTGCCGACGCTGACGAGGGTGGAGACCAGGAGGGCGTGACTGGTGGTCCAGCCGAACGACTCCTCGATCCGCGGAAGCAGCGTGCCGAACAGGATGAAGTCGTACACCGCGATCGTCCAGGCGAAGAACGCGATTCCGGATGCTCGGCGGGTCTCCTTGCCGGTGACACGCCGCAATCCCGAGGTGGGGGTGGTGGGTCGAGACATGGTTGTGCTCTCTTGCTCAAAGGGGTTGGGCGGACTCGCCGGCACGTCATCGGGTCGGCGATGGGAAAGCGATGGGAAAAGGATGGAATGGCGGTGGACAACCGGTCAGTCGCGCGGCGACCGCTTCTTGAAGTCCTCGGCGATGGTGTCGAAGTTCACCCAGCGGACGCCGTCGTGCGAGTTGATGTGCTCGATCAGTCGCTCGAGCATGAGCAGAACCTGCGGACGGCCGGAGACGTCCGGGTGGATGGTGAAGGTGAAGACCGCGTAGTCACTTTCGCGGTAGACCCAGTCGAATTGGTCGCGCCACATCTCTTCGATGTGCCGCGGGTTGACGAAGCCGTGGCTGTTCGGGCTGCCCTTGATGAACATCATCGGCGGCAGGTCGTCGAGGTACCAGCTCGCCGGGATCTCGACGAGGTCTGTCTCCTCGCCGCGGACAAGCGGTTTCATCCATTCCGCGGCCGGCTTGTCGTAGTCGATCGGGGTCCATGAGTCACCGACACGGACGTAGTACGGCTCGAAGTCACGGTGCATCAGCGAGTGGTCGTAGGTGATCCCGCGCTCGACGAGCAACTCGTTGGTGACCTTGCTGAACTCCCACCACGGCGCGACGTATCCGGTGGGCCGCTTGCCGGTCCGCGTGCTGATCAGATCGATGCAGTGATCGAGGATCTCCGACTCCTGCTCCCGTGTCATGGCGATCGGGTTCTCGTGACTGTATCCGTGCAAACCGATCTCGTGTCCCGCGGCGACGACCTGATCGAACTGTTCGGGGAATGTCTCGACGGAGTGTCCCGGCCAGAACCAGGTCGCCGGGAGATCGTATTTCGCGAGCAGGTTGTTGAGGCGGGGGACACCGACCTCGCCGGCGAACACACCGCGCGAGATGTCCCCGGGCGAGTTCTCGCCGCCGTAGGAGCCCAGCCAGCCGCCGACCGCGTCGACGTCGATTCCGAAGGCTACGAAGATTTCCTTGGCCATTGTTCAGTCCTCCTTGGTTGTGTGGCGTTCGGTGGTGTGGAGATCGGTGGTGGCGACATCGGTCGCACAGCGACCGGTGGGGAAGCGATCGCCGTGGACGACGGTGTCGAGACGAGTGGCGACGTCCCCGCTTCGCGGCTCGGCTGCTTCCCGGGCTCGGCCGGGGGCGTCGGCCGGTGTCAGGTCGGCGTAGGTCGAGATCAGCTCTGCCAGTGGCTTGCTGTCTGTGAGACCAGTGGACAGCAACAGTGCCAACAGGATTCGCGCCTGGGTCGCGGGTAGTCCGGAGACGGGTGGGACACCGGCCGCGACCAGGTCGGCGCCGCCGCCGTTGCCGTAGACACCCCGGACAGGTCCGGCCGGTACCCGGGTGGACAGGACGAGCGCGAGACCGTCGCCGACGAGATCGCTCGCGGCGTCGACGATGGCGGGGTTCCCGTTGCCGATGCCGGTGCCGGCCAGCACGATTCCGGCGGCGCCGCAGTTCGCGGCCGCGCGCAGCAGTGCGTCGTCCGCACCGGGATAGACATCGACGAGATCGACACGAGTGTCGTCGAATGCGGCGCCCGGGCGCGGCAGTGGGTCGGGTCGCGGTGTCGTGGGTCCGAAGCAGACCTGCCCATCGGTCACGGTGCCCGACGGGGGAGAGACGACGGAGCGGAAGGCGTCGAGTGCGATCGTGTGGATCTTTCGTGCCCCGCGGGCGGGGATGATCTGCCCGGCGAAGACGATCATGACGCCACGGTCGCGCGCGGACGGGGTCGCGGCGACGCGGACGGCGTCGGTGAGATTGCCCGGGCCGTCACCGTCGGCGGTGTCACCGGCCCGTTGGGCCCCCGTCAGGACGACGGGACGGGGATCGTCGTGGACGAGGTCGAGGAGGATCGCGGTCTCCTCCATGGTGTCGGTCCCGTGCGTGATGACCACGCCGTCGACCGGTTCTGTGGGCCGGGCGAGGAGTGAGCCGACCGCGTCACTGATCTGCCGCAGGTGTCCGAGCGTCAACCGATAGGACCCGACCGTCATCAGATCGACCGTCTCGACCTCGACGTCGCCGAGGCCGGCGCGTCCGACCAGCCGCGCGGCGGTCTGGGTGGCGACGACTCCGTCGTCGGTCGCCTCGGACGCGATCGTGCCGCCTGTGGCGATGACTGCGATCCGCGTCATCGGCGACAGCTCGGCAATGACGAGAGCCCCCCGGCACCGGGGGCCATGGTGATGACTGTGACGTGCATGACGTGAAGTGAAACACAGCCCAAACGTTTGACGCAATCGTTTGTGTAACTTCCGCCAAACGATTGTGTAAATCGCGACGTAACAGAACGCGTTGGGTACGCTGTGGGCCACCGACGAGAGAGGGCCGGGTTGAGAAAGCCAGCAGAGGGGCCGGCGAGGGGACCGCTGACGCTCCGCATGATCGCGACGGAACTCGGGGTCAGCCCGTCGACCGTGTCCCGTGTGCTCAACACGCCCGGTGACGCCGCGCTCCGCTGGGGATCGTCCGACACGGTCGCCCGGATCCGGGCGTTCGCGGCCGAGCACGACTACTCGCCGAATCCGCAGGCGTCGAGTCTGCGCACACGACGCTCGGGACTGATCGGGGTGCTCGTGCCCCGGCTACAGGACTACGTCCTCGCGACCATCTACGAGGGAGTCGAGGAGGCGGCGTACGAGTCGGGTCTGTCGACATTCGTCACCAACTCGCTGGACAAGCCGGACAACCAGCGGGCGCGCACCCGCATGATGATCGACCGGCGCGTCGACGGCCTAATTTACGGAGACGCCCACCTCGACCATCACTTCCTCGACGAGATCTATTCGCAGGGAATCAAATTCGCGCTCGTGTCCCGAACTGCGGGGGACTATCCCTCGGCGACCGTCGACGACGTGAAGGGCGGGCGGCTGGTCGGCGGGCATCTGCTCGACACCGGACGACGAGATGTCGCGGTACTCGCCGGCTGGGAATTCGCCTCCACTGCACGCGACCGGACTAACGGGATCGTGACCACGTTCGCCGAACACGGCGTCGAGATCCCGGACGACCGCATCGTCTATTCGGGCTTCGATCCGGCCGGCGGCCGGGCCGCCGTCGAGCAACTGCTCTCGACCGGACCGGTGCCCGATGCCATCTTCGCGACCAACGACTTCGCCGCGATCGGAGCGTTCGGAGCCCTGCGCGATCGCGGGATCCGGGTGCCCGACGACGTTGCCCTCGTCGGCTACAACGACACGCCCATCGCGGCCGGCGGCGCCGTCCCGCTGACCACGATCCGGTCACCGATGCACGAGATGGGCAGGCGCGCCGTCGGCTTGCTGCTCGAGGTCATCGGCGGTCGGACGCCGGAGTCGGTCGTGCTCGAGCCCGAACTCATCGTCCGCTCGAGCAGCACCTCCGCGAGCGTTGGGACGGGCGGCCCGTCATCCGTCGAGGCCTGACGAGCGGGCTCCCATATCGCCGGAGCTGACCCGAACACGACGACGCCCCGGAGGAGAACCATCCGGGGCGTCGGTGGGGGTGGGACCCGGAGTCGTCAGGCGACCCGGAATCCCTTGTAGGCGTCGAGTGAAGCGATCCGCTTGAGGATCGGCTGGATGTTGGTACCGGTCTCGGGGCCGAGGCAACCGAGGAAGTAGTAGGCGTTGACCATCCCCACGAGGCGATCGCCCACGACCACGGGACTGCCGGAGTCACCCTCGATCACGCACATCTGGCTGACGTGGACGTCGCCGTCGGAGAACCAGGCGATACCGCAGGTGTTGCCGGTGGTCCGGCCTTCCTTGCAGGCGATGGTCGGGAAGCCGAGCGGCTTGGGGTCGACCGAGCGGATGGTGACGCCGCGGACGGTGCGCAGCGGCACGACGCGCGAGGCGTCGAATTCGACGATCGCCATGTCGAGATCGGGCGCGGTGTAGGTGATGGTGCCGGCCTGGCCGCGATCCTGGAAGGTCTCGGAGTAAACCTTCTGACCGGGGGTGCCGCAGTGACCAGCGGTGACGCCGATGAGCTTGTTGGTCTTCGAGCGGCCGATGGTGGTCAGCGTGCAGGCCGCCGCCGAGTTGCCGCCCTTGAGGACCAGGATGCCGGAGCCGCCTCCCACGAAGATCTTCGCCGGTGCGGCGACCGCGACGCCCCCTCCCCAGCCGGCCAGCACCGTCGCAGCCAAAACCGCCAACAGCACTGTCAGCTTCTTCGTCATCCGCACTCCACTTCTCGGGTCCAACCAGTTCTCGGTCACGGGCATCGGGCCACCCGTCGGGACTTCGCAACTGGCGGCAAGCACACCGTACCGGTCCCCCCGGGCGCACATGTCTGCGTGGGATCGACCCGCGGTCGGTTTGCAACACTTCCGTGATGCTCCACGCAAGGCAGACGTAATGCGGGTCACACTCTACCCGTGCCGGGGGACAGGTCTCCGGTTTCGGGGTACACCGCATGCTCGGCGGCACCTACCACACCTTTAAGCTGTCGTACGGAGTCGTCACCGACACTCCGCACCGCCGATCGTGAAACCGCACTCCCCGAACCTGGAGAAATGACTGTGAGCTCTGCTGGCCGCCCGGTTGTACTCATCGCCGACAAGCTGGCGCCGTCCACCGTGGAAGCACTCGGTGACGGTGTCGAGGTGCGATGGGTCGACGGCCCGGATCGTCCCAAGTTGCTCGAGGCGGTCGTCGACGCCGACGCCATCCTGGTCCGCTCGGCGACGACCGTGGACGCCGAGGTCCTCGATGCGGGCAAGAAGCTGAAGATCATCGCCCGGGCGGGCGTCGGTCTGGACAACGTGGACGTCCCCGCGGCGACCGAGCGCGGCGTCATGGTCGTCAACGCCCCGACCTCCAACATCCACACGGCGGCCGAACACGCTGTCGCGCTGCTGATGTCGGCCTCGCGGCAGATCCCGGCCGCCGACGCCACCCTGCGTGAGAAGACCTGGAAGCGTTCGTCGTTCAACGGTGTCGAGATCTTCGACAAGACCGTCGGCGTGGTCGGCCTCGGCCGCATCGGTCAGCTCGTGGCCGCCCGGCTCGCCGCGTTCGAGACCCACATCATCGCCTACGACCCCTACGTGTCGCCGGCCCGCGCGGCCCAGTTGGGGATCGAGCTGGTCAGCCTCGACGAACTGCTCGAGCGCGCCGACTTCATCACCGTGCACCTGCCGAAGACGCCGGAGACCCTGGGCCTGATCGGCGCCGAGCAGCTCGCCCGGACCAAGAAGGGCGTGGTCATCGTCAACGCCGCCCGCGGTGGTCTCATCGACGAGCAGGCCCTGGCCGATGCGATCACCTCCGGTCAGGTACGCGCCGCCGGACTAGACGTCTTCGCCACCGAGCCCTGCACCGACTCGCCGCTGTTCGAGCTCCCGCAGGTCGTGGTGACCCCGCACCTCGGTGCCTCGACCAGCGAGGCGCAGGACCGTGCCGGCACCGACGTCGCCAAGAGTGTGCGCTTGGCGCTGGCCGGACACTTCGTCCCCGATGCGGTCAACATCACCGGCGGAGCCGTCGACGAAGAGGTCGCTCCGTGGCTCGAGGTCGCCCGCAAGGCCGGCGTTCTCGTCGGTGCGATCAGCAACGAGCCGCCGACCTCGATCGTCGTGGACGTGCGCGGTGAACTCGCCGCCAACAACGTCGACGTCCTCGGACTCTCGGCCCTGCGCGGTCTGTTCTCGGCGGTGCTCGACGAGCCGGTCACCTTCGTCAACGCGCCCGCGGTCGCCGAGGGGCGCGGTGTGACCAGCGAGGTCACGACCGCGCCGGAGAGCCCCAACCACCGCAGTGTGGTCGACGTGAAGGCCGTCTTCGCCGACGGTTCCACCCACAACGTCTCGGGCACCCTCTCGGGTCCGCGGCTGGTGGAGAAGATCGTCAACATCAACGGCCGCAACTTCGACCTCCGTGCCGAGGGCCACAACCTGATCGTCAGCTACGACGACCAGCCGGGTTCGCTGGGCAAGATCGGCACCCTGCTCGGCAATGCCGGCATCGACATCCTGGCGGCCGGTCTGTCCCAGGACGCCGAGGGCGGCGGAGCCACGATGATGCTCCGCGTGAGCAGCGTTCTCGACGATGACGTCGTCGCCGCGATCGGCGACGCGGTCAGCGCGACCCTGATCGAACAGGTCGACCTCTCATGAAACTCGCAGTCATCGCCGGCGACGGCATCGGTCCCGAGGTCATCACCGAGGCATTGGGGGTGCTCGAGTCGGTCGTGCCGGCGGTGAGCACCACCGAGTTCGATCTCGGCGCGCGTCGCTACCACCGCAACGGCGAGTTGCTGACCGAGGACGACCTCGAGTCGCTCCGCCGTCACGACGCCATCCTGCTGGGCGCGATCGGCGATCCGTCGGTGCCGTCGGGTGTGCTGGAGCGCGGTCTGCTCCTCACCATGCGGTTCGCCCTCGACCACCACGTCAACCTGCGGCCGTCGCGCCGGTTCCCAGGCGTCTCCTCGCCGCTGGCCGGCGACCCCGACATCGACTTCGTGGTGGTGCGGGAGGGGACCGAGGGGCCCTACACCGGCAACGGCGGTGCGATTCGGGTCGGCACCCCGAACGAGGTCGCCACCGAGGTGAGCGTCAACACCCGTTTCGGCGTGGAGCGTGTGGTGCGCAATGCCTTCCAGCGCGCGCAGCAGCGTCGTAAGAAGCTGACGCTGGTGCACAAGACCAACGTCCTCACCTTCGCCGGATCGATGTGGAGCCGTGCGGTCGACGAGGTCGGCGCCGAATTCCCCGACGTCACGACCGACTACTGCCACGTGGACGCGGCGACCATCTACCTGGTCACCGATCCCGGCCGATTCGACGTCATCGTCACCGACAACCTGTTCGGCGACATCATCACCGACATCGCGGCCGCGGTGAGCGGCGGAATCGGACTGGCCGCGTCGGGCAACATCGACGCCACCGGCGCCAACCCGTCGATGTTCGAGCCCGTCCACGGGTCGGCACCCGACATCGCCGGTCAGGGCAAGGCCGATCCGACGGCCGCGATCCTGTCGGTCGCGCTCCTGCTCCAGCATCTCGGCGACGACGACGCCGCCGCGCGGATCGAGAAGGCCGTCGCCGACGACCTCGCCGATCGCAGCGGTACGTTCAGCACCGCCGAGATCGGGACGCGCATCCGCGAGCGGCTGTAGTCCCGCCCGGACCCACAACTCCGGCGCGGCGAGTGAACCCGCCGTGAAGGACGAGCCCGCCACCGGATCGGTGGCGGGCTCGTCCATCAGCGGTGGAGCTACACGTCCACCAGTTCGTCGGCTCCCCGGGTCCGGTCGCGAGGGACCAGCGGTGTGGCGACGAGCGGTGCGAGGGCGGTCGCGGCGAATGCGAGGGGGAAGCCCACCGCGGCGATCAGTGCCCCGAGGAGCGGCGTGGTCGCCGCGGTCACCAGATACTGTCCGGTGTTCTGGACGGCCAGGCCGCGCCCGCTCCATTCGGGTCCGACGTATTCGGCTATGGCCGTGAACGCAAGACCGTTGTCGGCGACCGAGATGATGCTCGCGACCGCCATGAGCGCGGGTGCCAGCGGGCTGTCGAACCAGTCGCTGACCGCGAGTGCGAACATGGCGGCGACCCCGGCGACCGCGATCACCCGGACCGGTCGCATCCGTGACATCCATGCATCCGACCATCGTCCGGCGACTATCCGTCCCAGCGCACCGACGACCTGGGTCACCGTGATCAGCGTGCCGGCGCCGGCCGGCGACCATCCGTGCGCGACGATCAGCCAGGTGGGCACGAACGTCCACAGCATCGACTGAGGGATGACGAGCAGCATGCTGACGATGTGGATGCGCGCGAGGAAAGAGTTGCCGCGGTAGGGGTTCGCGCGTGGGGCAGGGTCCGGGGTCACCGTGGCGGGAGCCGCGCGGCGCGGTGGGTCGGTGATGCCGACGATCACCGCGACGAGTCCCGCGGCGGTCACCGCGGCCGGGATCGCCAGGGCGGCAGCAGGTCCCGAGCTCGCCGCGACGACCGGCATGGTCAGTGCGCAGACACCGATGCCCAGCGGCTGGGCCATCTGACGGATGCCCATCGCGGTTCCGCGCTGATGCGCGGGAAACCAACCGACGACGATCCGGCCGCTGGCGCCGTTCGCGGCGCCCGAACCGAGACCGCCCACCAGGAGCGCGGCGCCCACGACGACATACGACGCGTCGGCCGACGCGGCGACCGCGGCCGCGATTGCGCCGCAGAGGGAGATGGACAGGGACAGCAGCAGGATGCGGCGTTCGCCGTAGCGGTCCAACAGGATTCCCCACGGGATCGTCGCGGCCATCAGGCCGATGGTCGGGACCGCGGCGAGTGTCGACGCCTCGGTCAGCGTGAGGCCGGCGTCGGTGTGCAGCGCCGGGATCAGATAGGCGACGCCGCTGACCACGCACGTCGTGGTGAGTGCGGCGAGGAGTGAACACCCGAGGATGATCCACCTTCTGGCAGTGGTGATGTCGTCGACATCGGTCATGTGTCACTCACCTCGCTGTCTGATCGGGCGATCGTCGCCGCAACCCATCTCAATATATGAAACGGACTGCCCACATTGTAAAACTCGATCGGAGGCCGGCCAACTCGGCTCCCAACGTGTGGGATCGGCGGTGCGATAGGGTCTGGACATGCGCTTAGGTCGAATTGCGAGTCCTGCCGGCGTGGCATTCGTGTCCGTCGAGGGCGACGGTGACGACACCGTCATGAAGGAGATCGCCGAGCACCCGTTCGGCACGCCGACGTTCACCGGTCGCTCGTGGAAGTCGGCAGATGTGCGGATCCTGGCGCCGATCCTGGCCAGCAAGGTGATCTGCATCGGCAAGAACTACGCCGCACACGCCGCGGAGATGGGTGGCGAAGCGCCCGCCGACCCGGTGATCTTCCTGAAACCGAACACCTCGATCATCGGCCCCGAGCTGCCCATCGTGCGTCCGCCGTCGTCGGAACGTGTGGACTACGAAGGTGAACTCGCGATCGTCATCGGACGGGCGTGCAAGGACGTGAAGGCCGCTCAGGCCAAGGATGTGATCCTCGGTTACACGGTCGCCAACGACGTGACCGCCCGCGACCACCAGCAGGCCGACGGGCAGTGGACCCGGGGGAAGGGCTACGACACCTTCTGTCCGCTCGGCCCGTGGATCGACACCGCGTTCGACCCGTCCGACGTCGAACTCGTGACGGAACTCGACGGCGAGGTCAAGCAGCGGACCCGCACGTCGCTGATGCTCCACGACGTCGGTGAGATCGTCGAATGGATCTCGCGCGTCATGACCCTGCTGCCGGGCGACGTGATCCTCACGGGCACCCCGGAAGGTGTGGGACCCATGGTCGCCGGCCAGCGTGTCTCGGTGACCGTCGAGGGTATCGGTACGCTCTCCAACCCGGTGGTGGACAAGTGACAGCTCCCAGTACGGCTCGAGTCAACGGCATCGACATCTCCTACAGCGTGGCCGGTTCCGGCCCGCTGATCGTCATGGTGATGGGGACCGGTAGCCCCGGCCGAGTGTGGAAGGCCCACCAGGAACCGGCCTTGGTGAAGGCCGGCTTCACCGTGGTGACCTTCGACAACCGCGGTGTCGCGCCGTCCTCGGAGTGTGCGGAGGGGTTCACGCTCGACGACATGGTCGCCGACACGGCTGCCCTGATCGAGCACCTCGGGCGCGGACCCGCGATCGTCATCGGTACCTCACTGGGGGCCCGGATCACCCAGGAGCTGGCGCTGGCGCGGCCGGATGTGGTGAAGGCGGCGGTGATGGTGGCGACCTACGGCCGCAACACCCCACTGCAGGAAGCGATCTCGGCCGGGGAGCGAGCGCTCTACGACAACAAGATCAAGCTGCCGCCCGAGTACGAGGCCGCCATCACCGCCCATCTGAACCTGTCGCCGCACACGCTCGACGACGACCGCACGGCGCGTGACTGGCTCGACATCATCGGATTCTCCCCGCAGACGATCACCCCGGGGGTCCGTGCGCAGCTCGAACTGCACAACAAGGAGTCCAACCGCCTCGCGGCCTACCGCGGCATCGACCGGCCGGCGCTGGTCGTCGGTTTCGCCGACGATCGGACGCTGCCGGCGAAGCTGGCGCGCGAAGTCGCCGAGGCCATTCCGGGCGCGCAGTACGTCGAGATCGAACGGGCCGGTCATTTCGGCTATCTCGAACAGCCGGCGGAGGTGAACAGGGTCCTCGTCGAGTTCTGCGAGCGGCACCGGGCCTGACGGCGGGCGTGTCGGGAGCGCGGCGCCGCTTCGATACCCTGAGCCCATGACCAGTACTGAGGGTGTGCGCGTCCGATTCTGTCCGTCTCCGACGGGGACGCCGCACGTGGGGCTCGTGCGTACCGCGCTCTTCAACTTCGTCCAGGCCCGCCACGACGGCGGCACCTTCGTCTTCCGCATCGAGGACACCGATGCCGCGCGTGACAGCGAGGAGTCCTACGCGGCCATCCGCGACGCGCTGCGGTGGCTCGGGCTCGACTGGGACGAGGGACCCGAGGTGGGCGGACCGTACGGGCCCTACCGCCAGTCCGAGCGTCGGGACCTCCATACCGATGTCGTCGCGCGGTTGCTCGCGGCAGGAGAGGCGTACGAGGCCTTCTCCACTCCCGAGGAGGTCGAGGCCCGTCACCGGGCCGCCGGCCGTGACCCCAAACTGGGTTACGACAACTTCGACCGTGACCTGACCGCCGAGCAGCGCGCGGCGTATGTGGCCGAGGGACGTAAACCCGTTGTCCGGCTTCGTATGCCGGACACCGACATCTCGTGGGACGATCTCGTGCGCGGCACCACGACGATCAAGGCGGGCACCGTGCCGGATTTCGCCCTCACGCGTGCCTCGGGCGATCCGCTCTACACGCTGGTCAATCCGGTCGACGACGCCATGATGAAGATCACCCATGTTCTGCGCGGCGAGGACCTCTTCTCCTCGACGCCGCGTCAGCTGGCCCTCTACGACGCGCTGATCCGCATCGGCGTGGCCGACGCGGTACCGGCCTTCGGCCACCTTCCGTTCGTGATGGGGGAGGGCAACAAGAAGCTCTCCAAGCGCGACCCGCAGTCGAATCTCTTCCACCACCGGGACCGCGGATTCATCCCGGAGGGTCTGCTCAACTACCTCGCGCTGCTCGGCTGGGGTTACAAGAGTGATGTCGACGTCTTCAGCCTGGACGAGATGATCGCAGCTTTCGATGTGCGGCAGGTCAATTCCAATCCTGCGAGATTCGATCAGAAGAAGGCCGACGCCATCAACGCCGAGCACATCCGCCGGCTGGACCTCGGCGACTTCACCGCTCGGCTCAAGTCGTATCTCGTCGTGCAGGGCAAGCTCGCCGAGACTGCCGACGACGAGACCTTCGCAGCTCTGGCCGAACTGGTGCAGACGCGTATCCAGGTTCTCGGAGACGCCTGGGATCTCATCTCGTTCGTCTACGTCTCGGATGCCGATTTCACGATCGACGAGAAGGCCGCGAGCAAGAACCTGGGCGCCGACGCCGTGCCGGTTCTGGATGCCACCATCGCCGCGATCGAGTCGCTGGATTCCTTCACCACGGCTGCGCTGCAGGACGCGCTGAACGCCGCGCTGGTGGACGACCTGGGCCTCAAACCGCGCAAGGCGTTCGGTCCGGTACGGGTGGCCGTCACCGGCTCTCAGATCAGTCCTCCGCTGTTCGAGTCGATGGAGATCCTGGGTCGCGAGAAGACGCTCGCGCGCCTGGCCTCGGCACGGGAGATTGCGGCCAAATAGTGCCTTTGAGCTGCACGTTTGTGGACTTCCGGTAACCCTTTGATACTCTCTTTCTCGGCAGTTTTCCGCAAGGAGAACCAAGCCAATGGGGTATGGTGTAATTGGCAACACAGCGGTTTCTGGTACCGCCATTCTAGGTTCGAGTCCTGGTACCCCAGCGGACAGAAAGAGATCGAGACCGTGCTAAGGTCTTGATCGCCGGAAGTTCCCATGGCCCCGTCGTCTAGCGGCCTAGGACGCCGCCCTCTCAAGGCGGTAGCGCGGGTTCGAATCCCGTCGGGGCTACAAGAAAGACCCTCCCTCTGCATCGCAGAGGGAGGGTCTTTTCATTGTGGCGCAAGCCATCTCGTCCGTGTCGCGCTGATCACAGCGGGACACGGACGAGGCTCAGGCGGTCGCTGTCATCGTCGGCGGTTCACAGGAACTCGGCGGTGCTGCCGGCGGCCGGCATCTCCGGGATACCGAGCTTTCGGTGGTCCCAGGAACGCGTGCGAGACGGTCTGATGCGGACGGCCACGCGCTTGTTCATCATCTGCTCCACGAAGGGCCGCGACTCCTCGGTGTAGGGCGCGGTGTAGCGCTCCCAGACGCTGATGCCGACCTTCAGGCAGGAGTCCGGATCGTCGAGGATCTCCGCGACACCCTCGAAGGTGACGCCCCGGAGGGTGTCGTAGGTGTCGCCGTCCTCGATCATCACCGAGCACCGGCTGTTGCGGCGGATGTTGACCGCCTTCTGTGACTTGGACTTCGTCTCGAACCAGATGTCGCCGTCGACGATCCCGTACCACATCGCCACCAGGTGGATGCTCCCGTCGGGTCCGGTGGTGGCGAGGGTCGCGGTCCGGCTGTGCGCGACGAATTCCGCGATCTCGTCCTCGGACATGACGATCTGACTACGTTGATTGACTCCCATTCCCTGACGCTAGCCCACCGGCCGCCGCATCGGAACGCCTCCGGGTGCAACGGCTCTGGGGTCAGGGACGAGCGGCCTGAAGACGTTTGTGGATCGCGTCTGCGGCGGCGAGCAGGTCGGCCGCCCAGCGCGCACCGGGCCGACGCCCCATCCGGTCGATGGGCCCGGACACCGAGATCGCGGCGACGACGTCACCGTTGCCGTCGCGTACCGGAGCCGACACACTCGCCACCCCGGCGGCGCGTTCACCGGCGCTCTGCGCCCACCCGCGGCGCCGGATCTCGTGCAAGGCCCGTTCGCTGAAGACACTGTCCGGCACGAGCGCACGCTGGGTGGCGGGGTCGGCCCAGGCGAGGAGGACCTTCGCCGCCGACCCCGCGCTCATCGGGAAGCGGGTACCCACCGGGACGGTGTCCCGCAGGCCGGTCGGTGGTTCCATCGCGGCGACGCAGACGCGCTCGGCTCCTTCGCGGCGATAGACCTGGACCGATTCGCCGGTGATGTCACGAAGCCGGGGGAGGACCATGAGCGCCGACTCGGTGACGGGATCGTGTGCCGAGGAGGCGAGTTCGCCGAGTACCGGGCCGGGCTGCCAACGTCCGGTGACGTCCCTGGTGAGGAACCTGTGCGTCTCGAGCCCGACCGCGAGACGGTGCGCCGTCGCCCGGGGGAGTCCGGTTCGTCCGCAGAGCTCCGACAGGTTGCACGGGGTCTCGGCGATCGCATGCAACACGGCCACGGACTTGTCGAGCACGCCGATTCCGCTGCTGACCGCGGATGCGGTATCCTTTCCCATAGGACGATACTAGCTGTCCAAATAGTGAGATGCACGTTCGAAAGCCAGCCAGACCGTCAACACCGCGTGCAGAGTCCGAAGAACCCGAGACAGATAACGAGTGCAGCCATGAGCAACAGCCCAGCCCAGCCGCTAACTCTCGCCGAGAAGGTGTGGCGCGATCACGTCGTGGTCCCCGGTGACGTCGATGCGTCCGGCAACACCGATCCCGACCTGATCTACATCGACCTCCACCTCGTGCACGAGGTCACCAGTCCGCAGGCCTTCGAAGGACTGCGTCTCGCCGGACGTCCGGTCCGACGACCCGACCTGACGATCGCGACCGAGGACCACAACGTCCCGACGGTGGACATCGACAAGCCCATCGCCGACCCGGTCTCGCGCACCCAGGTCGACACGCTCCGCAGCAACTGCGAGGAGTTCGGCGTCCGCCTACATCCCATGGGAGATGCCGAGCAGGGCATCGTCCACGTCGTCGGGCCGCAGCTGGGCCTGACCCAGCCCGGCATGACCGTGGTGTGCGGCGACAGTCACACGTCCACGCACGGTGCCTTCGGTGCGATCGCGATGGGAATCGGCACCAGCGAGGTCGAGCACGTGCTCGCCACCCAGACGCTGTCGTTGCGCCCGTTCAAGACGATGGCCATCAACGTCGACGGCGAGCTGCCGCCCGGTGTGACGAGCAAGGACCTGATCCTCGCGATCATCGCGAAGATCGGCACCGGCGGCGGACAGGGTTACGTACTGGAGTACCGCGGCGAGGCAATTCGCAAGCTGTCCATGGAAGCCCGGATGACGGTGTGCAACATGTCGATCGAGGCAGGTGCCCGGGCCGGGATGATCGCGCCCGACGAGACCACCTACGAGTTCCTCAAGGGGCGGCCACACGCTCCGGCCGGTGCCGATTGGGATGCCGCTGTTGCCTATTGGGACAGTCTGCGCACCGATCCCGACGCCACCTTCGACGCCGAGGTGCACATCGACGCCACCACGCTGACCCCGTTCGTCACGTGGGGGACCAACCCGGGCCAGGGTGCGCCGCTCGGCGCCGCGGTGCCGGACCCGGCCGAATACGGCGACGAGGTCAAGGCGGGTGCCGCGGCGAAGGCACTGGAGTACATGGGCCTCGAGCCCGGAACGCCGCTGCGTGACATCAAGGTGGACACGGTCTTCGTGGGCTCGTGCACGAACGGCCGGATCGAGGATCTGCGCGAGGTGGCAGGCATCCTGAAGGGCCGCAAGGTCGCGGACGGCATGCGGATGCTGATCGTTCCCGGCTCGATGCGCGTGCGCGCGCAGGCCGAGGACGAGGGGCTCGGCGAGATCTTCGTCGCGGCGGGTGCCGAGTGGCGGCAGGCCGGATGCTCGATGTGCCTGGGCATGAACCCGGACCAGCTCGCCCCCGGCGAGCGGTGTGCGTCGACGTCGAACCGCAATTTCGAAGGGCGCCAGGGCAAGGGTGGTCGAACCCACCTCGTGTCGCCGGGAGTGGCCGCGGCCACCGCGCTGCGCGGCACCCTGTCGGCGCCCGCTGATCTGGACTCGCCGTCGGCACCCGCCGATCTCGGTTGAGTCACGGTCCGAACCACATCCCAGCCACATCATTCGAACAGGGGCTTTCCTGATGGAACCGTTCACCGAACACACCGGCATCGGCGTCCCGCTGCGCCGCAGCAACGTCGACACCGACCAGATCATCCCGGCCGTCTATCTGAAGCGGGTGACACGCACCGGCTTTGAGGACGGTCTGTTCGCCGGCTGGCGGACCGATCCCGACTTCATCCTCAACAACGAGCCCTGGAGCCGCGGGTCGGTCCTGGTCGCGGGTCCCGACTTCGGCACCGGCTCCTCACGTGAGCACGCGGTCTGGGCCCTGTCCGATTTCGGTTTCCGCGTGGTGATCTCGTCCCGCTTCGCCGACATCTTCCGCGGCAACTCGGGCAAGGCGGGTCTGGTGGCCGCCCAGGTCGAGCAGTCCGACGTCGAACTGCTGTGGAAGCGGCTCGAGGAGAATCCGGGCCTCGAAGTGACGGTGAGCCTTGTCGATAAGACGGTCACCGCCGGAGACCTCGTGGTGCCGTTGGCAATTGATGACTACACACGGTGGCGCCTGATGGAGGGTCTGGACGACATCGGACTCACGTTGCGCCAGGTAGACGCGATTTCCGAGTTCGAGTCGACGCGCCCGGCGTTCAAGCCGCGCACCCTCGCGGACTGATTCCCCACCGCCGCGGCGGGGTCATCTCGCCGCGGCGGCACCGTCGTGAGCTGCCATGCCATTTCGCAACACGGCGTCCTAATTGGCGTGGAAGATGGACGTTTTCAAATTCGACGTTTACCGTGTGTTGGTAGCTGGCCGAAACTCGGTCAGATCAGCTTGCGGAGGTACTCATGAACAAGGCGGAGCTCATTGATGAGCTGACCAAGAAGCTCGACGCGGATCGCAAGACTGCGACTGAAGCCGTCGAGCTCGTCGTCGACACGATCGTGCGCGCGGTCAACAAGGGCGAGAGCGTGACGATCACCGGCTTCGGCGTATTCGAGAAGCGGAAGCGCGCGCCGCGCGTCGCCCGCAACCCGCGCACGGGCGAGACCGTGAAGGTCCGCGCGACATCGGTTCCGGCGTTCCGTCCGGGCGCTCAGTTCAAAGCCGTCGTGGCCGGCAAGCAGAAGCTGTCCGCCACCGGTCCGGCTGTGAAGCGCGGCAGCGGAACCACCACCACGGCAGCCAAGAAGGCTGCGCCGGCGAAGAAGACGGCGGCCAAGAAGGCGACCACCGCGGCCAAGAAGACCACGGCGGCGAAGAAGGCTCCGGCCAAGACCACGGCGGCCAAGAAGACCACGACCGCCGCGAAGAAGGCTCCGGCCAAGAGCACGGCGGCCAAGAAGACCACGACCGCCGCGAAGAAGGCTCCGGCCAAGAAGGCGGCTCCGGCCAAGAAGGCCACGGCCGCGAAGAAGGCTCCGGCCAAGAAGACCGCCGCAAAGAAGACCGCGGCAAAGAAGACCACTCGTCGCTGAACCGCGGATCACCGCGGTCGACGACCACAGTTCAGCCCCCGGCGTACTTCCCCCGCCGGGGGCTGAACTGTGTTCGGGCCCTTGCCGGACGACGGTGTCGTCCGCACGATGGCCGGACTCAGGCCGTGGGGAGCGCCCCGGCGATGTGATCGGCCGCCACCAACCTGCCGTCGTGGAGCGACAGAACCCACACGCTTCCCTTGCGATTGGACGCCTTGGGAAGCGCGATCGCGTCCCGGTCGGCCCACCAGTCCATGAGGGGCGGGATCACCTTCCCCTGACTGCAGACCGCCCGGGTCGACGTCGTGTCGGCCGCGAGCTGGAGTATCCGACGTTGCGCCGCCGCCGGATTCGTCCGGTACGTCTCCTCGGACAGGTCCGGCTCGCTGTGCAACTCGACGCCGAGTCGCTCGCGCAGTGGCTCCAGGGTCTGCTCGCAACGCACGCGATCGGCCGAGTGAACGCGCTCCGCCCCGAACGCCAGCAGAAGCGGGGCCAGGGCGGCTGCCTGCGCGCGACCCAGCTTGTCCAGCGGCCGTAGCCGGTCGTCACCCTTGTACGTCGAGCGCCGGCCGGCCTTGGCGTGTCGGACCAAGAGAAACGTGTGCAGGCCCGCGGGGAGCCGCACGAACTCTTCCAGGATCGCCCGATCGAGCGGGTAACTCAGCTTCTCCCGGGCCTTGTCGACCGAGAGCCAACGCAGTTCGTCGACCTCGCCGCCGGCGACGAACGCCCCGTCGAGGGCCCGCGCCGACCAGTAACGCACATGCTTGCGCGTGTTGCCCAGGTCGTAGTGGACGTCGTCGAGGTGCCGGCCGAGGACGACGTGTTGTCCGGTCTCCTCGGCGATCTCGCGCACCGCGGTGTCGATGAGCGTCTCACCCGGCTCGGCTTTTCCCTTGGGCAGCGTCCAGTCGTCGTACTTCGGGCGGTGGACGACCGCGATCTCGACGTCACCGCTCCCGACACCGCCGGTGCCGGAGACCCGCGGTCGCCAGACCACGCCGCCCGCGGCCCACACCTCATTCGTCTTCTTCGCCATATCGGTGGTGATGGTAGAGGTCGAAGGTTACGTGCCGGTGCCGGTCACGAACTGGTCTCCGGCCGACGACGATTGCGCCGCATCATCTGTCGCTGATGGTCGCGCACCTCCTCGCCCTCGGCGGGGGACGCGACCCAGCTCCCGTCGGGATGCAGGACCCAGCATCGGGTTCGCGGGTCGAGCGCGGAGGCGAAGATGTCGCCGAGCTCGCCGGCCAGTCGCTCGTCCCGGACGTTCACCATGACCTCGACGCGGCGATCGAGATTGCGGTGCATCATGTCCGCGCTGCCGAACCAGTACTGGTTCTGCGCACCGAAGTGCAGAATCCGCGAGTGCTCGAGGAACTGGCCCAGAATGGAACGGACGTGGATGTTGTCGCTGTAGCCTTCGACCCCGGGCCGCAGGGCGCTGATCCCGCGCACGACGACATCGACGGGTACCCCGCTCTGGGAGGCCCGGTAGAGCGCATCGATCACCTGCTCGTCGACGAGAGCATTCGCCTTGAGCTGGATCCGCGCGCGGGTGTCGCCGTCGCGGAAGAGCTCGATCTCGCGTTGGATCCGCTTGATGATCCCGGCCCGGATACCGTGCGGCGCAACGAGGATGTTCCGGTACTCCTGTTTGCGTGAGTAACCGGTCAGGGTGTTGAACAGGTCGGTCAGATCGGCGCCGATGTCGGGGGCGGCGGTCAGCAGACCCACATCCTCGTAGAGTCGCGCCGTCTTCGGGTTGTAGTTCCCGGTGCCGATGTGGCAGTACCGCTTGATGGTCGAGCCCTCGCGTCGCACCACCAGGCAGGTCTTGCAGTGGGTCTTGAGTCCCACGAGGCCGTAGACGACGTGGACGCCGGCCTGCTCGAGCTTGCGGGCCCACTTGATGTTCGCCTGCTCGTCGAACCGCGCCTTGATCTCCACCAGCGCGACGACCTGCTTGCCCGCCTCGGCGGCGTCGATGAGCGCGTTGACGATCGGGGAGTCGCCGGAGGTCCGGTACAGCGTCTGCTTGATGGCGAGGACCTGGGGGTCGGCCGCGGCCTGCTCGATGAACCGCTGAACGCTCGTCGAGAACGAGTCGTACGGATGGTGGACGAGCACGTCACCGTCGCGCAGCGTCGAGAACACGCTCTTGGGTGTCTCCCGCTCACCGAACGCGGGATGGGTGGCGGGGACGAACGGACGGTCCTTCAGGTGCGGGCGGTCGAGAGCGTAGATCTCGAAAAGTGATGACAGATCGAGGAGTCCGGGCACCTGGATGACATCGGCGGGATCGACCTCGAGCTCGCGCAGCAACAGCTCGAGCATGTGCTCGCTCATGTCGTCGGCGACCTCGAGCCGCACCGGGGAGCCGAACCGGCGCCGGGCGAGTTCGCGTTCCAGCGCCTGGAGCAGATCCTCGTCCCGGTCCTCCTCGACTTCGAAGTCGGCGTTGCGGGTGATCCGGAAAACATGGTGCTCAACGATTTCCATACCCGGGAACAGGTTGCCGAGATTGGCTGCGATCAGGCTCTCCATCGGCAGGTACACCGCCCGCTTGGCCGCCTTGTCGTCGTCGGGGCCCCGGTACGGCGCCAGCCGGTCGACCCGGATGAAGCGGTTCACGTTGTCCGGTACCTTGACCCGCGCGAAATGCTCGCCGCTCTCGTTGACGTCGCGGACCGTGACGGCGAGATTCAGCGACAGCCCGCTGATGTACGGGAACGGGTGAGCGGGGTCGACGGCCAGTGGCGTCAGGACCGGGAACACCTCGTCCCGGAAGTAGTCCGTCATCCGCGCCTGCTGCTCGGCGGTCAGCTGAGACCAGGACACCACGTAGATGTCGTTGTCGGCCAACGCCGGTCGGACCGAGTCGAGGAACACGCGGGCGTGGCGGTCGGCAATGGTCTGGGCGCGGCCGGCGATCCGCATGAGCTGCTCGCGCGGTGAGAGCCCGTCCGCGGACCGGACCGACAGTCCGGTCTCGTCGCGTCGTTTGAGCCCGGCCACCCGGACCATGAAGAACTCGTCGAGGTTGGAAGCGAAGATCGCGAGGAACTTCGCGCGATCCAGCAGCGGCAGCGACGTGTCCTCGGCCAGCGCGAGCACACGGGAATTGAAGTCCAGCCAGCTCAATTCCCGATTGAGGTAGCGGTCCTCGGGGAGGTCGGCGGACTCGTCGGGCACCAGGGTGGCGGCCGGCGGGGCATGGGGGATCGGTGTGGTCGTGACCGTGGCGGTCTGCGTTGCGTCGTCGTCGGCTGGGCTCACCCCCCAATGATGACCCATCGTCGTGCTCGGCGTACACGCCCGCCGGATAGACGGTGATCGGTGTGGTGTGCGGGATCAGAGATGACGCAACGCAGCGGTGGTGTGCGGCCCGAGTCCGAGCTCGCGGGCGACGGCGAGGTCGGTCGCGGTGTCGACGTCGGTGCGCAGGTCGGGCCAGTTCCGGCCCGCGGGATCGAGTTCGACGGCGCCCGCCGCCCGATGGGCGGCAGCAGAGCCGGGCCCGAATCGGGGTTCTGCGGCATCACCGTCGGTTCCGTGGAGCAGGACTGTGCCGGTGCCGTCGCGGTCGGTGAGAAAACTGGAGCGGTGGTGCTGGACCGCGCGCAGCACGGCGGTGATCGACGTGCTCGTGGCCGCCGGCAGGTCCGCCTGGACATACATCAGACCCGTCGACTCGGGCCAGGCCTCGCGGGCCCACCGCGCACCATCGACGAACGCGGCGTTGAGACCCGCGTCCGGTGGACCCGAAGGTGGGGGATTGCCCGGTGTCGGATTCCCCCGGGGTGACTCCCGCAGCCCGCGCATACCCGAGCGCCGGGCCGCGGCGAGGACTTCGTCGTCGGGGCTGACGACGACGATCCGCGAGATCCCCGCCCCGCGCAGCGCGTCGACGGTGTCGAGGAACATCGCGAGGACGAGGGAACCGCGGGTGACCGGGTCGTCGCCCTCGAACGCGGTGGACAGGGTCGCGGCCAACCGCGACTTCGCGCGGTGCAGACTCTTCACCGCCAGCACGGCCGCGACCGACGTCGCGACGGGCTCGGTGCCCCCCGCGTCGACGATCGTCGAGTCGGCGTCCGCGCCGACAGTGCTGTGTTCCATGCCGACCATCATGATGCACCCGTCGGTGGTCGGTGACATTCCGGGTCGGTCATACCCGCGAGGGCATTAGGGTGAGCAGGGTCGGACGGCCAGAAGGCCGCCGGTGTGGATGCGGAATTGGGCTTGCCCGGTGGGAGGTTGCGGTGCGCGCGGCGGTGATGGGAGCGGGTTCCTGGGGAACCTCGGTGGCGAAGGTGCTCGTGGATGCCGGGACGGACACCGTGATCTGGGCCCGACGGCCCGAACTCGCGGAGGCGATCAACAGTGAGCACGTCAACGCCGACTACCTCCCGGGTATCACGTTGCCGGGCGCGCTGACGGCGACGAGTTCGGCGGTCGACGCCCTCATGGGTGCCGACATCGTCGTGTGCGGAGTGCCGTCGCAGTCGTTGCGTCCCAATCTCACGCAGTGGACCCCGTACATCGGTTCGGATGCGTCACTGGTCTCGCTCGCCAAGGGCATCGAGTCCAACACGCTGCTGCGGATGAGCGAGGTCATCGCCGAGGTGACCGGTGTCGGCGACGACCGGATCGCGGTGCTGACGGGTCCGAACCTGGCCCGCGAGATCGCGGAGGGCCAGCCCGCGGCGACGGTCATCGCCTGTGCCGACGAGGCGCGTGCGGTGACCCTGCAGAGCGCGTTCAGCACGCGGTACTTCCGGCCGTACACCAACACCGACGTCGTCGGATGCGAGATCGGTGGATCGGCCAAGAATGTCATCGCGCTGGCCTGCGGGATGGCGAGCGGGATCGGATTCGGTCAGAACACCCTGGCGACGATCATCACCCGCGGGCTCGCGGAGACGATCCGGCTGGGTGTCGCGGTGGGCGCGCAGATCGAGACGCTGGCCGGTCTGGCCGGGATCGGCGACCTCGTCGCCACGTGTTCGTCGCCGTTGTCGCGCAACCGCACGTTCGGTGCCCGGCTGGGTGAGGGTGCCACCATGGCGCAGGCGCAGGAGGCCACGAACGGTCAGGTCGCCGAAGGAGTCAAGTCCTGCTCTTCGGTGCGCGCCCTGGCCGAGCGGCACCAGGTGCCGATGCCGCTCACGAATGCGGTCCACCAGGTGTGCCACGACGGCATGTCCGTGGCCGACGCCGTCAACTCGCTGCTGGGCCGCAGCCCCAAGCCGGAGATCTACCGGGACTGATCCCTTTCCGCCGCCGGATCAGCCGAAGTCGAGCGGTCCCCGTTCGAGGGTGCGGTCGATCACGCCCGAGATGTCGGTGATCGGGCCGTTGCCTGCATTGGCCGGGATCCACATCGCGACGTACGGACGGTGGTCGACGCACACGTAGGCCTGCCCCGAGCCGGCGACCGTGTCGGTGATGAACCACTGGACCCCGGCCTGATCGGCGGCGTGGATCTCCTGGAGGTTGCTCGTGGGGGACAGCTCGGCCGGCCGGGTCACCCCGCACCGCAAGGTCATGTCGTCGCCGGAGCCCGTCGCAGGCCACGTCGCGCGATCCCCGGAGACCTCTTTCGTGCCGAACCCCTCGAAGGTGTCCGGCGCCTCGGCGAGAAGTCGGGTGCACTCCTCGGAGACCGGCCCGGCGGCGTCGTAGGACTCGATCGGGGTCACCGGGTCGGGACGCAGTGCGGCGAACACGATGAACCCGGCTATCACCATCACCGGGATGGCCACCAGCGTCGCGACGAGTGCCGGGCTGAGCCGGCCGCCACTGCCGTACCGCGAGGCGTCCTCAGGGGCGGGGGCGTCGACGGCCTCGTTGTCGATGGGGTTCTGCGGAGTGTCATCCGAACCTGCTGACGTCACCCCACAACAGTAGGAGAGTCCCTCGGTCGGCCCCGCGCGTGGGCACCTGTCGCGGACGGCCGCGGCCGGTGTCGACGGTCAGCGCGTCGTCGTGACCACCGGGCAGGTCAGCGTGCGGGTGATGCCGTCCACCTTCTGGATCTGCGGAACCACGTTCTCGGTCAGGTGCGTGGCATCGGCCGCATCGACCCGGACGATCACGTCGTAGGGCCCACTGACCTCCTCGGAGGAGGCGACCCCGGCGATCTCGGCGATCGTCGCCGCTGCGAGCGCGGCCCGGCCGACCTCGGTCTGGATCAGTATGTATGCCTGAACCACGGACATCCTCTCCGTCTGTGTCGTTCCCGGGCCACATCGTCTGGGGCACATCGTCGACACGGGCTGTCGAACCGGCGTCGCCCGGCGGCCCAATACACTGTGGCACACATTGTCACCGACAAACCCGTGCGCGCGCGACCGGAAGAGGAAAGGCCCCACGAGTGACCATCGACGAGACCGGTCGACCCCATCACCCGATCGATCGGACCGACACGGTCGGTGCGATCGGCGAACGCGCCGTCATCGCCGCGCTGACCGCGTCCGCGACAGCCGGTGAGCCCGCCCACGACATCGTGATCGGATCGGGCGACGACGCAGCCGTTCTCGACATCGGCGGGTCGGCGGTGATCAGCACCGACACCGTCGTCGAGGGCCGCCATTTCCGGTTCGGCTGGTCGACGCCCGAGCAGGTCGGCGCCCGCGCGGTGGTGCAGAGTTCGGCCGATGTCGCCGCGATGGGCGGTCGCACAACGGGTCTCGTCGTATCCATCGCATGTCCGGCGGAGACGCCGGTCGGCGTGGTCCTCGACCTGAACGACGGGGTGGTGCGCGCGGCGCACGAACTGGACGCGCGGGTGCTGGGCGGCGATCTCGTCGCGGCCGGTCAGGTGGTGGTGAGCGTCACCGCGGTCGGTGCCCTGGAGGATCGTCGTCCGGTGTCACTGGGTGGCGCGCGAACGGGTGACGTCCTCGCGGTGAGTGGGCCGCTCGGGGCCAGCGCGGCGGGGCTCGCGGTGCTCTCCGATCCGCGTGCGGCCGAGTCCGACTGGCCGGAACTCGTTGCGCTGCATCGCGTGCCGGCTCCCGACCTCGGGCAGGGGCCGATCGCCGCAGCTGCGGGCGCGCACGCCATGACCGACATCTCCGACGGTCTGATCGAAGAACTGCTCACGATGTCGAGGGCCGCGGGGCTCGCGATGGCCGTGGACTCCGACGCGGTCCCGCGACGACCCGATCTGGTCGAGGCGGCCGGCGCGCTCGGGGTGGACCTCACGCGATGGCTCCTCGCCGGGGGTGAGGACCATCACCTGCTCGCCTCGTTCGAAGCGGCGGCGGTGCCCCCCGGCTGGACGGTGATCGGCTCGGTCGGTGCGCCGTCGACGTCGGCGCCCGAGGTCTGGGTGGACGACCGGCGCGTCGGCGGGCCCGATGGACCTGACCTGCACGGGTGGCAGTCCTTCGCCGACCCGACCGGCGACTAGTGGTGTGTCTCGCCCGCTTCCGAGACGCACCATTAGAGTCGCCTCATGGCGATTTACGCACTCGACGATCGAGAACCGGTCCTGGGCCAGGACACCTACGTGCACCCGGACGCGGTGGTGATCGGCGCGGTCACCCTCGGTGACGGGGTGTCGGTGTGGCCGGGCGCGGTCTTGCGGGGCGACTACGGGACGATCACCGTCGGCGCGCGCAGCAACATCCAGGACGGCACCGTCATCCACTGCACAGTTCTCGACCCGACCGTCATCGGTGAGCGATGCGTCGTCGGCCACAACGCGCACATCGAGGGCGCGACGATCGGTGACGACTGCCTCATCGCCTCGGGTTCGGTTGTCCTGAACGGGTCGACGGTCGGCGACGGTGCGATCGTGGGCGCCGGCGCGGTGGTGCCGTTCAAGTTCGACGTGCCGCCGCGACGCATGGCGCTCGGTGTGCCGGCGCGGCTGCGGGATGGCTACGAGGTCCCCACGGGACACACCGACCTGAACTGTGAGATGTACTTCCAGAACGCGCAGCATTACCGCACCGCGCTCAAACGGCTGGACTGACGACCCGCACGACGGAGGCAATCGTGACCGCACCACCCAAACCGCTCGCCGAACTGATCGACCCGGGCTGGGCAGAGGCGTTGGCACCGGTGGAGCCCATCATCACCGAGATGGGCCGGTTCCTGCGCGCCGAGATCGCCGAGGGGCGCCGCTATCTTCCTGCGGGACAACATGTCCTGCGCGCCTTCACGCGCCCCCTGGAAGACGTACGCGTCCTGATCGTCGGGCAGGATCCCTATCCGACGCCCGGACACGCAGTCGGGCTGAGCTTTTCGGTGGCGCCCGACGTGCGGCCGATCCCGCGTTCGCTGACGAACATCTACACCGAGTACTGCGCGGATCTCGGCTACCCGGCGCCGACCACCGGTGATCTCACGCCCTGGGCGGACAACGGTGTGCTCCTGCTCAACCGGGTGCTCACGGTGGCCCCGGGCGAGCCTGCCTCCCATCGCGGCAAAGGCTGGGAAGAGGTGACCGAGTGTGCCATCAAGGCGCTCGCGGCTCGCGACGAACCACTCGTCGCGATCCTGTGGGGCCGGGACGCCGCGGGTCTGGAGAAGTGGCTCCCCGATGTCCCGACCATCACGTCGGCGCATCCCTCGCCGCTGTCGGCCTCGCGCGGGTTCTTCGGCTCCCGGCCCTTCAGCCGGGCGAACGAGGAACTGATGGATCTCGGTGCCGAACCGGTCGACTGGCGCCTGCCCTGACCCTTCGTGGCTCGTCGCTTGCGCTCCTCGCACCTCAGGGAGCGGCGGGGTTGGGTCGCTTGCGCTCCTCGCACCTCAGGGAGCGGCGGGGTTGGGTCGCTTGCGCTCTTCGCACCTCGGTATCTGCGGCCTGGCGGCCGTCGTGGACTACGAAACAACCGTCGTGCTCGGTGCGCGACCACATTCACTGCTCCCTGAGGAGCGAGCTTGCGAGCGTCACGAAGGGTCTCGCAAGTTCGTCTCGCCAACTCTTCGTGACGCGCCCTCCGCAAGCTCCGGGCGCTCCTCAGGGAGCGGTGGATCAGCAGATCTCTCGGGCTCGGAACCAGGGGCTTTGCGGTTCCTTCGGATTGGGGAGCGGCGGTTAGGTGGTGTTCGTTCCGCTCAGGGAGCAGTGCCGGCGCGCCCGCGGGTGAAGTCCGGTGCGCGCTTGCCGACGAAGGCGTCGACGCCTTCGATGCCCTCGGGCAGGCCGGACCGTTCGGAGATCGAGCGGGCTTCGAGTGCGAGGTGCTCGACCAGGGTCGTGTCCGCGGAGACGGCGAGCAGATGCCTCGTGGCGGCGTCGGCGCCGCGGGGACCCGACGCGATGGTCTCGGCCGCCGTGCGCGCGGCCGCTTCGACCTCGTTGTCGGCGACGATCTCCGACAGCAGCCCCCACTGCAGGGCGTCCTCCGCGGTGAGGACGCGGTCGGTCAGGATGATCTGTCGGGCGCGAGCGGCGCCGACCGCGCGCGGGAGCGTCCAGGTGAGTCCGCCGTCGGGCGTCAGACCGATGCCGCGGTAGGCGGGCCGGAGTCTCGTCGACGGGCCGCCGATGGCCACGTCGGCGTGCAGGACCAGAGACATGCCGGCACCGGCGGCCCAGCCCTTGGCGGCGACGACGACGGGGCGGTCGGCCTCGTGGAGGGCGCCGACGAGCTGATGGAAGTTGTCCGCGATCTCGCGGAGGTAGGTCGGACGGTCGTCCGCGCCGGCGAAGGCACGGACGTTTCCGCCGGCGCAGAAGTTCTTGCCCAGCCCGACGAGCAGGACGGCACCGACGTCCCGCCGGCCGCGCGCGACCTCGCGGAGAGCCTGAGTGCCGGCGGCGAGGGCGGCGTCGTCGAGTGAGTTGCCCGCACCCGCGGTCGACACCGCGACGGTGAGAACGCCGTTGGCCTCGCTCACCAAGTCGTCGGCATCGACGGCGGCGGGGTGGGTGGCGGTGGCGGTGGGATTCGATGAGGGCATGCGCGAAACATTATCGCGCACACGCCAAAGACCCGACGCCGGGGAGCTTGCGCTCATGGCATCGGGTCTCGTGCTCTCGGACACCTCACCCGCGGACGGGTGCGGAAGATCAGACAGCTGCGGTCTTGCCGGCCTTCAGGCAGGAGGTGCAGACGTTCTTGCGCTTGCGGTTGCCGGGGGCGACCTCCACGCGAACGGACTGGATGTTCGGGTTCCAGCGTCGGTTGGTACGGCGGTGCGAGTGAGAAACCGACTTGCCGAAGCCCGGGCCCTTGCCGCAAATATCGCAGACGGCAGCCATCGTCGAACTCCCTTGGTAGATGATCATGGTCTGGTGGTCAGCCTCACGGATCGATCGGCACCACCGGACGGTGTGCGCGCCGAGGCGAAAGGCAACCCTGCAAGGATAACCAGGTCGTGGGGACGTGACCAAATCCGGGCCGACTCGCCGCAGGCGGACCCGCTCGGACGCGCCGCACGGTCGGACACCCCGAGTAGCCTTGCACACAACTTCACCAGCCGGTCACGTCGCCCGCGAGAGCACTGCCCGTCGCGCGCCGCGTCTGCGAGAAAGAGTCACCGTGTGATCGCCCGCACCGTCAACCCGCAGTTGCTGCGCGACTGGGCCCGTGCCTCGGTCGAGCAGCTCGAGTCGCTGCGCGGCGAGATCAACGACCTCAACGTCTTCCCGATCCCCGATTCGGACACCGGCAGCAACATGCTCTTCACGATGCGTGCGGCGGCCGAGGCGGTCGAGAAGACCCCGCCCGACGCATCCCTGCCCGAGGTGGCGCGCGCGATGGCCGACGGCGCGGTCGCGCAGGCCCGAGGCAACTCGGGGATCATCCTCTCCCAGGTACTCGTCGGCCTCGCAGACGGCGCGGAGATCCTCGGCGACACGGACGCACTGACCTTCGCCGAACTGTCGACGCTGGGACTCCGCCTCGGTTCGCTCGCGGCGACCCGCGCGGTGAGCGAACCGCGTGAGGGCACAGTGCTCACGCTGGTGCGGGTGGCCGCCGAGGCGGCCGCGGCACACGAGAACGAATCGCCCGCAGACCAGGTGCGCGCCGTGGCCGATGACTGCGCCGAGGCACTCGAACGCACCCCGGAGCAGCTGTCGGTGCTCGCGAACGCCGGCGTGGTGGACGCGGGCGGACGCGGATTTCTCGCGATCGTCGACGCCATGGTCGAGGTGATCACCGGCGTCTCCCACCGCCGGCGCCGCTACCGGGGCATCCTCACCGACAGCACCACGCTCGGACACGGGCCGGACGACAGCTGCGTCGACGGCAGCGACCAGGACTTCGAGGTCATGTATCTCCTCGACGGGGCAGCAGGCGAGCAGATCGCCGAACTCCGCGCACGGCTCGACGACCTCGGCGACGCCGTGGTGATCGTCGGCGACAGTTCCAGCGGTGAGGGTGAACGGTTCTCGGTGCACGTGCACACCTGCGAGCCGGGAGCGGCGGTGGAGGCCGGCGCGGGCATCGGGCAGCTCTCGGACGTCCGGATCAGCTGCTTCGCCCTCGACGCCATTCGAGCACAAGCAGATTCGGCGGAACCACCGCCCCGGCACAAGCGGGCCGTGGTGGCCGTCGTGTCCGGTGACGGAGCGGCCGAACTGTTCGGCGAGGCCGGCGCGGTGGTGCTGCGCGCCGACGACGGTCTCTCGGCCCACGAATTGGGGAAGACGATCCGCGACACCGACAGCGCGCATGTCGTCGTCATGGCCAACGGCGCCCTGACGTCTCAGGACCTCGTGACGGTTGCCACCGAGGTGCGTTCCAACCAGCGTTCGGTGCTCATGCTGCCGACCTCGTCGATGACCCAGTGCCTGGCGGCCCTCGCCGTGCACGATCCGAGTGAGGTGCCCGACGTCGACGCCTACGCGATGGCCGAGGCCGCGGCCGGCGCGCGCTGGGGATCCCTGCAGTCGGCGACCACGAGGATGATGACGCTGGCCGGGATGAGCGACGTCGGCGACGTGCTGGGGTTGATCGGCGACGACGTACTCGTGGTCGCGCCGGATCAGACGTCGGCGTGCACCGCGCTCGTCGACCTCATGCTCTCCACCGGAGGTGAACTCGTGACGCTGCTCGCGGGTGTCGACGTCGACGAGGCCGCCCTCGAGGCCGTCGGCGAGCAGATGCGGCGCAGTTATCCCGGTATCGAACTGGCGGTGTATCGCACCGGGCAGCGGACCGATCTCATCCAGGTGGGTGTGGAGTGACCGAGCTGGCGTTGTCGGATTCGCTGGCCGACGTCCTCGGGGTCAAGCCCGCCGAACAGCTCGCGACCGTGGGCGTGCACACGGTCGGGGAGCTGTTGCGCTACACCCCCCGCCGGTACATACGACGCGGCCATGTGGCCGATCAGGAACGACCCGAGCCCGGTGAGTGGCTGACGATCGTCGGGCGGATCACCAAGTCCGACCTCATCAAGATGAGAAGCCGCAAGGGATCCTTCCTCAAGGTCAAGGTGACCGACGACAACGAGGTCTACGAGGCCAGCTTCTTCAACGCGTTCCGGATCAAGGGATTGTTGCGTCCCGGCGCGCGGGTGATGATGGCCGGCGCGGTCAAGTACTTCCGCGACCAGATCCAGTTGTCCCATCCCGAATGGATGATCCTGCCCGACGGCGATCCGGAGATCGAGGACGTCGTCGGCTCCAAGATGCTGACCGAGATGTACGCGATCGAGGAGCAGGTCACCGGAGAGTGCGGCGACCACCCGCTGATCACGATGTTCGACCGTGACATCCTGCCGATGTACCCGGCCAACAAGAACATCCAGACCTGGGACATCCTCGGCGCGGTCCGCCGGGTGCTGACCGAGAGCGCGCCGATCCCCGATGCCCTGACCGAGGCCGAACGGCGCGCGCGGGGACTCGTGAGCACCGACGAGGCGATCCGCAAGATCCACCTGCCCGATTCCGAGGATGACGTGACGATCGCGTCCCGTCGACTGAAGTTCGACGAGGCGCTGGCCATCCAGACCGTGCTCGCGCAGCGTCGGCTGGCGGGCCGGAGTGAGTCGGCGCCACCGTGTCCGCGGGTGCCCGGCGGTCTCGAGGACAAGCTGCGTGACCGGCTCCCGTTCACGCTGACCGACGGTCAGGTCGAGGTGGGGGAGGAGCTCGCCGAGGATCTGGCCCGCGCGCAGCCGATGTCCCGGCTGCTGCAGGGCGAGGTCGGGTCCGGAAAGACTCTCGTGTCCTTGCTGGCGATGCTCCGGGTCGTCGACAACGGGTTCCAGTGTGCGATCCTGGCGCCGACGGAAGTGCTTGCCGCGCAGCACTACCGGACCATGAAGACGATGCTGGGCGACCTCGCCGAGGCGGGTGAGCTGAGCGCGGCCGAGGGGGCGACGCGGATCGCGCTGCTCACGGGATCGATGAAGACCAAGGGACGGCGCGAGACGCTGCTCGACGTGGTCACCGGGCAGGCCGGCATCGTGATCGGGACGCACGCGCTCCTCGAGGACAAAGTGGAGTTCTTCGACCTCGGACTCGTGGTGATCGACGAGCAGCACCGCTTCGGTGTGGAGCAGCGAGATGTGTTGCGCGGCAAGGGGCGCGACGGACGCATCCCGCATTTCCTCGTGATGACCGCCACGCCGATCCCGCGGACCGTCGCCATGACCGCCTTCGGCGATCTGGAGACCTCGGTGCTCCGCGAACTGCCGCGCGGCCGGCAGCCGATCACCACCTCCGTGGTGCCCACGAGCCGGGCCTCGTGGGTCGATCGCGTCTGGTCACGTGCCAACGAGGAGATCGACGAGGGCCGTCAGGTCTATGTGGTGTGTTCGCGTATCGGCGACGGCCCCGAACCCGAACCGGACGGGAACGACGAGAAGGGCCCGAAGACGACCTCGGTTCTCGAGCAGTACGAGGCGCTGGTCTCCGGTCCCTTCGCGCACCGGCGGGTCGAGCTCCTGCACGGCCGGTTGCCCGCCGACGAGAAGAATTCCGTCATGGACGCATTCGGACGGGGCGAGATCGACGTCCTGGTGTCGACCACCGTCATCGAGGTGGGTGTCGACGTTCCCAACGCGACCACGATGGTCATCGTCGACGCCGACCGCTTCGGCGTGAGCCAGCTGCATCAGTTGCGCGGTCGCGTCGGGCGCGGCCGGCATGCCGGACTGTGCCTGCTCATGACGAACGCCCGTGACACGTCGCCGTCGATGGACCGCCTCCGTGCCGTCGCGGCTTCCAACGACGGATTCGAGCTCGCACGAGTCGACCTCGAACAGCGGCGGGAGGGCGATCTGCTCGGGTCCCTGCAGTCCGGCGTGAACACCTCGCTGCGGTTCCTCTCCCTACTCGAGGACGTCGAGGTCATCGAGGACGCTCGCGAACTCGCCGAAGACGTGGTGAGCGAGGACATCACGCTGCTCGAACACCGGCCGCTCGCCGATCTCGTCGACGGCATCCTCGTCCCGCACAAGATCGCGTATCTCGACAAGTCCTGACCGGCGTCCTGCTGCCCAGGTGCCGTGGATCGTCGCGCGGGGCGCCACGTTCTGCGTCATCCGCGGGGGTCGGAGGTTCGTCGCGGAACCGGATGGTCGCCGCATGCGTCTGAGAAGGCATGGTGGTGCGTGATCGTCGGCTGCGTTCGCCGACACTTCGGCGGGCACGCATGCGGTTGCGATGGATGCTCCGGACGCCACGGGACACGCCGTCCTGGCCGGCGCGCCGGTGGGCGGTGCTCATCGCCGCCGTCGTCACGGCGGTGGCGGTCGCGGTCGGCGTCGACGGTCACCGGGCCGGCCCCGCCATCGACCCGGAGATACGGGCACTGGCCGGTGAGGCGGCGGTGTCGCTGGCGGCGATACCGGTCTCGGCCGGACGCACCGATCGCGAGGACTACGACCGGTCGGCTTTCGGCAGTGCCTGGTCCGACGCCGCGTCCGTGCCCGGGAGTGGCAACGGATGCGATACGCGCAACGACGTCCTCGCCCGCGATCTGCACGATGTCAGCGCCGGCCCGGTGTCGAGTTGCCCGCGAGCGGTCCTCGCCGGCGAGCTGCGGAGTCCGTACACCGGCGACTTCGTCGTCTTCCGACGAGACCGGAGCGCGTCCGCGGTGCAGATCGACCACATCGTCCCGCTGTCATACGCCTGGGACATGGGCGCGTGGTCGTGGACAGCCGCCCGGAGGCTGGACTTCGCCAACGATCCGGCCAATCTCGTTGCGGTCGACGGACAGTCGAATCAGGACAAGAGCGACTCGGAACCGGCCCGCTGGATGCCGCCCGAGACCGGATTCTGGTGCCAGTACGCAATCCAGTTCGTGATCGTCACGGCGGCCTACGGATTGGCCATCGACGAACCGTCGCGGCGTGTCCTGTCAGCGGCCCTCCGGTGCGGGGGATAGCGGGAGACCGCCCTCCGCCCGCGGCGGCGCCGAGACCTACGGCGAGAAGGTCGGCGGACCCGCGTTCGGACGCTTGACCTGCGCGAAAGTCGATGTGCCGCCGAGTGTGACGAGCGCGGCGAAAAGCGCCTCCGCCTCGTCGCCGGTCGGGATGGCAGAGAGTACCGGACCGAAGAAGTGGCTCCCGTCGATGCCGGTGATGGGGCTGCCGCCGGCTTCGCCCAGCGCATCCTGGCTGCGTTGGTGCGATGCGCGCAGCGCCTCGTCGAACGAGGCGTCATCCATCGCCTCGGCCGGTCCCGGACCAAGTCCCACCTCGGACAGGGTCTCGGCGACGACCGCGGAGGTCATCTCGTCGCCGCGGTGGTGGAGTCGTCGGCCGATCGCGGAGTACAGGGGCTCGAGCACATCGGGACCGGCGTCCTCGACGGCGGCGATCAGCACGCGTCCGAGTCGCCGCGAGGTGTCGAGTTGCCGGCGCTGCTCGGCGGAGTCCGGCTCCTGATCCTCGTTCAGGATCGCCAGGCTCATCACGTGCCAGTCGACGGAGGCGCGGTGCGCGTCGGCCCGGTCGATGAGCCACCTGGAGGCCGCCCAGGCGAAGGGGCACACGGGATCGAAGTGAAAGTCGAAGTGGGTCATGAGAACTCCAGGATCTCGAAGTCGGAACGGTGTGCTCACGACTGCGCGGACAGGGCGTCGATCGCGGCGCGCAGCTTCTCCGCGGCGTCGCGCGCGACGGGTTCGAGGTCCGGTTCGCCCGAGACCCGCACCATGAGATCGGGATTCATCGCCTCCACGAGTGTGTGGTCGGGACGGTCCGGGTCGGCGCGGACCACGACGTTGCAGGGCAACAACAACCCGATCTGCCGCTGGACGCCCAGTGCCCGGTGTGCCAGCGGTGGATTGCATGCGCCGAGTATCAGGTACGGCTCCATGTCCTCGTCGAGCTTCGTCTTGAGCGTTGCCTGGACGTCGATCTCGGTGAGGATGCCGAATCCCTGGTCGGCGAGCGCGGCTCTGGTCCGTTCGACCGCCTCCGCGAAGGGGTGCGGCAGCGTGGTGGTCAGTGCGAGTGACATCGTGTGTCCTTTCGTGTCGGCCCTCGAGGGGCGTGTACCCGATTCGGGTGAGGTCAATGCGAGAAGCTGATCGACGGGAGAATCCGGCGCAGCCAGGATGGTGTCCACCACGCCGCCCGGCCGGTGATGCGTAGCAGCGCCGGCAGGAGGGTGAGCCGGATCAGGACGGCGTCGAGCAGGACCGCCACACCCAGGATGATCCCCATCTCCTTCGGAGGGAGTGGTTCGGCCAGGGCGAAGGTGAAGAAGACGGCGACCATGACCGCAGCTGCGGCGAAGATGATCCGCCCGGAGTGGGCCATGCCGTCCACCTGCGCGGTCGATGGATCCCCGGAGCGTTCGTAGTGTTCCTTGGCGGTGGCGAGGAGGAACACGGTGTAATCCATCGCGATCGCGAAGATCATGGCGAAGAAGAACACCGGGGCCCAGCCGTCGAGAAATCCCTGAGGTGTGAAGCCCAGCAGGTCTGCCAGGTGCCCGTCCTGGAAGATCAGCTTCGCGACGCCGAACGCCGCTGCGGTGGACAACAGGCTCACCACAGTGCCGATGAGTGCGATCAGCGGTGCTTGGAGTGACACCAGCAGCAGGAGGAAACCGAGGACGAGAATGACGGCGACGACCAGCGGGAAGTAGTCGTTCAGAGCCTGCTGCAGGTCGAGGTTCTCGGTGGGCGCGCCGCCGACGAGAGCGCCGTCGGGCAATGCGTCACGCAGGTCGTCGACGATCGTCGCCATCTGGTCGGCGGACGGATCGACAGTCGGAAGAGCCTGCATGAGAACGAAGTCCGAGTCGTCCGCGGCCGGCGTCGCGGGAGTGACCATGGTGATCCCCGGGGACTGTGCCGCGACCGCGGCGGCCTGCCGCGCCTCGTCGGCGGGTGCGACGATCTGCAGTATCCCCGGTGCGCCCTCGCCCATCTGCGACTGCACGAGTTCATAGCCCTGGCGGACGGGGGCGTCGGCCGGGACGACGCCGATGGAGGGCATCGCGACCTTCAACCCGACGACCGGGATCGCGAGCGCGACGAGAACAACCAGGGAGCCGGTGGCGACAGCCCACGGATGGCGCTGCAGGAAGCCGCCCCAGCGTGCGAACACCGGCGAACGGTGCTGCTGTCGGCGCGCGTACGGCAGCGAGACCGCGTTGATCCGGCCACCCAGGGCGCCCAGCGCGGCGGGTAGGAGAGTGAGGGTCGCCGCGAGGACGAAGGCCACCGCGAGCATGATTCCCACCGCCATCGTGCGCACCGCCGGTGCCGGAACCAGCAGCACGGCCGACAGGCTCACCAGAACCGTGATGCCGGACAGCAACACCGCCTTGCCCGCGGTGTCCATCGTCTGCGCCACCGCCGCGCGCATGTCGTCGCCCTGCTCCCGGACCGAGTCGCGGAACCGCGACACCAGGAACAGTGCGTAGTCGATGCCCAGCGCCAGCGCGAACATCATGGCGAAGTTCATGGCCCACACCGAGATCGGGGTGACCTGGTTCAACAACACCAGACCGCCCGCGGATGCGACGAGACCGGCGATGGTCAGCAACAGTGGCAGACCGGCCGCGACGAGCGACCCGAACGCGAGCACCATGATCGTCAGCGTGACCGGCCACGAGAACAGCTCGGCCTTGATCATCGCGTCGTGATTGGCCTCGTTGAAGTCGCTCCACAGTGCCGAGGCGCCCGTTGGGTACACCTCGATCCCGTTCCCGGACAGGGCGATCAACGCGTCCTTGTGCTCATCGACAGCGCGCACCATCTCGTCGGTGTCGGCGGCCGCGCCCACGATGACGATCCCGGTGTGGCCGTCCGGGCTGACCGACATCCCGGGCTGTGGCGGGACGACCTGCGCGAACCGGCTGTCCGTGCCGGCCAGTGCAGCGATCTCGCCGACCACCGCCCGAATCGCGGGACCGTCGACCGTGTCGCGTTCGGAGTGGACGACCACATGCACCGCGGCCGACGAGTTTCCGCCGAAATGTTGCTGGGCCAGCTCGCGGACCTGCACGGACTCCGACCCGTCGGCCTGCCAGCCCGCGCCCGCGAGTGCGGAGAACACCGAGGGGGCCGCGGCTCCCAGGACGAGCAGGACGAGGAGCCACACGCCGAACACCCAGCGGGCGTGCGCGGCCATGGTCGCACCCCACCGGCCGAGGACCCCGGCCGGGGGATCCGCGGGGTCGGAGGTGGTCGCCTCGTCGTCGGACAGGGCGGTGATCGGCGCCATGGTTTTCCTTTCTCATATACCCCTGGGGGTATCTACCTGGCGGCCAACATACCCAAGGGGGTATCTTGGCGTCAAGAATCCAGCACCCAACCGGACGTCGGTGGTGCACGACACCGAGGAGGCCTCGATGGCCGATGACGAGAGGCCCCACCTGGCCGTCGGCGACGACGCGATGAGTGCCGTCCTGAACCGTCTGCGCCGTGCGCAGGGACAGCTCGCCGGCGTGATCGCGATGATCGAGGCGGGCCGCGACTGCAAAGATGTCGTCACCCAACTCGCCGCGGTGTCCCGGGCGCTCGACCGCGCCGGGTTCAAGATCGTGGCCTCGGGAATGCGGCAGTGCATCGAGACCGTTGACGGTGAGCAACCGCCGCTCACCGAGGCCGAATTGGAGAAGCTGTTCCTCGCACTCGCCTGAGGGACCCGGCCCGTCGCATCTCGTTGGGGACTCGGAACCACCGGCGCTACTCTTGAGAACGGCACTTTCCGGGCGGTGCCGCCCGGAACCACCGCGAAGTCGAGGATGTTGATGAGCGCACCCACCGCAGAGCAGACCGTCGCAGAAGGCGGGCCCGGCGCCGAGAAGGCCGCGGGCAAGTCCGACATCGAAAAGGTCGTCCTCGGACTCGCCCGAGCCGCCAAGTCGGCGTCCCGCTCGCTGAGTGGCCTGACCACCGCTGCCAAGAACGAGGTCCTCCTCGCCGCGGCCGACGCCGTCGAGGCCGCGACGGAGACCATCCTCGCCGCCAACGCCGACGACATCGCGCGTGCCGAACAGGCCGATATCGAGGTGAGTCTGCTCGATCGTCTGCGGCTCGACGAGTCGCGCGTCGCCGGTATCGCCGACGGCCTGCGACAGGTCGCCGTGCTCCCGGATCCGATCGGTGAGGTGGTGGCGGGCAAGACCCTCCCCAACGGCCTGCAGCTTCGTCAGCTCCGCGTGCCCCTCGGCGTCGTGGGCATCGTGTACGAAGCGCGTCCCAACGTGACCGTCGACGCCTTCGGGATCTCGTTCAAGTCCGGCAACGCGGTACTGCTGCGAGGCTCGTCATCAGCAGCGTCGTCGAACGCCGAACTGGTTCGCGTGCTGCGGGAGACGCTGTCGTCCAAGGGGGTCAGTGCGGACGCGGTGTCGTTGCTCCCCACCGAGGATCGCGCCAGTGTCACCGCACTCATCCGGGCGCGTGGACTGGTCGACGTGGTCATCCCCCGCGGGGGTGCCGGGCTCATCGAAGCCGTGGTGTCGAACGCGACCGTGCCGACCATCGAGACCGGCGTCGGCAACTGCCACGTCTACGTGCACGCACTCGCCGACCTCGACGTCGCGGCACGCGTGATCCTCAACTCCAAGACCCGCAGGCCGAGTGTCTGCAACACCGCCGAGACCGTGCTCATCGACAAGGCCGTCGCCGCCGACGCGCTCCCGCGGATCACCTCGGTCCTCCAGACGCAGGGTGTGGTCATCCACGGCGACGAACCGGGCATGGAACCGGCGACCGAGGACGACTGGTCGATGGAATACCTGTCGATGGACATCGCGATGAAGGTCGTCGACGACCTCGACGCCGCGGTCGCGCACATCGACACTTACGGAACCGGCCACACCGAGGCGATCATCACCACCGACCTCGCGGCCGCCGACGAGTTCACCCGACGCGTCGACGCCGCCGCCGTGATGGTGAACGCCTCCACGGCTTTCACCGACGGCGAGCAGTTCGGTTTCGGCGCCGAGATCGGCATCTCCACCCAGAAGCTCCACGCCCGCGGCCCGATGGGTCTGCCGGAACTGACCTCGACCAAATGGGTGGTCTGGGGCAACGGCCACGTGCGGCCCGCCTGATGAGCGACGAGACCCCGGGTACGGGGACCGCTCAGTACACGGGTTCGGGACCGGCCGTCGTGCCCTCGTTCGAGGGCGTCGACGACGTCGTCGGCCGGCTGCGGGGCACGGGGTATCTCGCCGACGACGCCACCGCGACATCGACCTTCCTGGCCGACCGGCTCGGCAAGCCGCTGCTGGTCGAGGGGCCCGCGGGTGTCGGCAAGACCGAACTGGCCCGGTCGATCGCCACGGCCACGGATGCCGAACTCATCCGGCTGCAGTGCTACGAGGGCATCGACGAGGCCCGCGCCCTGTACGAGTGGAACCACGCCAAGCAGATCCTGCACATCCAGGCGACGGGGGACCGCGCGTGGGATGAGGCCAAGGCCGACATCTTCTCCGACGAGTTCCTGTTGCCGCGCCCGCTGCTGAAGGCGATCTCGCGTGAGGGCGCCACCGTGCTCCTCATCGACGAGGTCGACAAGGCCGACGTCGACATGGAAGGTCTGCTGCTGGAAGTGCTCAGCGACTTCGCCATCACCATCCCGGAGATGGGAACCGTTGCCGCGCAACGGCGGCCGATCGTGTTGCTCACGTCCAATGCGACCCGTGAGCTGTCCGAGGCGCTCAAGCGCCGCTGCCTCTACCTCTACATCGACTTCCCGGATGCCGAGCGCGAGAAGGCGATCCTCGCGTCGCGCGTGCCGAACCTGTCGGACTCGCTCAGCGCCGAGCTGGTGCGGATCGTCGGCGTCCTGCGCACCCTGGACATCCGGAAGAAGCCGTCGGTGGCCGAGACGATCGACTGGGCCAACACCCTGCTGGCGCTGGGAGCCGGTGAAAAGGCGACGGCGAGGAGCGGCGGTGGATTCGACGACGGGCTCATCGCCCGAACGCTCGGCGTGGTGCTCAAGCATCGACCGGACCTCAAGACGGCCCTCAAAGAACTCAAGCTGGGCTGATGACGGCTCCGCTCGTCGCGCACCTCACCGACTTCGTCGATGAGCTCCGCCGACGCGGGATCGTGGTCGGACCGTCGGCGCTGATCGACGCGGCGAGTGCGATGGAGGTTCTCGACCTCCTCGAACGTCCTCGATTGCGGGAGGGCCTCGCGACGACGTTGCTCGTCGACCATGCTCATCGCGGTGTGTTCGACCGGGTCTTCGACCTGTGGTTTCCGGTCGGTGCCGGAATGCGTACCGTCACCGAGGATCTCCCGCGCACGCCCGACGGTGAGCTCGATGTCGACGCGGTCCGGGACGCGCTGGCGGAGATGTTGGCCGACGATGCGTCGGCCAACGACGGCCGGCTGGACCAGGCCATCGCGATGATCGTCGACGAGCTGGGGCGGTACGGATCGACTCGGGGCGAGGCGTTCTCGGCCTATCAGGCCATCACGGCCGTCAGCCCGCAGACGCTGATCGCGAAGATCGCAGCCGCCATGGCCGGTGATTCGGGTGGCGACGACGGTGGGCGCGCCGGCACCGAACCGCTGTACCGTCAGGCCGCCCGCCAGAAGGCCAACGATCTGCGGGCGGCGATCGAGCGAGAGACGCAGCGACGCATGGCCGACCGCAACGGCCGCGAGAAGGTCGGCGCCTACGCGGTGCCGCCGTTGCCGGAGAACGTCAATTTCCTCTCGGCGGGCGCCAAGGAACAGGTCGAGATCCGCAAGACCATCGAACCCCTGGCCAGGTTGCTGGCCGCGAAGCTCGAGACCCGGCGGCGTCGGGCCCATCGGGGTGCGGTCGATGTCCGGAAGACGTTGCGCGCGTCGATGTCCACCGGCGGAGTGCCCATCGAACTCAGTCACCGCAAACCGCGGCCCGGGCGTCCCGAACTCATCATCATCTGCGACGTGTCAGGGTCGGTCGCCGGATTCAGTCAGTTCACACTGCGGCTGGTGTATGCACTGCGCCAACAGTTCTCGAAGGTGCGGGTGTTCGCGTTCGTCGACACCGTCGACGAGGTGACGGACTACTTCGACCACGGTGAGGAGGATTTCGGTGCGGCGATGCACCACATGATCTCCACCGCGCGTATCTCGACCCGCGACGGGCATTCCGATTACGGCAACATGCTGGCCGGGTTCGTCGCCGATTACGGCGATTCGCTGACCCACCGGGGTGCGCTGCTCATCCTCGGGGACGGCCGGAACAACTATCACGACCCGCATGCCGATGCGCTGGCCGAGCTGGTCGACCGTGCCAGACACGCCTATTGGCTGAATCCGGAGGCCAAGCAGCACTGGGGCACGGGAGACTCGGCCGCGACCGACTACGCCGATGTCATCGACATGTTCGAATGCCGCAACGCCACGCAACTGGGCACGGTCATCGCCGATCTGCTGCCGATCTGACCGGCGCCGCCGTCTCCCATCAGCACCCGACGCGTAGACTGACCGTCCATGTCACCCGACCGCCCACGTGCGCGCCGTATCGGCGTGATGGGCGGCACGTTCGACCCGATCCACAACGGACACCTGGTCGCGGCCAGTGAGGTCGCCCATCGGTTCTCGCTGGACGAGGTCATCTTCGTCCCGACCGGCCGTCCGTGGCAGAAGATCGGCGAGCAGGAGACGGTGAGTCCCCCGGAGGACCGGTACCTCATGACGGTCATCGCGACCGCGTCGAATCCGCAGTTCAGCGTCAGTCGCGTCGACATCGATCGCGACGGGGACACCTACACCGTGGACACCCTCCGTGACCTGCGGGCGCTGCTCCCGGACGCTCAGCTCTACTTCATCACCGGCGCCGATGCGCTGGAATCGATCCTGTCGTGGCAGGACTGGGAGGAACTGTTCGGACTCGCCCGCTTCGTCGGCGTGAGCCGGCCGGGCTACGAACTCGACGCCACGCATCTGGCGCACCACCTCGAAGCCATGCCGTCCGACACCCTCCACCTCCTCGAGATCCCGGCGCTGGCCATCTCGTCCACCGAGTGCCGGACGCGCGCGTCACTGGGACGGCCCGTCTGGTACCTGGTGCCCGATGGCGTCGTCCAGTACATCGCCAAGCGAAAGCTGTATCGTGCGCCTCGGGCGTCGTCGCCCGGCGTGTCCGCCCCGGCCCTGCCGGGGGCCAACCGCCCCGAGAAGGTTCCGGCCGGGAAGTCCCGGCCAGGGGAGTCGACGGACGATGCCGATGGATCGGACCGGGCCGTGGGCGAACAGGCCGTGAGCGAATGAGGAGACAAGTGTGACTGCGTCAGCTGAAGCGTTGGAGATGGCCAAGGTGGCCGCTCTGGCCGCGGCCGAGAAGCTCGCCCACGAGGTGACCGTGATCGACGTGTCGGAGCAGTTGGTGATCACCGATGCCTTCGTCATCGCATCGGCGGACAACGAGCGCCAGGTGAACTCCATCGTCGACGAGGTCGAGGAGAAGCTGCGGGAGGCCGGTCACAAGCCGCTGCGGCGTGAGGGCACGCGCGAAGGTCGCTGGGCGCTTCTCGATTATGCCGACATCGTGGTGCACATCCAGCACACCGACGAGCGGCGCTTCTATGCGCTGGAGAGCCTCTGGAAGGACTGTCCGGTGGTCGAGGTGGACGGGCTGTCGTGAGTGGTGGTCCGGATTCACACGACACCGCGGTCGAACGTCTCACCCCGGTGGTCCGACGCCTGATCCTGTTGCGGCACGGGCAGACCGAATACAACGCCGCCAGCCGGATGCAGGGACAGCTGGACACCGATCTGTCCGAACTAGGTGTACGGCAGGCCAATTCGGCCGCAGTGGAGCTCGCCAAGCGGCAGCCGGTGGTGATCTGGTCGTCGGATCTGCGGCGGGCACGCGACACCGCCGAGGCGCTGGCGCAGCGGACCGGGTTGCCGGTGACCACCGATGTCCGCCTGCGCGAGACACATCTGGGTGAGTGGCAGGGTCTGACCCATCTGGATGTCGATGCCGTGATGCCAGGGGCCCGCGCGATCTGGCGTGACGACGCGACCTGGACACCCCCGGGCGGCGAGAGTCGCGTCGACGTGGCCCGACGATCCACCCCGCTGGTCGACGAACTGATCGAGCAGTTGCCGGAGTGGGGTACCGGCGACACCCCGGAGGCGCCGGTGGTGCTGGTGGCCCACGGCGGCGTCATCGCCGCGATGACGGCGGCACTCCTCGGTCTGCCCGTCGAGAACTGGCCTGCCTTCGGCGGTCTGGCGAACACCAGCTGGGTGCAGCTGTCGGGTCACGGGATGCCGGGTGAACTGCCCCGATGGCGTCTGGACGTGTGGAACGCATCCGCCGAGGACTCCGATCCGGCGGTGCAGTGAGCGGGACCCTGTGATGAGTGGGACGACGGCCGATGCCCCGCCTCCACCCGACGCCGGCGTCGACGCGCCTGAGCGGTGCGTGCTGATCCTGTCCGACTCGCTGGCCTACTACGGTCCGCAGGGCGGCCTGCCCGCGGACGACCCGCGGATCTGGCCGAGCCTCGTGGGGGCGGCGACCGGTTCGTCGGTCCGGCTGTTCGGCCGGATCGGGTGGACGAGTCGGGACGTCTGGTGGGCGCTCACCCAGGACCCGAACATCTGGGCCACCGTGCCCCGTGCCGATGTCGTGGTCCTCGCATTCGGCGGCATGGACACCCTGCCGTCACCCTTGCCCACGGCGTTGCGGGAGCAGATTCGCTACATCCGTCCGAATGGGCTGCGGCAGAAGGTCCGTGACGCCTACGCCTGGGTCCAGCCGCGGGGCTCGCGCCTCGGCTGGCCGCTCGCCTTGCCGCCGCGCGTCACGATCGAGTACCTCGAGAAGATCCGGGCGGCGCTCACCCAGCTGCGTCCGGATCTGCCCATCGTGGTGTGCCTGCCGCCCACCCACCGGAGCCCGTACTACGGCAACGTCCACGCCGGCCGGATCCCGACGACCGCGGCGATGTCCCGGTGGGCGTCGCGCCACGCGCTGTCGTGCGTCGACTTCCACCCGGTCACTCGGGACGCATTCGACGACCCCGCCGTCGAGATGAACCCGGACGGAATCCACTGGGGTTTCGCGTGCCACCGCGGGATCGCCGACCTGGTCGCCCCGGTCGTCCAGGCGGTGCGGCCGAGCGCCGGCCGCGACGCCGAGGGGCCGACACCGACGCCCGTGTGAGCTCGGCGCGTGAACCCGTTAACGTAGACGCGTGCCTGTCGTCGTCGTCACAGACTCCTCGTCCCGACTGCCGCGGTCGGTGACCGAGCACTACGGAATCCGGCAGGTCCCGCTGCATGTCACCGTCGACGACAAGGACTACCGCGAGGGCGTGGACGACATCCCCGCCGACATCGTGACCACGCCGGGCGTGACCACCTCGGGTGCGAACCCCGGCGATCTGTCCGAGTACTTCGACGCCGCGCTCGAGGCGAGTGAGGGCGCCGGGGTCGTCGCGGTCCACATGTCCCGCCGGCTGTCGGGGACCTGGAGTTCGGCTCGGCTGGCCGCGGAGAAGTTCTCCGGACAGGTGCGCGTCGTCGACTCCCGATCCGTCGGTCTCGCAGTCGGTTTCACCGCCATCGCGGCCGCACAGGCCGCCGCTGACGGCGCCGACCGGGACCGGGTGTACGAGTCCGCGATCCGCCAGGCCGCGACGGTCGACTCGTTGCTGTGCGTGCAGCAACTGGACAATCTGCGCTCCAGTGGCCGCATCAGCGCCGCGGGCAAACTGTTCGGGTCGGCGCTGTCGATCAAACCGATCCTGCACATGGTCGACGGCACCCTGACCCTCCGAGAGCGCCACCGCACCTTCTCCAAGGCGCTGGACAAGATGGTCGACGCCGCGGCCGACTCCGCGGGCGGTCGCGCGGTGACGGTCGGAATCCAGCACTGCCAGAGTCCCGAGGTCGCCGAGGAACTGCGGGCCGCCGTCCACACCAAACTGCGGGTGGTGACCTCCGAGCTGATCGTCGACCTCGGTCCCATTCTCGGCACGCATGTCGGCCCCGGTGCGGTGGGCGTCGTGATCGCCGCACATCTCGATCCGATCGAAGGCCTCGCGGAGCAGTGAGAACGGCCCGGCCCGCCGTGGCCGGCGTCATCCACAACTCGGCCTGACCGTCCACAGATCGGGGAGTCCGCCTCTCCACGCCCGCAGCAAGGGTGAGGACGGACCTAGCGTGTGGCCTCATGAGCGCATCAGGACGGCCGAACCCGCTGGACCGGTTGGTGCCGGTCGCCGAGCTGCCGGACCGCCGAAGCGGTGCAGCGGGAGCCGATCCGGACTCCCCGTCGCGCTCGTCGGAGACCGATGACCCGGTCCGGCCGGCGGCTGAGCCCGAGCACCCCGGGTGGGGGATCGGCGGAATGCCGACGTGGCTCGACACCCCGCCGGTGCGGACGCCGCGCCGGCGGACCGACCCCGACGACGCCACCGACGCCACTGACGCCGAAGAGGATGACGAGACCGACGACGATCCGATTCCTCGACGCCGCTTCGCGGTTGCCCCACCGGCCGCTCTCGCGTTGATCGCGGTCGGTGTCGTCGTCTGTGCGGTTGCGGCTGTCGGGCTGTTCCGCGGTTCGGAGTCGGCGCCTGTCGTGGATTTCGGTGCGGTGGCGGGCACCTCGCGGGTGCCGGTCTCGTCGCCGCCCGCGCCGCCGACCGAGTCCACTCCGACACTGATGGTGGTGAGTGTCGTCGGGCTCGTCCACCAGCCGGGACTGGTGCGCCTCGCCCCGGGCGCGCGGGTCGCCGAGGCAATCGACCGGGCGGGTGGTGTGCGCAAGAACGCCGATCTGCTCTCGCTGAATCTCGCGCAGGTGCTCCGCGACGGTGACCAGATCCTCGTCGGATACGCGGGCGGCGAGGGCCAGATGTCGCTGCGCAGTGCCGTGGTCGGGGCTTCCGGCGCGCCGTCGGCGCCGGCCGGTGCTGCGCCGACGGGTCCCGGTCCGCCCGCCGGCGGCACGGGAAGCCCGCCCGATCCGAATGGACTGGTGAACCTCAACACCGCCACCGAGGCCGACCTGGACGAACTGCCCGGGGTCGGACCGGTGACCGCGAAGGCGATCCTGTCGTGGCGGGAACGGAACGGACGCTTCACCTCCGTGGACCAGCTCGCCGAGGTCGACGGGATCGGTCCGGCGCGTCTGGCCCGGCTGCGCGACCTCGTGACGGTCTGATCGGTGGACTACCGCCTGCTGGTCCCGGCGGGGGCGGTGTGGTCGGTGACGGTGCTCGGGCTGATGGTGCCAACCGGGTACACGCTGGGGTTCGCGATCTGTTCAGGCGCGGTGGCTCTGGCCGGCACCCTGGCCTGTGTAAGCGGCCGGAGCGGTTGGGACGTGATCGGACTCGTCGTCGTGGTCGCCGGACTCGCGGCCGTGTGCGCGACCTCGCTCACGCTCCGTCAGGAGGCCCGCGCCGATCATCCGCTGGCGGCGACGACCGGCAAGGCGACGGTCGTGCTGGCCGTCCGCGGCGACCCCACGGTCATCGGGCACCCAGCCGCCGGACGGGTCCGGGTCAGGGTGGAGGTGGAACAGGTCGGACCGCTCCGGGTCCGGGCCGCGGCCGCCGATCTGATGGGTGATGTCCGGGAGTGGTCGGGACTGCTGCCCGGCCAACGGGTGGTCACGACCGTTCGGGTGCGGCCCCCGCCCGCGCACTCGCTTCTCGTGGCGACGCTGACGGCACAGGGGCCGCGGCCGGTGGGTTCGCCGCCCGACCATCAGAAGGTGGCGGGTGCGATCCGGGAACGGCTGCAGACGCTGGCTGCCCGCGGGCTCGGCGAGGAGGCGGCCGGACTCCTGCCCGGGCTCGTGCTCGGTGACGAGAGCTCACTCGACGACGGCTTGCGCGACGACTTCCGCGCCGCGGGACTCAGTCACCTCACCGCGGTGAGCGGCAGCAACTTCGCGATCGTGTGCGGCGCAGCACTTCTGGTGGTTCGCAGTGTGGGCGTGCCGCCGCGGGCGGCCGCGATCATCGGACTGATCGTGATCCTGGGGTTCGTGGTGCTCGTCCGACCGTCGCCGAGTGTGCTGCGGGCGGCCCTCATGGGTGCTGTAGGGGTGCTGGCGCTCTTCGCCTCTCGTCGTGCGCAAGCTTTTCCGGCGCTGGGCGCGGCGGTCGTCGGTGGGTTGCTGTGGTGGCCCGAACTGGCGTTGCAGCCGGGGTTCGCGCTCTCGGTGGCCGCCACCGGCGCCATCGTGCTGTGGGCCCCGCGGCTCCGCGACCGGCTTCGCGAATGGCGGTGTCCGACCGGCGTGGCCGAGGTCGTCGCGATGGCGGTCACCGCGCAGGTGGTGACCGCGCCGATCGTGGTCATGGTGACCGGCACGTTCTCGGTGGTGGGGATCGTCGCGAACCTGCTGGTCGCCCCGGTCGTCGCGGTGATCAGCGTGGTCGGCACCCTCGCCGCACTCATCGGTGCGATCGGACCGCCCGACGGACCCGGCGCGTTCGTGGGCGAACTGCTCGTGCGCGCCCTCGCACCCGAGCTGTGGTGGATGGTCGCCTGCGCACGCACCCTCGGCGGGGTGAGCTGGGCGAGTGTGGAGGTGTCCCTGCCGTGGATGTGAATTGATGGCAGGACGAGCCGCGTCGCGTGACTACGCGATGAGACCATGCCAATGCGGACACCGACCCTGCACGTAAATGGTCCAGGCACGGCATGATCGCTCAGTTGGTGCGTGTACGTCGGACGTGCGCTACCCGCGGGTCCGCACACCGGGTTGGAAATGTTGAAGTGGGGGAACTGTGGTCGGCGAGGCGAACACAATGGGAAGCAGTCAAGCACTCGACCGGTGGGAGCGCCGTGCGGAGTGGCCGCTGGCCATCGTCGCAGTGATTTTCCTCGTCGTGTACTCCGTCCAAGTACTCGCCGATCCAAGTATTTCCGTACGTGTGGGCTTGGATTGGGTGCTGGCTATCGCGTGGCTCGTCTTCGCAGTCGATTACGTCGCGAGACTCGCTCTGGCGCCCGACCGCGGGCGGTGGTTCGTTCGGCATGTCCTCGACCTCGCCATAGTCGTCCTTCCTGCACTCCGGCCCTTGCGTTTGTTGCGACTACTGGTGGTCGTCGCTGCGCTGCAACGAGCGATCGGGACGGCGATCCGTGGCCGTGTCGCGGTTTACACCGTGTGCAGCGCGATCCTGTTCCTCTACGCAGCATCTCTTGCGATCTATGAGACCGAACGAGACGTCCCGGGAGCGTCGATCGCGTCGTTCGGCGATGCTCTGTGGTGGTCGGTCACGACCGTGACCACCGTCGGTTACGGCGACTACTCCCCGGTGACTGCGTCAGGCCGGGTGATCGCTGCGTGTCTCATGATCGGCGGGATCAGTCTCATCGGCGTGGTGACTGCGACCATCGCTTCGTGGATTGTCGAGCGGGTGTCGGAAGGCGACGATGCGAACGCGGCCGCGACGCGTGCTCAGATCGAGAGCCTCCGGGATGAGGTTCAGAAACTCCAGACGCTGCTCGCCGCGTTGTCATGGGAGGCCACCGACCCTTCGAGTGCCGGCCAAAATCGTCCTCATCGCACTCGGCAGGCGAATCGGGCTTCACGCATCGAGGAGACTTCAGGCTGACTGGACCCAGGGTGGATGGTCGCCTGCGCACGCACTCTCGGCGGCGTGAGCTGGGCGAGTGTGGAGGTGTGGTCCCCGTTCGCGTGACCCCGCCGTCAGACCTCGCGGTCGGCCAGCTCGCCCGCGGTGCGGTTCCACACCAGATAGCCGATACCGACCGCGGCGAACCAGACCGCCCCGACGATGAGTGCGATCCGTCCGTCGCGATCGAAGAACAGCAGGACGAACACCATCGCGAGGAAGGCGAGTGCGAGCCACGTGGTCACCGGGGCACCGGGGACCCGGTAGTCCGACCGAGGCAGTTCGCCGCGCGCGACCTTGCGGCGGTACGCCATCTGACACACCAGGATCGTCGACCAGATGACGATGATGCCGACCGTCGACACCGCGGTGATGTAGGCGAAGGCGTGCACGGGATCGATGACGTTCACCACCACGCCGATCGCCATCACCGCGGCGCTCAGCGTGATCCCCGCGGCCGGCACCTTGCGGTTCGAGAGCCGGGTCAGCTGACGCGGGGCGTCGCCGGTGTGGGCGAGCGACCGCAACATCCGCCCGGTCGAGTAGATCCCTGAGTTGCACGACGAGAGAGCGGCGGTGAGCAGGATGAAGTTGACGATGCCGGCCGCACCCGGGATGCCGATGTAGGAGAACACCGAGACGAACGGGCTCTCGCCGGCCTGGAAGTCCTTCCAGCTGCGGACCGAGAGGATCACCAGCAGCGAGCCGACGTAGAAGATGCCGATGCGGAACGGCACGGTGTTGATCGCCTTGCGCAGCGTGACACGCGGGTTCTGCGCCTCGCCCGCGGTCACGCCGACGAGCTCGACGCCGACGTAGGCGAACATGACGATCTGCAGGCTCAGCAGCGCGTTGCTGAAGCCGGTCGCGAAGAACCCGCCGTCGTTCCACAGGTTCGTCACCGACGGCCCGGTCTCGGGTCCCAGGCCCGCGATCGGGAGCAGCACACCGATGCCGACGATGATCATGCCCAGGATGGCGGTGACCTTGATGGCGGAGAACCAGAACTCCGCGCGACCGAACACCCCGACGGAGATCAGGTTCGCGCCGAACAGCACGACGAGCGCGACGAGGGCGGTGACCCACACCGGAACCGAGGGCCACCAGTAGTTGATGTACTTGCCCGCCACGGTGATCTCGGCCATGCACGTCGTCGTCCACACGGCCCAGTAGGTCCAACCCTGGCTGAACCCGGCGAAGCGTCCGAGGAACTCGTCGGCGTACTCGCTGATGCCCCCGGAGATCGGCCGGTAGATGAGGAGTTCACCGAGAGCGCGCATCACGATGAAGATCGCGAGCCCCGCCAGCGCGTACGCCAGGATGAGGGCCGGTCCCGCCTTCTCGATGGCACCACCCGCGCCGTAGAACAGTCCGGTGCCGATCGCACCGCCGATGGCGATCATCTGCACGGTGCGGGCGGTGAGGCCGCGTTGGTACCCCTCGTCGGTGTCGGCACCCGTGTCGGTGCCGGGGTGCTCGACAGTCACGCGGGCGACTCCTGAAATGTCGGTGGACCTCTGGCAGAAGCTCACCGTAACGACCCGCGATCAACCCGATTCACTCGCCCACAGGCCCTGTCCACTTTGTCGTATTCGATGGACCGGGTAGCGGTCCGGCGATCGTGTCGGGTTCGTCTGGCACCATTGTCGCCGTGACCGATCGCCTGCACCTGTTGCTCGGAGACGACGACTTCCTCACCGGCCGGGTGATCTCGGCGGTGGCCGACGCGGCGTCGAAGGCTGCGGGGACCCCCGTGCCGGTGACGCGGGTGCGCGCCGGCGACGTGAGCGAACACGAGCTCGCCGAACTGCTCAGCCCGTCGCTGTTCGCCGAGGAGCGGATCGTCGTCGTCGAGGCGGCCGCCGAGGCGGGCAAGGAGCCGGCCGCGCTGATCGCCGCAACGGCGTCGTCACTGCCCGAGGGCATCACGCTGATGGTCGTGCACCACGGTGGTGGGCGGGCCAAGTCGATGGTCCCCGCGCTCAAAAAAGCCGGCGCCGTCGAGCACGAGACCACGGCCCCCAAATGGCCGTCGGAGCGGATGACGTTCGTGCGCAACGAATTCCGGTCGCTGGGTGTCAAGGTCGGTGCGGACGTCGTCGAGCAGGTCGTCGAAGGAGTCGGCTCGGAACTACGTGAGCTGGCCGCCGCGTGTGCGCAACTCGTCGCCGACACCGGCGGAAAGGTGGACCGCGACACCGTGCGGCTGTACTACCAGGGCCGCCCCGAGGTGACCGGTTTCGAGGTGGCCGACCGCGCGGTGACGGGCGACCGAGCGGGTGCGCTGGAGTCCCTGGCCTGGGCTCTGCACCACGGCGTGCCGAGGGTGCTGCTCGCGGACGCGCTCGCCGAGGCCGTGCACGCGATCGCGCGCATCCGGCCGATGGGGTCGATCAACCACTTCGACGCGGCTCGGGAGCTCGGCATGCCACCCAACCGGGTCAAGAACGTCCAGGCGAAGGCCAAGGCGTGGGATTCGGAATCGATCGCGCGGGCGGTCGGGGTGGTCGCCGCGCTCAATGCCGACGTGAAGGGCCAGGCAGCCGACCCCGACTACAGCCTCACCCATGCGGTTGCGACCGTCGCGGAACTCCGGCCCGACGGGCGCCGACGCAGCTGACTGTCGCGGCTGGATCGAAGTCGGCTCCGACAGCAGTCGGTGGGTGGCAGGGAGTGGCTTCGACTCGGCGCCTCGACCTCGGCGCGCTCCTACGTCGCTCGCTCGGCCCGGCGGCTGCGCTCGGTGCCGGCTCGACCAAGTGGGGCGGTTCCGGGTCGATCAGCGGAGTGGGACAGAGACGTCACTCACCCCGGCAACCGCGTGGATGCTGCCGGGGTGAGCGAAGGTATGAAGATGTGACGACGGCGAGCCGTCGAGCAGACCGGGGTCGGCGTCAGCTCAGAGCTTGTTGACCGCGAGGGCGATGGCCGACTTCTTGTTGGCGGCCTGGTTGGCGTGGATGACGCCCTTGCTGGCAGCCTTGTCGAGCTTGCGGCTGGCGGTCTGGCCGAGCTCGGCAGCCTTCGCCTTGTCGCCGGACTCGACAGCCTCACGGAAGCTGCGGATCGCGGTACGAAGGGCCGACTTCACCGACTGGTTGCGCTGGCGGTTCGCTTCGTTGGTGCGATTGCGCTTGATCTGAGACTTGATGTTTGCCACGCGTGTTACCTCTGTCGTTGCTGGTGGATATGTCTGTCTGTTCGGGTCGGGCGGTCGGCCGCGGGGGTCGAACTCGCACCTGGCGGCGTCGGCGCGCGGAGCATCTCCACGGCGTCACCGCAACAGCGCACCACATTACCAGCCGGGGTCAGCCCGCCAAAATCCGCGACGCGGATACTCCTCGACGTCGCGCCGGACAATAAGAATCATCGTGAACTTATGTCTACGGTGGACTCATCATGTCCGTCGTTTATGTGCACATCGGCCTTCCCAAGACCGGGACAACCCACCTCCAGGATCGCCTCTGGCGAAACCGCGACCTGGCGCTGCAGTCGTCCGGTCTCCTGTATCCGGGCAACGTGATCTCCGACCACTTCCACGCCGCGGTGCATCTGCAACCGGAGCGATACCTGGACTGGGTCGATCCCGCGTTCGCCGGCACCTGGCCGAAGCTGCTCGGTCAGATCCGGGCGTGGCCGCAGACCTCGCTGCTCTCGCACGAGCTGTACAGCACCGCGACCGTCGAGCAGATCGAGCGACTGATGGCCGATCTGTCCTTCGCCGACGAGGTGCACGTGATCGCGACCGTGCGGGACCTGGGTCGTCAGCTCCCATCGGTCTGGCAGGAGAACGTCAAGAACCAGCGCCGTGCCTCGTTCGACGAGTTCGTCGACTCGGTGGCGTTCGCATCCGAGGGTCGCCGCAACGGTGGACCCATCGCGGTCGACGTCCCGGCCGCGGACGAGGAGCCGTTCTGGGAGTTCCAGGACTACATCGGCATCCTCGACCGCTGGTCGCGGTTCGTCGGCCCCGGACGCGTGCACGTCGTCACCGTGCCGCCGCGCGGGGCCGCGCGGGGTGACACCCTGTGGGATCGGTTCCTGCAGGTGATGGACATCGATCCCACCCCGCTGCGCATTCCCGTCCCCAGCTTGAACAGTTCCCTGTCCGCACCGCAGGCCGAGTTCCTGCGCGGCCTCAACCGCCGCCTGCAGCCCGAGACCATCGAGTGGCGCCGGTACGAGCGGATCATCAAGGGTCAGCTGATCGGGGAGATCCTGTTCGAAGCGCCCTCCGGTCCGCCGCAGGGGCTCTCGGACAAGAGTCGGGAATGGGCGGCGGGGGAGTCCCGGCGGATGGTCGCGGCGGTCCGTGCGGCCGGTTACGACGTCGCCGGCGACCTCGACGATCTCGTCGTGTCGGCCGAGCACGATGCCGGCGACGTACCGTCGCCGTCGGACGGCGAGGTGCTCGACGTCGCGCTCGACACCATCGCGGCGATGGTGCTCGCGGCGCCGCTGCCCAAGGTGGGTCCGCGCGCGCGGACGCGGGCGGCGAACGTCCTCCGGAGGGTCAAACGGCGGGTGATCGCCGCGCGCCGATCATCGTGATCGACGGCCTCGGGACGTCGGTCCGGCTTCGTCGGTGACACGGCCGGTCGACGTCCTGCCGATTTCGACATTCTGTAGCACCATGGCAGTTTATGACCCCCGCATCGACAAGTGCGCCAGCCAAGAAGGCGGCGCGTAAGTCCGCAGCCGCGAAAGCGGCGTCGTCCACCTCGTCCGGGCGGACGGCCTCCGGTCGATCCGGCTCGACCAAGGGTTCCGGTTCCGGCGGCCGGTCGTCGAAGGGTGCGGCGGGCGACAACGCGTCCGGGGACAATTTCACCGGCAACTTCGGCGGGTACGCAAAAGGCCCGTACGGCAAGGCTTATGACGAGATGTTCGACGCCGCCGGCGAGGTGCGCACGCCGTACCGCGGCATCTACAAGGCGATGGCCGACGAGGATCAGTCCGACCTCGTCGAGGCCCGGGTGGAAGCACTCGGGCGCGCCTACCTCGACCAGGGGGTGACGTTCTCGCTCTCCGGTAAGGAACGTCCGTTCCCGTTGGACGTTGTGCCACGCGTGATCTCGGCGGCGGAGTGGAACAAGCTGGAGGCCGGGATCACCCAGCGCGTGCAGGCCCTCGAACTGTTTCTCGACGACATCTATGGCGAGCAGGAGATCCTGCGCGACGGGGTACTGCCCAAGCGGTTGGTCCACTCCTGCGAGCATTTTCATCGGCAGGCCGCAAACATCCGCCCGCCCAACGGTGTTCGCATCCACGTCGCGGGCATCGACCTGATCCGCGACGAGAACGGTGACTTCCGCGTCCTCGAGGACAACCTGCGGTCGCCGTCGGGTGTGTCCTACGTGCTCGAGAACCGGCGGGCCATGGCGCGGGTGTTCCCGGATCTGTTCTCCAAGCACAAGGTACGTGCGGTCGCGGACTATCCGAGTCATCTGCTCCGCGCGCTGCGTGCGTCGGCGGCGTTCAACGAGGCCGACCCGAACATCGTCGTGCTCACCCCCGGCGTGGCGAACTCCGCCTACTTCGAACACTCGCTGCTGGCGCGGCTGATGGGCGTCGAGCTGGTGGAGGGTCGAGATCTGTTCTGCCGCGACAACGTCGTGTACATGCGCACCACCGAAGGCGAGCAGCGGGTCGACGTCATCTACCGGCGCATCGACGACGACTTCCTCGATCCCATGCAGTTCCGCCCGGATTCGATGCTCGGTGTGGCCGGTCTGCTCAATGCGGCCCGCGCGGGCAACGTGGTGATCTCCAGTGCCGTCGGCAACGGCGTCGGCGACGACAAGCTGATCTACACCTACGTCCCGGAGATCATCCAGTACTACCTCGGCGAGAAGCCGAGTCTGCAGAATGTCGACACGCTCCGCTGCTGGCTGCCCGACGAGTGCGAAGAGGTGCTCGACCGCATCGACGAACTCGTCGTCAAACCCGTTGAGGGATCGGGTGGATACGGCATCGTCTTCGGGCCCGATGCGACCGGCGCCGAACTGGACGCGCTGGCGCGCAAGGTCCGCAACGATCCACGCGGGTGGATCGCGCAGCCGGTCGTGCAGCTGTCGACGGTGCCGACCAAGATCGGTGACGACATCCGCCCGCGCCACGTCGATCTGCGCCCGTTCGCGGTCAACGACGGTGAGTCCGTGTGGGTCCTGCCCGGCGGCCTCACCCGGGTCGCGCTCCCGGAGGGATCGCTCGTCGTGAACTCGAGTCAGGGCGGCGGTTCCAAGGACACCTGGGTGCTGGCCTCGCGCACCTCGGAGGGGGACCGCGAGCTGTCGGGCGCGAAAGTCGTCACGACGAGCGGCGTCGCCGCCGCCCGCCCCGCCGAGAGCGCACCCGATCCGGTGCACACGCAGACCCAGCAGCAACAGCAGGGTTCCATGACGCAGCAACTGGGTGGCATGACGCAGCAACTGGATTCGATGTCCCGATCCTCGGTGACGCGGTCCGCCACGATGTCGCAGCGACAGGGCGGTGATGTCCGATGATGCTGGCGCGCAACGCCGAGTCGCTGTACTGGATCGGCAGGTATGTCGAGCGAGCCGATGACATGGCGCGAATCCTCGACGTCGCGATCCATCAGATCCTCGAGGACACCACGGTCGACGTCGACCGGCAGGCCCGACTGATCATCCAGGTGCTCGGTCTCACCGCACCGGAGGACGACGACGAACTCGACGTGTGGTCGCTGACCGAACGCGTCGCCTATGACGCCGACGCGGTCGGGTCGATCGTCGATCTGATCCGTGCGGCGCGCGAGAACGCCCGCGGCGCACGCGAAGTCACCTCGAGCGAGTTGTGGGAGTGCCTGAACACCACCTACAACGGTCTCGACGCCGCCGAGCGCCGGTCGCGTCGCCTGGGACCCCACGAGTTCCTGTCCTACGTGAAGAACCGGGCGGCGATGTTCGCCGGCCTGGCCGACGCCACCCTGAGCCACGACGACGGCTACCGGTATCTGCTGCTGGGCCGGTCGGTGGAGCGGGTCGACATGACGATCCGGATGTTGTTGTCCCGGGCCGGGGACCGGACGTCATCGCCGGCGTGGGTCAATGTGCTGGTGTCCGCCGGCGGGCACGACACCTTCCTGCGCACCTACCGCGGCGTGCTGGACGCGGAGAACATCGTCGAGTTCATGCTCCTCGACCGGTTGTTCCCGCGGTCGATCTTCCACGCCCTCAGCGTCGCCGAGCACAATCTCGGTCAGCTCGAGAAAGGTCCCAGCCGGGTCGGCGCGCAGGCCGAGGCGCAGTTGCTGCTCGGTCGCGCGCGCAGTTCGCTCGAATTCCTCGAACCCGGCAAGCTGCTGGACGATCTCCAGGACCGGCTCGTCGACCTGCAGGACACCTGCCGCGCGGTCAACGAAGCCGTCACGAAACAGTATTTCCATGTGTCGCCCTATGTCTCGTGGGCCGACGCCCGGGTGAGCGACGGGCACGTCATCGAGGAGAGTGAGCTGTGAGCTGGCGTCTGCGTGTCGTCCATTCCACGGGCTTCGCCTACCACAGTCCCGTCACCTCGTCGTACAACGAGGCCCGGCTCACGCCGCGCAGTGACACCCGGCAGAACGTGATCGTGAACCGGGTCGAGACGGTCCCCGCGACGAGGTCCTACCGCTACACCGACTACTGGGGCTCGGCGGTCACCGCGTTCGATCTGCATGCGCCGCACCATGAACTCGAGGTCTCGGGGCTGTCGGTCGTCGAGACCGAGGTCGGGCACCGGCCCGACGAGGAGGACCAGGTGTCGTGGGACGAGATCAACGGCGAGGCGATCAAGGACCGCTACGACGAGATGCTGTCCTACACGGAGTTCGTCGCCCGTAACAGGCAGCTGCTCTCGACCGCGAAGAAGGTCACCAAGGGGCTGACGCCCCAGGAGGCCGTCGAGGCCGTGTGCCGCTTCATCTACAGCGAGATGGAATACGTCCCGGGGACGACGGGTGTGCACACCACGGCTGTCGACGCGTGGACCGATCGCAAGGGCGTGTGTCAGGACTACGCGCATCTGACCCTGCTGATGCTCCGCGGTCTCGGGATCCCGGCACGCTACGTGTCCGGCTACCTCCATCCCGAGCCCGACGCCGAGATCGACAAGACGGTGCAGGGCCAGAGCCACGCCTGGATCGAGGCGTGGACGGGGGGATGGTGGGGATACGACCCGACCAACGACACCCCGATCACCGAACAACATGTGTCGGTGGGTGTGGGGCGTGACTACGCCGATGTGTCACCGCTGAAGGGCATCTACACCGGCGGGGGCGCCACCGATCTCGACGTCATCGTCGAGATCACCAGGCTCGCCTGAGGTTTCGGCGGCCGGTCACTGCCAGCCGTAGTGCTCGCGCAGTTCGTGCGCGACCACATCGAACGTCGGACGACCGAGGATCGCGCCCTCCCGGCGGATGCCATCGTCGTCGACGACGAGCACGCGGTCGAGGCGGACGAAGCTCGGTCGTCCCTGGGAGTCCCACGCACCCGATCCCACGGGAAGCCAGTTGCCGTCGGACTGATGATCTTTGCTCGACAGCATGAGACCGAGCACGGAGTCGGCCTGGTCGGCGCGGGCGTCGCGGCCGACGACCAGCACCGGCCGGTCCTTCCCCTGGTTCGGATCGTCTTCGTAGGCGACCCAGGTCCACACGATCTCGCCCGGGTCGGCATCGCCGTCGAGGTCGGGGGAGTAGCTGATGGTACGAGCGAGGTCGGTGGTCGGCCTCACATCGGGCCGGGCGTCGCGGCTGGTCACTCGGGCTTCTCCTCGGTCTCCGGGAACAGGGGCATCAGGAAGTCGCGCACCGCGTCGGCGGTGAGGGATGCGGTCGGCTTCCTCGTCGGATTGAGATCGTGTCCGACCTTCTCCAGTTCGACGATGTGCGTCGGCGCGTCGATGAGGCCGACGGCCCGGCTCATCTCGTCGGTGGTGCCGAACGGGTCGGTGCTGCCGTGGACCACGAGCGTGGGGACCGTGATCGACGGCAGGTGCTCGGTCCGCAGCCGGTCGGGTTTGCCGGGCGGATGCAGCGGATAGGACGTCAGCAGCAGGGCGTCGGCCAGGGTCGGGCCGTCTTCGGCGACGGCCATCGAAGCCTGCCGGCCACCGTAGGAGTGTCCGCCGACGAACAGCGGCCCGTCGGACTCGCCGCGGAACGCCGAACAGGCGGCGCGGATCCCGTCCCGGTCGGCGGGGGAGGTGGACGGGCTGGGCGGTCCCTTGGGCCGGCGTCGCCGGTACGGCAGATCGATGCGGGCGACGACGAACCCGCGGTCGCACAGCTCGTCGGCCAGGGCGCGCAGGATCACGGCGTCGCGGTTGCCGCCCGCGCCGTGCGCGAGGACGAACGTGGCGCGCGCCCGGGTGCCCGGACGGTGGACCTCGGCGGCGACGTCGTCGGACTCGATGGTGGTGACGGTGGACGCGGACACGGCTGCCACCGTAGCGCCTGAGAGGCGTTCACGGACCTCCCCGATCCCTGAGGAGGCCCGGAGCTTGCGGAGGGCCGGCCCCTCCGATCCCTGAGGAGGTCCGGAGCTTGCGGAGGGCCGTCTCGAAGGGGAGACGTGGCCGGGCGCGGCGCGGCGGCCGGTCATGAGAAACTGGAGCTCAACCTCTGTCCACACCCGTTCTCTACCGCAGTTCTCGTTCGAGGAGTAGTTCCCATTCCCAACTTCGCCGACACCACCTTCACCGATCCGGCACGCATCCGGAACTTCTGCATCATCGCGCACATCGATCACGGCAAGTCGACGCTCGCGGACCGGATGCTGCAGCTCACCGGCGTCGTCGAAGAGCGGCAGATGCGGGCGCAGTATCTCGACCGGATGGACATCGAGCGGGAGCGCGGCATCACCATCAAGGCGCAGAACGTGCGTCTGCCCTGGACGGTGAAGTCGGAGTCCGGCGACGAGGACTACGTCCTGCACCTCATCGACACCCCCGGGCACGTCGACTTCACCTACGAGGTCTCTCGCGCGCTCGAGGCGTGTGAAGGCGCGGTGCTCCTCGTCGACGCCGCGCAGGGCATCGAGGCGCAGACCCTCGCCAACCTGTATCTGGCGATGGAGAACGACCTCACCATCATCCCGGTGCTGAACAAGATCGATCTGCCCGCGGCCGACCCCGAGCGCTACGCCGCCGAGCTCGCCCACATCGTGGGATGCGAGCCCGAGGACGTGTTGCGCGTGTCGGGCAAGACCGGTGTCGGCGTGACCGAATTGCTCGACGAGGTCATCCGCTCGGTGCCCGCCCCGGTGGGCGACCCCAACGCCCCGGCGCGCGCGATGATCTTCGACTCGGTCTACGACACCTACCGCGGCGTGGTCACCTACGTCCGTGTCGTCGACGGCAAGGTCGTGCCCCGGGAGAAGATCCTGATGATGTCGACCGGCACCACGCACGAGTTGCTCGAGGTGGGCATCGTGTCGCCGGAGCCGAAGCCGACCAAGGGGCTGGGTGTCGGCGAGGTCGGTTACCTGATCACGGGTGTGAAGGACGTGCGGCAGTCGAAGGTCGGCGACACCGTCACCACCGCCCGGCACGGCGCCGAGCAGGCGCTCACCGGCTACCGGGAGCCGCAGCCGATGGTCTACTCGGGGCTGTATCCGCTCGACGGCTCCGACTACCCGGTGTTGCGTGAGGCGCTCGAGAAGCTGCAACTCAACGACGCCGCCCTGACCTTCGAGCCGGAGACCTCGGTCGCCCTCGGCTTCGGGTTCCGCTGCGGCTTCCTCGGCCTGCTGCACATGGAGATCACCCGCGAGCGACTCGAGCGCGAGTTCAACCTCGACCTGATCTCGACCGCCCCCAACGTCGTCTACCGCGTGGAGATGGAGGACGGTTCCGAGCACGTGGTCACCAACCCGTCGGACTGGCCGGAGGGGAAAACCCGCCACATCTACGAGCCCATCGTGAAGACGACGGTCATCGCGCCGAGCGAGTTCATCGGCGCCATCATGGAGCTGTGTCAGTCCCGCCGCGGCGAGCTCGGCGGCATGGACTATCTGTCGGAGACGCGGGTGGAACTGCGGTACACGCTGCCGATGGCCGAGATCATCTTCGACTTCTTCGATGCCCTGAAGTCCCGCACGCGTGGCTACGCCAGCCTCGACTACGAGGAAGCGGGTGAACAGGAGGCCGACCTGGTCAAGGTCGACATCCTCCTGCAGGGCGAGGCCGTCGACGCCTTCAGCGCGATCGTCCACAAGGATGCCGCCTACGCCTACGGCAACCGGATGGCGATCAAGCTCAAGGAGCTGATCCCGCGCCAGCAGTTCGAGGTCCCGGTGCAGGCCGCCGTCGGCTCCAAGATCATCGCGCGCGAGAACATCCGCGCCATCCGCAAGGACGTGCTCGCGAAGTGTTACGGCGGCGACATCAGCCGTAAACGCAAGCTGCTCGAGAAGCAGAAAGAGGGTAAGAAGCGGATGAAGACCATCGGCCGCGTCGACGTCCCGCAGGAGGCGTTCGTGGCCGCGCTCTCCACCGACGCGGTGGGTGACAAGCCGAAGGGGAAGTGATGGGCGGCGGACAGACCGGGAGCGGGTGCGGACGATGACCGCAGGGCAGGATGCAACAGGCGTGAATCCGGTACTGGCACAGAGCAGTCTGCCCTACGACCTCCCCGACTTCGCGGCGATCTCCGACGCCGACTTCCTGCCGGCGTTCACCGCCGCCATGGCGTCCCAGGTGGCCGAGGTGGAGGCGATCGCGGCCGATCCCGCGGCTCCGACGTTCGTCAACACGATCGAGGCGCTCGAGCTGTCGGGTCGCGATCTGGCCCGCGCGTCGGGAATCTTCTTCAACCTCGTGGGCCCGGACACGAACCCCACGCGCAACGAGATCTCCCAGGAACTCTCGACGCTCCTCACCGACCACGCGAACACGATCGCGATGAATCCGGTTCTCTTCGGGCGTATCTCCGATCTCCACGGCCGCGCCGACGAGCTCGGCCTGTCCGAGCCGCAGCGCCGCCTCCTCGACAAGCGGTATCGGGAATCGGTCCGCGCCGGTGCCGGACTCGCCGCGGATGAGCAGCAGGAGATGCGCGAGATCGCCTCCCGGTTGGCCTATCTCACCACGACGTTCTCCCAGAAGATCCTCGACGACACCAACGACTCGGCGGTTCTCGTCGGCGAGGCAACCGAGCTCGACGGCCTGTCGGCCGGGCAGATCGCGGCCGCGCGCCGTGCCGCGGTCGAGGCGGGACACGAGAGCGGGCACCTCATCACCCTCGAGTTGCCGACGAGTCAGTCGGTGCTGACCGAGCTGACGAACGCCGATGTGCGACAGCGGGTCTTCGAGGCGTCGGTGAACCGATGCGCGCGGGGCAACGAGCACGACACCCGCGACCTGGTCCTGGAAATCGTCCGGTTGCGGGCACGGCGCGCCGAACTGCTCGGCTACCGCGACCATGCCGAGTTCGTCATCGCCGAACAGACCGCGCCCGATCCCGGAGCCGTCGACGACTTGCTCCGGGAACTCAACGCGTCGGCCATGCGTGCCGGCGGCCGCGAACTCACCCGCCTCACCGAATTCGCCGGCGACGTGCCGATCGGTCCCGCCGATCTGACGTACTGGCTCGACCGCGAGAAGCGGATGCATGCGTCGGTGCCGCTCGACGGGTTCGCCGACTACTGCGAACTCGACACGGTGCTGACCCGGGGCGTGTTCCACGCCGCGAACAAGCTGTACGGACTGCGCTTCGTCGAGTTGACGGATCTGCCGCTGTATCACCCGGACGTACGCGCGTGGGAGGTGCGCGACGACACGGGAATCGGCATCGGGCTGTTCCTCGGCGACTTCTACGCCCGGCCGTCGAAACGCGGTGGCGCGTGGATGAACAACATCGTCGATCAGTCGTCGGTGCTGCAGACCCACCCGATCATCGTGAATGTGCTGAACCTGACCGAGCCCGATGCCGGGCAGCCGTGTCTGCTCACGATGGATCAGCTCACCACCCTCTTCCACGAGTTCGGCCACGCGCTGCACGGGTTGCTGTCGGCGGTCGAGTACCCGTCGCAGTCGGGAACGTCGGTGCCGCGGGACTTCGTCGAGTTCCCGTCACAGGTGAACGAGATGTGGGCCCTGCACCCCGAGGTGCTGGCGAACTATGCCCGCCATCACCAGACCGGTGAGCCGATTCCGGCCGAACTGGCCGAGGCGGCACGGGAATCGGCGGGAACCGAGTCGGCGCACGGCACCATCGAGTACCTCGCCGCGTCGTCCCTGGACCTCGCCTGGCATCGGCTGTCCGTGTCGGAGGCCGCGGCGATCTCCGATGTGGAGACCTTCGAGTCGCAGGCGCTCAGTGACGCGGGACTCCACACGGAACTGATCCCACCGCGCTACCGGAGTTCGTACTTCAACCACATCTTCGGCGGCGGCTACTCCGCCGGGTACTACAGCTACATCTGGTCGGAGGTGCTCGACGCCGAGACCGAGCAGTGGTTCCTCGCCGAGGGCGGGCTGCAGCGCGAGAACGGCCGGCGCTTCGCCGACGCCACCCTCTCCCGCGGCGACAGCGTCGATCCGCTCGCCGCGCACGAGGGTCTGATCGGCCGCCGGCCGCGAATAGACCCGCTGCTGCGGCGCCGGGGGCTCGCGGCCTGAGCGGGGTGTGGCCATGACGACGCGCACCTCACGCCGCGACCTGTCGGCGTTCGCGGTACTGAGCATCGTGACCGCGATCGTCGTGATCGGCCTCAAGCTGATCGCATGGCGGATCACCGGTTCGGTCGGTCTGCTCTCCGACGCGCTCGAGTCGCTGGTCAATCTCGTTGCGGCGGTGGGCGCTTTCGTGGCGCTGCGGGTGGCGGCGAAGCCGCCGGACCGCGGCCACAACTTCGGGCACACCAAGGCCGAATACTTCTCGGCGGTGTTCGAGGGAGTGATGATCGTCGTCGCGGCGGTGGCCATCATCGTCACGGCCGTCGACCGGCTGGTCAATCCGCGAGAGCTCGAGGAAGTCGGTGTCGGACTGGCGATCTCGATCGGTGCGACCGTCGTCAACGCGGTCGTCGGCTGGGTGCTCATCCGAGCCGGCCGCCGCCACCGGTCAGTGACGCTCGAAGCCGACGGCAAGCACCTCATGACCGACGTGTGGACGACGATCGGGGTGGTCGTCGGCGTCTTCCTCGTGGCCGCGACGGGCTGGCTGCCGCTCGACCCACTGATCGCCATCGCGGTGGCGATCAACATCCTCGTCGTGGGCGGGCGACTGGTGTGGCGATCCGGTGCGGGGCTGATGGACTCGGCACTGCCCGACGACGAGCGCGCCGCCATCGACGGGGTCTTGGACCGCCACCGTGGCGACGGCATCGACTTCCACGACATCCGCACTCGCGAGGCGGGTCACGAACGGTTCGTGCAGCTGCACATGCTCGTTCCCGGTGACTGGTCGGTGCAGCGCGCACACGACCTGGCCGAGCAGATCGAGGACGAACTCCGCGCCGTCGTCGAGGATCTCACCGTGACGGTGCACGTCGAACCGATCAACGACCCGCGCGCATACGAGGACTGGCGGCTGGAGTAGCTGCTGGACACCGCCCGGGTGGGAAGGGCCACCGCATCATCTGGGCGGACCCGCCTCGTCCGCGAATTCAGATTGATGTGACTTGAACTCCGGCCGCGCAGCTGTGACAACGTCAACGGTCACCGTCACCCGCTCGCGTGTATGGATGACGCCGTCCGGTCCGCCCGACTCATGGCGTGGGTTCCGATGTGCCGGTGACCGCGCCGCTGTCACATCAGGCCTCGGCTCGGTCGCATCCGGCGCGTAAAAAGCGCTGGTCAGTGGTGTAGAGATGACGGCCGATGCTACTGATCACCGACCGCGCCGTCCTCGATCGGAAGGAGGGGTTCCGCTCGAACGGCACCCCTGGGTTGCTCGTCTTCGCCACTTTCTCCGGTTCTGGACAAGCTGACGATGCGCTAACACACTCGACGTGTATCAGTCCACGACGGATTGCCGCACGGCCTCGGGAGGCCCGTGGGTTGCTAGCTTATTCCGGTCCCCTCCGGTCGTAGTCGTGTCCTGACCGGTCCAGAAGAGTCTTGGAGGAAGCAGTGAGCGCTGGCCCTGCCGCGAGGCGCAGCACCCCCGTACTGGTGTGTCTGTTGGCACTGGCGATGGTGCTCGTCGCGGGCTGTGGTGGCGGATCGACCGACGAACCCGGGGGAGCAGACATCTCCAGTGGTTCGCGACACCTCGATCTGGTCGCCTATGCCGTTCCCAAGATCGGTTTCGATGAGGTCATCCCGGCATTCCGTACCACCGAGGCGGGCGAGGACATCGGCTTCTCGGCGTCGTACGGAGCATCCGGTGACCAATCCCGGAAGGTGGCCCGTCGAGTACCCGCCGACGTGGTGAATTTCTCCGTGGAACCCGACATCACTCGGCTGGTGAAGGCCGGCCTGGTCGACAAGGACTGGAAAGCGCAGGCGCCGTACAAGAGCACCCCCTTCGGTTCGGTCGTCGCTCTGGTGGTCCGCAAGGGCAACCCGAAGGACATCCATGACTGGGCCGACCTCCTCAAGCCCGGTGTCCAGGTCGTCACTCCCAATCCGGGCAGCTCCGGATCGGCGAAGTGGAACCTGCTGGCGCCGTTCGCCGCCGCGAGTGATGGTGGAGTCAACCCGGAAGCCGGCCTGGACTACGTGGCCGAGCTGGTGCGTGACCACATCAAGGTGGTTCCGAAGTCGGGTCGCGAGGCCACCACGGCATTCGAGCAGGGCCAGGGCGATGTGCTGATCAGCTACGAGAACGAGGCGATCATGCTGGACCGGGCCAACGCCACGGCCGCAGCCAACAGCCAGGTCGAATACGTCATCCCACCGCAGACGTTCAAGATCGAGAACCCGGTCGCAGTGGTCAACACCTCCGACGACCTGGCGGGCGCAAAGTCCTTCGTGGACTTCTTGTTCACCCCGGAAGCGCAGCGAATCTGGGCACAGCAGGGGTTCCGGCCGGTCGACCCCGAGGTCATCGCCGAGACCCAGAACCTGTTCCCCGGCGACATCGAGAAGTTGTGGACGATCGACGAGGTCGGCAAGGTGCTCGGCAAGGGTACGGCCGAGGACAATGACGGCAAGGATCTGACCGGCTGGAAGGCCGTGGACGAAGCCCTGTTCGGAAAGAAGGGCGCCATCACCGAGATCTACGACGCAGGGGGAAGACAGTGACCGCGGTCGATCCACCGGCGACGCGAACCGCCTCGCAGGTTCCCGACGCCCAACCGCCAGGCGGATTCCTGGGGCGCTCACGGACCTTCACCGGCGTCAGCCCGATGTCCATCGGCATCACCTGGCTCTGGCTCAGCATCATCGTCCTGCTGCCGCTGGCCGCGATCACGGTGCATTCCTTCGACGACGGCTGGAGCGGGTTCTGGGATGCGGTGTCAGCGCCGGCCGCCGTGGACACGTTGTGGATCACGGTTCTCGTGTCCGTGATCGCGGCACTGATCAACGTCGTGTTCGGCACCCTGATCGCGTGGGTGCTGGTACGAGACGACTTCCCCGGCAAGGGGTTCGTCAACGCCATCATCGACCTTCCGTTCGCCTTGCCGACGATTGTCGCGAGTCTGGTGTTGCTGTCGCTGTACGGACCGAACAGTCCCATCGACATCCAACTCAACGCCACCAAGCCGGCGCTGGTGATCGCACTGACCTTCGTGACGCTGCCGTTCGTGGTGCGACAGGTCCAACCGGTCCTGATCGAACTCGACGCCGACGTCGAGGAAGCTGCGGCGGTGCTCGGCGCCAACAACCTCACGATCTTCCGCAAGATAGTCCTGCCCGCCCTGCTCCCGGCCATCCTGACCGGCGCCGGCCTCGCGTTCACCCGCGCCATCGGAGAGTTCGGCTCGGTGGTGCTCATCGGCGGCAACATCCCCGGGGACACCCAGGTGGCGTCGCAGTACATCCAGCAGCAGATCGAGATCGACGCGCCGGTGAACGCAGCCGCGATCTCGGTTGTCCTGCTGGTGATCGCCTTCGTGACCCTGCTCGTCCTGCGTATCGCCGGCCGAGGGCAGGCCCAGCGGGAGGATGCAGACCGATGAAGGTGTCGCCACTGACCAAGTACGGGCTGCGCACTGTCGCCCTCGTCTACCTGTTCGTCCTGCTGCTGGTCCCGGTCGGCACCATCTTCTATCGTTCCTTCGAGCACGGCATCGTCCAGTTCTGGGAATGGATCACCACTCCGGCGGCCATCTCGGCGCTGCAACTCAGCCTGTTGATCGTCGCCATCGTCGTGCCGCTCAACGTGATCTTCGGCGTGCTCACCGCACTCGCCCTGGCCCGTGGTCGATTCCCCGGCAAGGGGGCACTCCAAGCAGTTGTGGACCTGCCGTTCGCGGTGTCGCCGGTGGTCGCCGGTGTCGCCTTGATCCTGCTGTGGGGGTACGGCGGCTGGTTCGGCGGCATCGAGAGCCTCGGCTTCCGAATCATCTTCGGCTTCCCCGGACTGGTCCTGGCGACGCTGTTCGTCACCCTCCCGTTCGTCGCTCGCGAGGTCGAACCGGTCCTGCGCGAGATCGGAACCGAGCAGGAGGAAGCCGCTGCGACACTGGGTGCCAGCGCGTGGCAGGTCTTCTGGCGGGTCACGCTCCCGGCGATTCGCTGGGGGCTCACGTACGGCATCGTCCTGACAGTTGCTCGAGCGCTCGGCGAATACGGCGCGGTGATCATGGTGTCGTCGAACTATCCCGGTGTTTCCCAGACCCTCACGCTGCTGGTCAACTCCCGCTACACCGACGACTACAACGAATTCGGTGCTTACGCGGCGGCAACCCTGCTGATGTTCGTCGCCATTCTGGTGCTGGTGGCAATGTCCCTGATCGAACGGCGCGCCAAGTCCCGTCTCGCCGATGCGAGTGAATCCGGCCCGGGAAGCGTCGAGCTCACCGAGGTCGACCTCACTCCACCGCACGGGCCCGCACCCGTCGATGCCAAGCAACTCGTCCACGAGTACGCGCAGAACAAGGAAGGCGTGTGACATGTCCATCCAGGTAATCGGTGCGAACAAGCGCTACGGCGACTTCGCTGCACTCGACAACGTCTCCATCGACATCCCCGATGGCCAGCTGACCTCGCTGCTGGGTCCCTCGGGCTCGGGTAAGTCGACCCTCCTGCGGGCAATCGCCGGGCTGGACACACTGGACTCGGGCACCGTGGTGATCGATGACAACGACGTGTCCCGACAGTCGCCGCAAAAGCGCGACATCGGTTTCGTCTTCCAGCACTATGCCGCGTTCAAGCACCTCACCGTGCGCGACAACATCGCCTTCGGTCTCAAGATCCGAAAGCGGCCCAAGAAGGAAATCGACGCCAAGGTCGACCAGCTGCTCGACGTGGTCGGACTGTCCGTCTTCCAGAAGCGGTTCCCCGCGCAGCTGTCCGGTGGCCAGCGGCAGCGTATGGCGTTGGCTCGAGCACTCGCCGTCGACCCCAAGGTCTTGCTGTTGGACGAGCCGTTCGGTGCCCTGGACGCGAAGGTGCGCGACGAGTTGCGTCGCTGGCTTCGGCGACTGCACGAGGAAGTCCACGTCACCACGGTTCTGGTCACGCACGACCAGCAGGAGGCGCTCGACGTGAGCGACCGGATCGCCATTCTCAACAAGGGACGCATCGAGCAGGTCGGCACGCCCGATACGCTCTATGATCACCCGGTCAACGAGTTCGTGGCCTCGTTCCTCGGATCGACGGTTCGTCTGAACGGCGAACTCGTTCGGCCCCACGACATCCGGATCGGACGAACCCCGGAGATGGCGTCGCCGGCCCCCGACGCGTCGCTCGACGTCGGCGTGCTCAAAGCGACCGTCCAGCGTGTGGTCAATCTCGGTTTCGAAACCCGTGTGGAACTCATCGCGACGGCGTCCGGTGAGGAGTTCGCGGCCCAGATCACCCGCGGGGACCAGAATGCGCTCGGCCTGCAGGCCGGTGAGACCGTCTACGCGCGGGCGACCAAGGTTCCTGCGCTGAACGAGGTCTAGGTCCGGGCGCGCTGATCGCGCTCAGTGGTTCGCCGGCTGGAAGGTGGCCTGATGGGCGGCCTCCTCGGCCCGGATCACGTGCATCACCGCGTTGATCAGTGCGAGGTGGGTGAACGCCTGGGGGAAGTTGCCGAGGTGCTGTCCGGTCTTGGCGTCGATCTCCTCCGCGTACAACTTCAGCGGGCTCGAGTAGGAGAGCAGGCGCTCGCACAGGGTCTTCGCCCGTGGGAGTTCACCGATCTCGACCAGAGCCGACACCAGCCAGAACGAACAGATCGTGAATGTGCCCTCCTCCCCGCTGAGGCCGTCGTCGGTCTCTTCGACCCGGTAGCGCAGCACCAGTTCGTTCTCGGTGAGCTCGTCGGCGATCGCGAGAACCGTTGCGCGCACCCGGTGGTCGTCCGGCGGCAGGAACCGCAGCAGCGGGACGAGCAGCAACGAGGCGTCGAGCGCGTCGTCGCCGTAGCGCTGGGTGAACACCCCGCGCTCGTTGACCCCGTGGGCGAGGACGTCGGCCCTGATCTCCTCCGCGATGGCCGCCCACTTACTTGCATGGGCCTGCTCGCCGTGCATGGTCGCCAGACGCGAGCCGCGGTCGAGCGCGACCCAGCACATCACCTTCGACGACGTGAAGTGCTGCGGCTCCCCACGGACCTCCCAGATCCCGCGATCGGGTTCCCTCCAGTGCTTGATGGCCTCCTCGACCTGGGCCTTCAACACCGGCCACAGGGTCTCCGGCACCGCCTCGTGTGACTTGATGTTGAGGTACACCGAGTCGAGCATCGTGCCCCAGATATCGTGCTGCGCCTGGTTATACGCGCCGTTGCCGATGCGGACCGGCCGAGCGCCGTCGTACCCGGAGAGATGCGTCAGCTCTTCCTCTTCGAGCGTGCGCTCGCCACCGACGCCGTACATCACCTGTAGCGGATGGCGTTCCCCGTTGGTGATGCCCGAGACATCGGCGATGAACGAGAAGAAGTCGTCGGCCTCCCGGTCGAGGCCGAGCGTGTACAGGCCCCACAGAGCGAAGGTCGAGTCGCGCACCCACGCATAGCGGTAGTCCCAGTTCCGTTCGCCCTGAGGCGTTTCCGGCAGCGACGTGGTCGCGGCGGCGAGCAGCGCGCCGGTCGGGGAGTAGGTGAGTCCCTTCAGTGTGAGGGCCGAACGCTGCAGATGGGAGCGCCACGGGTGATCAGGGAAGCTGCCGATGTTGATCCACTGACGCCAGGACTCGCTCGTCGCCCACATCTTCTGGGCGGCTTCCTCGAAGTTCTGTGGTGCCGGCTGCCGTGACCAGCTGAGTGCGACGAAGCGGTTGTCGCCTTCGACGAGCCGGGTGCGTGCCCGCGCTTCGCGACCCTCCAGACCCAGACGGAGGTCCGTGGTGAGTTTCAGGGTGGGCGTGTCGGCGTCGATGTCCTTGGCGTTCGCGATCGCTTCGCCGTAGGCCGGGCCCGAGTACTCCCATTTCGTCGTCCCGCGGTGGTAGTCGAAGGCGGGTTCACAACTCATGTGTAGTTCGACGGTGCCGGACACGCAGCGCACGGTGCGCAGCAGGATGTGCTCGGCGTCCCAATCGGTCGGCGTCCGGCGGTGCGTCTTCGAACGGCGTTCGTTGTCGTGCCACGGACCCATCACCAAGGCGTCGCGGATGATGATCCAGCCGGTGTCGGTCTGCCAGGTGGTCTCGACCATCAGGCTGCCCGGCAGATAGCGCCGATCCACCGGGACGTTCACCCCGTAGGGCGCGAGGCGGAAGTGACCTGCGCTGCGGTCGAGGATGGCACCGAAGACGCTCGGCGAATCGGGACGGGGCACACACATCCACTCCACCGAGCCGTTGCGGGCGATGAGACAGTTCGTCTCGGTGTCGGAGAGGAACGCGTAGTCGCCGATGGGCGGGAACGCGCTCATGTGCGTCGGCGTCGGAGCCGGAGTCGGAGTCGGCGTCGGGGTCGGAGAGGCGTCGGCCGCAGTGCCGGATGCCCGCGGCGACGCGGTCGGCAGGGACGTTACGGTGGAGTCATCTGCGACAGACATGGGTTCTATCATTGCGACGGGCGTTCGCCGACGCCACTCGGCTCACGGCAGCCGGGCGGTGGCAGTGATCACGGACCCTGGAATCGCAGGCCCGCGGACAGGCGCACTGCTGTTCGCGCCATGTGTACTCGAAGGACGGGGTGATGAGGTGTCGGCGTTCTTCGCCTGGTGGGACAGCGTGGAGGAGTGGCTCACGGGCCTGTCCTTCGTGCCCCAGCTGCTCGTGACGGTCGCCGTCGTCATCCCGGTGGCGATCCTCATCGCCTATGTGCTCAGCCTGCTGGTCGACGCCGCTGCCACCCTGGTCGACCGCCGCCGCTTCGCCGACGACGACGGGACCGGATTGTGAAGAAGATACTGCGTTCGCCGGTGACCTTCGCCCTGCTGGCGTTGCTGATCCTCGTCGTGATCGCCTGGCTCATCACGGGCTGAGTGTCACAGGCTGGTCGTCACCGGTTGATCGGCGTGTTCGGCGACCCTTCGTGACGGCCCTCCGCAGGCTCCGGGCCTCCTCAGGGAGCGGGGTCGGTACTCTCGCTCCTCGCGCCTGCAGTGACCGCGGCTGGCGGCGGTCGTGGACTACGAAGAACCGCTGCAGCTCACGGCGCGCCGAATTCGATGCTCCCTGAGGAGCGAGCTTACGAGCGTCACACCCTCGATCCCTGAGGAGCGAGCTTGCGAGCGTCACACCCTCGATCCCTGAGGAGCGAGCTTGCGAGCGTCACGAAGGGTCTCCGCAACCTCGGTCGCCAGACTCTTCGTGACGCGCCGTCCGCAAGCTCCGGGCGCGCCTCAGGGAGCAGAGCGGACCAGTGAGTCTCAGGGGCGTTGTTCTATCGGATCGGGGAGCAGACGAACGTTCCCGTATGTCCTCCGCGAGCGGACGGTTCAGTGTCCGGCGGTCACCGCGCGCCGGTCGAGGGCCGCGCGGTAGAGCGAGCCGATCGCCTCGACGACGTCCGGGTGAGTGCCGAGGGGGCCTGCGACGAGCGAGTCGTCGACCAGGGTGTCGAGTGCCGACTCGACCCGCTCGGTGAGCAGCCCGGCCGACAGGAAGTACGGACTGAGGGCGATCCGGTCGGCGCCGCCGGCGCGCAACCGGCGCACAGCCGTGGCCACCGCGCGCTGTCCCGGGCCCAGCTTGGTCGCGAAGACCACTTCCACCGGCCGGTGCAGTCGTGTCGAGAGTTCGATCGCGCGCAGGCGCACCGATCGATCGGCAGCCGGGTCGGAGGAGCCGACGGCGGACAAGACGACACCGTCACGCGGTCCCAGACCGGCCTCCACCAGACGATCGGCCAGGGCGCCTGTCAGCGACCGGGTGCCCATGACGTCGGTCTGTCGGGCCGTCGGACAGCGTGACGCGATGATCGACGGCAGGTCGATCTTGTGGTGGTATCCCGCCGACAGCAGCATCGGTACGACCACCGGACCGACGTGGTGCGCAACCGATCCGTCGAACTCTGCGAGAACATCGCCGACCAGTGGCTCGTCGAGGTCGAGGTAGGACAGCACCACGTCGACCCCGGGCAGGGTCGAGGCGACGGCGTCGCGCACACGGCGCGCGGTCGCGCCGAAGCGCGGATCGCGACTGCCGTGCGCTGCGAGGACGAGAGTCGGTGTCACACCAGCTCTTTGAGATGCAGCGGCGCCAATGCGTCGCCGACGAGCCCCGCGGCCAGCGTGTTGCCGCCCTGCGGGTCGATGAGCAGGAAGCTGCCCGACTCCCGGTTGACCTGGTAGTCGTCGGCCGGGATCGGCTCGGCGGTCTGCACCGAGATCCGCACGATCTGGTTGAGTTCCACCGATTCCGGGGCTTCCACCAGGGCGAGGTTCTGCTCGTCGAACAGCGCATCGAGCGCGCCGACGATCGCCTGGGTGGTCTTGGTGCCGTGCTTGAGGAGCAGGCGCGCGCCCGGACGCAACGGCTTCTCGGCGAGCCAGCACACGGTTGCGGTGAACTGCTGCAGCGGTTCCGGGGCATCGGCGGCGGCAGCGATCACGTCACCGCGAGAGATGTCGACGTCGTCCGCCAGCAGGATCGTGACACTGCGTCCGGTGTGCGCGGTGGGCAATTCGCCGTCGGCGGTGTCGATCTGGCTGACGGTGGTCCGCTGCCCCGACGGCAGGACGACCACCTCGTCGCCGACGGAGACCCGGCCGGCGGCGATCTGGCCCGCGTAACCGCGGTAGTCGGGGTGCTCCGGCGTGCGCGGGCGGATGACGTATTGCACCGGGAAGCGCAGGCCGACCTCGCTGCGCTCCAGGAGATTGGGCACGGTCTCGAGATGTTCGATGAGTGTCGGACCGTCGTAGAAGGCGGTGGTCTCCGAGCGGTTCGCGACGTTGTCACCGTGCAGCGCCGAGACCGGGATCGCGGTGACCTGCTCGTCCGACCAGCCCAGCGACCGGGTGAGTTCGGCGAACTCGGCGGAGATCTCGGCGAACACCGACGCCTGATCGGAGACGAGGTCGATCTTGTTGACCGCGAGCACCAGCTGCGGCACCCCGAGAAGGGCCATCACCGCGGCGTGGCGGCGCGTCTGGGCGACGACGCCGGTGCGTGCGTCGACGAGCAGGATCACCAGCTGCGCCGTGGAGGCCCCGGACACGGTGTTGCGGGTGTACTGCACATGGCCGGGGGTGTCGGCGAGCACGAACGAGCGTGCGGGCGTGGCGAAGTAGCGATAGGCGACATCGATGGTGATGCCCTGTTCGCGCTCGGCGCGCAATCCGTCGACGAGCAGCGACAGGTCCGGGGTGTCGAGACCGCGGTCCACCGACGCCTTCGTGACCGCGTCGATCTGGTCGGCCAGAACGGATTTCGTGTCGTACAGCAGCCGGCCGACGAGCGTCGACTTACCGTCGTCGACGCTGCCCGCGGTCGCGATGCGGAGGAGATCAGGAGCGTGCTTCATCAGAAATATCCTTCGCGCTTACGGTCTTCCATGGCGGCCTCGGAGACCCGGTCGTCGCCACGGGTGGCGCCGCGCTCGGTCAGCCGCGACGCGGCGACCTCGGCGAGCACGGCCTCGTTGTCGGCTGCGTCGGAGAGCACCGCGCCGGTCGACGAGCCGTCGCCGACAGTGCGGTAGCGCACCGACAGGCGCTGCACCTGCTCACCGTCGCGCGGACCGCCCCAGACTCCCGAGGTCATCCACATGCCGTCACGCTGGTAGACCTCGCGCTCGTGGGCGTAGTAGATCGACGGGAGGAGTACCTGTTCCCGGGCGATGTAACGCCAGATGTCGAGCTCGGTCCAGTTCGACAGCGGGAACACCCGCACGTGCTCACCCGGTGCGTGGCGGCCGTTGTAGAGGTTCCACAGCTCGGGGCGCTGACGCTTCGGGTCCCACTGGCCGAAAGCGTTGCGCAGCGAGAAGATCCGCTCCTTGGCACGCGACCGCTCCTCGTCGCGGCGACCGCCGCCGAACACCGCGTCGAAACGGTTCTCGGTGATCGCGTCGAGCAGGGGGATGGTCTGCAGGGGGTTGCGCACACCGTCGGGACGTTCGGTGAGCCGGCCGTCGGCGAGGTAGTCCTCGACCTTGGCGACGTGCAGCCGCAGATTGTGCCGTTCGACGACCTGGTCACGGAATTCGAGGACCTCGGGCAGGTTGTGTCCGGTGTCGACGTGCAGCAACGAGAAGGGCAGTGGCGCAGGCCAGAACGCCTTCAGCGCGACGTGTAGGAGCACGGTCGAGTCCTTGCCGCCGGAGAACAGGATCACCGGACGTTCGAACTCGCCCGCGACCTCCCGGAAGATGTGGATCGCCTCGGACTCCAGGGCGTCGAGCGTGGTGAACTCGTCGGCCTCGGCGGCGGCGCCGCTCGTCTGGGCAGCGGTGACGCCGGGCGTCGCTGGAACGGACGGTGTTTCGGTCACGGTCATGCGTGCAGCCCACATTCTGTCTTGGCGCGACCGGCCCAGCGGCCGCTGCGCGGATCGGATCCGGGTTCGGGTTTGGCGGTGCACGGTGCGCACCCGATGGAGGGGTAGCCCTCGTCGACGAGCGGATTCACCAACACGCCGTTGGTGTCGATGTAGTCCTGCATCGTCTCGTCGGACCAGGCCGCGATCGGATTGATCTTGACCAGCCCGAAGCCCTCGTCGAAGGTGATGAGCGGGGCGTTGGCCCTTGTCGGTGCCTCCACGCGACGGATGCCCGTGATCCACGCGTCGTACCCGGCGAGTCCGGCCTTGAGCGGCACCACCTTCCGCAGTCGGCAGCATTCGCCCGGGTCGCGCGCGAAGAGGTTGCGTCCCAACAGCTCGTCCTGCTCGGCGACGCTGTGCTCGGGAGTCAGGTTCACCATCTCGACGCCGTACACCTGCTCGACGGCGTCACGGGTGCCGATGGTCTCGGCGAAGTGATACCCGGTGTCCAGGAACAGCACCTTGACCGGGTCGCCGTCGAGGAGATCGCGGTCGATGTGCTTCACGGCGAGATCGACGAGAGCAGCGTCCTGCATGTTCGACGCGACGACGAAGTTGGTGCCGAAGGTCTGGGCGGTCCAGCGGATCAGTTCTTCCGGAGTGGCGTCGGAACCGAGGTCCGCAGCGCCCTTCTCCGCGATGTCACGCAGCTGGTCCTCGCTGAAGCGCCGGCCGGTGCGGGTGGTCGTCTCGATGGTCATCGGAGTGCCTCCTCGTCGGCACGAACGGCCCACTGCGCGAACCGCTCGCCCTCCTCGCGCTGGTCGACGAAGTTGCGGACCACGCGCTCGATGTAATCGCCCAATTCGGTGCCCAGCACCTTGTGCTGGCGCAGCTTGCGACCGAAACCCGAGTCCAGGCCGAGGCTGCCGCCGAGGTGGACCTGGAAGCCGTCGGTCTGGTTGCCGTCGGCGTCCTCGACGAGCTGTCCCTTGAAGCCGATGTCGGCGATCTGGGACCGTCCGCACGAGTTGGGGCAGCCGTTGATGTTCACCGTGATCGGCACGTCGAGCTCGGAGTTGATGTCCGCGAGCCGCTCGTCGAGTTCCGGGGCGAGGACCTGCGAACGCTTGCGGGTCTCGGTGAACGAGAGCTTGCAGAACTCGATTCCGCTGCACGCCAGGAGGTTGCGACGCCACCGCGTCGGCCGGCCGTGCAGGCCGAGCGGCTTGAGCTCGTCGATCAGCCAGTCGACCTTGTCGTCGGGGACGTCGAGGACGATGAGCTTCTGGTACGGGGTGAACCGGACGCGGTCCGATCCGGCCGCGGCGACGGCCTCGGCGGCCTTGGTCAGGACGGTGCCCGAGACGCGTCCGGCGATGGGGGAGAAGCCGATCGCGTTGAGTCCGTTGCGCAGCTTCTGCACACCGATGTGGTCGATCGGGCGTTCGGGCTGCTCCGGGGCCGGGCCGTCGATCAGCTTGCGGCCCAGGTACTCGTCTTCGAGTACCTGGCGGAACTTCTCGATGCCCCAGTCCTTGATGAGGAACTTCAGCCGGGCCTTGGCGCGCAGCCGTCGGTACCCGTAGTCGCGGAAGATCGAGACCACGGCCTCCCACACGTCGGGCACCTCGTCGAGCGGGACCCAGGCGCCCACGCGCTGGGCGAGCATCGGGTTGGTGGACAGTCCGCCGCCGACCCAGAGGTCGAGGCCCGGGCCGTGTTCGGGATGGACCACGCCGACGAAGGCGACGTCGTTGATCTCGTGCACCACGTCCTGCTGGCCCGAGATCGCGGTCTTGAACTTCCGCGGCAGGTTCGAGTACTTCGGGTCACCGATGTAACGCCGGACGATCTCGTCGATGGCCGGCGTGGGGTCGAGGACCTCGTCCAGGGACTCGCCGGCGAGCGGCGAGCCCAGCACGACGCGGGGGCAGTCGCCGCACGCCTCGGTGGTCTTGAGCCCGACACCTTCGAGGCGCTCCCAGATCGTCGGGACGTCCTCGATCCGAATCCAGTGGTACTGGACGTTCTCACGGTCGGAGAGGTCGGCGGTGTCGCGGGCGAACTCGGTGGAGATCTCACCGAGGGTGCGCAGCTGCTCGACGTTGAGCGCGCCGCCGTCGCAGCGCACGCGCATCATGAAGTGGCTGTCTTCGAGGATGTCGATGTTCTCGTCGCCGGTCCAGGTGCCGTCGTAACCCTCGGCGCGCTGGGTGTACAGACCCCACCAGCGCATCCGGCCGCGCAGGTCCTGCTTGTCGATCGAGTCGAAGCCCTGCTTGGAGTAGATGTTCTCGATGCGCGCACGCACGTTGAGCGGGTTGTCGTCCTTCTTGACCTGCTCGTTCGGGTTCAGCGGCTCGCGATAACCGAGTTTCCACTGCCCCTCGGCGCGGCGCTTGGTCGGACGGGCCTTGCGAGCCGGACGCGCGGGCTTGCCGGCGGCCGGTGCTGCGGTGGCCTGCTCGGCGGCAGCGTCGTTCGGTGCACCCGGGCCGGTGGCGGCGGGGGCGTCGGTGGTGGACGTCATGAAATCTCCTGTGCCGGCGCACAGGGCCGGCGTTCGTTGCACGATTTACGGGCTGAAACGTGCCGGCATCCCTGGCAGAACAGGGACAAATCGGGGCCGAGACGTCGCTAGATGCGACAGAAAGCGCTGTTGACGCGCTTGAGATCAATGTGGCGTCGAGCGGCGAGCCACACCCCGGGGAAAATCACGCGGTCCATAGTGCCACGCTCCACATCGGCTCGTCTACTTGGGGTTATTTTCCATCACGATGATGGAAACCGGGCGGGGCAGGTCCTCGCCTGAGCGGCACAACGCCGACGGCGACAAAGCTGTTCCCGGCGGGGTCATCGATTTCCTCGAGCGCCGGCACGATCGGCATGATGGAAGGGTGAACGTCGAGACAGCAACGCCCGCGGACGAGATGGTCGCGGATGCATGCCGCGACGTCGATGCGGACGTTCCCCTCGCGCTGTACCTGCATGTCCCGTTCTGCGCGACCCGGTGCGGTTACTGCGACTTCAACACCTACACGGCGGGCGAACTCGGCTCCTCGTCCTCGCCGGAGTCGTGGCAGGAGGCGGTCGCCCGCGAACTGGGGGCCGCGGCGCAGATGCTGGCGCCGGCCCGGCCGGTCTCGACGATCTTCGTCGGCGGTGGCACGCCGTCGCTCCTGGGCGGTGCCGGTCTCACCCGGCTTCTCGACTCCGTGCGGACCGACTTCGAGCTGGCCGACGACGTCGAGATCACCACCGAGTCGAACCCGGAGTCGACCTCACCCGAGTTCTTCGCCGATCTCCGCGCCGCCGGATTCACCCGGATCTCGCTCGGCATGCAGTCGGCGGCCGAGCACGTGCTGAGGCTGCTCGACCGCACCCACACGCCGGGGCGCGCCGTCGCTGCCGCGCGGGAGGCCCGGGCAGCCGGATTCGATCACGTCAACCTCGACCTGATCTATGGCACACCCGGCGAGACCGATGCGGACCTGCACGCCACGGTCGATGCCGTCCTGGACGCCGGGGTCGACCACGTGTCGGCCTACGCGCTGATCGTCGAAGACGGCACCGCGCTCGCACGCCGGATCCGGCGCGGGGAGATGCCCGCGCCCGACGACGACGTCCTCGCCGACCGATACCAGATCCTCGACAGTCGCCTGCGTGCCGACGGGCTCGACTGGTACGAGGTGTCCAACTGGGCGCGCGGTGACGAGTCGGCTTGCCGTCACAACATCGCCTACTGGCACAGCCACGACTGGTGGGGGATCGGCCCCGGGGCGCATTCCCACGTCGCCGGCGTTCGCTGGCTGAACGCCAAACACCCTGCGCGCTACTCGAAGTCGCTGGCGGACGGGGTGTTGCCCGTCGCATCGGCAGAGCAGTTGAGTTCCGCGGACCGGCACCTCGAGGCCGTCATGTTGACCACCAGGTGCCGCAGCGGACTGCCGCGCGACCTCCTCGACGAGGCCGAGACCGCGAATGCCGAACGGCTGTGCGCCGATGGGCTGTTGACCCCGACCGGCGGGGCCTATGTGCTCACCGATGCGGGCAGACTGCTGGCCGACGGCGTGATCCGGCGCGTGCTCTGGGGCTGACGCGGATCACGCTGATCGTCACCAACTCTGGTCGGGGCGAGGCGGACTCGTCCAGCCTGTCGATCGGGGACCGCGACGGTGCGCGCCCGCGCCATCGGGGGCGGCCGGGGGCCGGCGCGCGGGGATCTCGGCGGTGTCCTCGAGTTGTTCGTCCAAGGGCTTCGCCGTGTCGGCCAGGTCCAGGGAGTCGAGGTCGAGCGTGCGCGCGTGGATGATGTGGCGGTTGCGCAACGCCGAGCGGACGGCGCGATGCAGTCCGTCCTCCAGATACAGCTCGCCCTCCCACCGCACGACGTGGGCGAAGAGGTCGCCGTAGAAGGTCGAGTCCTCGCTGAGGAGTTTGTCCAGGGCGAGCACCTTGGTGATCGGCGTGAGCTGGTCGAGCCGGAGTTGCCGCGGCGGGATCTTGGCCCAGCCACGTGCGGACAACCCGTGGTCGGGGTAGGGCTTGCCCTCCCGCACCCCCTTGAAGATCATGCGAACTCCTCCGACGCCTCTGCCTCGACGATTGCTGCTCTTCGACGATGCGTCGACGGTCAGTGCGCGACACCACGCCGTGGCACGGTGATCGCGATCCCATTTCGTACTATGGAACGCACCCAACTGTATGGCAGGGATCCGAGTCAGGAGGTGTACCGCGTGTCTACCACCGATGATCGTCGCTTCGAGATCTTGCGTGCGATCGTGACCGACTACGTCGACACGCAGGAACCGATCGGTTCGAAGGCGCTCGTCGAGCGTCACCAGCTGGGAGTCTCGAGCGCCACCGTCCGCAACGACATGGCGGTACTGGAGGCGGAGGGGTACATCACCCAGCCGCACACCAGCTCCGGCCGGGTGCCGACAGACAAGGGCTACCGGATGTTCGTCGACCGGATCAGCGAGATCAAGCCGCTGTCGGCCGCCGAACGCCGCGCGATCCTCTCGGTGCTCGACTCCGGTGTCGACCTCGACGACGTGCTGCGGCGGTCGGTGCGGCTCCTCGCCCAGCTGACGCGGCAGGTCGCGGTCATCCAGTACCCGGTGCTGTCGGCGGCGACCGTGCGTCACCTCGAGGTCGTCACGCTGTCCCCGTCGCGCCTCCTGCTCGTCGTCATCGTCGACAACGGCCGGGTCGAACAGCGGATGGTGGCGCTGAACGAAGACCACGACGAGGACGAGATCGCCCGGTTGCGCGATCTGTTCTCGGCCGCACTGCACGGCAAACGGCTCGAAGCCGCGTCGGCGGCGGTCGCCGAACTCGCCAACTCCGCGCCCGAGGATCTGCGCGGTGCGGTCCTCAACATCGCGACCGTGCTGGTCGAGACCCTCGTCGAACGCGGTGACGACCGGCTCGTGCTCGGCGGCACGTCGAATCTCGCCCGCTCGGCAGCCGACTTCACCCCCGTCGTCGGCGGCATGGACACCGTCCTGGAGGCGCTGGAGGAGCAGGTGGTGGTGCTCAAGATCCTCGCGACGACGCAGGACATGGGCCAGGTCACGGTGCAGATCGGTGAGGAGACCCGGACCGAGAACCTGCGTGGGACCTCGGTGGTGTCGACGGGGTACGGTGCATCGGGAACCGTGTTCGGCGGCGTCGGTGTGCTCGGCCCCACACGAATGGACTATCCGGGAACCATCGCCTCGGTGGCGGCCGTTGCCAAATACATCGGTGAGGTGCTCGCCGAACGATGACCGCAGATCCCCCATGATCGCTGACCGGCAGACCGCTGTTCCCGGCCCGCCGCCCGCACGACGGCGGCCGCGCACGAAGCGGCGTCGATGATCGGCGGTCGGGACGGTGCCCCGCACACGTCCCGCGCGATCGTGAGAGCACACGCCGCCAGGCACCAACTGAGACCGAAGGATCACTACAACCGTGGCACGTGACTATTACGCAATCCTGGGTGTGGCGAAGGGCGCCAGTGATCAGGAACTCAAGCGCGCCTACCGCAAGAAGGCCCGCGAGCTGCACCCCGACGTCAACCCGGGCAAGGAAGACGAATTCAAAGAGGTCAGCACTGCCTACGAGGTGCTGACCGATCCGGAGAAGCGACGCATCGTCGACGCCGGCGGCGACCCGCTGGCCGGCGCGGGTGCCGGCGGCTTCGGTGGTTTCGGCGGCGGTGGCGGGGGATTCGGCGACGTCTTCGAGGCGTTCTTCGGCAACGGCGGCGCCTTCGGCGGTGGCGGCGGCTTCGGTTCGGGTCGCGGACCCAAGTCGCGGGTGCAGCCGGGTGAGCCGGCGCTGGTGAACCTCACCCTCGGTCTCGCCGAATGTGCGAAGGGGGTCGCCAAGGAGATCACCGTCGACACGGCGATCCTGTGCGATGTGTGTACCGGCTCGGGCACCAACGGGGACAGCAAGCCGGTGACCTGCGACATCTGTAAGGGTGCCGGCGAGATCCAGTCGGTGCAGCGCTCGTTCCTCGGTCAGGTCATGACCGTTCGCGAGTGCCCGACCTGCCACGGCGTCGGCGAGGTCATCCCGGATCCGTGCCACAAGTGCGGCGGCGACGGGCGCTACCGTTCGCGACGCACGATGACCGTGCGCATCCCCGCCGGGATCGAGAACGGGATGCGTGTGCGTCTCACCGGTCAGGGCGAGGTGGGCCTGGGCGGCGGTCCCGCCGGCGATCTGTATGTCGAGGTGTCCGAACGTCCGCACGAGGTGTTCCTCCGCGACAAGGACGACCTGCACTGCACGGTGAAGGTCCCGATGGCCGACGCGGCGCTCGGCGCCGAGTTCGAGGTCGAGACCATCCTCGGGGATCCGGTCACCGTGACGGTCGCACCCGGTACCCAGCCCGGGCAGATCGTGAAGCTGCGGGGTCAGGGCATGCCGCACGTCAGCTCCGGAGTGCGGGGCACCATGCACGTCCACCTCGACGTCGTCGTACCGACTCGGCTCGATGCGGCGCAGACCGAGGCGCTCACGAAGTACCGCAAGGTCGCCGCCGACGAGATCGAGGTCGTGAACACCTCGGCCGCCGCGGCGCCGGGTGGCCTCTTCTCACGGTTGCGCAACGCGTTCGCCGGGAAGTAGACCCGGCATGTCCGCGGCGATGAGGGCTCGGCGGGTCTGCTCCTCCCGGACGGCGGGTGTGCGGTGAGTCCACCGTTGTTCTGGGCGGAGTCCGTGCCGGCTCCCGGGGCCGAGGTGACCCTGAGCGGACCCGAGGGTCGGCACGCGGTCACCGTCGCCCGGCTCGGTGTCGGCGAACGAATCCTCGTCGGTGACGGCGCCGGATCGGTGGGCGGTTGCGAGATCCGGGAGATTACCGCCAAGGACACGCTGGTGGCGACCGTCCACGACCTCTCGTTCGAGGCACGCCCCACCCCACAGGTGACACTGGTACAGGCGCTGCCGAAGTCCGAACGGTCCGAACTCGCGGTCGACCTCGCCACCGAGGCCGGCGTCGACGTCATCGTGCCCTGGCAGGCACTGCGCTGCGTGTCGCGATGGACGGGCAAGGCGGACAAAGGCGTCGGCAAATGGCGGGCCGCGGCGTCGGCGGCCGCGAAGCAGAGTCGGCGTCCGTGGATACCGGAGGTCACCGACCTCGCGACCACCATCGACGTCCGAGCCCGCTGCGCGGACGTGGTGGCCGCGGGCGGGGTCGTCGCCGTTCTGCACGAGGAGGCCGCCCAACCCCTCGCACACCTGCCACTCGCCGACGCCTGCGAGATCCTGCTCGTGGTCGGGCCGGAGGGTGGTCTCGACGGCGGTGAGGTCGCCGACCTGACCGCACTCGGTGCGCAGTCGGTCGTGCTCGGTCCCGAGGTGCTGCGCACGTCGACGGCGGCCGCGGTGGCGCTCGGTGCGATCGGGGTGCTCACCCGCCGGTGGACGCGATGAGTGTCGTCGGACGCCGCTCCGTGCGTCGAACGAAGATCGAGTATGGCTCGGCGCCTTCACAATTCGGGCACCTGTACGTGCCCGCCGACGGTTTCGACGCCGCGGGGCCCGCGCGGCTCGTGGTGCTCGTGCACGGCGGGTCCTGGTCGGTCGAATTCGGCTCGACGACGCAGACGGCGATCGCCCGCATGCTCGCCGAGCGCGGGGCGGCGGTGTGGAACATCGAATACCGCCGGGTCGGCGAAGAGGGTGGCGGATGGCCGAACACCGGCCGGGATGTCCTCGATGCGCTCGGTGCCCTCGACGGGCCCATCCGTGACCTGCTCCCGGCGGGCGGCGTCGACTTCTCCTCGACGGCGGTCGTCGGGCACTCGGCCGGTGGCCAGCTCGCGGTCTGGGCCGTCGGGCAGCTCGGCGCCCGCACCGCGACCGCCACCATCACCACCGTCGTCGCCCAGGCAGCCGTGCTCGACACCGTCGCCGCGGCCGACCGAGACTCGGTGCGGGCCTTCATGGGCCGGCCGTTCAGCGAGTCGCCGCGACGGTACGCCGATGCCTCGCCCCTGCTGGCGCCGGTCGTCGACGCCCACGTCGTGGCGATACACGGCGAGACCGACGATCTCATCCCGATCGAGTCCAGCCGCCGGTACGTCGCGGCCGCGATCGCGCGCGGCCAGTCCGCGGAATTCCTCGCCGTCCCGGGGGAGGGGCACGACGCCTTCGTCGACCCGCGCAGCGCGTGCACGCGGCAGACGATCCGGGTGCTCGGGATCTGACGGAAATATTGCCTGCTGATCGGCTGTTGCACCGCGATACACTGGCCACGCCTCTGCGCGCCGCGGCCGCGCCACGCCGGGGTCGCCGTGAACACAACAGCAGGCATCCAGAAGAGAACTGCATCCAGCACAGAACACCAGGAGTGATTTCATACGTGAGTGACGACAACCCCGACCAGAGCGGGCAATCCAGCCGTACGCAGCCGCGCCGGTCTGGGGTCACATCCACTGTCGAAGTCTCTCCCGGAGTCGTGTTCGGGCTGCTCGGCGCCAGTGACGTCAACCTGCGTACGCTCGAGCAGCTCCTGCCCGCCGACATCCACGTCCGCGGCAACCAGGTGACGCTCACCGGTGAGTCCGCGGAGGTCGCCGCATCCGAGCGCGTCATCGCCGAACTCGTCGACCTCGTCGGCCGGGGAACCCCGCTGACACCCGATCTCGTACGGCACAGCGTGTCCATGCTGTCCGACGGCACCGAGGAGTCGCCCGCCGACGTGCTGTCGCTCGACATCCTGTCGCGACGAGGCAAGACGATCCGGCCCAAGACGCTCAACCAGAAGCACTACGTCGACGCCATCGACACCCACACCATCGTGTTCGGTCTGGGTCCGGCCGGTACCGGCAAGACCTACCTCGCGATGGCCAAGGCCGTCCAGGCGCTGCAGTCGAAGTCGGTCAACCGCATCATCCTGACCAGACCGGCGGTCGAGGCCGGCGAGCGCCTCGGCTTCCTGCCGGGCACGCTGAGCGAGAAGATCGACCCCTACCTGCGCCCGCTGTACGACGCACTGCACGACATGATGGACCCCGAGGCGATCCCGAAGTTGATGGCCGCCGGGGTCATCGAGGTCGCGCCGCTGGCCTACATGCGCGGACGCACGCTCAACGACGCGTTCATCATCCTCGACGAGGCGCAGAACACGACGAGCGAACAGATGAAGATGTTCCTGACCCGCCTGGGCTTCGGTTCCAAGGTCGTCGTCACCGGCGACGTGACCCAGGTGGACCTGCCCGGCGGGGCCCGCAGCGGGCTGCTCGCGGCATCGGAGATCCTGGAAGGCATCGACGACATCCACTTCGCGCGGCTGACCAGCCAGGACGTGGTCCGGCACCGGCTGGTCGCCGACATCGTCGACGCCTACGGACGAGCCGAGGAGGCGCAGCGAGGACTGCCGAACACGGCGCTGGGCGGTAACCGCGCCGCGCGTCGGGCCGCCTCCCAGGGACGTCGCTCATGAGCATCGAACTGGCCAATGAATCCGGGGTCGAGGTCCCGGCGGAGCTGATCATCGACGCCGCCCGCTTCGCGGTGAACGCGATGGACGTCAATCCGGCGGCGCTGCTGTCGGTGCTGTGCGTCGACGAGGACACCATGGCGGACATGCACGTGCAGTGGATGGACCTGCCCGGTCCGACCGACGTGATGAGTTTCCCGATGGACGAACTCGTGCCCGGCGGTCGGCCGGACGCGACCGACCCGGGTCCGGCGATTCTGGGCGACATCGTGCTGTGCCCCGACTTCGCCCGGAAGCAGGCGCGGGAGGCGAAACGCTCCTTCGAGCACGAGCTGGCGATGCTGACCATCCACGGCGTCCTCCACCTCCTCGGCTACGACCACGCCGAGCCGGAGGAGGAGCGCGAGATGTTCGGGTTGCAGAACCGCATCCTCGACGCGTTCTACGCCGAACGTCATCGCCGCGCGCAGGAGCAACGACAGACCGACCGCGATTCGCGGCTGCTGTCCAACATCGGTTTCACCGGCATCGAGGGCGGAACGCCGGCCCCCGGTGCCCCGACGCGGTCCGAGGAGGACCGAGGGTGACCTCTGACTACTGGTTCATCGTGGCCGCAGTCGTGTTGATCGGGATCGGTGGAGTCTTCGCGGCGGTGGACACCGCGGTGTCGACCGTGTCGAACGCCCGGGTCGACGACATGGTCCGCGAGGGGCGCGCGGGCGCGCGCCGTCTGGCGGGCATCCTCGACGCACGCGCGACCTATGTCGGGCTCGTGGTGCTTCTCCGGGTCGTGTGCGAGACCGCGGCCGTTGCGCTCGTCGCGGTCGCCGCGACGCAGCTGATCGGTGTCGGCGGGGGACTGGCGGTGGCCATCGCGGCCATGACGGTGGTCTCGTATGTCGCCGTCGGCGTCGGACCCCGGACCCTGGGCCGGCAGCACGCGTACACGATCGCGCTCGCGTCGTCGTACCTGCTGTTCGCGCTGGGAGTGCTGCTCAAACCGCTGACCCGCCTGCTGATCCTGATCGGTAACGCCCTCACGCCGGGTCGCGGATTCCGCAACGGCCCGTTCGCGACCGAGGTCGAGTTGCGCGAGGTCGTCGACCTCGCCGAGGCATCGGGCGTCGTCGCCGCCGACGAGCGCCGGATGATCCAGTCGGTGTTCGACCTCGGCGACACCAGCGCCCGCGAGGTGATGGTCCCGCGCCCGGAGATGGTGTGGATCGAGGCCGACAAGACCGCGCTGCAGGCCACGAGCCTCGCGACGCGGTCCGGACATTCGCGGATCCCGGTCATCGGTGAGAACACCGACGACGTCCTGGGCATTGTGTATCTCAAGGACCTGGTGGCGCGAACGGTCGCCCAGCGCGTCGATCCCACGACGCTGCGCGTCGTCGACGTGATGCGCGACGCCGAGTTCATCCCCGACTCCAAACCCCTCGACCGGGTGCTCGCCGACATGCAGCGTGAGCGCAACCACATGGCCATGCTCGTCGACGAGTACGGCGGTATCGCCGGGCTGGTGACCATCGAGGACGTGCTGGAGGAGATCGTCGGCGAGATCACCGACGAGTACGACACCGACGAGCTCGCCCCGGTCGAGGACCTCGGTGACGGGTCCTACCGGGTGTCGGCACGGCTGCCGGTGGAAGACCTCGGCGAGCTGTTCGACGTCGAGATCGCCGAGGAAGAGGTCGAGACGGTCGGCGGACTCGTCGGCCTGGAACTGGGTCGTGTGCCGTTGCCCGGCGCCCGGGTCGAATACCACGGACTGCAGCTGGTGGCCGAGGGCGGCCCCAATCGCCAAGGCCGCCAACGCATCATCACGGTACTGGTCACGCGGGTGCCCGGCGCGGAGGAGGAGTCCCGGCGCGACGAGCACCGCGGCCACTCGAGCCGATCGCAGGGACGTGCCGAACGTGCCGCGGCCCGCGACCACGAGGACGAACGGCGGGCCGAGCGGGCGGCGAGAGACAAGGGCGACGACGCCCCGGACGCCGACACCGCCGATCGCGACAGCGCAGACGATCCGAGAGCAAGGATGAACCAGTGACCGAGACCCTCACCGACGAGGATCGCAAGCTCGTGGTGCTCGCCCGGGGCGCGCTGGCGCGCGCCGAGTCGCCGTCGGGTGCCGCGGTCCGGGACGGCGACGGCCGCACCTACGCCGGCGCCGACGTGCGGACCCGCACCCTGACCCTCACCGGACTGCAGGTGGCGGTGGCGTCCGCGCTCTCGAGCGGGGCGCGCTCCTTCGAGGCGGCGGTCGTCGTCAACGGTGACCCCGACGATCCGGGCCTGGACACCCTGCACGAACTCAGCCCCGAGGCGTACGCGGTCCTGACCGACACCGCGGGTGCACCGCAGCAGCGCATCGGGCGCGCGGATGCCTGAGTTCCGTTCGGGCTTCGTCTGTTTCGTGGGCCGGCCCAACACCGGCAAATCCACGCTCACCAATGCCCTCGTCGGCGAGAAGATCGCGATCACGTCGAACCGGCCGCAGACCACCCGTCACACCATCCGCGGGATCGTCAACCGGCCGGACGCCCAGTTGATCCTCGTCGACACCCCCGGTCTGCATCGCCCGCGTACCCTGCTCGGCCAGCGGCTCAACGACCTCGTCCGCGACACATACTCCGAGGTCGACGTCATCGGTGTCTGCATACCGGCCGACGAGGCGATCGGACCCGGTGACCGCTGGATCATCTCGCAGGTGCGCGAGATGGCTCCGCGCACGACGATCATCGGCGTGGTCACCAAGATCGACCGCGTCGCTCCCGAGCAGGTCGCGAAGCAGTTGCTGGCGCTGTCGCAGGTACTCGGCCCGGAGTCGGAGGTCGTCCCGGTGTCGGCGAAGTCGGGCAAGCAGCTCGACGTGCTGTCCGACGTGCTGGTGAGCCTCATGGAGGAGGGCCCCGCGTTCTACCCGGACGGTGAACTCACCGACGAGCCCGAGCAGGTCCTGATGGCTGAATTCATCCGTGAAGCCGCTCTCGAGGGCGTGCACGACGAACTGCCGCACTCACTGGCCGTCGTGATCGAGGAAGTCATCGACCGCGAGGACCGGGATCCGAAGCTGCCGCCGATGGTCGACGTCCACGCCGTGCTGTTCGTCGAGCGCGACAGCCAGAAGGGCATCATCATCGGGCACAGGGGTGCGCGTCTGAAAGAGGTCGGTACAGTTGCCCGCGCACAGATCGAGCGGCTGCTGGGGACCAAGGTGTACCTGGATCTGCATGTGAAGGTCGCCAAGGACTGGCAACGCGACCCCAAGCAGTTGCGTCGATTGGGTTTCTAGCAGCGTGTTCCTGACGGCCTGACGCCGGCAGGGGCGGCCTGCGGGGAGGTACGCCGATGGGAACGCACGAGTCGCCGGAACAGCCGGGAGACGCACTCGGCAGGGGAGCGCACGAAGCGCCGGACGCCGATCAGCCGACGGGTCGCACGATCGCGGGAGTGCTGGGGTCGCCACGCTTCTGGCTCGCCCCACTCGCGCTGGTGGCGGTGATGTTCTCGCTGATGGCCGCGCTGTACATGGCGGCGGTCGTCGACCCGCAGCGCCACCTGCACGACTTCCCGGTCGCACTGGTGCAGGAGGACGCCGGCGGCGAGGTGCAGAACGCCGACGGACAGTCCACCCAGCAGAACTTCGGTGACCAGGTCGCCGAGGGCATCATCTCCTCGGCGGCGGAGAACGGGATCGTCGTGAGCCGGACCGACCGGTCGACCGCCCTGTCCGAACTCAACAGCGGCAAGGTGTACGGCGTCATCGTCGTCGGCTCGAACTTCACGAATCGGGCTGTCGCACTGGGCCGGTCGACGGTCCTCACCGCCGAACCGGCGAAACCGACCATCGACATCTTCATCAACCGGGGCTCCGGGGCGTTCGCGTCGTCGATCACCACCACCCTCGCCGACCAGGTGCGTACGCGCGTCAACGATCAGGTCGGCGCGCAGCTGACCGAGCAGGTCCGCACGCAGCTCGATCGCAACGACATCACGTTCACCGGCGCCGCGCAGCTCGCGCTCGCGAGCCCGGTGGCCGTCGAGGTGTCCGAGCCGACGCCGCTCCCGAACGGTGCGGGCAACGGCCTGTCGGCGTTCTACCTGACCCTGCTGCTCGTCCTCGCCGGCTTCACCGGGGCGATGATGGTCAGCATCGTCGTCGACGGCATGCTCGGCCAGACCCCGATCGAATACGGGCCGTTCTATCAGCTGCGCGAGCGGCTCGCGATCAGCCGGTGGGCGACGCTCGCGGCGAAGTGGACGATCATGTTCCTGGTCGCGGTGGTGCTCTCGACCCTGTTCATCGCCGTCGGCGCGATGGTCGGGACATCGATCCCGAACGGATTCGTGCTCTGGATGCTCTCGGTACTCGGCATCTTCGCCGTCGGCGTGAGCGCCAGCGCGATGATGGCGGTGTTCGGCAATGCCGGGCTGCTGTTCAATCTGCTCTTCTTCGTCGTGTTCGGGCTGCCGTCGTCGGGCGGGACGCTTCCGCTCGAGGCGAGTCCGCGCTTCTTCGAGTGGATCGCCGCGATCGAGCCGATGCATGTGATCTATCTCGGTGTGCGGGCGGTCCTGTACTTCGACGCCGACCTGTCGGCGGGCTTGGGCCGGTCGATCATCCAGTGCTTCATCGGTCTGCTCGTCGGCGTGCTCCTCGGTCTGCTCGGCACCAAGTACTACGACCGCAAGGGCTGGCACCGCTATCCCGGCGGGATGACGCTGCCGCCGAGGCTGGACAAGATCGTCAACGCCGGCTGACCCATTCGACATCGATCCGGGGTGGGTCGGCGGGCATGTCGGGGACTGCTGTGTCGGTGCCCGGTGGGAGAATGTGGCGGTGAGGTTCTACCGGGATGAGGCCGTCGTGCTGCGCCAGCACAAGCTGGGCGAGGCCGATCGCATCATCACGCTGCTCACCGCCGAACACGGTCTCGTGCGCGCGGTGGCCAAGGGCGTCCGGCGGACGCGGTCGAAGTTCGGGGCCCGGCTCGAGCCCTTCGCCCACATCGACGTGCACCTGTATCCCGGCCGCAGTCTCGACGTGGTCACCCAGGTGCACAGCCTGCACGCCTTCGCCGATGCCATCGTCGCCGACTACGGGCGCTACACGACGGCGTGTGCGGTCCTCGAGACCGCGGAGCGGCTCGCGGGCGAAGAACGAGCGCCCACCCGTCAGCTGCACCGGCTGACGGTGGGGGCTCTGGCGGCACTGGCCGACGACCGCCGGCCTCGAGAACTGATCCTGGACGCCTATCTGCTGCGTGCCATGTACAGCGCGGGCTGGATGCCGGCGCTGGAGGAGTGCGCGCGGTGCGCGACGCCCGGCCCGCATCGGGCCTTCCATGTCGCCGCGGGCGGCGCCGTCTGTCTGCCGTGTCGCCCGCCCGGATCGGCGACCCCGTCGCCCGGCGTGCTCGACCTCATGGAGGCCCTGTTCCGCGGCCGGTGGGACGACGTGGTCGACGCGACTCCGTCGCTGCGTCGCCAGGCCAGCGGGCTCACGGCCGCACATCTGCAGTGGCATCTGGAACGTCAGCTCCGAACCCTGCCGCTGATCGAACGCACCGCCCCTCATAGGCTGATGGAGACGGGTGTGGACACGGGTGTGAGGAGGGTCGACGATGGCGTTGCGGCCGGGTAGTTCGGCGAAGGCGCGCAAGGCCGCGAACCTCCGCACCGAGATCCGCCCACCCGATCCGCACCCGAGCGGTGCGCGGCCACCCGCCATTCCCGCCGAATTCGTGCCGAAGCACGTCGCGCTGGTGATGGACGGCAACGGCCGCTGGGCCACCGATCGCGGGCTCCCGCGCACCGAGGGGCACAAGCGCGGCGAGGCCGTGCTGATGGACACCGTCTGTGGCTGTATCGAATTGGGGGTCGGCTGGTTGTCGGCCTACGCCTTCTCCACCGAGAACTGGTCCCGCAGCCCCGACGAGGTGCGGTTCCTCATGGGCTTCAACCGCGACGTCATCCGTCGTCGGCGTGACGAGATGCACGAGATGGGCGTTCGCGTACGTTGGGCCGGTCGTCGTCCGCGCCTGTGGCGCAGTGTGATCCGTGAACTCGAGATCGCCGAGGAGATGACAAAGGACAACACCGCGATGACGCTGACGATGTGCGTCAACTACGGCGGCCGCGCCGAGATCGCCGATGCCGCACGAGAGATCGCACGGCGTGCGGCACGCGGCGAGATCGATCCCGAGCGGATCTCGGAGTCGACGTTCGCGCGATACCTCGACGAGCCGGACATGCCCGACGTCGATCTGTTCCTGCGGCCCTCGGGCGAGCAACGCATCTCGAATTTCCTGCTGTGGCAGTCGGCGTACGCGGAGATGGTCTACCAGGAGAAGCTCTTCCCCGACTTCGACCGTCGGGACCTGTGGGCCGCCTGCCTCGAATATGCTTCGCGCGACCGGCGTTTCGGCGGGGTGAAGCCGTCGTGACCGACGCCGCCGCCCTCCTCGACCGGACCGCCGAGATCGTCGCCGAACTCGGGCCCGTCGACCGTCCCGACGCCGACTCGCTGGTGGTGCAGGTCGGTCCGACCCGCGCGTCGATCCGCGTACTCACGCTGGCCGACGGCCTCGACGTGCTGGCCTTGACGCAGATGGTCGCGATGGACCTGCCCAACACCCCGACGCTCCGCGACGACGTCGAGGCGTGCGCCGCCCAGCTCAGCTTCGGCAGCCTCCGACGCTCCGATCGTGCGGGGGTCACCACAGATGTGTTGCAGTACTACACGTTTCCGGCGAGCCAGCTCGACGACGTGCCGCTGCTGACGGTGTTGCACATCGTGCTCGCCGCCGGTGTCGACGCCGCCGAGCGGCTGGTCGGCCCGGCCTCCGCTCCCTGACGACCGAGGAGCGTGAGCGCCCCCCGCCCCCTGAGGAGCGCCCGGAGCCTGCGGAGGGCGCGGCCAATCACTGTTCTCTGAGGAGCGTCCGGAGCTTGCGGAAGCGCCAAACCTCTGTTCTCTGAGGAGCGTCCGGAGCTTGCGGAGGCGCCAAACCTCTGCTCCCTGAGGAGCGCCCGGACGCTTGCGGAAGCGCCAAATCTCTGCTCCCTGAGGAGCGCCCGGACGCTTGCGGAAGCGCCAAATCTCTGCTCCCTGAGGAGCGCCCGGAGCTTGCGGAGGGCGCGTCACGAAGGGTCTGCCACCCATCTCGCCAGGACCCTTCGTGACGCTCGCAAGCTCGCTCCTCAGGGGGCGGGGGTGACGCTCGCTCCTCAGGGAGCGGGGGTGACGGTCGCTAGCTCGCTCCTCAGGGG
>NZ_NGFO01000002.1 GCF_002149015.1 Gordonia lacunae | reverse complement strand
GGGTTGGCGCGGGCGTTGGTGCTGGATCCGCAGATCATCCTGTGTGACGAGCCGGACTCGGGTCTGGATCCGGTGCGTACGGCGTACATCTCGCAGTTGTTGATCGACATCAATGCCCAAATCGACGCGACGATCCTGATCGTGACGCACAACATCAACATCGCACGGACGATCCCGGACAACATCGGCATGTTGTTCCGCAAGGAGCTGGTGATGTTCGGTCCGCGTGAGCAGTTGTTGACCTCGGAGCAGCCCGTGGTCAAGCAGTTCCTCTCCGGTGACCGGTTCGGTCCGATCGGTATGTCCGAGGAGAAGGACGAGGCGGTGCAGAAGCAGGAAGAGGCGATGCAGGCCGCGGGTATATCCGGTGGTGGTACCAAGGAGGACTTCACCGAGATCATCCCGCAGGTGCAGCCCAATCCCGGGATGCCCGAGCGCAAGGCGATCGCGCGGCACCGCGAGCGGGTGCACGCGATGCTGCCCGAGTTGCCGGAGAACGCCCAGGAGGCGATCCGGCGCAGCCAGGAACAAGAAGACCGAATCCGCGGCGAGAACCGCGCCCACGCGGCCGATGTCGCGGACCGCCGGCGAGACGACCGGGTGTGGCAGGACGCGCCCACCGAGGTGCTTCCGCGGGTCTGACTCCGGCCGGCCGCAATCCACGAGGGGCGGATTGCGGCCAATTATCTATCGGAGTTAGATTTGTGCAGTGGGCGGTCGCCGACCGTCGGAGTCGATTGAAGGCAGGCCACTCATGACCATCGATCCACGCACCCCCGTCCTCGTCGGCGGTGGGCAGGTCACCGCTCACGACGGCGGTGTCGAACCGGTCGAACTCCTCGCCCGTGCGGCGCGCGAGGCGGCTGCCGAGGCCGGGACGTCGCGCCTCCTCGAATCGGTCGACTCCATCCGCGTCGTCGGGCTCCTCTCCTGGCGTTACCGCGACCCGGGTGCCCTGGTGGCCGAACGGATCGGGGCGCATCCGCGGCACACCGGTTACACCGGCAACGGCGGCAGTACGCCGCAGGTGCTGGTCAACGGCGCGGCCGAGGACATCGCTGCGGGCCGCGCCGATGTCATCCTCATCGGGGGTGCAGAAGCCTGGCGTACGCGGATGAAGCTCCGCGCCAGGGGGGAGCGGCCGGACTGGGCGCGGCAGGATGACACGGTGCCATCCGCGCCGATCATCGTCCCCGATGTCCCAATGGAGGCGGAGAGCGAGCGGCGTATCGGGCTGGACCGGCCGTCATTCGTCTATCCGCTGTTCGAGCAGGCGCTGCGCATCGGTGCCGGCAGGAGTGCCGCCGAGCACGACAAGCTCCTCGGTGAGCTGTGGTCGTCGTTCAGCGAGGTCGCCGCGGACAACCCGCACGCGTGGAACCGGCGGAGGTACGCGCCGGCGGAGATCACGACCCCGACCGACGCCAATCGCCTGATCTCGTCTCCCTACCCGAAGCTGTTGAACTCCAACAACATGGTCGACCAGGGCGCGGCGCTCGTGATGTGCTCGGTCGAGACCGCGAGACGATTGGGAGTGCCCAGCTCGTCCTGGGTGTTCCCGCACAGTGGAACCGAGTCCCGGGACACCGATGCGATCGCGGCACGTCCCGCCCTGGACGGTTCGGCACCGATCCGGATCGGCGCGGCCCGAGCGCTCGAACTCGCCGGCATCGGCATCGAGGACATCGAGCACCTCGACATCTACTCGTGCTTCCCCTCCGCCGTGCAGGTCGCTGCCCGCGAAATCGGGGTGCCCGTGAATGATCCGAGTCGTCCGCTGACATGTACCGGCGGTCTCACCTTCGCGGGCGGTCCGTGGAACAACTACAGCACGCACGCGATCGCCGCGGTGGCCACCAGGCTGCGCGGATCGCCCGGCGCCTTCGGCATGGTGACCGCGAACAGCGGGTACCTGACGAAGCACGCGTTCGGCGTGTACTCGACCGAACCGCCCGCGGCCGGCTTTCGCCGGCGCGACGTCGCCGAGACGGTGCAGGAGGCCTGGTCGGGCGCCGAACCGCCGGTCGAGGTGATCGATTCTCACGAGGGCGCGGCCGATCTCGAGACCTGGACCGTGGCGTACGACCGGACCGGAGCCCCGGAGCGGGCATTCGTCGCCGGTCGCATTCGCGGTGGCGGCCGCACCCTGGCCGTGGTCACCGACCGCGGCGACCTGGACGAACTCGCGACCACCGAGGCGCAGGCACGACGGGTGCGCGTCGCCGCGGACGGCTCCGCGCATCTCGATTGACGCCATATAACTAAAGCCGTAAGGTTTATGCCATGACGACGGGCTCGGCCCGCCGGTGAGGAGGAACAACGATGAGCGAACTGGATGACTTCCGGGCGCGCTACGAGCAGCATGTCGGGCACGTGGTCGAAGGGGACATGAAAGCCGCGGTGGCCGAGATGATCCAAGAGAACATCCCGGCGGTGTTCGACGGTGTCGACGTCCCGCGCGGCGCGGTGGATGCGCACCGGATCGTCGGCGTCCGGGCCGACGGCGACCGCATGATCGGGGAGACCGTCTACACCACCGAAGGACGTGAGATCGGTCTGCGGTCCATCTGGGAGCGCCGGGACGGCAACTGGTTCGCCGGCGGGCTGGAGAACTTCGTGCCCGAGTCGGCGCGATGACGACTGTCGACGTCCCCTGGGGTCCCACCGCGGACGGGCTGGACCGGCCGTACTGGGATGGATTGTCCGAAAAGGAACTACGCCTCCAGCGCTGCCGGACCTGTGCGACCTGGATCTGGAGTCCCCAGTCGGTGTGCGGGACCTGCCACTCGTTCGACATCGGCTGGGAGGCAGTCCAACCCGTCGGCACGATCTACAGCTGGAGTCGCAGCTGGTATCCGTACATCGAGGAACTGGCCGATCGGCTCCCGTACGTCAGCGTGCTCGTGGAACTCGACGACACGGATGGCCGGCGGGTGCTCGGCCTGCTGACCGACGATCTCGAACGCACACCGAGTATCGGCGACCGCGTCGTCGGCGTCTTCGAGGAGCATCCGGCTCAACCGTGGCCGCTTCTCCGCTGGCAACGGGCCGAGCCGACCGACGGAGCGCACCGATGAGCAATGGAATCCGTGGTGGCGCCGCCGTGGTCGGCGTCTCCGAAATGCACTACAAGCGTGGACAGTCGCCGTTCACCGAGCAGCAGATGACGATCCGGGCGATCCTCGACGCCTGCTCCGACGCCGGGGTGTCGCCCCGCGAGATCGACGGATTCGTCTCGTATGCGGGCGGTTCCAACGATGGGCCGATCCTCGGTGCGGCACTGATGATCGACGAGCTCCGCTGGTCGAACATGATGTGGGGCGGCGGTGGCGGAAGCGTGGCGGCCGCGATCACGAATGCGGCCGTCGCCATCGCATCGGGCCAGGCGCAGTGCGTCGTCGTGTACCGCGCGATGTCCCAGGCCGACACCGGTCGACTGGGGTATGCCAAGTATCACTACGGATCTCACTTCCTCGCGCATGGTGTCGGGTCGCCTGCGCAGATCTGCGCCATGCGTACCCAGCGCATGCTCGAGCACGACGGCGTACCTCGATCGGCGATGCGGTCGCTGGTCCTGGCCGCGTACCAGCACGCGCAGCAGAATCCGACAGCGCAGGGTCACGGCAAACCGCTCGACGAGGAGACCTACGAGTCCTCGCGACTGATCGCCGAACCCTTCCATCTCTACGACTGCTCGAGGGAGAGTGACGGCGCGGTCGCACTGGTTCTCGTCGGTTCCGACCGCGCGCGTGATCTCCGTCGTGACCCGGCGTTCGTACTCGCCGGCGCACAGGGCGCGCCGGGTGGCTTCTGCGAACGGGTCGACAACGACGCCCAGTATTCGACAGCCGGGTTCGGTCCCGCAAACAATGGGAAACCCGGTGTCGCCGAACGTCTCTGGGCGTCAGCGGGATTGGGTCCGGACGATGTCGACGTCGTCCAGGTGTACGAGAACTTCAGCGGTCCGGCCGTGGCCGCACTGATCGATCATCGGTTGTGCCCGCCCGGCGAGGCTGCGGGCACCGTGATGACAGTGGACAATCTGACCGCGCCCCACGGGAAGTTGCCGGTGAACACCAGCGGCGGCAACCTGGCGGATTCGTTCATCAACGGGCTGAACCTGGCGGTGGAAGCCGTCCGTCAGATCCGCGGCACGTCCACCAATCAGGTTGCCGACGCGCGCACATCGCTGTTCATCGGTGGCCCGATGGCGCCGCTCGTGAGTTCGGTGCTGTTCGGCCACACCGACACCGTGTAGCACGGACGCGACACCTCCGACACACTACTGACCGGGAGAAGACATGTTCGAGCGAGACGCCCTGTTCCTCGGTGGACGGTGGACACCGGCGGAGTCGGGCACCGGGTACGACGTCATCGAGGCGGCCACCGAGAAGCCGCTGGGCAGAAGCGCGCTGGCGGGACCGGCCGACATCGATCGTGCGGTCGGCGAGGCGCGCTCGGCGCTGTCCGGACCCTGGCGGTCGATGGGCCCCGACGAGCGCGCCGATGTCCTCGACCGCTTCGCCGCCGCGCTGACGGTACGTGCGCGCGACACCGCACAGCTGGTCAGCCGCGAGAACGGGATGCCCATCGCGTTGTCGAAGTCGGTCAACGGATATGGCCCGGCGGCGATGCTGTCGTACTACGCGAACCTGATCCGCGCCGGCGACGCCGAGGATGTGCGTCCCAGCGCGTTCGGTGGGCGCACCGTCGTCCGCCGTGAGCCGGTCGGCGTGGTCGCGGCGATCACCCCGTGGAACTACCCCCAGCCGCTGGCGGCGATGAAGATCGCGCCGGCTCTCGCGGCGGGCTGCACGATCGTGCTCAAGCCGGCGCCGGAGACGGCGCTCGACGCGTTCGTGTTCGCCGACGCCGCGCAGGAGGCCGGCCTCCCCGAGGGTGTCCTCAACATCGTCCCGGCCGAACGCGAAGCGGGGGCCTACCTGGTCCGGCATCCCGGAATCGACAAGGTCGCGTTCACGGGTTCGACCGCGGCGGGGCGCGCCATCGGCGAGGTCTGCGGTGCGCTGCTGCGACCGGTGACGCTGGAACTCGGCGGCAAGTCCGCCGCGATCGTCGCCCACGACGCCGATCTCGACGAGTTCTCGCGACACCTGCTCGACGTCTCGCTGGTGAACAACGGGCAGACATGCCACGCCAGCACCCGCATACTCGCACCCCGGGACCGCTTCGACGATGTCGTCGAAGCGGTGACCGAGACCGTCCGCACTCTCCGGGTCGGCGATCCGCTGGACAAGGCGACCGCGATCGGGCCGCTCGTCAGCGCGGCGCAACGCGACCGGGTGCTCGGTCATGTCGAAGCCGGGCGGGCGGCGGGATACCGGATCACCACCGGCGGCGGCGTGCCGGCCGATCGGGCACAGGGGTGGTTCGTCGAACCGACCGTGTTCGTCGGTGTCGACAACTCCGCGTCGATCGCGCAGGAGGAGATCTTCGGTCCCGTCCTCACCATCACCGAGTACATCGACGAGGACGACGCGATCCGCATCGCCAACGACTCCGAGTACGGACTCGGCGGCACGGTGTGGACCACCGACGAGGCCCGAGGCCTCGCCATTGCGGACCGCATTCACACCGGCACGGTCGGGGTCAACCACTACGCCCTCGATCTCGCGGCACCGTTCGGTGGTGTGAAGGCGTCGGGCCTCGGACGGGAACTCGGCCCCGAGGGCCTGGCACCGTACGTGTCCGCCAAGTCGATCTACTTCGCCACCCGATGACCGGCGACTCCGCATCGGACCGCGAGACGGCAACCAGCAACACGAACCTCGACAGGAGAGACATGAGCGATCTGCCGCTGTCGGACGTCCGGGTCGTCGACGCGACCGACGGGCTCGGCGAATCGTGCGGCCGTTTCCTGGCGGACCTCGGTGCGCAGGTCGTGCGCGTCGAACGTCCGGGGGGATCCCGGTCGCGTCACGCCGAACCGATCGAGGCCGGGACGAGCATCCCGTTCGCGCTCAACAACGCGAACAAGAAGGTCGTCGTCCTCGACCTCGGCACCGACTCCGGACGTGCGCGGTTCGACGACCTGGTCGCCGAGGCCGACATCCTCGTCGAGTCATCCACGGGGGAAACAGGTCTCGACCCTGACGAACTGGCCGCCGCGCATCCTGCGCTCGTCGTGCTGACCCTCAGCGGATTCGGCCGGAGCGGTCCGTACCGGAACTGGAACGCCACCGAATCGGTGATCTACGCGATGAGCGGGGTGCTCTCGCGGTCCGGTGAGCCCGGTCGCGAGCCGCTCCTCCCGCCGCCCGGACTCGTCGAACAGGCGGTCGGCGTGCACGCCGCGTGGTCTGCGCTGCTCGCCCACTTCGACCGGATCCGTACCGGCGCCGGTCAGCTGGTCGAGATCTCGGCGTTCGAATCGGTGGTCCACGGCTTCGACCCCGGCTTCGGCGTCCAGGGGTCCGCCGCGGCGGGTCGGCGCGACGACTTTCCGCGTGACCGCCCCGATGCCGCGAACTTCTACCCCGTCCTCCGATGCGCGGACGGCCAGGTACGAATCTGTCTGCTGGCCAAGCGTCAATGGCGCGCCATGTTCGCGTGGCTGGGCGAACCCGACGAGTTCGCCGATCCGGCCTTCGACACCATCCCGGCACGGTTCGCCGCGGCCGACCGATTGCATCCGTTGATCGAGCAACTGTTCGCCGATCGGACACGCGACGAGCTGGTCGCCGAAGGGGCGGCTCGGGGCATCCCGATCGGCGGCGTACTCCGGATCGGCGAGGTGCTCGACAACGATCACTTCATCGCCGCCGGAACCCTGGTCGATGCCGAGATCGGTCCGGAGATCCACGCGCGGATCCCGTCCGGATATGCGCGGATCGGGGGGCAGCGCGCCGGGTTCCGTCATCGTGCGCCCGCAGCGGACGACGCTCTCGAGCCCTCATGGCCGGGGCGGCGCGGCCCGCGGGGATCGTCGCCCGGCTCCGCGCCAGGCAGCCACCCGTTCGCCGGCCTCCGCGTTCTCGATCTCGGCGTCGTCGTCTTCGGGGCCGAACTCGGCAGGCAGTTCGCCGACCACGGCGCCGACGTCATCAAGGTCGAGAACCGCGAATTCCCGGACGGGCTGCGACAGTCGAAGCGCCCGAACACCCTGTCGCCATCGGTGGCCTGGGGCCATCGCAATCGCCGGTCGCTGGGGCTGAACCTGCGGACTGCGGACGGCAAGGATCTCTTCCGCCGACTCGCGACCGAGGCCGACGTGGTCCTCGCCAATTTCAAGCCCGGCACGCTCGATGCGATGGGCATCGGGTATGACGAACTCCGCCAGGTGAATCCACGGATCATCGTCGCCGAGGGAAGTGCCTTCGGCAGCGTCGGTCCGTGGAACACCCGGCTCGGATACGGGCCTCTCGTCCGCGCAGCATGCGGGGTGTCGTCGCTCTGGCGCTACTCCGACGACGATCCCGGCCTGTGTGACGGGTCCACCGTCTATCCCGACCACATCGGCGCTCAGGTCAGTGCGGTGACAGTCCTGGCGGCGTTGATCGCCCGGGGGTCCCACGGACACGGCACCGACATCGAGATCGCCCAGGCCGATGCCGCGCTCGTCGCCCTCGGCGGTCAGTTGGCACGCGAGTCGCTCGCGCCCGGATCGGTGCGGGCGGAGGGCAACGCCGACCCGTTTGCGGCACCGTCGGGCGTCTATCCCTGTGCGGGGGAGGACGAGTGGGTCGTGGTGTCGGTCCGCGACGACCGCGAGTGGCGCGGCCTGGCGGCGCTGATCGGACGGGACGACCTCGCCGACGATCCCCGGTTCGCCCGGTGGGCCGACCGGGTCGAGAACCGGGCGGAAGCAGACAAGGTGCTCGCGAGCTGGCTCGCGGAGCGGACGCCGGCCGAGGCGATGACGCTCCTGCAGGAGGCGGGGGTACCGGCGGGCGCAATGCTCCGGCTACCCGACTTGCTCACCGACCCGCATCTTCTCGACCGCGACGCGTACACCAGGCTCGCACACCCGATGCTCCCGGCGTCGCTGCCGACCGCAGTGCGGGTGGCCCGATTCGGATCGATACCCGACGCGCCGTTGCGTCCGGCTCCGCTGCCCGGTGCCGACACACACGAGATCGCAGTCGGGATCCTGGGACTCACCGACGACGAGTACAGCCGGCTCGTCGCCGACGGAGTCCTCCAGCCCGCTTGACAGGAGTGCACAGTGATCACCTACGAATGGCGTCCGGAACTGACCGGCGCCGAGCTCGACGAAGTACTTGATCTGATCAGTGCCGCAGCCGAGTACGACGAAGAGGCCGGCTTCTCGTCGATCGATCCGGACACCGTCCGGGAGTCGGGCGCAGGCGTGGGGACCGTCGCGCATCTGCCGATCAAGGCCCGCCGTGACCTCAGTCCGCTCGACGACGTCCCGATGGTGATCGTCGCCTACCTTCATCTGTCGGTCGACGCCGACGGCGTGGGAACGGTGTCTTACGTCGTCCACCCCGACTACCGTTCACGCGGGGTCACGACCCTGCTGGTGGAGGAGATGGGTCTGGACGTGTCCGGAGCCGGCGGGTGGGAACGCACCGGAGCCAAGGCACTCCGGTGTTGGGCGTACGCCACGCACCCGGCATCGGGAAGGTTGACGAGACGATTCGGCGTTCCCGCGGTGAGCAGGCAGTGGAGCCTCGCCCGTCATCTGGCCGGGCCGTTCGCGCTTCCCCTCGACGAGACCGAGGTTCCGGACGGGGTCACTCTCGGTGACCCGCGCGACCTCGTCGTCGACGACCCCGCGATCGAACAGGTGCTCTCGGCCGCACAACTGCCCGAACGACACCACGACCGCGTGTCCGCCGACCTCCGCCGTGGCGGCGGGACCGTCGTCGACGCGCGGGACGACGAGGGCAATGTCCTCGGGTTCGTCTGGTACACAACGAAACATCGTGTCCACCTCGAACTGCGGACCGCGCGCATCCACGCGCTCGTCCTGTCGGAGAAGGCTCGGGGTCTCGGGCTCGGGACCACGTTGCTGACCGCGGCGCTGGCGCGGCAACGCGACGCCGGGGTCCAGGTCTCCCAGTTACGGATCGATCCGGACGACGCCGGTGCGGTGCGGATGTGCCGCTTGCTCGCCTTCGAGCAGGAGGACGTGCATTCCTGCTATCAGGTCGGAGCCACCACGAGCCCGCCGCCGGCGTTCCGATGAGCACCGTCCGGACCGGGCGGGCGCCGTTGTGAGGATGGGAAAGCCGAATGAGTGAGGTCCTGACCGCCACCGAGTTCCTCGACGACGCCAAGTTGCGCGTCGCCGCGAAAGAGGTGGAGGCCGACGGGGTGGTGTCGCTCACGCTGGTCGATCCGGACGGGAAGTCCCTCCCCGCATGGGAACCCGGCGCGCACCTGGACCTCATCCTGGGTGACGACCTGATCCGCCAGTACTCGCTGTGCGGCGACGTGACAGATCGAGACCGGTTGCGGATCGCCGTCCTGCGCGAACCCGCCGGCCGGGGCGGCTCGTCGCGCGTGCACGACGACGTGGCCGTGGGGGACCTGGTCGCGGTCAAAGGGCCACGCAACAACTTTCCGCTCGTGGATGCGCCGGCCTACCTCTTCGTCGCGGGCGGGATCGGGATCACCCCGCTGAAACCGATGATCGCCGAGGTGCACGGGCGGGGTGCGGAGTGGACGCTGCTGTACGGCGGCCGCACCTCGTCCGGCATGGCGTTCGGTGACGTGCTGGCGCACCAGCATCCCGAACGTGTCGCGCTGCGACCGCAGGACGAGTTCGGGCTCCTGGATCTCGACCTGGCGGTCAGCGAGGTCCCGGCCGGCGCGGCCGTCTACTGCTGCGGGCCGGAACCGCTCCTCGCCGCGATCGAGGAGGTCTGCCGCACCCGACCCGACATCGAACTGCACGTCGAGCGGTTCGCTCCCAAAACCACTCGGCACGAGGGTGAGCCGGCCGACGAAGCGTTCGAGGTTGTTCTCGATCGCAGCGGCCGCACGGTGGCGGTGGCGGCCGACGAGACAGTCCTCGACGCCCTGCTCGACAGCGGAGTCGATGTGGACTTCTCGTGCCGCGAGGGTACCTGCGGAACGTGCGAGCAGGTCGTTCTCGACGGTGTACCCGACCATCGCGACTCGGTGCTGTCCGAGGCCGAGCAGGCCGCGAACGACTGCATGATGGTCTGTGTGTCCCGGAGCTGCACGCCGAGACTGGTGCTCGATCTGTGAAGAGTCGACCGGTGATCGTCGAGGGATGCGACAAGCGCAAGCGCTGCGCCTCCGGTCACCCTGCGGGTGCGGGCTCCGCATCCGGGGCCGGCAGATGGTGGTCACGGATGATTCCGTGCAGGAAGCTGCGCACGATCCCCTCGAAGAGCTGACGCTGGGTGAGTTCGTTGCTCGACAGGGCCTGCGCCAGAAGAGGTTGCGACTCCGCGGAGACATTCGGGAAGATCGCCGACTTGGGGCGCGGCGGCCGCATCGCCTCCATCAGGACCGCGCCGATCGACAGGGTCTCCATGCCGTCGAGGATGCGGACGTGCAGGTCCACGGGTACGCCGGAGTCCAGCAGGAACTGGGCGGTGTCCTCGTAGGTCGACGTGAAGAGATCACGCGGGAGGTGCTGCAGCAGGACCGGTGCCGCGTTGCGATGCCGCAGGATCGACTGCCGGAAGTTCAGAGCGAGGGCCACGAAGAACTCCGGCCAATCGGGTCCGGGATTCATCCGCGGTCGCCGAACCGCGGTGCCCGCGATGTAGCGCGCGACCTCGGTGAGGATCTCGTTCTTGTCGTCGAAGTGGTGATAGAGGGAGGGGGCGCGAACCCCGAGGTGTTTCGCGAGCCGGGGCAGGCTGAACGCGTCGAGGCCCTCGGAGTCGATGATCTCGATGGACGCCATCACGGCTGCCTTGCGGCTGATCAACGGCTTGGACGGCCGTGCCATGTCCCACCTCTCCACGCTGCCTGAACGGACCTAACAAGAGTAGTTTCAGGTGCCGTGGATGTCCATGTGGGCCTGCCGTTTCGATGGTCTCGCCGTGGCTGGGTGACGGCCGTCAGGACGTCCGGCTGTGGTCCACGATCGCTATCGGGCAGCGTGTGTGATGCTGCGCCGCGCGTGCCACCGATCCCGCCCAGGCGGCGAAGGTGCTCCCGGCGCGCGGACGGGTGACGACGAGCAACGATGCCTGCGGTACCGCCTCCCGGACGGCCCGGGACGGATTGCCGTTGACCAGTTGCAGCGTGGTGGCACAGTCGGGGAAGCGCCGTCGCCACGGTTCGAGCAGTGCGTCGGCCCGCGCGTAGACGGACTCGATCTGAGCAGGCGGGGCCGCGTCGGGTACCGCGCACACGACCGCCACCGGGCTCCCGGTGACAACGGCGTATTCGAACGCGGCCGACAGTGCGAGATCGGAGGGGGCCTCGGCGTCGATCGCGGCGACGACCGGACCGCCGGTGGCGAGGTTGCCGTACGGGACCGTCACGACGGGACAGTGCGACCGCGCCGAGAGTGCGGAACTGATGCTCCCGGTGGTGAGTCGCTCGATCAGCCCGGGCCGGTGGTGGCCCACGACCATCAGGTCCACCTGGTCCGACAGACGGGTGAGGAGCGGAATCGCGAAGTCGTGCTCGACCACGGTGTCGATGCGCAGGCCGGGATGGTGCGTGCCGAGGCGGGCGGCCACCGCGGACAGGTGGGCGACCGCTGCCCGTCGCGTCGCGGTCACATCGAAGTCGAGCTCGAACTCGCTGAGCGGTTGCAGCGCTGCGGCGGCCGCGAATCCGTGGATCAGCACCAGGCGGTCCCCGACGCGGGCCGAGGCGGCCGCCCAACGGGCGGCCGCCTCGGATTCGGGACTCAGGTCCACCCCGACGGCGATGGTGTTCATCGCGCGTGGGTGGCGTCGCCTGTTCGCGTCTCGCCGGCGGAGGCCTCCTCCGCGACGGGACCGACCGCGGACGGTGCCACGGCTGCGGGAACGGCCACGTCGGCGGCGGCAGCCTCCTGCGCGCGCCGTTCCTCGTCGCTGCTCATCGTCTTGAGGGCGACCTCCTTGATGAGCGTGATGGCGATGAAGCTCAGCGCCGCCATGACCGCCGCGACCAGGAAGATCCGAGCGGTTCCGTCGCCGTATGCGCCGCGGACGATCGCTGCGATGGGAGCAGGCAGTTCGTTCAGGTTGGCCAGGCCGGCCCCGCCGCCACCGGTCTGTCCGGACCCGATTCCCAGAGCGCCGAGGCCCTTCGCGATGAGGTCGGTGACGTGGTTGGACAGGATCGCGCCGAGCACCGACACACCCGCGGCACCGCCGAGTGAGCGGAAGAAGGTCACCGTCGAGGTCGCCGCACCGAGGTTGTCGGGGCTGACGTTGTTCTGCACCGCGAGGACCAGGTTCTGCATCGTCATACCCATGCCGCAGCCCAGGATGAAGAGGAACACACCGACCACGACCATGTTGGTGTGGGCGTCGATCGTCGCGAGCAGGCCGAAGCCGATCGTCATCATGGCGGCACCGGCCACGAGGAATCGCTTCCAGCGTCCGTACCGGGTGATCAGGTTGCCCGACACGGTCGCCGAGAGCATCGAGCCGATGACCATCGGCAGCGTCAGCAGGCCGGCCGCGGTCGGCGAGTAGCCGCGCGCGATCTGGAAGTACTGCCCGAGGAACACCGCGCCGCCGAACAGGGCGACTCCGACGCCCACGCTGGCGAGAGTCGCCAGGGTCGTGGTGCGGTCCCGGAAGATGTGCAGCGGGATGATCGGGCTCGACACCTTCGACTCGACGAAGACGGCCGCGGCGAGCAGCGCGATGCCGAGTGCTACCAGTCCGTACGACGTCAGCGAGGCCCAGTCGAAGTTCTTACCGGCGAGCGTGACCCAGATGAGCAGGGTGCTGACTCCGGACGCGATCAGCGCGGCGCCGAGGTAGTCGATGCTGACCTTCTTGCGGACGACCGGGACGTTCAGCGTGCGTTGGATGACGAGCAGGGCGAGGATGGCGAGCGGGACGCAGACGTAGAACGTCCAGCGCCAGCCGAGCCAGCTGGTGTCGACGATGACGCCGCCGATGAGCGGACCGGCGACGGTCGCGACGGACATCACCGCGGCCATCGGACCCTGGTACCGGCCGCGCTCGCGCGGGCTGAACATCGTCGCGACGACGATCACGACCAGCGCCTGCAGACCGCCGAGGCCCAGACCCTGGATGACGCGGAAGCCGATCAGCATGTCGACCGAGGTGGAGAGTCCGGCGAGGACCGAACCCAGGGTGAACAGGAACAGCGCGCCCTGCACCAGCAGCTTCTTGCTGACCAGGTCGGCGAACTTGCCCCAGATGGGCGTGGTCGCCGTGGACGCGAGCAATGTCGCGGTGATGACCCACGTGTACTGATCCTGGGTGCCGTGCAGATCGGTGATGATCGTCGGCAGGGCGTTGGACACCACGGTCGATGACAGGAATGCGACGAACATGCCGAGCAGGAGGCCGATGAGGGCCTCGATCTTCTGACGATGAGTCATCGGCACGTCTTCGACCGGCGCCACCGCGGATGCGGGTGCACTCATAGAACAAACCTCCGAGAAAGAAAGCGGCCCGCGACGAGGAGACCGCGCGGGCGGCGAATCGGTGCGCATGGTGACGCACCCGATTGGTTGATTGATGCAACTATAAAGCGTGATGGTTGCAACCAACAACTATCGGAGGTTATTCCGGGTGTGTTCCGGGACTCACCCGGTTCCCGTCAGCAGCCACATTCGTCGACTGGGCAGGCAATTCCGTCGACTGGGCAGGAGATCTCGTCGACTGTGCGTCCGGCCGGGACGGTCGACGAGAGAATCTGCCCAGTCGACGGACAAGGCCGCCCAGTCGACGAAAAAGGCTGCCCAGTCGACGGGAAAGCCCGCACAGTCGACGGGAAAGCCCGCCCAGTCGACGGCGGTTGACGTCAGTCGAGCCGACGCTCGGCGTAGGCCTTGAGGTCGGCGACCTGCGCCGGATCGAGCGACGGCCGGACCCGCTTGCGGGCTTCGTCGACGTCGGCCACGGTCACCGCGGCGGCGTCGATGTCGCGACGCATGGCCGACAGCGCGGCCTCGCGCAGCAGCGCCGAGCAGTCCGCCGCCGAGTACCCCTCGAGATCGGTGGCCAGCTCGTCGAGGTCGATGCCGTCGAGCGGGACGTCGCGACCGGTGGCCCGCAGGATGTCCCCGCGGGCGTCGGCGTCGGGTGGCGGCACGAAGACGAGTCGTTCGAGCCGCCCGGGCCGGAGGAGCGCCGGGTCGATGAGGTCGGGGCGGTTCGTCGCACCGAGTACGACGACATCCTGGAGTGGTTCGACGCCGTCGAGTTCGGTGAGCAGGGCGGCGACCACGCGGTCGCCGACACCGGAGTCGGTGGACTGACCGCGGCGCGGGGCCAGCGCGTCGACCTCGTCGAGAAAGATCAGCGAGGGCGCCGACTCGCGGGCGCGGGCGAACAGGTCCCGCACCGCCTTCTCCGACGATCCGACCCACTTGTCCATCAGCTCGGCGCCTTTGACCGTGTGCACCGAGAGCTGACCCGACGCCGCGAGTGCGCGGACGACGAAGGTCTTGCCGCAGCCCGGCGGGCCGAACAGCAGCACTCCACGCGGCGGGTCGACGCCGAGTCGCGCGAAGGTGTCGGGGTGCTGCAGCGGCCAGAGGACCGCTTCGGTCAGCGCCTGTTTGGTCTCGACCATGTCGCCGACGTCGGCGAGGGTGATCGAACCCAGCGCGACCTCGGGGGAATCCGAACGGGACACCGGCCGGATGACGTCGAGGGCGCCGAGGAGATCCTCGGTGCGCAGCGAGGGCGCGGACTTCTCGGAACTCGCGCGCGTCGCGGCACGGAGCGCGGCCTCGCGGGCCAGCGCGGCGAGATCCCCGGCGACGAAACCGGGCGTGCGGGACGCGACCGACGTGAGGTCGAGATCGCCGTCGGTCGGGACGTTCGACAGGATCGCCGACAGCAGTCGCGCCCGGGTCGCGGCGTCGGGGAGGCCGATGACCAGTTCGCGGTCACAGAGTGATGGATCGCGCAACCGGGCATCGAGGCGTACCGGCTCGGCGGTGGTCGCGACGAGCGCGATGCGGCCGTCGGCGATGCCGGTGCGCAGCTCGTCGAGGATGAGGGCGGCGACCGGCTCGGGTTCGGCGGGCAGCAGCGCGTCGACGTCGGTGATCAGGAGCACCCCGCCTGCCGATCGTGCGCGGGCCACCGCGTCGGCCACCGTCCGCAGGCGGGTGGTGGCCTCCGTCGCGCCGACGGTCGGGCCGTCGACCGCGACCAGCGTGCGTGATGCGCACACCGAGCGCACCAGTGTCGCCTTGCCACCGCCGGCCGGGCCGGTGACCAGGACGCCGAGACGCGGCGTCGCACCGAGGGTGCGCAGCACTTCCGGCTCGTCGAGGGTGATGGTCAGCCACTCGGTGAGCTTGGTGATCTGGGAGTCGACGCCGACGAGCTCCGACACCGGGCGGACCGGTACGTCGGGCTCCCGGACGGGCTCGCGGACAGGGCCGGCCGCGGCGCCCGGCTGCGGGCGCCATTCGGAATCCGACACCATGCCGAGGGCGCCGGGGATCCGCGGCGAGCCGGAACCGGTCCGGTCGCCGAGCGGGGGGACCTCGCCCGCGGTCGTCGACCACAACACGGCTGTGTTGGTCTGCACGCTCACCGGCGCCGACCCCGCCCCGTCGGCGGCTGGGCCGGGCTCGGTCGCCGTGACGGTCAGCAACTCGGTGGTCCAGGTGATCCCGACCGATCGGGCCAGCGCGCGCGTGGCCTCGGTGGCGGCGAGTTCGGGTCCGAGGTCGCGGGGGAGCAGCGAGACGGCGTCTCCGACGGACAGGACCTTCCCCAGCAGCGCGCGGCGCAGCGTCGACTCGGTGATCGACTGGGTGGCCAGCGCCGAACCGCTCACCACCACGCGGTTGGCACCCTGCACCGCGACGGGCGCGAGCACGACCGTGGAGTTCTCGCGGACACCGGCGTTGGAGAAGGCGATCTCGTCGAGAAGGGCCACCCCGGTCGGTGCGGTCGCCTCGGTCGCGGCCACCACGGCTGCCGTGACGCGCGCGCCGGTGATCGACACCGCGTCCCATTCCCGCAGCGACAGAGCCGTCAGCACCTCGGGATGTACCCGGATGATGCCGCGCCGCGCCTCGGCCGCCGAGGGATTGTGCCGGGCCGTCAGAGTGAGGGAGGCGGGCGTGCTCATTCGGGCTCGCTTTCGGTCGTCTCGCCGCTTGTGCGGGTTGCCGCGACACCGGGGCCGGTGGGGCGGTTCAGGCCCAGGCGGCCGAGCGAGTTGATGACCGGCCGTCGGCGCCGACCACCGGGAGACGCCGTGCGCAGGGCGCGACGCTGGGCGCGACGTTCGGCCGGTTTGTCGTCCCAGTGTTCGGGCCGGGAGGCGACCCAGCGTCGCGCTCGCCACGCGTACGGGATGTGCAGGACGTATCCGGCGATGGCGATCATCATCAGCACGTACGGGAAGGTCACCAGCAGTGCCGCGGCTGCGGCGACGAGCACCAGCAGGCCGGCCACCGCGCGGGCCGGGATCGACGCGGTCTTCAGCGAGGAGGTCGGGACGCGGCTGACGGCCAGGAAGGCGACGAAGATCAGCCACCCGCCGACGGCCGGCAGCGACGTCCACCATCCGTCGCCGAACTGCTGCTCCAGCCCGATGGGCAGGAGCGCACAGATCGCCGCGGCGGGCGCGGGGACGCCGACGAAGAAGTCCTTGGTGTAAGCGGGTGCTTCGTCGTCGTCGAGCAGGGTGTTGAACCTCGCCAGTCGCAACACGATGGCGCAGCAGTAGATCAGCGCGAGCACCCAGCCGAGGTCGTGACCGTCGATGAAGTGGAAGTAGATGATCATCGCCGGGACCACGCCGAAATTGATCGCGTCGGCCAGCGAGTCGATCTCGGCGCCGATGCGACTCGTCGCTCCCATCAGGCGTGCGACCCGGCCGTCGATGCCGTCGAGGAACGCGGCCGCGACCAGGAGTGCCATCGCGGTGTCGACGTCGCCGTTGATCGCCGATCGCATGGCCGTGAGGCCTGCGCAGATCGCGAGGATCGTCAGCGACGACGGGATGACGATGCGGCCGGCCTGTGCCTGGCGGCGCAGACGCCGACGCTCCGGCTCCCGCGGAACTGGATGTGCCTGTGCGTGCCGGCTGGCCGAGCGCGCGGTCGGGATGCGCGCGGTGCGCGAGCCGGGGCGTCGGCGCCCGGAGTTCGTGGAGGATGAGGTCATGTCGGTCGGGTTCACCGGGCCGGAGTTCACTGGTCCAGGTACGTGAACGGGGTCTCGCCGCCGACCGCGCGCTGGCCGACCGAGACGCGGGGCCGGGTGCCGGCGGGGAAGTAGACGTCGACGCGCGAGCCGAATCGGATCAGCCCGTAGGTCTCGCCGATCGCCAGCGAGTCCCCGACCGACGGCTCGCACACGATCCGACGGGCGATGAGACCGGCGATCTGCACGACCGCCAGCTCGGGGCCGGGTGCGCCGTCTGCGGCGGTGGTGCGGATGGTCATCGTGGTGCGCTCGTTGTCACGGCTGGCCTCGGGCAGGTCGGCGGAGACGAATGCACCGGGCGTGTGGGTCACGGTGGTCACCGTGCCCGCGATCGGCACGCGCTGCACGTGCACGTCGAAGATCGACAGGAAGGTCGAGACCCGGGGCAGCGGCTGTGTGCCCAGGCCGGACTCGGCGGGCGGGACGGCTTCGTCGACGAGGGCGATGGTCCCGTCCGCGGGTGCGACCACCACGCCGGGCTCGCTGGGCGTGACCCGCTTCGGATGCCGGAAGAAGGCCGCGCACGCCCCGGCGGTCAGCGCGGCCGGCCGGGCGATCCAGCGGTGCCTGCGACCCAGGAGGGCGACGGCGGCCGGAGCGGCGACGAACGGCACACCTGCCGGGTGGATCGGGGGGATGGTCTCTCGGGCCAGATCGAGAAAATGGGCGACACGGCCGGTGTCACCGGAGCCGTCCGGACGCGGACGTCGGGCCACGATCAACCTCCTCTGGCCTGTGTCCAGGCCGGGTACTCGGTGCGCACCCCATCGCCGGGTGCATCGGCGTCCACTCTAGAGCGCCGCCACCGCGGGCCTCGTCGTCAGCGCAGGACCAGCACCTCCACCAGGGCTCCCGCCTCGACCGCCTCGACGTCGGCGGGGATGTCGATCAGCGCGTCGGCCTCGGCCAGGTAGCGCAGGTGATGGGAGGCGGGTGGGCCGATCGGATCGACCCCGACGGTCCCGTCGAGGTGGCCTGCGTCGAGTACGCCGCGCAGGAACTGTCGTTTGCCGCGGGGTGAGCGGATGCCGGCGCCGAGCCGGGCCTCGACCCGCTCCCGGTCGGCAGGCAGGGCCATCGCGGCGCGCAATGCCGGCCGGATGAACACCTCGAAGGACACGAGCGCACTGACGGGGTTGCCCGGCAGGGTGATGATCGGTACCCGAGTCCCGTGTGACGAGGGGAAGTGGCCGCAGCCCTGTGGCATACCCGGTTGCATCGCGACCTTCACGAATTCGACGGTCCCGGTCGCTGCCAGTGCGTCCTTCACCACCTCGAAGGCGCCTGCGCTGACGCCGCCCGAGGTGATGATCAGATCGGCATCGTCGGCGACCTCGTCGAGCCGCGCGGCGAAGTCCGCGGTGTTGTCCGGCACGAAGTGCAGGTGACGACCGATCGCGCCGGCCTCGCTGACCGCGGCGGTCAGCATCGCACCGTTGGACTCGTAGATCTGCCCGTGGCGCAGCGGTTTTCCGGGCTCGACGAGCTCCGAGCCGGTGGACAGCACGACCACGCGCAACCGGCGGGCGACGGCGACCTCGGCGATGCCCAGTGCGGCGAGCAAGCCGATCTGCGGCGCGCCGATCACCGTGCCGGCCGGTAGCGCCCGGGTGCCCGACTCGATGTCGGAGCCGCCGCGCCGGATGTGCCTGCCGCGCTCGGGTGCTGCGGTGAAGGTGACGGTGGCCGCGGCGGCCACCGGCCCGACCACGGCGTCGGTCAGTTCGACCGGGACGACCGCATCGGCGCCCGCGGGCATCGGGGCGCCGGTCATGATGCGGTGTGCGGTCCCCGGTTCGAGCGTGAGGTCGTCGGTGCGGCCGGCGGGGATGTCCGCGGCGACCGGCAGGGTGACCGGTGAATCGGTGCTCGCCTCCGCGAGATCGGCGGCGCGCACGGCGAATCCGTCCATCGCGGAGTTGTCGAAGCCGGGCAGGGACAGCGGGGCGTCGACGTCGGTGAACGTGGCGAGACCCAGCGATTCGGGCACTGCGACCGTCGACGGTTCGGGCGCGCCGAACAACGCCGCGACGATGCGCTGATGCTCTACGACGGTACGCATGCGCTCAGCATGCCAGGTGCCGCCGCGGGCGCCACCGCCGTCCCGGCGGTGGCCGGAGCCTGTCCTGCGACGCAGCTGCCCGAGGACTACATTCGTGCGCATGGCGCTGGGTCTGCTGCTCGACATCGACGGGGTGATGGTCACCTCGTGGCAGGCGCTGCCGGGCGCGGTCGAGGTCATCGCCGAACTCGCCGACCAGGGCATCCCGCGGATGTTCCTGACCAACACGACGTCCCGTTCGCGCGGTGAGATCGCCGAGGCGCTCACGTCGTCCGGCTTCGAGGTGAAGCCGGACGAGATCCTGTCGGCGGCCAAGCTGACCGCCGAACACGTCGCCGTCACGTACCCGGGCAAGCGGGTGTGGGTGCTCAACCAGGGACCGATCGCCGAGGACATGACCGGCGTGGAGCTGACCGACGATCCCGCGACGGCCGAGGTGGTGGTACTCGGCGGCGCCGGCTCGGTGTTCACCCACGCGACGCTGTCGAAGGTCCTGGAGATGCTGCTCGACGGTGTCCCGGTGATCGCGATGCACCGGTCGATGACCTGGTCGACGTCGACCGGTCTGAGCATCGACACCGGGGTGTACCTCGAGGGCCTCGAAAAGGCTTCGGGCGCAAAGATCAAGGCCATCGGCAAGCCCTCGCCGGTCGGTTTCCGGGCGGCCACCGAGATCCTGGGTCTCGAGCCGACCCAGGTGGTGATGGTCGGCGACGACATGCACAACGACGTCCTGGGGGCCCAGGCTGCGGCGCTGATCGGCGTGCTGGTGCGCACGGGCAAGTTCCGCGAGGAGGCGCTGCATGCGTTGCAGCGTGACGAGTTCGGGCCCTACCCCGACCACATCATCGACTCGGTCGCCGACCTCCCCGAGCTCATCGGCAAGCTCAGCGGAACCTGATCCCCGCGCCCTGAGGAGCGGGCTTGCGAGCGTTGTTCCCCGCCCCCTGAGGAGCGGGCTTGCGAGCGTCTCGAAGGGTCAGTTGGACTCGGCGGCGCGCTTGATCTTGCCGAGGGTCTCGGCCATCCCGAGTTTCAGTTCCTCTTCGAACGAGTCGGCTCCGCCGAAGAGCTTGTCGACGAGAACCGACGACACCTTGGTGGTCGATCCGTTGACCTCACGGCGCTCGGTGACCGTGACCCCGGCGTCCTTCGGGGTGATGGTGTAGCTCCAGACGGTGTGGTTCTCCGCGACCCGGAAACCGAGTTCCTGGTTCGGGGTGAAGCGGACGACCTTGGAGGTGGTCGGCCACACCAGCGGGCCCCGACGGTTGATGTTGATGGTCTTGGTCCCCAACCCGACGGTTCCGCCGCGGATGATCATCTTCTTGCACTGGGGGCTCCACTCGCCCATGCGCTTCAGATCGGCGATCACCGACCACACCTGCTCGGGCGTGGCGTCGATGTCGATGGATTCCTCGATGAGTGCTGCGGTCATGGTCGCTCACCCTATGGGCTTGTTGGCCGAGGGTCAATAAGCATGTTCGAGTGCCTGAGTCAACCCCGGAAAACGCGTGGACCAGCGGCGTCGCGCCGAACTCAGACCAGCAGGGTCATCCCGATGACGGCGCCCACGGCGACGAACACCGCGGCCGTGATCCAGCCTGCGGGATGTTCGTCGGCGGCTCTGCGGCCGGTTGTCACGGCGTCGTCGGGGGTCCGGTCGTCGCCCGGGGACCCGTCGAACAGCAGGGTCCCGAGCTTCCCGGGCGTGAGCCAGTCGATCAGCACGAACGACCACATCATCACCGCGATCGTGAGCACCGAATAGGCCACGGTGTAGAGCAGCGCGCGCCACAGCTCCAGGAGCTCGGTGTCGATGACCGAACACACCAGCACGATCGCGAGCCCGATGACCGTCGACGTGGTCAGAAGCACCGCGTTGCGGTTGTGTTCGATCCACACCAGCTGCCGCAGCCGGCCGGGCGTCACCAGGTCGAGTGCCGCGAATCCGAGGATGAGCACGGCGATGCCGACCAGGCTGAACGACGCGCCCGCGGCCAGATTGTCCCGCAGCAGTTCCATCCGGCTCCCTCTCGGTTCACGACACCGTCACTGGGCTTGCCCCGACAACGACTTCAGCGAAGGCCCGCACGCGGGAAGCGCACAAGGACCTTCGCTGAAGGACAGTAGCCGGGGCGCAGCTCCGCAGCACCCCTTCCGGCGCGTGTCCGGAGGAGATTCGGGGTGTCAGCCGACGCTGAGCATGTCGTAGGTGTCGACGTTCTCCGCCAGGCGGGTCACATGGTCCGCCGCGTCGCCGAGGGTGTGGCTGATCGCCGTCAGCCGGCTCACGTAGTGCGCGATCGGGTATTCGGCGGTCATGCCGATACCGCCGTGCATCTGAATCGCTTCCTGACCGATCAGGCGCGCGGAGCGGCAGATCTGCAGCTTGGCCCGCGACGCGATGATGGGGTCGGCGATCCCATCGGCCAGCGCGGACGTCGCGTAGAGGCTGAGGCTGCGCGCGAGTTCGAGCTGGACGTACATGTCGGCGGCCCGATGGGTGAGGGCCTGGAAAGCCGACAGGGTGACGCCGAACTGCTTGCGCGACTTCAGGTATTCGACGGTCAGGTCCAGGCTGCGTTCCATCGCGCCGACGGCCTCGGCGCACAGTGCGGTCTGGATGCCGACCTCGGCGTCGGCGATCGTCTGCGACGCATCGCCGGTGCCCAGTCGCGTTGCCTTGACGTCGCTGAACTCGATCTGCGCGCCACGACGGCGATCGTGCGTCCGGTACGGCGTCCGGGTGACGCCCTCGGCGTCGGCGTCGACGAGGTAGAGGCCGACGCCATTGTCGTCGCGGGCCGACACGATCAGCTTGGCTGCGCAATCACCATGTCCGACAAGGCTCTTGGTGCCGTTGAGCACGCCGTCGGCGGACGCGGTGGTCTCCACCCGCGCCTCTGGCCAGCGGTCGCCGGGCTCGGTGTGTGCGAAGGCCATCAGCAGTTCGCCCGACGCCAGTGCGGTCCGCAGCTCGGTGCGGGTCGCGTCGTCGGCGAGGCCGAGCAGCGAGCCGGGGACGAGCACCGAGTCGAGGTAGGGCTCGGGGGCCAGCGCACGGCCGAGTTCGGTCATGACACTGGTGAATTCGACCGGGCCGGCGTCCATGCCGCCCTCGTCCTCGGGGAAGGTCAGGCCGAGGATGCCGATCTCGGCCAGCGACTTCCACACCTTCTCGCTCCAGCCGAGATCGGTGTCGGTGACCTTGCGCAGCGTCTCGACGTCATAGGTCTTGGTGAGGACCTCGCGAACGGTGTCGCGCAGCATCCCCTGCTCTTCGGAAAGCTCGAAATCCATGGTGTTCCTTTGGTGAGGTCGGAAAGAGGTCGTGGTCGGCGCTCAGAGGCCGAGGACGGCCTTGTCGATGATCTGGCGCTGGACCTCCGACGACCCGCCGTAGATCGTGACCTTGCGGTAGTTCAGGTAGGTCGGCGCGGCGAGCTGGGCCCACTCGGGAGCGCTCACCTCGGCGCTGCCGTTCGGTGCCGAGGCGTCGAGCTGTGCGACCGGGAGCGAGTCGGGGCCCGCGATGTCGGCGATCAGCTCCATGGCGGCCTGCTGCAGCTGGCTGCCGGTGAGCTTGAGCAACGACGACGCCGGGTTCGGCTTGCCGTCGGCCGACGACGCGGCGACACGCAGCTGGGTGAGTTCGAGGGCGAGCAGTTCGTTCTCGACCTCGGCCAGACGCGCGGCGAACAGCGGATCGTCGAGCAGGGTGCCCTTCGCGGTCCGGGTCTGCTTGGCGAGTTCCTTGGCGCGCGCGAGCTTGGCCTTGGTGTAGCCGACGCGGGCGATGCCGTTGCGCTCGTTGCCGAGGAGGAACTTCGCCTGCGTCCAGCCGCTGTTCTCCTCGCCGACCATGTTCTCGGCGGGCACCCGGACGTCGTTGAAGAAGACCTCGTTGACCTCGTAGCTGCCGTCGATGAGCTGGATCGGCCGGATCTCGACGCCCGGCGTGTCCATCGGGAACAGGAACATGCTGATGCCGGCCTGCTTCTTGACATCGGGATTGGTGCGCGCGAGGCAGAAGATCCAGTCCGCGAACTGGCCGAGCGTGGTCCACGTCTTCTGGCCGTTGATGACGTAGTCGTCGCCGTCGCGGACCGCGCGGGTCTTGAGCGAGGCCAGGTCGGAGCCGGCCTCGGGCTCGGAGAAGCCCTGGCACCACCAGATGTCGAGGTTGGCGGTCTTGGCGAGGAAGCGTTCCTTCAGCTCGGGGGACCCGAACTGGGCGATGACCGGACCGATCATGCCCACGTTGAACGGCAGCATGTCGGGGACGAACGCCAGGCTCATCTCCTCGCGGTAGATGTGGTGCTGGATCGGGGTCCAGTCCTTGCCGCCGTGTTCCACCGGCCAGCTCGGGGTGGCCACACCGTGCTCGTTGAGGATGCGCGTCGTGGTGACGAGGTCCTCGGGGTACTGGAGCTTGCCCTCTTCGCACCGCTTGCGAACGTCTTCGGGGACCTTGGCGAAGATGCCGCGCAATTCCTCGCGGAAGGCCTCTTCTTCAGGACTGAATTTCAGCTGCATGGGTTCTTCTCTACTCCTGTCGAGGGTGTCCGTACCCCGGGCGATGACCTCTGCCGTGTGTACTCCAGCTGGGAAAACCCGGCCGAGCCACGAATGACTAAGCGCTTGCTTAGTGATAGGTTGCACTATGCCGCGCGGGCCGGAGGCTGTCAATCACGGGCTCGTTGCGATGACCAGTCCGACCGTTTCGAGAGGGTGACGATGGGCCCGTCCGCCGATCCGGCGTCGCCAGCGCGGCCGATGGCCGCTCGGGCCCGGCTCCTGCGCGCCGCCGTCGAGGCGTTCGCCGCGAAGGGGTTCAACGGCACCACCACGAGGGACATCGCCAACGGTGCGCAGATGAGCTCGGCGGCGGTCTACGTGCACTTCCGCTCCAAAGAGGAGCTGCTGTTCGAGATCTCCGACGCGGGTCACCGCGCGATTCTCGCGGCGATCGACGACGCCGACGATCCGTCGGCCGCACCCGGTGACCGGCTGCGGGCGATCGTCCACGCGTTCACCGAGCACCATGCGCGCGAACACGTGGGCGGGCGGGTGGTGAACTATGAACTGAACGCGCTCGCGCCCGACCACCTCGACACCGTGATGGCCATGCGCCGCGAGATCACCCGACGGGTGCGCGCGATCGTCGACGCCGGGATCGGCAACGGGGACTTCGCCGTTGCCGATTCACTCGCCACCACCAACGCGATGCTGTCCATGGGAATCGATGTCGCGCGCTGGTATCGCGAGGACGGTGCGCTCTCGCCGGCGCAGATGGGGGACTTCTACGCGGAACTGGCCATGCGGATGGTCGGTTCGTCGTAGTCGGCCGGTGAGCGGCGGCGCATGACGATGGTCAGGATCGCGCCGATGAGTGCGACGACCAGCACGTAGCCGACGTAGCCGATGATCGTGTCGCGTAGTCCGATGTGCGACACCACGATCCCGGCGATGACCGCCGGCACGCTGAATGCGAGATAGCTGGCCACGAAGACCGAGGAGAAGACCTGGCCGCGCTGGGCCGGGGGCGTGGCGGCCGAGATGTTGTCCATCGCCCCGAGGAAGGTCGCCGCCCACCCGGAACCGGCCACGACGGAGCCGATCACGTACAGCGGAAGCGATTCGACGAGAACTCCGGACAGGGAGATCAGCACGCCCGCCGCCAGGGCGGGATAGCCGAAGGCGGACTTGACGGTCGACGAGCGGCCGGTGATGAGCAGTGAGGTGACCGCCGCGCAGGCGAAGAACACGAACAGGATCAGGCCGGCGGCGCCGTGATTGGTGACGCCGAAGACGCGGGAGACCACCGACGACCCGAGGGACAGGTAGAGCCCGCCGAGCGACCAGGTCGCGATGAGTGCCGGGGTCGAGGCGAAGAACACTCCGCGGACGACCCGGGGCACACTGATCTGCGGGGCGAGTGTCACTGCGAGGTGCCGCCGGGAATCGAAACCGGCTCGCTCCCCGGTCTCCGGGACCACGAGTAGGGCGATCAGCAGGGCCGCGAACAGGGCCAGGATGATCTCGAAGACGAGAATGCGTGGGGCCGGGGCGTATTCGACGAGCAGGCCGGCGACGGCCACTCCACCGGCCAGGCCCATGGCGGGGGCCGCGCCGATGATCGTCGAACCCATGCGGGCGGTGGGCTGGAGATCGACGGTCGTCGCGGTCAGGGTGCCCATCGCCGCGCCGGTTGCGAGGCCCTGCAGGGCGCGGGCGGCGAGCAGGGTGCCGACGTCGCCGGCGACCACGAACAGGACCATGCTGACGATCAGGAGGGCCAGGGCGACCGCGAGGACGGGGCGCCGGCCGATGTGGTCGGACAGCGAGCCGACCGTGAGCAGGCTCATCAGCATCGTCACGACGTAGACCGCGAAGACCAGGGTCAGCGTCAGCGACGAGAAGCCCCACAGCTGCTGGTAGACGGGATACAGCGGCGACGGCGCGGCCGAGGCGAACAGGACCATCACATAGGTCGCGGCGATCAGCCAGAACGCGCGATGTGGGTGCAGCGGCGCCATCTCGTCTCCTTAACGCAAAAGGCATTGCGTTTACGAAGGTAGCGGTGCCGAGGCCCCAAAAGCAATCAGCTTTGCAATAATGGTCGCATGACGAGTGCCAGCGCACCAGCCCAGCCAACGTCGGCCGATTCGGGTGCACCCGCGCGCCGGCCCGGTGGCCGTAGCGCCCGTGTGCAGTCCGCCGTCTATTCGGCCGTCGGGCAGCTGGTCGGTGCCGGACGCCGTGAGACGATGACGATCCCGGAGGTCGCCGAGCTCGCCGGGGTCAACCCGACCAGCATCTATCGACGGTGGGGGTCCATCGACGCACTGCTCGGGGAGGTGGCGGTGGCGGCGTTGACGCAGGGCGAACCGCTGCCCGACACCGGCACCCTCGCCGAGGACCTCGCGGAATGGGCGCAGATCATCGCCGCCGATATCGCGCGTCCGAAGCGCCGGGCCTACCTGCGCGCCATGGTCGCGGCCCGCCAGGACATCGTCGAGGTCTGCCCCTGCTGGGAGATCCGGCGCGAGCACGCCGAGCAGATGATCGCGCGGGCACGGGACCGCGGTGAACCCACGCCGTCCGTGCGGCAGGTGCTCGACCACGTGATCGCGCCGCTGTATCACCACGCGGTGTTCGGGCTCGACCTCGACGCCGATCACGCCTCGGACCTGGTGGATGACGTCTTGTCGATGATCGGGGTTGCGCCGAGACGGTAGGGTCCGGGCATGAAACACGTCCACGCGTTCACCGACGACGCACTCGGCGAGCACGACGCGGTCGGCATCGCCGACGCGATCTCCGCCGGCCAGATCTCCGCAGCGGAAGCTGTCGAGGCCGCCATCGCCCGTATCGACGCCGTCAACCCGCACCTCAACGCGATCGCCTTCGATGATCGCGAGCGAGCACGGAAACGCGCCGTCGACAACGACTTCCCGCTGGGATCGTTCATCGGTGTGCCGTCGATCATCAAGAACAACACCGACTTCGCGGGACTGCCGACCCGCCATGGGTCGGCGGCGGTGCCGGCGCGACCGGCCGACGCCAACGAGGCCTTCACCAACCAGTTCCTGGCCAGCGGCGTCAACGTCGTCGGCGCGTCGACGATGCCCGCCTTCGGGCTGACCTCGACGACGGAGTTCGTCGACCGCGAGCCGACGCGCAACCCATGGGACACCGACTACTCCTCGGGCGGGTCGTCGGGTGGTTCGGCAGCGCTGGTCGCCTCCGGTGCGCTGCCGATCGCGCACGCGAACGACGGTGGTGGGTCGATCCGCATTCCCGCCGCCATCTGTGGCCTGGTGGGGCTCAAGCCGAGTCGCGGGCGGGTCGAGTCGTCGAAGGAGACGCGGGACGCGCCGATCGACCTGGTGTCCAACGGGATCGTCAGTCGCTCGGTGCGGGACACCGCGCGATTCCTGGCCGACACGCAGGGATTCAAACCCGCGCCCGGGATGCCGCCGGTCGGGATCGTCGAGGGTCCGGGGACCAAGCGACTGAAGATCGCGCTGATCACCGAACCGCTGACCGGCTCGTTGCTCGACCGCGACACCCAGCGATGTGTCGCCGAGGCGGCCGAACTCGTCGAGTCTCTCGGGCACCGCACCGAGATGGTCCCGTTGCCGGTCGACCGCGACTACGTCCGGGACTTCATCGACTACTGGTCCCTGCTGGCCCTGGCGCTGGATCGGTTCGGAAAGCGGGTCGTCGACAAGGGCTTCGACCGGTCGCAGGTGGACTCGTTCACGCGGGGATTGTCGCGCAGCGCCCTCCGGCACTTCTACCGGTTGCCCGGCGCGGTCCGGGGGCTGAAGAAGTCCACCGCCACGATCCGGGGTCTGCACGACACCTTCGACGTGATCCTCACCCCGACCGTCGTCCACGCGACACCGCAGATCGGATATCTCGATCCGGCAATCGAATTCGACGAGGCGATGGACCGGCTGACCAAGTTCATCGCGTTCACCCCCGCCAACAACACCGCGGGTACCCCGGCGATCAGTCTTCCACTCGGACAGACGGAGTCGGGTATGCCCGTGGGCATCCACTTCGCCGCCGACCTCGGCCAGGAGCGCACCCTCCTCGAGCTGGCCTTCGAACTCGAGGCGGCCCGGCCGTTCGCGCGGATCCAGGACGCCTGAGGTGCGTAATCCGCTCCCGCGGTGACGTTTCCGTTCCGCTTATTGGATCCGATAAGCGTGACGGAAACCGCGCCGCGGGAAGGGCCCCACACCAACGACAGACGCACCACCGAAGATCGGTGGTGCGTCTGTCGATGCGGATCGAGCGCGAGTGACCTAGTGCTGCACGGCCTTCTCGGCGCCGATGCCGGTGAGGGACCGAACTTCCATCTCCGCGTTGCGTTCCGGGGTGCCGTTGTCCGATGGAGTCGTCAGCGTGCCGACGATACCGAGGATGAAGGCCAGCGGGATCGAGATGATGCCGGGGTTGGCCAACGGGAACCAGGCGAAGTCGGCGCCGGAGATCATGGCGGTCGACGACCCGGAGACGGCGGGGGAGAAGATGATCAGCACGATCGTGGAGATCAGACCGCCGTACATGCTCCACAGGGCGCCGCGGGTGTTGAAGCGCTTCCAGTAGAGCGAGTAGACGATCGTCGGCAGGTTCGCGGCCGCGGCGATCGCGAAGGCCAGCGCCACCAGGAAGGCGATGTTCTGGCCGTTGGCGAGGATGCCGAGGACGATGCTCACGATGCCGAGGACGACGACGGTGTACCGCGAGACGCGGACCTGATCGGCCTCACTTGCCTTGTTGCGCTTGATCACCGAGGCGTAGATGTCGTGGGCGAACGACGCCGACGCCGTGATGGCGAGGCCGGCGACCACGGCGAGGATGGTCGCGAAGGCGACCGCCGAGATGATGCCCAGCAGTACGACGCCGCCCAGCTCGAAGGCCAATAGCGGTGCGGCCGAGTTCTGTCCGCCGGCGGCGTCGAGGATCTTGTCCGGTCCGACCAGTGCCGCCGCGCCGTAACCGAGCACCAGGGTGAACAGGTAGAAGGCGCCGATGAGGGCGATGGCCCAGACCACCGATTTGCGGGCCTCCTTCGCGGTGGGCACGGTGTAGAAGCGCATCAGCACATGCGGCAGGCCCGCGGTGCCGAGGACGAGCGCGATGGCGAGCGAGATGAAGTTGATCTGGCTCGTCAGCGAACCGCCGTACTGGGCGCCGGGAGCGAGAACGTCACGCGCGGCGACCTTTTCGCTGGTCGAGTCGGTCACCGCATCCTGTGCCGCACCCAGGATCGACGACAGGTTCATGCCGAACTTGGCCAGGACGATGAACGTCATGATGCCGGCGCCCGCGATGAGCAGGACGGCCTTGATGATCTGCACCCAGGTGGTGCCCTTCATGCCGCCGATGAGCACGTAGACGATCATCAGCGCACCGACGACGGCGATGACGATGGACTGGCCGAGACGCCCCTCGATGTCGAGGAGCAGCGCGACCAGGCCGCCGGCGCCGGCCATCTGGGCGAGCAGGTAGAACAACGACACCGCGAGGGTCGAGATCGCCGCGGCCAGACGGACCGGGCGTTGCTTGAGCCGGAAGCTCAGGACGTCGGCCATCGTGAATTTGCCGGTGTTGCGCAGCAATTCGGCGACGAGCAGCAAGGCGACCAGCCACGCGACGAGGAATCCGATGGAGTAGAGGAAGCCGTCGTAGCCGTAGACCGCGATGGCGCCCGCGATGCCGAGGAAGCTGGCTGCCGACAGGTAGTCGCCGGCGATCGCGATGCCGTTCTGCGGTCCGGAGAACCCGCGGCCGCCGGTGAAGAAGTCGGCGGCGGTGTTGTTGTTCTTGCTGGCCTTGATGACCACGAACATCGTGACCGCGACGAACGCGGCGAAGATGGCGATGTTGGCGACCGGACTGCCGACGGTCGCCGCGAGGACGGTCACATCGGTGGTGTCCCCGATGCTGTTCACTACGGTGGGGCTCACAGCGAGGGACCGCCTTCCATCTCGTTGCGGATCGCCTCGGCCTTCGGGTCGAGGTTGCGATTGGCGAAGCGTACGTACATGCCGGTGATGACGAAGGTGCTGACGAACTGCAGCAGGCCGAGGATGAGGCCGAGGTTGATGTTGCCCCAGACCTGGGTCGCCATGAAGTCATGCGCGAACGCGCCGAGCAGCACGTAGACGGCGTACCAGATCAGGAAGAAGGCGGTCAGCGGAAAGACGAACTTCCGCAGGGTTCGCCGCAGTTCCTGGAACTCCGGACTGGCCTGCATCTCGATGAACTCTTCGCCGGTCGGCGCGTGTGGCGCCGGTGGTGGTTGGTCGACGGTCGACACGTTTCCTCCCAGGGTGACGTGGCCACATGTGTGATGGCTCTACGACAGTCAGCCTGAATGAGGTGCAGATCACAGGCAATCGGGTGGTCTGGATCACACGCCGAAGTCCGCGGACCGTGCGACGGACGGTCGGTGAGGTCCGACGAACGGCGAGCGGTCACCTGTCCGATCGGTCATCGGCCACCCGTCCGGGTGTGCGGTCCAGCCCCATCCCGACGCGTTCGGGCACGTGCATCCGCGCGAAGGTCCGCGCGAGGTCGGCGGGTACCTGACGTCGGGTCATCCGGCTGACCAGCACCATCGTGCCGAATGCGAGCGGCACCGTGACCGCGGCCGGGTAGCCGATCACGACCGCGAGCCACCCGCCCAACACGTCGTCGTCGACGACCCCGGCGATCGCGAGCATCGTCGCCGACCCCGATGCCGCGCCGCCGACGACGAGTCCGGCGATGGCGCCGACGGCCGTCAGCCCGCGCCACCAGATCCCCAGGACCAGCAGTGGGCACAATGTCGACGCGGCGACCGCGAACACCAATCCGACGGTCCGGGACAGTTCCAGGGAGGCGGCCGCCAGCGACAGGCCGATCGGGATCAGTCCGCCGATGACCGCGGCGACCCGGAAATCGCGGACGCGGCCGCGCAACAGATCGGTGGCGAGCGCGCCGGCGACCGACACCAGGAGCCCCGACGACGTGGCGAGGAACGCCGCGATCGCTCCTGCCGCGACGAGAGCGGCCAGGATCTGGCCGGCGATCCCGCCGACCGCCGCACTCGGCAACAGCAGGACCGCGGCATCGGCGGTCCCGGTGATCAACAGCTCGGGGACATAGAGCCGCGCGAACACCCCCAACAGGATCGGGAACAGATAGAACAGCGACAGCAACGCGATGACGGCCAGCGCTGTCCGCCGGGCCGATCGACCGTCGGGGTTGGTGTAGAAGCGCACGAGCACGTGCGGCAGACCCATCACGCCGAGGAATGTCGCGATGATCAGCGACAGCACCTGGTAGAGGGGATGATTGCCGCCGAAGCCGCCGCCCGGCGCGATCCAGTCCGCGTTCTGCGTCGGCGCGCCCGCGACGACGGGGGTGGCCGCACCGGCGTCGAGGAAGATGGTGGAGCCCGCGGAGATCACGTGCGGTCCGGTGGTGGCCACCGGCGCCTCGTCGACGACGACCCCGTCCAGCGTCCCGGTGACCCGGACGCCGGTGGTCTCGGCGACGGTGACCGACACGTCGGTGGTCACGTCGACGGTGGTCGCGGTGGTGATGCGAGGCGGTGCGGGTTCCCCGACGGGGGTGGGGTCCTGGGCGAAGACGCCGATCAGGACGAGCGCGGGGACCGCGATCGCGGTCAGTTTGAGCCAGTACTGGAAGGCCTGCACGAAGGTGATCGACCGCATGCCGCCGCCGACGACGTTGACGATGACGATCAGGCCGACGCCGACCACCCCGGCCCACACGGGGGCGCCGAGCAGGATGTTGAGGGTGAGTCCCGCACCCTGGAACTGCGGGATGAGGTAGAGCACGCAGACGACGACCACGACGAGCATCGCGGTCTTCCGTGCGGCCGAGGAGGCGAGGCGGAACTCGGCGAAGTCGGGCACGGTGTAGGCCCCGGAACGACGCAGGGGCGCGGCGACGAACAGCAGGAGGCCGAGGTAGCCCGCGGTGAAACCGACCGGATACCAGAGCGCGTCGGCGCCGTACTTCGCGATGAGGCCGGCCACCCCGAGAAACGATGCCGCCGACAAGTACTCGCCCGACACCGCAGCGGCGTTCCAGCGTGAGCCGACCGACCGGGACGCCACCAGGAAGTCGGAGGTGGTCCGCGAGAACCGGCCGCCCCAGGCGCCGACCACGATGGTGGCGATGGCGGCGGCGAACAGGCCGACGGCGGTGAGGACGTGGACCTCGGTCGTCACGGCGGACCCGGTTCGGGTGTGTCGGACAGATCGTCATCGACGAGCCCCATGAAGTCGCGCTCGGCCTGTTCGGCGAGATGGACGTAGAGCCGTCCGGTCAGATACAGGAGCGGGAAGGCGAGGGCTCCCAGCGTCAGCCAGATGACTCGGACTCCCAGGACCTCGGCGTCGGCGATGCCCGGAAACAGCCAGGCGGCAACGGGCATCGTCATGGCGACGGCGAGCAGGGCGCCGCCGAGCCGCAGGCCCAGGCCGAGCTGGGCGCGCATGAGACCCCGGACGAGCGCGTCGCCGACCTCGGTCTGCTCCTGGACCTCGACGCGGGTGCGCACCATCCGTGCCCCGCGGCGCGCGGCGAGCACGACGCGTTCCCGCTGGGGTGGGTGCTCAGCCATCGTCGCGGCCGGTGGGGGAACGGTACTGGCGCAGTGGGTCCCGGATGAGACGATCCTTCAGTTCGCGGACCTGACGCCGGCTCACGGGTAGTTCCACGGCGTCGGACGCGCCGTTCGCCCGCACGCACACCACCGTGCCGCCGCCGACGGTGCGCAATCCGGTGACCATCGGCAGCGCGACGAGATAGGACCGGTGAACCCGCGCGAAACCGGTCTCCTGCCAGCGTGATTCGAGGGTGGACAACGGGATGCGCACGAGGTGCGCGCCGGATTCCGCGTGCAGGCGGGCGTAGTCGCCGACGGCCTCGACCCAGGAGATCGAGTCGCGCCGGACCAGTGAGGTCACGCCGCTCATCTCCACCGGGATGACGTCGTCCGAGCCGCTCCGGCGTTCGGGGCGAGCGGTCGGCTGCTCGGGTTCGGGTGCGCGTCCCCGACTGTCGAGGCTGGCGCGGACCCGCTCGACCGCCTGCGTGAGACGTTGCTCGCGAAGGGGTTTGAGCAGGTAGTCGACTGCGCCGACCTCGAACGCGTCGACGGCCCGGTCGTCGTGGGCGGTGACAAAGACGATCGCCGGCGGTGAGGCGTACTTAGCGAGTACGCCGGCGAGTTCGAGTCCCGAGAGGCCGGGCATGTTGATGTCGAGGAAGATCGCGTCGATGCGGTGTTCGTTGAGTTCGCGGAGGGCGCCGGTGGCGTCGGAGGCCGAGTGGACCTCGGCGACGTCGTCCTGCCGGTTCAACAGGTAGCCGAGCTCGTCGAGAGCGGGTGGTTCGTCGTCGACCGCGAGTACCACCAGTGCGGTCATGGAACACCTCCCGCCTCGACGACAGACCGCAGTTTACCGCCCGCGCCGCCGGGTACCTGCCGAAACCCTGTGTTCACGCCCGGATGCCCGCCCGGAACTTCGGAACGCGCATGCCCACCTTGGTGCCGGCGCCGACCGCCGTCTCGACGACGAGCCCGTAGTCGTTGCCGAAGGCGGCGCGCAGACGGTGGTCGACATTGGTGAGTCCGACGTGCGCACCCTCGCTGTGATCGAGGGCGTCCAGCGCGCCGCTGCGCAGTAGCTCCGGTTCCATGCCGACGCCGTCGTCTTCGACGGTGATGACGCAGTCGGTGCCCTCGTCGGCCGCGACGATCGTGATCGTGCCCCCGCCCTTCGATGCCAGGCCGTGCCGGACGGCGTTCTCGACGAGCGGCTGCAGCGCGAGGAACGGTACGACGACGTTCAAGACCTCGGGTGCGACATGCAGTTTGACGTCGAGCGCGTTGCCGAAGCGGGCTCGTTCGAGCGTCAGGTAGCGGTCGATGTTGCGCAACTCGTCGGCGAGGACCGTGTATTCACCGGCCGCGCGGAAGGAGTAACGGGTGAAGTCGGCGAAGTCGAGGACGAGTTCGCGCGCCCGGTCGGGGTCGGTCCGCACGAACGAGGCGATGGTGTTGAGCGCGTTGTAGATGAAGTGCGGACTGATCTGCGCGCGCAGGGCGAGGACCTCGGCGCGGTTGAGCCGTGCGCGTGATGCGTCGAGGTCGGCGAGTTCGATCTGGCTCGACGCGTACCGCGCGACTTCGGCGATGGCGCCGAGCATTCCGGGGCCGGGCCGTCGCGTGGTGGCCACCACCAGGACCCCGACCCCGACGTCGTCGGCGAGGAGGGGCTGGGCCACGAGAGCACGTACCGGCGACTCGGCGCCACTGGGGTCGGTGAGCAGTACGCGTCGGAGGTCGCCGAGCGCGGAGGCCGCCGCGCGGTCGGCATGACCGAGCATCTCGTCGTCCCAGATGTCGTCGCCGTCGGGCAGATGGGCGAGGCGGCTCGGTTCACCGTCGTAGAGCGCGACCGCCTCGGCGGCGGTCAGTGTGTGCAGGTGGGGCAATGCCTCACGCGCGGACTCCGCCGACAGTCCGGTACGCAGTGAGCGCGCGGCGAGGGAGGCGGTGTGCAGGGCCAGGTGGACCGCCCGCTCGGCGGGGGTCCGCACGACGCGTCGGGTGCGGATCAGCACCACCGCGCCGACGCAGGCGAGCACGCCGAGCAGGACGAGCGCGATCGTCACCCCGCTAGACATCGGCGTTCCCGGTACGGCCGGCGGCGCCGTTGCCGTTGTCTCCGTGGGGCAGCGAGGAGACGGCGAGATCGATGAGGGTGTGCCTGTCGGCGTGCCACTTGTCGGGTGGCAGGTGGCCGTGGGTGTCCAGGTCGGTGAGGCCGTGGGCCGCCGCGAAGAGCAGCGCCGCATGGTGTCGTGCCGCGTCGGCGCCGACGATGCGGCCCACGAGGGACACGAGACCGTCCTGTGCACGTGCGGCCGCGGGGATCGCCGGCGCGCCCGCCGGGGTCGCGAACATGAGCCGGTAGAGATGTGGCCGGCCCAGTCCGAGGTCGGACAGCGCGTGTAGCGCCGACCGCACGGCGTCCCCGGGGGACCGTTCGGCGTCGGACGAGATGGCGTCGAGTCCATCGGCGACGACCGCCCATGCGTCGGCGGCGACCGCCGCCAGCAGTTCGTCCTTCCCCACGAAGTGCCGGTACGCGGCGGACCGGGAAACCCCGGCGCCACTGCCGACTTCGCGCAGGGTCACCGCTTCCGGTCCGCCGTGATCGAGGAGGGCCGACGCCGCCACCAGCAGCGCCTGCCTGGTGTGCGCCGCGCTCTCGGCCCTGGTGGTCATCGCCTCACCCTACAGTTGACATCGTCAACCGAATGCGATTCATCGGGAGCCGCTCATGTCGAGCATGTGCGTTCGCGGACGCCTCGGCGTCAGTAGGTCGCCCACTCGCCTTGCGCGTACCGCAGGATCCGGGGGTCCATGAGAGTCGACGGAGGCAGGTCCAGCTGCTGCCGGTCGAGTGGGAAAACCGTTGCGGCGGCCAACTGCTCGGGGCTGAGGAACCGGAGCGGGCCCGGGGCCCGCACCGACGGGGTGATCCTGCCCGCGACGCCGGCCAGGTGGAATCCCCAGTCCCCGAATGCCGGTACGTCGACGTGGTACGGGGTCGGGTCCAGTCCGGCCGCGCGCATGGTCGACGCGACGCACCAGAACGACTTCGGCGCGAAGTAGGGGGAGCCGGCCTGGACGACGGTGCGGCCCGACTCTGCGAGATGAGCGCGGACCATAGCGTAGAACTCGGTGGAGTACAGCTTCGCGGTGGCCGAGTCGTCGGGGTCGGGCATGTCGACGATGATCACGTCGAACCGGCGGTCGGTGCCACGCAGCCAGGAGAAGGCGTCGGCGGTGACCACCGCGGCTCGGGGGTCGGTCATCGACCCCCGGTTCAGGGTGGTGAGACGCTCGTCGGTCCGGGCCAGTCGGATCATCTCCGGGTCGAGTTCGACGAGGGTGATGTCGCGGGCGTCGGGGTAGGTGAGCACCTCGCGGAGCGCGAGTCCGTCACCGCCACCGAGGATCAGGACGGAGTCGTGCGGCCCGGACATCGCCGGATGCACCAGCGTCTCGTGGTAGCGGTGCTCGTCGACGGAGGAGAATTGCAGGTCGCCATTGAGATACAGGCGGGTGTCGGCCGCTGCGCCGAAGCGGTTCTCGGTGATGACGATGTCCTGATACGCGCTGCGCTCGGCGGCCACGATCGGGTCTCGATACAGCGCTTGGCGGGCGGTGATCTCGAAGCGGCCGGAGAGCATCAGGCCGGCGACCAGGACGGCGACGACCCCGATCGCCGACGCGGACAGGACGAGCATCTGGGTGCGCGACATCGACTTCCGGAAGATCACGAAGACGAGGAAACAACCGGCCGCGGCGTTGACGAGTCCGACCGCCAGCGCGCCCCGCAACTGGCCGAAGAACGGCAGCAACAGGAACGGGAAGCACAGGCCGCCGATGAGGGCGCCGATGTAGTCGACGGCGAACATGTCGGCCACCGCCGAGCCGGCCTCCTGGCGTCGGATCCGTTGCAGCAGGACCATCAGCAGCGGGATCTCGGCGCCGATCAGGATGCCGAGTACGAAGGCCACGAGGACGAGTGCGGGCGTGTACAGCTCGAGGTATGCGAAGGCGGCGTAGAGCACCATCACCGACAGTCCGCCGATGAGTGCGAGCAGGAGTTCGATGACCGCGAAAGCTGTGACCGATTGTGGCTGGAGCGGTTTGGCGGCGAGCGACCCGATGCCCATCGCGAAGACCATCACCGCGAGGACGATCGACGCCTGGGTCGCGGTGTTCCCGATCAGGAACGACCCGAGCGAGACCAGTGCCAACTCGTACACCAGACCGCACGCGGCGCAGACGAAGACGACGGCGAGCAGCCCGGCGCGGGCGAACCTCGGCCGCATCGCCAACGCGTCCGGAGCCGTGTCGGTCGCCACCGGGCCGGGGTCGTCCGGTGCAGGGTCGCGGCCGGTCACGGTCGTGCGGGGTAGTGCGGTGACACGGTCACAGGATGGAGGCGGCGACGATGATCGACACCCCGATGTGTGCGATGCCCTGCACCCAGACCGCCGGGTGGCTCTCCGGGTGGACCAGGAGTTCGCCGAGGTTCCCAGGGGTCAGCAGGTCGATGACGAGAAAGGTCACCGCCATCACCACGAGGCCGATCGCCGAGTACACCGCGGTGTAGGCGAGGCCCTCCAGGAGCCGGCCCTCACTCGCGACGATCGCCGCGGTGACGATGACGGCCACGGCGAGCATGTTGGAGCCCACCAGGATTCCCGCGTTGCGGTTGCGATCGGTCCACAGCTGCGAACGGAGCTTGCCCGGCGTGAGCAGGTCGAGGACGGCGAACGAGACGATCATCAGGATCACGCCGACACCGGCGTAAGCGCCTGCAGCGTAGGCGTTCTCAGCGATATCAGCGAGCATGGTCTTCTCCGTTGGTTGATCGGACGAGTTCGATGGGAGGTTCCGGACGGTCAACGATCATTTGCCGCCACCGCCGCTTCCGCCGCCGCGGTTTCCGCTGCCGCTGCCCGCATAGCGGGGGGTCGGTACCCAGAAGGCGCCGACGTAGGGGTGGTAGTGGTGATAACCCGACCGGTAGTCGCGGCTGAGCATCACCCGGGTGGTTCCGGCGGCCAGCGGGAACAGACCGACGAGATAGTCGGGATACTGCAGGAATTGGGTGCCGGCGATGTTGCCCGCGCCCGAGGCGCCGCTCCGCTGGTCGCTGGGACGTTCGGCGTCGCGGATCTCGTTCGCGACCTCGGCGGGGGTTCCGTTGGCGACATAGGCGTCGACATCGCCCTCGTCGAGTGCGGTGTCGCGCTCATAGTTCTGTGTGATGTGGTCGCGCGCAGACCCGCCGATGCCGCCCCCGCGCGCGACTCGCGCGGTGCACGCACCGATCAGTGCGAACACGGTGAGCACCACGATCACGCCGATGATGATGTTGCGGGTCTTGTTGAGGCGGCGGCGCGGGTCGGGCGGCCCGCCGGGCGGGGGCTGTCCGGTCATGGGCGGGCCACCGGGCCGCGGTCGATCCTGCTGGAGGTGATGACGACCTCGGCGGCCTTCGGATAGGTGTGCCAGGTGTGCCAGCTGATGGCGTCGGCGGTGGATTCCGAGACGATCGCGGTGACGGCGTGCGGCTCGCCCGGGAAGCGGCCCATCACGCACGGATGGCCGGTCGCCGACTGCTCGGTGACGCGAGCGGCCAGTTGCTCGACGAGGGCGGCGAGCTGATCGGGGTTGACCTGTTCCACGCGGGAACTGAAGTAGTAGCCGCTCTCCTGGAAGCTCTCCGGGAGCGCCGAGGTCACTTCCGGCAGACAGGCGACGGTCTCACAGATCCGTTGCACCCCGTCCTCGACGAGCACCTGATGGCTCGCGCCGAGCAGGCGCACCGACACGGTGATGCCGTCGATGTCGCGGTCCTCTCGGGCCAGCGGCTCCTGCAACGGTGCGCTCAGCGAGAAACCGAGCTGGGCCGCGCTGGTGTCGGCGTAGGCGACGGCGAGTTGTGCTGCGGGGTCGCCGGGGTGTCCGGGGTTCTCTGTCATGCGTGCTGCGATCTCCGTGCTCGGGACGTCTGGGTCGGGTGGACGGCGGGCAAGGCCGTCACGGCGTCTCCGGAGCCGGGTTGCTGGGGTAGATGCGGTAGTCCGCACGGGCCAGCAGTTCGCCGCGGGCGCACTCCCAGCCACTGCCGTAGTCCTCGAACGACAGGCGGTCGGCGCCGGCCTGGTAGTCGTGGTAGGCCATCCGGCCCGACGTCGCGACCCCGGTGGTGCCCGCGGAGGTGAAGCGTGCGGAACCCGCTTCCTCCGACTGGTACCGACGACCGTCGAGTTCCACGGTGTCGGCGCCGGGTGCCACGGTGGCGCCGGGCACCTCGTGCCACAGCACCACCTCCAGGTCGGGATCGTCCTCGACCGAGATCCAGGCCTTCGACCCGACCCCGGTGTCCAGGAAGTTCTCGGTCCAGGTGTAGCCGTCCTGGGTCAGGCGCAGGGTGCCGCGGACCGCGTAGGTCTGGCCGCGCAATTCGACGAGGTCGCCCGGTTTGAGGTCGCGGGGATCGCCGTAGACGGAGTCGTCGTCGGCCGACGAAAACGGGTCGCCGGGCCGGTAGGTCCGCTCACGCAGGGCGTCCTGCTCGGCCTGCCGGGCCTTGCGGTTGCCCAGGAAATTGAAGATGACGACCACCGCGATGATCGCCAGCAGCGCCACGATGATGATCAGCAGGAATTCCACCCGACGACCCTATCCGGATCGGCGACTCGTCGTCAGGTGGGTTCGACGATGTTCGGCGGGCTGAATGATGCGGGGCCGGCGCTCATGAGTCGGCGGCACGCAGTTGCGAGATCACCGGGGCGAATGCCTCGAGAGCCGGTTCGAGCACGGTGAGGTAGCTGATCCCGGTGCGCTCGCGGAGGTCGACGATGCGCGTGGCGATGTCGGAGGCGGACCCGATCAGCACCGACGGCAGCTCGATGAATTCCTGGACGCTCATCGACAGCTCGTGTCGGGTGATCAGCTCCTCGGCCACCGCCGTCGCGTCGTCGGTCACCGCGACGATCTGCAGCAGCAGATTCCACTCCACCTCGGCGGCGCGGGAGCCTGCTGCGGCGCGGGCGAAGGCGACCCGTTCGTCGAAGTCGGGCGCCGACAGGGGTTGCAGATCGCCGTCGGGTCCTGTTCGGGCAGCCGTGAAGCCGACGATGTCCGCGTGTTCGGCGGCCATTCGCAACACCCGGTTGCCGTTGCCGCCGAGCAGGAGCGGGACCCGCGGCTGCACCGGGCGCGGCCGGTGATCCTGGTCGGCGAGCAGTTCGGTCACCTGCGCGAGGGTGGCCGCCAGATGGTCGACGCGTCGTCCTGCCGGCCGGAATTCGATCCCGGCTGCGTCGAACTCCGCCCGGGCGTAGCCGGTGCCCAGCCCGAGCTCCACCCGGCCGTCGGAGAGTTGGTCGACCGTGGCCACGTCCCGGGCGAGCAGTGCCGGGTTGGTGAACGCCGCGTTGAGGACGAAGGGGCCTACGCGGAGCCGCTGGGTCGCCGTGGCCGCGACGGCCAGCGCAGGCCATGGGCTCGGGATGCCGAGGTGATCGGGGACGAGGAGGACGTCGTACCCGAGGTCCTCGACGGAACGGGCGCGAGTTCGCCATGAGGAGGTGGTGTCGACGGTGAGCATGTTGACGCCGAATCGGAACGCCCTGGACGCGAGTGGCATGTCATCAACGTAGCCAGGGGCGGCGCGCTCGACCACGCAGACGAGTGGGCGCCGGCGGCAGCCTTGCACTCGCACTGGGCGAGTGCTAAAAACGAGGTTGGCACTCGCGAGCTGTGAGTGCCAGGTCGGGACGGTGAGGCCGGTACCGAATGACACACCGGTCGTCCGTCGCGGGCACCGAGTTCCGGCCATACGAACCTAGTGTCACCCCCTTCGGAGGATCACTTACCCATGGCCAAGCAAATTGCGTTCGACGAAGAGGCCCGTCGCGGCCTCGAGCGGGGCCTCAACAGCCTTGCCGACGCCGTCAAGGTGACGTTGGGACCCAAGGGTCGCAACGTCGTTCTGGAAAAGAAGTGGGGCGCCCCCACGATCACCAACGATGGTGTGTCCATCGCCAAGGAGATCGAGCTGGAGGACCCGTACGAGAAGATCGGCGCCGAGCTGGTCAAGGAAGTCGCCAAGAAGACCGACGACGTCGCGGGCGACGGCACCACCACCGCCACCGTTCTCGCCCAGGCTCTCGTCCGTGAGGGCCTGCGCAACGTCGCTGCCGGCGCCAACCCGCTGGGTCTGAAGCGCGGCATCGAGAAGGCCGTCGAGGCCGTCACCGAGTCGCTGCTGAAGAGCGCCAAGGAGGTCGAGACCAAGGAGCAGATCGCTGCGACCGCCGGTATCTCGGCAGGCGACCCCTCGATCGGCGAGCTCATCGCCGAGGCGATGGACAAGGTCGGCAAGGAAGGCGTCATCACGGTCGAGGAGTCCAACACCTTCGGCCTGCAGCTCGAGCTCACCGAGGGCATGCGCTTCGACAAGGGCTACATCTCGGGATACTTCGTCACCGACGCCGACCGCCAGGAAGCCGTCCTCGACGACCCGTACATCCTGCTGGTCTCGGGCAAGGTCTCGACCATCAAGGACCTGCTGCCGCTGCTGGAGAAGGTCATCCAGGCCGGCAAGCCGCTGCTGATCATCGCCGAGGACGTCGAGGGCGAAGCTCTCTCGACCCTCGTCGTCAACAAGCTCAAGGGCACCTTCAAGTCCGTCGCCGTCAAGGCCCCGGGCTTCGGTGACCGCCGCAAGGCCATGCTGGCCGACATCGCCATCCTCACCGGTGGCGAGGTCATCAGCGAAGAGGTCGGCCTCTCGCTCGAGGGTGCGGGCGTCGAGCTGCTCGGTACCGCGCGCAAGGTTGTCGTGACCAAGGACGAGACCACCATCGTCGAGGGCTCGGGCGATCCCGACGCCATCGCCGGTCGTGTCGCCCAGATCCGCGGCGAGATCGAGAACAGCGACTCCGACTACGACCGTGAGAAGCTGCAGGAGCGTCTGGCCAAGCTGGCCGGCGGTGTTGCGGTCATCAAGGCGGGCGCGGCCACCGAGGTCGAGCTCAAGGAGCGCAAGCACCGCATCGAGGACGCCGTCCGCAACGCGAAGGCTGCCGTCGAAGAGGGCATCGTCGCCGGTGGCGGCGTGGCCCTGCTGCAGTCGGAGCCGGCCATCGACGCACTCTCGCTCGAGGGTGACGAGGCCACCGGCGCCAACATCGTCAAGGTCGCGCTCTCGGCTCCGGCCAAGCAGATCGCGATCAACGCCGGCCTCGAGCCGGGCGTCGTCGCCGACAAGGTCCTCAACTCGCCCACCGGCACCGGCCTCAACGCCGCAACCGGTGTGTACGAGGACCTGCTCAAGGCCGGCATCAACGACCCGGTGAAGGTCACCCGCTCGGCGCTGCAGAACGCAGCCTCGATCGCGGCTCTGTTCCTCACCACCGAGGCCGTCGTCGCCGACAAGCCCGAGAAGAACGCCGCACCGGCCATGCCGGGTGGCGACGAGATGGGTGGAATGGGCTTCTGATCTCCTGATCAGATCCCTGCGTCTCGCAACGCAGTCCAGACCGAAGGCCGGTCACCCGTGAGGGTGGCCGGCCTTCGGCGTTCCGAGCACCGACGCGACGACCTCCGGCGACCACTCGACGTATTCGACGACCGCGCCGTCGGGATGGCGGACGTAGGCGAACCGGCCTGTCGCACTCTCGGATTCGCCGATCACCTCGGCCCCGGACGGACCGGCGACCATCGCGATGAGACCGTCGAGATCGTCGACGATGACCGGGCCGACGGTGGATCGGTAGGGCGCGACATCGTCGTCGGCTCCGGCGATGAGGAGGAAGTCGCCGACGGCGGCGAGTTCGGCCCTCTCGAAGGCGAACCGCAGATCGGCCGATGCGCCGACGAGCGTCTCGTACAGCGGTAGCGACTCGTCGAGGTCGGCGACGAATACTCTGGCATAGGTCTTCAGCACTCGCATCGACACCACGCTAGGAGCGCAGGCGGATGAGCGGCAGTACGCACTTCGAGGTGAGCGGGGACGCCGCGCCGTCGTCCGGGGTCGACGAGCGCGCTCGGCAGCTCGCGCGATCGGTCTTCGCCGTCGTGTCGACGAAGTGGGGTCTGACCGTCCTGGAGGAGGTCGGACGACGTCCCCGCCGGTTCCGCGAGCTGAGGCGGTCGATCGGGACGGTCAGCGACAAGGTGCTCACCCAGACGCTGCGCGACCTCGAGGCGCACGGACTGATCCACCGGCATGACCATCGCAGCGCGAACCCGCGGGTGGACTACACCCTGACGGACGCCGGTCGGGATCTCGTCACGACGGTCCACGGCCTGTGTGACTGGTCGCGCGCGCATCTCGACGTCCTGCTCGACGCGCCCGCGCCCGGGGCGGCTGACTGACCCGGCTGGGTGGTTGTCGGGAACGTTTGCGATCCGCGAGGTGTTGAGACGGCCATGAGCGCTCCCATCACCGTCGACATCTGGTCCGACATCGCCTGCCCGTGGTGCTACATCGGCAAACGGAAGTTCGAGGCGGGACTCGCGGAGTTCGCCGGGCGTGACGACGTCGAGGTGACTTACCACAGCTTCGAGCTCGCGCCGGATACGCCGGTCGACTTCGACGGCTCGGAGATCGATTTCCTCGTTCGGCACAAAGGTATGCCCGCCGACCAGGTCCGGGGGATGCTCGACCAGGTTCGCGGGATCGCCGCCGACGTCGGTCTCGACTACGACTTCGACCGGCTCCAGCACACCAAGACACTGAAGGCACACGAGGCCCTGCATTTCGCGAAGGCACATGGCCGACAGGCGGAACTGGCCGAGCGCCTGTTCCAGGCGTACTTCGAGCAGGGGCGGCACGTCGGCCGCGCCGAGGAACTGGCCGACCTCGCGGCCGACGTCGGTCTCGATCGCGAGGCCGTCCTCGCCGCGCTCGAGTCGGGGGAGTACTCCGCCGACGTCGCCGCCGACATCGACCAGGCCCGCGCGTACGGGATCAGCGGGGTGCCGTTCTTCGTGATCAACGGGAAGTACGGCGTCTCCGGCGCGCAGGCGCCGGAAACGTTCACGCAAGCCCTGGACAGGGTCCGCGCAGAGGAGACCGACCGTGTCTGAATCGCTCGTGCCCTTCGAGATGATCGGCGACGACGACGCAGCGGTCTGCGTCGACGGGGTGTGTGCACTGCCGGAGGCCGGGACCGACACGTCGGAGCCTGTGCTGGAGTGAGTTTCGGACCCCTCGGACGCGATCGGCAATTCTTGTCGGTGGTGGGTCGTACATTGGTGTCATGCAGTTCGGGGGCGGTGCCACACCTGTTGCGGGCGGGGAGCCTGTCTGCGAATCCTCGCTGCCCCCAGTGCTTTCCGACGTCGAACTGTCCGCAACCGAGCTGGTGGACGTCATCACCCACTGTGCGTCGATCACGTCAGCAGCCTCCTACCGGTTACTGACCGCGGCAAGCCTGCTGCATGAGGAACGTGAACTCGACTACCACATGCGCCGCACCGAAAACCGCGACGGCCAAGCCTCTTCCGAAGCAGAACTGCACCGACACGCCGCCGAGGCCGCCGCCGGGATCGACCCCTACACCGAGTGCGGGCCCGACGGCTTCGACCAAGCCACCGCCGAACTCGGTGCGGCACTGACGATCACCGCCGCCGAAGCCCGCGACCTCATCCGCACCGGCGATGTCCTGCGCTACCGACTCATGCTCACCGGCAACACCGTCGCCTGCGGGCGAATCGACCAGCGCCGCTTCACCATCGCCATGAAACGCACCGACTACGTGCCCGACGCCGACATGCAGACCGTCGATGCCCATCTCGCCGAAGCGATCCTGGCCCGCCCACCGATGTCGACAACCCGGTTCACCGCCCTGGTCGACGCCATCGTCGCCAAACACGCCCCCGACGCGGTGCGCCGCCGCCGCGAACGCGCCACCGCCGACCGCGCCATCACCATCACACCCGACCGGTTCACACCCGGCCAGTCCCGCATCAGCGGCAGCCTCCCGATCACCGACGCCGCCGCACTCAACGCCCGACTCGACGCGATGGCCGCCTCCGTACATTCCGACGACCCCCGCAACAAGCGGCAACGACGCGCCGACGCGATGATCGCGCTGGCCGCCCACCTCGACACGCTGGCCTGCCGCTGCCCACAATGCGCACCCCCACCAGTGGTCGATCTCGACGAGAACGACACCGACACCGAGCCCGGGTGCGAAACCGGCTCGGCAGCAATCGAACCGGCGGCCTCAGCGCCAGAACCGACCCCGGTATCCGAACCAGCCCCGGTCACCGACACCGGACCGCACCGGCCGGTGCCGATGTTCCACATCGTGGTGAACCTGTCGACGCTGCTCGGCCTCGACGACGATCCCGGTTTCCTCGACGGTCACGGCCTGATCGACGCCGACAGCATGCGCTCGCTCCTGGCCGACGCGCAACGCTCCTTCCTCACCACACCCGGCACCAGCCCGGCCGCTGACACTGCAGCCGAAACACGCTACGCGCCGAGCCGCAAACTCCAGACGCTGGTGCGGTGCGGTGAGTTGTGCTGCACCTTTCCCGGTTGCACTCAGCCGGTGTGGACGACGGATCTCGACCACACCCACCCGTTCGACCACGACTCCCCAGCAACCGGTGGTACGACCACGCAACGCAACCTCAAACCGTTGTGCCGGTTTCACCACCGCATCAAAACCTTCGGCATGTGGCGCGACTACCAGGACGACTACTTGACCGCCTGGTTCCAGTCCCCGACCGGGCACACCTTCATCGGCAACGCCTTCAGCGGCCGCGACCTGTTCGGCTACCTCGTACCCGGCCGCCCACCCGACCACCCCGCACGCAGCCACCTCGCCGACCAGCGAACCACCCGCACCACCACCCACCGCCGAAAAATCGACGCGTGGAACGCCGCCAACCCACCACCGTTCTGAGGGACAGGGTAGATGGCCTCGGTTACCAGGACGCACGCGACGGCTGATGGTTGACTGTGTTGAGGCGGAGCGTCTTCCGCACGGTCGGGAAGCCGCACATCGACGAGGGGAAACGAATGTCCCGCCTGCTCACGCGCACCATCGGCCGAATCCGACGACCTGGCAGAGCGCTCTTGTCGGCGACGATCGTCGGTGCGGCACTTGCTATCGGCGCCGTTCCGTTCGGTGTGCCGACTGCCGCGGCCGATAGCTCGTGCCTGCGAACCAGCGCGTCGTGTGCGAATGCCGACCTCCGCGGCGTGATCATCGACAACAGGGTTGACGTCGACCCGGAGAAGGACTTCACGGGCGCCGACCTGTCCGGAGCGTACATTCGCACGTCGATGATCCGGCCGAACTTCACGGATGCGACCCTACGAGACGCGTCTCTCGAGTACATCTCTCTCTGGGGCGCGAACTTCACCAGGGCCGACGCCTCCGGGACCTACTTCACTGACTCGAACCTGACGAATGCGAACCTGACCGACGCCCGCTTCGGCAGGACCCGTCTAGTCCGGACCAATCTCACGGGCGCCACTCTGACCGGCGTCCATCTCAGTGGCGCCATCGTTTTCTACGCAGACTTCAGCCGCGTCAAGGGCATGACCCGGGAAGACTTCGACGCTGCGGGGACCATAGGCGAGCCAGAGGTGTACCCGCCGTCCGGTCCTGGTGTGACCCCGGGAGCGGGTTCGTCGATGTTCGGTAGCAGCTGACAACTGCGAGCTCGCCACCGCCGATACCCGCCGCCGGCTCACGCGCACGTGTGAGTGCCCGGCGGGAGTGGGTAAGCGCCTCGTATGCAGACGTTCTTGCCGTATCCGGATTTTCGACGCTCCGCCGAGGTCCTGGACCCCGCGCGCCTCGGCAAGCAGCGGGTGGAGACGTTGCAGATCCTGCGTGCGCTCGAACTCTTCGACTACGGCTGGGCCAGCCATCCCGCGGTCACGATGTGGCGCGGCCACACCCCGGCTCTGGTCGCGTACGGGCTCGCCTTCGTCGACGTGTGGACCGGTGAGGGGCGTGCGGACAGCACGGCACCGATGATCTCCGAGTTCGCACCCGAGGTGGTGGGTCGGACCCAGGCCGAGCTGGCCGCGGAGGGGCTGATGCCGGCATGGCTCGGCGACGACCGACTCCATCGCAGTCATCGTTCGGCGCTCCTCCGCAAGGCGCCGGACTTCTACGGCTCCGTGTTCGACGACGTCGACGACGAACTGCCGTACTTCTGGCCCGATCCGCCGGCCGCCGGTGCCCATGAGCTGGACGAGCCGACCCGCACGGTGTGGATTGTCCGGGCCACGTCCGACGACCAGTACACCGAGTTCCGGCGACAGCGGATCGTCGGGCTCGGCACCGAGTCCGGCATCGACGTCGACGCGTCCGGCCGCACCGAGACGGAGCTGAGGGAACTGCTCAAGGAGTGCACTCCCGGGCGTCGGCCGGGAAAGGACCTGCGAGTCCTGGCCTCATTCGTCTCCGACCTCGCGATCGGGGACGAGGTCGCCGTGCTGCACCCGACGAGCACCGACCCGACGCTGATGCTCGGCGTGGTGGATGGCGATTACCGGTTCTCGGCACGCGGCGCGACGCTCTCCCCGCATCGCCGCCACGTCCGCTGGTCCGGCACGCTCGCGCGATCGGAAGTCATCCCGCCGGCGTTGCTCCAGAATCCGCGCACACTGTTCCCGGTGTCGGTGACGCCCTGAACGGCCGGTCCGAGTGGACTGTTTGTAGTTCGAACAACCTAATCTGCGATCAGGAAGACGACTCGGCTCTGCACGACGCCGGCGACCGAAACAGGCCGTTTCCGGTGGACCACACCTCCCGAATGGACAAGACCGAGCGGGATTTGCTGCTCAGACGGGTGACGGTTTCAGTAATCGGGATTCGTCATCGTGAAAACTTTCCCAACGATAGTCAATTCGGCTTCGATCGCCAGATGAACGACAATTGCCGCGACCGGAGTAATGCGGACGGGATTGGCCTCGGTGCGTATGGTGAAACGTGTTCGGATCGATATCTGTACGTGTGAATTCCGTTGTCGAGACGACGGCGCGGTCGTAGTGATGTGAAGGGACTGTGATGTCCGCAGCGGATGGTGCTCTCCGCCGACGCCTGGTCGCCACGACGCTCTCGATCGTTGCACTCGTTGCCGCCCTGGCAATTCCGTCACTCGCGAGTGCGGAGCCGGGAAGTGGTTCGACGCGGGCGCAGGCCCTGGCCCGCGCCGTGGCCGACGGTCGGGTCCTCGACCTGTCGGTGTATTCGCCGTCGATGAAACGCGATGTACCGGTGCGCGTGCTCGTACCTGCGGACCGATCGGTGCCCCGTCCGACGCTGTATCTGCTGAACGGTGCGGGTGGCGGAGAGGGTACCGGGCACTGGTTCGAGCAAACCGACATCGTCGATTTCGTCGCCGACAAGAATGTGAATGTCGTCGTGCCGATGCGTGGCGCCTACAGTTATTACACCGACTGGGTGAAAGTCGACCCGGTGCTCGGGCGAAACAAATGGACGACCTTTCTGACCAGCGAATTACCGCCGCTCATCGACAAAAAGCTGACCACCACCGGGGTGAATGCGATCGCCGGGATCTCGATGGCGGGAACATCGTCGTTGAGTCTGGCCGAGTCGGCACCCCAGCTCTACCGGGCTGTCGCGTCCTACAGCGGGTGCGCGGAGACCAGCACGAATCTGGGCCGGCTGGCCATCCGGGCGGTCGTGGAGGGTCGCGGCGGCGGCGACATCGCCAACATCTGGGGTCCGGTCGGTTCCCCGGGGTGGCGTGCACACGACCCGGTCGTCAACGCCTACAAGCTTCGCGGCAAGGCGATCTACATCAGCACCGGGACGGGGATCCCCGGGCCGCACGACCAGTTGCAGAGCCAGGGAATCGACGGAAAGACCACGATCTACATCGACCAGATCGCGGTCGGTGGCGCGATCGAGGCCGCCACCCATCAGTGCACGCTCAATCTCGACCGTCGGCTCACGCAGCTCGGCATCCCCGCGACCGTCGATTACACCCCTGGTACGCACGCCTGGCCGTACTGGCAGGACCAGCTCGTGAAGTCGTGGCCGATGCTCGAACGCGCGCTCACCGACTGAGCGGCCCGAGATCTGTCACGATGTGACCGTGACTGCGACCCCCGGTGCGCCGAGCCCCATCCCGAGCCTGCCGAACCTGCGCGACCTCGGCGGCTGGCGCACCGTCGACGGCCACACGGTCCGATCCGGCGTCCTGTTCCGTTCGACGGACTTCTCCGCCCTCGACACCGCCGACGTGCCCGCGCTGGAGGCGCTCGGTCTGACCACCGTGTACGACCTGCGGTCGGCGCACGAGAGCGAAGCCATCCCGGACCCTGCGCTGCCCGGCGCGTCGAACATCGCCCTCGATGTCCTCGCCGACGCACAGATGTCGATTCCCGCCAACATCGGGGCGGTGCTCGCCGACCCGGCCGTCGTCGCGGAGGCCGATGAGATGTTGTCCGGCGGCAAGGCGCGCGAGATGATCTCCGGGACCTACCGCGAGATGATCACCCTGCCCAGCGCGACGGCCGCCTACACCGAGTTCTTCCGAGGACTGCTCGACGCGGGGTCGACGCCCGCCCTGGTGCACTGCACCACCGGCAAGGACCGAACCGGTTGGGCGGCAGCCTCTTTCCTGACCCTGCTCGGGGTGCCGAAGGACGACGTCTACCGCGACTACCTCCTGACCAACGAGCGTCTGATCCCGTCGCTCAAGCACATTTTCGACGGGTTCGCCGCGGCGGGGGGCGATCCCGAACTACTCGTCGGCGTGCTGGGTGTGGACGCCGGATACCTCGACGCGGCGTTCGACGAGGTGGACAGGAAGTACGGCGGGGTCGAGGGCTATTTCAGCGAGGCGCTGGGCCTGGACGTCGGACACCAGCAGGCCCTCCGTGACCGATACCTCGACGGGTAGCCGACGAGGTCGGACCGCGCTCGGCTGTGTCCCGGGCGCCCTTGCCGATTCCTCCGGTGAGGGGATACCGCGAGTCTGTGGCGATCGATAGCGTCGAGCGAACCACTGTCCACCGGTACGGAGATCCATGCGCGCACGAGCTATGGCACGGTTGTTGTTGATGTCCGTTCTGGTGGTCGGAGTCCCGGCCGCGGCGACAACCGGTTCTCCGGACGCGTGGGCGGAACCGGGTGGGTCGGTCGACTCGGGCAGCCTCGATGGGGTGGATCCCCGGGATCTCGACTACGGAAGCCTCGGCGGTGTGGATCCCCGGGATCTCGACTTCGTCGGGAGCATCGGTGGAGGTGTGCAGCCGCCGCGAGTTCAGCAATGCGATGAGGAGACGCGATCCGGGGGCCGAGGGGTCACGGAGACGCGGTACATGCTGGGCCGGCCCGGACCCACCCGCTTCACCCTGCGGTACGACACGCTCGACCAGGCCGACGAGATACGGGTGTTCTACCAGGGCAGACTGATTCACAACACCGGATACGTCGGTGACAATCGCAACGAGGGCGCGGGGAGTGCCCGAGTCGTCGTGCCGCGGGGCACCGAGTCCTCCGTCGTCGTACGTGTCACCGGTCCCGAGGAGGGCACCCGGTGGGAGTACACGGTGTACTGCCCCGGGTCGAGCTGAGCGACTGACGATCGTCGGTAGTGTCTTGGGATGAGCGAACTGAGCTTGTCCCAGAAGGCCGCCCTGGGCAGCGGCGCCGATTTCTGGACCACGAAGGCGGTCGGTTCGGTTCCCGCACTGACGCTCACCGACGGCCCCCACGGGGTCCGCAAACAGACCGGCGCGACCGATCACCTCGGTCTCGCGGGCAGCGAACCCGCCACCTGCTTTCCGCCTGCCGTCGGCCTCGGCCAGAGTTGGGATGTCGGGTTGATCCGTCGTGTCGGCGAAGCGCTCGGACGTGAGGCCCGTGGCCTCGGCGTCGACGTTCTCCTCGGTCCCGGTGTGAACATCAAACGAGACCCACGGTGCGGCAGGAACTTCGAGTACTTCTCCGAGGATCCGTTCGTGACGGGCCGGCTCGGCTCGGCGTGGATCGAGGGTGTGCAGAGCATCGGGGTCGGGACATCGCCCAAACACTTCGCGCTGAACAACGCCGAGGACGACCGGATGCGTTCGAGTTCGGACGTCGATCCCCGGCCGATGCGCGAGATCTATCTCCGCGCCTTCGCCCACATCATCCGCTCGGCCGATCCGTGGACCGTGATGTGCTCGTACAACCGCATCAACGGCATCGCGGCGTCGGAGAATCAGTGGCTCCTCACCGACCTGCTGCGCGGTGAGTGGGGCTTCGACGGTGTGGTGGTCTCCGACTGGGGTGCGGTCGCCGATCGCGTCCGTGCGGTCGCGGCCGGACTGGATCTCGAGATGCCCGGGTCCGGTGGCCGGACCGATGCGCAGATCGTCGACGCCGTCGAGGACGGGACTCTCGACGAGGCGGCCGTGGACCGATCGGCGCGGGCTGTCCGGAGGCTCGCCGAGCGGGCGGGTGCCGGTCGCGCGGGCCGAGTCGTCGTCGATCTCGATCTGCACCACCGCCTCGCCCGCGAAGCCGCCGGCCGGTCCATCGTCCTGCTGAAGAACGAGGGCGCCGTTCTCCCACTGGTTTCCGGGCAATCCGTCGCGGTCATCGGCGAGTTCGCGCGCGAACCCCGGTACCAGGGCGGTGGCAGTTCACACGTGAACCCGACGCGCCTGGATGTGCCGGTGGACGAGATCCGGGCGTCCGGTCACTCGGTGACCTACGCCCCGGGCTTCTCCACCGACGACGCACCTGTGGATCCGGCCGACGCGATCGCCGCCGCGACCGACGCCGATGTCGCGGTCCTGTTCCTGGGCCTGGCGGCGTCGCACGAGTCGGAGGGCTTCGACCGCGACGACATCGAACTGCCACCGGATCAGATCGAACTGCTGACGCGGATCCTCGACGTGCAGCCTCGAACGGTGGTCGTGCTCGCGCATGGCGGAGTCCTCCGCCTCGATGCGGTCGCCGCGGCCCCCGCGGTCCTCGACGGCGCACTCCTCGGTCAGGCCGGGGGCGGGGCCATCGCCGACGTGCTCGTCGGCAGGGTGAACCCGTCGGGGCGGCTCACCGAGACGGTGCCGGTCAGGTTGCAGGACACACCGGCATACCTCAACTTCCCGAACGAGAACTCCCACATCCGGTACGGGGAGGGGATCTACGTCGGCTACCGCTGGTACGACGCGCGGGACCTCGAGGTCTCGTACCCGTTCGGGCACGGGTTGTCCTACACGACGTTCGCGTACTCGGATCTCTCTGTCTCAGCCGAAGATTCGGATGTCGACGGAGTGGTCGTCGAGGTGACGATCACCAATACCGGACCGCGCGCCGGGCGCGAAGTGGTCCAGATCTACACGTCGAAGCCGGGGTCGCGCGTCGGTCGTCCGTCGCGCGAGCTGACGGGTTTCGCGGTCACCCGCGACCTCGAGCCCGGTGAGTTGCAGACGGTCTCGGTGGTCATCGACCGCAACGACCTCGCGTACTGGGACACCCGGGTCGATCGCTGGATCGTCGAATCGGGTGAGTACGCGGTCCATTCCGGTGCGTCGAGCCGCGACATCCGGCTGACCCTCACCGTCGAGATCCCCGGAGACGACGTCGTCCTCCCGATCGACGAGAACTCGACCCTGGGCGAGGTCCTGGCGAACCCGGCTGCCGCGAAGGCGCTTGCCGGCCTGGCCGAGAACAATCCCCTCATGAGTGCTGGGAACGACGCGCTGGGCGTCGACATGGCACGAATGCTCGCCTCGATCCCGCTCGGTCGCCTCGCCGGTTTCGGGATGCGAGACGAGGACATCGCCGGGATCATCGCGGCTGCGCGTACGGACTGATCAGCCGGTCGCCTGCGCTTCAGGGTTGCATCTGGCGAGCGCTGAGGAGACCGTGCTGATGCGCCAGCGTTGCCAACCCGACCCGGTTGGCGACCCCGGTCTTGCCGAGTAGGTGCTCTATATGGCGGCCGACTGTCTTGGCGCTGATGACGAGCGCACCGGCGATCTGCGCCGAGGTCAAACCGTTCGCCACGAGGGTGAGGACCTCCAGCTCCCGTCCGGTGAGGTCGTAGGGGAGTGGCTCGGGCGTCGTGAAGGTCAACGCCACCGGTGTGGCGTCCCGATATCGCGGCGTCGCCGGGAGCAGCCGGACCAGATGCCAGGTTCCCCCGGGATCGCACCATCGGAACTTGCGCTCGGTACCGGCGAGTCGCGCGACGAGCGAGAGCAGTCCGGGGTCGACATCTGGCATGAGCTGATCGTGCAGGGCCCGGCAGTTTCCCAACCTGTCGATGAGCCACGCGGGGCTCCCGGGAGATAGGAAGTCAGCCACCATCACCGGACGCATCGTCGTGTCGAGCAGCGACGCGACACTGCTGCGGAGCTCATTGATCTCGGTGACGTCCACGTCGCGGGGGTAGCGGCGGTCGTCGGAATTGACGTGCAGGGTCCCCGCATAAGTGCCTTGTGCGGTGACAAGGCGAGCGGACAGTCCCTCGTCGAATCCGGCCGGGGTGAACACGTTGGTGACCGAGTGAGTCCGTCGGTACCCGGGGAAGTCGCGCCAGCGCAGCGCGCCGGAGCGGGTTCTCTCCATCTCTTTGAACAGAGGGTCGTTCGAGACGAACCAGCTGTTGAAATGGCTCATGACCGAATCGGGATAGTCGTGATTGGCGAGGGTCAGGTGCCGGCCCGCGACCGGATCCCACACACTGATCGCACTTGCCGACGACGACACGCGCTCACCGAGCGCGCACAGCAGCTCGTCGGCGCGTGTGTTGAGGTCGGCCGCACTGCCCAGCGCCTCGTGGTAGGGCCCGGTGGTCGACGATCTCATGCGTTCTCCGTAACCCCCCGACGACGATCATTCGATGTGTCGCATTGTTCCGCAGGCGCGTTTCGGCGATGTTTCCCGTCAGACCGGTGACGCAACACTCCTGGTCGGTCCAGAAACCAGCAGTTAACAATCGAAGTGGGAAAGATGGGGAATTCTCCCGATTCACGGACCGGATCTCGGTCCCTAGATTCGAGGCACCGGTCGCACACCGCTGTGGGGCCGTGACCGATTGATCTCAGACGGCCGAGCACCACCGGCCGACAAGCCAGGAGTTACCGATGACCACGGACTCTTCCCGTGAACGTTCCCCATGGCGCGTGACGATGTCGATCACCGCTGTGGCGGTGGCCGGTGTCCTGCTGTCCGCGTGCGGGAGTGCGGCTTCCGACAGTGACAGTGCCGCAGGCCGCGTCGACTGTCTCGACACGAGCGGAGACTCGGTCGCGGTGGGTTCGATCAACTCGCTCAGCGGTGGAACCGCCGTGAGCGAAGTCGTGATCCATGACGCCATCACGCTCGCTGTGGAGCAGATCAACGCGGACGGAGGTGTGCTCGGAAAACAACTGCGGCAGGTCTCCGAGGACGGCGCCTCCGATCCCGCGATCTTCGCCCAGAAGGCCCAGAAGCTTGTGGCGAGCGACTGTGTCGCAGCAGTGTTCGGCGGTTACACCTCAGCCAGCCGGAAGGCGATGCTGCCCGTGTTCGAGGACACCGGTGCGCTGCTCTACTACGGCCAGCAATACGAGGGACTGGAGAGCTCTCCGAACATCTTCTACACGGGTGCCACGACCAATCAGCAGATCATCCCCTCACTGGACTACCTGCGCGAACAAGGGGTGAAGTCGATCTATCTCGTGGGCAGTGACTACGTCTTCCCCCGCACCTCGAACGCGATTGTGCGTGCTTATGCGGAGGAGAACGGAATGACCATCGCCGGTGAGGATTACGCCCCGCTCGGCTCCACGGACTTCTCCACCATCGTCAACAAGATCCGTCGATCCGACGCCGATGCCGTGTTCAACGTGGTGGTAGGGGACTCGTTGGCCGCATTCTTCCGCGAGTACAACAACGTCGGCCTGAACGCATCGACGATGCCGGTCATGTCGATGTGCGTCGGTGAGGAAGAGGTCAGGAGCATCGGAGCCCAGAATCTCGTCGGACAGTTGTCGTCGTGGAATTACTACCAGTCTCTGGACAATCCGGTGAACGACGCGTTCGTTGCCGCCTTCAAGAAGCGGTTCGGGTCGTCGAGTGTGACCTCGGACCCGATGGAATCGGCCTACACCGCTGTGCACCTGTGGAAGCAGATGGTCGAGAAAGCGGATACGTTCACACCCGAAGAGGTGTCCGCTGCTGCGGCCGGCGTCAGTTACCAAGCGCCCGAGGGGCTGGTCACCGTCGACGGCGAGAACCACCATGTCACCAAGACGGCGCGGATCGGCCGAGTGACCGCAGACGGACAGTTCGACGTGGTGTGGAGTTCTGATGGACCGATCGAACCCGATCCTTTCCTCGACAACTATCCGTGGGCCGAGGGCGTCGGGGCCTGACCTGCGAACCCCGACGTGTCGGCCATCTGAGAGGGAACACCCGTGCATCTCACACCGAAGGACGAGGACCGGCTGCTGCTTTTCCTCGCAGCTGAGCTCTCGCGCAGACGCCGGTCCCGCGGACTGCGACTGACCTATCCGGAAGCGCGTGCTCTCATCGCCGACGAGGTGGCCGAAGCCGCCCGTGGGGGGGCCAGCGTCGCGGAGGCGGCGGCACTCGGTGCGTCGCTCCTGACCGATGACGACGTGGCCCCGGGGGTCGCAGAGCTTCTGGGGTCGGTGCAGGTGGAGGGATTCTTCGACGACGGCCAGAAACTCGTCACCGTTCACGACCCCATCCGGCCGGGAACTGACACCGCGCCAACGCGATTGGCCGGTGACGAGCACACGCCCGGGGAGTATCTGCTCGCTGACGAAGACGTCGTGATCAACGACGGGCGGGACACCGCGGCGATCACGGTGGTCAACACCGGTGATCGACCTGTCCAGGTCGGTTCCCACTTCCACTTCTTCGAGGCCAACCGGGCGCTGCTGTTCGATCGACGGGAGGCATTCGGCATGCGTCTGGACATCCCGTCGGGTACCGCTGTCCGATTCGAGCCGGGGGCCGAGCACGATGTCGAACTCGTCGCCTTCGGTGGCGAGCGCGTCATCACCGGCCTCAACGGCATGACCAACGGTCCAACCGATATTGCGCTGCCCGCCGCGACGTTTCGCGACCTGCGCTCGGCGGGATTCTTGGACACGTCCGCGGGAGACGTATCCGGGAAGAACACTTCAGGAGGGGACGACGGTGCAGAGACTGACGCGTAAGCACTACGCGGAACTGTTCGGGCCGACAACGGGCGACAGGGTTCGTCTGGCCGACACCGAACTCCTGGCGCGGGTGGAGTTCGACGCCACCGTCTACGGCGACGAGTCGGTGTTCGGCGGCGGCAAGACCATGCGCGAGGGCATGGCGGTGCACAACGCGATCACGAATGCCGAAGGCGCACTGGACTTCGTGATCACCAACGTCCTCATCATCGATGCCGTGCTGGGAATTCGTAAGGCCGACATCGGGATCAAGGACGGGCGCATTGCCGGCGTCGGCAAGTCCGGCAACCCCGCTACCATGGACGGGGTCGATCCGGCGCTGGTGATCGGCGCAGGCACCGACATCCGTTCGGGTGAGGGCATGATCGCGACTGCGGGTGCCATCGACGTCCACGTGCACTTCGACAGCGCCGGCCTGGTCGAGGAAGCCATCTCGAGCGGTATCACCACCATGGTCGGCGGCGGCCTGGGTCCGGTCACGGTGGGGATCACCACCTCGGGGCCACACAATCTGGCCAGGATGCTTCGGGCAGCAGAGGCGTTCCCGATGAACTTCGGTTTCATCGCGAACGGAAGCGCCGCATCCACGGCACCGTTGATCGAGCAGGGACTCGCCGGTGCGATCGGATACAAGATCCACGAGGACTGGGGGGCGACGCCGGCATCGATCCGCGCCTCGCTCGACGCGGGCGACGAACTCGACCTACAGGTACAGATCCACAGTGACACCCTGAACGAGTCGGGCTTCTATGAGGACACCATGCGCGCAATCGGTGGCCGCACGATCCACACCTACCACGCCGAAGGCGCGGGCGGTGGGCACGCCCCGGACATCATGCGAGTCGTGGGTGAGTCGAATTGCCTTCCGTCGTCCACGAATCCGACCAACCCGTACACGATCAACACCTTCGACGAGCATCTCGACATGGTCATGGTGTGCCATCACCTCAATGCGCGGATACCGGAGGACGTGGCTTTCGCCGAGTCGCGTATCCGGCGTGAAACGATCGCCGCCGAGGACGTCCTGCACGATCTGGGCGCGATCTCCGCGATCGGCTCGGATTCGCAGGGGATGGGCCGCATCGGCGAAACCATCGCCCGTACATGGCAACTCGCCTCGCACATGCGTGCCACCCGCGGGCCGTTGCCGGACGACGTCGGCACCGGCGCGGACAATCAGCGCATATTGCGGTACGTCGCCAAGCTGACATTGAATCCGGCGAAGATGTTCGGCATCGATCACGAGGTCGGATCGTTGGAGCCCGGCAAGCTTGCCGACGTCGTGCTGTGGGAGCCGAAGTTCTTCGGTATACGTCCAGAAGTGGTGTTCAAAGGCGGCTTCCCGGCGTGGTCGGTGATGGGCGAGTCAAACGCCTCGCTCATGACCTGCGAACCGCTGAAGTATCGCCCGCAGTGGGCGGCCTTCGGCAAGTCGCCGGCCGACGTGTCGGTCAACTTCGTCGCACGCGCGGCCATCGACTCGGGCCTCGGGGAGCGACTGGGCCTCGACACCCCCCTGATCGGCTGCACGGGGTCGAGGGCCTTGACCAAGGCGGACTTCGTCCACAACGACCATCTGCCCGAGATCTCCATCGAACCCGACACCTACCGGGTGGTGGTGAACGGGGAGATCTGCACGAGCACACCGATGTCGAGCGTTCCGCTCGGACGTCGGTACACGCTCAAATAGGAGGAGAGCATGAGTTCGGATCCGATCCGTATCGGAATCGGCGGACCGGTCGGCTCTGGCAAGACCAGGCTGGTCGAGTCATTGGTTCCCGTCCTCGCCGAGCGCGGAGTCGATCTCGCAGTGATCACCAACGACCTGGTGACCGACGAGGACGCCCAGCGCGTACGACGCAGCGGCGTCATCGACCCCGCGCGGGTCAGAGCCGTCGAGACCGGCGCGTGCCCGCACACCGCGATCCGCGAGGACCCTTCGGTCAATCTGGCCGCCGTGGATGATCTGGCGGCTGCGTACCCAGGCCTCGACGCGGTGCTGATCGAGTCCGGCGGAGACAACCTCGCTGCCACGTTCAGCAGTGACCTCGTCGACTATTGGATCTTCGTCATCGACACAGCCGCCGGCGACGACATCCCGCGGAAGCAGGGTATCGGCCTTCTGCAGGCTGACCTGCTCCTGGTCAACAAGATCGATCTCGCCGAGATGGTCGGAGCCGACCTGGACCGCATGCGGCACGACTGTTCGGTTGCCAGGCCCAGTAAACCCACACTGTTCACCGACCTACGGCATCAGGTGGGGATCGCCGAGATCGCCGACGAGATAGTCAGGGGAGCAATGCTTCCCACGCCACCGAGGGCATGATCGAGCCGGGGGTCCTCGATGTCGATGTGGTCGCGGATGTTCGCGGCGGGACACGGGTACGGCATCTGCGGCAGGCCTACCCGCAACGGGTCACCACACCGCTGTGTGTCGATGTCGACCCGCGGATCGCCTATCTGTGCGTACAGAATCCGTCCGGCGGGATCTTCGCCGACGACTCGTTGTACACGACTGTGGCCGCCGGCCCCGGCAGCCATCTCCTGTTCACGACCCAGGCGGCGACCCAGGTGTTCGACGGTCACGACGGACCGGGGGCAACCCACCACCAGCGGATCCGGGTCGCGGATCGATCGGTGGTCGAGTTCGTGCCACGCGAGATCATTCCGCAGGCCGACTCCCGGTTCGCTCAGGACACCGAGATCGACGTCCGGGGTTCGGGGCTCTTCGTCGGATGGGAGATGCTCGCTTCCGGGCGGATCGGCCGTGGGGAGCGGTTCCGATACAGGTCTCTCGTCTGCCGGACCACGGTGCGGGTCGACGGTGAGGTCGTCGCGCGGGACGCGCTTCGGTTCCGTCGACATGAAGGACGGGTCGACGGCGCCGGTTCGCTGCCGGGGCGGCTGATCGGCGCGGATTACTGCGCCACGTTGCTGGTGGTAGCTCCCACGAGAAGCACCGGTGCGTTACAGAATGCACTGCGATCGGCCCTCGATGCGTTGGATGTCGTCAGCGGTATCAGCGCACTGCAGGCCGAGAGTGGGCTGATCGTGCGCGTGCTCGGTACGAGGGCACCCGCGATGCATGAGGCGCTCGCCGAGTGTCTGGCAGCAATCCGGTCCGAACTGTTGATCCTGGCACCGCCCCCCAGGCGACTGATCTGAGAGGAACATCCCATGACCACCGAATCCATCGAGCCGGCACTGGAAGTGACCCACCTCCTGGGACATGAATGCGATGAGGAGTTCCTCGGACGTCGAGTCGACCTCGTCGAGATCGGTTGGGGGGACGCGCGTAAGCATCGACAGATGCTCATGACGGCCTCGGGGTCGACGGTGCGGCTCCGCCTCCCACGAGGTTCATTTCTCGACGAGGGTGCGGTCCTGGCCGACGACGGCGAGACCATCACCGTGGTACGTCGTGCTGCCGAGCCCGCCATCGTCGTCGACTTCGATGCCAATGGCGGACCCGATGGTGCGCGGCGAATGCTGTTGCTGGGTTATCTCCTGGGCAACCAGCATGCCCCGCTGGATGTCTCGGCGCGCCGGGTGACGACGCCGCTGATGACGAGCGCGACGACCGCGCAGGACACCCTCGCCGCACTGCGACTCCACGGTGAGGTGGTCGACGTCCCGCTCGCCGCACACGGATGGTCGAACACGTCGGCAGATCATCACCATCATCACCACCATGGGTGATCGGCCCGCCGCCAGTTGCTGCGCGAATGGCCGGACCGCGATCGACTCCTCTGCGGCGATCGTCGGCTGGCTGAACCTGCACGACAGCGCTTTTCCGGCGGGCCGTCTGGTCCACAGCAACGGCATCGAGAGCTGGCTACGTGCGTTTCCCGACGCCGGGCCGGATCTGATCGTCGAGCTCGTCGTAGATTACGTGGCGACGTCGGTCGCAACACTCGATGCGGTCGTCGGCGTCCACGCGTGGGCGAGCGACGATCTCGAGGTGCTCAGGGCCCTCGATCGGGAGTTGCTCAGCTACAAGACCTCGGAGAACGCGCGAGACGCGTCGCTCAAGCCGGGGCGTCAGCTCGCCGACACTGCAGGTCGGGTCGGGATGAACTGCGAAGTGCCGGACTGTGCTCGCGCGGATTACCTTCGCGCGGTGTCGTCGGCGAGGGCACCCGGCAATCTGGCCGTCGTCGAAGCCGTGGTCCAGGCGGGACTCGGGGTCGACCGGCGCACCGCGACCCTGGGGACGCTGCGTTCGTCGATGGCGTCCGCGCTCAGCGCGTGCGTACGTCTCGGCAGACTCGGTTCGCTGGGCGCACAACGGACACTGGTCGCGGCGACCCCCGCTCTCGTCGACCTTGCCGCGGACGTCGAGCGGACTCCGCTCGACGCCCTGAGCTCCAGCAGCTTCGCGCTCGAGTTGTTCGGCATGCGACATGCACAGATGTCGCCTCGGCTCTTCGCGAGCTGAGGCAGCCGGACGTAGATCCGGCTACCGGAACACGATGCAGGTGGTGGTTCCGTGTGCCACGAGCTTGCCGTCGGCGGAGAACACCTTGCCCTCGGCGGTCGCGGTGGTGCGGCCGGCGTGGATGACGGTGCCCACGCCGGTCAGCTCTCCGGCGTCGACGGCGACCGAGCGGATGTAGTTCACCTTCAGCTCGAGCGTCGTGTAGCCGACGCCGGCGGGCAGTGTGGTGTGCACGGCACACCCCATCACCGAGTCCAGCAGCGTGGCGCAGATGCCGCCGTGAACGGTGCCGAGGGGGTTGGCGAAGTCCGGCTGCGGGGTCACGGCGAAGGTGACCGCGCCCTCGTCGATCTGTTTGGGAACCATGCCCAGGAGGCGGCCGATGCTCGGACGGTCGGAGCCTGCGCCGTCGGCCTGCCAGGCGCGCAGTAGTTCGAGTCCGGACATGGCGGTGGGGTCGGTCGGGGCGTCGGTGGTCGTCATGACTATGCATGCTTGCATACTTCGCAACAATTATGAAGGTGTGCATACTGCGGGTGATTTCGTTCGGCGCCGATGACCTCGGCGGATGCTCTGTATGCTGGCGCAGGACATCAGAGATATGAGGGTCGGCATAGGAGTTGTTGCTGCATGGCGTCACATCCCGCCGAGTCCGTGATCACCGGTGCGGACGACCGGGGCCCACGTGAGCGCATGGTCGTGCACGCGGCCGACCTGATCGGTCGCGACGGTGTGGCGGCCACGTCCATCGGCGACGTGATCGCCGCGAGTTCCGCGCCGCGCGGTTCCATCTACCACCATTTCCCGGGCGGCAAGACCCAGCTGATGACCGAGGCGGTCCGCTACGCCGGCGAGTTCATCGCCGAACGCATCGGACGTCCGACCACGATGACCCCGGCCGACACCGTGCGCGAGATCGGCGGGGTGTGGCGACGTCTGCTGGTCAACACCGACTTCCAGTTCGGGTGTCCGGTCCTCGCCGGTGGACTCGCCCGTCGCAGCGAACCCGCGGTGGCGGACGCCTCCGCCGAGATCCTGCAGCGCTGGGCCGACCTGGTCACCGCACGGCTGGTGGTCGACGGCGTCGACAGCGACCGTGCCGACTCGCTGGCCAACCTCGTCATCGCGGCGGTCGAGGGAGCGGTCGGACTGTGCCAGACGCGGCGCAGCGTCGAACCCCTCGACCGCGTCATCGCCGAACTGGCGAGCCTGTGTGACGCCGCGGTCGATCGGCTCCGATAGGACTGAGACGTTGGACACGCGTGTGCTCCGTTAGTAGGTTCACCATGTCGTCACCGAGCCGGTGACGCCTGGCCTGCGCCTGTTCATCGTCGGCGTCGGCTCGAATGGCTGGGTGAACTCGGGAGGATGACGCCATGACGCCGGTCTTCCGGCATGCGCTGGGTTCGGACTTCGACCGTCTGCATCCCAACGTCGCATGGCGCTACGGCATCGACTCGACATCCGGTGTCGCCCAGATCTGTAGCGGTATCTACGAGTCGGTGTACATCTCCTCGGCGTTGCCGCCGCCCGCGCTGTGGCATTACGCCAAGCGCAACGCGCTGCCCTCGAAGACGAGCCGGATGGTGCCGTTCACCCAGGGGTACTACTGCTACTCCGACGAGCTCGGGCGGGAGTCGCTCGCGGTGTTGCGGAACTTCCAGTACACGACCGGCCCCCGCAAGCTGAACTCGTTGCTGGTCGCCGGACGAACGGGCCTGGTCGACTACTTCGGCGACGGCCCGGAGTTCCTGTACCCCATCGAGCCGTCGGTGACGCGGTCCGGCGAGTTGCTGCTCGAGAGCGGGCCGATGCGCTGGCTCGGACGTGGCCCCAAGGTCGGGATGCGGGGGCTGTTCACCGCTCAGATGAAGTACATCGAGGGGTGGGACGAGAAACGGGATCGTTTCCGATGCGACGCGACCGTCCGCAACCCGGTCATCGGCGAGATCATGCATTTCCGTGGCTGGTTCACCGCGGTCGACCAGGCCTGCTCGCTGCGCGACATCCCCGACGAGGCGTGGCCGGTCAACCTGGTCGACCGCGAGAACTGATCGAGGTCGACCCGGACGACTCCGTCGCGTGTCGACACGTCGTCGACGGTTCGTTGCATCGGCCTCGCGGGCGCGCGGTAGGTTCTGCGCATGGCTGTCTCAGCGAACATCGAATTCGACGTCGCCGCCCCGGTCTCGGTGGTGATGGAAGTGCTCATGGACATCGAGTCCCTGCCGGAGTGGTCGGGCCCGCACAAGGAAGCCGAGATCCTGACCAGTTATGACGACGGCACGCCCGAGAAGGTGCGGATGGTCGTCACCGCGGCGGGCATCTCCGACGAACAGACGTGCACCTACGAGTGGACCGGCAACTCGTGCGAATGGCACCTCATCGAGTCGAATCAGCTGAGTGAGCAGCACGGCAAGTACACGGTCACCGAGACCGACAAGGGGGCCCGGGTCCGGTTCGACCTCGCGGTCGAGCTGAAGATCAAGCTGCCCGGACTCATCGTGAAGCGCGCGCAGAAGATGGCCGTCGACACCGCCCGCAAGGGGCTGACCGCCGAAGTGGAGAAGCGCGCGGCGGCCTGAGGACGATCGTGACCGGGACGTGACGAGGCGATCGTCTCCTCCGCGGCACCGGCCCCTGTACGCTGAGGGCGTTCCTTACCGGGCGCCCGAGCTATGGAGGCCAAAGCAGTTGAGAATCAAGAAGTTTGCCGTTCGCGGCCTGGTCCTGGCGGCGGGGCTCGCCGGATGTGTCGGTTTCGCCGGGCTGTCGGGCGAAGGGGTCTCCTCGGCGTCGACGCACTGCTCGGTGTCGAATGGTCATCAGGTCGAGCGCGTCGAGGGCCGGAGCGGATGCGGCGCGAAGGCCGGACTCGGCAGTCGTGCGACCGCCGATGAACGCAGCGGCGGCGGTACCGCGATCTCGGTGTCGGACAACGGCGGCAACGCTGCGGCGTACAACCTGCAACCGGGTTCGACGGCCCTCGCCGGTGCCAACAGCCGGGGCAACGCCTACTCCGTCACGACCGGACCGAGCGCGCTGTCCGTCGCCCAGGCACGCCGGGGCGGCACCACCGTGGCGGTCGGTGGCTGGGGCGGCGAGGCCTACGCCGGCCCCGAAGGTGCCCGGTGCAGCGGTGGTTTCGCAGCCGCGTTCGACACCAGTACCGGCAAGGCCTGCCTGCATTCCGGGTCGATCGACCTGCGGAACTGAACCGCAGTAGACGACATCTGAGAGACAGGACACGCCCGACGCGACGGTCGTTCACCGGAGCGTCGGGCGTCGTTCGTCCCTTCGTCCTATCGTTGTGGAGTGACCGACCTCCACAGTCCCGACACCCAGATCGGCCCCGACTTCAGCGTGCTGAACGGCCGCGAAGCGCTCCAGCAGCTCGTCGACCTCCACGACACCACCCACTTCACGGTCAACGACGACGATGACGACGACCCGGTCCTGCTCACGCTGCCCGAGCGGAACGTCGTCGACACCTGGCGCGAGGACTACCCGTACGAGGAGCGGATGAGCCGCCGCGAGTACGAGGTCACGAAGCGACGCCTGCAGATCGAGCTGCTGAAGCTCCAGAAGTGGTCGAAGCAGACCGGACAGCGGCATCTGCTGGTCTTCGAAGGTCGCGACGCCGCGGGCAAGGGCGGCACCATCAAACGCTTCAACGAACATCTCAACCCGCGCGGTGCCCGCACCATCGCACTCGAGAAGCCCAGTGAACGCGAGGCAACCGAGTGGTACTTCCAGCGCTACGTCCAGCACCTGCCCGCCGGTGGTGAGATGGTGTTCTTCGATCGCTCCTGGTACAACCGGGCCGGCGTCGAGCGGGTGATGGGATTCTGCAGCCCGCAGCAGTACACGCAGTTCGTCGCGCAGGTCCCGGCGTTCGAGAAGATGCTCGTCGACGACGGGATCAACCTGGTCAAGTTCTGGTTCTCGGTCACCCCGCTCGAGCAGCGGACCCGGTTCGCCATCCGTCAGATCGACCCGGTGCGGCAATGGAAGTTGTCGCCCATGGACCTGGCGTCGCTCGACAAGTGGGATGCCTACACCGAGGCGAAGGAAGCGATGTTCGCCGCCACCGACACCGACCACGCGCCCTGGACGGTGGTGAAGTCGAACGACAAGAAGAGGGCACGGATCAACGCGATGCGCCACGTGTTGAGCCTGTTCGACTACGACGGCAAGAACGAGTCGTTCGTGGGTACGCCCGACCCGCTGATCGTCGGCCGCGCCGCGGATGTGATCGGGGAGTAGTTCCCCGGCTCGGTAGCCTCGTGGCTGTGCGTAGCTTCCTGAGTGCCCTGTTGACACTTGTCGCGATCGCGGCGACCGTTCTCGCCGTGCCGTCCTTCTGGCTGGACCAGCGCATCGTCGACCGAGCGGGATTCGTCTCGACGGTCGCGCCGATGGCCCAGAACCAGGAGGTCAAGAACTATCTGGCGGATGAGATCGCCGCGCAGGCGACGGCCCGCACAGACCTGCCGATCGCCGGTGTCCTGGTGCGTCCGCTCGCGGGCCGCTACACCGAGAGCGACCAGTTCCAGCAGGACTTCGCCGACGTCGTCGGGCAGCAGCACGACTTCCTCTTCGAAGAGCCCGCACCCGGGTCGGACACCTCGGTGATGCAACTCGACATCACCGACATGATCAACCGCGCCCTGAACCTGTCCGGCGGCAACGAGATCGAGGGTCCGGTGGTCGTCGAACTGACGAACGGTGCATCGGGTCTCGAGGCCGGCCGGTATGCCGAGGTGGGTGGCCAGATCACGCTGCTCGCCTGGGGTTCCGCCGCGGTGGCCGTGATCTCGGCGGTGCTCGCACTGCTGATCGCACGACGACGCGGAACCGTCTTCGCGTGGCTCGGGCTGGGCGTCGTCGCGGCGGGGGTGTCGACCTGGGCCATGGGTCTGTTCTTCGCCGACCGCGCCAAGCAGGAGGTGGCCGGGGCCGAGAGTTCGGGCCGGCAGGTCGCCGAGCTCATCATCGACGGCGCCTACGACGACGTCACCCGCGTCGCACTGATCGTCGGCGGTGTGGGTGTCGCGATGTTCGCGGTGGGCGTCCTGGGGCGGTTGATCATCGGGCGGCGCTGAATCGCTCGTCGAGGTGTGAGGATCGGCGTGGCGCCGGGCAACGCCATCCCACCCGGTGACATCGACCCGACGCCGCACAACGCCGCAGCGTGAAACAGGCCCCTGTCCGGCAGGGTCAGTGACCCGCGAACGCCTCGGCGAGCCACCACGAGCCGCCGTCGTCGGCGATCTTGGCGTCGATGACCAGTGGCCCCGGCGGTTCGGGGGAGGGCAGTGACTCGACCCAGCTCCGGACCTCGTCGAGGTCGGCGAGTCCGGTGACCGTGACGCCCGTGGCGCCGTGGCCGCGGGCGATCGCGGCGATGTCGACCTCTGGGAACGTCACCGTCGTCATGTCGGCATCCCCGAAGTGGTGCACCTCGGCGCCGTAGGCGGAGTCGTTGTAGACGATGACGGCCAACGGCAGTGCGAGTCGGACGGCCGTCTCCAACTCGGCGATGGCCATCAGGAATCCGCCGTCCCCGGTGCCGAGGACCGGGAGCCGGCCCGGTTGGGCGAAGGCTGCGCCGATGGCGGTCCCGAGGCCGAGTCCGATCGACTGGAAGGCCTGGGTGAAGCAGAAGCCGTACTCGTCGGGCACGGACAGATGGGTCGACGGGTACCCCATGAAGTTCCCGGAGTCGATCGACACGATGCGTTCCGCCGGGAGTATCTCGTCGAGCGCTATCGTCAGCGCCCGTGGATCCACCCTGCCGGGCGTCACCTTGCCGGTGACGGGGACGTCCTGCCACCTCGATGACGCCGAGATCCGTTCCCTGACCTCGTCGGTGCGATAACCGGTGGCGCGGCCATCAGCCGACAGGACCGTGCGGACGTCGGCGGCGGTCTTGGCGCAGTCGCCGACCACCCCGAGATCGACCGGGCGATGCGCGCCGATGGCGTCGATGTCGACGTCGACTTGAACCACAGTGGTGTTCGCATTGATGAGCCGACCGTGCCGCATCGTCCACATGTTCAGCGCGCACCCCCATCCGACGATGAGATCGGCACCAGCGATCAGTTCGGCCGTGGTGGGTGAGGAGAAGCCGCCGGAGATGCCGAGCGAGAACGGGTTTCCGGTGAACAGTCCGTTCGCGACTGCCGAGGTCGCGAGCAGCGCACCGGTCGCCTCGGCCAGTGCCGCGACTTCTGGCCCGGCAGCGCGCGCACCTCGGCCCGCGACGAAGACCGGACGCCGGGCGGCGCGGATGGCGTCGGCCAGCCGCGCCACCGACCGGGCCGCCGGCCGGACCCGCGGCGGCTCGACGGAGAGCTTCCCGGGACCGTCGAAATCCGCGGCGGCGGAGGCGATGTCGATTGCGACATGGAGCACCACGGTCCGGCGCTGCGTCACCGCGGTCCGGAAGGCGCGGGTCACGTCCGACACCACGGTGGCCGGTCCGTGGACCCGGTCGTTCACGGCGCCGACGCTCGCGGCCAGGGACTCCTGGTCGATGCGGAAGTTCGAGCGCAACGCGGACGCGGGGGAGTCGGCGGTCAACACGATCATCGGCGTCCGGCTCTTGGCGGCCTCGGCGATACCGGTCATCGCGTTGGTCAGCCCGCAGCCCTGATGGACCGACAGCACGGCGACGCGTCCCGACATCCGCGCGTAGGCGTCGGCCATGCTGGCCGCGCCGCCTTCGTGACGGGCGGCGGTGAACGGCACCCCGCCCTCGCGCAATGCGTTGGTGAGGACGAAGTTCCCGCTGCCGACCACTCCGAACGCGTGGCCGACACCGAGATCCGCGAGTACCCGGCCCGCCACGTCGGCGACCGTCGGGCCGTAGCGGCCGGGTGCGTCCATCAGCCCTCGACGATCGCCAGGACGCGCGACGGACTGCCGGTGCCCCCGACGATCGGCAGCGGACTGACCACGATCACCGCGCCGGTGGGCGGAAGCGCGCCCAGGTTGCGCAGCGAGGTGAGCCCGTACTTGTCGTTGCCCAGGAAGTGGTAATGCACCGGGAACGCGGGATCGAAGCCACCCGCGAGACCGGCATCCACACCGACGGTTTCGACGCCCAGCCCGGTGATCTCGCGTTCGGTGGCCAGCCACTGTGCGCACTCCACCGACACCCCGGGCGTGTGCGACCCGGTCTCGTCGGCGTTGAGGAACTCGGCCTCGGAGCCCCCACGCGACTCCCATCCGGTTCGGAGCAGCAACCAGGTACCGGCGGTGAGCCGTCCGTGTTCGCCTTCCCACGCCTCGACCTCGGCGACGCTCAACAGATGATCCGGGTCGGCGGCGACCACCCGGGTGAGATCGAGGACCGCCGCGGGACCGATCAGGCGCTGCACCGGGATCTGCGACACGTCGTCACCGTCGCGTCCGCTGATCCAGTGGATCGGGGCGTCGAGGTGGGTGCCGATGTGCTCCCCGGTGTGGATGTTGTTGTGCCGCCAGTACGGCCCCGGCTCGTTGTAGGCGCTGACCTCTTCGAGACTGAAGTCGATCAGGTTCGCGAACGGGGCGGGAAGCCGCAGTGCCGGCGTCGAGGCGCTCAACGGGGTCGTCAGGTCGATGACGCGGAGTGATCCGTCGGCGAGGCCGGCGACGACACCGGCCAGAGTGGTTGTGGTCATGGCGGAGTCCTCGACTACTTGCGTGCGCCGCGCCAGTTCATGCCCCAGCCGTACGCCTCGTCGACCTTGTCCTGCGCCCCGCGGATGTAGCGCACCTCGCGGTTGAGCACCAGCTCACCGCCGCGGTTCTCGAACAGCGCGATCGCGCAGGAGAGCGCCGACTGGTCGGCCTCGTCGAGCCGGACCTCGATCTCCGGGCCGTTGGCCGGGAACAGGGTGACGACGCCGTTGGCGCCCGCCCAGTTGGGGGTGCCCTCGTAGATGTAGGCGAAGATCAGGATTCGCCGGATCCGGTTGGTGGCGGCGAGGTCGATGTACATGTTCTCGCCGCCGGAACCCGATCGGTCGTCGCCGTCGAGGTAGATGATGGGCTGCCCGTCACGGGGCGCCCGGAACGAGTTGCCCAGTGCCTGGACGATGCCCTTGCTGCCGTCGGTGAACTCCCACAGGCAGGCGAGGTCGAGGTCGATGCCCTGCGCCTTGCGAAAAAGACCGCCGCCCTTCGAATTCGCGGTCCAGCTCAGATTGACGCGCACCTGGCCGGTGGTCGCACCCTGCTTGCTCAGCGAGATGCTCGGCGCGGACTTGGTGAGGGTGATCTTCGACAGCGAGACCGGCTGAGCGGGCGGCTGCTGGCCGTAACCCGCCGGGGCGGGTGGCTGCTGACCGTAGCCGGCGGGCGCGGATGGGGGCTGGGCAGGCGGCTGCGGCGGCTGGGCCTTCGGACGCTTGGTGTAATCGATCCCCATCTCGGTTCCTCATCTCGTCGTGGTGACATCGTCGTCGGGTGCGGTGATCGGACGGCGAAAACACACTCGCCGCAGGTGTTGGCGCCCAGCGTAGTGGACCACCGTCATCCGGCGGCGCCCGTTGCCGGCGCCTGGGCCCGTGCGGACGGACCGAACACCGACGCGACGTCGAGCTTCCCCTGAGGAGTTCGGCGGCAGCTGGCCACCGCGACATGGCACGGACGTGGGATGTTCGACGGGATCGGGTAACCGCCGTCGATCTGATACCGGGTGTTGGTGACCTTCGACGCGACCGCCGCCGGGTCCGCGGGGTGATCCGGAGCGGCATCCGGACGAATGACGACCATCGCCTCGGTGACACCGACAGGCCACTCGAAGCACACGGTATTTCCCTCGACACGGACCGCCGTGACCGGTGGCGGGTCGTCGGGTCGAGGGCTGACCGCTCGTACCGGTACCGTGCTCCCGGCATCGGCAGACGGGCCGGACGTGGAGCCGGTGCGGGCCGGCTCGGACCGGTGTCCGGCGTGGAGGGCGATGACCTCGTAGACCGGCGGGACCGGGTCGGGTGCGCTGCCGTCGGACAGTTCGGTCGACGTGGTGCGGCCCAGCGTCCGGGTCGAGCCGTCGGCAGCGATCCGCACGACCCGATACGTCACCGACTCGGTCGCGGACGGATCCCAGGAGACGGTGATCGCGCCACCGTCGGCGACCGACCGGACGTTGCGCGGCGGGTCCACGGTGACACCGGCCGCCGACATGTCGAGGGCATCGTGATCCACGATCTGACGCCGCATCTGGGCCGCGGCGGACAGGCTCGCCGGGTCTCCTGCCGACGCCGCGCGGGCGGCCGCGTCGGCTCGGGCGACGACATCGCGCGACTGCTCGAGCCGCTCGGCGAGGCGATCGCCCGCCTCGGGGAGCAGGTCGATGTCCCGGGCCCGCCGGAACACACCCTCCAGCAGTTCGAGTGCCGCGACATGACGCTTCTCGTCGGCGAGGTCGCGCGCCCGGCGCGCATCCGTCACCGCCTGGCGGATGACCCGCTCGACCTCGTCGGCAACCGCCGCGATCTGCCGGAGCGCCTCACCATCGTCGCCGGCCGAGGCGCGCGCGTCCGCGATCGCCGAACGCGCCCGGACGGGCAGGGCGTCCCGCAGTGCGGCGCGGGCGGCGCGGAGATCGTTCGCCCACAGCCTCGTCGGTGGGGGCTCGGCCCGCGCAGGGCCGCCGGCCGGCGGGTTCACGGCCGCGCCGAATTCGGCGGCGAGCGAGGCGATCACGGTGCGCGCATCGCGTGCGCCGAGTCCGCCGGCGCGGGCCTCGTCGAGCAGGAATTCATGGTCCTGCGCGCCCAGTTCGTCCTCGACCAGGACCGCGGCCCGGACCCGCGGCCGGAGATGGTCGGTCACCGTGTCGACGACCGATTGCCGATAGTCCTGCGCCAGTGCGGGATCGGTGAGCAGGATGTCGTGTACATGGACCAGCAGTTCGTCGAGGACGGCGCGGAACCGGCCGGCGGCGAGTTCGCGGGCGCGGTCGTTGAGCGCGACGGCCCGCGACTCGATGACACCGCGGTCGGCGGCCGCGTCGGTGTCGAGATGCAACAGGGTCAGCAGGGTCGGGGTCGGGTCGCCGTCGCGCAGTCGGTCGAACTCGGCCAGCAGGTCGACGATCTGGGCTCGTCGCTGCGCGGTCAACGCCACCCGCGGCGGCATCGGGGCGGCGGGCGCGGCCGGTGCATCGTCGACGATGCGGTGGCGCCGCAACCGGGTGGCGACCTCCGCCGGATCGAGGCCGCCCATCGCGCCGATCTCGTCGAGCCCGGCGCGCTTGGACCTGGGTATCCCGCCGTAACGCTCGTTGAGTCGCGCGACCGCGTTGTCGAGGAGTTCGAACCGCTGCTGATCGCGCAGTTCACGCCGGGTACTCACCGCGCGTGCTTCGGCGATGCGACCGGTCTTGTGCCGCAACGGCGCCGACCGTTCGTCGTGTTCGGCCACCAGCCGGGCCACCAGGATGCGGTATTTCGGGTGGTCGCGATGCTTCTGCCAGAACGCCCACACCTCGTCGAGTCGAGCGGCGACGGCGTCGTCGTCGAGCCGCTCGGCCTCCTCGATCGGTAGGTCGTACAGCTCGAACGAATCGGATTCGTTCGGACCCCCACGTCTCTCGACCGCGGCGAGCACGCGCTTGCGATAGTCGTTGCCGACGAACGGTTCCATCAGGTCCCCTGCCTCACCCGAGATCGGTCACTGCTCGCGGCGCCGGGACCGGTGCACCTGCTCGAGTTCCCGTTCGACCTCCGACTTCGACAGCGATGCACCGGTTTTGGCCGACAGCGTGAGCGGGATCCGGGCATCGACGTGGAACGCGGTGACGTGCAGGACGCCGTCGAAGGCCATCTCGAAGGTCACCGACACCTCGCTGCCCTCGTCGTATCCGGGCGGGATGTCGGTGATCGCACCTTCGATCAGGACCTTGGCGTCTTCGGGACGGGGGGAGGCGGCCTGTCCCTGCTGTTCCAGCACGACCAGTTCGATGCGGGACTGGTCGCGTCGCATGGTCCCGAACGACCGGCGCACCTGGATCGGCAGCGTCTGGTTGCGATGGACCAGCCAGCTGGCTTCCAGCTCGCCGCTGTGACCGTTGACCGCCAGCACCCCGAACCCACGGGAGACCACCGTGTCCACGCGGACCTCGAGCATTCGCCGGACGCTGCTGACCGGCAGTGCGAACGCGTGCGCGACCCGTGTGCACGATTCGTCGAGATCGGTCGGGGCGACGCCGTCGAGTCCACGGTCCTCGCGGAGGCGGCCGCGGGCAGCGAGGTCGGCGCGGACGAGTCGCTCGATCTCCAGCTTCTCACCGTAGATGGCGGCTCCCCGGGCGACGGCGAGATCGGGATCGTCGAGTTCCGGTGTCTTCCCCAGTGCGGCGGCGAGCTCTCGCGCGACCATCGGCATCCGCGACGAGCCGCCGACCAGCAGGACCCGGTCGACGGCGGACACCCCTCGACGTTCGGCGGCGGCCAGGCACGACCGCGTCAGTTCGACGGTCCGGGCCAGTAGTGGGCGGGTGAGTTCCTCGAGGTCGGCACGAGTGAGCGGGATGACCGACCGGGCACCGTCGTGAGCGACGATCACCGACGTCGAATCGGATGCGGTCAGTTCGTGTTTCGCGCGTTCCGCGGCGAGGATGAGCGCTTGTGAACCGGCCGAGTCGTCGAGCGGGTCCTCGGCGTCGGGATGTTCGGCGCAGAAGGTACGCGACAGATGGAGCGCCAGCCGCTCGTCCCAGTCGGCACCGCCGAGTTGATGATCACCGTCGACGGCGAGCACGGTGATCCGGCGGTCGGCGAGTTCGATGACCGTCGCGTCGAAGGTGCCACCGCCGAGGTCATAGACCAGGACCGTCTCGTCGGGTGTGCCCTTGGCCAGCGGGTCGGTGAGCCGGCTGAACCCGTAGGACAGTGCCGCGGCGATCGGTTCGGACAGGACCCCCGCGACGTCGAGACCCGCGTACGTACCCGCCTGGATCGTCGCGCGCCGCTCCTCGTCGCCGAAGTACGCGGGCACCGTGATCACGGCGCGGTCGACCTGCTCACCGGCGAAGGCGGCGTCGGAGACCAGCGATCTGAGGATGAGCGCCGAGATCGCCGGGGCCGACCAGGTCTGGCCGTGCGCGACGAAACGCCACTGCGCGTCGCCCATCCGCCGCTTCACCAGGCTGCAGACGTTCTCGGGGTCGAGCCGGGCCTGCCGGCGCGCCCCTTCGCCGACGACGTGGTCGGTGGGCGAGGTGAGCAGGACCGTCGACGGGGTGGTCGGCGCGCCGGTCAGGCCGACGATCACCGCCGGGCGACCGTCGGCATCGATCGTCGCCATCGCCGAGTTGGTGGTTCCCAGGTCGATCCCGATTACGCCCACGATCGGGGATGCTAGCAGCGCAGACGGTCTCGCCGGTGTCGGCCGAGGAGTGGGTGGGTGTTGATTACGCTGGCGGAATGACGTCTCCGGAGGGCGCTGCACCCGACCGCACCGCTGCACCCGACCGCACCGATGGGTTCGAGCAGTTGCGGGAGCAGGTGTCCGATCTCGCAGTGGTGGTGGCGCGGCAGACCCGCACGATCGAACGCCTCGTCGACGGGGCCGAGCGACCGGCCGGGTCCGCTGCGGCCGACGTTCCGCTTCTGGTCGACCTGTTCGCGCTCCACACCGATGCGGCGACGTGTGCGGCCTCCGCGTCGGAGGCCGATCGGCCCGCGTTCGAGCTGTTGCGCGCCGGACTGGAACGGCTCATCGTCGGCCGCGGCGGTGCGGTCGTCGCCCCACTCCCCGGTGCCGGCTTCGATGCCCGCACCATGGAAGCGGTCGATGTCCGAGCGGCGACCGACACCGCGGCGGACCGCACGGTCGCCGAGCTGCTCCGTCCCGGGCTCGTCGTCGGGGAGCGTTCGGTCCGTCCCGCGGCCGTGGTGGTCTTCCAGTCCGCTCAGGACTCGGGAGACAGTGTCCGCCAGAGAAACTCGTAGGCGAGCGCCGACTTGAACGCGGCCTGCTTGTTGTCCGCCGCGCCGCCGTGGCCACCCTCGATGTTCTCGTAGTACTGCACGTCGTGACCGGTTTCCTCCAGGCGTGCAACGAGTTTGCGCGCATGGCCGGGGTGGACCCGGTCGTCGCGGGTCGAGGTGGTCACCAGGATCGGCGGGTAGGTCGTTTCGGCGTCGACGTTCTGATACGGCGAGAACGGCTTCATGAACTCCCACTGCTCGGGGTCGTCGGGATCGCCGTACTCGGCCATCCACGACGCCCCGGCCAGCAGGAGGTGATAGCGCTTCATGTCGATGAGCGGCACCTGGCACACCAGCGCGCCGAACAAGTCGGGATACCGGGTCAGCATCACGCCCATGAGCAACCCGCCGTTGGAACCGCCCTGCGCGCCCAGCTGCGCCGGTGTCGTCAGGCCGGTGTCGACGAGGGCACGTGCCACCGCGGCGAAATCCTCGTAGACCTTGTGCCGCCCCGCCTTCTGGGCCTGGGTGTGCCACGACGGTCCGTACTCGCCGCCGCCGCGGATGTTGGCGATGACGTAGATCCCGCCACGCTCGATCCAGCTCTGGCCGGCGATGGCGAGGTAGCTCGGGGTGAGCGCGTTCTCGAACCCGCCGTAGCCGTACAGGAGGGTCGGACCGTGGGACACGTCGCGGCGCCGCACGACGAAATACGGGACCTGCGTTCCGTCGTCGGAGGTCGCGAAGTGCTGTTCCGCGGTCACCGAGTCGGCGTCGAAGAATGCCGGACTGCGCTTGATCACCTCGGGCGCGTGGCCGCTGTCGCCGTGCAGCAGACTCGGCGGATCGGTGAACGACGTCGCCGACCAGAACACCTCGTCGCTCTCGTCGGCGTCGGTGTCGAGCACGGAGACGGTGGCCAGGTCGGGTAGGCCCGGCATGTCGACGACCTGCCACGTCCCGAGTTCGCGGACCTCGACCCTGGTGTGCACGTCGTGGAGCTTGACGATGATGAGATGCGACCGCGTATAGGCGTAGTCGACGAGACTCGTGTGCGCGTCGGGTGCGAACAGCACGGTCGCGTCCCGATCGCCCGACCGGTAGGACTCGTAGTCGAAGGCCAGCAGCGTGCCCGGTGCGTGGGTGGTGCCGTCGACCTCCCACTCCGACCGCGACAGCACCAGCAGCCAGTTCATCCGCACCCCGGCGTGGGCGTCGGTGGGGACGTCGAGCAACTCGGGAGTGCCGTCGCGTAGTTCGTAGTCGAGTGAGTTGAAGAAGTCCGTGGCGCGTCCGACGAAGTGGCGCTCGAATCCCGGAGTGCTGTCGTAGCTCGCGCGCACCGACACGTCGCCGGTCTCGCCGGTGAAGACCGTCACCGCGTCCGACAGCGGCGTACCGCGTGTCCATCGCTTGACGACGCGGGGATAACCGGAGTCGGTCAACGAGCCGTGCCCGTCCGGCTGCACTCCGAAATCCGTTCCGACGTAAACGGTGTCGCGGTCGATCCAGCCGACGTCGGACTTGTTCTCCGGCAGCACGAATCCGTCGGCCACCCAGCTGCGCGACGGGATGTCGAACTCGCGGACCACGGAGGCGTCGGCGCCGCCTCGCGAGAGGGAGATCAGCGCGCGCTCGTACTCGGGGCGCAGCACGGTGGCGCCGGCCCACACCCAGTTCTCGTCTTCGTCTGCAGCCAGTCGATCGACGTCGATGAGGACATCCCAGTCCGGGGAGTCGGTGACATAGGAGTCGTACGTCGTGCGACGCCAGAGTCCGCGCGGGTTGGTCGCGTCGCGCCAGAAGTTGTAGAGATACTCCCCACGCCGCCGTGCGTAGGGGATGCGATCGTCGGTGTCGAGGGCCGCCAGCGTCGCGGCCTCCAGCTCGCGGAATCGTTCCGACGAGGTCAGCGCCGCCACCGTGGGCTCGTTGTGTGCGCGCACCCACGACAGCGCCTCGTCGCCGGTGACCTCTTCGAGCCACAGGTACGGATCGGTGTCGGTGGACGCGGTGCGCTCGTCGCCGTGCTCGGTCATGGCGTCCAACCTACGCGGGCGTCCGGGCCGGCCGATTCCGAGCGTGTGGACCTCGGGGCACCGACCCAGGCAAAACGCCTCCTCGGGGCCTGTTCGCCGGGGTATCGTGACGCAGCGACGTCGAGGAGACCCCCATGGCCACTGCCCATTCCGTTCCCGTCCGCGGTCCCGGCCAGGATTCGCCCCGGGCGTCGAGATGGGGTCGTCTCTCGACGGCCGCCTGCTCCGCGGTCGCGGTGATCGCACTCGTCGCCGCCTGCGACAGCGGGTCGTCGGGGACCGGCGCTCCGCCGTCGGGGTCCGCGCCGGCCAATCCGAATTCCGTCGCCGCCGAACCGCTGCCGTCCGACGCCGTCGACAAGGCGGTCGGTCAGCTCGACGACCTCGTCAACTCGATGATGGAGTCGACGAAGATCCCGGGGGTGGCCGTGGCGGTGGTGTCGGGAGGGGAGACGAAGTACGCCAAGGGGTTCGGCGTCAAGGACATCACCACCGGTGACGCGGTCGACGCGGACACCGTCTTCCAGCTCGCGTCGGTGTCGAAGTCGGTCGGATCGACGGTGGTCGCGGCCGCCGTCACCGACAAGACGGTCGCCTGGGAGATGCCGATCGTGGAAGCACTGCCCTGGTTCGCGCTCGCCGAACCGTACGTCACCCGCACGGTCACGGTCGGCGACATGTACTCCCACCGGTCCGGCCTCCCGGACCATGCAGGCGACAAACTCGAGGACATGGGCTACTCGCGCGACGAGATCCTGCAGCGGATGCGCTTCATGCCCCTCGATCCGTTCCGGATCAGCTACGCCTACACCAACTTCGGGGTCACTGCCGGTGGCGAGGCGGTGGCGGTGAAAGCCGGGACGGACTGGGCGACGCTGTCCCAGGACCTCGTCTACGGTCCGCTGGGCATGACCAGCACCAGCTCGCGATTCGTCGACTTCGAGCGCCGGGCGGACCGCGCGGTCGGGCACATCAAGGAAGACGACAAGTGGGTCAAGACCCCGATCCCGCGTGAACCCGACGCCCAGTCACCGGCGGGCGGCGTGAGTTCGACCGTGAACGACATGGCGATCTGGCTGAAGATGGTGCTGGCCCAAGGCAAGCACAACGGCCAGGAGGTCGTGGCTCCCGACGCCCTGCTCCCGGCGGTCTCCCCGCAGATCGTGTCCAACCCGCCCCAGACACCCGACTCGCGCGCCGGATCGTACGGCTACGGCTTCAACGTCGGGGTCACCGAGGACGCGCGGACACAGTTCAACCACGCCGGCGCCTTCGCCTCGGGCGCCGGAACGGTCTTCTCGATCCTGCCGTCCGGCGACACCGCCATCGTCGTGCTCTCCAACGCCGCGCCCCTCGGTGCGGTGGACGCGATCGCCGCCGAGTTCATGGACCTCGTGCAGTTCGGTGAGATCCGCAATGACTGGCGCGACCTCTACGCCAAGGCCTATGCGCCGCTGAGCGTGCCGGAGGGGGAACTCGTCGGCAAGGAACCGCCGTCGAATCCCGCTCCGCCGCAGCCGTTGCCGTCGTATGTGGGCACCTACGCCAATCCCGTGTACGGACCCGCCGAGGTCGTCGAGCGCGACGGGAAACTCGTCCTGGAGATGGGTCCGGGCGGGGTGCGCACACACGAGCTCGCCCATCGGGACGGCAACACCTTCACCTTCACCCTGCTCAACGAGAACGCCGAGCCGGGCTCGATCTCACAGGTGAGATTCGACGGGCCGCGGATGACGATCGAGTACTACGACGACGAGGAGAGCAACGGCGAGTTCATCCGGCGGTGACGCTCAGCGGCCGGTCTTGCCGTCGAGGCCCTCGCGGATGATGTCGAGATGACCCGCGTGCCGTGCGGTCTCCTCGATCAGGTGGGTCAGCGCCCACCGCATGGAAGGTGAGGAGCGTCGTCCGCTCGCTCTCGGCGCCGGGTCGGCCAGATCGGTGTAGGACTCGATGACCGTGCCGGCCTCGGACACCGCACGGCGGTAGGCGTCCTGGACCGATGCCACGGTGTCGGTGTCCGGGCAGGTGAACGTCGACTGCCAGTCGTCGGCATCCTCGCCCAGGAAGAAGAACCGTTCCACGAAGGTCAGGTGTCGGACGAGGCCGAGCAGGCTGGTGCCCGACGGAACCGCGGCCGCACGGGCGTCGTCCTCGGCGACGCCGTCGAGTTTGGCCACCGCCGACGTGCGCAGATAGTCGAGGAAACCGACCAGCACCTCCTTCTCCGAGGCGCCGGTCGCCGGCGGCGGGGTGTCCTTGCGGCGGCGGGGAGGCATGCGCATGATCCTAGTGAACGGCAGTCACCGGGTCGGGGACTTCGCCCGCCCGGATCGGGCATCGGGTGTGCGAGTAGATCGTCGGCATGCAGAGGTTGCAGTGGACGCACTTCGACGCCGTCGAGGGGTCGGCGGCCAGACGCAGTGGAAGGTCGGGCTCACGCAGCAGAGCGCGGCCCATGGCCATGAAGTCGAAGCCCTCGGCGAGAGCGAGGTCCATCGACGCCCGGTCGGTGACACCGCCCAGGAGGATGAGCGGCAGGTCGACGGCCTTGCGGAGCTCGCGCGCCAGGGGCAGCAGGTAGGCGTCGTGATAGCGGTAGTGCTTCAGGAAGATCGGGGCGAAGGCCTTGAGGCCGTACTTCATCGCACCGGAGAAGGCGTCGGCGAACTCCTTGCGCGGCGCCTCGCCGTGGAACAGGTACATCGGGTTGAGAAGGGAACTCCCCGCGGTGGGTTCGATGGCGTCGAGGTGGCCGTCGGACTCCAGCAGCTGTGCCACCTGGCACGCCTCGTCGACGTTGAAGCCACTCAACCGCGCCCGGCCGCGCGCCCGCGCCGCGGGCGAGCGTTCGAGGTCGACCCGGCCGACGCCGTCGAAGGTGTTCAGTTTGACCCAGATCGCCGCCTCGTCACCGACCTCCTCGCGCACGCTCTCGACCACCTCGCGCGCGATGCGTGCGCGGTTGACGAGGCTCCCGCCGTAGGCGTCTCGACGCCGGTTCAACAGCGGGGACAGGAAGCTGGAGATGAGATAGTTGTGCCCGCAGTGGATCTCGAGCCCGTCGAAGCCGGAGTCCACCGCGAGGCGAGCGGCCCGACGGAACGTGGTCCGCAGGCCGGCGATGTCGTCGATGCTGATCGCGCGGGTCACCGACATCCCCATCGGCGCGGGTATCCGTGACGGTCCGAGGGAGGATGCCCGGTTCGACGCCGAGTTCGCCACCGCGCCCGCGTGCCCCAGCTGGGCCGCGGCGAGCGCCCCCTCGGCGTGGATGGCGTCGGTGAGTCGCTGCAACCCGGGAACCGCCTCCGGGCGCATCCAGATCTGGTGGCGGTCGGTGCGGCCCTCGGGTGAGATCGCACAGTAGGCGACGGTGCTCATGGCGACGCCACCGGCCGCGACCTCGCGATGGAACTCGATGAGCTCGTCGGTCACCAGGGCGTCGGGCGTCATCCCCTCGAAGGTGGCGCACTTGATCAGCCGGTTCCGCAGATGAAGCGGTCCCAGCCGGGCGGGGCTGAACGGTCCGGTGGTGGGGCTGTCCACGACGGGTCCTCTCACTCGTGTCTATGTGGCGGGTGCGGTCAATCCGGCGGTGACGAACCCGATCAACGCCGTCACCGCGGCGGTGCTCAACGTCTCGGTGCCGCCGAACCGCAGGAGGATGAGCTGGAAACCGAGGGCCCAGCGCCGGCGCGCCTCGCTCGCGGTCAGGCCGGGGACCGCCTCGGCGAGCATGTCGGCGAACGGGTCGAGATCGAACCAGTGCGACGTCCAGCTCGCGGTGGGATGGGCGAACACGAACCGGGCGAGCAGGCGGAGGTGCAGGTGTCCGGTCGGGTCGGCCTGCAGGTCGACGAAGGGGCTGACCACCACGTCGACGACCTGTGCGATCGGCGTGACGGCCGGATCGAGGGAGGCGAGCGGGTCGGCCCACAGCGGACCGAGCCGGGACTGCAGCAGCGCGATGGTGAGGTCGTCCTTGGTGCCGAAGTGGTAGTGCACTGCCGCCGTGTTGGCATCGGCGGCCGCGCAGATCGCCCGGACGGACACCTTGTCGTATCCGTCGGCGAGGAAGAGACGTTCGGCGACGGTCAGCAGGGCGTCGCGGGTGGGCATCGGCGTCGAACCGCGACGCCCGGCACCCCGTCCATCGCGGGTGGTCTGGGTCACACGAGCAGCAAAGCACAGTTCAGTCAGTGTTTCAATCAATGATTGAAAGCGGGGGATTGCTACCGGCGAGTAGTGGGACACTCTGCGGCGACGGTCGGACGCGACGTAGGCTGGCTGTCGTGGCTGAACACTTTCAAACAGTTGTATTGGGTGCAGGTCCAGGTGGGTACGTAGCCGCGATCCGGTCGGCTCAACTGGGCAAGAAAACCGCCGTCATCGAGGAGAAGTACTGGGGCGGTGTGTGTCTGAACGTCGGATGTATCCCGTCCAAGGCATTGTTGCGCAACGCCGAACTCGCGCACATCTTCACTCACCAGGCCAAGACCTTCGGCATGAGTGGCGACGTGTCCTTCGACTTCGGCGCGGCGTTCGACCGCAGCCGCAAGGTGTCGGACGGCATCGTCAAGGGCGTCCACTACCTGATGAAGAAGAACAAGATCACCGAGATCGACGGGTACGGGGTGTTCACCGACGCCAAGACCATCAAGGTCGGCGACCGGGAGATCACCTTCGACGATGTCATCATCGACACCGGGTCGACGGTGAAGCTGCTCCCCGGCGTCGAACTGTCCGAGAACGTGGTCACCTACGAGACCCAGATCCTCACCCGTGAGCTGCCCGGCTCCATCGTCATCGTCGGCGCGGGCGCCATCGGCATGGAATTCGGCTACGTGCTCGCCAACTACGGCGTCGACGTCACCATCGTCGAGTTCCTCGACCGCGTCCTGCCCAACGAGGACGCCGACTCGTCCAAGGCGCTCGCCAAGGAGTACAAGAAGCTCGGCATCAAGCTGCTGACCTCCACCAGGGTCCAGTCCGTCACCGACAACGGCGACAACGTCACCGTCACCTACACCGACGCCAAGGACAACGAGGGCGAGCTGACGGTCGACAAGGTCCTCATGTCGGTCGGGTTCGCCCCGCGCGTCGAGGGCTTCGGCCTCGAGAAGACCGGTGTGGAACTCACCGATCGTGGCGCCATCGCGATCGACGACTACATGCGCACCAACGTCGACGGCATCTACGCCATCGGCGACGTCACCGCCAAACTGCAACTCGCCCATGTGGCCGAGGCGCAAGGTGTGGTCGCCGCCGAGACCATCGCCGGGGCCGAGACCATGACTCTCGGTGACTACCGCTTCATGCCGCGCGCCACGTTCTGCCAGCCCCAGGTGGCGTCCTTCGGACTCACCGAGGCACAGGCCAAGGACGAGGGATACAACGTGAAGGCGACGACCTTCCCGTTCTCGGCCAATGGCAAGGCGCAGGGACTCGGCGAGACCGCGGGCTTCGTCAAGCTCGTCACGAACGCCGACACCGATGAACTCCTCGGCGGACACCTCGTGGGCGACAACGTCTCCGAGATGCTGCCCGAGATGACGCTGGCCCACAAGTGGGACCTCACCGCCAAGGAACTGGCTCGGAACGTGCACACCCACCCGACCCTGTCGGAGGCGCTGCAGGAGACGTTCCACGGCGCGATCGGGCACATGATCAACCTGTAGACGAGTGACTGCCGACGAGCGGGTCCGGGAGTGGGAGCTCCCGTGGCCGCTCGATCTGCGGGCGACGGTCGGCCTGCACCGTCGCGGTGCGGGCGACCCGGCGTTCGTCTACGCCCGTGACGGGTCGGTCTGGCGAGCGGTGCACACCCCCGACGGGCCGGGCACGGTGACGATCGCCGTGCGCGCCGGTGTCGTCGTCGGACGCGCGTGGGGGCCGGGCGCCGACTGGTTGCTCGACCAGATGCCGGCCTTCCTCGGCGCGCACGACGACCCGGACGCACTCGTCCCACGGGATCCCGTCGTGGCGGAACTCGTCCGGCGCGCCGAAGGGCTGCGGCTGTCCCGGACGGACCGGGTGTGGGAGGCCCTTGTGCCGGCGATCCTGGAGCAGAAGGTCGTCGGCGCCGAGGCGTTCCGTGCCTGGCGTTACCTGGTGCGCCGCTTCGGTTCTCCGGCGCCCGGACCGGTTCCGGAGACCATGCGGGTGCCGCCGTCCAAAGACGACTGGGTGCGGATCCCGAGCTGGGAATGGCATCGCAGCGGTATCGAGCCGGTCCGGATGCGCACCATCCGTGGCGCGACCACCATCGATGTCGAACGCCACGCGCGGAAGCTCACCGTGCTCCGCGGCGTCGGACAGTGGACCGAGGCGGAGACGCTGTCACGGGCGCTCGGCGACCCCGATGTCGTCAACGTGGGCGACTACCACATCCCGAAACTGGTGGGACTCACCCTGATCGGCGAGGCCGTCGACGATGCCGGGATGCTCGAACTCCTCGAACCCTATGCCGGACAACGTCAACGGATCATCCGGCTGGTCGCCCGACGCGGCGTGCGGCCCGAGCGGCGGGGCCCGCGGATGACGGTCCGCGACTACCGGGACTTCTGAGACCTCGGTCGCCGGTGTCTACGATCCCGGCTTGCGTGCCAACACGTACTGCCCCTGGCCGGTGATGGTCTGCTCCACGTCGTCCAGGCCGGCGCGACGGAGGCGCGCGACGATCTCGTGGTCGTCGAAGATGCGGTATCCGCTCGCGCCGGCGAGCGGCCGCACGCCCGGGAACGAGGTGAGTGGCGTCGTCACCGACGTGAAGATCACGATCTCGCCGCCGGGTGCGGTCACGCGCACCAGTTCGTCGACGACCGGTAGGGGATCGGGGATCAGGTAGAGCGCGGCCAGGCAGGTGACGACGTCGAAGGTGTTGTCGGCGAACGGCAACGAGTGCGCGTCACCGCGCAGGAACGCGGCTCGCCCGACGGCGTTGGTCTGCGCGGCCCGCGCCAGCATGGGCGCGGAGAAGTCGATGCCGATGCACCGACCGTCGCCGGTCAGCCCGTCGGCGATCTCACGCGTGTAATTGCCTGGACCGCAGGCGACATCGAGGACCAGGCGGTCACCGGGGCGGGCGAGATAGGCGCGCAGCGCACGGTCGAAGTCGGCGGTGGACCGGCCGCCGAGACTGAAGAGGCGGGTGAAGGTCGGCCGCCACAGGTGTTCGTAGATCTCGGCGAAGTACTCGTTGCGCATCAGTCGCTGCGCGATCGACTCCATCTCAGGAGCGGGTGTCGCGCTGGATGCGCAGCGTGTGGATGGTCGTCGCGAGACTGTCGTACTGACCGACGAGCAGGGTGAAGCCGATGAGTTTCCGGTCGTCGAGGTGCCTCGACAGCGCCTGCCAGGCGACGTCGGAGACGTCCTTGGTCTCGACGAGCTCGTCGACGGCCCGCAGGATCGCCCGTTCGCGATCGCCCCACCCGGCGTCGGGACCCTCGAGGATGCGGTCGAACTCTTCTGCGGTGATCCCGGCCCGACGGCCGAGGCGCCGGTGATGGTCGAGTTCGTAGTCGGACTTCCGAAGGTGTGCCACCCGGATGATCACCATCTCGGAGTCCTTGCGCGGCAACACACCGAACGGCATGAGCCGGCTGCTGAAGTGGAGCCAACCGCGGAACAGCCCCTTCGCGCGCCCGAGGGTGGAGAAGATGTGTGCGTCGTCGACGCCGATCGTGCGTGCGGCCCCCCGCGCGAACATGAAATTGACCGGCCCGAGCTCCCGGAAACCACCTGGTGCGACGCGAGGTGTGCCCATGGGCCCACGGTAGACTACGCGGACTATGACGCACACCACACGGACGTTCACCAGTGTCGACGAACTGAAGGCCGCGATCGGCGAGGACCTGGGGTCGGGCGAATGGCTCGAGATCACCCAGGAACGGGTCGACGCCTTCGCCGACGCGACCGGCGACCATCAGTGGATCCACGTCGATCCGGAGCGGGCCAGGTCCGGTCCGTTCGGGACGACCATCGCGCACGGATATCTGACTGTGTCGCTGCTGCCGATGATCGCCGGCAAGATCTTCACCGTCGAAGGCCCCAAGCTGACCCTCAACTACGGGATGAACAAGCTGCGGTTCCCGAACCCGGTCAAGGTCGGCGCCCGGATCCGATCCAACGCGGTGATCACCTCGGTGGAAGAGACGCCGAAGGGCGTGAACGTGGTCGTCACCAACACCGTGGAGATCGAGGGGGAGACCAAGCCCGCCTGCGTCGCCGAGAATCTCCGCGTCCTCGTCTTCTGACCCGGGCGCGGAACGCCTCGGCGCCCAGCGGCGAGATCCGGTCGGCGGTCGGCGACCGGAACAGGTCGGGGTCGTTCGACAGCAACTGCATCGGCAGGAAGCTTCCCCGGCTATCCGGTCATCGCTATCCGGCTGTCGCGCAGCGTGTTCGGTTGTACTCGAATGGCTGCCCGGATGGCGTCGATGTGCCGGCTGCTCGTCGGGGGACCAGCAGGACGCCGGCCGTCCACGATGCCCGGCGGTGGTGCGAGGTTCTCGTCATGAGGTGCCTCCGCGTCGACGACGCCCTGGGTGTTGCGCTCGCAGACGCCCTGCTGCGCCCGCTTCCCCGTGACCCTGGGACGGCTGCACCGGCCCGGACGCCCCTCGCACATCGATGGTCGCCGCACCGAGACGCAACCGTGATGTCCGGTGCGAAAGGCGTATTCGCGTGTCACCCGTCCGGACTACACGCACGACGCGCCTGTGCCGTCGGCACGGCACAGGCGATCCGCGCCATCTAGCATTGGCCACAGGTGATCGCGGTTCGAGTCGTCAGATGTGCTGCCGGGGGGCGGCGGACTCGACGGTCACCGGGTGAGACGGGAGGTTGGCGATGCCGGCCAGGGGAGTTCGAGCAGCGGCTCGACGGGCAGCGATCGCGACCACGGTGGCGGTGGCCGCGATGACCCTTGTCGCGGGTCCGACCGGGATGAGCGGGACTGCCGACGCGGAGCCGCCCAATCTCACCTCGGTCCCCTCGCAACTGCCGGAGGACATCGACGCGCTGATCCCGGCGCCGCCGGTCGAGAAGCTGTCGCGCATCCCGGAGCGATCGCGGATCCCGGGCGCCTCCCGCGAACTCCAGGAACTACGCGAGGCGATCATGCCGTCGCCGAGCGGTGACCGGTTCTTCGACCACTGGCCTGCGGGCCTCGCCGCGCGGGCACCCGGCGAGGTCCTGACCACGCGGTCGGTGACCCGGGTGGCGCAGCCCCTGGTCGTCGTCCCACTGCGGTCGGCGCGGCAGGTCAAGTTCCGGACCGCCGACGCGAACGGTGCGCCAATGTTCGGCACGGCCACCCTCCTGGTGCCGGCCAAGGCGTGGACCGGTCCGGGCGCCCGGCCCGTCCTGATCAACAATTCGCCGATCGTCGCACTGGGTACCAAATGCACGACCGGGTTCACCTACGCGCACGGTTTCACCAACAACACGAACGAGACCGATCTGATCCCGCCGTACACCCAGCTCGCACTCGATCGCGGTTATGCGGTGCTGGTGCCCGATCACACGGGTCCCCGGATGGCCTACGCCGAGCCGTATGTCGCGGCACACGTGATCCTCGACTCGGTCCGCGCGGCAGCAGCCCTCGATCCGGCGAACTTCGCGCGTGGACCCATCGCCATGGTCGGCTACTCCGGCGGGGCGATCGCCACCCACGGTGCGGCCAAGCTCGCCACCCGCTACGCACCCGACATCGCCGGCCGATTCGTGGGGGCGGCCATCGGCGGGGTGCCCGCCGACTACCGGTCGCTCGCCGGCGCCATGAACGCGAACCTGGCCTCCGGGGTCTTCCACGCCGCGATGCTCGGCGTCGCACGCGAACGGCCCGAGGTCCTACGGATGTCGAACCACCTGGCGAGATGGCTCGCGACATCGGAGATCCGCAACATCTGCACCGACGACATGGGCAACCTCGGGATCGCGCACCTGCCGACCCAGCTGCTGTCGACCGACCCGGATCCCTTCCACTCCGCTCTCGCCGAGAAGCTCTTCGAGGTCACGTCCATGTCCGATCTCGAGGCGTCGATGCCGTTGCTGATCTACCACGGGCGTTACGAGTGGTGGGTGCCGGCGAGTCAGGCCCGGGCGCTCTTCGCCCAGCAGTGTGCTCTCGGTGCGACCGCGATCTACCGCGAATACGGGGCCGAACACGTCTCGGCTGCCGCCCTGGGCTTCCCGGACACCGCGACCTGGCTCGACGACCGGTTGCGGGGCCTGCCCGCGCCGGACGGGTGTCGACGCTGATCAGGGCGCGGGGCGCGTTTCGGTGAGGCTCATGTACGGGGAGACGCTGCTCGTGTGTTCGTCGATGCGCAGCGAGGCGCCCAAGGCGGGGAATGCGCGCTGGGCGCAGTTGGTCCGCTCGCACACCCGGCAACCGGCACCGATCGGCGTGACATGTGCCTGTGGCCCGATCTCCAGCCCGTCGGAGTAGATCACCCGCGCAGCATGGCGCAGTTCGCATCCCATGCCGATCGCGAAGGTCTTTCCGGGCTGCCCATAGCGAGTGGCGCGGCGTTCGACGGTACGTGCGACCCAGAAGTAGTTGCGGCCGTCGGGCATCTCGGCGATCTGGGTGATGATCTTGCCGGGGTAGGCGAAGGTCTCGTAGACATTCCACAGCGGACAGGTTCCGCCGCTCTGAGAGAAGTGAAAACCGGTGGCGGACTGCCGTTTCGACATGTTTCCCGCCCGATCGACGCGCACGAACGACCAGGGGATGCCCCGCAGGTTGGGTCGTTGCAGTGTCGAGAGCCGGTGGCAGATCGTCTCGTAGGACACCGAGTAGAAGGCGGACAGGCGCTCGATGTCATACCGGAAGTCCTCCGCCGCGCCGTGGAACTGGCTGTAGGGCAAGACGACTGCGGCGGCGAAGTAGTTCGCGAGACCGAGGAGTCCGAGGGCCCTGGCATCCTCGCTGCTGAAGTTGGCCTCGTCGACCAGCTTGTCGAGGAGGTCCTGGTACTCGAGATAGCAGAGTTCGCTGGCGAGTTTGAACGTCCGCTGGCCCGCCGACAGTGATGCGGAGAACTCGAGGCGTCGGGCCTCGCGGTCGAATCGATGCAGGGTGTAGTCGCCGAGATCGACGCGCCGCACGATGCTGATGCCGTGGACGCTCTCGATGCGGTTCATGATCTCGCGGCGGATGTCGGCGGAGTGCATCCGCATCCGGGTGGTCATCCCCTCGGCAGCGACGTCGAGTTCGTGAATGTAGTTGCGGCGCTGATAGAAGTAGTCGCGCACCTCCTCGTGCGGCGCGCTGATGGTGCCGCGCATGCTGCGGTCGCCGCGTTCGTCGGTGGCCGCCGCGAGCTGATCGGTGGCGATCCTGTAGCGGCGGTGCAGGTTGACCATCGCCTGAGCCATCTCGGGATGCGATGCGACCATCGCGCTGATCCCCTGTGCGTCGAGCGCGCCGGGGGAGGCCTCGAGGTCGTCGTCGAGCAGGGCTTCGCGCAACTCGGCGACCAGGCGGACGTCGTCCTGCGAGTCGAAGAACCCGGCGTCGACGCCGAAGGCCTCGGTGATCTTGGCGAGCACCGAGGCGGTGAGGGGACGCGCGTCGTGCTCGATCTGATTGAGATACGACGCCGAGATCGACAGGGTCTGCGCGAGAGCGACCTGCGACAGGCCGCGCTCGGAACGCAACTGGCGCAACCGCGACCCCACATAGGTCCTGCTCATCGTCCACCTCCCGGACAGGTGTCGCCGCCCCGAGCGTCGTCCCCAGGGTACGGTGACCGCGTGCTCACCCTCCTCGGCCGCCGCCGCTCGTCGGCAGCGCTGGCCGTGTCGGTGGCGGCAGTGGCGCTCGGCGTCGCGGGGTGCGCAGCCGGCCCGGAGGCTGCACAGGCTCCTCGCGGGCCCGCCGATCTGGTGTTGTCCGCGTCGCAGTTGCCGCCCGGGTACACCTCCGCCCCGCTGTCCGTGTCCGATCTCGTCGCGGGGAACCAGGCCGCCATCGATGCCTCCCGGTCGGCGCGCGTCGCACCCGAGTACTGCCGGCCGACATCCGACGAGGCTCTCAACAAGCAGCTGACCGCGGACAACTCCGCTGTCCTGGCCGCCCGCGACGGTGCCACGGGAACCCTCGTGGAACTGGTCACCACCGCACCTCGCGACATCGACGCCGACCGGCTGACCACGACGGGCCGGTGCTCCCGCACCACGACGGAGATCACCACCGGCCACCTGTCGGGAAGCCGGGTGCTCACGGTGTACACCGAGTTGCCCCAGCCGGACATCGACGGCGGGTTGCTGCCGGGTGAGCAACTCCTGCTCACCCGGTCCGACGTCACGACCACCCTGTCCGACGGCGGGGTCCGCCGGCAGGTCGGGTTCGCCGGGTACGCCGTGCTCGACCGCCCGGAGTCGGGGCCGGTGACGGTGCAGCTGACGGTGTCGGGCGCGCCGACCCGCGCGACCACTCCACCGACCACGCCGGTCGAGCCGATCGATCCGACTGCCTTCTCGGCGCTGTTCGACGCTGCCGTCGAGCGCGTCATCACGCCCTGAGACCACCGGGCCGCGATGGATGTTGCCCGGGATCGTGTGAAGGGTGTCACTCTCGGGTACGTGTCCGTCGGTGCCGTGGTGCGCACCGGCCGCGATCCGGGACCCGGGTGCATCCCTACCCGGGAGTAGAAAATCCCAGTACGGACGTACTTTTTGGCGGGCGGCACTACGTGTTTCACAGATCAATATTTGCAAACTTTGCACACCGGTGACGAAAAATAACCCAGATTTACAGTCGTCAAGGGTTGGACCTGCGGGTTTGTCTTGTGGCACCCTTGCTGCAGGCACTACCGACACCGAGTCGGAGGGTTCGCAAGTTTCGGCCGAGACTGACGCCGACCGCGAGTTCACACCTTCGGGCGAGGAAGTCGGCTGTCTGTCAGCAGAGAGGTTCCGGCGGCGCGCCGGGCCGTCGCCCCGATCCGGTCCCCGGTCGGGACGAGCAGGACAACGAAAGCGAAGTAGCCAATGAGCAACGTCGGAAAGCCCCGTACCGCAGCAGAGATCCAGCAGGATTGGGACACCAACCCGCGCTGGAAGGGCATCAAGCGCGACTACACCGCCGAGCAGGTCGCCGAGCTCCAGGGTTCGGTCGTCGAGGAGCACACCCTCGCCCGTCGTGGCGCGGAGATCCTGTGGGACGGCGTGACCAAGGGTGACGGCAGCTACATCAACGCGCTCGGCGCCCTCACCGGCAACCAGGCCGTGCAGCAGGTTCGCGCCGGCCTGAAGGCCGTGTACCTCTCGGGCTGGCAGGTCGCCGGCGACGCCAACCTCTCCGGGCACACCTACCCCGACCAGTCGCTCTACCCGGCCAACTCGGTGCCGAGCGTCGTGCGCCGCATCAACAACGCGCTGCTGCGCGCCGACGAGATCGCCCGCGTCGAGGGTGACGACTCGGTCGACAACTGGGTCGTCCCGATCGTCGCCGACGGTGAGGCCGGCTTCGGTGGCGCCCTCAACGTCTACGAGCTGCAGAAGGCCATGATCGCCGCGGGTGCCGCCGGTACCCACTGGGAGGACCAGCTCGCCTCGGAGAAGAAGTGCGGCCACCTCGGTGGCAAGGTGCTGATCCCGACCCAGCAGCACGTCCGCACCCTGAACTCGGCTCGCCTCGCCGCCGATGTCGCCGGTGTCCCCACCGTCGTCATCGCCCGTACCGACGCCGAGGCCGCCACGCTCATCACCTCCGACGTCGACGACCGCGACAAGCAGTTCGTCACCGGTGAGCGCACCGCCGAGGGCTACTACCACGTGAAGAACGGCATCGAGCCCTGCATCGAGCGTGCGAAGTCCTACGCTCCCTACGCCGACATGATCTGGATGGAGACCGGCACCCCCGATCTCGAGCTGGCGCGCAAGTTCGCCGAGGCCGTCAAGAGCGAGTACCCCGACCAGCTGCTGTCCTACAACTGCAGCCCGTCGTTCAACTGGAGCAAGCACCTCGACGACAGCACCATCGCCAAGTTCCAGAACGAGCTCGGCGCCATGGGCTTCACCTTCCAGTTCATCACGCTGGCCGGCTTCCACTCGCTGAACTACGGCATGTTCGACCTGGCCTACGGCTACGCTCGCGAGCAGATGTCGGCGTTCGTCGACCTGCAGAACCGCGAGTTCAAGGCTGCCGAGGAGCGTGGCTTCACCGCCGTCAAGCACCAGCGTGAGGTCGGCGCCGGGTACTTCGACAACATCGCCACCACTGTCGACCCCAACACCTCGACCGCTGCGCTCAAGGGCTCGACCGAGGAGGGTCAGTTCCACTAGGAACTCGACCGCCTCTGGCGTGATTTGACGAACCAGTCAGGCGGTCCGCGGCTTTCGCTGCGGGCCGCCTGCTGGCGTATCCGGGCATGTTCCGTACCCGGGGAGTGACCCATGTTCTCGCGAGATCAGTTGCCGCGCAGAACGTTTCCATCCGAGGAGCCGACATGACAAGCCAGATGATCTCCCGCGTCGGCGTGGTGGGGGCGGGGCAGATGGGTGCCGGCATCGCCGAGGTGTGCGCGCGGGCCCACTCGGATGTGCTCGTCTACGAATTCACCCGCGAGCTGGCTGCCGCCGGGCGCGATCGGGTTCTCCGATCGCTCGACCGCGGCGTCTCCAGCGGCACGTTGACCGAGCGGGAGCGCGAACAGGCCTCGCTGCGACTCCACTTCACCTCGGACCTCGGCGACTTCGCCGATCGGCAACTCGTGTGCGAGGCCGTCGTCGAGGACGAAGCCGTCAAGACCGAGATCTTCACGCAGCTGGACAAGATCGTCGCCGACCCCGAGGCCGTCCTGGCGTCGAACACTTCGTCCATCCCGATCATGAAGCTGGGCATGGCAACTCAGAACGCCTCCCGCGTTATCGGCATGCACTTCTTCAATCCGGTCCCGGTGCTCCCGCTGGTCGAGGTCGTCACCACCCTGGTGACCACGCCGGCAGTCGTCGAGCGCGCCGAGACCTTTGCGCACGACGTACTGGGCAAGCAGGTGGTCCGTTCGGCCGACCGGTCCGGATTCGTCGTCAACGCCTTGCTCGTCCCCTATCTGCTCTCGTCCATCCGCATGGTGGAGAGCGGCTTCGCGACGGCCGACGACATCGACAAGGCCATGGTCCTGGGCTGCGCTCATCCGATGGGCCCGCTCAAGCTGGCCGACCTCGTCGGGCTCGACACGGTCAAGGCGATCGCCGACAAGATGTACGAGGAGTTCAAAGAGCCCCTCTATTCGCCGCCGCCGCTGCTCCTGCGCATGGTCGAGGCCGGGCGTCTGGGCAAGAAGGCCGGTCACGGCTTCTACCGATACGGGTGATCTGACCGGTTTGCGGGGAGCCTCGGGTGACCTCCGTCACGAGTGTTAGCAAGATGCTTGCATTTGCTAGCACAGCGTGGATACTGGATATCGGAAACACCAATACCGATGGCGCCGCGGTTCCCCTTTTCTCGCGCGGTGTGAGCCGGATCGAATCGGCTTGCGACACCGAACGTTTGAGGCGACAGGCGACGGGATGTTCCGACATGCGCCCGGCGAAGATGCCGAGATGAGCGAGACCGCATGTGCTGCAGCGCGATTGGTGACCCAACCCCGAAGGAGTCCACAGTGACCACCACCGAACGCAACTACGCTCCCCTCTACGCCGCAGTCGGCGCCGGCGACTACGCCTTCGCCCAGGTCACCGAGAAGCTGACCGAACTGCGTGAACGCACCGAGGCCGCCGCCGAGACCGCTCAGTCGCGTTTCGACGAGGCCAAGACCCGGATCTCGGATCTGCCGGAGACCGCCCAGACCCGCTTCGACGAGGCCAAGACCCGCATCGGCTCGCTGTCCGACGAGGTCCCCAGCGACCTCGACGAGCTGCGCGGCAAGCTGACCGCCGACGAGCTCAAGCGCATCACCGATCCGTACGTGGAGAAGGCCTACGGCTTCTACACCTCGCTCGCCGAGCGCGGCGAGGCCACGCTGGAACGCCTGCGCACCAAGCCGCTCGTCCAGGAGAACCTCTCGCGGGCCGAAAAGGTCTACAACGACGCCGTCGACCTGACCGAGGACGCCCTCGGGGTCGTGTCCACCCAGACCCGCCTCGTCGGTGACCGTGCGGCGAAGCTCGCCGGGCGCGTCAGCGAAGAGGTCGAGGACGTCGCCGTCGCGATCGAAGAGGCCGGCAGCAACGTCAAGGAGCAGGCCGCCGACGCAGCCAAGGAGATCGACGGCGCCGCAGGCACTGTCGAGGCCAAGGGCCGCGCCGCCAAGTCCTCGCCGGCCAAGAAGGTCGCCGAGGCGAAGGACACCCCGGTCCCGGCCGTGAAGAAGACCGCCGCCAAGAGGGCGCCGGCCAAGAAGGCCCCGGTCAAGAAGCCGACCACCGCGAAGTAAGCTCGCGCACAGTCGCGCCCGCAACGCCCCCGCTCCGGCGGGGGCGTTGCCGTGTGTCGGGGCGACTTGTCTCGGACGAGGGCCCTGTCCCGCGGTGGTGTTTCCGTCCCGCTGATGAGATCTGATCAGCGGGACGGAAACAGCACCGCGGGAACGCGATCCGGCGGGCCGTCAGGGCGACCGGATGGTCAGGACCGCGAGGGCGCCGTCGTCGCTGCGGTAGGTGTGGACGGTGTCGGAGAGCCACTGCAGGGATTCGCCCGGCCCGGCCGTGTGTTCCGCACCGGCTCGACCGGCGCAGAGGTGGCCGCTGACCACGTGCACGTGCTCGACGACGCCGGCGCCGTGGGCAGGCGACTCCCGGGTGCCGCCCGGGGTCACGCGCAACCAGAACACCTCGGTGACCGATCCGTCGTCGTGGTGTTCGACATGCAGCAGCCGCGCGGCGAGATGGGGGCCTGCGCCCTCGGTGCCGGACTCCTCGCCCAGGAGCGCCGACAGCGGCACCCCGAGCGGCCCGGCGATGGCGTAGAGCGTGTCGAGGGTGGGATTGCGGTGACCGCCTTCGAGTTCGGACAGCGATCCCTTCCCGATCCCGGCCTCTCGGGCGAGGCCGGACAGGCTCAGGCCACGTTGCGTGCGGAGGGCGGAGATCCGGGCCCCGACGGCTCGTCGTCGGTCATCGCCGTGTGTCATCGTCTGGGCCTGCGCTCGTCTTCGCGTCGTGTGTGGGTTGTTCTGTTTACGGAACGATACCGTTATGCTCGCGACATGACCAGTCCCGTCTCGTCGACTCGCAGCGAGCCGATCATCGCCGGGGTGGTGACCTCGCTGGTCGGGTTCACCTCCTCCTTCGTCGTGGTGGTGACCGGATTGCGTTCGGTGGGTGCCAGTCCGACCCAGGCCGCCTCGGGTCTGCTCGTCCTGACGGTTCTGTTCGGACTCGGGTCGATCCTGCTCTCGGTGCAGACGCGCCGGCCGGTGACGCTGGCGTGGTCCACGCCGGGGGCCGCGCTGCTCGTGTCGGCCGGTGCGTCCTACGACGCCGGGTGGCCTGCGGCGGTCGGCGCCTTCCTGGTGGTCGGGTTGCTCATCCTCGCCACCGGACTGCTGCCGGCGCTCGGCGACTTGATCGGCCGCATCCCGGCGCCGATCGCCCAGGCGATGCTCGCCGGGGTCCTCCTCTCCCTGTGTCTCGCGCCGATGACCTCGCTGTCCGCGCAACCGTGGTCGACCATTCCGATCCTCGTCGTCTGGTTGCTGGCGATGCGGTGGCTCCCGCGGTGGGCGCTGCCGCTGGCGCTGGTCACAGCGCTGATCGTGATCGGGGTGAACCTGGTCCTGGATGGTTACAGCGGCTGGGCGGGGGAATCGTGGTGGCCGCAACTGACGTGGACCACACCGTCTTTCGACGTGTCCGCGATCGCGGGGCTCGCCGTTCCGCTCTACATCGTCACCATGGCCTCCCAGAATGTTCCCGGGGTGGCCGTGCTCAAGTCCTTCGGTTACGCGACGCCGTGGCGTCGGGCGATGTTCGTGACCGGGGCGGGAACCGTGCTCGGCGCGCCGTTCGGCGGGCACGCGATCAACCTCGCCGCGCTGTCCGCCGCACTGGCCGCGGGCCCGGAAGCCGGCGCCGACCGGTCTCGGCGGTGGATCGCCGGTGTGGCCACGGGTTCGACGAGTCTCGTGCTCGCAGCGTTGTCCGGCACGCTGGTCGTCGTCACGGCGATCGCACCGGACGGATTGCTCGAAGCCGTTGCGGGACTTGCGCTGTTGACCACCTTCGTGGCGTCGATCCAGGGGGCGTTCGAAAAGGCGGAGTTTCGCATTCCCGCGGCACTGACCTTCGTGACCGCGGCCGCGGGCGTCACCTTCGGCGGGATCGGTGGCGCCTTCTGGGCGCTGGTCGTCGGGCTGGTGGCGCACGGCGTGTTACGTGGGAAGTGAGAGCTCAGAGGCGGGGTGGCTTCGACACAGTGGGCGCACAGTCAACGGGAATGGACGCACAGTCGACGGATTTGGACGCACAGTCAACGGGAATGGACGCACAGTCGACCGATTTGGACGCACAGTCGACGGATTTGGACGCACAGTCGACGAACGTGCGTACCTCGCTCAGTCGGCGGCGGCGAGCCGCTTCTTCTCGGCCTCGACGTCGAAATCGGCGGGCGGCCAATCGAGATGGAGACCGGTGAGGGCGTCGATGAGGAGCTCGCACACCGCGAGGCGCGCGAACCATTTGCGGTTCGACGGGATGACGAACCACGGTGCGGAGTCGCGGTCGGTGAGGTCGAAGATCGCCTGATACGCCTCGAGGTAGGCATCCCAGTGGCTGCGTTCGTCGACGTCGCCCGGGTTGTACTTCCAGTACTTGTCCGGCCGCTCCAGGCGTTGCGCGAGACGGGTCTTCTGTTCGTCCTTGGAGACCACGAGGCAGCACTTGAGAACGGTTGTCCCGCCGGCGACGAGCTCGGACTCGAACTGGTTGATCAGATCGTAGCGCTTCTCCCACACCGATTGCGGAACCAGGTTGTGCACTCGGACCGGGAGGACGTCCTCGTAGTGGGACCGGTCGAAGATCCCGATCCGGCCGGCGGGCGGCAGCGCGCGATGGATGCGCCACAGGAAGTCGTGCTGCAGTTCCTCTTTCGTCGGCTTGCCGAACCCTCTGATCGACAGGCCCTGCGGATCCATCAGCCCGCCGACGTGGCGCACGATGCCGCCCTTGCCCGCGGTGTCCATGCCCTGGAGTACGAGCAGAACCGAGCGATGATCGCCGGCCCGGCCATTGGCGTACAGCAGCTCCTGTAGGTCGGCGAGTACCTCGCCGCGCTGTGCCAGGAGGTCGGCTCCGGCGGCCTTGTCGCCGTGGAAGCCGGGCGTCGTCTCGGGGTCGAACGACGTGATCGGGCCGATGGCGCCGGCTCGCAGCACGTCGGCGGCGGGGGTGGACCAACCGGTGCTCATGTCGGCGTCCTCTCGGAGTCGGAATCGGAGTCTGCCGCGGGTTCGGCCGGCGGCGGGAACAGCGGTCCTCCGCCGAAGGCGGCGCGGTGTGAATCCGGCGGCGTGCCATCGTTGTTCACGATGCCGTACGCCCGGCCCAGTTCGGCGGTGACCAGGGTGTGTCCGCTGAGTTCGGGCAGCCCGGGATCGGCGGACAGTCCCGCGATGACCCGGCCGACGAACTCGGGGTCCTCGGCGCGCGCGAGGGAGAACCCGGCGAACTCGTCGACGCCGAGAGACAACAGCAGCTCGGTGCGGATCAGCCCGAGCCACAACGAGATCGAACTGACCCCGGTGCCGCGCAGTTCCACCGCCATGTCGGCGGCCATCTTGTCCAGAGCGGTCTTGCTCATCCCGTACAGAACCGAATGCAGATGACCGCGCGAACCGAACGACGAGATGTTCGCGATGAGTCCGCTGCCGGCCTCGGTCATGACCCGCGCCGCATGTACCGAAGCCACGTAATGTGCTCGCAGTCCGACACCGATCAACGTGTCCCAGTCATCGACGGGACGTTTCCAGAACGGCTCGGAGAATCCCCCGAAGCCCTTCGGCGCGGCCCACGCGTTGTTGACGAGCAGATCGAGTCCACCTGCGTCCGAGGCGATCTCGTCGAACACCGCGGACACCGAGGCGTCGTCGGCGTGGTCACAGACGAGCGCGCGGGCGCCGTCGGGTCCCGAACCCCTCCGCGAGGTGACATACGTCGTCCACCCGTCCTCGACGAGCGCACGAGCGATTCCGTATCCGACGCCGCGACTGCCGCCGGTCACGAGAGCGACGCGTGCCATCAGGCGCCGGGGGTCCCGGAGGAGGGGTCGGCGGGCATGGGATCGAAGAGCGCAGGCGGCGCCGCCAGGAACTTCTCCCGCGAACCGTTGACCTGCCACACACCCACCACCGCGCTCCAGACCATCATGGTCAGATAATCCACCACTTCGTCGGCGCTGAGGGTGCGTTTGGTCATCCACCAGTCCACGACATGCTGGATGCCGCCGACGAGGGCATGGGACCAGAGCTCGGCCCCGGTGGTGTCCGCGCCACGTTCGGCCATCCGCATCTGGATGCTGCCCATGACCAACTGGGTGACCAGCCGTACGGAGTCGGCCGGCGCCGGCGACGACGTGGGTGAACTCGCCAGTGCGAATCGGTACAGCTGCGGTTCGTCGTCGACGGCGTGGACGTACACCCCGATGATGGTGTGGGTGAGCGTGTACTCGTCGAGATCGTCGGCGATCGCCTCGGTCAGCCGCGGGTAGATGGTCGTCTCGAAGAAGCGCACCGTCGTCGCGACACCCAGGTCGCTCTTGTCGGCGAAATAGCGGTAGAGGACGGTTTTGGAGACGCCGATGTGCGCGGCGATCTCGTCCATGCCGACGTCGGCACCCAGCGCACGGACCGCGGCGATGACGCCGTCGGTGAGCTCGGTGCGCCGTGCGAGCTTGTGTTTCTCCCAGCGCTGTTTGCGGCCGTCGGGTTTGGCGCCGGTCTCCACGACCGACTCGCTGACGGTGTTCAGGACCTGTTCCAGCCCGCGCGTCACGTTGGCCGCGGCCGCCACTGCTGCGCGCGCCGCTGCGGCGGGATTCGGGCGGTTGGCCATCACGCAGCCAGCGTAGTCGCTCGATGGGTGACACTGGTTCCATGGCATCGACAGTCATCCCGGGAGTCGCCGGTCAGCACGAGGGTCCGCCGGCGAAGGCGTCCGCGCCCGGATTCGGCGGGAACAGCGCCGGAGACGAGGGCAGGCGCAGGGACCTACGCAAGATGAAAGCGGTGGCCACGGGCTTCCTGGTCTTCGCGGCGATCGTGTACCTGTTCACCCGCTACCTCGAGCATCGCGACGGCGCCGACGTGGCGGCGTGGGTCGGCTATGTCCGTGCGGCGTCGGAAGCCGGAATGGTGGGCGCGCTCGCCGACTGGTTCGCGGTGACCGCGCTGTTCCGCCATCCGCTGGGCATCCCGATCCCGCACACCGCGTTGATCCGCAAGAAGAAGGACGACATCGGCGACCAGCTCGGCGGCTTCATCGAAGAGAACTTCATGACGCCCGACGTGGTGGTCTATCGCGCCGAGCAACTCGATCTGCCCCGGCGCCTGTCGACGTGGGTCGCGGACCCGCGCAACGCACCGCGGGTGAGCGGTGAGGCCGCGCGCGCGATCAAACTCGCCGCCGAGATGCTGCGCGACGAGGACGTCGAACAGCTCATCCAGGCGGCGCTGAAGTGGGCGGCCGAACCGCAGTGGGCGCCGCCCACCGGGCGCATCCTCGAACAGCTCATCGCCGAGGACCGGTTGGAGCCGGTCTTCCAGTTGCTGTGTGACCGCGCCCACGAGTGGGCGGTCGGCAGTCAGGACCTGGTCGACCGGGTGGTGGACCGGGACGGGCCGCAGTGGACGCCGAAGTTCGTGAACAGCCTCGTGGGCGACCGGATCTATCGTGAACTCGTCGACTTCACCTACAAGGTGCGGGTGGATCCCGATCACGAATTGCGGCGCGCCATGCACGAATTCGTGGAGAAGTTCGCCGACGATCTGCAGAACGACCCCGAGATGATCGCGAAGTTCGAGGCGCTCAAGCTCGAACTGGTGGGTCGCGACGAGGTGACCGGCGCGGCGTCGACCGCATGGCAGACCGGCAAGGCCGTGATCGAGGAGATGCTGTCGGACCCGAACAGCACTCTGCGGAACACGTTGTCGGACTCGATCATCCAGCTCGCCGAGCGAATCCGCGACGATCGCCCGCTGCAGGAGAAGATGAACGGCTGGGTGGCGAGGGTCGCCCACCACGTCGCCGCGAACTATTCGCAGGAGATCATCTCGGTCATCACCGAGACCGTGCGTGGCTGGGATGCCGACGACACCAGTCGCAAGATCGAACTGCAGGTCGGCCGGGACCTGCAGTTCATCCGGATCAACGGCACGGTCGTCGGTGCACTCGCCGGACTCGTCATCTACTCCACGTCGGTGCTGATCTTCTCCTGACGAGTCATGGGGTGGCAGCCCGCGGCTCCGGCAGTTTGCTGTGTGCTTGCACGGGTTAGCAGTCGTGTTGATACTGGGGGAACGGGCGAAAGTCGGACACATCGCCGAATGCCCCGACCGACGACACCGGAGCAGGTCCAGGAGAACGGAGCGTTTGATGCAGCCCGAGAAGGACGAAGCGTCTCGCGACGCGGACGACGCCTCGGTCGCAGAAGTGGTCCGCGACGCCGGTGGGGCGGGCGAATCATCGACTGCCGCAGCCGATCCCGGCTCTGCGGAAGCCGAGCAGGACGGGTCGACCCCCATCGCTGTCGAGGCGGTGGAGGCGGTTGCCAACGCGGCCCAGGACATCGGCGCCTTCATCCGATCGCAACGCGTCGCGGGCAAGGTCTCGCTGCGTCAGCTCGCGGAGCGGGCCGGCGTGAGCAATCCCTACCTCAGTCAGATCGAGCGTGGACTGCGGAAACCGTCGGCCGAGGTGCTCGCCCAGATCGCCAAGGGGCTCCGCGTGTCGGCCGAGGTCCTGTATGTGCGGGCGGGGATACTCGAAGAACGGCCCGCGAGCCCGGTCCGTGATGCTCTCATCGCAGATGACTCCATCAACGAACGCCAGAAGCAGATGTTGCTGGAGATCTACGAGTCATTCCGAAAAGAGAACACGATCGAGTCGACCGGCAAGGAGTAGCTGATGAGCGAGAACCCGTTGACCACAGCCGTGGGGCAGGTGGCTGCTCTGCTCGCAGACGTGCGCGAGCGCGGCGAGGCCGCGAGCGAGCAGGCCCAATCGAAGCTCGTCGAGACGGTCGGTTCCACCCAGGCCAAGGTCGCCGATGCCCAATCCAAGCTTGCCGAGACTGTCGGTTCAACCCAGTCGAGGCTTGCCGAGACTGTCGGTTCAACACAGTCGAAACTCGAGGCGCGGTTGACGGGTTCGCGGGACGATGCGCAGGCGCGGATCGACGAGGCGCTCGCGACGGCCCTGGCGCTGTTCGAGGAGGCGAGGACCAAGCTGTCGGCCCTGCCGGTCGAGCTGCCCGCGGAGATCGAGGACCTGAAGGCGCGGTTCTCGCCGGAGGAGCTTCGTAAGGTCGCCGAGGCGTACCTGGCGGTGGCCGCGGGACTGTTGACCGCGCTGTCGGAACGACGCGACGAGGCGGTGGAGAAGCTCAAGGCCCAGCCGCTCGTCGGCGAGAACCTGCCGAAGCTCGAGAAGGTGTACAACGACGCCGTCGGCCTCACCGAAGACGCGTTGGGCACGATCTCGGTGCAGACACGCGCGGTCGGCGAACGCGCCCTGAAGCTGGCCAGCCGTACCGACGGCGATGCCGAGGCGCCGGCGGACACCCCGAGGTCCGGGCAGTCGGGAGCCAAGGCGCTCTCGCCGAAGGCGGCGGCCAAGGTCGCGGAGGTCAAGGCGGCCGTCGACCGGGCGCCGGTGAGCACGGCTCCCGAGCCGGTCGAGGCCCAGAACGCCGCTGCGACGAAGGCTTCCGCCACGAAGGCGGCAGCGACGGCGGCGACCAAGGCGCCGGCGAAGAAAACCCCGGCGAAGAAAACCCCGGCCAAGAAAGCCCCGGCGAAGAAAGCCGCCGCCGGCAAGGCGGCACCCGCCAAGGCCGCCACCAAGAAGGCCGCGGCCGTTCGAGGTGCGGCCGAACGCGCCGCAGCCAAGAAGACAGTGGGGGCCAAGAAGACGGTGGGGGCCAAGAAGACCGCCGGGGCCACGAAGACGGCGGGGGCCGCCACCCCGGCCACGAAGGCGCCGGAGGAGAAGGCACCCGCGAAGAAGGCCCCGGCCAAGAAAGCCGCCGCGACCAAGGCTCCGGCGAAGAAGACCGTGGCCAAGAAGACCGCGGCGAAGAAGACCGCGGCGAAGAAAGCCCCGGCCAAGAAAGCCCCGGCCAAGAAGACGCCGGCGAAGAAGGCGCCCCCGGGCGCCGAGTGACGCCGAGCGGGGCAGGTGACGGGCCCCGCATCGTAGGGTGTCGCAGCAAACCGGACTCGCGCGACTACAGTGTTCGACGTGGACTTCTTCAGCGTATTGGCGTACGGCCAGAGTCTGATCATGTTGACCCTGACGCTGGTCGCGGGAATCGCCTCGACCGTCGCGCTGATCCATGCGGCCATCCAGCGTCCCGACGCCTTCCCGGCGGTGGACCGGCAGAGCAAGGTCATCTGGGTCTCGATCCTTGCCGCCGCGACCCTGTTCATCTGGTTCTTCGGAGCGGTGAACTTCCTCGGCATCATCGGTGTGGTCGCGATGCTCGTGTACCTCGTCGACGTGCGCAAACGGGTCGACGACATCCAGGGCAAGTCCTGGTTCAGCAAAAGGGCCTGACTCGTCGTGGCGGAATATCGGATCAACGAGCTGGCCGAGGCGTCCGGGGTCAGCGTGCGCAACATCCGGGTCTACCAAGACCGCGGACTGCTGCCGCCTCCCACCATCCGCGGCCGCGCCGGCTGGTACTCCGACCAGCACCTCGTCCGGTTGAACCTCATCTCGCGCATGCTCGAGCGCGGGTACACCTTCGCCACCATCAGTGAGCTCCTCCACGCGGCGCATCACGGCATGCGGGTCGAGCAGATCCTGCGTGGCACGCCGAAGGGCGGCCGGTTCCGCAACTTCAAACGCGCCGCGACGATCACCATCACCGAGCTGCGCAAGACGCTGAATGCCAGCGACCGGTCCATCGCACTCAGTCAGAAGCTCGGGCTGCTGGCGAAGGACGGTGCGCATTACGCCATCCGGAACCCGGAGTTACTCGAGGGCGCCGAGATCCTGGTCAAGAGCGGGGTCGACATCGATGTCCTGCTCGACCGGTGGGTACGCGTCCAGGAAGACCTCGAGGACGTCGCCACCAGCTTCGTCTCGATCATCACCGACAAGTACTTCGACGAGAACCTTCCCGACCTGGGGGAGGCCGGGGTCAGCGAGATGGCCGACCTGATCCAGACCGTCCGGCCGATCGCCCACGAGATCGTCGAGACCACCTTCCGCAAGGCGCTCGACGAGCAGATCTCGAAGGCCATCGGTCGGGCGGCCACCTATTTCGACGCCGAGGTTCCCGCGCCGATCCTGCCTGCCGACGAGGAGTCGGACCAGGTACAGCCGGACTATGAGACAACGGACGTTGGTACATTAAACCCTGAGACGGGGCGCTGAGCCGGATTCGGTGCCTGCCAGAGGGCCGGCGAGGTCCTCCAGAGGTGAGGAGTGCCGGGTGAACACGAAGTCGTTGGCCAGTGCGGGCGGAGTCGCCACCGCGATCGGAGTGGGCGCGGTCGCGCTGGGGATCGGAACCATCTTCACGCGCCTCGCGCGTGAGGCGCTGCACGCCGAGGTCGCCGTCGACGACGGCCCGGACGATCTCCTCACCCGGCCCGACAACCCCCCGCAGCGCCTCGAGGTCCGCACCGCCGACGGCACGCGGCTCAATGTCGAGGTGTACGGGGATTCCGCCGACCCCGACGTGAACGACACGGGCGATGTCATCGTGATGGTCCACGGCTGGACCTGCAACACCGCCTACTGGTATCCGCAGATCAATCACCTCGCCGCCACCGAGGGAGGCTCCCGGCGGGTCGTCACCTACGACCAGCGGGGTCACGGTCGCAGCGAACGCGGTCGCCGCCGGCCGACCGTCGCGATGCTCGGTCAGGATCTCGACGCGGTGCTGGACGCCGCGGTGCCCGCGGACCGGCGCGCGATCCTGGTGGGACACAGCATGGGCGGCATGACGATCATGTCGTGGGCCGCCCAGAACCCCGAGAAGGTCGGGTCGCGGGTGTCGTCGGTCGTCCTGGTGTCGACCGCGGCCAAGGCGGTCATGGACAACCATCTGCTGATCCCGGTCGACCTGCCCGTCTACGCCAAGCCGTTCGCGCCCGCGGCCGCGAAGATGATCACCTCGGTCCCCGTGCCCATCCCGAAGACGTCCTACGGCGTGCGCTTCTCCCACTACATCGCGCTGGGCCCCAACGCCCGCCGGGCGCACGTGGAGTTCGTCGACGAGATGATCGGGGCGTGCCCGCCCCGCGCCCGCGCCGGGTGGGGGTCGGCGATGGGGAAGCTGGACGTCACCGCCGGACTCGCGGTGCTGTCGGTGCCCACCACGGTGGTCGTCGGCACAGAGGACCGGCTCACGCCGCGACTGCACGCCGAGCAGATGGCGGAGGTGTTGCGCCGAAACGGTTCCCTGCGCGACCTGGTGGTCTACGAGGGTGTCGGGCACATGTCGAGCATCGAGGCCGCCGAGCGCTTCAACGCGCTCCTCGACGAGGTCGTCGCCGAGAGCTCGCGGGCCACCGAGGAGCGCAAGGACATCCAGTCGGTCTGACGATCCTCGTCAGAGACTGCAGTTGACCAGGACCGGCTCGGGTCGCAGCGTCACCCCGAACGCATCGACGACGCCGTCGCGCACCTCGCGTGCCAGGTCGAGCAGTTGCGTGGTGGTCGCTGAGCCCCGATTGGTCAGTGCCAGAGTGTGTTTGGTCGACAACCGGACCGCCGCGTCCGGACCCGGGTGTCCGCGGTGGAATCCGGCCCGTTCGATCAGCCACCCGGCCGACAACTTGATCGCCCGGTCGGCGTCGTCGGAACCGGCGGGATAGGTCGGGATCGCGACATCGTCGCCGACGCGCGCCGCGATCCGCTCGAGTACCGCCGGGGCCTCGACCCCCGGCACGATCGGATTCGTGAAAAACGAACCGGCACTCCAGGTGTCGAAATCCGTGGCGTCGAGGACCATGCCCTTGCCGGCCCGCAGGTCCAGGACGGCCGCACGGACCTCCGCCGCGTCGACACGATCATCCGGTTCGACGCCCACGCGGGTCGCGAGCTCGCGGTAGCGGATGGGCTGGCTCGCGCGATTCTCGTTCAGCCAGAACGACACCGCCACCACCACGAAGTCGTTTCGGTGCTTCAGATTGCTGGTGCGGTAGCCCAGGCCGAGTTCGGTGGGGGAGACCCACCGCAGGGTGCCGGAGCGTCGGTCCAGGACCTGCACGGACCGCAGGATGTCGGCCACCTCGACGCCGTAGGCGCCGACGTTCTGCACCGGCGTCGCGCCCGCGGCGCCCGGGATGCCGGACAGGCACTCCAGTCCGCCGTGGCCCGCGTCGATCGTCGCGGCGACCAGCTCGTCCCAGCCGACCCCGGCGTCGGCGACGACGTGCGGGCGGCCCGATTCGCGACCCGAGCCGAAGTCGATGCGGTCACTCGCGAGCACGACCGCGGTCCCGTCGAAGCCGGCGTCGCCGATGACGAGATTGGAGCCGCCACCGATTACGAGGACCGGCTCGGAGCGTTCGTCGAGGTCGAGGATGGTCTCCACGATGGTTCGGGTGTCCTCGCACCGGAGGATCTCGCGCGCCGGGCCGCCCAGACGCAGGGTGGTCAGCTCGGCGAGGGGCGCGCTCAGCGGCGCCTGCGTGTCGGTCACGTCCTCAACGTTAACCGGCGGGCGGTAGCGTTCTCATCATGGCGAGCAAGCTGCAGCACACGGTGTCCTATCCCTTCTCCACCGCGCGTCTGTGGGCGATCTACACCACCGAGAAGTACTGGCACGACCTCGTCGAGCGCATGAACTCCGGGCACGGGCATGTCGAGAAGGTGACCATCGCCGAGGACACGGTGACGGTGGAGATCCAGCAGGGCATCCCCGCGGACAAGCTGCCCTCCGCGGTCACCAAGGTGATGCCGGGCGACCTCCGAATCCCGCGCAAGAACACATACCGCCTGGTCGGCGACCGGATCGAGGGGGAGACCCAGGCGACGGTCGACGGGGCGCCGGTGCCGGTCGAGGTCACCGGCACGTTGCTGACGACCGGCGATCCGGCGACCACCGACAACCGCGCCGAGGTGTCGGTCAACCTGCCGCTCTTCGGCGGCAAGATCGAGAAGTCGGTGGTCAGCGAGTTGTCGGCACTGCTCGACGCCGAGCGTGGACACACCGTCGAGTGGGAGAGCGAAAACCCGCTGACGTAGCCTGGTCTGCATGGCACGACGGCTCAGCTACTCCGCTCGGTACGCACAGTCCGCGGAGAAGCTCTACCAGGCCCAGAGCATCAAGCAGTACTGGGACGACATGATGGCGGGCTTCCAGATGATCTCCCCGCATTGCGAGGTCGACTCCTTCGTCTCCGACGAGACGGGGATCCGGGTGGTCCTCAAGCAGACGATCGGGCGCGACCAACTGCCCGCGCTGGCGCAGACGGTGATGAAGAAGGACATGGTCATCACCCGCGAGGAGACCCTGGGCCCGTTCGATCCGGACAACACCAAGGGCACGTACAACGCGTCGATCCCGGCGGGACCGGGCAGCCTCAACGGCTGGCAGGAGCTGTTCCCGACGGAGAACGGTGGCTGCACGATCCGCCGGACCAGCGAGGCGAAGGTCTTCGTCCCGTTCGTCAACGGCAAGCTCGAGCAGATGATCCTGATCAACCTCGTCGACCTCTTCCGCGCCGAGGCCGAGTACGCCAAGGACTGGGTCGACAAGAACTTGTGAGCCGTCCCGGTCTCGGCCGAACACCCAGACCGCAGGGGCGGGTCACCCGGGGTACGACGAACATCAACCGGCTTCGGCGCGTGGACCGATGGATGGTCCACTCGCCGTACGTGCGGTCCGCGCTGGACGTCCCGCGCCCCCTCGTCGTCGACCTCGGTTACGGTGCACGCCCGGACACGACCGTCGAGATGGCCGTGCGGCTCCGCCGGGTCGCGCCGGATCTGGAGATGGTCGGCCTCGAGATCGACCCCGACCGTGTCGTGGAGCCTCGCGACGGTGTCCGGTTCGGACTGGGCGGCTTCGAGCTGGGTGGCCTGCGGCCGCGCGTGGTGCGTGCGTTCAACGTCCTGCGCCAGTATGACGAGAACGAGGTCGACGACGCATGGGCCCGAATGCGCTCCGCGCTTGCGCCGGGCGGGGTCCTCGTCGAGGGCACGTGCGATGAGATCGGCCGACGGTGCAGCTGGGTCCTGCTCGACGCCGACGGGCCGGTCAGCCTGACCCTCAGCTGGGCGCCGGAGCATTCGGACCGTCCGTCGGAACTGGCCGAGCGGCTGCCCAAGGCGCTGATCCATCGCAATGTCCCGGGTGAGCGGGTCCATGCGCTGCTGGCCCTGGCCGACCAGTGCTGGGATGTCGCCGCGCCGCTGGCGCCGTACGGCCCGCGCGCCCGGTGGGTGCATGCGGTCGGTCTGCTGCGCGACCGTGGGGTCGACTGCGAGGTGCCCAGGCGCCGCCTGTCGGACAACGTGCTCACGGTTCCGTGGGAGGCGGTCGCGCCCAGGTAGATACTGTGGCCGCTATGCGTGTCGCGATGGCCCAGATCAGTTCGACCGATGACCCGACCGCCAACCTGGCGACGCTGCGTTCGGCAGCCGAAGACGCGGCGTCCCGCGGCGCCGAGCTCGTCGTGTTCCCCGAGGCCACCATGTGCCGGTTCGGGGTGCCGCTGAAGCCGGTCGCCGAGGACCTCGACGGCCCGTGGGCGCGCGGGGTGTCGGAGGCGGCCGCGGCGTCGGGTGTCACCGTGGTGGCCGGTATGTTCACCCCCTCCGGGGACGGGCGCGTCCGCAACACCGTCGTCGTCGCCCAGCCGGACGGGACGCGTCTCGGATATCACAAGATCCACCTCTACGACGCGTTCGGGTTCACCGAGTCGACGAACGTCGCACCGGGTTCGGAGCCACTGACTTTTGAGGTCGGCGACGTCACCGTCGGCGTCGCCACCTGCTACGACATCCGCTTCCCGGCGCTGTTCACCCACCTCGCGCGGCAGGGCGCCCAGGTGATCGTGGTGCCCACCTCGTGGGGCGCCGGTCCGGGCAAGCTCCGTCAGTGGGAGGTGCTCGCCGCGGCCCGGGCGCTGGACTCGACGACCTTCGTGGTGGCCGTCGACCAGGCATTCCCCACCGATGAGAAGGCCGCGTCGTCGAGCGCGCCCACCGGAATCGGACACAGCCAAATCACAGACCCGTTCGGTACGTTGGTCGCCGCGTATCCGGATAGCATCCGGGTGGACGTGCACGACCTCGACCTAGCACTGGTCGAGAAGGCCCGTACGCAACTGGCGGTCCTCGCCAACGAGCGGCCCCTGCCGGTCGGCGGTGGAACGGACAACGACGTGACGCCGGCCCCCGCGCGGCTCCGCGAGTCAGACGACCCAGGACGGAACCCATGAGCGACAGCAACACGCCCCGCCCCGATTCCTCATCCGGGGACCCCGCCGACGAGACCGGCGAGATCGACCCGCACGCCGGTGACCCCACCCGCTCCGATCCGGCGACCGGTGAGCCGGCTCCGACCGGACCGGGCGGCGAATGGAAGCCGGTGCCCGGCGCTGGCCACAGTGAGCCGCCGGCGACCGAACAGTTCGCGACCGAACCGATCGTCCCGGGTGGGCAGGCCTACTCCGCCATCCCGCCGTCCGACGGCGACACCGCGGATCTGGGCGGCACCAAGCCGCCGACCTCACAGTTCGCGCCCGGTGAGGACCCGTACGGGCCCTCTGCCACCGCGTCGGGACCGATCGCCCCGGGTCCCGCCGACCCGACCGGCAGCGGCCCTGTCGTCACCTCACCGCGCAAGAAGCGCAGCACGGCCAAGATCGTGGCCTTCAGCCTCGTCGGCGTGCTGCTCCTGGCGGTCATCGTTGCGGTCGGCAGCGAGCTGTACCTGCGCAACAAGGTGACCAACTGTCTCGAAGAGTCCTTCAGCGGACTCACCGGCGTGCCGACCGAGGTCTCGCTGAGCCGTAAACCGATCCTCCTGCAGGGCAGCGGTGACATCCCGTTCGTCCAGGTCGACACCGATGACAGTGCGGGGGGCGTCCGTCTGCACATGCGTGCCGACGGCATCTCCGGCACCGAGAACTCCACCGACATCCGCAGTCTCAACGGCACGGGCTTCATCCCGTACGAGCGGATCGTCGAGCTGAGCAAGGAGCAGTCTTCCGGCGCCGGGACCGGCACCGGAACCGGCGCGGGTGGCGTCGGCGCGGTCGAGCAGATCACCGGCAACGCGGCCGACGGCACCTTCGAGGTCCAGGCCGCCTTCCCGGTCATGGTCTTCCAGGTGCCGGTGTCGGCGACCATCAAGCCCGTCCTGAAGGACGGTCGCGTCGACTTCGAGGTCGTGAAGGCCAGCGCGCTGGTCTTCGGCATCCCGCCGGACTTCGCGCAGCAGATCGTCGACCAGATCACCACGTCGTCGCTCGGCCCGTTCTTCGACGAGGTGCAGGTCGATTCGCTGAAGGTGACCGACACCGGGCTCGAGTTCGGGGTCAGCGGTTCGGATGTGCAGCTGACCAGTGAGATGACCGGCTCGTCGTCACAGGGCCAGTCGGGCGGCTGCTCGGTCTGACCGGGTGCGCGCTCCGGCGTCGGGCCTAGACCGTCTCCGGTGGATCGACCGTCAGGAACCAGACCGTCGGGCCGTCGGTCAGGATGAACTCGTCGAAGACCCGGCCACCCCATCTGCGGGCATACACATCGATCATGTGCGCGTCCGCGGTGCTGGCGGTGACCGGCGAGCCGGCGCCGGCGGCCTGTCGCAGAACCGGATCGAGCAGCGCCGCGAGTGTCCCGTGTCGGCGGTGGTCCGGGTGGACCAGCGCGAAGACGATGCTGATCGCGCCGTCGACCGTGCAGGCGCGCGATTTCTCCTGGAGTTCACGAAATCGTGCGATGAAACCGTCGAGGGCGATCACGAAATGCCGTGATCGGGCCGCCAGTTCATCGTCGACCGGCTGGGTGCGGTGGTCGGGGCCCGCAACGGCGATCAGGGCGATCAATTCGCCGTCGGGCGTGAACATTCCGCGCGCACCCGGCAGGTGGTCGGTGAACAAGATGTCGCCGTACCACCGGAATGCCTCGGCCGGGGCGTCGTCGCCCAGGAGCCATCGATAGACCGGGACCTCGCGTATCCCGCTCTCGAGGAGTCCGAGCGCGCGGTCCCGGTCGTCGGCGGTGAGGGGGCATACCCGCACACCGGTCGTCTGCACCTCGGTCATCTCGTCATATCACCATATTCACGCCGCCATCGAAGCGGGTTGTGGGTGACCGGGCGCTATTGCGAGACAAAGCGCATGGTCGTTCTTTTGTTAGCCCTCCATTTGAGAACGTAAACTGCGAATTATTCATATCGGAGGACGTTTCCGTGATCGGTCTGTAACGTCGCCCGCAGGTCGTTCTGCGAGGTGAGACGCGCGACCGCATACCCGGACATCTCACCATCACCAAGGGAGACGGATATGGCAGGCATAGTCGAGGGCGGTATCGCTGGTGCGATCGGAGGGGCGGTCGAGGCGATTCTCGGCGGGCTCGGAGACGCGGGTTCGATCGGCGGCGGATCGATCGACGGCGGCGATTCCGGAAACTGAGTCGACGAATTCCGGTTCGGCAGTTGGTGACGCGTGTCGGCACCAACTGCCGAACTGTTTCGGTGGCCGTTCACGGTGCACAACGACCCCCGCCACGTTGCATTGTCGATGCATTCAGGTATTCGCGAGATTCGATTTCTGCTGATCATAACTTTGCCGATATTGCCTCTCATCTGCCGTTTCGTAAAAGACCGCCGTCGGATCTCACACAAGCGAGCGGTCGAATTCCGCCAACGGGGCAGACATTCTCGAAATGAATATGTAACGTCGATTTCGAGCCGACGCACGGGTGAGAGCGGACGGTGATCTACGAACAATCTCACCGATGACGAAGGAGTAGATATGGCAGACGCAATCGAAGGCGGCATCTCCGGCGCTATCGAGGAGATCCTCGGCAACGTACTCACCGGTTCGCTCGGCGGCGACGAAGACCCGACGTAAGCCGGCACAGACTTGGCAATCGCCCCGCGACATCACGTCGCGGGGCGATTGTCGTTGTCGGGGAAATCAGGTGAAGACGACGGTCTTGCGTCCGTGGACCAGCACACGATCTTCGAGGTGCCACCGCAGGCCGCGGCTGAGTACGAGGGTCTCGATGTCGCGACCCTGGCGGACCATGTCGGCGACCGAGTCGCTGTGGTCGACGCGGATGACGTCCTGCTCGATGATGGGCCCGGCGTCGAGGTCCGCGGTGACGTAGTGGCACGTGGCGCCGATCAGTTTCACCCCGCGCGCGAAGGCCTGATGGTAGGGCCGGGCGCCGATGAAGCTGGGCAGGAAGCTGTGATGGATGTTGATGGCACGCCCGGCCCACGCATCGCACAGTTGCGGCGGCAGGATCTGCATGAACCGCGCCAGCACCACCGCATCGGGCTCGTAGCCCGCCACGATCCGGCCGACTTCGGCGAAGGCCTCGGCCTTGCGTTCGCCCCCGAACGGCACATGGTGGAACGGAACACCGAAACGGGTGGTGAGGTCCTCCAGTTCGCGGTGGTTGCCGACGACGGCCCGGATCTCGGCCGGGAGTTCTCCTCGGTGAGCGCGACCGAGGAGATCGATGAGGCAATGGCTCTCCTTGCTCACCAGGAGGACCGCGGATTTGGTCTCTCGCGAATCGGTCAGGCGCCATTCGGTCTCGGGCCCGAGTTCGGCGGCCACCTCCGCGGCGAACCGGGCGCGGAGCTCCGCGGCGCTCGACGACGCCGAGTCGGCGCGGATGGCCTGGCGGGTGAAGAACCAGCCGGTCTCCTCGTCGGAGTGGTAGGCCGCCTCGGTGATCCAGCCGCCCACGTCGGTGAGGAAGGTCGAGATCCGGGCCACGATGCCGGTGCGGTCGGGGCAGCCGAGCGTGAGCACGTACCGGTGCTCGGTCTGATCTGTCTGGGTTCGACTCGTCTGGGTCGTCTGTCCGGGGGCCACGACAGTCAGTGTGCCAAGCTCGTCGGTGTGACGAACAAGGACCTGCGACGCGGCGATGTCGCCGCCATCATCGACCACACGCTGCTGAAGCCGGAGGCGACCCGCGCCGACGCGGAGGCCACTGTTGCCGAGGCTGCGCGGCTCGGGGTGTTCGCCGTCTGTCTGTCGCCGTCGATGCTCCCGATCGACACCGGGGAACAGCGGACCTGCGTGGTGGCGGGGTTCCCCTCCGGAAAGCACCACTCCCTGGTCAAGGGTGCCGAGGCGCGCCTGGCCGTGGATTCCGGCGCGCACGAGGTCGACATGGTGATCGATGTGGGCGCGGCCGTCGACGGCCGGTTCGACGAGGTGTTCGCCGACGTTCTCACGGTCCGCGAGGCGGTCGGGGACGAGACCCTCCTGAAAGTGATCATCGAGTCGGCGGCGCTGCTGCAGCTCGCCGGGCCGGACACCGTCACCGAGGTGTGCCGCCGCGCCGAACGGGCCGGTGCGTCCATGGTGAAGACGTCGACCGGGTTCCATCCGGCGGGCGGCGCGAGCGTCGAGGCGGTGCGACTGATGCGTGCGGCGGTGAGCGATCGGGTGGGGGTGAAGGCGAGTGGTGGGATCCGGACCGCCGACGCCGCTGCCGAACTCATCGCTGCCGGCGCGACCCGACTCGGGTTGTCCGCGTCGGCCGCCGTCCTCGACGGTTTCCCCGAGTAGGCGGCCGACGACGCGGATGCTCCTCGGTCACGCCAGGGCGGAGACCTTGTCGTCGAGTTCGGCCATCACCAGACTGGCGTTGACCGCGGCACCCGCGGACACGCCCTCGCCCATGGCGACGGTCACCATCGCATGCACGGTGGTCGTGTTGCCCACTGCCCATACGCCGGGCAGTGCGGTCTCGCCCATCGGGCCGGTCCCGACCAGGCCGCCCATCGGGCCCTCGTCGAGGGTGCCGCCCAGTCGCTCGTAGAGCTCACCGCGGACCACGAACTTCGGCGAGACCACGACCGCGTCGGCCTCGACCACGCCGCCGTCGGACAGGAGTACCCCGTCGAGGCGGGCCGACCCGTCGTCGTCGCGTGTGCGGACGCGCTCGACGCGGGCGTCCACGACGTCGATCCCGGTGGCCGTGAAGTGTTCGCGATCGTCGGCCGACAAGGCGGCGGGATCGTGCGCGATCACCGTGACCTGCTCGCTCAGCTGGCGGAACATGAGCGCCTGATGTGCCGACATCGGGCTCGTCGCGATCTGGACGATCCGGGTGCCGCGCACCTCGTAGCCGTGGCAGTACGGACAGTGCAGTACGTCGTGTCCCCACAATTCGGCGACCCCGGGGATGTCGGGGAGTTCGTCGACCAGTCCGGTCGCCAGGATGAGGCGCCGGGCCTTGACGACGTCGTCCGAGGACAGACGCAGCGTGAAGTCGTCGACCGAGCCGGCGGCGTCGACGACGGTGCCCGGGCGGATCTCGGCCCCGTATCCCGTCGCCTCCGCACGGCCGCGGGCGAGCAGGTCCAGCGGGGAGATCCCGTCCTGTCCCAGCACGTTGTGGGCTCCGGCGGCCGGCGCGTTGCGCGGCTGTCCCGCGTCGATCACCACGACGTTGCGCAGGGATCGCGCCAATACCGTCGCGGCACTGAGCCCGGCGGCGCCGCCGCCGACGATGGCGACGTCGTATTCGGTTGTGGTGGAGATATTCTCGCTTGCCGAAGGGATGGTCATCGTCACTCGCTCTCGGGGGTGGAGATCGTGGTGGTGCGCGGGCGGGCGATCCAGAGGAGCCGTCCGGCAGACAGGGTCAGGTCATCGAGTCGACGCGCTGCGTCGGGATCGGAATCATCGGTCAGGTCATCGAGCAGGGCCAGGTCGGCGGGATCGAGGGTGTCGGTCAGACGGTGCCGGAACTGGGCGAACCAGTGCCGCGCGTACCGTGCGACCGACTGGCTCGGGTCGCTGCGCTGGACGTGGACGGTCTCGGCCCGGAGTACCTCGTACCCGGCGTCGTCAAACGCGTCGGTCCAGTCCACGAGCGCCTCCCACCCGGCCCCGGTCGCCGCGGTCTGGCAGCGCTCCTGCAGGCCGCGCAGTTCGACGTCATCGTGTGCGGGGAGGAAACGCGGAACGGCCGCCATCTCGGTGATCGCGAGGACCCCGTCCGGCCCGAGCGAGGTCGCTGCCTCCCGCAAGAGACGTTGTGGATCGGCGACGTGGTGCAGCGACATGGCCGCCCAGACGACATCCGGCGACCCCAGCGGCGGCAGTCCGTCGTCGAGATCCGCGACGACGGTGGTCACCCGTTCGGCGACACCGCCGTCTCGCGCGCGGCGCTCGACGAGCGCGACCATGTCGGGCGAGCCGTCGACCGCGACGATCTGGGCCTGCGGGAAGTGGCGGGCGAGTGCCTCGGTCCCGGTCCCGGTGCCCGCGCCCAGATCCGCGATCCGCGCCGGCGCATGACCCAGCGATTCCGCGATCATGCGTGCGGCGTCGTCGAGGTAGTCGGCCATGAGTTCGGCGTCCAGGTCGAGGACCGCGGCGAGGCGGGCGTGGTCGTGGTGGTCGGTGTGGTTCGTGTGTGCGTGGTGTCCGGCGGCCGGCTGGTGGTGGTGAGTGCTGGTCATGTCTCCACGGTAGCGCCGTCATGCCCCTATGGCATACAGTCTTGCCGATGACGCAAGAACTCGACACGGTCGTCCGCCAGCGAATCCGCGGGCTGCGGATCGCACGGGGCTGGACGCTCGATGCCCTCGCCGCCCGGTGCTACCTGTCACCGTCCACCCTCAGCCGGATCGAGACCGGGCATCGTCGAGTGGCCCTCGACCAGCTCGTGCCGATCGCCCGGGCGCTGGGCACGACCCTGGACCAGCTGGTCGAGCCCGCCGATGACACCGACGTCGTGATCCGGCCCCAGCCGCACACGGTGGAAGGGATGACGATGTGGCTGCTCTCGCGGGAGAACGCGCCGCAGGGCGTGACCGTGGCCAAGATGCGCTTCGACCGCGAGCAACCCGTCGGTGAGCTGCGTGTGCATCCCGGGTACGAGTGGTTCACGGTGCTGTCGGGAACGGTGAAGCTGTGGCTGGGCGACCGCACGATCCTCGTGCCCGAAGGCGACGCCGCGGAGTTCTCGACGATGATCCCGCATGCGATCTGCGCGTACCAGGGTCCGGCGGAGGTGCTGTCGATGATGGATCACGCCGGCGAGCGTGCTCATCTGCCGTCCGTGCGGACCGCACCCGCGGCGCACGGTGATGACCCCGCGGGCGCCCCGGACGCCTGACCACCCGACTCCGCGGCCCGCACACCACCGATGCGGGGCGGCGCATCGGTACTGTTGTTGCGGTGATGACTCCTCAGACCTCGGTGAACCGACGCTCCGTGCTCGCCGCGGCCGGGGTCGGCGCGCTCGGGGTCGCGGTGGCGGCCTGCTCGGGCTCCGGCCTCGGTCCCGGCGGGGACACCCCGGCCGACCCCTCGGTCCGTCTGACCTTCACACCGGCACTCGACGCCGAACCGGCCGGCCCGACCGCCGAGTTCTCGGTGAAGGCCACGGACGGATTTCTCAACCCCGACGTGAAACTGACCAATCCGCGCGGAGTCGTGGTGAAGGGCCAGTTGTCGGAGGACCGGACGACCTACACGATCAGCGAACCGCTGGGCTACGGCACCGAATACACCTGGAGCGGAACGGCGGTGGGAATCGACCGCAAGGTCGTGCCGGTCGCCGGGACGTTCACCACGCTCACCCCGTCGAGTCAGGTGAACGTCGTCGTCAACATCGGCGACGGGCAGGAGGTCGGCATCGCGGCGCCGATCATCCTGAAGTTCAACGGCACGGTCGAGGACAAAGAGGCGGTCGAGCGTGCGCTGACGGTCACCACCACCCCGCCTACCGAGGGGTCGTGGGCGTGGCTCGGCGAGGACAACGGCTCCCGGGTGCACTGGCGCCCGCGCGAGTACTACGCCCCCGGCACCAAGGTCAGCATGGCCGCCAAGCTCTACGGTCTCGACCACGGCGGCGGGGCCTATGGTGCTGCCGACGTCACCAGCGATTTCTCCATCGGGCGGGCGCAGGTGGTGAAGGCCGAGGAGTCCTCACACCAGATCGTCGTGCTCCGCGACGGTGCCGAACTCATGAGCCTGCCGTGCAGCTATGGCGGTGGTGACCTCGACCGGAACGTCACGCGTTCGGGAATCCACGTGGTCACCGAGAAGTACGAAGAGTTCTTCATGAGCAACCCGGCCGCGGGCTACTTCAACATCCGCGAACGCTGGGCCGTGCGGATCTCCAACAACGGTGAGTTCATCCACGCCAACCCCGAGACCGTGAACGTGCAGGGTTCGGCGAACGTCACCAACGGGTGCATCAACCTGTCCGAGTCCGACGCCGAGCGGTACTTCGGGGTCGCGGTCTACGGCGACCCGGTGGAGGTCACCGGGACCCGGATCGCGTTGTCGGAGGCGGACGGCGACATCTACGACTGGATCTACGACTGGGAGACCTGGCAGGGCATGTCGGCCATCAAGGGCGAGGTCCGCGAGACCTCGGTGCCCGCGACCCCCAGCGGGGCGCCCACCTCGAACGCCCCGGCGCCGCGCTAGCGGCTAGCCCGTCTTGACGTTCCGCCGCGCGGAGGCCTGATCGCGCGGTTTGAGGATGATCTGATCCAGGTTCACGTGGGGCGGGCGGGACGCGACGAACCCGATGACCTCGGCCACGTCCTCGGCGACCAGCGGGGTGAGTCCCGCGTAGACCGCGTCGGCGCGTTCCCGGTCGCCCTCGAAACGGACGAGTGAGAAGTCGGTCTCCACCATGCCCGGGGCGATCTCGGTGAGCCGTACCGGCTTTCCCAGGAGTTCGTAGCGAAGCGTCCGGTGGGTGACCCCCTGCGCGTGCTTCGCCGAGGTGTATCCCGCGCCGTTGTCGTAGGCCTCGAACGCCGCGATCGAGGTCACCGAGACGATCAGTCCGTCCCCGGAGGCGATGAGCGCGGGGAGCAGTGCCTTGGTGACCCGCAGGCTGCCCAGCACGTTGGTCTCCCACATCCAGCGCCAGTCGTCGAGATCGGCGGTCGACACCGGATCCAGGCCCTTCGCGCCACCGGCGTTGTTCACGAGCACGTTCACCGTGTCGAGCCCGGCGACGAACGCCGCCACGGAGTCGTCGTCGGTGACGTCGAGTTGCCGTCCGGTGCCCCCGATCTCGTCGGCGAGGGCGGTCACCCGGTCGAGCCGGCGGGCGCCGAGCACCACGTGGTAGCCCTGTGTGGCGAGCTGCCGCGCGGTGGCCGCGCCGATTCCCGAGCTCGCGCCGGTGACCACGGCGATCGGTCGGTTGTCCGTCGACTGGGAGGCGGTGTCGGTGCTCATGGGCTCAACCTTACGGACAGCGCTGCTACATTCATCGCATGCGTGGGGGAGTGATCCCGGCAGCGCTGCAACTGACCTCCACCCCGGCGGCGGCGGTCCTGCACGCGATCCGGGTCGGTGGACCGGTGACCCGGGATCAGCTCGCCTCGACGACGGGTCTGTCGCCGGCCACCATCAACCGTCAGGTTCATGCGCTGGCCGCCCACGGCCTCGTCGTCGAACGCCCCGATCTTGCCACCCCGAAATCCATTGGCAGGCCCAAGAACCCGCTGACGATCGACCGTGACTCGCTGTGTGTCGCCGGCATGCACATCGGCGCGCGGCGGACCGTGCTCGCCATCGCCGACCTCGGTGGGCGAACGTTGCACAGCCACGCGGTGCTGACGCCGGCCGGCGACCAGGAGGACGCCCTGCAGCACCTCAGCGCACTGCTCGCCGAACTCGCCGCGCGTTTCAGTGGGCGTCGGGTGCTGTGGGGCGGGGTCGCCGTCGGCGGCGCGGTCGACGCCGAGACCGGGGTGGTGAACCACCGGGTCCTGGGCTGGCATCAGCTCGGCGTGGGCGCAACGCTTGCCGAGCACCTCGACACCCCGGTATCGGTGTGCGAGCACGTCGAGGCGATGGCCGCCGCCGAGTTGCTCCTGTCGCATCCGCGCGACGGCGGCGGATCCGGGTTGTTCTTCTACGCCCGTGAAACCGCGGGAATGGCAATGACTCTCGACGGTCGGGTGCATGTGCCCGGACGCGGGGCGGGCACCATCGCCCACCTGCCGGTGACGGCGCCCGTGCTCGCCCCCGGGCTCACCCGGGTCCGGTTGCAGAACGTCATCGGCGACGACGCCGCGGAGGCCGCGGCGCGTCGTCTCGGGATCAGCCCCACGTCGGCGCGGATCGTCGACGAACGGGCCCGCGTCCTCGGTGAGTCGGTCGCGCTCATCCGGGACGTGATCAATCCCGACGCCATCGTGGTCGCCGGCGATGCGTTCGCCGCGCACCCGCGCGGACTCGCACCGGTCCAGGCGGCCTTCGACGAGGCGACGACGCTCACCTGGCCGCTGGAGATCGCGCCCTCGAGATTCGGTGTGCGCGTGCAGGAGAGCGCGGCGGTCGTGGTGGCGCTCAGCGTCATCTACGCGGACCCGGTCGCGGCGATGGCGACGCTGTAGCGGGTCGCCCCGCCGCCTGCCGCTGCCGTCGACGCGCGCATCCCCTACGGTGAGTCCATGACGCTGCCCCGCGATGTGTCCGCACGGCTCGAGGTGCGGGTCGACGACCCCACCGAACTGGAGATGCAGATCACCGTCGCCCGATTGCCCGGACTCCAGCTGGAGGAGGAACTCAAGCTCGAGTTCGACGGTCGGTCGGTGACCCCGGAGGAGATCATCGGCCCGCACGGATCACGGATCCACCGGCTACAACTCGAGCGGGGTGTTCTGACCATCGACTACTGGGCGTCGGTGCTCACCCCCGCCGATCCGCTGCCCGTCGACATCGCCGATCGCTCGACGTATCTGCGTCCCAGCCGGTATGCCGAGTGCGACAAGTTCTTCGGATTCGCCGCGGGTCAGTTCGACTCGTCGCTGCCCGACGGTGAGATCCTGAGCCAGGTCACCGAGTTCGTGTCGGATCGGCTCAGCTACATCCCCGGGACCTCCGACCCCATCGACGGTGCCGCGGACACACTGCTCGCCGGTGCGGGCGTGTGCCGCGACTACGCGCATCTGGTCGTCGCGCTCCTGCGGGCGCTCAACATCCCCGCGCGTCTCGTCGCGGTCTACGCGCCGGGATGCTCGCCGATGGACTTCCACGCCGTCGCCGAGGCGATCGTGGACGGCGAGTGGGTGGTCGTCGACGCGACCGGACTCGCTCCGCGGCAGAGCATCGTGCGGATCTCGACCGGCCGCGATGCCGCCGACACCGCGTTCCTCGACAACCATCGTGGTTCGATCAACCTCAACTCCTACGAGGTGACCGCAACGGTGCGCGGCGAGCTTCCGATCGACGACGGGATCGCACGCGTCCGGATAGGCTGAGCCGCGTGCACGCGCTCACCTGCCCGGTCTGCAATGCGCTGTCGGGCTTCGACCGTCAGACGTGCCCGAACTGCGGGACGACGGTCGGCGTCCATCTGCCGTCGCGGTCGCTGTACGCGGTCTCGCCGGAGGGGGTCGAGATCGACGCCGGCGCCGGGAGCGGAGCGGGCGGGCCGAGTGAGACGCGCCGGTGGGTGCGGTGCTCGCTGTGGGACCGCACGCACTGCAACTGGTTGACCCCGGCCGAGGTCACGGAGGACAACATCGGTCTCCGGGGACGCTGTTTCCCGGAGTCGCTGATCCGGCGTCAGCCCGACGCCGAGGACACCATCGCGCTGGAGAAGCTCGCGCCGGCGTCGTTCGATCTGCGGTTGCTGGTGTACCAACTCGTCGATCTGGGTCTGCCGGTGGAGCCGTTCTGGCGCACCGAGGGCGGCCTGGCGTTCGACCTGTTGTCGAGTCAGACCCTCGGCCGGCCGGTGATGATCGGTCACGCGGGCGGCGTCGTGACGATCGACCTGGCCGAGACCCAGGATGCCTATCGCGAGCGGTTGCGGGTCGACCTCGGCGAGCAGTACCGGACGATGCTCGGTCACTTCCGGCACGAGACCGGCCACTACTTCGAACACGTCCTCGTCGAGACCGGCCCGGGCGCGGACCGATACCTGGACCGGTGCCGGGAGTTGTTCGGCGACGAACGCGCGAGCTACGCCGACGCGATCACCCGGCACTACCGGTTCGGGGCACCGGAGAACTGGCACGAGTCGTTCATCTCCGAGTACGCCACGATGCACCCGTGGGAGGACTTCGCCGAGTGCTTCGCGCACTACCTGCACATCACCGGAACCATCGACACCGCACGGGAATCCGGTCTCAATCTCGATGCCCAGCAGGTCCGGTTCACGATGGAGCGTGACATCGTGCCGCTCCGGTCGTATGCCGACGAGCCGATCGAACGGTTGCTCTACGACTGGAAGTGGTTGTCGCTCATGCTGAATCGGGTGAATGTGGCGATGGGGCGCCGACCGCTGTACCCCTTCACGATCCCCGAGCCGGTCGTCCGCAAACTCGGGTTCGTGCACGAGGTGATCCGTGAGAGTGCCCGCCGGGCGGTGCCGACGGACCCGCTCGTCGCGGCGCCGGCCCAGTCGGCCTAACCGGTCGACGACGCGCGCGCCCGCTGGTCGGCCACGAACGCGAGAACCGTTGCGACGTCGTCGGTGTCGGCGATGCGGAATCCGGCGGCGGTGTCGCCCTCACCGACCTTGATGCCGATGTCGCCGTCTCCCGGCCGGAGGTGGGCGAAGGCCTTCTCGTCGGTGACGTCATCACCGAGGTAGATGACCGCGTCGGCGCCGATCCGGTCGCGCAGGGTGTCGAGCGCGTGACCCTTGCTGGTCTCGATCACCGCGAGTTCGAGAACGGCCTTTCCCTCGGTGGTGTGCACGCCGGGCCAGGAGGCCGGGCCGCTGCGAGCACGATCGAGGGCGGCGACGGCGTCGGTCTCCGAGGCATTGCGCACGTGCAACACGGTGCTGGCGGGTTTGACCTCGACGGTGCTGCCGGGGAAGTCGGCGGCGATCGAGGACAGCTCGTCGATGAGCCGGTTCAGCAAGGCCCGGGCCTCGTCGGTGATCTCGACCGCGAAGCCGGACTCGAACTCGCTGCCGTGACTGCCGACCAGCACCACCGGTGCCTCGAGGCCGGACAGCGCGGCGAGCACGGCGCGCTCGCGACCGGACACCACGGCGACGACGGTGTCGGGCAGTGCGGCGGCGGCCACGAGAGCGTCGATCGACGCGGGGTCGGGGACGGCGTCCTCGGGTCGCGAGACGATCGGCGAGACGCATCCGTCGTAGTCGCTCGCCAGGAGCAGCACCCCCACACCGGCGGCCCGCGTCAGCGCGTCGGTGAGCTCGGCGGGAATCCCGTTGTCGCTCACTCCGGCTCGCCCACCAGGTGCACACCCCGATTGGGTGACAGCTCGGTGTCGGAATCGGCGCCGAGGGTGCCGAGGAAGCTCTCCGCCCACTTCGCGACATCGTGCGCGAGGACCTGCCGGCGCAGCGCGCGCATGCGCCGCCTGCCCTCGTGTTCGCTTTGTTCGACCGCGGCCTCGATGGCGTCCTTCACGCCGTCGAGGTCGTACGGATTGGCCTGGTAGGCCGAGCGCAATTCGGCTGCCGCGCCGGTGAATTCGCTGAGCACGAGCGCGCCGCCCAGATCGCCCCGGCAGGCCACGTACTCCTTGGCGACCAGATTCATGCCGTCGCGCAGGGGCGTGACCAGCATGACGTCGGCCGCCACGAAGAAGGCCAGGAGTTCCTCACGGGGGACCGGACGGTGCAGGTACTGCACCACGGGTTGCCCCACGCTCGCGTAGGTGCCGTTGATGTTCCCGACGAGCTGTTCGATGCCGGCGCGCATCTGCTTGTAGCTCTCGACGCGTTCCCGGCTCGGCGTCGCGAGTTGCAGCATCACCGTGTCGGCGGGGTCGAGGCGCTTCTCGGCCAGCAGTTCCGAGATGGCCTTGAGCCGGACGTCGATGCCCTTGGTGTAGTCGAGTCGGTCGACGCCGAGCATGATCGTCTTCGGATTGCCCAGCTCACGGCGGATCTCGGCGGCGCGTTCGCGGATCTTGCGGGTCTTGGACAGTGCGTCGAGCTCGCCGGACTCGATCGAGATGGGGAATGCGCCGACGCGCACCGTCCGGAACCCGACCTGCACCACGCCGAAACGCGAGCGCACGCCGACGGTGCCCTTGCTCGTCGCCTGACCGGCGAGGCGCCGCGCCAGGAAGAGGAAGTTCTGTGCCCCGCCCGGCAGGTGGAACCCGATGAGGTCGGCGCCGAGGAGGCCTTCGACGATCTCGGTCCGCCACGGCATCTGCATGAACAGTTCGACCGGCGGGAACGGGATGTGCAGGAAGAAGCCGATCTTGACGTCGGGCCGCAGCATCCGCAGCATCTTGGGCACCAGTTGCAGCTGGTAGTCCTGCACCCAGACGACGGCGCCGTCGCCCGCCGCCCTCGACGCCGCCTCGGCGAACCGGCGGTTCACCTCGACATACGTGTTCCACCATTCGCGGTGGTACTCGGGTTTGACGATGACGTCGTGGTAGAGCGGCCACAGTGTGGCGTTGGAGAAGCCCTCGTAGTACTCGGCGATCTCCTGCGTCGACAGGGGGACCGCGTGGATGTCGATGCCCTCGATGTCGGGGTTGTCGTCGGAGTCGGGAATCCCCGACCAACCGACCCAGGCCCCGGTGTTGGCGCGCAGGATCGGCTCGAGCGCGGTGACGAGCCCACCCGGACTCCGCTTCCAGTTGACGGTGCCGTCGGGGAGGACCTCTTTGTCGACGGGCAGACGGTTCGCGACGACCACGAACTCCGCTCCGTCGTGCGTGGCCCGGTCGGGACCGGTCACGCCGTCGGTCTCGGGGTGGGTTTCTCCTGCTCGCGGAGCCACCTGGTCAGGCGTTCTCGCCCGGCGCGATCCCCAGCATGGCGAACAGCATCCGGCACTCGTCGGCGTCGGTCGCGTACGCGGCGACGACGCGGCGCGCCGAGTTGGCGGTCTCGTCGGCCACCGGCTCCAGTTCTTCGTCGGCGATGTCGGTCGTCTTCGCGGGCATGTGAGTCCCCTCGTTGTGCGGCATGGTGTGCGTGCGGCGCGCGATGTCACAGCGGCGCAGTGGTGCGGTGTCTCGACCGATTCGCTGGTGCGAAGTGGCCGTCGATGACACGCCCTGCTCCGCATTCTACCCGGGCATCACCGGTGCTCACGGCCAGCCGCCTCGCGTCAGCGCCGTGGTGGTGGCGGGCGCCATCGGTTCGCGCGGGCCCGGCGCGCGGCGGCGTGCGCCTGACGCGCCTCGCGGTCCTCGCGCAGGGCGATCCGGCGGCGGAGTCGCCAGTCCGGGCGGGGTGGCAGCTGGGGCCGACGCAGCGACCGGGCGACGAACTCGCCCAGCGTGACGCCCGCGGCGAGCGCGCAACCGATGGCCAACGCGTTCGCGATCCAGGTGAACCCGTCGAGGGTCTGGTCGCCGAGGATGCCGTACAGGCCCCGATAGACCGCGAGACCGGGCAGCAGCGGGGTGATGCCGGCCACGGCGACGACCAGCGGGGGCGTCAGCGCACGGCGTGCGAGCAGACCGCCGATCAGTCCGACGAAAGCCGCCGCCAGTCCGTTGGCGATGACGTCGCCGATGTCGGTGAACGTCGACGCGGCCGCCACGGCGGTACCGATGAAGCCGCCGAGGAATGCCACGCTGAGGGCCCGGGTCTCGGCGTAGCTGGCCAGCGCGTAGGCGCAGGCGGCCACCGCGCCCGCGACCACGCGGATCGGGAGTTCGACGACCTCGAAGCTGGTCGTCGTGGTGATGGTCGGGAGGAAGATGCCTCCCGCCTCCAGGATCCGGATCGCGACACCGACGCCGGCGATGATGCCACCGGTCATCAGGAGCAACTCGAAGAAGCGGGCCACCCCGGTGATGGGTGCGCCGGTGATCGCGTCCTGGACCGAGCCGACCAGCGACAGTCCGGACAGCAGCACGACGATGCCGGCCGCGATGACCTGCGACGGCGCGATCTGGACGCCGAGCCGTTCGGCGGCGGCGAAGACGAGGGCGGCCGGGACGACCGCGATGAAACCGCCGGTGAGCTGCTGGAAGAAGACGGGGGTTCCGATGCGGTTGAGCCAGCGGTTCACGGTGACCGTCACCACGGTGGTCAAGAAGGCGAGCGCGGCGACGAGGTACTCACCACCGAGCAGGACCGCGATGCCCGACGCCATCATCCCCCAGGCGGTCGTGGCCAGCCAGTGCGGATAGGGGTGGGGTGCCGTGATGATCTCGTCGACCATCTGGTGCGCCGTGGACGGGCTGATGAACGAATCGCGGATGCGGCGGACGAGGCGGTCGACCTGGGCGAGCCGGGTGAAGTCCATCGAGCGGTAGTAGACCTGCTCCATGGTCGTGATGGGCGGGAGTGTCGCGCCGCGCCGGGCGCTGACCACGATCGTGTTGTAGGTGACGTCGACGTCGACGTCCTCGAGGCCGTACACACCGGCGACGAACTTGATCTGGGTCTGGGTGTCGATGGCTCCCGTGCCCGAGTCGAGCAGCACGGCGCCGATCTTGGTGGCGAGGTCGAGTACCTCGGTGATGGCCGCGACGTCGAACGGTTCGATCGGCTTGCGCGGCGACACCATGATGCTGCCGGGTTCGATGGTGTCGATCGTCGCCTGCCGGCTGCCGCTGAGCCGACGCAGGACACGGCCGATCTGTTCGCGCACGCAAGGCCTCCTCGGGTCGGTGGTGGAGTGCTCGCGGGGTAACCGACACCCGGCCGGTTCAACCCTGACAGGAGACTGGATACACCTCCGCGGTCCGGGCGGCACCGGCAGGGTGCGCGGAGGAGTCGGCGGCGGTCGCGACCGAGGCCGCTCGTCTACGATCGCGGCATGTCCTCCGTGCAGATCAACGGTCCTCGAGACGGCCACACCCGTAGCGCCACGGTGAGTCCCGGAAGTCTCGTCTTCACCGCCGGCGCGGCGCCCATCGACGCCGACGGCGCGACCGTCGCCCCCGGGAACGTCCGCGAGCAGGCCGTGCAGTGCATGAAGAACCTGGAGGCCGCGCTGATCGAGTCCGGCGCGACGCTGCGCGACGTCGCCAAGGTGACCGTGTTCGTCGCCGAACACCTGCAGGCCGATCTGGTGGTCGCGTGGGACGCGGTGACCGAGGCCTTCGGCGACCACAGGCCCGCCGGCAGCCTGCTGGGCGTCTCGGTCCTCGCCTACGACGACCAGCTGGTGGAGATCGAAGCGGTCGCCGCGATCCGGGGCTGATCCGGCGGCCCGGCCGGTCGGGTGCCGATGACGTGGACGGCGGTCCGGCGGATATACTCGCTCGCGCGCCTCCTTAGCTCAGTGGTAGAGCACTCGCCTTGTAAGCGAGCGGTCGTCGGTTCAATCCCGACAGGGGGCTCCACGCACGAACGCCGCGCACCGATCCGGTGCGCGGCGTTGTCGTCGGCGGATCTCGCCACCGGGTCGGCTACCAGATGACCGCGAGGCCCGCGGCGAGCAGGGACAAGGCACCGACGGCCCAGAAGAGGGGACGCAGGACGGGTTCGCCGGTGCGCTTCTGCCGCGCGCTCCCGATGCCGAGGATCGCGCCGAGGACCACCAGGATCACCAGTTTGATGCCGATCTTGGGGTAGTTCAGGTCGATTCCGGCCGGCCACGGCGCCGCGAGCGCGAGTCCGGTGAGCAGGGAGAGCAGAATCCCGTAGTCCATCACGCGGGTGACGCGGAACTCGCGCGCCGCGAGCTGGGTGACCCAGGCGCCGAAGGTGACCGCGAAGCCGATGATGTGCAGGAAGATTACGACGTTGCGTAGTAGCTCCATGCGGTCACACTACCCAGGAGGCGCACGGAAATTCTGGGCAACCGGAACAGGTTCACGGTGCACGATGGACTGATGACGCACGACGAACCGGGCACGTCCACGATCCCGCCGTCACCCAGGGGAGACGCAACCGACGGTCCGCGGCCGCTGGCCCGGACCCGCGTCGGGACCCACCGTGGCGTCGTCGGCGAGCGGGCCGACGTGTGGCGGGGCATCCGGTACGCCCGTCCGCCCGTGGGTGAGCTGCGCTGGCGTCGTGCGGTGCCGCTCGGGGAGAGCGATGCCCCGGAGGACGTCGCGGATGCCTCGACCTTCGGCGCGGTGTGCCCGCAGCAGCTGAACCCCGCGGTGCGCCTCGGTCCGGACGTGGTGATGGACGAGGACTGTCTGTTCCTCAACGTGTGGACCCCGCCGGGCGCCTCGGAGCATGCCGACGACGCGGTCGGACTCCCGGTCATGGTGTGGCTGCACGGCGGCGCCTACGTGCTGGGATCCGGGGCCCAACCGTTCTATGAGGGCTCGAACCTCGCCGCCACGGGTGACGTCGTCGTCGTGACGCTCAACTACCGGCTCGGGGTGCTCGGGTTCGCCGACCTGTCGTCGATCGACGAGCGGTTCGAGTCCAACGCCGGACTCAGTGACGTGCTGGCGGCGCTGCGCTGGGTTCACGACCACATCGCCGCGTTCGGTGGCGACCCTGACAAGGTGACCGTGTTCGGCGAATCGGCCGGGGCGGGACTGGTCACCGCATTGCTCACCATGCCGGCCGCGACCGGGCTCTTCGGCCGGGCGATCGCGCAGAGTTCACCCGTGACGTCGATGTACGGGGCGGACCGGGCGGCGCGGGTCGCCGCGCAGTTGCTCGAGGCCGCCGGGATCGACGCGGGTGAGCTCGACACGGGCGAGATCGTCGCGCGGCTCGACGAACTCGACGGCATGACGTGTTCGGCGATCACCACCACGCTGTTCGAGAAGATTCCCGGCGAGACGCCGGGGACCATCGCCTTCGCCCCGGTCATCGACGGCGATCTGCTGCCCGAGCATCCCCTCGACGTCTATCGGGCGGGTCGCGCGCATCCGGTGCCGCTGATCATCGGGACCAACCGCGACGAGGCGAACCTGTTCAAGTACATGAAGTCCCCGCTCATGCCGATCACCACCGCCGACATCGAGCGGATGTTCGCAGGGATGGCGAAGGAGTATCCGGACGTCGTCCTGCCGGAGCGTGCGCAGGTGCTCTCGGCCTATTCGGGTCTGCGCCCCAAGGTCACCGGGCTCGGCGTGGCCCGCGACGTGGCGTTCCGGATGCCCACGTTGTGGCTCGCCGAGGCGCACGCACGCTCCGCGCCGGTCTACGTGTACCGCTACGACTGGACGACACGGATGTTCCGGCTCCTCGGACTCGGCGCCGCCCACGCGACCGAAGTCCCGTACGTGTGGGGCAATCTGGGCGCCGGGCCCCGCGACATCACGTTCCTGCTCGGCGGCCGCAAACAGGGAGAAGCGGTGTCCGAGAGGATGGTTCGACGCTGGACTGCCTTCGCGCACGGGCAGGAGCCGGACGCCGGGACTCTCGGCGATCCGTGGCCCACCTACGACACCGGCCATCGTCCGGTGCTGCGCATCGATGCCGAGGATCGGGTCGTGCAGAACCTCGACGGCGACATCTGGGAGGCGTGGGGCGACGAGGTGCTCGGCTTCCGCTGAGGCAGCGTGACCCCGTCGACCGAGCGCAGCGAGGACGCCGCGCCCCCGCTGGCCGAGCAGCGTCGACCGAGCGCAGCGAGGACGCCGCGTGTCGAGGTCACCTGCCGGGCAACGGCATTCAGTCCCGACGGCAGTTCGCTCGGACGTCGACGTGCGGGAGATAGGCGTCGCGCTGGGCGTCGGTGAGGGGCGCGGTGCTCGCGCAGATCCAGTCGCGGGCCACGGCGAGATCGAGCGTGTGCCGGTAGACGTTCCCGGTCGTGTCGCCACCGGCGATGATCTCGTCGTCGGACGGGAGCTCGGCCGGCAGTTGCCAGGTGGTCGTGGTGTCGGTGGTGGCGAGCAGTGTCCCGACCGGTTGCCGATCGGTGAGCCGGCCGTCGTCGCCGAGCGCGAAGCTGATCAGTTCGTGCGTGGCGGTGCCCACCGCGAGCCGGTTCGGTGCCACCGACACCGTCGACGCGAACATGTCCTCGTACCGGTCGAGGAGTTCCGGTTCGGCGTCCGTGCCGATCGGTGGCAGTCGCCAGGTGGTGAGGTCGCGGGAGGCGACCACCAGCACATCGCCGTCGTCGTCGAACGCGGCCTGCGCCACCGGCGCCGCGACGGTGACGACGTCGACCGGGTCCGGACTCGACGACGTGAGGTCGTACAGATAGACGCGTTTGTCGTCGGAGGTCAGCGCGAGCCGCGTGCCGTCGGGGCTGAAGGCGGCGTTGCGGATGAGGTCGGTCGGTCCGCGCAGCGGTGCACCCACCCGGCGCGGGGAGCCGGGCACCGAGGTGTCCCAGAGGGCCACGGTGGTGTCGGTGTCGCCGGTCGCGAGCAGGTTCCCCGCCGGCGCGAAGACGACCGGGAACGAATAGCGGGTGGCGAGGTCGAGGGCCGCGGCGCGGCGCGGGGCCGCGGTGTCGGCGATGTCCCAGATCTCGACGAGCCCACCGTTGTTGTTCGCCGTGGCAGCCAGGGTGCCGGGGCCGTTGAGGCTGACGCGCGGGTGGTCGTTGACGCGGCGCTGGATGGGCGTTCGTGAGCGCAGGGTGAGGCCGCCCGACGTCGTCCACAGGTTCAGCGTCGTGTCGGAGCCGACCGTCGCCAGAACTCGGTGCGCGGCATCGGTGTCCAGTCCGGTGATCGTTCCGCCGCGGTCGGGTTCGGTCCGGCCGGGCAGGCTCCAGACGTCGATGGTCCCGTCCGACCGGCCGGACACGAGCTGTTCGCCACTGGGGTCGAACCGGGCGGCGAAGGTCCGGACCGAGCCCTGCTCGGAGGTGGTCTGCAGCGCCCACTGCAGCGTCGGCGAACCGGGGTTCGCGGTGTTCCACACCCGCACGAGACCGTCCGCCCGGGCGGAGGCCAGCTGCGAACCCGAACCGTCGAAGCCGATGGACCACGAGCCCGCGGTGCTGTTGGGCAGGGACGTGCTCAGCGGGCGGGGTGCACGCGGGTCGGCGACATCCCACAGTTGGGTGTTGGGGCTGTCGCCGGTGACCGCCAGCGAGCGACTGTCGGGGCTGAAGGCGACGGCATGGGTGATGCTCGGGAAACCGGTGAGCGGTGGACCCAGCGGTTGCGGTGCGTCGCCGGTCGTCCACAGTCGGACGGTGCGGTCGTCGCCACCGCTGGCGAGGACGCGTCCGTCGGGGCTGAAGGACAGGGTCCGCGCCGCGGCCGTGTGCCCGCGCAGCACGGCGGTCTCCCGGATCGATCCGGCCGGGGAGACCGCGTAGACGGTGATCGTGCCGTCGTCCGACGACGCGGCCAGCGTGCGGCCGTCGGCGGCGAATCGCACCATGTAGACCGTGCCGTGTCCGGGGGACAGCGTCGTCGCCAGCCGGGGGTTCGACACGTCGGTGAGATCCCACATGCGGACCGAGCCGTCTCCGCTGCTGCTCGCCAGCAACTGTCGGGTGGGGTGGAAATCGGTGCTGGTCACGTAGTTGCCGAAGCCGCGCAGGACGGCGGTCTCCCGATAGTCCGACGAACCCGACCGCGTCCAGACGCGTACGGTCCGGTCGCCGCTCGCCGACGCGAGCCGGGTGCCCGTCCGGTCGAAGGAGAGGTCGTAGACCGGGCCGGTGTGTCCGGTCAGCGGAGTCACGAGGGGCGTCGTCGCGGCCCCGCGCAACCGGCTCTCGACGGTCGGGTCGTCGGGATAGATCTGATGCGCGATGAGCAACAGCCGCGCCGCCAGGGACGGGTTGGAGTACTGCATGCTGTCGATGTGGGACAGCAGCGCCGATCGTTCGGCGGCGTTGCGCTGCTGCCGGAGGTCGTGCGCCTGGCGGAACCCGATCGCCGCGGTGATCGACGCCGCGATGGCCAGCACCACGATGACCGACACCGCACCGAGCCGGGTCAGGCGTCGCCGCTGCTGCATGGCGACCGCGGCGTCGAGAAACGCGTCGTTCTCCCTGCTCAGCAGGTGGAGATAGTCACTGCGGAGGGCTCGCCGGCGCCGCTTGGCGTCGTCGAGGCGCGATCCGGTGTAGAGGAATGACCGGCCCCGGCCGTTGGCCAGCCAGGCCGCGCTGTCGGCGTCGACCTGCTGGCGCCACAGGTGGTTGTCCGTATCGTCGGCGATCCACTCGGCCAGACGTGGCCACGCGGTCAGCACGACATCGTGCACGAGCATCACCGAGTCGGTGGACACGGTGAGCAGCCTGGCCTGGGCGAACTCGTCGATGACGGTGGAGACCTCGGGCGGGAACCGGTTCGCGATGGTCACCGTGGACAGCGGCACGCGCAGCGCGATGCCGGCCGGACCGACGTGCACGAGGGCGAGCAGCACCGCCCGCGCCAGGTCCCGGTGCCGCGGATCGATCGCCGCCCAGGCGGCCTCGGCCGTGTCGGCGACGGCGCGGGCGATGCCGCCGGTGGCCCGGTAACCGGAGAGGGTCATCCGGTTGCCGCTGCGTCGTGCCCAGGTCGCCTGCAGGACGTGCGCCAGCAAGGGCAGGCGGCCGGCCCGGTCGCCGCCCGTCGATGCCTCGTACAGCTCGGTGATCATCACGTCGGCGAGTCCGGTCTCGATCCGGCCGCCGGCGAGCCGGACAGGCGCGGTGATGACCTCGCGCAACTGCGTGCGGGTCATCTCCGAGACGATCACGCAGCGGTGCTGCCAGGCGTCGGCGAGGAACGGGTGCTCGACGCACTGGCTGAAGAAGTCGGCTCGCACGCCGACCACGACGACCGTGTCGGACGCGAGTTCCTCGACCTGGCGCAGCGTCTCGGCGCGGAGCGAGTCCTCGAGGGAGAAGACGTTCTCGAACTGGTCGATGACGATGACCGCGTCCTCGGTCGGGGGCCCGGGGACTTCGGCTGCCTCGGTGGCCTCCGGAACCGCCGGCTCCGCGATGACGAGACCGTCCGGCGTGATCTCGCCGAGTCGGGGCGAGGGCAACCGGGCGTCCCGGGCCAGGCCGGCCCGCAGCAGCGAGGATTTACCGGATCCCGACACCCCGGTGACCACGACGAGCCGAGACGCGGGGGCCAGCGGGGGCGGGCCCGTGCGCGCCGCCAGGATCGCGTCGACCAGGGTGCCGACGACGTCGTCCCGGCCGAAGTACATCTGACTGTCGGCTGCGGTGAGGGTGGCCAGTCCGGCGAACGGGCGCGCGTGCTGCGTCGCGGACGGCTGGGCCCCGGTGGTCTCCTCGGGCGTCCGCCGGTCCCACATCTCGCGCCACTGCGGGATGGTCAGGACATCCTCGGCCCCGGCGGCGACGGCGCGCGCGGTCAGCCAGACGAGCAGCGGTTCGACGGTCGCGAAGTCCCGGGGGAGATGCCGGCCGTTTCGCCAGTCGCTGATCCGTTGTGCCGACACCCGAGCTCGGGACGCGGAGGCCCGCAGTGTGGGACGGCCGGCTTGCACGAACAGTCGCGCGAGTGCCTCTCCGAAATCCACTCAGCTGTTCCCATGCTCGCCCCGACAGTTCGACCGCACCATCATGCGGTAGCCGAACCCACCGCGCCACCATCGACGACCCGATGTGGCGACGGCCACATCTCGGGCCCGCGTCGCCGCTCCCGGCGGCGGTCCGGCCGCCGGATCCGGACCTGGTTCTGTCCGGTCCGGATAGTCCGTTAGCCGCTTGAACTGCGTTTATGTGCCGGTTTCCGGAACAGGGGTGGAGTGGGTCGCGTTCGTGGGGTCTGCTTGTGGGGCGCGACTCGACGGTGGTCGGGAAGCGCACAGGTTGCGTCGGTCGAAGGACACACCGAAAGTGTCGCGAACACTGCCCGTCGGGGGCTGTGTGTCGTTCGGCCCACACGACCGCGCGGGTGCCGGACACCGGGTCGACGGGGGTCGGCGGTCTCCGGCACCCGCGTCCCCTCCTCGTGCTCGTTGCATTCTCTTGTCAGCACGGCTCACTACGATCTCTGCATGCTGATCACCGACGCCCAGCGCCGGGCACGCCTGATGCGCCGGGCACACCTCGACGCCTCGTCGCGGGCCGCCGACGCGGTGGAGGCGGCCGCCACCATGGTGGGTCTGCACGCCACCACTCCGTCGACGGTCCATCTGGCCGCGTGGGCCCGCGTCGGTCCGGGTTTCACCCGCGACTCCGTCGACACCGCCCTCTACGAGGATCGGACGCTCGTCAAGCACCTCGCGATGCGGCGCACACTGTTCGTGTTCCCGCGCGACGTCCTGGCCGAGTCCATCGGCGCACTGGGGCCGCGGATCTCTGCCTCCGAACGCACCAACATGCTGCGCGACCTCCGGCGTAGTCCCGACTTCGACGACCCCGAGGGCTGGATCGAGACCGCCCGGCAGGCAGTCCTCGCCGAACTGGCCGGCGGCGAGTCGCTGACCTCCACCGAACTCCGCGAGCGGCTACCGGCACTCGACGGCTACATCTCCCACGGCGCGGGTACCTCGTGGGCGGGCCGCGCCCCGATGGGGCCGCGCGTGCTGAACATGCTCGACGCCGAGGGGGCGATCGTCCGGGGGCCGAATCGGCTGGGCTGGCATCTGTCGCGACCGGCGTGGACCTCGATGCCGCTCTGGCTCGGCGAGACGTTGCCGTCGATGAGCGTCCACGACGGCCACTGCGCGCTGATCCGGCGTTGGTTGCGAACCTACGGACCCGGTACGGAGACCGACCTGGTGTGGTGGCTGGGCTCGACCAAGACCGCGGTCCGCGCGGCCCTCGCCGAACTCGGCACGGTCCGGGTCGACCTGGAACGCGGTGGAGTCGGTCATGTCCTGCCCGACGATCTACCCGACGGCACCGGTATCGACGGCGGAGGGGACGGGCCGGTCGAACCGCAGGCCGTGCTCCTGCCCGAACTGGACCCGACCACCATGGGCTACAAGGAGCGCGGCTTCTATCTCGGCAACCACACCGCGCAGGTCTTCGACTCCGTCGGCAACGGCGGTCAGACCGCCTGGTGGGACGGGCGCATCGTCGGCGGTTGGTATCGCCGCCCCGACTCGTCCATCGACATCATCCCGCTGGAGCCGCTGTCCCGGGATGCGCGTCGGGCACTCGATGCCCGGGCCGATGAACTCGCGGCATGGTTGGGCGACGAGCCGATGAAGACCGGCTACGCCGCACCGTATGCGCGAGGGTTGTGACGGTGCGGCCTCTCAGAAGGGCGGCGGGTTGGCGGCGTTCCACGCGTCGATCTCGCGACGGTGGGTGGTGGTGCGCGCGGTTCGCTGGTCGGCGAGTGTGCTGCGTGCGGGGTGGTCTGGGGGTCGGCCAGGTACGAGGTAGCCGAACAGGTCGCGGCCGTTGAAGGCGTTGCCGACGAAGGTGTGTCCAGTCGGGGACTGAAACCAGGCGGTCAAGTAGTCGTCCTGGTAGTCGCGCCACATGCCGAAGGTTTTGATGCGGTGGTGAAACCGGCAGAGTGGTTTGAGGTTGTGCCGTACGGTCGCGCCGCCGGTCTGGGGCGCGTCGTGGTCGAACGGGATGGTGTGGTCGAGATCGGTGGTCCATACCGGTTGGTTACAGCCGGGGAAGGTGCAGCCCAGTTCGCCGCACCGCACAAGGTTCTGCAGTTTGCGGCTCGGGGCGTACCGGGCATCGGTGGACTCTGCTGGGCTGGTGCCGGGGGTGGTGATGAAGGAGCGACGCGCGTCGGCCAGGAGCGAACGCATGCTGTCGGCGTCGATCAGGCCGTGACCGTCGAGGAAACCGGGATCGTCGTCGAGGCCGAGCAGTGTCGACAGGTTGACCACGATGTGAAACATCGGCACCGGCCTGTGCGGTGCGGCGTCTGCTACCGGAGCCGGCTCGGGTGGTGTCGAGGTGGTGTCGCCGGGTTTGGTTGTATCGCAACCGGTTTCAATCTGAGGGCGGTCGAGGTTGATCGGTGCCGGCTCGGGTGCGCACTGTAGGCACTGGCAGGGCAGGGTGTCGAGGTGGGCGGCCAGCGCGATCATCGCGTCGGCGCGTCGTTGCCGCTTGTTGCGGGGGTCGTCGGAATGTACGGAGGCGGCCATCGCGTCGAGTCGGGCGTTGAGTGCGGCGGCGTCGGTGATCGGGAGGTTGCCGCTGATGCGGGACTGGCCGGGTGTGAATCGGTTGGGTGTGATGGTGATGGTGCGGTCGGCGGTGGCGCGTTCGCGGCGGCGGCGGATCGCGTCGGGGGCGTGTTTGGCGACGATGGCGTCGACCAGGGTGGTGAACCGGGTTGTCGACATCGGTGGGCGGGCCAGGATCGCTTCGGCGAGATGGGCATCGACGGTCTGCATGTCAGTGTCGGGCACGTAGTCGGTGCGTTTCATGGCGATGGTGAAGCGGCGCTGGTCGATCCGCCCGCACGCGAGGGTGTTGCCGGTGAGCATGAGCCGGTAGCGCAGGACATCGCCGGTGCGGATGAGGTCGCGGGCTTCGGCGGCGGTGATCGTCAGTGCCGCACCGAGTTCGGCGGTGGCTTGGTCGAAGCCGTCGGGCCCGAACTGGGCATATGGGTCGATCCCGGCGGCAGCGTCGGCGGCGTGTCGGTGCAGATCGGCTTCGGAAGAGGCTTGGCCGTCGCGGTTTTCGGTGCGGCGCATGTGGTAGTCGAGTTCACGTTCCTCATGCAGCAGGCTTGCCGCGGTCAGTAACCGGTAGGAGGCTGCTGACGTGATCGACGCGCAGTGGGTGATGACGTCGACGAGCTCACCGGGCGACAGTTGGGTATCCAGAACTGCTGCGGGCAACGCGAACTCGGCCTCGGGCTTCTCGCCCGGCGTCTCTGAGTCACCGCCCCCGAACTGCATGTGACCAACATACGACAGGGTACCGACAAGGATTCCGCGGCGAATCTACGGCTCCCTCGTGGCTGTGGATGGAACCAGGACGGCCTCGGCCGCCCGAAGGTCACTCTCCCACGTGCGGCGGGACGGCGGCCGGATCGGCCATCACGTCGGTGCCGCCGAGGGCCTTGTTGGCGCGTCGTTCGACCAGGAGCGGCACGAAGTCGCGGACCTCGGTCCCCTCGAAGTGCTGGTATGCCTTCTCGACCGCGGCGGCCACGTCGTGGGGTGACCGGTGCGAGTAGAGGCCGATGAGCCGGTCCTGGACTTCGCTGATCTGACGACGTTCGTCATTGGCATCCATGCACACAATTTAGTCGGAATGCGACAATGTGGACCGTCACGATCGATGCATTCACCGACCGTTCATCTCGTCGCTATCGGCGCTCAATCTCGCTTATCGAACGGAGCCCCGCGGCGGCCGGTGCCGCGCGCGGGCATCCGTGCGACCGACGACCATCGTGTTCGCCGGTGATCGTACGAGTCCGTAGTGCGATCTGAGCGCCGCGATCGTCTCGTAGGTCTCGTTCAGCTCGGCGACCTCACCGGTGATGTCCCGGCTGCGCCGGCCGGACTGTTCGATGCGTGACACGAGAAAACGCGCGTGCCGTTCCAGTTCCACGAGGAACATCAGGGCTTGCGCTCGGCCCGCGTCCCGGTATTCCGCTTCCCCCATGGACATCGATGGTGATGGCCAGCGGTGAACAGTCGAAGAACCTACGATGACACCCATGGTTCGGTCGCGACGACCTGTCGATCCCGTCGCGCAGGCGCAGGCCCGGGTGCTGGTGGACGAGCTGGAACGCGTCGCCGACACCCTCGTGGACACTGTGCAGTCCGGTCGCGGCGGTGAGAAGGCGCAACGGTCGGCGCGCCGGGAACTCTACGAGGTCCGCGACCACGTTCGCCGACTCCAGACCGTGTACGAACTCTTCGGCTGACGAGGTGCCGTCCCGTCGTTGCGATGAATTCGGGGGCGAGGTCGGGTCTGACCCGGTGAACTGTTGTCATCACCGAGCGAAAGGCACCGTCATGCGAGAGGCATCGTCATGAGCACGGCACTCCCACCCGTGGCCGACCGCGACACCTGGGCGGCGGCGTTGGCCGACCTGCGGCGCCGCGAGAAGGCGGCGACCCGCGAGCTCGACGCCGTGGCCGCGCAGCGTCGTCGACTCCCCATGGTCGAGATGGACGACTACGTCCTCACCGGGACCGACGGGCCGGTTCGTCTGGTCGACGTCTTCGACGGACGTGCACAGCTGATCGTCTACAACCACATGTGGACCGACGGCGCGCGATTCCAGTGCCCTGGTTGCACCGGCTTCACCACCCAGTTCAGTCGGCTCGACTACCTCGCCGATTACGACGCGCGGTTCGTGATCATCACGCACGGACCGATCGAGGAGATCGTGGCCTACAAGGAGCGCGTCGGCAATCGCATGGACTGGTACTCCTCGGCAGGCACGACCTTCTCCGCCGATGTCGACGCCGCGCCGGGGGAGGGGTTCGCCGTGAACGTGTTCCTCCGGGACGGCGACACCGTCTATCGCACGTGGCACTCGACGGGACGCGGCACCGAACAGCTGGGCTTCACGTTCGGACTACTCGATGTGCTGCCCTACGGCCGTCAGGAAGAGTGGCAGGACTCCCCAGACGGGTGGCCCCAGAGCCCGACCTACTCGCGCTGGCGCGGCTCCGAGGAGATCGCCGCGGCGTATGGTGACCCCGACGCGTGACTCCCCGGCTCCACCGAACCCGCTGGTCAGCGTTCACAGGACTCTCCCAGCGTGCCTACAGTGAGGAACCAGGACGTCCTGGGAGTCTGGTCGTGTGAGTGAAGTGGCGAAACAGAGCAGCACGCGCGGCGCGAAGGTCCTCGTGGTCGACGACGAGGAGAACATCCGTCAGTTGTTGTCGGTGTCGCTGAAGTTCCAGGGGTATGAGGTCGAGACCGCGGCCGACGGTCCGGCAGCCCTCGACCGTTGCCGCGCCGCCAAGCCCGACGTCCTCGTCCTCGACGTGATGATGCCGGGAATGGACGGGTTCGGGCTGCTGCGTCGGCTGCGCGCCGACGGCGTGGAGGCTCCGGCGCTGTTCCTGTCCGCGCGGGACACCGTGGAGGACAAGATCAACGGTCTGACCATCGGCGGCGACGACTACGTGACCAAACCGTTCAGCCTCGAAGAGGTCGTGGCCCGCCTGCAGGTGTTGCTGCGGCGCAGCGGTTTCGACGATCAGCAGCGCGCGTCGTCGAAGATCACCTTCGCCGACATCGAACTCGACGACGAGACCCACGAGGTGTTCAAGGCGGGCGAGCTGGTCGCGCTCTCGCCGACGGAGTTCACGTTGCTGCGCTACTTCATGGTCAACGCGGGCACGGTGCTGTCCAAGCCGCGCATCCTCGACCATGTGTGGAACTACGACTTCGGCGGGGAGGTGAACGTCGTCGAATCCTATGTGTCGTATCTGCGGCGCAAGCTGGACACCGGGGACAAGCGGCTCATCCACACCCTCCGCGGGGTCGGCTATGTGATGCGTGAACCCCGTGACTGATGCGACGGTGCCGAGCACCGGGCGCGGGATGCGTTCGCGCGGTGTGCCACTACGGATCTCGCTGGTGGCCCTGACCGTGCTGCTCGTCGCCATCGGCTTGCTCGCCTCCGGTGTGGCGGTGACCTCGTCGATGCGCCAGGATCTGATCTCCCGCGCCGACGACGGGCTGGAGAACGCCGTACGCACGTGGGCCGAACCCCGCGGGTTCCTGGGCGACGGCCCGGGCCCGCCCGGGCCGCGCAGGCCCCCGTCGCCCTACTACGTCGAGTCTGTCGTCTACGGGCCCGGAGGGGTGTCCGCGGACAACGTCTACAACCAGTTCGACGACGCTCCCGACCTCGACGGGCTGACCGGCGACAATGCCGGACCAGTAACCGTCCCGTCCGTCGACGGCGACGGGCCGCAGTGGCGGGTCATCAAGCGCAGCAACAGCTTCGGTAGATCCGTCGTGGCCACCCCGATGTCGGACATCGACGACACGGTGAGCAGGCTGATCTGGTTGCAGCTCGCGATCGGCGCGCTGGTCGTCCTGCTCATCGGCGTGCTGAGCTATGTCCTGGTGCGCACGAGTCTGCGCCCGCTCCGCCGTGTGGAGGAGACGGCGCACGAGATCGCGGAGGGGAATCTGACTCGGCGCGTGCCGCCGGCGCCGCCCAACACCGAGGTCGGCAGTCTGTCGGATTCGCTGAACCGGATGCTCGGGCAGATCCAGCACGCCTTCGCCTCGACCGCAGCATCGGAACAGCAGGCCCGAGCCTCCGAGGAGCGGATGCGCCGTTTCGTCGCCGACGCCAGTCACGAATTGCGGACTCCGCTCACGTCCATCAAGGGGTTCGCCGAACTCTATTCGCAGGGCGGCGTTCCCGATGTCACCGATGCGATGCGACGCATCGACGACGAGGCCGGCCGGATGAACCTGCTGGTCGAGGATTTGCTGATGCTTGCGCGACTCGACGCTGCGCGACCTGTCGATTCCGCGCCCGTGGACCTCCTCGGTCTGGCCGCCGACGCCGTGCAGAGCGCGCGTGTCGCCGCGCCCGACCGCGAGATCCGGCTCGACGTCGTCCCGGGCGATCGGCCGCCGGTCGTCCTGGGAGACGGGCCGCGTCTCGTGCAGGTGTTGCGCAATCTCATCGGCAACGCCGTGAACCACACGCCGCCGGACGCCTCGATCACGGTCGGGGTGGCGGTCGACGACGGTCTTGCCGGCAGTCCGGGCGCCGGCGAGGCGGTGCTGGCCGTCGCCGACACCGGCCCGGGAATCTCGGCGGAGGATGCCGAGCACGTCTTCGAGCGCTTCTATCGCGGTGACTCCTCGCGGCACCGCGGTTCCGGGGGTGGCAGCGGTCTCGGCCTGTCGATCGTGGCCGCCCTGGTGGCCGCGCACGGCGGTCGGGTGGGCGTCGACACGAGTCCGGGTGCGGGCGCGACGTTCTGGGTGCGATTGCCGCTCGCGGACGCCGGCTAGATCAACCGACGCAGCTTCGCGAAGTCGGTGACGTCATCGCGGAATCGATCGAGCCCGACGAGTGTGTACATCCCGTCGATCTGACGCGTGGCCCAGAGCTGGTGGATGCGGCGCAGGTCGGATTGCCGTGACTTCCACCCGATCCCGTCGATGACCGCGAGAACCAGCTGGGTCGGCAGCCGCACCTCGGCCATCTCCTCGATCTCGCGGACCGCATCGGTGAGTTTGGACCCGGTCGAGTCGAAGCCCTTGGCCGCCACCACGATGTCGGCCGAGGACGGGTCGCCCACGATCAGGTCGGCGGGGGCGGTCCGCCCATTGCGTCCCGCGAACCGCGAACGGGTGACGTAGTCGAGCCCGATGTCGCGGGCGATGTCCTCGATCTCGTCCTCGATGCGCCGGCCCGACGCACCCGCGCGTGTGGCGGTCGCGCGGGTGCCGGCGCGGGCCACGAGGATGTCGGCGAACGTGAACGTGCGGGACAGCTGGCTGCGCAGCATGCGGACCAGGTCGAACTCGGTGTCGAGCCAGGTCACCAGTTCGACCGGTTGTGCGCGCGCCAATGCGTGCCAGCCGCTGGTGTCGAAACGGTCGCGCAGCGCGTTCTTCAGCTTCTCCTGGGACAGCCCGACCGCGAGCCCGAGGACGGGCACGTCGGTGGGGTTGTCCCGCACCCAGGCCGCCAGCCCCGCGACGTCGGTGTCCAGGAGTTCGCCGAGACGCGCGGTGGCCTGGGTGATCCGCTCGGCCTCCGGCGTCGACGCGGTCGGGTCGACGTGAGCGGTCAACCGTCCCAGGGATGCCAGGTAGTCGTCGAAGTCGCCGGCGGTGCTCATCGGTTCGTCGTGTCGTCGATGGGTCGTGTCCCGGTCAGTCCCGGCCGATGAACAGGTACTCGCTGACGTCGCGGCGCGTCGCGGCCGCGTGGGTGCCGAAGCTGTATTTGTGGTCGATCGCGATGACCTCCACCGACGGCTTGACCTTCCCGAGCAGGTCGACGATCCGGTCCTTGCCCGGCAACGCATTCGACGAGTACGACAGCACGATGGCGCCGGCGTCCTCGAAATGCTCGAAGGTGCGTAGCAGGGCGTCCTCGATGGTCCGCTTGTAGGCGAAGGGGGTGAAGCGTTTCGGCAGCTTCTTGGTCTTCGTGTTCTCCATGATACTCATGCCGCGCCAGTACGCAGACAAGCCCTCGAGGAAGTGATACCGCTTGATGTAGTCGTTGTCGTCGGTCGGCGGGGCATACGGGGGGTCGAGGTAGACCAGATCCGGTGGTGCGGACCACGGCAGTTCGAGGTCGAAGATGTCACCCTGGACGCTCCGGCTGCTGCGCGCATTGCTGAACACCGTGGCGTTGTAGTCCCCGGCTGCGCGCAGACGGAAGTGGTCGCGCAGGGACATCGTCAGGTCACGCCGGCCGTCGGCGTAGCGCGTCGAGTCGGTGAAGGTGAACACGCCGCGCGGTTGCTTACGGGCGGCCGAGAGGACAAGGGCGGCGATGGCGAGGTCGCGCCGATACCCGCGCAAGGCGTCGACGTGCGACCACGCCGAGTCCAGGAAGGCGCGGTCCTCGGTGGTGAAGTACAAGCCGTCGAAGGTCCGCGAGATGTAGTCGCGGTCGTCGGCGGGGGGACCGCAGATGGCCTCGATGAGTTCGGGCTCGAGCCGGACACTCGAATTGGCCACCGAGGCGCGGGTGATGATGTGCGGGAAATTGAGGAAGTCGTTGCTGACGACCTCGAAACCCTGCGCCTTGAGGAGGTAGGACACCACTCCGGAACCCGAGAAGGCGTCGACCGCGGTGGACCCGCCGATGTCGGCGAAGGTGCGCTCGAGGTGGGGCAGCAGGCGGTACTTGGACCCCATGTACCGAAGGCGTGGGAACCGCTGGGCGCGGGCCAGGACCTCGCTCGATCCGACGACGGCTCGGGAGGTGCGTCCCGTCCCGGAAGTTTCTGGCCCACTCACACCGAAAAGGATGTCATGGACCCCCGACAGCCGGCCGCAGACAGTCCGGCTGCGAGACGTCCGGGACATCACCCGCCGTTAGACTCGGGCCCATGGCATCGGTCTTCAGCATGATCATCAACGGCGATCTCCCCGGTCGATTCGTCTGGAAGGACGGCGAGGCGGTCGCGTTCCTCACCATCGAGCCCGTCACGCCCGGCCACGTCCTGGTGGTTCCCCGCGCCGAGGTCGATCACTGGGAGCAGATGGACACCGCCGCGTTCGCCCATCTCAGTGCGGTCGCACAGAACGTGGGACGCGCGGTGAAGGACGCCTTCGACGCACCTCGGATGGGTCTGCTCATCGCCGGCCTCGAAGTTCCGCACGTGCACGTCCATGTGTTCCCGGCGCTGTCGCTCGAGACCTTCGACCTCGCCAACGCGAACAAGAACGCGCGTCCCGAGGACCTCGATGCCGCGGCGGAGAAGATCCGCGCGAGTCTCCGGTCGCTCGGGTACGGCGAGTACGTCGCCGACTGACCCTCTGAACGGTCCCGCTCACACCGTCCGGTGGATCAGCAGCGGCAGCACCGCGGTCGCGCCGGCCTCACGAAGAGCGGCGGCGGCCAGGGTGATCGGCCAGCCCGAACTGTTGGCGTCGACCACGAGCATGACGTTGCGGCCCGCGACGTCGGGCGGGTCGCCGAGATGGTCGCGCCAGTAGGCGGCCTCGACCGCGCCGGTCGCGTCGGTGGGTGGATCGCCCATGCGCACGGGAAAGCTGCCGCCCTCGCGTTTACCGACCGTCCGCAGGTGGTCGGCCAGGGTCTCGGCGAGCGTGGTGCCGGTCAGGCGCAGTGAGACGATGAGGTCGGCGCGGATGCCGGTGTCGCGCACCCATGCGGCCAGCGTCGCGACCGCGGCGTCGCCCAGTTCGGCGACCGCGCGCTCGTCCCCGTTGCGTGCGGCGGCGAGCACCTCGACCCACTCCGGGGCGTCGGCGTGTGCCAGGACGCGTCCCGGCGCGGCCAGCAGATCCGCGGGAATCCTTCCGCGACGGCCGAATTCGCCGCCGGGCCACATCTTGCGGGGGTCCAGGGTCTGGGCCTTGCGGCGCAGCGTCGAGGTCACGGTGCGCACGGTCTCGTCGTCGACGGTGTCGGTGAGACCGTCACTGAGGGCGCCCCGGCAGACCGAGCAGCGCCCGCAGTCCGCGGCCTGCGGGTCGTCGAGTGATTCGGTGAGCAGCCGCATCAGGCAGGTGCGCCCCGCGATGTAGGCGCGCATGATGTCGGCCTCCCGCCGGCGCACGGCGAGGATGCCGTCGTAGTGCGCGGCGTCGTAGGTCCAGGGCTTGCCGGTGACGACCCACCCGTCCGGCGTCCGGTCGGTGACGCCGTCGACTGCCAGTTGCTTGAGCATCAATTCGATTCGGGTACGCCGGAACCGGGTCGCGGCCTCGAGCTGCACCACCGACTGCGGCTCGTCCGCGGACTCCAGGGCGGCGAGCAGATCACGCATCTTGTCCGGGTCGGGGATCGTCGCGGTGGCGAAGTGGTCCCAGATCCGGTCGTCGGTCTGGGACGCCAGGAGCATCACGACGGCATCGTCGAGAGCGCGTCCGGCACGACCGACCTGCTGGTAGTAGGAGACCGGCGACGGTGGTGACCCGACATGCACCACGAAGCCGAGATCGGGTTTGTCATAGCCCATTCCGAGCGCCGACGTCGCGACCAGCGCCTTGACCTCGTTGCGCAGCAACGCGTCTTCGAGTTCGTGGCGGCGGTCGGCGTCGAGCTGGCCGGTGTAGGCGGCCACCGCGACGGTGTCGCCGTGGACCGCCCGGATGGCCTCGACCAGGCGGTCGGCGTCGGCCACGGTCAGCACGTACACGATGCCCGATCCCGGGAGCGCCGGCAGCGACTGCGCCACCCATCCGTACCGCTGGACCGGGGAGAGACTGTCGAGAACGTTGAGATGCAGGGACTTTCGGGCCAGAGGTCCCCGGAGGACGAGGGTGGGCTCGCCGGCGGTGCCGGCATCGAGCTGAGCGGCGACGTCGGAGGTGACACGCGCATTGGCGGTGGCCGTGGTGGCCAGCACCGGCGTCGTCGGGTTGACGGTGCGCAGCACGTCGGCGACGCGGCGGTAGTCTGGTCGGAAGTCGTGACCCCAGTCCGAGACCGCGTGGGCCTCGTCGATGACGAGAAGACCCAGGTTGCCCGCGAGGGCGTCGAGGACGCGGCGGCCGAAGCCCGGGTTGGCGAGCCGCTCCGGCGACACGAGCAGGACGTCGAGGTCGCCGGCGCGCAGCTGTGCCTCGATCATCGACCACTCGTCGACATTCGACGAGTTGAGGGTGGCCGCCGACAACCCGCCGCGGGCGGCGGCCGAGACCTGGTCACGCATGAGGGACAGCAGCGGCGACACGATGAGGGTCGGCCCACCGCCGCCCGCGCGGATGATCGCTGTCGCCGACCAGTAGACAGCCGACTTGCCCCATCCCGTCGCCTGGACCACCAGGACGCGCGCACCGCGCTCGCCGGGATCGGCGGGGCGGCCGGCCAGCGCGGTCACGGCCCGGAGCTGGTCGTCACGCAGGGCCGCGCCCTCACCGGCCAGGCTGGTGATGACGCGATTGGCGGCGGTCAGCTGGTCCGGGGCGAGGGTTGCGGCCATGTGCCCAATGTAGAGGCGCCCTCGGACACGCCGACATGTCCGTCCACACCGTTCGACCGATCGTCCCGCTCATGCGGGCAAGCGTTCACAGGAACCTGGCAGCTCGCACGCAGAGTGACGCGAGGCTGGGAACCGAGAGTGGTCCGCATGATCCCAGAAGCACCGCCGGGCCGGACGGCGCAGATGTACACACTGACCGACAGTTCCACGCCGAATCCGGTACTCGACATCGTGGTCCCCGTCTACAACGAACAGGCCGACATCGCGTCGTCGGTGCGTCGCCTCGCCGACCACCTGCGCCTGCACGTGCCCTACGCCTCGCGCATCACCGTCGCCGACAACGCGAGCACCGACGACACCCTCGCCATCGCGGTCGCGCTGGCGGGTGAACTCGACGGCGTGCGGGTCGTCCACCTGGAACAGAAGGGACGCGGGCGAGCGCTGAGCGCGGTGTGGCAACACAGCGATGCCGAGATCGTCGCCTACTGCGACGTCGACCTCTCGACCGATCTCAACGCCCTCATGCCACTCATCGCCCCGCTGGTCTCGCGGCACTCCGACATCGCGATCGGTACGCGCCTCAGCCGTTCCGCACGCGTCGTCCGGGGACCCAAGCGCGAGTTCATCTCCCGCTCCTACAACCTGATGCTGCGGACCGCGATGGGGGCCAGGTTCTCCGACGCGCAGTGCGGGTTCAAGGCCATGCGCACCGACATCGCGCGCGAACTGCTGCCGTTCGTCGCCGACACCGGCTGGTTCTTCGACACCGAGCTCCTGGTCCTCGCCGAACAGATCGGTCTGCGTATCGCGGAGGTGCCGGTGGACTGGGTCGACGACCCCGACAGCACCGTCGACATCGTGCCGACCGCGATCGCCGACCTGAAAGGCTGTGCGCGCGTGGGTCTCGCGCTGGCGATGGGTCGGTTGCCGATCGCGCAGCTGCGTGCGTCCATCGGCCGGGACCGAGCCGCTGGACCGCAGCTCGACGGGGTGCCGACTGGGATGGTCGGCCAGTTGGCACGTTTCTGCGTGGTGGGCGTGGCCTCGACGCTGGCCTACGCGATGCTGTTCCTGGCGCTCCACTCGTTCCTCGGCGCCCAGATCTCGAACGTGGTCGCTCTGGCGGTCACCGCCGTCCTCAACACCGCCGCCAACCGGCGGTTCAGCTTCGGCATCCGCGGACGCGACAACGCCTTGCGCCATCAGCTCTTCGGGCTGGGCGTCTTCCTGTTCGGCTGGCTGGTGACCTCGGGGGCGCTGCTGGTGCTCCACACCGCGGCGCCCGACGCGACCAAACACATCGAACTGATGATCCTGGTGACCGCGAACCTGGTGGCCACACTCACCCGGTTCATCGGTCTCCGCTGGGTGTTCCGCAAGGCATCAGCTCATCACACGGAGGTCGCCGCATGAGCACCACCCTCGTTCCGCCGACGGATCCTGTTGCATCCGACGATCCCTCGGGCGTGCGGCGTCCGGTGTCGCCGAACTCGCGCTGGGAACGCATCTCGCTGGCAGTGCTGTTGCTCGGCACCACGGTCGCGTACCTGTGGAACCTGTCGATCAACGGGTGGGCCAACTCCTTCTACTCGGCTGCCATCCAGGCCGGCTCCCAGTCGTGGAAGGCCTGGTTCTTCGGGTCGTCGGACATGGCGAACTCCATCACGGTCGACAAACCGCCTGCCTCGCTGTGGATTCCGGGGCTCAGCGCCCGGATCTTCGGGGTCAACTCGTGGTCGATCCTGGTGCCCGAGGCGCTGATGGGCGTCGCCTCGGTGGCGCTGCTCTACCTGATCACCCGGAAGTACCTGGGCCACTGGGCCGGCATCCTCGCCGGGGTGATCCTCGCGGTGACGCCGGTCGCGGCCATGATGTTCCGCTTCGACAACCCCGAGGCGCTGCTCATCCTGCTGATGATCGCGGCCGTCTGGTCGATGATGAAGGGGCTCGAGGACGGTCGCTGGCGATGGCTGATCCTGACCGGGGTGTTCGTCGGGTTCGGCTTCCTCACCAAGCAGCTCCAGGTCATGCTGATCGTGCCGCCGCTGGCGGTCACCTACCTCGCCTTCGGTCCACGCGGCTGGTTGCGCCGGCTCGGGCAGCTGTTCGCCGCGCTGGGCGCGATGATCGTCAGCGCGGGGTGGTGGATTCTGGCGGTCGAGCTGTGGCCCGCGTCGTCGCGGCCGTACATCGGTGGCTCGCAGAACAACTCGATCCTCGAGCTGACCCTCGGTTACAACGGCCTCGGCCGGCTCAACGGCAACGAGACCGGTGCCGTCGTCCCCGGTGGTGGAAACGCCATGGAGGGCATGGGCGGTGGACCGGGTGGCCCCGGCGGTGGCGGCGGTATGTGGGGGGAGACCGGCTGGCTCCGGATGTTCGAACCCGCGCAGGGCGGTCAGATCGCCTGGCTGATCCCGACGGGACTGATCCTCGCCGCGGTGGCGCTCGTCCTCATCGGGACGGCCCGACGGACCGACCCGCGTCGCGCGTACCTGGTCGTCTGGGCACTCTGGCTGCTGGTCACGATGGGTGTCTTCAGCTTCATGGCCGGGATCTTCCACCAGTACTACACCGCCGCGCTGGCTCCCGCGGTCGCCGCGGTCCTCGCCGGCGGCGCGGCGGTCTGCTGGTCGCACCGGGACCGGCTGTGGGTGAGGATCGCGCTGGGGATCTCCGTCGCGGTCGCCGCGGTCTGGGGCTATGTCCTGCTCGATCGCACGCCCGACTTCGTGCCGTGGCTCCGGTACGCCGTCCTCGTCGTCGGACTCGCCGCGGCGGTGGCCATGGTCGTCGCCCAGCGCCGGAGCATCGCGGCCGCCGCCCTCATCGGGGCCGTCATGGCCGGCCTGGCCGGCCCGGTCGCCTATACCGTCGACACCATCGCGACCGAGAAGAGCGGCTCCATCATCTCCGCGGGTCCCCGTGTCGAGGGCGAGTTCGGTCCCGGCGGCGGTGGACCGGGCGGTCCCGGCGGACGAGGTGGCCCCGGTGGGCCGTTCGGACAGCGCATGCCCGGCACGCCTCCGCAAGGCATGGGAGGTCCCGGCCAGGGGATGCCCGGCATGGGCGGGCAGGGCGCCGACGGCCGCGGTGGCGGCGGGGGGCTGCTGCGCGGCTCGACGCCCTCGACGGCCATCGTGAACACGCTCAGCGCCGACGCCGATGACTACACCTGGGTCGCCGCTGCCGTGGGATCGATGTCGGCCTCCGGCTACCAGCTGGAGACCGGTCACTCGGTGATGCCCATCGGCGGTTTCAACGGCAGCGATCCGTCGCCGACCCTGGCCGAATTCCAGCAGCTCGTGGCCGCGAAGAAGATCCACTACTTCATCGGTGGCGGCTTCGGCCCCGGTATGGGTGGCGGTATGGGTGGGAACTCGACGCAACCGTCGTCGCAGATCAGCACCTGGGTGCAGGAGAACTTCACCGCCGTCACCGTCGACGGCGTGACCATGTACGACCTCACCCAGCCCACGAGCTGACGGCTCGCTCACCGTCGAACCGCAGTAGGCGTCGTACCCCGACGCCCCCTCCGCTCCCTGAGGCTCGCGTCGCTCGCACCTCAGGGAGCGGGACGGGTCGTCCCCCGGCATGTTGCTGCTGTTCGGCGTCGTGCCCGTGGGCGAAGCCGTGGGGACCGACCGTTTAGAGTCATGGACGTGCGCGTACTCGTGATCGGCTCGGGCGGCCGCGAACATGCCCTCCTCATCGGTCTGGCGAACGATCCGGCGGTCACCGACCTGCACGTCGCCCCGGGTAACGCCGGCACCTCGTCGATCGCCACGAACCATCCCGTCGACGCCGTCTCCGGCGACGCGGTCGTGGCGCTGGCACGCGAGGTCGGCGCCGACCTCGTGGTCATCGGCCCCGAGGTGCCCCTGGTCCTCGGAGTCGCCGACGCCCTGCGCGCGGCCGGGATAGCGACGTTCGGCCCGAGTGCCGAGGCCGCGCAGATCGAGGGGTCGAAGGCGTTCGCGAAGGACGTGATGAAGGCCGCGGGGGTCACGACCGCCCATGCCGAGATCGTCGACAACCCCGCACGACTCGACGCCGCGCTCGACCGGTTCGGCCCGACCTGGGTGGTCAAGGACGACGGTCTGGCCGCGGGCAAGGGCGTCGTCGTCACCACGGACCGCGACGTCGCCCGCGACCACGCGGCCGAGTGCCTCGAGAGCGGGCACCCGGTCCTGCTGGAGAGCTTCCTCGACGGTCCGGAGGTGTCACTGTTCTGCCTCGTCGACGGGGAGACCGTGGTACCGCTGCTCCCCGCGCAGGACCACAAGCGCGTCGGCGACGACGACGCCGGCCCGAACACCGGCGGCATGGGTGCCTACACGCCGCTGCCCTGGCTGCCCACGGAGATGACCGCGCGCATCGTCGACGAGGTCGTCAAACCCGTTGCTGCCGAAATGGTTCGACGCGGAATCCCGTTCTCCGGCCTGCTCTACGCCGGCCTCGCGATCGGATCGGACGGGCCGGCCGTCGTCGAATTCAACTGTCGCTTCGGCGATCCGGAGACGCAGGCCGTGCTGGCCCTGCTCGAATCGCCGCTCGGGCAGGCGCTGCACGCGACCGCAACCGGGACGCTCGCCGACCTCCCGCCGCTGCAGTGGCGGGACGGTGCCGCGGTCACCGTGGTGGTCGCGGCGGAGAACTACCCCGGCAAGCCGCGCACCGGCGACGTCATCACCGGCGCCGACATCGACGGGGTCCTGCACGCCGGCACCGCGCGCAACGCCGACGGCGCCGTCGTCTCCTCCGGGGGACGGGTCCTCGCCGTGGTGGGTACCGGCGCCGACCTCGCCGAAGCCCGCGAGCAGGCCTACGCGCGGATCGCCGGCATCAAGCTCCCCGGTTCCCACTTCCGCAGCGACATCGGTCGCAACGCCCTCGAGGGCCGGATCGACATCTGAGTTCCGCTCCGCGGGTCCATTCCGATCCGCTGTCCAGATCAGGTGAGCGCCAACGGAACACGTGAGCGACTCGGCCGGGTCAGACCGCCAGGTTCCGTCCGAGGAACTCGACCTGCTCGGGCAGCACGCTGCGCCAGTAGCGGTTGGTGTGACCGCCGGCCGCGGTCCCGAACGCGGCGGGTGGCCGGAGTCCGGCGGCCCACTGTCGCGTGTAGGTGTAGAACTGATCGCTCGAACCGATGTTGATCAGCAGCGGGATCTTCGCGAACTTCGGCTGCGCGCCGAACAGCGAGTTGGCCTGGTAGTCGGCGATGCCGTCGAAGGCGCGCGGCGGGAAGTTGCGCGGGTCGGCCCACATCGCGGGCGAGCTGACCGCCACCGCCGCGACGCGCGGTGCGCCCAGCATCGCGGCCAGGCGAAGTGCGCCATAGCCGCCCATCGACCAGCCGAAGAGTCCGATGCGCTCGGTGGACAGGTTGAGCTTTGGATCGCTCGCCAGCATGGGCAGGAACTCGTCGAGGACCATTGCGCCGCCGTCGGTGCCGTCGGTGCGCCGATGGTAGTAGTTGCGCCCGATGTCGGCGGCGGCCAGCGCGAACGGTGCATTGCCGGCATCGACGTACTGCTGCATCACGGTCTGCATCTCGAGCTTCGGCCCGAAGATCGACTTCTCGTTGGTGTTCAGCGCGTGCAGCACGACGACGACGGGCAGCGTGCCGGTCACGCCGTTGGGGCGGGCGACGGCCCAGCGCGTGTCCCGACCACCCATCCGCGCGGACCGGAAGCTGCCGGTGATCAGCGGCGGCCCTCCGGTGACCGGTGGCGGAGACGCCTCGACCGGGAGTTCGTCGTCGGCCCGGCCCTCCAGCTTGCGCGGTTGCACCGACGTCGGCGGGGTCGAATTCGAGCATGCGGCGACGCCGAGCGCGGCGGCGCCGAGTCCGGCGGCCAGGACAGCACGACGACCGACGCGGGAGCGGCCGTTGTCATCGGGCCTGCTGCGCGCGTCGGTATCGCTGGTCGGTGGCGGCACTCGGGTCATCGAGTCAACAGGGTAATAGCCGACCCCCGTCTCGCGGCAACGGATCGGCGCCCGACGCGCACCGATGTGAGGAATCTCCTCTCAGCTGTGCTGCCAGAAACCGGCATGCACCCCTCGTGCGGCGTCCAGGGCGAACGGGCCGCGGACGACGATCGGCCGGCTGCCGGCCTCGAAGATCCGGCGGCACGGCATCGCCAGTGTCGGATTGGCGGGGTCGTCGCCGGTCATCTCCCGCAGCTCGTCCTCGCCGAGCGCATAGACGACCGTGCCGATCCCGGCCCAGTAGATCGCTCCGGCGCACATGGCGCACGGCTCGGTGCTCGTGTACAGCGTCAGCCCGGCCCGGGCGGCCGGATCGAGGTGCCCGACCGCGCGCACGACGTTGGTCTCGGCGTGCCCGGTGGGGTCACCCGCGGTGTCGACGGTGTTCATGCCCTCGGCCACCACCCCGCCGTCCGGCGCCACCAGAAGTGAACCGAACGGATGATCGCCGCGGGCGCGGGCCGCGGCGGCGAGCTCGATCGCCCGCCGGAGATGGACGTCGTCGTGATCGTCGGGGGACATGTCCCCGATGGTCGCACGTTTCGCCGCCGGCGAAGCAGGCCGCGGGAGAAGAGCGAGGGCTCAGGCCTGCCCGACGAGTTCACAGGTGAAGTCGACGGGTCGCGCGCGCCGGTCGAACTCGACATGCGCCACCGACTCGCCGTCGGTGACGTCACAGATCGGCGACCGCCCGCAGTCGGAGCCGGCCCGCCAGCTGATGTGCCAGCCGCGCCGTGCGGCCATCCCATGGATCGCCACCCGATGATCGTTGACCGCAAGAGATCTCATCACGGTCGGCATCGCCGTGGCGAAGTCGGCGAAGCTCGGCTCGGGGAGGGCGACGTCGTCGAGCAGGTACACGGCGAGTTCCCCGTTCTCGAGTCGTCCCGTCCAGTAGGGACTGATCCCGGTGCTCTCGACCGCGGCGGCGGCCACGATGTCGATCGCCTCCGCCCGACAGTCGACGGCCTGATCGCGAGACGGGTTGGGCGGCAACGATACCCGGGGTGCGGCGAAGTCGTCGACGCCGAATCGGGCCCCGACGTCCCGTAGCGCGGCTGCGGGGCCGGCCGGTTCGCCGCGGGGATGGGCCCAGCCCCACACGATCGCGTCCGCTTCGATCACCGCGATCAGGGTGGCCCGCGATCGGACCGAGTCGTGTTGCCCGTCTTGTCCGCAAGCGGAGGTCGCGGTGAAGACGACGGCCCGCTCCGCCGGATCGCAGCGCGCCTCGAAGGTGCCCAGGCGTCCGCGGAGGAAATCGGCGAACGCGACCTGTCGGAGACAGGTGTAGAGCGCCGCGTAGTCGGCGACAGCGTGAAGGCCGTCGAACTGCATGCGCTCACGGTAACCGCGGGCATGGTCGTCGAACCCCGGTGTCCGATGTCCGACTGACGAGGCGTCGGTCCGCGCCGGGGCGCAGCGAGCCGGCGGCGAGCGGGCGGCGTCGAATCGGACGTTCCCGGAGGTAGCGGACTTATACGGGAATCCGTTTGGGCGTGCGTCGCTTTCGTGAAAGCGATACGACGGTACCGGCCCTTTGGCAGCATGAACAACCATGATGACCTCGGCGGCGACACCGAAGGGTGCGCGGCGGCGGTCTCGATTGATCGAGGCTGCCGGCGAGCTGCTGCTCGAAGGCGGCTTCGACGCCGTGCGTCATCGCGCGGTGGCCGAACGCGCGCAACTCCCGCTGGCGTCGACCACCTACTATTTCGGCTCCCTCGACGACCTGATGGCCGAGGCCGCCGCCAACCTGTGCGCGCACGACGAGACCGCAGTCTTCGCCCGCTGCAACGCTCTTCCGCGCCGGCACCGCGGCAGCACGGCGACGGCCGGCGCGCTCGCCGACGTCTTCGTCGGCTCCGACACCACGCTCCAGCGACTGTCGGCGCGGTACGAGATGATCGCGCTCGCGGCGCGCCATCCCCTACTTCGCGACGTCGTCGCCGCGCGTGGGCAGTCGCTGGCGTTCCATCACTGCGAGGTCCTGGTCAAATCACACCGGGTCGCCGACCCGGTGCACATCGCGCAACTGATCGGCATCGAGGACGGTGCCATCGTCGGCGCCCTGGCCCAGACCGCGGTGCGGCCGATCGATGCGGTGCGCGACGCATTGCTCGACGTCGTCGACGTCCTCGCCCCGCGGGAGTGACCGGGGCGATCTCGCGAACCGGCCGCGCGGCCGGTTCGGTGATGACACGATGGGGCGTCAGGTCACCAACGGGGAAGGGGATCGAGTGTCGGGTCGACGCTGGATGGTGGGGATCGGAGCCGCGCTCGGCGCGGGGGTCATGAGCACGACGGCACTCCTGGCGCCGTCGGCGCAGGCGGCGCCGGCCGGCCGGGTCGACGCATCGGTCCCGCTCTCGTCGGCGGTGTACGGCACCGGCTGTACGTATCCGCTGACCGTGGCGGTCAACTCCTCCGGCTGGGTCGAGTTCTTCGAGGTCAAGGCCGGCCTGCCGCCGCGCTTCGTGGGACGTGACCTGCCGCAGGGTGCGCTCGCCTCGACCACCTGGGTGCCACAGCGCATCGGTGACAAATACCTGTACGCGGTGCAGAACGGGAAGGTCTCGCAGCCGACGTTCGTCCGCGTGCGGCAGGGTTACGGCTCCAACGGATCGTGCGTGGCCTTCTGACGGTGCGCCCGTCCCCGACCGTTCACCTGCGGCGTTCGTGCGCGCGGACATTTTGAGGATCTGATCGGCGGCAACCTACACTGGGCGGGTGTCGAAGCCCGTCATCGCCAACGTCCTGGCCAGCCGCTATGCCTCCGCCGATCTCGCCGAGCTGTGGTCGGCGAGCACCAAGATCGAACTCGAACGGCGGCTGTGGATCGCGGTCCTCAAGGCTCAGCGTGACCTCGGCATCGACGTGCCGGCCGACGCCATCGCCGACTACGAGCGCGTCGTCGACCAGGTCGACCTGGCATCCATCGCCGAACGTGAACGGGTGACCCGTCACGATGTGAAGGCCCGGATCGAGGAGTTCAACGCCCTCGCCGGTCACGAGCAGATCCACAAGGGCATGACGAGCCGGGATCTCACCGAGAACGTCGAGCAGCTGCAGATCCTGCGTTCGCTCGAGCACGTCCATGCGCACGGGGTCGCGGTGCTCGCCCGCATCGTCGCCCTGGCGGCGGACTACTCGTCGACGGTCATGGCCGGACGAAGCCACAACGTCGCCGCGCAGGCGACCACCCTCGGCAAGCGATTCGCCTCGGCCGCCGACGAACTCATGATCGCGCTCACCCGGCTGCGCGAGCTCATCGACCGCTATCCGCTGCGCGGGATCAAGGGTCCGATGGGCACCTCGCAGGACATGCTCGACCTGCTCGGCGGCGACGCCGCCAAGCTCGCCGACCTCGAGGAGCGTGTCGCCGCCCATCTCGGGTTCGCGCGCTCGTTCACCTCGGTAGGCCAGATCTACCCGCGTTCGCTCGACCATGACGTGGTCTCGGCTCTCGTGCAGGTGGCCGCGGCACCGTCGTCGCTGGCCCACACCATCCGGCTGATGGCCGGTCACGAGCTGGTGACGGAGGGCTTCCAGCCCGGCCAGGTCGGCAGCTCGGCGATGCCGCACAAGATGAACACCCGCAGCTGTGAACGCGTCAACGGGCTCGCCGTCGTGCTCCGGGGTTACGGCTCGATGGCCGCGGAACTCGCCGGCGCGCAATGGAACGAGGGCGACGTCTTCTGCTCGGTCGTCCGCCGGGTGGCCCTACCCGATGCCTTCTTCGCGATCGACGGCCTGATGGAGACCTTCCTGACCGTCCTCGCCGAGTTCGGCGCCTACCCGGCGGTGATCGCCAACGAACTCGACCGCTACCTGCCGTTCCTGGCGACCACCAAGGTCCTGATGGCCGCGGTGCGCGCCGGCGTCGGCCGCGAGACCGCGCACGAGGCGATCAAGGAGAACGCGGTCGCGGTGGCGCTCGCCATGCGCGAGCAGGGACGCGAGCCCGACCTCCTCGACCGGCTCGCCGCCGACGACCGCATCCCGCTCGACCGCACCCAGCTCGAGGAATTGCTGGCCGACAAGACCGCTTTCGTGGGTGCCGCCGAGCAGCAGGTCGCCGACGTGATCGCGGCCGCGGAGAAGATCATCGGGCAGTACCCCGACGCCGCCGGCTACTCCCCGGCGCCGATTCTGTAGCTCTCCGCAGACCCTTCGTGACGGGCTATTGCTCCCTGAGGTGTGAGGAGCGCAAGCGAGCCCAATCTGCACCCTGAGGTGTGAGGAGCGCAAGCGAGCGCAATCTGCTCCCTGAGGTGTGAGGAGCGCAAGCGACGAGCCTCGAAGGGCCTGGTGAGATACGTTGCGAGGCCCTTCGTGGCTCGCTTCGCTCGCACCTCAGGGAGCAGTGGGGCTCGCTTCGCTCGCACCTCAGGGAGCAGTGGGGGCTCGCTTCGCTCGCACCTCAGGGAGCAGTGGGTCGTCGCTGCTCACTCCGGTGCGGGGCTACTGCTCCCTGAGGAGCGAGCTTGCGAGCGTCACGAAGGGTCGGAGTGCCCGAGGTTCCAGTCCGGGAGCGCGGTGTCGCGGACGCGTCGCTTGAGTTCGGGGGCGCCGGGGAAGCCGCCGTCGCGCTTGCGCTCCCAGATCTGCGTGCCGTCGACCTCGATGACGAACACGCCACCGGTGCCGGGGACGAGTGTCACCGAACCGATCTCGGTGCCGAAGGTGTTCAGCAGTTCCGAGGCCATCCACGACGCCCGCAGCAGCCAGTTGCACTGCGTGCAGTAGGTGATGGTGATGTGCGGCTCGCTCATCGGTCCAGGATCGCAGACCCCGGGCCGCGAGGCGGGGCGGGAGGTCCCTGCCGCCCCGCGGGGACACCTCACCCTCTAGGGTCGAGTCCATGCGTCCTGAACTGCAGACCTACCGTCATCTGGCGTCGGGGAAGGTCCGCGAGATCTACGAGATCGACGCCGACACCCTGCTGTTGGTGGCGTCCGACCGGATCTCGGCCTACGACCACATCCTCAGTCCCGCGATCCCCGACAAGGGACGCATCCTGACGGCGATGAGCTTCTACTGGTTCGACGAGCTCGGCGTGCCCAATCACCTGGCCGGCGGACCGACCGACGATCGCATCCCGGCGCAGGTCGTGGGCCGCTCGATGGTGGTCCGCCGCCTGCCCATGGTCCAGGTCGAATGCGTGGCCCGCGGTTACCTGACCGGGTCGGGCCTGCTCGACTACGAGTCGACCGGATCGGTGTGCGGGGTCGAACTGCCGGCTGGTCTGTCGGAGGCGAGCAAGCTGCCCGAGCCGATCTTCACTCCGGCCACCAAGGCCGAGCAGGGCGAGCACGACGAGAACATCAGTTTCGAGCGGGTCGTCGAACAGGAGGGGGAGGAGCTGGCGCAGGCACTGCGGTCGGCCACCCTCGACATCTACGCGCGGGGTGCGGCGGTCGCGGCCGAGCGCGGGATCATCCTCGCCGACACCAAGTTCGAGTTCGGCCGCGGGGCCGACGGCGAGCTCGTCCTCGCGGACGAGGTGCTCACCCCCGACTCGTCTCGGTACTGGGAGGCCGCCACCTATGCGGCGGGCAAGGTGCAGCCGAGCTTCGACAAGCAGATCGTGCGGAACTGGCTGACGAGCGCGGACTCCGGATGGGACCGGGCGTCCGACGTCGCGCCGCCGACGCTGCCCGACGACGTCGTCGAGCGCACGAGACAACGGTATATCGATGCCTATGAATGGATTTCACGAAAGTCCTTCGCCGACTGGCCCGATGCAGAGGTGAACTGATGGCCGACGAGAAACAGGACGCGACCACCCCGGTGGTGACCCCGCCGGTCGCCAAGAAGGTGCCCGCCGAGCGCACCCACCACGGCGACACCTTCGTCGACGACTACGAATGGTTGCGCGACAAGGACGATCCCGAGGTCATCGCCTACCTCGAGGCGCAGAACGCCTTCACCGAATCGCAGACGGCCCAGCTGGCGGACCTGCGCGCGCAGATCTTCGGCGAGATCAAGAGTCGCACCAAGGAAACCGACATGTCGGTGCCGAACCGGCGCGGCCGGTACTGGTACTACGGGCGAACCCATGAGGGTAAACAGTATTCGACGTCCTGCCGGTGCCCGATCCGGTCCGACGACGACTGGACCCCACCGGAGGTGGGCGACGACCCGCTGCCCGGCGAGGAGATCATGCTCGACGCCAACGTCGAGGCGGAGGGCCATGACTTCTTCAGCCTCGGCGCGCTGACCGTCAGCGACGACGGGAACTGGCTCGCCTACAGCATCGACGTCGTCGGGGACGAGCGATACACCCTGCGGGTCAAGGACCTTCGCAGCGGCGAACTTCTCCCCGACGAGGTGCGTGACACCTCGGGTGGTGCGGTCTGGTCGGCGGACGCCCGGCACGTCTTCTATTCGACGGTCGACGCCGCGTGGCGCCCGGACACGGTGTGGCGCCACGACATCGGAGCCGGAACCGACGACGTCAAGGTCTTCCACGAGCCCGACGAGCGGTTCTGGGTCGGGATGGGCACCACGCGGAGCGACAAGTATCTGGTCATCGGCGTCGGTTCCAAGATCACCTCCGAGAGCTACCTGCTCGCCGCCGACGACCCGACCGGTGAATTCCGCAGCGTCGCACCGCGAGTGGAAGGCGTCGAGTACAGCGTCGAGCACGCCGTGATCGGTGGCGAGGACTACCTCGTCATCGTGCACAACGAGGTCCGCGACGGGCAGAAGGCGGAGAATTTCGCCATCGATCTCGCGCCGGTCGCCGACCCGTCGGACCGGCGGCCCCTCATCGCGCACGACCCGCAGCGCCGGATCGAGGACCTCGACGCCTTCGCGGACTACCTGGTCCTGTCCTACCGCCGGGATGCGCTGCCGCGTCTGGCGATCGCCGATCTGAGGCAGATCGACGGCATCCCGGCCGAGTCGGACTTCCGGGAGGTCACCTTCGACCAGGAGCTGAGTTCGGCGGGCCTCGCGGCCAACCCGGAGTGGAGCGCGCCGAGACTACGCATCGGGTACGGCAGTTTCATCGAACCGGCGGAACTGTTCGAGCTGGACGTGGCGACCGGCGAGCGGACCCTCCTCAAGCGGCAGCCCGTTCTCGGGGGTTACGACCCGGCCGATTACGTGCAGTCGCGTGAGTGGGCGGTCGCCGAGGACGGAACCCGAATCCCGTTGTCGGTGGTGCGCCGCAAGGAGACCGACGCCGCCAGGCCCGCGCCCCTGCTGCTGTACGGATACGGCTCTTACGAGGCGAGTATCGACCCGTATTTCTCGGTGGCGCGACTGTCGATGCTCGACCGCGGCATGGTGTTCGTCCTCGCCCACATCCGCGGCGGTGGCGAGATGGGCCGGTACTGGTACGAGAACGGCAAGGAACTCAGCAAGCGGAACACCTTCACCGACTTCGTCGCGGCGGGCCGCCATCTGGTCGAATCCGGTTGGACGACACCGCAGCAGATGGTCGCCGAAGGCGGGTCCGCGGGCGGGTTGCTGATGGGCGCGGTGGCCAACCTGGCGCCCGAGCTGTTCAACGGGATCCTGGCGTCGGTGCCGTTCGTCGACGCACTGAACTCGATCCTCGATCCGTCCCTGCCCCTCACGGTGATCGAGTGGGACGAGTGGGGTGACCCGTTGCACGACCCCGAGGTCTACCGGTACATGAAGACCTACACGCCGTACGAGAACGTCGATGCCAAGCCGTACCCGCCCATCCTCGCGCAGACGTCGCTGAACGACACCCGGGTGCTGTTCACCGAGGCGGCGAAATGGGTTGCGCGGCTCCAGGAGAAGACCACGTCCGACAACCCGGTCCTGCTCAAGACCGAGATGTCGGCCGGTCACGGCGGCGTCAGCGGGCGCTACAAGCAATGGGAAGAGGTCGCCTTCGAGCTGGCGTGGATTCTCCAGCAGTCGGGTGCACTCGAGAACTGATCGGATCCACGTCGCTGGTTGAGCCTTCCGTTGGTTGAGCTCACCTTCCGTTGGTTGAGCTCACCTTCCGTTGGTTGAGCCTGTCGAAATCCACGAAGCCCCGTTCGACCGAGTCGAACGGGGCTTCGGGTTTCGACAAGCTCAACCAGCAGGGGAGAGCTCAACCAGCGGGGAGAGGGTGATCAGTGCATCATGATCGGTCCGCGGTCCATGTCCTCTTCGGTCAGCTGCGAGGCGATCTTCTTGCGAGGCAGGAAGAACGCTGGGATCAGCGTCAGCACGATCAGGACCACCGAGATCGTGAACGTGTTGGAGAACACGTCCGCGGCGGTCTCGAAGAAGGACTGCGGCAGCGGATCCGGCACTCCCGGCGGCAACGGTGCGTCGGAGGTGTTGGCCATGATCGCCAGTCCCGCCTCGGGCCGGCTCGCGAGGCTGCTGGCCAGGATCACCGAGATCACCGCGGTACCGATCGAGGTCGCCGACTGCTGGATCACGTTGAGCAGCGTCGAGCCGTCGGGAACCTGGGAGTTCTTCAGGGTGGCCAGGGCCGAGGACATGATCGGCATCATCGTCATGCCCATGCCGAGACCCTGCACGAACAGCGAACCACAGATCAGCCAGTAGGACGTGTCCGCACCGAGGAACATGAACGTACTCAGGCCCAGCACGATCAGAACGATGCCGACGAGCACGAACTTGCCCGGCCCCATCTTGTCGGTGAGGCGACCGGCGATCGGCATGGTCAGCATGGCGCCGACACCCTGCGGGGCGAGTAGCAGGCCCGCGGCCAGCGTGGACTCGCCGCGCACACCGATGAAGTACTGCGGGAACAGCAGTGCCGCACCGAAGAACGCGATCATGAACAGCACCATGGTGGCGACCGAGATGCTGAGTGTGCGGTTGGTGAACAGCCGCAGGTCGAGCAGCGGGTTCTTCTTGCGCAGGGCGTGGACGATGAAGGCGCCGATGAGGATCGCCCCGATGATGGTCGGCACGAGGACCGAGGCCGTCACGAAGGTCCGGTGCTCGGCGCTCGAGGAGATGCCGAACAGGAAGAGTGCGAGGCCCGGCGAGAGCAGCAGCAGACCGACGACGTCGATCGAGGGCCGGCTGGTCTCGGCGTCGTCGCGCAGGACGATCCACGAGTAGACGAGGGCGACGATGCCGATCGGGACGTTGATCAGGAAGATCCAGTGCCAGCTCAGCTGCTCGATGAGGACGCCGCCGAGGATCGGACCCGAGATCGGGCCGAGGAGCATCGGGATGCCGAGCACGGCCATGACCGAGCCGACGCGCTCGGGGCCCGCCGCCTTGGTCAGCATCATCATGCCGATGGGCATCAGCATGCCGCCGCCGAGTCCCTGGATCACGCGGAACGCGACGAGCATCCCGATGTTCGGCGCCAGGGCACACAGCACCGATCCCAGGGTGAACAGGACCAGGGAGACGAGGTAGACCTTCTTGGTGCCGAAACGTGAAGCGGCCCAACTCGACAGCGGGATCACCGCAGCCAGGGCGAGGGTGTAACCGGTCGCCGTCCAGGCGGCGCCGGCGGCGTCGGTGCCGAACTCCTGCTGGAAGGTGTTCTGCGCGACGGCCACCACAGTGACGTCGAGGATCGACATGATCGCACCGAGCACGACCACGCCGGCGACCAACAGGACGTGACGGTCCAGCTTGGTGTCCGGGGGGCCGTCGTGCAGGTGACCACCTGTGGATGAAGTCATTCGGGTGTTCCTATCGGTCGGGCGAGAAATTCGGCGTGCCACGGTGACCCGCGGCGGATCGTCTGTCGGGCTCGTTCGACCCAGGTGGGTCGAGAGAGGCGGTCAGGGGATCAGAGGGAGTCGAGGTCGAGACGAGGTGTCATGAGGCCTGCCGTCCGTCGGAGGGCAGACAGAAATGGTCGACGGCGTCGTCGACGATCGGGCGCAGCGCCGCGCAGAGGTTGTCCCGCATGTCTGCCGGCAGATTGGCGATGAAGTGCCGGATGGTCCCGCGCTTCACGGCCAGATGGGTCTCGAGGTAGCGCCGCCCCGCGTCGGTGAGGGAGATGCGCTTGACCCGACGGTCGGACGGGTCCTCGCGACGGTCGACGAGATCGCAGCCGACCAGTTTGTCCACTGTCCGGCCCGCGGCTGCGAGGGACAGCTGTACCTGATCGGCGATGGCGTTCACCGACATCGGGCCGGGCTGGCAGGCGAGTGCGGAGAGGATGCGCAACTGAGAGAACGTGATGTCGGTGGCTGCCAGGCTCTCCAGTGTCTCGGGCCGGCCCAGGTCGATGAGCCGCTCGAGGAAGGCGTTGAGTGCCGTCGACGCAGCGTTCACCGACTCATCGGCACCGCTGTACGACCTGCATTCTCCGGACACCCGAAGATGCTAACCCGAATGCAACTATTGCAGGAACGCAATTAAGCGTGAGCTTGGGCATACGCTGCGCAGGGCTGTGACCCACGTCTCCGGAGTATCCGGCGGGCGCCGTCTAATCTGGCGTCCATGGCCAACATCAAAGACATCCCGGTTTCCGCCCTCGACGGCTCCGACGTCTCGCTGAACGACTTCGGCGGACCGCTCCTCGTGGTGAACGTCGCCAGCAAGTGCGGCCTCACACCCCAGTACGCCGGGCTCGAGGAACTCGCCAAGACCTATGGGGACAAAGGACTCACCGTCGTCGGTGTGCCGTGCAACCAGTTCATGGGCCAGGAGCCGGGTACCGCCGAGGAAATCGCGACGTTCTGTTCGGCCACCTACGGTGTGACCTTCCCCCTGCTGGCGAAGACCGATGTCAACGGCGACGATCGCCACCCGCTGTACGCCGAACTCACCCGGCATGCCGACGCCGACGGCGAGGCGGGCGACATCCAGTGGAACTTCGAGAAGTTTCTGGTCAACGCCGACGGGGAGGTCGTCAACCGCTTCCGTCCGCGCACCGAGCCCACCGACCCGACGGTCATCGCCGCCATCGAATCCGTGCTCTGAGCCGATTTGGCGCACCCGGTAAGCTGACCGGCGTGAACTGATCGGGAGAGCACCGATCAGGCGACAACCGACCAGCAGACATTGAGGAGCGGTCCATGGCGCGAGTGGTGGTCGACGTGATGCCCAAAGCCGAGATTCTCGACCCCCAGGGCCAGGCCATCGTCGGCGCCCTGGGCAGGCTCGGGTTCAGCGGTATCGGCGACGTCCGGCAGGGCAAGCGTTTCGAGCTGGAGGTCGACGACACCGTCGACGACACGACCCTCGAGCGCATCGCCGAAGAACTCCTGACCAACACCGTCATCGAGAACTTCAACGTCTCGCGCGTCGCGGAGTAGAGAGCAACACATGACAGCACGCATCGGGGTCATCACCTTCCCTGGCACCCTCGACGACGTCGACGCCGCCCGCGCGGTCCGGCTCGCGGGCGCCGAGCCGGTCGCTCTGTGGCACGGCGACGCCGACCTCAAGGGCGTCGACGCCATCATCGTGCCCGGCGGATTCTCCTACGGCGACTATCTGCGTGCCGGTGCCATCGCCCGCTTCGCGCCGGTGATGGGATCGGTCGTCGAGGCCGCGGGCAAGGGAATGCCGATCCTCGGCATCTGCAACGGTTTTCAGGTGCTCTGTGAGGCGGGGTTGCTGCCGGGTGCCCTGACCCGCAACGAGGGCCTGCACTTCATCTGCCGCGACGAGTGGCTGCGCGTCGAGTCGAACACCACGGCGTGGACGACCCGCTTCGAGCAGGGGGCGGAGATCCTCATCCCGCTCAAGTCCGGCGAAGGTCGGTACGTCGCGTCGGAGCGCAAGCTCGAGGAGCTCGAGGGTGAGGGGCTCGTCGTGTTCCGGTTCCCCGAGCGGAACCCCAACGGGTCGTCCCTCGACATCGCCGGGATCTCCAGCCCCGACGGGCGGATCGTCGGTCTGATGCCGCACCCCGAGCACGCGACGGAGCCGCTCACCGGTCCCAGCGACGACGGTCTCGGACTGTTCTACTCGGCGATCGACTCGGTCCTCGCCTCGGCGTGAGCGCAGCTTCGCCGATGAGTGCGTCCGCCCGGATTCCGACCAGTGCGACCGCGCGCGGGCTCGGCGAGTTCGTCGATGCGTCGCCGTCGCCGTTCCACGTCTGCGCGACGGTGGCCCGTGAACTCGAGAGTGCCGGCTACACCCGGCTTTTCGAGGACCAGGACTGGGCGGGAGTCGACCTGACAGCGCCGTCGGCGCGGCATTACGTCATCCGCGGTGGCTCGATCATCGCGTGGGAGACCGGGCAGACCGGAGCCTTCCGCATCGTCGGCGGGCACACCGACAGCCCCAACCTGCGGCTCAAACAGCATCCCGACCGTTCGTCGGCCGGGGTTGCGATGATCGCGCTCGAACCCTACGGCGGCGCCTGGCTCAACTCCTGGCTCGACCGCGATCTCGGCCTCTCCGGCCGCCTCGCGTACCGGTCGGGGAATTCGGTGGCGCACACGCTGGTCCACGTGACCGAGCCGATCGTGCGGGTGCCCCAGCTCGCCATCCATCTGTCCGAGGACCGGAAGGGCGTCTCGCTCGACCCGCAACGGCACGTCAACGCCGTGTGGGGGCTCGGTGACGAGGTGCCCGACATCCTGGGTTGGGTGTCGGAGTATGCGGGGATCGATCCGGACGCGCTCCTCGGCTGGGAACTCATGACCCACGACGTGGCGCCGTCGGCGATCATCGGTGCCGACGACAACCTGCTCAGCGCACCCCGATTGGACAACCAGGGCACCTGCTACTCCGGTCTGCGGGCGATGCTCGACGCCGGGTCGTCGGCGAGCACGAAGATGCTGGTGCTGTTCGACCACGAGGAGGTCGGCAGCGGTTCCGAGCGTGGTGCCGCCTCGGACTTCCTCGGTTCGATCTGCGAACGGATCGTCTTGGCGCGCGGTGGATCACGCGCAGATTTTCTCCGCACGATGGCCGCGAGTGTCTGCCTGTCGGGCGACATGGCGCATGCGACCCACCCGAACTATCCCGAACGGCACGAACCCGGCCACCGCATCTCGATCGGTGGCGGCCCGGTGCTCAAGGTGAACCAGAACCTGCGCTACGCGTCGGATGCGGTGGGGGAGGCCATCTTCGCGCTCGCGTGCGATGCCGCGGGGGTGCCGATGCAGCGGTACGTCCACCGTGCTGATCTGCCGTGCGGGTCGACGATCGGTCCGATCACGGCCTCACGCACGGGTCTCACCACGATCGACGTCGGCGCGCCGCAGCTCGCGATGCACTCCGCGCGTGAGCTCATGGGCGCCGACGACGTGCCGATGTATTCGGCCGCGCTGCAAGCGTTTCTGACGCAGGACTGACGGTCGCGAGCGGGGCGAGCCGCCGTCCCCCGCTCCCGAACCCGAAAGAAGCGCGTAACCCTGCCCTGCAGGTGCGAGCTTGCGAGCGTCATTCTGCTCCCTGAGGAGCGAGCTTGCGAGCGTCATTCTGCTCCCTGAGGAGCGAGCTTGCGAGCGTCACGAAGGGTTTCGCAACCTCGGTCGCCGGACCCTTCGTGACGCGCCCTCCGCAAGCTCCGGACGCTCCTCAGGGAGCAGGGGTCGGTCGTCGCTTGCGCTCCTCCGGGAGCGCGGGGATCAGTATTCGCGGGCGAAACCGAGAACCTTGTTCACATAGTCCATCGAGTTGTTGTACCGCAGCACGGCGGTCACGAGTGAGGACGAGTCCCGCAGGTCGAGGTTTTCGTCGCACAGGTAGTTCGCGGTGGTCAACGCGGCGTCGAAGATGTTCTGCGGGTCGGACTTCCCGTCACCGTTTCCGTCGGCGGCGTACATCTTCCACGTCGACGGCAGGAACTGCATCGGGCCGACCGCGCGGTCGTAGACCGGGTCGCCGTCGAGTTCGCCGCCATCGGTGTCACCGACGACCTGGTTGCCGGCGAGGGAGCCGTCGAGTCGCGGACCGAAGATCGCACTGCGCAGCACGCCGTCGGGGTTCACGTTGCCCTGGTCGGCGTGATGGGACTCGACGCGACCGATTCCGGCGATCACCTTCCAGTCGATCCCGCAGCGCGGGTGAGTGCTCGTGACGGCCTTCGCGGCGGACTCGTAGGCGTCGTAGTTGGTCACCGGGACCGCGCCGGTCGTCACGCTCGCCGGACGGACCGGTGGTGGCGGCGGGGTCGGCGCGATGGGATGTGCCCGGACGGCCGGCGTGACCGACGGGGGCGTGGTGGTGGCCTCGGAGGCGGGCTGGGGTGCCGACACCGGCGTCGGCGCCATCGTGTGGCCGGAGAGCTCGGCGCCGGCGGTGGCCGCGCCGGCCAGAACGCCCACCGGCAGGAGAGCGGTGGCCCACAACGGTGTGCGGGACCTCTTCCGTGGCTTGGAGTGCTTACCCAAAACTGATCGACCTCGCGTGTACATCTCGTGGTTCGTGCTTGCGGAACCGAGCCGACCGTACACGCGGCCGTGAGCAAAGCGTTACCTTGTCGTGATCAAGTGAGGTCTGGACGTGGAGAGCGATCTGTGTCTTCGCAGGTGAGGCCCGAGGCTGGGCAACGCCTGTGAAACGGCCCACAGAATGGTTGATCGCGCAAGGATCGGGACGGCAGGCGGATCAGTTCGGACGCAGCATCGACAGCGTGCTGCCCTCACTGACGACGATGTATCCGTCGACGACCCGGACGAGCCCGGGAGATGACAGGCCGCGTTCCCAGGCCGCTGTGTTGGCCGGAGTGAGCCCGGTCAGCACTCCCTGGTTGACGAGGACCATGGTGGTGCCGCTGGAGCCGACACACCGCGGGTTGGCGAGGATCGGCTGTTGCGGACCCGGCGGCGGTCCGCTGCCGATGTGCGTGCCGTCGGCGAGCTCGTACGTCGTCCGGGAACCGTCGAGACGGCCGAAGTCGACGAGGGAACCGCACGCGACGGCGTTGCCCTTCGACAGTTCGCCGTCGCGGATCTGCCACAGCGCGCCGGGTCGCGCCGGATCGCGCACCTCGTACTGCCCTTCGGCGGCGAACACCCGGTTCGCGGCGTTGAGCACCGGCAGGGTCGACGGTCCCGGCAGCACGCGCAGGCCGTCGGCCTCGGCGACCGGATCGGCGTCGACCCGTCCGTTCACGGTCGCGTACGTGACGACCTTCTCCTCGCCGTACGCCTGATGGTCGACGGTCACGCCGCTCGGGTACAGCCTGATCGAGCACTGGTCACAGCCGATACGGTCTTCCCCCGTCGCCGGGTTGACCAGATGCTGACTGGCGTCGGCGGTCTTGATGATCACGATGTCACCGGTGACGTCGATGCCGACGATCGGCGCCGCGAAGGTCCGCGCCCAGATGCTCTTGCCGGCCGGGGTGTTGAGTGTGACCTGGTGCCCGACTCGGTTCACACGCAGGAAATTGGTGCCGAGTCCTTCGACGGCCTTGGTGTCCAGGTACTCCGCGGTGCGGGTCGGGACCCCGGCGTCGTCGACGAGGTAGAAGCCGTCCTCGAGTGGGGTGCCCAGCTGTACCGCGCAACCGACCTGGCCCGCCTCGTTGACCGCGCAGTCGCCCTGACCCGCGTTGATGGGGCTGTCCCACAGCAGTTTTCCCGTGCGCCGGTCCACCATCACGAACGAGCGTCCCAATCCGGACGGGTACGTGATGAGCCATCCCTCGTCGGAGATGTCGGCGATCTCGATGGTGACCTCGTCGGTGTAGTCGGGCAGATCCTCCTGGCCGACGATCGTCCACGCGGTGCCCGGTTCCCGTTCGTATCCGCGCAGCTCACCATAGGCGTACTCACCGTCGTCGGTCCGGGCGTCGCCGCTCGCGAGCACCACGCCGCCGGTCACGACCAACGCGGCGCACAGGACGACGACGACGGTCCCGATGCCGAACGGCAGACGCGCGGACAGGGCCCGGACGCGAGAGCGAGAGGACATGGGTAAGAGTCAACCACGACGGTGGTGGCCGCTTCGGAATCGGGAGCCGGACGGCCGAGCCGGAATCAGCCGGTCCGGTCATGGATTTCCGGAGCGTGAAGCGCTGGACTGTTCCCATGGACCTGCTGCGCGATGTGATGGTGACCCTGACGATTCTGACCACCGGACTGAGTGCCGGTGTGCTGGCGGGATTCGGTTACGCCGTGATCCCCGGTCTGACCCGCGCCGGTGCGGACGTGGCGGTCGCGGGGATGCAGCGGATGAACAGCGCCATCCTCAACCCGCTCTTCGCGGTCATCTTCGGCGGCGGCGTGGTGTTCGGCGCGCTGACCGTCTGGGCCGGTTGGGGATCGGGGCTCCGCTGGTGGGCCCTCGCCGCGACGATCCTCACCGCGCTCGGCGTCGTCATCACGATGGCCGTCAACGTCCCCGCCAACAACCGCCTCGACGCCGCGGGCGCTGTGCGCGGCGACGAGGCGGCGCGGGTCTGGACGCGGTTCACCGCCGTCTGGGTGCCGTGGAACATCGTGCGTTCCGTGCTGACCACCGCCGCGGTGGCGGTGCTGGTCGTCGGACTGCTCGTGGGGTGACCTCGACAAGCTCGGCCGGCGGGTGGTGGGCTCGGCTCGTGGGGTGACCTCGACAAGCTCGGCCGGCGGGTGGTGGGTGTGCCGTTTCCGCTGGTTGAGCCGGCACCGAGCGACGCGAGGCGCGGAGTCGAAGCCACTTGGTGACCCGCTGCTGGTTGCGCCGAGTCGGCGCCCCATGGCAGGAACTCAGAACAACTGGCCGAGGTAGAACTGTGCCCCCTGGTCGTCGGTGCATCGTGCGGAGATGCCGTAGGGCGCCGTGCTCGGTTCGTCGAGCACCGTGCCACCCGCGGCGCGGACGCGCTCGACCGCGGCGACGACATCGCCGGTCGTCCACATCGGCACCGCCACCGAGCTGTCGGCACCACCCGCGAGACCGACCTGCGGCCGGGAGTCGTCCACCTCCCAGCCGTCGTCGATGCGCCCGCCGTGGAAAGTCCAACCGAGCACCGACCCGTAGAACGCGCGGAAGCGTCCGCTGTCGGGCGTCAACACCGTCAGGTAGGTCATGGCCCCTGGATCGCGCGGATGTGCCTGCGGCCGGACGTCGCCGGGCTCGGCGGCGTAGACCGCGAAGCGGACGCCCTGGTCGTCGACCGCGTCGACCACGCGGTGCCCGTCGGGGCTGGCGCCGAACTCGCCCTGCCCGCCAGCCGCGACGATGCGCTCACGGGCCGCCTCGAGGTCGTCGACGGCGTACGCGCAGAACATCGTCGGCGCGCCGTCGGTCTCGAAGATGCCGAGGCGGTGGCCGACATTGGTGACCCGCCTTCCCTCGGCGTCGAACTCCCAGCCGAGGACGTCGCCGTAGAAGCGTCGGGCGCGGGCGGCGTCGGGCGTGTTCAAGGACATGTAGCCCACGTCGCCCTGGTGGACCGCCTCGGCGGTCGTGATCTTCGACGGCCCGCTCAGCATCCAGCGGTGTCCGAACGGGTCGACGATGACCGCCGTACGGGTGCCGTGGGCCTCGTACGGCTCGCGGGTGACCGCGGCGCCGGCACGGGCGGCCGTCGAGACCGCGCCGTCGGTGTCGTCGACGGCCACCATCAGGCTGACCGAGACCGCCCCGGGTTCGGGTGCGCGGAGTCCGAGGTCGGGGAACTCGGCAGCGAGATAGACTGCGCCGCCGCCCACTTCGAGTTCGGCGTGACCGATCACGCCGTCGGACATCACGATCGGTTCGCCGCGCAACCGTGCGCCGAGCGCGTCGACGTACCAGTCGATCGCGGCCTGCGGCTCGGCGACGACGAGATAGGGGAGCGCGCCGGGACGTTCGACCGTCGGTGCCGGCCGGGCGGACGCGTCGGACGGGACGGCCTCGGGTGCCTCGAGTTGTGTTGCGGTGGCCATGACGACTCCTTCGGGTAGTGTCGCCCCGCGCTCGAGGCGATCACGCAGCGCGGTGGCGAAATCGCGGTCGGGACGAACGGGATCGTCGAAGCCGGGTGTGTGCGCCGCGTTCAGGACGTGCAGCGGATCTCGTGTCGCGTCGAAGCGCGAGCTGTTCCGGGTACTCATGCGTGACCTCCTCTCCCGCTGGGCTGGGGTTGCGTTTCGGGATAGGCGGCACGGAACGCGCGCTTGGCCCTGGTGAGAAGCGCCTCGGTCGCGCCGACCGTGCGACCCAGGATCTCTGCGCACTCGGCGACGGGGAGATCGTCGACGTAGCGCAGCGTCAGCACCGATTGATGGACCGGCGACAGCTGGCCGAGGGTGTGATGGGCGACCATCCGGTCGAGTTCGGCGTCCCAGGGGTCGTCGCCGCGGTCGGGTAGATCGTCGACGGGCTCCGGGGTGCGCTGGGCGCGTCGCCAGTGGTCGGCGAGCTTGTGCCGGGCGATCCCGATCAGCCACGGCATGGTCGGTTCGGTTTCACGGCGTCGTCGGACCGAGTCCATCGCGGCCAGGAAGGTCTCGGAGGTGACGTCCTCGGCGGTTCGACGATCCGTGCAGCGGCGTACGACGAAGCCGTACACCTCCGGCAGTGCCTGGTCGTAGACCGCCAGCAATCCCTCTGGTCCCCGGGCCGAAGAAACCGACTGGTCGCTGCTCACATCTCCATCGTCGCGCCCGGGCCCGGGAATCCGACGCCGGTGACGGAATTTCTTTGCGTCCGGCCCGCTTCGTGCCGTCCTTCCGATCAGGGCGAGGCGAGGTCCCCGACGGTGAGCTCGGCGATCTGGTCGGCGACGACCTGCGGCTGGTCGAGGGACACGAACGTCCGTGCGCCGGGAACCTCGACGAACGGGGCGCCCCCGGGGAAGACCGCGGCGAGGCGGCGTCCGTGCGCCGGGGTGAAGCATCGATCGTCGCGTCCCCACACCAGGCGGACCGGGAGGTCGACCCCAGACATCCGCGGGGTGACCTCCGCCAGTTCGGCCGGACTGATGCCGCGCAGGAACGCGATGAAGTCGTCGCGGATGCGCGCGTCCCCCTGCAGGGGCTCGAAGACCGAGCCGGTGAGTTCGGGGTCGGGATCGTTCAGCAGCAGGCCGACCCCCAGCGCGGAGTGCCGCAGTGCGCGCAGTCGCATCGCCTCGGCCAGGGGCTTCAGCAACGCACGGTTCTTCATCAGCGCGAAGTACAGGCGGAACGGCTGGGGCGGGAAGAGATCGAACGCATCACAATTCGTGAACACCAGCCGGCCGACGAATCGCGGGTCGTCGTCGAGGGCGAACTGGGTGATCGCCCCACCGGAGTCGTTGGCCACCAGGGTCGCGCTGGACAGGTCGAAGCGGTCCACGAACTCGCGAAGGAGCCGGCTCATCCCGCGCGGTGACCGGTCCGCGGCGGGCCCGAGCGGAATCCGATGGGACCCCAGGGGCATGAGGGGGACCCAACACCTGAATCCGCGTTCGGCGAGCAGGAGTGCGGTCGGTTCCCACAACCGATGGTCGACGACGGCGCCGTGGACGAAGACGATCGGCGGGTGCGCGGAGTCGGTGGGTCCGTACGTGGCGTACTCGACGACGCCGGAGGGCAAGTCGACGGTCGGTAGCGGGGTGGGTGGGCGTGTGGCCGTCCGCGGTGCAGTTGCCATGGCGAAACCCGCTTCTCGTAGACTCGGATGACTTACGAACACTGAGTATGAAAGTTACGTGCAAACTGTATGAAAGTCAATCGTCGTACCCAGGCGGAGCGGACCGCGGCCACCCGCGCGGCGCTCATCGCCGCCGGACGCATGCTCTTCGGTGAACGCGGCTTCGCCGACGTCGGCACCCAGGAGATCGTCGCCGAGGCCGGGGTCACGCGCGGTGCGCTCTATCACCAGTTCGACGACAAGAAAGGGCTGTTCGTCGCCGTCTACGACGACGTGGAGCAGTCGATCGTCGCGCAGATCGCCGCGGACGTCGGCGAGCGCGCCGCGGACGACCCGCTCGCCGCGCTGAAGTCGGGCATGCGCCTCTTCCTGCGGCTGTGCACCGAGCCCGAAGTGCACCGCATCACCCTGGTCGACGCGCCATCGGTCCTGGGCTGGAGCGAATGGCGGGCTCGCGGTGAGGAATTCGGATTCGCTCTGGTCGAGGGACTGATCGCGGCGGCGATCGCGACGGGGCAGGCGGTCGAGCAGCCCACCCGCCCCCTGGCCCATGTCGCGATCGGCGCGCTCGACGAGGCGGCACTCTACGTCGCCGCGGCGGACGACCGCGCGGCCGCCACCGAGCAGGTCGCCGCGGTGCTCGAGCGGATCGTCGACTCGTTCGCGACCTAGTGTCAGCTGTCCGCGCGCACGAGCTCGGCGCAGCGCTCGCCGACGAGCATCACGGTGAGGTTCGGGTTCACCGTGGTGTGTTCGGGGAACACCGATGCGTCGGCGACCCGCAGGCCCGCAACGCCTTTCACGCGCAGCTCGGGGTCGAGCGGAGACAACTCGTCGTCGGGTGGGCCCATCCGCACAGTGCCCACCGGGTGATAGACGGTGTTGTGGGTCCGGGTGATGTAGTCGGCGAGTTCGGCGTCGCTCGTGGTGTCGGGGCCCGGATACAGTTCGCGCGCAATCCACGTCGACAGTGGTTCGGCGGCGGCGATCTCGCGGGCCTTGCGTAGCCCGGCGATCATGATCCGCATGTCGTAGCCCTCGACGTCCGTGAAATACCGGGGGTCCACGCGCGGCTTGTCGCGGAAGTCGCGGGAGCGCAACGCAACGGTGCCCCGCGACCGGGCGTGCGTCACGTTCGGTGTCAGGCAGAAGGTGTTGTCACTGGTCGGGTAGCCCTGGCGAAGAGTGTGCATGTCGAACGGCACACTGCCGTAGTGCATCATCAGGTCCGGCCGGGTCAGACCCGCGTCGACGGTGGTGAAGATTCCCGCCTCCCACCACTGGGTCGACTGGCGGACCATCGGCTTCGTGGTCTCGAACCCGATCACTCCCTCGGGGTGGTCCTGCAGGTGTTCACCGACCCCCGGCGCGTCGACGAGGGCCTCGATCTCGTGCTCGCGCAGGTCGTCCGCCGGCCCGATCCCGGAGAGCATCAGCAACTTCGGGGAGTCGATCGCGCCCGCCGACACGATGACCTCGCCCCGGGCCTGGATCCGTGTCGTCCGGCCGAACGCGTTGTCGGTGATGTCCACGCCCACGGCGCGCAGCCCGCCGTCGACGTTCTCGATCACCACTCGCTTGGCCCAGGAACCGGTGCGGACGGTGAGGTTCGGGCGTTCGAGATGTGGATGCAGGTAGCTCACCGACGACGACGCCCGCACGCCGTCGGGCCGCCGGTTGATCTGAAAGAAGTTGGCGCCGTTGACAACCGTCGAACCGCTGTTGAACTCGACCCGCGGGATGCCGACCGCCTCGCAGGCGTCGAGCAGGGCCACGCCGCACGGATCGCTCGGCGGCACCGTCATGACGTGGACGGGTCCGCTGCGGCCGTGATGCGCGCCCGGCGCGTCGTTGGTCTCGAGTTGCGGGTACAGCCGGTACAACTCCGCCGAACCCCATCCCGCGCAGCCGAAGTCGCGTTCCCAGGAGTCCAGGTCCTCGCGCGGCGCCCAGAAGGCGATGCAGCTGTTGTGCGAACTGCACCCGCCGAGGACCTTGGCCCGGGCGTGGCGCATGAAGTCGTTGCCGTTCGCCTGCGGTTCGATGGGATAGTCCCAGTCGTAACCGGATTCGAGGAGTTCCATCCACCGGTCCAGCCGGAGGATCGCGTCGTCGCCGACATCGGACGGACCCGCCTCCAGCAGGCACACCGTGACCGAGGGGTCCTCGGACAACCGCGAGGCCACCACGGCACCCCCGGAGCCGCCGCCGACGACCACGTAGTCGTAGGTCTCGCTCACTGCTCATCCTCCCGATCGTCTCGGTTCGCGAACCACCCGGTGACCCCCGGTCGGAGGTTCTCGTAGACGTGCTTGGCCTCGCGATACTCCGCCAGTCCCGACGGACCGAGTTCCCGACCGAAGCCGGACTGGCCGTACCCGCCCCACTCGGCCTCGGGCAGATACGGCCCGAAGTCGTTGACCCACACCGTTCCGGCCCGGATCCGTCCGGCGATGCGGCGGGCGCGCGCCGCGTCGGCCGACCAGACCGCACCGGCCAGCCCGTAGACGGTGTCGTTGGCCAGGGTCACGGCCTCGTCCTCCGTGGCGAAGGTCTCGACGGTGACCGTGGGTCCGAACGCCTCGTCGTGCACGCAGGCCATCGAACGGTCGGCGCGATCGATCACGGTGGGCAGATAGAACCATCCGTCGTCGAGACTGCCCGATCCCGCATCGCCGGTGGCGAAGCCGCCGCCCGTGCGGATGACGGCGCCGTCCGCACGGGCCTGCTCGACGTAGGCGTGCACCTTGTCGCGGTGTGCCGCCGAGATGAGCGGACCGGTCTCGGTGCCCTCGGAGTAGGGGAGCCCCAGCCGGATTCGTTCCGCGCGGCGGACGAGTTCGTCGACGAAGCGGTCGTGTGCGGACTCCTCGATGATGAGTCGCGCTCCGGCCGAGCACACCTGGCCCGAGTGCAGGAACGCGGCGTTGAGCGCGTTGTCGACCGCGGCGGCGAGCAGGTCGTCGGTGGCACATGCGTCGGCGAACACCACGTTCGGGTTCTTGCCCCCGAGTTCGAGCGCGACCTTCTTCACCGTTGCCGACGCCTCCCGGGCGATGACCCGGCCCGTGACCAGACCTCCGGTGAACGAGACGAGGTCGACGTCGGGGTGCGAGGACAGGGGAGCGCCGGCCTCGGCACCCGCGCCCAGGACGAGGTTGCCCACGCCCGCCGGGAGACCGACATGCTCGAGTACCTGCATCAGCAGGATCGAGGTGTGTGGGGTGAGCTCGGCGGGTTTGAGGACGAAGGTGTTTCCCGCTGCGAGCGCCGGAGCGACTTTCCAGGCTGCCTGCAGCAAGGGGTAGTTCCACGGCGTGATCAGTCCGCAGACACCGACCGGTTCGTAGACGATGCGGGAATCGGCATCGGGTGATCCGGTGTCGACCACGCGACCCGCGTCGGTGGCCGCGAGTTTGCCGAAATACCGGAAGCAGTTGGCGATGTCGGTCATGTCGAGGTCGGACTCGTACGGCCGTTTGCCGGTGTCGAGGGTCTCGGCCCGGACGAATTCGTCTCGGCGCTCGTCGATCTGGCCCGCGACACGCAGCAGGAGGTCGCCACGTTCGGCGGCCGGTGTGGCGCTCCAGTCGCCGGCGTCGAAGGCGCGCCGCGCCGCCGCGATCGCCTGTTCGGTGTCGGCCACGCCGGCCTCGGCCACCACACCGACGACCGAGTTGTCTGCCGGACAGCGGATCTCGCGGGTCTGACCGGACGCGGCCGGCCGCCAGCGGCCGTCGATGTAGAGGGTCTCGCTCATCGAACCGGTGCTCCTTCGGAACTGCTGTCGGGGATGTCCGTGTCGCTGTCGGGCACGGTACCGTCGTCGGCGCCCGGTGCCGGTTCGGGGTCGTGGTGGTCCGCGGCGGCGTCTCGCAGATGCAGGTAGCCGAGATGACGTTCGTACTGGTCGAGGATGTCGCCGATGATCTGGTCGCGGGTGTACCCGGACAGCGAGTACCCCTGCGATCCCTCGGTGAGGTACACCTCGCATCGGAAGTAACGATCGTCGGAACGCTGGGTCCGGACCGCGTACGTCGGGGTCGGTGCCGATACCGGCCACACGCAGTACTCGAAACGGGGCACCTCGGCGAGTTCGACGAGCAGGCGCGGCGACGGCAGCCCTTCGTTCTCGGCCGACTCGTCGACGGTCGCGGCGATCCCCTCACGGTTGAACTGCTCGGCGACCTCGGTCATCGCCGGGACAACGTTGGCCCCGATGAACTTTCGGGTGGCGGCCGGGCCGGGGAAGCGCAGGGTGCCGATGAGTCGCTGCCGCCAGCTGCCGTGTTCGGCTGGGCCGCGCCCGACGGCGATCACCTTCGGCAAGGTGGTCCGGAAGCTGTCGAGTTTCACCGACTCGTTGCGGACCGCGCGAAGCAGCGAGACACCTATCAGTCCGAGGACGAACGAGAACGGCAGGCCCATGATCACCGTCGCGGCCTGCAGGGTCAGGATGGACCCGTCGCCGCCGCCCGCGAACAGCATCGACAGGGTGAGTAATCCGATCGCCACCGACCAGAAGATGCGCAGCGAGCGGGCGCAATCGGCCATCGGGTCGTCGAGGCGGCTGGTGAAATTGCCCATCACGAGCGAGCCGGAGTCGGCGCTGGTCACGTAGAAGAGCAGGCCGGTGATCGTCGCGATCCCGATGAGCAGCGTCGAACCGGGATACTGCTCGAGCAGCGAATAGAACCCGGCCTCGGGGGTGGAGGCCGTCGTCTCGGCGAAGTCCGCATCGCCGCGGGCCACCTGCAGGGCGCTGTTCCCGAAGATCGAGATCCATACCAGGATGAAGCTGAACGGGACCACCAGGACGCCGAAGATGAACTGGCGCAACGTGCGTCCCCGCGAGATGCGCGCGAGGAAGAGTCCCACGAACGGGGCCCAGGCCACCCACCAGGCCCAGAAGAACAGGGTCCAACCGTCGACGAAGGCGCGGGCGTCGTTGCCGGGCGGCGGGTTCACCTGGTCCCACGCGAAGGTGTCGAGCGTCCGGTCGGCGAACGTGGAGACGTAGTCGCCCGCGTTCTGGACGAGCCCGTTGAGCAGGAAGTCGGCGTCCTTGGCGACCGTGATGTAGACGAGCATGCAGATCGCCAGGATCACGTTGATCTCCGAGAGGCGTCGGATGCCCTTGTCCACGCCCGACGTCGCGGACGCAGTCGCGATGACCACCGCCAGGACGATGAGACCGATCTGGGCGGCCTTGCCCTGCTCGATCCCGAAGATCTCGTTCAGCCCGAAGTTGAGCTGCACGACGCCGATTCCCAGCGAGGTGGCGATGCCGAAGATGGTGCCCAGGACGGCCGCGACGTCGATCGCGTCGCCCCACCGCCCCTCGACACGCTTGCCGAAGATCGGGTACAGGGCCGCGCGGATCGTCAGCGGGAGGTTGTGCCGGAAGGCGAAATAGGCGAGCGCGCCACCCATCAGCGCATACATCGCCCACCCGGTCACCCCGTAGTGGAAGACCGTCCACGTGACCGCTTCGCGCGCCGCGGCGTTGGTCTCCGCGAGACCCGTCGGCGGGTTGAGGAAGTGGGTGACGGGTTCGGCGACGGAGAAGAACATCAGATCGATGCCGATACCGGCGGCGAACAGCATCGACGTCCAGGTGAAGAGGCTGTACTCCGGGCGCGACTCCTCGGGCCCGAGTCGGTAGCGTCCGTACTTGCTGAGGCCGAGGAACACCACGAGACCGACGATGGCGGTCGCGAGGATGAAGTACCACCAGCCGAACCACCGGGTGATGAAATCGCGGACGTCGTTGATCGTCGACTCGGCCGCCGCCGGTGCCGCCAGCGCCCACACGGCGAAGGCGACCACGATGACGGCCGAGGCGAGGAAGACCGTCAGGTTGACCCGGTGCGACCGGGGCCGGGCGTCGCTGCTCATGGGCTACGACGCTAGTCCGCTCACCGGTGAATCGGGCGGTTTGGGCGAATCACCGGATGCGGGCGGGCCGGCGTCAGCCGGTGAATCGGGCGAGCAGTGCGCCGGTTTCGTCGCCCGCACCCAGCCGCGCGATGGTGGCCGCCTCGTCGTCGAGATGATCGGCGAACGTACGGCCGAAGGACGCCCGCGCCAGGCGTCGTGCGTGCCCGATCGCGGCCGCGGGCCGTTCGAGCAGGAGCGCGACGAGATCGTCGGTGGCACTCTCGAGTTCCTCCGCCTCGACGATGTCGTGGACGAGGCCCCAGTCCAACGCGGTTGCCGCATCGATCTTCTCGTTCCGCACCAGCATGCGCAGTGCGCGCCCCAGGCCGATGGTCCGGGGCAGGTTGACGGACACTCCGCAGTCGGGGGAGAGTCCGATCGTGGAGTATGCGGCCACGAAGGAGGTCGTCGGCGTCGCGACCACCACGTCGGCGGCGAGGACGAGACCCAGACCGCCGCCCGCGGCGGTGCCCTGAACCGCGGCCACGACGGGAACGGGCAGGCGGTCCAGCGCGATGAGCGACCGGTGGACCGATCCGGCGAGCTCGGCGAGGAACCGACCCCGGTCGGTCGCGGTGGCCATGCCGTGGACATCGCCGCCACCGGAGAACAGCCGACCGGCCGCGGACAGTCGGATGACCCGGACGCCGCCGTCGCGTTCGATGGTCTGCACCGCCGCCGCCAGTCCGTCGGCGACATCCATGTCCAGGGCGTTCGCGGCCTCCGGCCGGTTCAGCCGGATGGTGGCGACCCCGCGGTCGTCGAGGGCGAAGTCGAGGCCCGCGGTCATCGAGCGGCTCCCGCGGTTGCCACGAGTTCGGCTCCGGCATCGGGTGTTTCGGCGGCCGCGCGGAGTACCGCGTCGACGGCGGCACGCGCCCGGGTGCTGTCGTACGCCCGTGCGATCTGCATCTTCTCGGCCTCCAGCGATCCCTCGGCATGGGTGGCGAGAACCGACTGGTAGCCGCCCCACTGCCCCGTGGTCAGGTCGCCGATCAGGTGGATGAGCCGCAGGCGCTCCTGGGCCGGCCGGGCGGCGGCGAAGTACTTCTCCAGCACCGCACGAACCGCGGGGTCATCCCAGTCCTGTCCGCCGGGCCCGGTGACCACCAGGCCGCCGGCGAGGTCGAGCAGGGTGGCCGCGGCCTGGTGGAACCCGTGCGCGAAGTGGTACTTCGCCATGTTGACCGCCAATGGGTCCGGGAGATGGATTCCGTTGCCGCCGTTGCGCGATCGGACCGCGGCCAACTCGGCGAAACCACGTACCGTCTCGGCGTAGGTGATCAGTTCGGTCAGTTTGGTCTTCACGTGACCGGCACCGGCGATGCCGTTGGCCTCGGCGATACCGATGGCGGCCCCGACCAGCAGGTCGAGGACGGGGAGTTTGTAGTTCACCGCGGTGAAGCGGTGGTAGTCGACGAAGGCGAGTGCCAGCGGGCCGGCGAGTTCGGGCTCCCGGTTGAGGAAGACCCGCTCCTTCGGGACGCGGACCCGGTCGAACACCGTCAGGCTCTCGAGCAGCTTGTGCCGGGACGAGATCGGGTGCTCGAAGGCGTGGTGCTCGCCGTGCAGGTAGGGGGACACGTAGAGCGTGAGGCCCTCGGTGTCGACCGGGATGGCGAAGCTCACCGCCCAGTCGCGATCGGCCTCCGACATCGCGCGGGTGGGCAGCACGATGAGCTCATCGGCGTTGGCGCTGAACGAGGTATGGACCTTCGCGCCGGACACGGTGATCGAGTCGGCGTCCTCGTCGACGATCCGCAGGTAGTGATCGGGATCGGGCTGCCGGTGCGGCGGAAGCGACCGGTCGCCCTTCACATCGGTCTGGGCCACCGCCAGCGCGACGTCGTTCTCGCAGCAGTACCGGTAGTACGCCTCGGCTTTGGCGAGGCTGTCGCCGGACAATGCGCGCAGCAGCGCGAACAGGGCGTCGCTGCCCACCTCTTTGAGCACGATCGTCCCCGCGCCCATGCGGGACAGGGTCTCGATCAGGCGACCGCGGTTGCTGATGTCCGCCGCGGTGCGCGGCACCCGGTAGAACGCGGTGTAGGGCCCGTCGCCGTCGTCGGCGACCGCGAGATCCGGCTCGGTGCGCGAGATCTCGTAGGCGAGTGACGAGTGGGCGATCGCGTCCGCGAATTCGCCGAACGCGGTGACGTCGTCGACCTTCTCGCCGCGATAGACGACGCGCCTGTTGTCGCGGAGGCCCTCTCGATAGGCCTGCGGGTCCCGGATGGCCACAACTGTCCCCTCTCGATTGGTCACCCGCCGTGAGCGAGCGATCGCTCGGACAGCATGCCCGCTCGGTCGGCGCGGGGTCAAGTCCCGGCGCGGGCGGGCGTCGGCCGGGGTGGAGCCTCGCGCCCTGGGGCCTGCGTGTCCTGCGGGGCTTCGACGCAAGCGATGACATGCGCATTGATTGCACATCAGCGGATTCGAGAGATACGCTCGGCGGAGCCGAACAGGGGTGCGCCGGGGCCGGGAACGGCGGTGTCATCTCGACTCCGGAGGTATCTCGGGCGCCCGCCCGAGATGCAACTATCTCCGGACTGTTTAGCTCAACCAAACAGGCAGCGAGTGGCGGTGGTGTCGAACGAGTCGGCCCATGCGTCGCTGTCCCGACCTCGCACACCCGATGGATGTGCGCACCGAAAGGACTCACCGTGACATCGACCCACACCCCCGACGATTCGCTGCAGGGCCGGACCCTGTTGATCTCCGGCGGCAGCCGGGGAATCGGCGAGGCCATCGCGGTGGCGGCCGCTGCGCGCGGCGCCAACATCGCGCTCGTTGCGAAAACCGCCGAGCCGCACCCGAAACTCCCCGGGACGATTCACACGGCGGCGGCCGCGATCACCGAGGCCGGCGGGCGGGCACTGCCCATCGTGGGTGACGTCCGTGACGACGCCTCGGTGGCCGAGGCCGTGACCCGCACCGTCGAGCACTTCGGCGGCATCGACATCGTGGTCAACAACGCGAGTGCGCTCGATCTGACGTCCGCGGAGAAGATCGACATGAAGAAATACGACCTCATGCAGGACATCAATGCGCGAGGTGCCTTCGCGCTGACGAAGGCGGCGATCCCGCATCTGCGCGCATCGGAGAACGCCCATGTGCTGACGCTTTCGCCGCCGATCGATCTCGATCCCAAGTGGTTCAGTCAGATCGGGACCGCGTACACGATCTCGAAGTTCTCGATGTCCATGGTCACCATCGGTCTGGCCGCCGAGCTGAAAGCCGATGGCATCGCGGTCAATTCGTTGTGGCCGCGGACAACGATCAACACGGCGGCGGTGCGCAACATCCTGAGCGAGGAGCTCGTCGCGCGGAGTCGGAAGCCCAGCATCATGGCCGACGCCGCGTTGAGCATCATCACCAAACCGGCCTGGCTGGCGACCGGACAGTGCTTCATCGACGACGACGTCCTCGCGCGTGACGGTGTCCGCGATTTCGAGCAGCACCGCGTCGTGCCCGGCGACCAGGAGCTCGAGCTCGACTTCTGGATGAACTGGAACTGAACCACCACGACGGCGCCGGGTCATCGTTCGATGACCCGGCGCCGCCGTGGTGTCCCGGTCGCCGGGAAGACCGCGACTATCGAACAGGCTGAGCCGGTGGCTGTGCGTCGTCGACGCCGGCCGATACCTGTGAGTCGAAGTCGCCGTGATAGCGCTTCTTGACGATGACATACAGGCAGAGCAACGACGCGGCGGCCAGGAGGGTGAGGAAAAGCCCCACGCGCCAGGCGTTGTCCGGGTTGCCGTTGATGATCGCGACCATCACGAACGGGGCGAACCCGCCGACGATCGCCGAGATCTGATATCCCAGGGACGCGCCCGAGAAGCGGATCTCCGGCGGGAACAGCTCGGCGAAAAGTGTTCCCTGCGTACCGGTCTGCAGCGCCATCGCCACGACCCCGACGAGGACGGCGACCGCGAACGGCCAGATGGACGTCGGCGAGGACGACCCGATCAGCAGCCACATCGGGATGGCCCAGATCATCATGGCCGCCGAGCCGATCGCGAAGACCAACTTGCGGCCGACGCGATCCGACAGCCAGCCGAAGGCCGGGACCAGCGGGACCATCACGACGCAGGAGATCAGAATCCAGGTGAGCACGGTGGATCGGGCGACGTCGAGGTAGGTCGTCACGAACTGCACCGAACCGGTGATCATGATGTAGAAGAAGACGATTCCGATCGTGTTGGCTCCGGCGGCCATCAGGATGGTCCCCGGGTTGCGTCGGATGACGTCGAGCATCGGCGAGCGCTGCACCTCGGGTGTCTGCGCGATCTTGGCCGCGACTGCCTTGAATTCCGGTGTCTCCTCGAGGAACCGGTGGATGGCGAACGCGACCGGGAGCATGACCAGGCTGATCCAGAACGGGATTCGCCAGACCCAGGACAGGAAGGCGTCCGAACTCGACAGTCCGGTGGCGAGGAGGAACGCGACATTGCCCAGCACCAGACCGATCGGCACGCCGAGCTGGGCGAAACTGCCGTAGAAGCCACGCAGATGTGCCGGCGCGTTCTCGGTGGCGATCAGGACGGCACCTCCCCACTGTCCGCCGACGGCCAGGCCCTGGCAGATGCGGAGGATGACCAGGAGGGTCGGTGCCAGCCACACCGTCTGGGTGTTGGGCACGCAGCCGATCAGGAAAGTGGCGACGGCCATCAGGCAGACCGCGCCGACCAGAACGGGCTTGCGGCCGTAGCGATCTCCCAGCTGGCCGGCGAGAATTCCGCCGATCGGCCGGGCGATGAAGCCGACGGCGACAGTGGCGAAGGAGTTGAGTGCGGACACGACGGTGCTGTCGGTGGCGAAGAACGTCACGTTGAACACCAGCGCCGCCGCGGTGGAGTAGATGAAGAAGTCGTACCACTCGAGCGACGTCGAGATCGCGGCGGCGATCGACGCTCGAGCCGAACGGGGTGCCGGCCGTTCGCCGGTGTGATCTGTGGGCACGGAGATGCTCCTGGCTCGGGGGGTGCCCGGCCGACGGAATCGAGCCACGGCCGTTCTTCCGGGGGTCGCCGTGAGGTCGTCGAAGGTGCGGCCGTCGGGCCGGAGGGGTGTTCCCGGACACAGTCCGCGCCGAGTGTCGGTCACGTCCCAGCGCCGGGGTAGCTGGAGATTAGCCAACCCCGGTCGAAACAGTCAACCCGTACTCTTACGTGGGTGAGGACGTTGTCAGACCTCGAGGAGTACGAGGGCGGTGTCCGTCCACTGGGGCAGATGGGGATCGCGCCGCGGGTCCCGGTGATCGAAGGCGTAGGCGAGGGCGACTCCGCGCATGCTGGTGAAGAGGATCTCCCGTAGCTGCGCGTAGCGCGGGTGGCCGACCAGCTCCGGGCCCCACATCCGGTCGATGCTCGATCGGATCACGCCCCCGAGGTGCCGCTCCACGGGAAGCAGCGCGCCGGCGATCCACTCGTTGGTCCGGGAAGCGGTCCAGAGTTCGACCGCGGCCCAGAAATGCGGCTCGTGGAACGACATCCACATCATCTCGACGACGTTCGTGACCCTGGTCGAACCCGTGACGCGGTCGTCGATCTCGGCCACCGCGCGCGCGGTGGTCGCCGCCACCCGTTCGGCGGCGAGGTGACGGGCGGCGGCCACGAGCAGGTCCTCCCGGGAGGGGAAGTGATGCAGTAACCGTCCACGCGAGACGCCTGCGCGTGCCTGGATCGCCGACGTCGTCGCCCCGGCGAAGCCGTGCTCGATCAGGCAGTCGACGGCTGCCTCGAGAATGCGTCGCTGGCTGGTGATGGTCCGTTGTTCGCGGCGAGTGGGTGCCGTCTCGGCGGGTGCTGCCGTGCCGGCCGGCGCCTCGGGTGAACTCACCATGCCAATATACAAGTCAGCATTGACTTGTTCATGAGGTCGGCGGTTGATATCGCATGATCCCGAGCGCGTAGTCGACGTACTCGGCCGCCAGCTGCTCGGGCGTGAGCCGCCCGTCCGGTTGCCACCAGGTCGGGAGTGCCGTGCACATCGTGACGACAGCACGCGCGGCGTCATCGGGATGCGGCGGGCGGAAGTGTCCCAGCATCCGCGCGGCGTGCACCTGCTCGTCGACCAGCGCCTGCTGACGGTTTCGTCGTCGGCTGACGTCGCGCTGGTTGGACGGCTCGAGTGCTCGCACCTCGCTGGAGCCGAGGAAACCGAGCCGGCGGCGGTGGGTGTGGTAGAGCGCGAGGTTCTCCACGAGCGCGCAGAACTTGCCGACGGCGTCGTGCTCGCTCGCCGCCGCGGCCGCCGCCCGCCATTCGAGGTCCGCCATCGTGCGGTCGAGGATGTCGACCAGGATGAGCTGCTTGCTCGGGTAGTAGTTGTAGATCCCGGGCACCGACATCCCGCACCGTGTGGAGATCCGTCGCATCGTCGTCCCGTGATAGCCGACCGCGAGGAACTCGTCGACGGCTGCCAGCAGGATGGGGGAGAAGTCGAGCGGGCCGTAGTGCCGCCAATCCTGCTGCACGGCGTCCGGGTCCGGTGGGCCGGCCGGCCCGCGCCGGGGCACCGTGCCCTCGATGATCTGCGTGACGCCGACCCCGAGGGCGGTCGCGATCGCCTCGAGCCGATCGACGCGCAGACCCGTTTTCCCGTTCTCGATCTGACTCAGCGTCGCGGGACTCACGCCGATCGAGGAGGCCAACGACCGCAGACTCGTCCCCGCGGCCTCTCGCGCCCGCCGGACCCGCGCTCCGGCCGCGGACAGGTCCGAGTCCCGGGGTCCGGCCGCCTCGTCGGATGCGTGGACGTCGATCGACTCTCCCCGGGACACGCACGCAGTCTAGGTCTCCGGATGGGTCCGGGCGAGGAGGCGCGGGGCGTGGGCCGCGCGTTCGCTCTCGGCGTAGCGGCCGGGGAACACAGCCCCGGCCAGCGCAGTTGTACTGTGCACATCCCCGCCGCATCGGTGGATCCATGCACTCTGCGCAGGCGTTAACTGCAGGTGCACCCGAGACGACCTCTAGAGTGGAAGCAGGCTGGTCGTCGTCTATCCGCACCGGTTGTCCTCCGGGACCTCCGAGGTGGTCTCCGCGGCGGCCGGGGCGCTAGCAATGTGAGGGAGAACAATGTTCGAACGGTTCACCGACCGCGCGCGTCGGGTTGTGGTCCTGGCCCAAGAAGAAGCGCGCATGCTCAACCACAACTACATCGGTACCGAGCACATCCTCCTCGGCCTCATCCACGAGGGCGAGGGCGTGGCCGCCAAGGCGCTCGAGTCGCTCGGGATCTCCCTGGAAGGGGTCCGCAGCCAGGTCGAAGAGATCATCGGCCAGGGCCAGCAGGCGCCGTCGGGACACATCCCGTTCACCCCGCGTGCCAAGAAGGTGCTGGAGCTCTCGCTGCGCGAGGCCCTGCAGCTCGGCCACAACTACATCGGTACCGAGCACATCCTGCTCGGCCTGATCCGCGAGGGCGAGGGCGTCGCCGCCCAGGTGCTGGTGAAGCTCGGCGCCGACCTCAACCGGGTCCGCCAGCAGGTCATCCAGCTCCTCAGCGGATACCAGGGCAAGGAACCACAGGAGGCGGGCACCGGCGGTCGCAGCAGCGAGTCCGGCACCCCGTCGACCTCGCTGGTCCTCGACCAGTTCGGTCGTAACCTGACCGCCGCGGCCTCCGAGGGCAAGCTCGACCCGGTCATCGGCCGGGAGAAGGAAATCGAGCGGGTCATGCAGGTGCTCAGCCGCCGCACCAAGAACAACCCGGTGCTGATCGGTGAGCCCGGCGTCGGCAAGACCGCCGTCGTCGAGGGCCTCGCGCAGGCCATCGTCAACGGCAAGGTCCCCGAGACCCTCAAGGACAAGCAGCTCTACACCCTCGACCTCGGTTCGCTGGTCGCGGGCAGCCGCTACCGCGGTGACTTCGAGGAACGCCTCAAGAAGGTGCTCAAGGAGATCAACACCCGCGGCGACATCATCCTGTTCATCGATGAGCTGCACACGCTCGTCGGCGCGGGTGCCGCCGAGGGCGCGATCGACGCCGCCAGCATCCTCAAGCCGAAGCTGGCCCGTGGCGAGCTGCAGACCATCGGTGCGACGACCCTCGACGAGTACCGCAAGTACATCGAGAAGGACGCCGCCCTCGAGCGTCGCTTCCAGCCCGTGCAGGTGGGCGAGCCGTCGGTCGAGCACACCATCGAGATCCTCAAGGGTCTGCGCGACCGGTACGAGTCGCACCACCGCGTCTCCATCACCGACGGTGCGCTGGTCGCGGCCGCGACGCTGGCCGATCGCTACATCAACGACCGGTTCCTGCCGGACAAGGCGATCGACCTCATCGACGAGGCCGGTGCGCGGATGCGCATCCGCCGGATGACCGCGCCGCCGGACCTGCGCGAGTTCGACGACCGCATCGCCGATGCGCGCAAGGAGAAGGAAAGCGCGATCGACGCGCAGGACTTCGAGAAGGCCGCCAGCCTCCGCGACAAGGAGAAGCAGCTGGTCGCCGAGCGCGCCGAGCGCGAGAAGCAATGGCGCAGCGGCGACATGGACGTCGTGGCCGAGGTCGACGACGAGCAGATCGCCGAGGTCCTCGGCAACTGGACCGGGATCCCGGTGTTCAAGCTCACCGAGGAGGAGACCACCCGTCTGCTCCGCATGGAGGACGAGCTGCACAAGCGGATCATCGGCCAGGAAGACGCCGTCAAGGCGGTGTCGAAGGCCATCCGTCGTACGCGCGCAGGCCTGAAGGATCCGAAGCGTCCGTCGGGCTCGTTCATCTTCGCCGGTCCGTCCGGCGTCGGTAAGACCGAGCTCTCCAAGGCGCTGGCGAACTTCCTGTTCGGCGAGGACGATGCGCTCATCCAGATCGACATGGGTGAGTTCCACGACCGCTTCACCGCGTCGCGTCTGTTCGGTGCCCCGCCCGGGTACGTCGGCTACGAAGAGGGCGGCCAGCTCACCGAGAAGGTGCGCCGCAAGCCGTTCTCGGTGGTGCTGTTCGACGAGATCGAGAAGGCCCACTCGGAGATCTACAACACCCTGTTGCAGGTTCTCGAGGACGGTCGCCTGACCGACGGTCAGGGTCGCACGGTCGACTTCAAGAACACCGTGCTGATCTTCACCTCGAACCTCGGAACCTCGGACATCTCCAAGGCCGTGGGCATGGGCTTCTCGTCGAGCGACGGTACCCAGTCGAACTACGACCGGATGAAGCAGAAGGTCAACGACGAACTCAAGAAGCACTTCCGTCCCGAGTTCCTCAACCGTATCGACGACATCGTCGTGTTCCACCAGCTCACGCGTGACGAGATCATCCAGATGGTCGACCTCATGCTGACTCGCGTGGAGGGCGCGCTGAAGAACAAGGACATGGCACTCGAGGTCACCGACCGCGCGAAGTCGCTGCTGGCCAAGCGTGGATTCGATCCGGTGCTGGGTGCGCGCCCGCTGCGTCGCACCATCCAGCGCGAGATCGAGGATCAGCTCTCGGAGAAGATCCTGTTCGGCGACATCGCTCCCGGACAGATCGTCCTGGTCGACGTCGAGAATTGGGACGGCGAGGGCGACGGCGAAGACGCCCGGTTCGTCTTCACCGGCTCGGAGAAGCCGCGCATGGTTCCCGACGCACCGGTCGAGCTCACCAAGGCCGGCGACGCCGACGCCAGCTGACACCGGGCCCGGCTGAGCTGTTCTGACACCGTTGACGGCGGCGTCACCCGAGAGGGTGGCGCCGCCGTCGTGGTGTATCCGGGGACGGATTGACACAGCCGACTTGACGTGTCCCACTGCCCGATAGCATCGACGTGTGACGAGCGATACATCAGAGGTCGGGCGCAAGTCCCGACAGGACCAGCCCACCATCACCGTCGAACGGGACGGGGAGATCGCGATCTTCCGGCTCAACCGGCCCGACCGGCTCAACGCCTTCACCATGCAGATGGGGGAGGAGTTGCGCGCTGCCTTCGACGACACCGACGCCGACGACTCCGTCCGCGCGGTCGTGCTGACCGGCAACGGACGCGCGTTCTGCGCCGGCGCCGACCTCGAGGCGGGCGGTTCGACATTCGACGCGTCGTCGGCGCCGGGAGCGAAGCGAGCGGGCCAGGATGACTCGGTGGTGGACTCAGACGAGGTCCCGGCCGACGAGGGCGGCAAGCTGACGCTGCGGATGTTCGCCTCGCTGAAGCCGATCGTGGTGGCCGTCAACGGGCCGTCGGCCGGCGTGGGGGTCACCATGACTCTCCCCGCCGACGTCCGCATCGCCTCGGAGGATGCGAAGTTCGGCTTCGTCTTCGCCGCGCGGGGGCTCGTGCCCGAAGCCGCATCGAGCTGGTTCCTGCCCCGGCTCGTCGGACTGCCGACCGCGCTGCAGTGGACGATCGGCGCCAAGATGGTGCCGGTCGCCGAAGCCCACGAGCGTGGGCTGATCCAACAGGTCGTGCCGAAAGACCAGGTCCTCGACACCGCGATCGCCGTCGCCCGCGAGATGACCGCGAACAGCGCACCCGTCTCGGCGGCGCTGACCCGGCAGCTGCTCTGGCGGATGGCCGGTGCGCCGAGCCCGCTCGACGCCCATGTCGCGGATTCCAAGGCGATCTTCTACCGCGGCCAGTCCGGTGACGTCTACGAGGGCGTCATGTCGTTCTTGGAGAAGCGCTCGGCAACCTACCCCAACACGGTGTCGGCGGATCTGCCCGAGATCTTCTGACCGTCGGCATCGCAGCAGGCGCGGGGTGGAATAGTCCTGCAAACAGCCCGTGTGAACTGGGTGAACATCCGAACACGCCGGACATAAACGGTGGCAGTGGCCACCGACCGCGGTTATCGTGGCGACAGAGCAGGCCAGACCAACGAGAGGAGGTGACGCAGATGTCGATGGGTGACAAGGCTTTCGCCGGCGAGTGGCGGACGGCCTCATCCGACCATCCGTGCGGACTGAGATCCGACGGTAGGCCCGGACCGATCACATCACGCGTCACCAGTTCCTGAGGTCATGAACCTCGGTGGTCGGCGCACTCACTCGCCCACGCATCGAGGAGCTGTCATGACCATCTTCGTCACCAATGCCGGACTGCAGATCCTGGCGCGCGTCACCTGGCGCCGTGCCGCCGTCCTGTTGACCACCGAGGTCGCGCGGAACGTCGAGGGCACCCCGCTGGTTCGCGTCGTCCACTCCCCGACGCTGTCGCTGCCCATCCACAAGGTGGTGGCGATCAAGCGGGATGCCTACCGTCCGTTCGCGGGTAAGACGATGGACTCGTATGCATCGAATGCCACCATCCTGCGGCGTGATCAGTGGATCTGTGCCTACTGCGACGGCCCCGCCGACACCGTCGACCACATCGTCCCGGTGTCCCAGGGCGGCCCGAGTACATTCGGCAATCAGGTGGCGGCGTGTAAGTCCTGCAACGGTTTCAAGGCCAATCGGACGCCGCGCAAGGCGGGGATGGCCCTGCGGCACGCACCGTTCGTCTACGACCCGTGGGCGGCGGATCAGAAAGAGGTGTGGGAGATGTTCATCCTGCATCCGAAGACCGATTGAGTTCGACGCCGATCCGTTGGCGACCAACCCCGGGTGATCAGGTCGGCAGCGGGTCGGCGCCGCGCTCCTTGAGCAACATCGTCATCACGCCGATCTCGTCGCCCTGGTCGCCGATCATCGTGAGCGCCAGATCTTTCGTGGCGGAGCTGGTACGTGCGTCGTTGTAGGCGGCCTGGGCCATCGACATCCCGCCCCGGTGGTGTCGGACCATCAACTGCAGGAACAGGATCTCCGCCTCGCCTACCGGCAGCGTGGAGAGCCGGCCGACCTCGTCGATGCTCGCGATCCCCGGCATCGGCGGCCCGGCTTCGTCGTCGGTGCCCTGGCGGTGGGTGCCCTCGTGGTGGGCCTCCCCGCCGGACATCCCGGACATCCAGGACATCGGCTCCGTCGTTGTCATCGGCTGGTCGAACCACTGCAGCCAGCCCCGCATCGTCGCGGTCTCGGCGGTCTGCGTGTGGACGATCCGGTCGGCGACACCGCGGATCTGCGGTGCGACCCCGGGGACGGCGCTGATCGTCCTCGACATCAGGATGGCCTGGTCGTGATGCGTCGACATGTCCTGGGCGAATCCGATGTCCGACAAGCTCATCGCGGACGAGTCGTGGTCGCCTCGCGGCCACACCGCGCCGACGACGACGCCCATGGTGACGAGCAGGGCCGCCGTCACACCGAGGACCGCCGCCCGCACCAGCGGACCGCCGGGGCGAGTGGTACTCATCCGATCGAGGAGTCCTGGTCCGGCGGCGGGGTGTACACCGCGGGACTCAACCGCAACACCTGGAAACCGCCGTCGGAACAGGTGACGCGCAGTTCGTTGCCCCGGAACTCCGGCGGCGACATGCACCAGTCCGTGGACATGTCGCCCCCGACGACCATCCCGCTACGCGGACCGACCATCTCGTTCAACCGGACCTTGCCGTTCGCGATCGACATCCCGAGACTGAGGAATTCGACGGCGGGCACACCCAGCAGCGAGCCCACGACGTGCGGCGAGTTGGGGGTCTCGAGCAGGGTGGTGCCCGTGCGGGCCGGCGGGTTGTAGTAGGCGATCTCGCGAATACGGTCGAGGTCGCGGATGTCGAAGACCCGGATGCCCGATGACTCCCAGCCGCAGGCCAGGGCGGTGGGATCGTTCGGCCGGTCGACCGCGCAGTAGTGCGGGTTGCTGCTGAACAGCGAACCGCCGGTCGACGACCGCAGGTTGGTGTCGAGGTGCTCCGGGAGATTGATCTCGAGCTTGATCTGCGCGGTGTACCGGGGCGTGTTCACCCTCGTCACGTCGAAGATCTTGACCCCGCCGGAGCCGGCCTCGTCCGCGGTGACGATGTGCGGCCGGCCGCGGTAGGTGATCGGGATCGAGTGCTGGTTGAGCTGGCCGTCGGGCCACAGATACGCGGCGACGTGGGGGACCTGCGGGTGCGGCCGTCTGCGCTGGACGTCGCTGATGTCGAGCACGGTCACCCCGGCCATGTTGGACAGGAACATCCGATTTCCGTCGGGGGAGACGCCGAAGCCGTGTCCGAGGAACGAGTGGAGTCCCTGCCAGATCACGCGGGGCGACCGTGGATCGGCGATGTCGATGGCGCTGAGGTGACCGGGGAACACCCCGGAGGCCCAGTAGGTGCGGCCGTCGGGGGAGAAGCCGCCCTCGTGTGAGGTGAACGGCAGGGGCGTCGACGTGCCCGGGCCCGTGTTGAGGAGCTTGGGGTGGGCGCAGTCGGAGATGTCGTACACCGCGAAGAACCCGCCGCCCCACAGCAGCGGCACCGATGTCGCGGCGAGCAGCTTGCGTTGCTTGTTGACCTTCAGGGTCTCCCAGGTGCCGCCGCGCATGGCGGGGTCCGTGAGCGAGCCGACGACCCGCGGCGCGGTCGGATCGGAGGCGTCGATGACCTGGACACCCGGCGGGTTCACCCAGTTGTTCCCGGGGAACAGGCTGCCGGTGTAGCTGCAGTGCTCGAAGTTCGCCGAGACGATCCCGCCGCCCGCGCCCCGGACACCACCGAGCCGCGTGATGTTGCAGCGGTAGCCGCGCATACTGCGTCCGGAGAGCCGGTCCTCGGCGCTGACGTCACCCTGCAGACCCGGTTCGGGGAGCGAGCCGGGTCCACAGTCCGCCTGCGGAACCGAGACCTCGGAGATGTCGGGGAAGAGGTGATTGGCCGCGTCGGCGGGAGTGGCCACCAGGAGCGTCGAGACGAGTGTCGCGCCCGCGGCGAGGCAGGTGGCGGCACGGAGTCGCCGGCGCCACCGCGTTCCCGGGCGGGTCGCACCGTGCGCGTCGAACCGAGCTGGCATCATCGCATCCCCCGATCGTGATCTGAGCCACGCTAGCGGGCGAGGTGAGACGACACGTCGGAATCGTCGAATCAACCTCCACGCCGCCGGCCGGGTCCGCTGCGCGATGAGGACACCGGATTCGTGCCGTGTGGTCGACCGACTACCGTTTGTCGTACCACTCGACTTCGGAGGTTCACTGTGCAGCAGATCGGCGTCATCGGCGGAGGCACCATGGGTGCGGGCATCGCGGAGGTGTGCGCCAAGGCGGGCAGCGATGTCGTGATCGTGGAGGTCAAGCAGGAGTTCGCCGACGCCGCGCGTGCGCGGGTCGAGAAGTCGCTGGCCAAGGCGGTCAGCCGGAACAAGCTCGCCCAGGACGACGCCGACGCCGCGCTCGGGCGGCTGCGGGTGACGACCGACTACGCCGACCTCGCCGATCGCGAGCTCGTGATCGAGGCGGCTCCCGAGATCGAGGAGCTCAAGCGGGAGATCTTCGCCAACCTCGAAGAAGCGACCGGCGCGAACACCATCCTCGCCACCAACACGTCGTCGATCCCGATCATCAAGGTCGCGACGGCGACGAAGACGCCCGAACGGGTCGTCGGCGTGCACTTCTTCAATCCGGTGCCGGTGATGCCGCTCGTCGAGATCATCTCCACGCTGACCACCGCCCCCGAGACGGCCGACGCCGTGAGCGCATATGTCACCGACACGCTCGGCAAGACGGCGGTGCGGGCGGGTGACCGATCCGGTTTCATCGTCAACGCCCTGCTCATCCCGTACCTGTGTCAGGCGATCCGGATGTTCGATTCGGGTTATGCCTCGGCCGAGGACATCGACCTCGCGATGAAGGGCGGCTGCGGCTACCCGATGGGCCCCCTGACACTGCTCGACACCATCGGCCTCGACGTCACGCTGTCCGCCGCGGAGTCGCTGTACGCGGAGTTCGCCGAACCCCATTACGCGCCGCCGGCACTGCTGCGCCGCATGGTCGACGCCGGCCGCCTCGGACGGAAGACCGGTCGCGGGTTCTACACCTACTGATCCGCCGGTGGATCGACGCCGAACCCCGGCTCACCTTCGGGTGAGCCGGGGTTCGGCGCGTTCGGGGTGGTCGGTCGCGTCGGGCTGTCGACCGGCGGGTCGACAGACGCTAAGCTGACGACGAGACAATCAGGAAACACTTGTTATCAGAATGGGCGGGGCCATGACGCAGGGCGATCAGCGCATGTCGCGGGTAGAGATGGACAACATCGACAGCAGCTTCTTCGCGCGCTCGCTGCTGTCGATGGGGCAGACGATGAGCACGACGAACGTGATCATGCAGCTGGCGAACCCGGCGGTCGGGTACGGAGTCGCACACAGCAAGGTCGAGAACGGGCGGCTCGATCGTCATCCGGTCAAACGCGCCCGGACCACCGCGTCGTACCTCGCGGTCGCCATACTCGGCAACGCCGACGACCGGCGCCGGTACCGGCACGCCGTCAACCGGCAGCACGCGCAGGTGCGGTCGGACGCCGACAGTCCGGTGGAGTACAACGCGATGAACACCGATCTGCAGCTCTGGGTCGCGGCCTGCCTCTATGTCGGGTGGGAGGACATCTACGAGCGTGTCCACGGGCCGCTCCAGGGCGAGGATCGCGAGAGGTTCTACCACCAGGGCAAGGTCTGCGGGACGACCCTGCAGATGCCCGCCGAGGCCTGGCCGGCCACGCGCGAGGAGTTCACGGCCTACTGGGAGGACCAGGTCTCGCGCATCGAGATCAGTGACGAGATCCGCGACTTCCTGCTCGACATCGCCAACTTCGGCTACGCGCCCACCCGTATCCAGGAGAGATACGGTCCGGTCAAACTCCGCCGGACCATCGGGTATCTGCCGCAGCCGTTCCGTGAGGCGCTCCGGGTCGAGTGGACCGACGAGGACCAGGAGTGGTTCGACGGCTACGTGGGCCGACTGGTCGAGAAGGAACGTCGCACACCGCTGTGGCTGTCCCGGTTGAGTTTCCGTCTCCTGCTGGCCGATGTCCGGCTTCGGGTCAGGATGGGACGACCGCTCGTCTAGGGAAGGGCGGCGCCGCTGCGGCGCGCGGCGACGTAGGCGAGTGCGCCGGCGAGCAGACATGCGACGGCTCCGACCGCGAGACCGACTCGAGCAGTGGACGTCTCGATGATCGCGCCGACGATCGGCCCGCCGATCGGCGTGGAGCCCATGAACGCCACCGACCACAACGCCATCACCCGGCCCCGCATCCGCGGTTCGGAGTTGAGCTGCAACGTGGCGTTGCCGGTCGACATGAACGTGACGCTCAACCAGCCGACCCCGAAGAGCGCACAGATCGCGGTCGGCAGATTCGGAGCGAGCGCGGTCGCCCCGACGGCGATTCCGAAGCCGAAGGCGGCCAGCGTGAGTGGGCGCAATCCGGTGTTCCCGCGGGCCGCGACGACGAGGCCGCCGACGACCGCGCCCACCCCCATCGCCGACGTCATGAACCCCAGTGCTTCGGGCCCGCCGTCGAACACGAAGTCCGCGGCGGCCGGCAGCGTGACCGGGAAGTTGTATGTGAGTGTCCCGACGAGTGCCATCGTGGCCAGTGGGATCCAGAGGGCGGGGCTGCCGCGCACATACCGGAGGCCCTCCCGCAGCTGGCCTTTCGCGCGTGGGATCGGTGTCTCCGCAGTGATCTGCGACGAGTCGAGCGCGAGGAGTGAGGCGACGACGGCGACGAAACTGACCGCGTTGACGGCGAAGCACAAGCCGGATCCGACGAGGCCGAGGACCACACCGGCGACTGCCGGGCCCACCGCGCGGGCGGCATTGACCATCACGGAGTTGAGCGTCACCGCATTGCGGATCAGATCCTTGCCGACGATCTGATGGATGAACGCCTGGCGCGCCGGCTGTTCGAAGGCGTGCCCCAGCCCGAGCATCACCGCCAGCACGCCCACGTGCCACACCTCCACCACTCCGGTGAGGGTGATGACGGCGAGCGCCGCCGCCAGCAGCCCCATCATCGACTGCAGGACGATCAGCAGCCGGCGACGGTCCACGCGATCGGCGATCACCCCGGCGTACGGACCGATGAGCAGGACGGGCAACGCCTGGAGGGCGACGATGAGTCCCAGCACGGATGCCGACCCGCTCAGCGTCAGGACGAGCCACGCCTGCGCCGTCGCCTGCATCCACGAACCCGTCATGGAGACCGCCATCCCCGCGTAGAACAGGCGGTAGTTGGGGATGCGCAACGACGCGAACATGCTGGTCCGGCCCGATTCGTCGGGGCGATGATCGCCCGGTTCACGGTCCCGCGGTTCGTCTCCGATCTCGGGAACACGCTCGTCGGTCATCGACGACCATCGTAGGCGCGCGGCCTGAGCGGCCCGGCGACGCACCTCCAGTAGGGTCGGCAGGATGACGCAGACGGTGATCGTGTCGGGCGGGACGGGCGGCCTCGGGGCGGCGGTCACCCGCAAGCTTCTCGACGACGGTCGGCGCGTGGTGGTCCCCTGGATCACCGAGTCCGAGTTGTCGCGGCTGCCCGAATCGGACCGCGTGATCGGTGTTCATGCCGACCTCTTCGACGAGGCGTCGGTGGCCGAGGTCGTGGCGGTCGCGGCCGGTGACCCGTCCGCGCCGGTGACCGCGGTGGTGAACCTGGTGGGCGGGTTCGCGATGGGGGACCGGGTCGACGCGACGCCGGTCGACGAGTTCGAGCGACTCCTCCGGCTCAACCTGCGACCGCTGTATCTGCTGTCCGCGGCAGCGATTCCGACGCTCGTGGAAGCCGGTGGCGGGTCGATCGTCGGGGTGTCGGCGAAGGCGGCGTTCGCGCCCTTCTCCGGTGCGGCCGGGTACATCACCTCGAAGGCGGCGGTGTGGGCGTTCATCAGTGCACTCGCCGCCGAATACAAGTCCGACGGCATCCGGGCCAATGCGATCCTGCCGTCGATGATCGACACCCCGGGCAACCGGGCGAGTCAACCCGACTCGTCCCGTGCGGGCTGGGTGTCGCCGGAGTCGATCGCGGAGACGATCTCGTTCCTGGTCTCCGACGCGTCGAGCGCGATCACCGGAGCGCAGATCCCGGTGCCCGGCGTCGGCTGAGCTCGGCACGATCGGAGATCAGACGCACGGTCGACGGGATCGGGCGCACGGTCGACGGGATCGGACGCACGGTCGACGGGATCGGACGCACGGTCGACGGGATGTGAGACCGCTGCGGCGCAGCCGTACAGAGTCAGTCGCGCGGGCGGTCCGGCCGGGCGTGCACATAGGCTTCGACGACTGTGCGGAGGACCGGCTTGCCCTCGGTGTTGCGGAGTTCTGCGGACGAGGTGACCAGCGCGCGGTCGCGGTCGTCGAACTCGATCGCGTCGATGACGGTCGACCCGGTGAGGGTGTCGCCGGGTCGGACCGGACGCAGGAACTCCACGTCACCGAGTCGCTTGCCGGCGATCACCCGCCAATTGGTCAGCACGCCGGTGACATTGAGCTTCTGATAGATCGACATCGTGTGCAGCCCACTGGCGATCAGGCCTCCGTAGGGCCCGCGCTCGGCAACGTCGGGATCCACGTGGAAGTCCTGCGGATCCCACGCGCGAGCGAAGTCGACGAGTTCGTCCGCACTGACGAAATGCTCTCCGAACTCGAAGATCTGGCCGACGGACAGGTCATCGGCCCACAAGCGGTCCGATGCGTCGCTCACCTCAGGTCTGCCGCGATCTTCGGCCACGTGGTCTCTAGGTCGTGTTCCCAGTAACCCCACGAGTGGGTGCCGCTCGGCCGGAAGGTGACCTCGTGCGGCACCTTGAGAGCCCGCATGCGCGAGACCATCTGCTTGGTGCACTCGTTGACCGCGGCCTCGATGATGCCGCCGATGACCATCTGGTTGGCCAGAGTCAGCGGATCGCCGGCGACCAGCGGTGCCTCGAGCCGGTCGAACTGACCGGGCAGGCCGGTCCCGCTGGTCATGTAGACCTTGGTGCCGCGCAACTTGGCCGCGTTGATGTACGGGTCGTTGTCCCGCCAGCCGGCCGAATTGACCGGTCCCCACATGTTGTTCAGATTGCCCTGCCCGCGGTCGGCGACGACCATCCGGATGTAGGCCTGTCCGACCGGATCGCTGGTTCGGGCGCATCCGCTGTAGGCGGCGGCCGACCGGTACAGCTTCGGTGCGGCGATCGCGAGATTGAGGACCGACGTGCCGGCCATCGAGATGCCGGCGATCGCGTTGACCTTGGTGGTGTCGAATTCCTTGTCCACCAGCGGCGGGAGCTCCTTGGTGAGGAACGTCGTCCACTTGTTGCGGCCGAGCACCGGATCGTCGTGCTGCCAGTCGGTGTAATAGGAGAACGCGCCTCCGATCGGCGTGACGACGTTGACCTCTTTGTCGGCGAAGAACTTCGCGTACTGGGTCTTGGCCGCCCAGGTCGCCGAGTCCTCGCCGCCGCCCGCGCCGTTGAGCAGGTAGAGGGTGGGGCGCGGCTTGGTCGTGTCCTTGGGCCGCAACACGTTGACGGGGATGAGTTTGCGCATCGCCGCCGAGTAGACGATGAGTGTCGACTGCTGGGCCGAGTCGTGGACCACGGTGTCGACGCGGGCGCGATCGGGGTCGGGCGTGGGTTCGGCCAACGCGGCCGGAGCCCATCCGGCGGTCGCGACCGCAACGGCACATCCGGCGACGCACAGTCGTCGCAACCAGGAGGATCGCACCTCTAGCCCCTTCTGTTAACAAAATTCTCAGACGTAACAAAGGTAGCGGAGAACTTCGAGGGCTCCCAAGTCGAGAAGGTCCTCGTCACCCAGTTGTGACGTCTCGTTCGAGGGGGGCGGTGCCTACTACTTGACGCGGTCTTTGAGCAGAAGTCGGACGGTCAACTCGAGTCGGTTGGTGACATCGGTGGCCGACGCACGACGGGTGAGCCACTGCACCAGGTTCGACATCCACACGTCGGAGAGGACGCGCGCGATCGCGAGATCCTCCTCGGTCGGTTCGCCGTCGTCGACGATGGCCCCCGCGAGGAGTCGGTCGATGATGCCGGCGACCTGATCGACCTCGGCGGTCGCCGACGCGTCGGCGAACATGAACGCGCGGGTCATCGCCTCGGTGAGGAGCGGATCGCGCTGCATGGCGAAGGTGATCATGTCCAGCACATGGCGGAGGCGGTCGATGGCGGTGTCGCCCCGGAGCAGTGAACGGTCCACCTTCGACTCGACGCGCTCGAACTCGCGGGCGAGCGCGGTGACGAGGAGATGGACCTTCGAGGGAAAGTAGCGGTACAGCGTGCCGACGGCCACGTCGGCCTTGTCGGCGACGGTGCGCATCTGCACGGCGTCGTATCCGCCCTTGGACGCCAGGGCGAGGGTGGCGTCGAGGATGCGGCGGCGGCGTTCGCGCTGCGCGGTGGAGCCGGCTTCGGACGAGGCGGCAGACGCCGCAGCCCCGGTGGGAGCGTCGACCGCGGCGTTGCCGGGTGCAGAACGGGCCATGTGCTCTCGAACATCCTCACGTGTCAAACGGTCTGTCGGGTGGATCGCGGGTGGCTACCCGATCCGAGTACACCCATGGCATATTAGAACAGGTTCTAATTATTCGTCACAACTCGACATACAGGGATTGCCAGTGACAATCGCCACGTCTTCCGAGCAGATCGCGGTGCGCGACAGCATCGCGTCCTGGGCGCGCTCCACCAGTGTGACCGACATCGTCCGTTCCGACATCGACAAGCCGCGCGACCAGTGGACGCAGCTACTGTCCCAGATCGCCGACCTGGGCGTGTTCGCCGCAGCGGTCCCCGAGGCATCCGACGGCCTCGGTGCGAGCTTCCTCGACGTGGCGGCCATGCTCGAGCAGTGCGGGGCCGACCTCGTCCCCGGCCCGCTCGGGCCGACGGTGACCGCGGCGATCGCGCTGGCGGTTCTCCGGGGCGATGTGCACGAGGGTGACGCCGACCGGGGCGCCGCGCTGTTGCCGGAGCTGCTCGCCGGATCGGTACCGGTGGTGACGCCCGCGTCGAGTTACGCCGGGGTGGCCCTCGAACTGTCCGGCGGCGACCTCGACCTCGGACTCGTCGGCGGGTACGTCGAGGGGTGCGCCGTGCTGGTCGAGTTCGGGACCGTCGGCAGCGCACGGTCGTGGTGGATCGTCCCCCCGGGGGTCGGTGTCGCCGACGTCGCGCCGCAGACCCCCCTCGACGGCACCGCGTCGGTCAGCCGCGTCCGCGTGTCCGAGGTCGAGCTCGACGACCTGATCGAACTCGGGGACCCGACGGTCGTCGCCGGCCTGCTGTCGGCGACCCTCGCCGCGTACCAGAGCGGCGTCACCCGATGGGCCCTCGACACTGCCGTGGAGTATGCGAAGGTCCGCACCCAGTTCGGGGTGCCGATCGGCTCCTTCCAGGCGATCAAGCACATCTGTGCGGAGATGCTGTGCCGCAGCGAGCGGGTCACCGCGGTCGCGTGGGACGTCGCCCGCGCGGTCGACGACGTGCTCGCGGCCGCCGGGGCGGACGGGTCCTCGGACGACCTCGTCACCGCGCGTGAGCAACTCGAGATCAGCAGGCTGGCCGCCGACGTCGTCGTGGGCCGCGATCCGGTCGCCAACACCAAGGACTGCGTCCAGGTTCTCGGCGGGATCGGGTTCACCTTCGAGCACGACGCGCATCTCTATCTCCGTGCGGCCCTCGCCGCGCAGGCGGCGCTGGCGAACGCATCGGCGCATGCCGCCGCACTCGCCGGACTCGGGCTGTCGGGCGCGCGGCGACGTTTCCGGCTCGACCTGTCGCAGGTCGAAGACCGGCGCGAGGAGGTCCGGACCACCGTCGCGACCATCGCCGACGCCGCTCCGGACGACCGGCGCAGACTCCTCGCCGAGACCGGCTATCTGACCCCGCACTGGCCGGCACCGCACGGCCTGGGCGCCGATGCCGCGCTGCAGTTGCTGATCGACATCGAACTCGAGTCGGCCGGCATCGAGCGCCCGGACCTGGTGATCGGCGCGTGGGCGATCCCGACGATCCTCGAGCACGGCACAGACGCGCAGCGCGAACGGTTCGTGGCGCCGACGCTCGCCGGCGACATCGTGTGGTGTCAGCTGTTCTCCGAGCCCGAGGCGGGCTCGGACCTGGCCGCGTTGCGAACCCGAGCCCAGCGGGTCGACGGCGGCTGGCGGCTGGACGGCCAGAAGATCTGGACCTCGCAGGCCCACAACGCACAGTGGGCGATCTGTCTGGCGCGCACCGATCCGGACGCGCCGAAGAACAAGGGCATCACCTACTTCCTCGTCGACATGGGTTCGCCCGGCATCGACATCCGGCCGCTGCGCGAGCTCTCCGGGCGGGCCAACTTCAACGAGGTCTTCCTCGACGGTGTCGTCGTGCCCGATGACTGCGTCGTCGGCGACGTGAACGGTGGCTGGCGGCTGGCCCGCACCACGCTCGCGAACGAGCGGGTGGCGATGGGCGGGACCGGTCTCGGCAAGGAGATGGAGGCGCTGCTCTCGCAGGTGCGGTCGATGGATCGGGAGCTGACCGCCGAGGAACTGTCGGCACTCGGCACCCAGCTCGCCGACGCGCATGTCGGCCGGGTACTCGACGCGCGGGCGGCGACGAGGCAACTGGCCGGGCTCGACCCCGGCGCGCTGTCGAGTGTCCGCAAACTGATCGGCGTCGAACACCGCCAGTCGGTGCCCGACCTCGCGTTGCGCCTTCTCGGGGTCGCCGGCCTGGCGGCGTCCGAGGCGTCCGACGCGGTGCTGCAGAACCGCTGCCTGTCCATCGCGGGCGGGACGACCCAGATCCTCCGCACCGCCGCCGCGGAACGCATTCTCGGTTTGCCTCGGTCCTGACCGTCCCGGAAAGTGCTGAAACCGCAGATAAGCGCCGATTCCGACACCCTTGCGCGCGGACTCTGATACAACTAGAACAGGTTCTAGTTCTTGACGGGTTCATGGTGAGGGAGGCGCAGGGTGGACTTTGCCCTGGACGGCACGGCGATCGCGGTTCGCGACGTCGCCGAGGACGTGTTCGCACGACGACAGTCCGACTGGGAGTCGGCGTTCGGTGGGCGCGATCCCGGCGGCACGGACGCGGGGCGGGAGGCGACCCGCGGCGGGTTCGAGGCCGACGGCTGGCAGGCACTCGTCGACGCCGGACTGCTCGCGCTGCCGCTGCCGGCCGCACTCGACGGCGACGACGTCGACGAGTCGGGTCTGCTCCCGCTGTTCCGCCGGATGGGTCGCGCCGCGGCCGTGACGCCCGCGCTCGGCTCGCTCACCGCGGCGCTCGTGTTCGCCAAGGCGGACGCCCAGGCGGGCGAGGGATCGGTGTGGTCGCGGTTCGGGAGCTCGCTCACCGGCGGCAGCTGGGTCTCGGTCGCGATCGGCGAACACGGCGACGCCCTGACCGCCACCCCGCGGACATCCGTCCGCGACGGTCGGCTCACCGGGACGAAGGTCGGTGTGCTGCATGCCGACGGCGCCTCGCTGTTCCTCGTGGCCGCCGACGCGGGCGTCGTGGCCGTGTCGCCGGACGCCGAGGGGGTCGCCATCGCGCGTACGCCGACCTCGAGCGGCTGGGGCGAGTACACGGTGACCTTCGACGACGTACCCGTCGACGACACCGACATCGTGGTCCGCGATCTCGCGGTTCTCCGCGACCGGTATCGCCTCGCCCTGTGCGCCTACGCGGACGGCCTGGTCGCCGGCGCCACCCGCCTGACCGCCGACCACGTCTCGACGCGCGAACAGTTCGGCAAGCCGATCGCCCTGTTCCAGGCGGTGGGCCAGCAGCTCGCCGACATCTATGTCGTCGGCCGGTCGATGGAACTGGCGACCACCGCGGCGGCCTGGCGACTGTCCGAAGGACTGGACGCCGCAACCGATCTCGCCGTCGCCGCCTACTGGCTGGCCGAGGAGATCCCGCCGACCACGCGGACGATGACCCACCTGCACGGCGGCATCGGAGTCGACATCACCTATCCGTTGCATCGCTACTTCTCCCTCACCAAGGACCTGGCGCGCCTGGTGGGTGGAGCGCACGTGCGGCTCGACGAACTCGCCGACATCACCGACGTCCCCGCCGACGACACCCGTATCGCAGAGGTGCCCGATGTTCATTGATCTGACCCCCGAACAGCGCGCCCTGCGCGCGGAACTGCGCGAGTACTTCGCCGATCTGGTCACTCCCGACGAGGCGGCGGTGATGCTCACCGAACGCCACGGACCGACCTACCGCAAGGTCATCAAGCGGATGGGCGACGACGGCTGGCTGGGCGTCGGCTGGCCGAAGGAGTTCGGCGGCAAGGGCTTCGGTGAGATCGAACAGCAGATCTTCACCAACGAGGCCGTGCGCGCCGACGTCCCGCTGCCGTCGGTGACGCTGCAGACCGTCGGGCCGACGCTGCAGGTGCACGGCACCGACGAGCAGAAGCAGAAGTTCCTGCCCGCGATCCTGGCCGGTGACGTGCACTTCGCGATCGGGTACACCGAACCCGAGGCCGGCACCGACCTGGCGTCGCTGACCACCACCGCGGTCCGCGACGGCGACCACTACGTGGTCAACGGGCAGAAGATCTTCACCACGGGCGGGCACGACGCCGACTACATCTGGCTCGCCGTCCGGACCGACCGGGATGCACCCAAGCACAAGGGGATCTCGATCCTCATCGTCGACACGTCCGACCCCGGATTCACCTGGACGCCGATCATCACCGCCGACGGTGCCCACCACGTCAATGCCACCTACTACCAAGATGTCCGGGTTCCGGTGTCGATGCGGGTCGGCGAGGAGGGTGGCGGCTGGAAGCTGATCACCACCCAGCTCAATCACGAACGCGTCATGCTGGGCCCGGCCGGCCGGATCGACGGACTCGCGGCGCGGGTGCGCGCCTGGGCGCAGCGGCCCGGTCCCGATGGGACCGTCATCGCGAAGCATCCGGACGTCCGCCGCGCGCTCGCCACGATCGACGCGTACGGCCGCATCAACGAGTTGCTCAACTGGCAGGTGGCCGCGACGGGAGAGGCCATCTCGATGGCCGACGCGGCGGCCACCAAGGTGTTCTCGACCGAACGCATCCAGACCGTCTGCCGGATGGTCGACGAGATCGTCGGACGCTACGGCGATTTCACCGATCCCGAGACCGCGGCGCTGGTGAACTGGCTCGACGTCCAGCAGAAGCGCCACGTGGTCATCACCTTCGGTGGTGGGGTCAACGAGGTCATGCGCGACATGATCGCGACCGCCGGTCTCGGTCTACCGCGAGCCAAGCGATGAGCGCGCCCCAAGTCACCCGCGACGGCGTCGTCGGCGACGAGGCGATCCGAGCCGCCGCGCAGGAGATCATCGACGCCGGTCCGAGCGCGCCGGTCGCCGGTCGGGACCCGATCAACCAGCCCATGATCAACAACTGGGTCGAGGCGATGGGGGACACGAACCCCGTCTACACCGACGCCGGCGCCGCCCGGGACGCCGGACATCCCGGCATCGTCGCGCCGCCCGCGATGGCACAGGTGTGGACGATGCGCGGCCTCCACGGCGTGCGGACGGCGGATGATCCGTTGGGCCGCGCGAGCGAACTCTTCGACGAGGCCGGCTTCACCTCGGTGGTGGCGACCAACTGCGACACCGTCTACCACCGCTACACCCGCCCGGGTGAGGAGGTCGCGTTGTCGGCCGAGCTCGTGGAGGTGGTGGGACCGAAGAACACCGCCCTGGGCGAGGGGTGGTTCTTCACGACCAGGAACGTCTGGTCGGTCGGCGGGGACGACGGGACGCGCGAGGTCGTCGCCGAGATGCGGTTCCGGATCCTCAAATTCCGTCCGGCAGCCCGGAATCCAGGAGCGGAGCAGGCACCGTCCGACGTGCCCGCCGATCTGGACCCGGCGCGGCTGCTCAAGCCCAGCGCGTCCCGGGACACCGCCTTCTTCTGGGAGGGGGTGGCCGCGCACCAGCTGCGAATCCAACGTGACGGTGACGGTGCACTGCGCCATCCACCGGTCCCGGCCACCTGGAAACCGCGTGCGGCCGACGGAACGGTCCCGCCGACGGAGTACGTGGTCGCGGCCGGCACCGGCACCGTCTACAGCTACGTCGTCCACCGCGCGCCGAAGGTCCCTGGACGGCAGCTGCCGTTCGTGGTCGCGCTCGTCGAACTCGACGAGGGGGTTCGCATGCTCGGCGAACTCCGGGGCGTCGAACCGGGCGCGGTGTCGATCGGCATGCGCGTTCGCGCAACCTATCTGGACTTCCCGGCCGACGAGGCGGCCGGGACCGCGGCGTGGACCCTGCACGCGTGGGAACCGACCACGGAAGAGGACTCCGAATGACGACCGTTGCCGCCTATCCCGCGGCCGTCGGAACGACACTGCCACCGTTGACGATCGAGGCGACACCCACGTTCGTGGTGGCGACCGCGCTGGCCACGCGCGACTTCCAGGACGTGCACCACGATCGCGATCTCGCGCAGGCGAAGGGGTCCAAGGACATCTTCGTCAACATCCTCACCGACACCGGGCTGGTGGAACGGTTCGTCACCGACTGGGCAGGCCCGTCCGCCCGGATCGGTTCGATCGCACTCAAACTCGGTGTCCCCTGGTATGCCTACGACACCGTCACCTTCACCGGCGAGGTCACCGCCGTCGACGACGGGGTGATCACGGTCGCCGTGACCGGCACGAATTCGCTCGGCAAACATGTCATCTCGACGGTCACGCTCACGATCGGTGCGGCCGAGCCCGCCCCTGTGGGCTCGGAGCCGGAGCGCCGGGGGCCGACCGGTCGAGGGGAGGACCTCTGATGGGATCACTGTCCGGTCAGGCGGTGATCGCCGGCATCGGCGCGACCGAGTTCTCGAAGGATTCCGGGCGCAGTGAGCTGCGGCTCGCCGCGGAGGCGGTGTCGGCGGCGATCGCCGACGCCGGTCTGACGCCCGCCGACGTCGACGGTCTCGTCACCTTCACGATGGACACCAACAGCGAGATCTCCGTCGCACGAGCAGTGGGTATCGGAGACCTGACGTACTTCTCGCGGATCCACTACGGCGGTGGCGCGGCGTGTGCCACGGTCCAGCAGGCCGCGATGGCGGTGGCCACCGGCGTCGCCGACGTCGTGGTGGCCTATCGTGCCTTCAACGAGCGATCCGGTCTGCGCTTCGGACAGGTGAATTCGGCGGTGGCGAACCAGGAGAACTCCTCGGGGACCGAGAACGCCTTCACCTACCCGCACGGTCTGTCCACCCCGGCCGCGTTCGTCGCGATGATCGCCCAGCGGTACATGCACGACTTCGGGGCGACCAGTGAGGATTTCGGACGCGTCGCGGTCGTCGACCGTAAGCACGCAGCGGTGAACCCGGACGCGTTCTTCTACGACAAGCCGATCACCCTCGAGGACCACCAGAACTCGCGGTACATCGCCGAACCCCTGCATCTGCTGGACTGTTGCCAGGAGTCCGACGGCGGTGTCGCGCTGGTCATCATGTCCCCGGAACGGGCGAAAGACCTGCCGCACAAGCCTGCCGTGATCGCAGCCGCCGCGGCCGGTAGTGCTGCCGACCAGTACATCATGACCAGTTACTACCGGGACGAGCTCGCCGGCCTGCCCGAGATGGGGCTCGTCGGCCGCCAGCTGTGGTCGCAGTCGGGACTACGCCCCGACGACATGGACATGGCGATCCTCTACGACCACTTCACGCCGTACACGCTCCTGCAGCTCGAGGAGCTCGGATTCTGCGGGCGGGGCGAGGCCAAGGACTTCGTCCGGGAACCCGGCGCCCTCGAGGTCGGCGGCCGACTGCCGCTGAACACCCACGGCGGCCAGCTGGGCGAGGCCTACATCCACGGCATGAACGGGATCGCCGAAGGGGTCCGGCAGATCCGCGGGACCTCGGTCAACCAGGTCGAGGCGGCCGAGAAGGTCGTCGTGACCGCCGGGACCGGCGTTCCCACAAGCGGATTGGTGCTGACCGCATGACAGCTGCCGATCCGAGGATTCCAGACGACCCTTCGAGGCTCGTCGCTATCGCTCCTCGCACCTCAGGGAGCGGATGGTCGACCGCTATCGCTCCTCGCACCCCAGGGAGCGCATCCCGAACCCCCACCAATTCACTCCGTATGACCAAGGAGCGCGCACGATGAAGTTCAACCTCGCCGATGTCTTCGAGACCGTGGCCGACTCGGTGCCCGAGCGGATCGCGCTCAGCTATCAGGGTCGCCAGATCAGCTACGCCGAACTCGACACCCTCTCCAACCAGGTGGCACATCTGTTCGCCGGGGCGGGGATCGGCGCGTTCGACAACGTCGCGCTGTTCCTGAAGAACAGCGTCGAACACGTCACGAGCCTGCTGGGGCTGCTCAAGGTGCGCGCCGTCCCGGTCAACGTGAATTACCGCTACACCAACGCCGAACTGCAGTACATCTTCGACAACTCAGACTCCCGCGCGATCATCGTCGAACTGCCCGAGCATCAGCGCAGCGTGGCGGCCCTTCTCGCCGAGACACCCACCGTCCGTACGATCTTCGTCATCGGTGACGTCGCCGAGGAGCTGTATGCGGCAGTCGCCGGCCTGCCCGACGGTCGCGTCGTCGAGATCGTGTCCTTCGCCGATGCGGAGTCCAAACCGGACGGCCGGGACTTCGAGCCGCGCACCGGCGAGGAGCTGTACCTGCTCTACACCGGTGGCACCACCGGGTACCCGAAGGGTGTCATGTGGCAGCACGACGACTTCTTCCGCAAGCCGCTGTCCGGTGGCAACCCGTACGGCGAGGCCCGCCAGGATCTCGAGGAGATCGGCACGGCGGTCAAGGATTTCCCGCCCATCGCATTCCTGCTCGCGGCGCCGCTCATGCACGGCGCGGCGTCGTACTCGCTCTTCACGTTCTTCACTCTCGGCGGACGCCTGGTCATCCAGCGGGATTTCGATCCCGAGGCAATCGTCACCGAGATCGAGAAGGAGAAGGTGAACATCGTCCTGATCGTCGGCGACGCCATGGGCATGCCGCTCGTCGAGGAACTCGAGAAGCGCAAGGACGCCGTCGATCTGTCGTCGATGTTCTCGATCACCTCCGGGGGCGCGATCTGGTCGCAGCACGTGCGTGACCGGATGCTGGCGGTGAAGCCGGATCTGGTGCTGCGCGACAACTTCGGCGCGTCGGAGTCCGGGAACGACGGTGAGATCATGATGGACGAGAACGGGAATCTGAAGGTCCCGCCGACCGACCGGATGATGGTGGTGGACGAGCGGCACAACAAGATCGAACCCGGCTCCGGGGAGGTCGGCTACATCGCGCGGATCGGCAACGTCCCGCTCGGCTACTACAAGGACGAGGAGAAGACGGCCAAGACCTTCCCGACGCTGGCCGACGGAACCCGGATCTCGATCCTGGGGGACATGGGCACGGTCGAGGCCGACGGGTCGATCGTGTTCCTCGGACGCGGTTCGCAGTGCATCAACACCGGCGGCGAAAAGGTCTACGCCGAAGAGGTCGAGGCGACCCTCCATGGGCATCCCGCGATCGCCGACGCGCTGGTCGTCCCGGTCCCCGACGAGAAATACGGGCAACGCGTCGCCGCGGTGATCAAGGTCGCCGACGGGGCCGACGAGCCGTCGCTCGAGGAGATCCAGGACCACTGCCGCGAGAGCCTCGCCCGGTACAAGGTGCCGCGCACCGTCGTCTTCGTCGACGAGGTCAAGCGCACCCCGGCCGGCAAGGCCGACTACCGGTGGGCCAAGGCTGCGGCCGCGGCCCACGAGACCGCCCCGGTCTGATCAACCCTCGAGTGCGAGACGCACTCCGAGCCCGATCAACGCGACTCCGCCGATCGCTTCGACGCGACGGCGGATTCGTGCGCTCTGGAGCCATCCCGCGATACGGCCGGCGGCGCCCACCAGCACGGTGAAGTACGCCGCGGTCAGCGCGATGTAGATCGCCCCCAAGCCGAGGGTCGTCCATCCCGTGGAGTACCCGTCCGGCACGAAGCCGGGCAGGAGACTGATGAACAGGATGCCGATCTTCGGGTTGAGGATGTTGGTGAGCAACCCGGCGGTGAAGCCGGCGAACAGCAGACCCGCCTTCCGGCCCGCGGGCGGCGCGACCGCGTCTTGTGATGCCGCGAGATCGGGTGCGGCGCGCAACAGCGCGCGGACCGAGCTGATGCCCATCCACACGAGGTAGCAGGCCCCGACGATCTTCAGGATCTCGTAACCGGTTTCGCTGGCCTGCAGCAATGCCGACAGGCCCAGGACGGCGGCGGTGACCCAGACCATCAGGCCGCACACGATCCCGGCGGCGGTCCGCAGGGCTTCGCCGCGTCCACCGCGTACCACTGCGCGCAGGACCACCAGGGTGTCCGGGCCCGGCAGCAGCACGATCAGCGTCGCGGTGACGACGAAGGACAACAGCGCTGCGAGCATGTGGTCATGGTAGGACCCCGCGCGGGTGGCGGGCCCCCGCCGGCGCCGTGATGCTCACCCGGCTAACCGTCGGCAGGGAAATCCGCTCTCCGAGAGAGGTCCTCGTTTGATCGGATGTCCGCCAACGCCTTCTCCAGGGAATCGCTCACGGCATCGAAACCACTGTTGCCCAGGATCAGCCGGCGGGGCGGCGGCTCCTGGGCCATGGCCGTGATCACCGCGCGCGCACCGCGGTGCGGGTCTCCGGGCTGCACGCCGTCCATGTCCACGAACGCCGTGCGAACCTCGTCGAGCATCTCGTGGTACTCCGGGATCGGCTCTGACACCGGCTCGTCGACGAAGCCGGCGTAGGCGTTCGTGCGCGTGGCTCCCGGCTCGACCGCCAGCACCGAGATGCCCTGCGCGGCGACTTCGTCGCGAAGCGTCTCGGTGACGGCTTCGACGGCGAACTTCGTCGCGCTGTAGTAGCCGAAACCGGGCGCCGCCACCAGCCCGGCCACGGAGGACACGTTGACGACCCATCCGTCGCCGCGGGCGCGCATCCCCGGCAGCACCGCACGCGTCACCGACAGCACCGCGAAGAAGTTCAGCTCGAACATCGCCCGCACCGCGGACTCGTCCATTCCTTCGATCGATCCGAACCAGCCGCGGCCGGCGTTGTTGACCAGTACGTCGATTCCGCCGAAGTGCTCCTCGGCTGCTCGCACCGCGCGCAGCACCTGCGCGGGATCGGTGACATCGAGCGCCACCACGAGAACGCGGTCCCCGTACCGCCCGGCCCACGCTGCCATCTCGTGCGGCCGTCGTGACGTGAGAACCACTCGGTCGCCGGTCTCCAGAGCCGCTTCGGCGAATGCCACCCCGAAGCCGCCCGGTGTCCCCCCGGTGATGAACCATCGTCGTGTCACGGCTCGATCACCAGCCGGCTGATCAGCTCGCCGTCCAGCACGAAGCGGTAGTGCAGGTCGACGACCCCGCCGGGGAAGTCGCCCTCCAGGTGCTGCCCGACGTCGACGCCGGTCGCGGTCGTGGTCGCGCCGGTGAACTCGGTCGTATAGGTGTACTCGCTGCCGCTGACCGAGGCAGACAGCCAGGCCCTGATCTCGTCGCGTCCCGTGTGGTCGCGGCCCTCGTCGGTCACCACGGCATCGGCGGTGAACGTGGCGAGGGCTCGATCGTCCTTTCTCGCGTCGAGTGCGGTCATGAATGTCTTGATCGTGTCGGGGAGTGCGTCCCATTCTGTGTTCATGACCCCACGGTGGGGCTTCCCCCAAGGGGAGAGTCAACCCGCATGCCGCGCTGTTGACCTTGCCCCAGGGGCAGACTGCACGATGTCCTCACCTGGCACGCCGATCACCGAGGAGGACGCAATGGGGGCACGGGTCTCGATCGGTGACTTCGCGGTGATGACCGGCCTGAGCAGGAAGGCGTTACGGCACTACCACGACATCGGCATCCTCGAACCGGCCGAGGTCGATTCCGACACCGGCTACCGCTTCTATGACACCGGCCAGGTCGACCACGCGCACATCATCCGCAGGTTCCGATCTCTCGGCATGTCCATCCCCGACATCAAGGCCCTGCTGAGCGCAGACGATGCCGCGACTCGCACCGAGATCATCACGACCCATCTCGAGCAGATGGAGGTGCAGCTACAGCAGACTCGTGACAGCGTCGGCGCGCTGCGCGAACTACTCTCGCCGGTGCGCACCCCCGCGTTGATCGCGGTGCGCCACGAACCGGCGCTCGCCGTGTGGTCCGTCGGCGCCACGATCGAGACCTCGGAGATCGACGACTGGTTCGCGGTGACGCTGAGCACGCTGCGGGACGCGGTCGCTACGGCGGCCGGCGCACCGGTGGCGGTCGTGCCCGGCGGGCTCTACGATCGCGCACTGTTTCTCGAATCACAGGGTGAAGCAACCATGTTCGTCCCCGCGCCGCCATCTGCCACCCCGCCGGCCGGCGTCCGTGCGGAGGTCTTCCCGGCGGCCGAATACGCGGTGCTCAGACACTCCGGCGGTCACGACGGCATCGACCGCAGTTACGGCGCCCTGGGCACCTTCGCGAACGAACACCTGATCAGCCGCCAGGGGCCGATCCGCGAGCACTACCTCGGTGGATCGCTCGCCGATCCGACCGCGTTCACCACCACCGAGATCTGCTGGCCGATCCTCGGCACGAGCACACCGCCGGGATGACGACGACCGGACCGCCCTGTCCGGCGCGACCGCTACGTCAGCCGCAGCACCGCCCACAGCGCGACGACGGCGACGACGAGTGTCGCCGGCACGGTGAGTGCTCCGAGGCGTAGGTACTCGCGGGAGGTCGGGGCGCCCGTGCCCCCGCCGGAACCGTCGCGATGCATGATGTCGCGCCACAGCAGGTTGGCCAGCGACCCGAAGTAGGCGAGGTTGGGTCCGAGGTTGACGCCGAGGAGCATCGCCAGGACCAGGCCGGGATCGTGGGCGACGAGCGGAATGAGCAGCAGGGTCGCCGGCAGGTTGTTGACCAGGTTGGCGAGGACCGCGGCCAGCGCGGCGACCCCGAGCAGTGCGAGGAATGCGGACTCGTCCGGGATCAGGCCGCCGATCCAGTCACCGATCGGGCCGGTTCGCACCGGCAGGATGACGACACCGAGGACGGCGACGAACCCGAGAAACGGGATGTTCACGGCGTGCAGCGTGTCCCGCAGGGTGGGCAGCGGGGCGTCGAGCAGCCGCGGCACCGTGAAGGCGACCGCGCCCACGCCGGCCACCGCGGCCAGCGGGATGCCCAGCGGTTCGGTCACGACGAAGGCGATCAGCAGCAGACCGAGCATCGCCAGCATCAGGGTGGGGCGGGGCGGGGCATCCACCGGCGCCGACTCGCCGGCGGTCGAATCGGCTGCCGGGGCAGTGCGCGCGAGCGAGTCGGCGAAGTACAGGCGGAAGATCAGGTACTCGACGACGATCGCGGCGACCCAGGGCGCCAGCATCACGCCGGTGAAGCCGAGGAAGCTCAGCCCGGTTGCGGAGAACGCGAGCAGATTGGTCAGGTTGGACACCGGCATCAGGGTCGATGCGGTATTGGCCAGGTGGGCGTTCGCGAACGCGACCGGGGTCACCCGCGCGCCGATCCGCCGTGCGGTGGCCACGGCGACCGGCGTCAGCAGGACGATCGTGGTGTCGAGGCTGAGGACCGCGGTGGTCGCCGCGGCCGCGAGGAAGACGATGCGCAGCAATCGATGTGGCGAGGCCCTGCTCCATCGGGCCAGGAGCGACCCGATCCAGGTGAAGACGCCCGCGCGGGCACAGGCGTCGGCGACCACCAGCATCGCGGCCAGGAAACCGATCGTCGGCGCCATCGTGGTGATCTCGTCGGCGGCGTCGTGGAGGTCGGCGAGACCGAGCGCGATGAGCAGCGCCGCGACCGGTGCGGCCACCGCCACGGCCGGAACACGCTGGGCGACAACGGTCGCGACGATCACGACGAGCAGGGCGGTGACGCCGACAACGGTGCCGGCGACGCTGTCCGCGGTGAGTACCACCGGGACAGGCTACGTCACTCAGTCGCGGGCGTAGGTGTCGTCGTGGTCGGGGTCGCGCACCTCGCCGTCGTCGGTGGCGGCCACCTCGACGACGCGGCGAGGTGTCAACCACAGCAGGGCCACCGAGCTGGCGACCATGATCCCGCCGAGGACGAGGCACGCGTACTCGAACGGCACGTAGAACGCCTCCTGGCTGCCGTCGGCGATCTTCTCCGCGAGCGACGCGGCCTGTCCCGACAGCTTGTCGACCACCACACTGGCCTCGGCCAGGGAGCGTTCGATGAGGGTCCCGGCCTGGTCGGCCTCGGCGATCATGGCCTCGCCTCCGGCGGTGTCGCCGGCCGCCACCCGCTGCTGGCCGGCCGCGGCGAGCTGATCGCGGGCGAGTTGCGCGGTCTCGCCGATCCGCGACTGGTACCCCGCGGCGACGATGCTGCCGGCGATCGCGATACCGATCGCCGCGCCGATCTCGCGCGCGGTGTCGTTCACCGCCGAGCCGACACCCTGGTTGTCGAGCGGGGTGTTGGACATGATGGCCGTGGTCGCCGGTGCGGAGGCCAGGCCGATGCCGACCGCGATGACCGCGACCACGCCCGCGAGCCCCCAGTACGACTCGTATCGGAACAGGCCCAGGAGCAGCAGGCCGATCCCCGACAGGAGTGCGCCGCCTGCGATCACGAACTTCAGTGAGTGGAGCCGTACCGCCAGCCAATTGGCGATCAGGGTCGTGATCCCGACACCCACGACAAACGGCATCAGTGCGAGTGCCGATTGCAGCGGCGTGTACCCGAAGACCAGTTGGAGGAGCTGCAGCAGGAGGTAGAACATGCCGAACGATGCGAGGAACTGGACGGCGACCGACAGGGCACCGGAACCGAACGCCCGGTTCGCCAGCAATCGGACGTCGAACAGCGGAGAGGCCGAGCGCAGTTCCACGACGACGAACGCGCCGGCGAGCAGTACGCCGCCCACGATGCAGATCAGAACGAGGGGATCGGCCCAGCCCCGGTGCGGGGCTTCGAGCAGTCCGAGGACGACGCCGGTGATGGCGAGGATCGAACACACGGTGCCCAGGATGTCGAAGCGACCGGGGTCGCTGTCCTTCGACGTACCGATGGTCAGGCAGAGCGCCGCCGCGATTCCCGAGGATGCGGCGAAGGTGATGAAGATCGAGTGCCAGGTGAAGAACTCGAGGAGAACGCCGGTCACGAGGAAGCCGGCGATCGCCCCGCCGCCGGCGATGGCCGACCAGATGCTGATCCCGACTGCGCGTTGACCTTCCGGCATCCCGGAGGTGATGAGGGACAGGGTGGTCGGCATGATCAGCGCCGCGGCGGCACCGGCGAAGCACCGGGCCAGGATCAGCTGGGTCGGGCCGTCCACCCAGATCGCCACCAGCGAGGCGAGGCCGAACAGGAGAAGGCCGACGATCAGTACCTCGCGACGTCCGAGCCGATCGCCGATCGCGCCCGCCGGGAGCAGCAGCGCCGCCAGCGCCAGGGTGTAACCGTCGACGATCCAGGTCATCTGCCCGGCGTCGGCACCGGTGTCGATCGCGATGTCGGGCAGGGCCGTGTTGAGGGCCGCCATCGCGGCCACGACCATGCTGACCGACAGACAGGCGACGAGGACGAGCCAGGCAGATCGAGCGTCGAGGCGGATGGCGGACGGTAATCTCATTCGGCGTCCTGCGCTTTCGGGGTCTGCATGCGGCGACACGCGGTCGGTCGACGACGACACTGTGTTGCGGTTTCGTTATCGCGACACGCTCTGTGGGCGCCGACGCTACACCAGTAACTTGTGACACATTTATCACTGCAGTATCGATACCGGGCACACGCGAGACCGCGCCGGTCCCCGTTGGCCCCGGACAACCGAAAGTGGTGACAGGTCATGGCCTCACCCCGAATCGCACGAACCCCCGCCGCTGCTACTCCCGCTGCCGCGGCCCCGGTCGCATCGCCCGACGTCGCCCCGAATGGGACCGAGATCTCGCCCGCCCGCGTCCATGTGTGGCGTGTGCTGTCGATGCTCGCCGCACTCATCGGCGTCGTCGTGGCCCTCGTGGCCATCGCGTCGTCAGCGGTCTGACCCGACTCCGTCGGAGTAAGCGTCTGATCCGACTTCGTCGGAGTAACCGCCTGATCCGACTTCGTCGGAGTAACCGCCTGATCCGACTTCGTCGGAGTGGCCGTCCGACCGCCGACGACGCGCGCGCCGAACCCTAGGCGGCGTGCCGCTCGATGGCGGCACCCAGCCGCGGCAGTGCCGCGATCACGTACTTCTTCCCCTTGCCGCGCAGCGAGTTGTACGCCTTGGCCAGCGCGGGCTTGGCCGTCTCCGCCTGCTCGTCGGTGACCGAGAGCAGGGCCTCGGCTGCGGCGTCGCTGTTGGCCGAGAGGTGGTCGCCGAAGGCGACACCGGCAGGCTTGGAATCCCAGAAGGGCGCCAGCGCCTTCAGGAAGTCCTCGGCCATCTGGTCGGTGGCGCTGCGCACGACACCGGGCTTCACCTTCTGCACCGCGGAGTAGGCGGTCTTCACAGCAGCGCCGCTCAGGCCCGACTGGTCGGCCACCTCGGCGTCGATGACACCGACGAGGTCGGTCACCAATGCACTGCGGTTGTCGGCGAGTAGGGGCGTCAGCGAATCGCTCATGGGCGTCTCCTCGGGGATATGCGACGTGGAACCTGCGGGCCGCCTCGCGGTCCGCGTGTGTAGCGTACTGGCCCCACGAGACAGCGTCTCCGGGCTGCGGCCGAGCCGTCGCGACGACGGTTCTATCGGCGACGTTCGCAGACCACATTGCCGAGGGCCTTCGCGCCGTCGCGTTCGACGACGGTTGCGGTGGCCAGCAGCCGGGAGTCGTCCTCCCACACCTCGACCGCGAGGGTCTCGCCCGGGAAGACCACGCCCGCGAACGATGCCGAGTAGTCGGCGACCGCGGTCACGTCGCCGCCGAGGACCTCGTCGACGATCACGCGACAGACCGTGCCGTAGGTGCACAGTCCGTGCAGGATCGGCCGGGGAAAGCCCGCCCGGGAGGCGAATTCGGGGTCCGAGTGCAGCGGATTGCGGTCTCCGCACAACCGATAGAGCAGTGCCTGCTGCGGAAGCGTCGCAACGGTCAGCCGATGATCCGGAGCGCGGCCGGGATAGTCGACCTTGGCCGAGGAACCGCGTTCGCCGCCGAAGCCGCCCTCGCCCTTGGCGAAGATCGAGGACCGGGAGGTCCAGAGGGTGTGGCCCTCGTCGTCCGTGGTCACCGACTCCTGCACGACCACCGCGGCCGAGCCCTTGTCCTGGATCTCGGCGATGCGGGTGCGGGTGGTCGCCTTGCCGGCGGCCGGCAGCGGCCGGTAGGCGGTCACCTGCTGGCTGCCGTGGACGACCTTCGCGAGGTCGATGTCGATGCCGGGGAACGAGACCTTCGGGGGTTCGGTGGTGTGGAACCCGGCGGCCACGGTGGCAAAGGTGGGCAGCACTTTCGGCGTGGCGTCGTGGATGTACTCGAGCCCGGTGGTGTCCATCGGGTCCGCTGCGGCTCCCACCGCGAGGTTGTAGAGGGCGGCGTCGGACGCCGACCATTCGAAGCTCACCTCGGGCAGCTCGGCCCCCAGGGCGACGGAGAGGTCGATGGGCATCGTGATCAGGCTCCTGCGGATGTCGGGGTGGCGGCCTTGGCGGCGATGTCGGCGGCGGCCAGGTAGCCGAAGACCATGGCCGGACCGATCGTCGCGCCGGGGCCGGCGTAGGTGTGTCCCATGACCGGGGCGCTGGTGTTGCCCGCCGCGTAGAGACCGTCGATGACCGAACCGTCGGCCCGCAGGGCGCGACCCGAGGCATCCGCGTTGATCCCGCCCTTGGTGCCGAGATCGCCCGGGACCATCTTGACCGCGTAGAACGGGCCCTTGCTGACCTCGCCGAGGCTCGGATTGGGCTTGTTGGTGATGTCGCCGTAGTAGTGGTCGTAACCGCTTGTGCCACGACCGAAGTCCTCGTCGACACCCTTACGGGCGAAGCCGTTGAACCGCTCGGTGGTCGCGGTGAGTGCGTCGACGGGCACGCCGATCTTCTCGGCGAGGGCCGCGATGCTGTCGGCCTTGACGACGACGCCCGACTCGAACCACCTCTTGGGCAACGGCTGTCGGGCGTTGATGCCGGCGAAGAGGTAGCGGTTGCGACAGCGCTGGTCGAAGATGAGCCACGACGGCACGTTCTCGCCGGGGCCCTCGCCCTGCCCGAACTCGCCGCCGTACATCTGGTGTACCGCTTCGACATACGGCAGGGACTCGTTCATGTAGCGCTGCCCGCGCGTGTTCACCATGAAGGTGCCCGGCACCGCCCGCTCCGACAGCGCGAACCACGGACCGCGGGGCAGCGGGATCGTCGGCCCCCACCAGGCGTCGTCCATGAGCGACACCGCGGCGCCGATCTTGAGGCCGGCGTTGATGCCGTCGCCGGTGTTGCTGGGGGCGCCGGTGGTCCACTCGGAACCGATCGGGTCGCGCTGGTACTTCTTGCGCATCTCGTCGTTGTGCTCGAACCCGCCGCAGGCGAGGATCACGCCGTGGCGGGCCCGGATCTCGACCCGCTTGCCATCGGATTCGGCGATCACGCCGACCACGCGACCGTCTTCGGTGATGAGGTCGGCCAGGCCGGTGTTCAACCGCACCGGGACGCCCGCCTCGCGGACACCGAGGAGGAGCTCGGCCGCGAGGGCTGCACCCATGGCGATCAGCTTCTTGCCGCGGCTGCGCGCCCAGAAGAACCGGCTGCCGACCTTCGCCATCCGCAGCGGACCGCGCCAGTGACGTAGGCCGGTGTTGAGCCAGCGGTAGTCCGACTGCAGGACGACCATGTTCAGCGGCGCCTTGGTGTACTGCGGGTGCAGGGTCTTCAGGTCGTCCCCGAGCCGGCGCGCGTCGAACGGGCGCGGTTCGATCGACCGTCCGGCGAGCCGGCCGCCGGGCGCCTCCGGGTAGTAGTCCGAGTAGTTCTTGACCCACTCGAGGTCGAGGGGGGCGTGCGCCATCAGGAAGTCCAGCGCCTCGGGACCACGGTCGATGTAGGCGTCGATGCGGTCGGCCGGGGCATGGTCGCCGATGATCGCGTGGACGTACTCGCGAGCCTTGTCCGGGGTGTCGGTGACGCCGTCGCGGCGGAGCACCGAGTTGTTCGGGATCCAGACCCCGCCCCCCGACCGCGACGTCGAGCCGCCCCAGTACGGCGATTTTTCGATCAGGACCGTCGACAAGCCCTTCTGAGCTGCGGTGATCGCCGCGCTCAGGCCCGCAGCGCCGGCCCCGACGACGACGACGTCGAAGGTCTCGGGTTCGGTACTGGTCTGTTCTGGTTCGGTCGAGCCGGCCATGGGGTCCCCTTCGTGCGCGCAGCTGGAACGTGTTCTACCTGAATTAGAACACGTTACAGAAATGCCACGCCAGGGGTGCTCCCGTTCCCGTCGACTGTGCACCCGACTCCGTCGACTGTGCGTCCGTTTTCGTCGACTGTGCGCCGTAGATCATCCAGTGTGCGTTCGGAGGGCCGGCGGTGATGTCCCGTTCAGCGGACGACGGTATGTCGTCGGGCCGAACCCGCTGATTCGATGACGTGAGCCCTTCCACGGGGCCGCGCAGAGGCCGTGATGGATGCGCGAAACGATTCGACAGGAGTTTCATGTCTCCCTCAACCAAGCAGATCCGTGATGCTGTTGCCGGGTACATCGCAACAGTCAGCAGCGGTACGTCGGCCGAGATCGCCGCGTTGTATGCCGAGGATGCGACGCTCGAGGATCCGGTCGGTTCCGAGATCAAGGTCGGTCGAGCGCAGATCGAGAAGTTCTACAGCGCGCTGGACTCCATCGATTCGACTGCGGAGTTGCTGACCGTCCGGTCCGGCGGGTCGACCGCGGCCTTCCACTTCCGCGTCACCTCGCACCTGCCCGACCAGACGGTTGTGGTCGAGCCCATCGATGTCATGACCTTCGATGACGATCTCACGATCACGAGCATGCGCGCGGTCTGGGCGCCCGAGGATGTCATCGCCGGCCAGCGGTGACGATCCTCGCCGGTCCGTTGCCGTACGCCGCCAGTGCCGACGCCACATCACCCGGAAGGCAGTTCTGATGTCCAGTCCCGTTGGAACGCAGACCAGGCCATGAACATGGAGAGTATTCTCGCCGAGCGCGAGATCACCCGGCAGGTGGTTCGCTTCGCGCGAGCCATGGACGACCGGGACTGGGATGCGCTCAGATCGATCATGGTGTCCGATGTGACCGCCGAGCTCGGGACCGGAACCCTCCACGGGCCGGATGCGGTGGTCGACCTGATCCGTTCGTTCCTCGATCACTGCGGAGCGACCCAACACCTCCTCGGGAACGTACTCGTCGACGTCGACCTCGAGGCGGGGACGGCCACGAGCGCCGCCTATGTCTCCGACCTCCATCTCGGCACGGGTTCCCTGGAGGGGCAACCGTTCTCCACTCTCGGGGACTACCACGACCGGTGGACGCTCACCGACCGCGGTTGGCGGATGTCCCACCGCACGAAGATGATGAGCGGTTTCCAGGGAAACATCGAAGTCCTGAAGCCGCCCTCTGCCCGCGGACGATCGTTGACCGCCGAGCAGGAGTCGGCCGCGACAGCCGAGATTCATCTGCTCAAGGCCAAGTACTTCCGGTTCATGGACACGAAGGACTGGACGGCCCTGGCGGAGCTGTTCACCGAGGGTGTCGTGGTGGACATGACCCAGGCCGGGGGTGAGGTCACCACCTCCAAGGGCGCCTACGTCGAACTCTTGCGGTCGACGCTGGACGGCGTCGCGACCGTACATCACGGTCACACTCCGGAAGTCGTGGTCGAGTCGGAATCGTCGGCGTCGGGAGTCTGGGCCATGGAGGACATGCTGTGGTGGCCGGAGGGTTCGGCGATGAAGAGTCTGCACGGATTCGGCCACTATCACGACGAGTATCGAAAGGTCCACGGCGCGTGGCGGGTCGACGCGATGCGCCTGACGCGGATACGCCAGGAGGCCAGATAGGCGGCGACATCGCGACTGCTCCATGCGGGCGGAGCCCGCGTCAACATCTCTTCGCTCGACGGTTACGCGCGTCAACGGGATGAGCGCCTGTGTCGGAGGGTGTCACGATGGACGGTATGCACCCCGCGACCTCACGACCGACGACCCGCGGCCGGACAGGTCTGGCAGGTGATCCACGGTGACGGGGAACAACCGTCGGAGCCGGATCGGGACATTGCGCTTCACCTGGGTGGGCGTCCTACCCCTGACCATCGGTTACGCCTCGGCTGTGGTGGAAAGCGTGGTAGTCGGCTGGCGCGGAGCGCTCACGTGGTCGGCTGTCGGCGTGACGCTGGCCGCACTGGTGCTCGCGAGCGGGCGGCGCGGGCGCGTTTCCGTGGTCGCTGGGTTGTTCATCGTGACGATCGCGATCAACGAGGTTCTCGTCTCACCCACCATGGTGGCGGTCGTGGTCCTGGCGTACGTGTGGCTCTTCGAGGTCGCCGTGAATCGTCCCCAGCGCGAGGCGATCTGGACTGCCGTGGCGATAGGCGGGGCGTTGTGTACCGCGCAGGCGGTGTCCGAACGGCTGGTCCCCGCAGCGTTGACGCTCGTCGTCAACGCATTGTGGGTGGCCGTCGTCACCGCTGTCGGGTCGGCGATCCAGGCACACCGGCTCTACGTGGCGAGTGTCGAGGATCGGGCTGCTCGGGCTGAGCGCACCAAGGAAGAGGCGGTGCTGCGGCACGTCGCCGAGGAGCGGATGCGTATCGCCAGAGAACTCCACGATGTGGTCGCCCACCACATCACCGCCGTCAGCATGCAGATCGGTGTCGCCCGGTCTCGTCTGCACAACGCCGTCCCCGAGGCGGACGCCGTCCTGGATCAAGCTCAACTGTCGGCGCGCTCGGTGATCTCGGAACTGCACGACATCGTGCTCATCCTGCGCGAGAACAACACCGACGACGCGGACCCACCGGTGGTGACGGGGCGTCTGAACGATGAATTGGCCGACCTGCTGAGGCCTTTCGAATCGTTGAGTCGGCCGCCCACGCTCACAGTCACCGGTGCATTCGATGGCGAGTTGACGCCGGCGGTGGGTCTGGCCGTCTACCGGGTGGTGCAGGAGTCGCTGACCAATGCCTACAAACACGGCGCGGGAGGTGCCGACGTGCGAGTGCAGTGCGGTCCGGGTGCCGACGCGACGGTGAGCATCTGCAATCCCCTCGATCCCGCTGTCGTGACAACCGGGTCAGCGGGACAGCCCGCACCCGGGGGTGGATTCGGCCTGGTCGGTATGCGGGAGCGGGTCCGGTCGGCCGGCGGCACCTTCGCGATCGAGGAATCCGACGAACAGTTCTGTGTGCGAGCGGAGTTCAGGCGTCGCCATGACATCGGCCCTGACCGAGCGACCGGGGGCGACGCGACGTGATGGACATCCGCGTACTTCTCGTCGACGACCAGGAAGTCGTTCGCTCCAGCCTTCGCGAGCTGATCGAGGTCGAAGGAGACATCGTCGTGGTGGGGGAGGCGGCCAACGGCGACGAAGCCCTGGTGATGGCGCGAGCGCTGACACCGACTGTCATGGTCGTGGACCTTCGGATGCCCCGCCGGGACGGGTTGTGGACCATCCGCGCCATCCGCGGCGACGAATTGTTGGCCGACACTCGCATTCTGGTCCTCACCACGTTCGAGAACGACGAGAATGTGGTGACCGCGCTGCGGGAGGGTGCCAACGGATTCGTCGGCAAGACAGCTCCGACCGAACTCTTCGTCGAGGCGATCCGGACGGTGGCATCGGGGGCCAGCTGGCTGTCCACCACGGCAGCGACAAGCGTTGTGCAGTATCTGAATTCGGTCCCGGATCGGACACGGGACGCCGCCGGGCATCCCGGTATCGCGACGTTGACGGGTCGTGAGCTGGAAATCGTCAAACTGGTCGCCGCCGGAATGACCAACGAGCAGATCGCCGAACAACTGACGATCTCGCGCTTCACGGTCAAGACCCACGTCAATCGGGCGATGGCCAAGCTGGGGGTGCCCGACCGTGCGGGACTGGTGAGCATCGCCTACCGCAGCGGATTGGTGGCTGCACCCCCGAGGTGACGCGCTCGTACTGCGGATGCAGTAGGCGGTTACTGCGGCGGTACGACGCTGCTGGCCCCGCAGCCCGCGATTCTGGTGGCAACGCGAGTTGTACCGGGAGAGGATCGCCATGGCGAGGTTGTTGTACAGAGTCGGCGCGTTCAGCGCGACACACAGAAAAACGGTGATCGCCGCCTGGGTGGCGATCCTGGTCGCGGTGATCGTCGGGATGATGGCGGGCCCGCAGACCGACGGTGACGATTTCGAGATACCCGGCACCGAGTCGTCCGACGCCATGTCGACACTGAACGACAAGTTCCCCACGAGCGACGCCAAATCTGCCGGAAGCCTGCCCGTCGTCTTCCACATGGACGGGCTGCCTCTGACCGATTCGGCACTTCGGGCAACGGTCGACCGGGCAGTGGAGGAGATCGGCGAGCTCCCCGAGGTCGTCTCTGTGACAAACGGATTGAGTTCGGACTCGCCGAAGCTGTCGGAGGATCAGGACACCGCGGTGTCGACGGTCAGCTATCGTCTCGCCGACGATGCCGACAAGACCGCGCTCCACGACAGACTCGAGGCCATCGCAGATCAGGCAACCGATGACGGCGTACGTACGGTCGTCGGCGGCGACTTGTCCGTAGCGGGTCCGCACCTCTTCGGGCCGAGTGAGATCATCGGTGTCGCGATCGCGTTCCTCGTTCTCATGATCACCTATGGGTCGTTGGCCGCCGCCGGCATCAACATGCTGACCGCCTTGATAGGTGTCGCCGTCGGCATCGTCGGGGTTCTCGGATACTCCGCGTTCTCTCCGATCCAGCCGACGACCCCGATTCTCGCGGTCATGCTCGGATTGGCCGTCGGTATCGACTACGCGTTGTTCGTGGTCGCGAGGTTCCGTGCGGAGCTGCGCTCCGGGCGTGGTGTCACCGACGCCATCGGGCAGGCGGTCGGAACGGCGGGCTCGGCCGTGGTGTTCGCCGGGGCCACGGTCGTCGTGGCGCTGGCCGGGCTGAGCGTGGTGGGTGTGCCGTTCCTGGCGGAGATGGGCCTGGCCGCTGCGTTCGCCGTTGTCGTCGCCGTCGGGATCGCTCTGACGCTGTTGCCGGTCGCACTCGCACTCGGAGGCCGCCGGCTCCTGCCGCGGGCCGAGCGTGCGGATGACCCCGAACCCGACGCAGCAGAGGACACGACTCCGAGTTTCTTCGAACGGTGGGGTGCCCTCGTGGCCCGGCGTCCCGGGCGCGTGCTCGTACCCGCGGTCCTGGCATTGACGGTGCTGGCGATTCCCGTCATGTCCCTGCAGACGTCGCTGAGTACACCCGGAGGCTCAGACCCGTCCTCCTCCCAGCGGGAGGCCTACGACCTGATCTCCGCCGAGTTCGGCGCCGGATCGCAGAGCCCTCTGGTCGTGCTGGTCGACAGCGACAACGCGAGACTCGCCGGTGAACGCACGGCCGAGGCCATCGCCGGACTACCAGGCGTCGCATCGGTGTCCCCGGCGACGCCGAGCGCCGACAACTCTGCCGCGATGATCAGCGTGACATCGATGTCCGGCCCCGACGAGGAGCGGACTTCACAGTTGGTGGGCGAGATCCGTTCGGCGGTGACCGACATCCCGGATGCATCGGTCGCGGTGACCGGTGAGACCGCCGTGTCGATCGACGTCAACGACAAGCTGCACACGGCACTGATCACCTACATCGTGCTCATCGTCGGACTCGCGTTCCTGCTGCTGGTGCTCCTGTTCCGGTCGCTGTTCGTCCCTCTCGTCGCGACCCTGGGCTTCCTGTTGTCGCTGGGTGCCGGGATGGGCGCCTCGGTGGCCGTCTTCCAGTGGAACTGGCTCGGCGGGATCTTCGGGGTCGACGAAGGTGCACCGATCCTGAGCTTCCTGCCGATCATCGTGGTGGGCATCCTGTTCGGTCTGGCCATGGACTATCAGGTGTTCCTCGGCTCCCGGATCCACGAGGCGCACTCTCGTGGTCTGGACACCAGGGAAGCAATCATCGAAGGGTTCTCGCGGTCGGGTCCGGTCGTCGTCGCAGCGGCGGCGATCATGGCCGCAGTGTTCGCGGGATTCTGCTTGAGCGGCGACAGTCTCGTCGGCTCCATCGCTCTCGCGCTGACCGTTGGTGTACTCACCGACGCGTTCGTCGTGCGGATGCTGATCATGCCCGCAGCGCTCGCGTTGTTCGGCAACCGGTCGTGGTGGCTGCCGGCCACACTCGATCGGTTGCTTCCGAGGATCGATGCAGAAGGTCTGTCGATCGGGGGTTCCGACTCAGGTGACCGACGCCGAAAGAATCCGGTGGACTCGGCAATCGGCGGATAGACCCGATCCGTCGTCATGGGCTGGGCCGGCGATTCTCATCGCCGGCCCAGCCGTCTGGTCAGCGCCCGAAGGTGGCGACTGCGTTGTCGATGACGACTCCCTGAGGTCCGGCCACGACGAATCCGTCTGTCGGGGAGTCGGTGACGTCGATGCGAAGCTCGTCGCCCGGGAGGACCACCGACCGGAACCGTCCCGAGAGCGAGGCCAGATCGGCGGGATGAGCGCCACGGTGCCGCGCCAGTGCCACAGCCGAGGTGGCGAGGGTGGCCAGACCGTGCAGGATCGGACGGTCCTGGCCGATCGCCCGTGCGGCCACCGGGTCGATGTGTATGGCGTGACGATCCCCGCACAGTCGGTAGAGCGCCGCTGCGTTCGATGCGGTGCGCACCGAGGTTGCGGGCGAGAGCGACTCGGCGACAGCCACACCCGGTCCGCGGTCACCGCCGAAGCCGCCGCAACCCGGGGCGAAGATGGACCACACGGCGGTGAAGTGGTCACAGCTCACGCTGACGTCGAAGATCGCCGCCGAACCCTTGTCCCAGACGTTGTCGACCCGTGCGGAGAGCGTCGCCTGACCCGCTGGTGGCAGCTCGTCGTGGACGACGAGCTGCTGGGAGCCGTGAAGCGACGTCCCGACGGGAAACGCTCCCCGTGAGCCGAGCTCGTCCGGGCCCCACTGACCGAGGGTGAGCCCGAAGGTCGGGAGCACGCGGAGCTCCCGCTCGTACACGAGGTCGAGATCATCGGCGCGCGCACCGACGGCCAATGCGAACAAGATCGCGTCGCGCTCGTCCCATTGCACCGTGCGCGAGCCCAGATCGCGGCCTACCCAGTCGGCCGCCGAGTGTGGTGAAGTGCTCATCACGGTCCCCTTACCTTGTCCTGGAGTGTCACTCGGCCCACGCGAGTTGCCGATTCCCCAAGAAAATTGCTCCGGCCGGCGATGTCCGAAACGACACGGTCAGACGCCCTGTGCAATGGGTCCCGAATGGGCCGCGCCCACCGGTCGCGGCAATGTCAGGGCCAGCAGCAGCCCTGCGACCGCGACTGCGGCGATGAAGAGGTAGACCGTGGTGAATCCGGACGAGTCGTAGAAACTCGCGCCCTCGGCTACCACGGCGATGTGAGAGTTGTTCAGTACCGCGAATACCACCACGGTGATGACGGCAGTGAACACTCCTTGGTTCACCGACATCACGCTTGCCGTTGTCGCCTGGTGTCTGGGTTCGACGAATTCGATGAGGAGATTGGGGACGGATGCGTACCCCATTCCCTGCCCGAATCCGCATAGTCCGGCGCCGATGACGATGGTCAGCAACGAGTGGTGGTCGACGGCCAACACTCCGAATCCGCACGCGCTGAGCGCAAGCCCGACAACAACAGTGAGGCGCGGACGAAGGCCGCGCGTCACCAGCCATCCGACGAGTAGACCGCCCACCACGATCGCGATGACGACGGGAAGTTTGTAGACGCCGTAGGTCGTGGTGTCGTAACCCCAGCCGTAGCCCAGTTGGAGGGATGGCGGAGTCATGATCAACAGCGGTAGCAACACGCCGGTGAGTCCGGAGACGCCGTAGACGACTCCGGCGATCAGCGTCGTCAGCAGCACAGGTCGTCGCGCGAGCACGTAGGTGTCGATCAGCGGTTCGGGCAGCACGCGGGAGGAGACGAACCATCCACACACAAGGGCGATTCCGCCGAGCAGGAACGCGAGGGTCGAGCCCGATGCCCAACCCCACGAGGGACCGAAACTGACTGCGACGAGGACGCCCGCGATGCCGGCGCCGAGCAGGGCGGCCCCGGTCGTGTCGACTCGCGCGTGCACGCGCACCGGAGATTCCGGGACCAGAAGGCGCACCAGGGCGGCGGACGGCACCATTGCACACAACATGAACCAGAAGATGCTGCGAAAACCGAAGGTGTCTATCAGCCAACCGGCGAGAAACGGTGCGGGGATCGCTACGAGTCCCAGGCCGCTGGTGACGATACTGATGGCCAGCGGAACGGTGCGGGCCGGGAACACATCGCGGATGAGCAGGTAGCTCAGGAACATGCACGGGACGAAGAAGCCGAAGAGGGTACGTCCGACGACCATCATCGCGTAGTTTGCCGCGATCGCCGAAACCAGCGCGCCCAGCGCGGCGATCGCCACTGAGACAAGCAGCATCAATCGTTTGCCGTGGAGGTCCGCGAGCTTGGCCACGATGGGCGAGACAACTGCGCCGGCCAGCATGAACGCTGTCACCATCCACGCTGTTTGCGTGGTCTGGAAGCTGCGACTGATGGCGGGTAGCGCCGTCGAGACCATCATGTAGGAAATGGAGCAGACCTCGAGGAGCGCAACGATCGCGGCGAGCCCGAAGCAGACTCGAGGCGACCATCCCGGAGCTCGCCAGGAATCAACGACTGCAGGTCGAATCTGGTTGCCGTTGTCTGAGTGGGGAAGTGACGACACGAATTGGCCCTCTGCGTTGTCGGATGAGGAGAATGACATCGTGCTGGTGTCCCTGTATTCGATCGCGGGGGGCGGTCGGCGTCGAGCGACACTTCCGCTGACCGGGACAGGACCCGATGCCGAAGTCTGCGCTGCGAAAACGTCGTTCGATTCTCTCCCGGTGACCGGACACAGGGGCCGCGGCGAGCGAACCTCCGGAAATAGCGTCCGACGTATGGCAAACACATGGACAAGACAGGAACTCGAAGAGGCGTACCAGCGGTGGTTCGCCACCATCAATCGTGCGGGTTCGGGGGAGGGGAGCTGGCGGGACTTCCTCGAACTGTTCACCGACGACGTCATCTATCACGAGCAGATGGCGGGTGAACTGAAGGGCAAGGAGGGGATCTGGGCGTGGGCCGAACCGAGCCTCGCGACGTTCCCCGGCTCGCACACCGAGAGCTTCCCCGAGTACTGGCACGTCATCGACGAGACCAACGGGACGATCGTGGCGCGACTCGACAACGTGATGAGCGATCCCGGGGACGGGGGTCGATTCGGAGCCCCGCACATCAGTGTCCTCACCTACGCGGGCGACGGGAAGTTCTCCCAGCAGCGGGATGTCTACGACGTCACGAGCTTCCTGGACCTGATCAAGGCCTGGGGCCGGCGCGCGATGGAACTCGGCACCTTCGACGACGAGCAGCGAGCGTGGTTCGCGCAGGTCTACCCCGAGACCGTCCCCGACTGAACGGCTTCGGACGACGCGGAGCGGCGGTCGGCGTCCACTGAATGGGAAGCCCGCCACCGCCTCGCCGCCGAGCACTTAGTGTTCGTCCCGTGCGCGTCCCCTGTGATCCAGTTCACCGTTCGAAAACGAGCCGGGCGGGGCGCGGGCGACGCGAATCGAATGTCGCGAGCGGCCGGGGGCGGCGGAGCCGATCACGCCGTGGCGTCCTGCGTCGCTGTCGCCGCGACGCTCGCAGTGACTCTCGCACAACAGTTGTCAACAGTTCGACCCCACGGAAGGTTCACCGATGACCAGTCCCGTCGATACCGTCGCGGCGGCCGTTGCCGCCGCGGACGCGCCCACCTTCGAGGCCCGCAAGATCTCGACCGGGTACTCCTGGCCGGAATGCCCGCGCTGGCACGACGGTGCCTTCTGGTTCTCGGACATGTACACCGGGACGCTCAAGACCCTCGACGCCGAGGGCAACGCGACCGTGGTCGTCGACGCCACCGGGCGGTCCGCGAACACCGACGTCCCGATCGTCCTGGGCGGATTCGGATGGCTGCCCGACGGTCGTCTGATCGTGAACTCGATGCACGAGCAGAAGGTCCTCGTCCACGGCGGCGACGGGCCGGCCGATCTCACCGAGTACGCCGACGTCAGCGAGTTCGCGATCAAGGCCGTCAACGACATGGTGGTCGACGCCGACGGCCGGGCATACATCACCCAACTCGGCTTCGACATCTTCCAGGGGGAGACCCCGATCACCTCGCCGCTGATCGTCGTCGAGCCGGACGGCACCGTCTCGAAGCCCGCTGGTGTTCCGGAGATGAACTGCGGCAACGGTATCGCGATCAGCGCCGACGGCACCCAACTCTTCGTGGCCGAGGTGATGGCGCAGAAGATCACCGTGATCGATCGCAACGCCGACGGAACCCTCTCGAATGCAAGGGATTTCGCCACCTGTCCGTTCATGCCGGATGGTATCGGGCTCGACGAGGAAGGCGGTGTCTGGGCAGCCATGCCGGGTGGCGGATACGTCGCCCGCTTCACCGAGGACGGTCTGACCGACGCGGTCCCGATGCCCCTGGAGGGGGGTATCGCGTCCGCGTGCCTGCTCGGCGGACCCGATCGCAGCACGCTCTACATGACCGTCGGGTACGAGGTCTTCGACTTCGAGAAGTCCGCCCGTGAAGCTCTCGGCGGGATCTTCGTCGCCGACGTCAAGAACCACGGCGGCCAGACGCGGCCCTGACCCGCCCGTACCGGAATTCAACCCCTCGCACCGCACACCTCAACGTTCAACCCATTGCAAGGACGACAAATGACAGCACAACTCGACTTCACCGATCGCGTCGTGATCGTGACCGGCGCGGGCCGCGGCATCGGCCGCGCACATGCGCTCCTTCTGGCCTCGCGTGGCGCCTCGGTCGTGGTCGGCGACCTCGGCTCGACCACCGACGGCTCCGGGGTGGAATCGGGTGACCCGGCCGCCGACGTCGTGGCGGAGATCGCCGCCGCCGGCGGCAAGGCGGTCGCGGTGAACTCCGACATCACGACCGACGAGGGTGCAACCGCGCTCGTCGACGCCGCGATCTCGAACTTCGGCCGGCTCGACGCCGTGATCAACAACGCGGGAATCGTGCGCGCGGCACCATTCCGTGACGTGCCCGACGATGAGTACCAGCGCCACCTCGACGTGCACTACCTCGGACCGATGCGGCTGCTGCGCGCCGCGTGGCCGCATCTGCTCGAGTCGGCGGCCCCGCGCGTGGTCAACACGATCTCGCAGGCGATGCTGGGCAACCCCGGCATGTCGCACTACGGCGGATCGAAGGGGGCACTGTTCGGCCTCACCCGCAATCTCGCGCTCGAAGGGCTCGAAGCGGGCGTCAAGGTGAATGCCATCGCTCCCGGCGCCGGTACCCGGATGGCCGAAGCCGCCGCCGACACGCTCTCGCCGGAAATCATGGAGTACATGCGAACTCAGCTGCTCCCGGAGCATGTCGCCCCGGTGGCGGCGTTCCTGGTGCATCCGTCGTGCGAGGCGACCGGCGAGGTGTTCAACGTCGCCGGCGGCATCGTGAACCGCCTCGCTCTGGTCAACACCGTCGGCATCCACGATCCCTCGCTCACGGTCGAGACCGTCGCCGAGCGGTGGGAACAGATCATGACCATCACGCCCGAGGCGATACCGCAGATCGTCGCGCCCGCCCAGATGCCGGTCTCCTGACCGTCCGAACAGCCCCGATTTCTGGAGTACCGACATGAGCACAACCGAAGCCACCCCGACGACGGGTACGGAGTATCCGTTCGCCGCCGTCCCGCCGAACGAGGCCGCGGCGCGGTATCGAGCGATCGCCGCCGATCGTCCGATGTCGAAGATGACGATGCCCTACGGCGGTGACGTCTGGGTCATCCACCGCAACGCGGCCGCCCGCGAGATGCTCGGCGACGGACGGTTCGTCCGCAAGCCGTTCCGTACCGGCGAGCGGGTGGTCCCGTACTTCGTCGAGTTCCCGGACTTTCTGAAGTCGACGCTTCAGTTCGAGGACCCGCCGCATCACACCAAACTGCGGAAACTGGTGCAGCGCTCCATCTCACCCAAGCGGGTGAAGGCGATGCGGGACTCGGCGGTCGAGTACGCCAACCAGCTGATCGACCGGATGATCGAGGTGCGTGGTGAGGGCCTCGACCCCGTCAATCTCGTCTCCGAGTACGCTGTCGCGCTGCCGATCCAGATGATCTGCAACCTGCTCGGGGTGCCTCCGGAGGACCGGGCGAAGTTCCAGAAGTGGAGTTCGGCGAGTCTGTCCACCTCGAACATGTCCGAGGACGAGGTCATGTCGAACATGGCCGAGCTGTTCGGATACATCGTCGAGCTGATCGAGAAACGCCGGCAGGATCCGCGCGAGGATCTGATCAGCGACCTCGCGAATGCCCGCGACAAGGATGACAGCCTCACCGACGGTGAGATCCTGCCCATCGCGATGCTTCTCGTGATCGCCGGATTCGACAACACCGCGAATTTCATCTGCCTGGGCGTACTCACCTTGTTGCGTAATCCCGATCAGCTCGAGGTCTTCTTGGGTGACCCGGACGGCCTGGCATCCACGACCGTCGAAGAGGTGCTTCGGTTCGGTCGCTTCGCCATCGACGACAAGATCGCTGGGGGAAGCGGTTTGGTACCCTTCGTCGCCACCGAGGATGTGGAGATCGACGGGCATCTCATCGCCGAAGGTGAGGCCGTTCTGGTCGACCCCGCATCGACGAATCACGATGGCATCGCCATCGAGAGTGACGCTGAGCCCTTCGACGTCACCCGTCCCAACAATCCGCATCTGACCCTGAGTTACGGATTACACCACTGCCTCGGCGCGCCGCTGGCACGGATGGAGATGCAGGTGGGTCTCGCCGAGCTGTTCAAGCGCTTTCCGGAGTTGAGACTTGCCGGTGAGGTCGTCGTCGACGACACCAACCTCACCCAGCCGGTCACCAACCTCCCCGTCGCCTGGTAGGAGAACCTCGTGCCCAAGGTGTTCTACACACAACCAGACGGCGCCGAGAAGATCATCGACGCCTCGGTTGGTGACTCGGTGATGGCAACAGCAGTCCGTCACGGCGTGACCGGGATCGTCGGCCAGTGCGGCGGGACGCTGTCGTGCGCGACCTGCCACGTCTACCTCGACCCGGCCGAGATGGGCAACTTCGCCGCACCGGGTGAGGACGAGGACGACATGCTCGAGTGCACGGCCTCCGACCGGGCGGACAACTCGCGACTCTCCTGTCAGCTCACCCTGTCCGAGGGCGTCGACGTCCATGTCACCATTCCGGACGAGCAGGTCTGACGTGGCCGTCGGACCCGACCGCGTCGGCGGTTCGGAGGCGTCGACCCCGCGCAGTGTCGCGGTGGTCGGCGCCTCGCACGCTGCGGTCCACCTCGCCGACCGGCTGCGCGCGGTCGGGTACACCGGTGACCTCACGCTGATCTCGCACGAGAAGCACCTCCCGTACCAGCGTCCGCCGCTGTCCAAGGCGATGCTCAAGGGCGAGGCCTCTGCGGACTCGGTGCTGCTGCGCGACCCCGCGTACTACAGCGACAACGGCATCGACCTCCGCATCGGGACCGACGTCGTCGGGGTCACGCGCACCGATGGGCGGTACACGCTCGAGATGATTCGTGAGAACCGTGGGGAGACACTCTCGGTCGATCGACTGGTTCTGGCGACCGGAGCTCGCGCGCGAACCCTCGAGCTGCCGGGGGCGAACCATCCCGACGTCCTGGTGCTCCGCGAGATGGACGATGCCCATCAGCTGCTGGCTCGGGTGGCGCATGGTCCGGTCGCGGTCATCGGCGGAGGATTCATCGGACTCGAGGTCGCCGCCACCGCACGTGCACTCGGCGTCGACGTGACAGTGATCGAGGCGGGCGATCGTCTGCTCGCACGGGCGGTCGGACCGTCGACGGCCGAGACCCTGCTCACCGCCCATCGGGCGATGGCGACTGCCGTAGAACTGGGGGCCATGCCGGTAGAGATCGTCGCCGACGGTGGGCGCCTCGTCGGGGTTCGGCTCGAGGACGGTCGAATGGTCCCGGCCGCAACGGTTCTCGTCGGAATCGGGGCGAGCCCCCGAACGGAACTCGCCGATCAGCTCGGTCTCGACACCGATGGCGGGGTGGTCGTCGACGGCAAGTGCCTGGCGTCGGATGGACACACCGTCGCCATCGGCGACTGCACCGTCCATGTCTCCGAGACCGGTCGGCGATTCCGTCTGGAATCGGTCGACAACGCCACCGAACAGGCGACGGTCGCGGCGAGCGTGATCACCGGCGCGGAGGTCCCGCCACGCGGGGCGCCGTGGTTCTGGTCGGATCAGGGCGACCAGAAACTGCAGATCGTCGGACTCATCGGCGGACACACGACGGTGCTCGTCCGGGTCGATCCCGAACGGCCGCGGCGCCGCGTCGCGCTGTACTTCGCCGACGACGCACTCGTCGCGGCGGAGTGTCTGAACTCGCCCGCCGACTTCGTCGCGCTCCGGTCGGCCCTCGGTCGCGGATACCGTCCGTCCGCCGACATCCTGGCGGACACGTCGGTACCCCTGAAGAAGCTTCTGGCGCCGGTTCGGACCTGATCTCCGCCGGCCGGGAACCCCCGGCCGGTCCGCCGATCCGCCGCCCGACGTCAGGACGTCCGGGAGGCGAATCGCGCGGCGACGAGCGCCCCGACCTCGGCCATCGCCAGGCGCGCCCGTGCGATCGACGCAGTCTGCATCGCAAACCCGTGTCCGACACCGGGATACCGCAGCTGCGCGACCTGCACTCCCGCATCGCGTAACCGGTCGCCGTACTGCTCGACGCTGTCGCGGATCGGATCGCCCTGTCCGACCGCGATGATCGCCGACGGCAGGCCCGCGAGGCTCGCCGCGATGGCCGGCGTGCCGTACTCGTCGTCCTGCGACGGGTCCTCGCCCAGGTACATGTTCTTCATCCAGTCGATGTCCTCGGCGGTCAGGAACACGCTGTCGCCGAAGTCGCGCATCGACGCGGTGTCGTCGCGGCGTGCGACACCGGGATAGAACATGACCTGCTGGGCGATGCGCGGGCCACCGGTGTTCCGACTGCGGAGCGCGGTGGACGCGGCGAGCCCGCCACCGGCGCTGTCGCCGCCGACCCCGATGCGCGACGCGTCCAGGCCGAGGTCGCCTGCGCGGCGGTGCGCCCATTCGAGTGCGGCATAGGCATCGTCATTGCCTGCGGGATAACGGTGTTCGGGAGCGAGGCGATAGTCCACGTTGATCAACACCGCACCGGTGGCATGGGCCACGTCGCGCGCGAGTCGGTCGAAGGAGTCGAGCGAACCCATGATCATTCCGCCGCCGTGGTACCAGACGAGCGCGGGCGCACCGACGGCCGGCGCGATGTGGGGGCGATAGATCCGCAACGGAATCGGCCCGCGTGGGCCGTCGGCGGTCGCGTCCTCGACCGAGGCCATGTCCGGACCGGACGGCCGCACTATCGATTCGAGCATCTCCCGGGTCTTCTCGACGCCGCGCTGCCATGAGGCGGGGGAGCCGGCCGCGATCATCCGGTCGACGATCACGGCGACGTCCGGGTCCCAGGGCGGGCCGGCGTCGTGCGGTGTACTCGCGGTCATCTCTGGTGTCACCTCGGTCATGTCGTACAGCCGGTCATGTCGTACAGCGCGGTGCCCGACGACTCCGCGGGCTCGGGTGGGGGCGTCACGGTTCCGGTCGCTCGCCCGTGGATGTCGGTGACGCGGCGCTCAACATCACGCCGGTGCTCGTCTCACCGCCCTTGCGGTGGAGGTTCATCAGCTCGATCAGACGGTTGTTGTCGCCGGCGACGAGTGCCTCGACCATGTCGTCATGCTCCGCGCACACCTTGCGACGCACGTCGGCGTCGTACAGATAGGCGGCGTGATAGGGCATGGCCAGGTTCCAGAGCCGCCGCAACTCCGCGACCACGAGAAGCAGCGGCGACCGCTCGAAGACGGCGAAGTGGAAGGTCTGGTTCCGCAGCCGCATCTCGAGGATGTCGGCGGCCTCGGCCGCTTCAGCAACGAGGTCGCGGAGTTCGCTGATCTCGTCGAGCGCGGCATCGTCGAGTCTGGGTAGCACGGCGAGGACCTCGCGCTCGAGAGCGGCTCGCATGAGGTAGATCTGGTCGAACTCCGATTGGTTCAGCCGCGCAACGGTGTAACCGACATTGTGCTCGTGTTGGACGAGTCCTTCGGAGGTGAGCTGGCGGAGTCCTTCACGGACGGGCAGCCGGCTGACACCGAGGCGCTCGGCCATCAGCTCCTGCCGGATAGGCTGTCCGGGCAGCAGTTCGCCGGTGACGATCATCCGCTCGAGTTCGGCGACGACGCGAGTCGCCGCGCGGGACACCGCGGGCTTGCCCGAACCGCCGTCCATCGCACCTCCGGTCATGCCTCGCCGAACACGCCGGCCGTGCGGAGCGACGCCAACCGCTCGGCGCCGTATCCCATGGCTTCGAGGACCTCACCGGTGTGCGCACCCCTGGCCGCTGCCGGACGTGGTGGCCGGTGCCCCGCGTCGCTCAGCGAGATCGGCACTCCGACACCGCGATAGGTGTCGGTCTCGAGGAACAACCCGCGGTGCCGGACCTGCGCCGAGGTGAGGGCTTCGTCGATGGTGTTCACCGAACTGGCGGGTACCCCGGCGGCTTCGAGGCGGGCGGCGAGGTCGGCACGATCGTGCTCGGCGATGCGTTCTCCCAGTGTGGCGGCAAGGGTCTCGCGGTGGGCGTAGCGGTCCTTGTTCGAGGCGAAGCGCGGATCGTTGGCGAGATGTGCGACGCCGAGTGTCTGGACCAGTGACCGGAACTGGCGGTCGTTGGCGGCGCTGACGAAGAAGTCGCCGTCGCGGGCGGGGAAGACCTGATAGGGCACGACGGTGGGATGGAAGTCCCCGGTGCGCTGCGGGATTCCGCCGCCGGCAATCCAGTTCGCCGCATGGGGGTGGAGAAGGGAGATGACCGAGTCGAGCAGGGTCATGTCGACCAGCTGACCGCGTCCGCTGCGTTCGCGCGCGAGGAGCGCCAGCAGGATGCCGCTCACCGCCATGTTCGCCGCGACGATGTCGACGATGGGGACTCCGACGCGCAGCGGGCTGCCGTCGGGGTAGCCGTTGATGCTCATCAGACCGCCGAACGACTGGAGTACGGCATCGTAACCCGGTAGCCCGCCCATCGGTCCGTCCACACCGAAGCCGGTGATGCGGCAATACACCAACCCGGGATGCCGTTCGGCGAGGACCGTCTCGTAATCGAAGCCCCAGCGGGCCATCGTGCCCGCCTTGAAGTTCTCGATCACCACGTCGGCTCCCGCGAGAAGGTCGGCGAGGACCGCGCGTCCCTCGTCGGTCCGCAGATCCAGGCAGATGTTCTCTTTGCTGTGGTTCAGGCTGTTGTAGTACGCGCTGCTGGTGTCGTCGTCGACGAACGGCGGTCCCCAGCCACGGGTCTCGTCCCCGCTCGGGGCCTCGACCTTGATCACCTCGGCACCGTGGTCGGCGAGGGTCTGTGCGCAGTAGGGCCCGGCGAGCACCCGGCTCAGATCGAGAACGCGCACACCGGTCAGTACGCCGTTGCCCTCCGCGGAGTCGGCGGCCCGCCAGGCCGCCCGCGGGTTCACCGCGGGCGTCGGGTCGGGTGCGGTGTCGTCGCCGACCGAAATCGTCGTGCTCACTGGGAAGTCCGTTCTGTCGATAGGGGTTCGATGCCCGAAGTCGTTGCGGTGCCCGTGATCAGGTCCCAGGGATCGGACCCGGCATCCAGGATGTCCGAGGCGATCACGTCCGCCCACTCCCGCTCGGTGCCGTAGCGATCGCGCCACGCCCACAACGCCGTGGTCGAGCGTCCGAGCGGATGCTCGGAGGTGAAGCCGATGGCGCCGTGGATCTGATGGCCCGCCGCGGCGACCTCGTGGCTGTAGAGCGACGTGACGACTTTCGCTGCTGCAGTGGCGCCCCGCGCTGCCCATGGAGTACTCGACGCCGCCGCGGCCCGGCGGCACGCGATCTCCATCATGGTCGTCGACGCGGCCATCGAGGCGAGTCGCTGCTGGATCGCCTGGAACTTGGTCAGCGGCCTGCCGAACTGGGTCCGCTCGGAGGCGTAGTGCACGCTCCGGTCGCGGACCGTTCCGGCGGCGGCCGCCAACGCAGCGGCGTAGACGAGCGCACCGCGTTGCCTCAGGTCGCCGGCGGTGACCGGGCAGTCCGCAGTGGTCGCCGGGACAGAGTCCAGGGTGACGGTGCCGATCGATGCGCCCAGCAGATCGGTGCCCGCGGTGACAGACACGCCGTCGTGGGCCGGCGAGATGGTCGCCACGCGGGCGCCGGAGTTCTCGGTCTCGGGGAGGAGGATGACGAGCGACGACGCCACGGACACGTGCACGACGTCACGGACGGTGCCGGTCACGCGCGACGGCTCGAAGGATTCGTCGACGACGAATCCGGCGTCCGCCATGCCGATCGTCGCAGTGCCCGGGCCGAGATCCTGTCCGACTGTGCCGGACAGCCACGCGGCGAGCATCGCGTGTTCGATGAACGGGACGAGTGCGCCGCTCCCGATGACCGTGGACAGCACCGCGATCGCGTCGGCGGTGTCGCATCCGTGGCCGCCGGCCTCGGCCGGGACGTCCACCGAGGTGAAGCCCGCCTCGACCAGCGCGGACCAGAGTGCGTCCGACATCCCCTGAGCGGGGGTCTCGGTGTCGATGTCGATGCGGTCCAGCATCGAGCGGGTCGCCGCGATCAACTCATCGGCCAGGTCGCTCATCGGATCCCCAATCCACGCGCGACGATTCCGCGCAAGATCTCGTTTGTTCCGCCCCGCAGGGTGAAAGCCGGTGTGTGCAGCACACTTTGCGCGAGGAGGCGCTCGATCGGAGTACCTCCGTCACGGCGGGCGATGGTCCCGGAGGAGCTGCGGATCGCGTTGACCAGATCGCCCTCGAAGGTGGAGCCCAGATCCTTGACCATCGCCGCGAGGACATCCGGTTTGCCCCCCGCGGACAGCTCGTCGGCCACCTGGAGCGACATTCCGCGCAGTGCCCACGCCACCGCGGTGAGCGTTCCGAGTGTCGTGCGTTGCTCGGGTGTCGCGCCATGTGCACGCAGTTGGCCGGCCCAGGCGCGGAGCAGGGGCATCGTGCTCAGGTACCGCTCCGGTCCGGAACGCTCGAAGGCGAGTTCGCCCATGACCTGGGCCCAGCCGCGGCCGCGCTCACCGAGCAGCGCCGACTTGTCGACGACCGCGTCGTGGAAGATGACCTCGTTGAAATGCGCCTGTCCGTCGATGCTCCGGATGGGCCGGATCTCGATGTCCGGGTGGGGCAGGTCGACAACCAGCTGGGACAGCCCCTTGTGGCGGTCATCGGGAACGCCGTCGGTGCGTGCCAGCAGCACCATCGCGTGCGCGAGGTGGGCACCGGTGGTCCAGACCTTGGTGCCGCTGATCGTCCAGGTGTCTCCGTTGTCGACGGCGCGCGTGCGTACGGCAGCCAAATCGGAACCGGCGTCGGGCTCACTCATACCGATGGCGAAAAAGATGGTGCCGGCGGCGATCCCGGGCAGGTATCGCCGCTTCTGCTCGTCTGTTCCGTTCGCGAGGATGCCCGGTGCCATCTGACGGTCGGCGATCCAGTGGGCGGCCACCGGTGCCCCGTGCGCGAGCAACTCCTCGGTGACCACGAACCGCTCGACCGGGGTCCGGCCGTGGCCGCCGTACTCGGTCGGCACGGTCATGCCGACCCACCCACGCCGGCCCAGACGGCTACTGAAACCGGGATCGAATCCGGTCATCCAGCTGTCGACATCGGGGACGATGCGGCCACCGTCGATCTCGTCGCGGAGGAATCCGCGGACGTCGGCCCGGAGATCATCGAGCTCGTCGGCGGTCACCGAGGACCGCGGCGAGGAGGTGGTCGTCACTGTTTGGGGCCCCGCGACGACCAGGCCTGCTGCCCCTTTCGGGACATCGACCACATCTGCACGCCGCGTTCGATCTCCAGGGCCGAGGACCAGCTGACCGCCGGCGGACCGAGTTCGAGTCGGGCGCTGGTCATGATCCGGCGGGTCAGCTCGGGATCGCGTGCGGCCGGTCCGGTCAGTCCGGCGACGAGCGCGGGCAGGTCCTCGGCAGGAACGGCCGCATGCGCGAGACCGTTCGCGACCGCCTCGGCGCCGGTGAGGCTCTGTCCGCAGGCGGCCAGGGCGATCGTCGTCGACCAGCCCACCGCCCGCCCGAGCAGTGACAGGTGACCGCCACCGGGATGGATGCTGCGCGCGAGGAACCCGCTGTCGAGAACCGAGTCGGGGGTGGTGACGAGGATGTCGGTGGCCAGCGCGAGGTTCAGGCCGGCCCCGACGGCACCGCCGACGACCACCGAGATGGTCGGCACCGGGAGCGAGCCGACCCGCACGAACGCGCCGTAGACCGCCGAGGTCCGCGAGACCGCCTCGGGGGACGCGGGATCCGACGAGGACGTGGCCAGATCGCGGGTGTCGGCGCCGCTGCAGAAGTACTGCCCTGCAGCGTCGACCACCACGGCGCCGATGGTGTGATCGTCGGTCACCCGGTCGCAGAATGCATCGATCGCCGCCGCCATGGCGAGACTGATCGCGTTCTTGCGGCGCGGGTTGTTGAGGGTCAGGCGCGCCACGCCGTCGGTCACCGAGATGAGGACCGACGGGGCATCGGCGTCGGGTTGGGTACTGCTTCCTTCTGACGTCATGGCGCCGACCCTAACAAGATGGGATCAGAAATTGTATCCAATCCTGCCGGTGGGCTCATCGTCCCCGGTGGGGGCATGTGCGGTCCGCCCGCTCAATGGGACGGACCGGCCGGCAGAGGTCGGCTACGGCACTACTGTGCGGCGAACGACGTGGCTCTGCGCAGGTGGGTCACCGTGTGGCGACAGAAGGAGCTGGCAGTGTTCGATTTGACCGGACGGACCGCATTCGTGAGCGGCGCGGGACAGAGCGTTGGCGAAGGGATCGCGAAAGTACTTGCCAGGCAGGGGGCGTCGGTGATCGTCAACGATCTTCACGCCGACCGCGCCGAGAAGGTCGCGGCGGCGATCATCGAAGAGGGCAACCGTGCTGTTGCCGCACCCTTCGACGTGACCGATTATGACGCGACGCGCGACAGCATGCGTGCGGCCGAAGCCGAGCTCGGCGGGCAGGTGAACATCGTGGTGAACAATGCCGGCGTTGCGGAAGGCCGGATGATCAAGCCTTTCCGTGACCTGGCGCCCGCGGAATGGCGAGCCCCCATCGACCTCAACATCTTCGGCGCGATGAACTGCATCAAGGCCGCGATCGATGGGATGTGCGACGCCGGGTGGGGGCGGATCGTCCAGATCTCGTCCGGTTCGGCGCGCACCGGCCAGAACATCAACCAGACCATGTATGCGACGGGCAAGAGCGGAATCGAGGGCTTCATCCGCCACCTCGCGGCCGAGACCGGACAGTACGGGGTCACCGCGAACATCGTCGCCCTCGGTCATCAGAAGAACCTCGAGGACAAGATGCCCGCGGAGATGATCGACGCGATCCTGCGGACCATCCCGATCGGCCGACTCGGCGACCCGATCGAGGTCGGGGCGTTCTGTGCGTACCTCGCCTCCGACGAGGCCGGCGGCATCACCGGCCAGACCCTCGACTTCAACGGCGGGTCGCAGACGCGATGAGCGAGGGCGCGGTCACCCTCTCGCTCACCGCGATCCGGGTCGACGATCTGGATCGGTCGATCGAGTTCTACACCAGTGGATGCGGTTTCGAGATGGAACGCGAGTTCACCACGCCCTCGTTCACCGCGGCGATCGTCCGCGCGGGATCGGCGGGCCTCGAACTCATCCGGCCCGTCGACGGCACTGCGTCCGCACCCCCCGAGCACGGTGACATGCTGCGCAAGTTCGTCCTCAACACCGACGATCCGGCGGCGGTCATGAGCCGCGCCTGCGAGATCGGCGGCACCGTGATCAGCACGGCCACCGAGTACCCGGAGTACGGAATGACGATCGGGGTCATCGCCGATCCCGACGGATATGAGTTGGAGTTCGTCGGGCCGGTGCACGCCGCGGGGTGACAAGGACCACTGAGCGGGAACGGAACGGTATGGGTCACCACGCGACCATTAGCGTGGCCGCTGCCGGTGGTGACCAGGGTCCGGCCGGCGAGAGATCGACATCCGCGCGCGTCGGGACGGCCGGCGCGGCGCCAGAACACGGAGCGCGCAATGACATGGAACAGCAGTTACGACGTGGTCGTCATCGGTTCGGGCGGGGCCGCACTGGCCGGCGCGCTCGCCGCGACCACGCGCGGGCTGACGGTGTGTGTGGTGGAGAAGACGGACCGGTTCGGCGGAACCTCGGCCTACTCCGGGGGCAGTGTCTGGTTGCCCGGTAACCACGTCCTCGCGCGCGATGGAGTCGACGACTCGGTGGAGACCGGGCTCACCTACTTCCGCGAGACGGTCGGCGACCGGACCGATCCGGACGTGCAGCGTACGTTCATCGAAACCGGGCCGGTGGTCGCCGACTTCCTCGAGAACGAGGTCGGGATCCCGCTCGAACACCGGCCGTTCCCCGACTACTTCGCGGCACCGGGTCGAAAAGACCACGGCCGCAGCATCTTCGCCAAGCCGATCACCGCCGACGAGGTGGGGGCTCGAGTCCACGACATCCGTCCGATGGTCCCGACCGATCAGTTCGGCATCGAGATGGACCGGACGGTGCTCGACGGCGGTCAGGCGTGGATCGCGCGGATGCTTCTGGCGCTCGACGAGTCCGGGCGCGCCGACGTGCACAAGGAAACAGCTGCCGAGTCGCTGGTCGTCGACGACTCCGGACGTGTCACCGGCGTCGTGGTGCGCAACGCCGACGGCCTACGCCGGTTGCAGGCGCGGGGCGGAGTCCTGCTCGCGGCCGGTGGTTTCGAACGCAACACCGAATTGCGCCGCGGCCTCCAGCAGATGCCGTCGTCGGAGTGGACCTCGTCGCACCCGGACACAGGTTCGGGCGACGCCCTCGCGATGCTCCGGAGCGTCGACGCCGAGCTGGATCTGCTCGACCAGTCGTGGTGGTGCCCGGCGACCCTCTTCCCGAACGGTCACGCGGTGTTCACGCTCGGCTTGCGCGCGGGGATCATCGTCGACGAGACGGGCAGCCGTTTCGCGAACGAACTGCTCCCGTACGACCAGATGGGTCGCGCGATGCGCGAACGCATGCTGGCCGGAAAAGGCGAGGGGTTCTGGTACATCTTCGATGACCGAGCAGGTGACTTCCTGCCGGCCATCTGCGCCCCGATGCCGGACCGTGCCGCGATGGCCGAGGCCGGGCTGTGGCACACCGCATCGTCGATCGCTGATCTCGCGGACGCCATCGGGATCGACCCGGCGGCGCTCACTGCGACCGTGGATCGGTTCAACCAGCTGGCCGCACAGGGCAGCGACGACGACTTCCGGCGCGGCGAGGATCCGTACGGTCGGTTCTTCCTCGGGGCGCAGACTGCCGCCCAGTGCCTGGCCGCCCTCGACGGATCGCGCTTCCACGCGGTCCGCATGGTCCTCGGTGACCTCGGAACGAAGGGTGGTGCGGTGATCACCGGCGACGGTGCGGTGCTGCGATCCGGCGGGACCGGCGTGGTGGCCGGACTGTATGCGGCGGGCAACTCGACGGCCTCGGTGTCGGGCGAGGTGTACCCGGGTCCGGGCACACCGCTCGGCTCCGGGATGGTGATGGCGTACCGGGCCGTCGCGGACATGGCTGCGCAACTCGCCGGGATGGATGCGGCAGCCGAACCCGCCTGACGACAGCCGCGAGACCAGGGCCACCGGAATTCCGGGCCCACCAAGACTCCGGGCCGTGGTGCTGCACGATGCGCACCGCGGCCCGGCTTCATGTCCGGCTCAGGTCGCCGGGCGGACTGGTCTCAGAGATGGCTGCCGCCGTCGACGCGGACCTCGGTGCCGCTGATGAAGGCCCCGTCGTCGGAGGCCAGCATGGCCACGACTCCGGCGACCTTCTCCGGTCCGGCCATGCCGGGTACGGCGGGTGGTTCCGAATCCGCGTGCTCGATCCGGACCACCGGCTGCATCTTCGTGAACAACGACACGTCGGAGTCCTCGGGCAACCCCGGCGCGGAAGTCATGCCCGACGAGATGCTTCCGGGCGCGACCGACACGGCGCGGATCCCCTGCTTGGCGAACTCGAGTGCGATGGTGTGCGTCATCGACTGAATGCCGCCCTTGCTGGCCGCATACGCGGCCATGTAGGGGTGCGCGAAGCTGGCCGACGTGGAACTGAAGTTGACGATCACGCCGCGTCCGCAGTCGATCAACGCGGGCAGCGACTCCCGGATCATCAGAAAGGTGCCGGTCAGGTTGATGCGGATGATCTGATCCCACTCCTGCAGCGTGACCTGCTCGGTGTGTCCACTGCGGAGAATCCCGGCGGCGTTCACCAGCACGTCGAGTCCGCCGAGGTGGTGGGTGGCGAACGCGACGCCGTCACGTACCGAGGCCTCGTCGCCGATGTCGATCGCACGCGAGACGAACTGGTCGGGTTCGGCGACGTCGGCTGCGGCCTGCGCGGTTGCGGCGAGCCCGTCGCTCGAGACGTCGGCCCCGACCACGGTGGCACCCTCGGACAGCAGCCGCAGCGCGGTGGCCCTGCCGATGCCCGAAGCCGCGCCCGTGACCAGGACCCGTCGGCCGTCGAATCGATTCATCCGTTCCTCCTTCTCGTCGCCCTGTTCGGTGCACGAGGGCTCTGGGCCTCGATCGTGCCCCGGTGGGGAGGGTCGCGTCGCCCACGTCTCCCACTCGGTGGGCGGTGACGGCGGAGGAGAACCGCGGATCAGTGATCGGCCAGGTCGGCGGCGACGCACCGGTCCCAGATCTCGCGCGCCGCGATCCGGACGGGGCCGAGCAGCTTGCGATGGTCGAGTGCGCCCACCGGCCCGCAGATGGACAGGCCGGCGAGGTTGCCGTAGATGTGGTCGGCGGGTCCGATCGACACGCCGACGCATCCGATGCCGGCGAAGGCCTCGCCCCGATCGAATGCCCCGCCGCGGTCACGTATCTGCTGGAGCTCGCTCTTCAGCAGAGTGAGGTCGGTGATGCTGAGCGCGGTCTGCCGCACGAGCATTCCGTTGTCGTCGAGGTGTAGGCCGCCCGGCGCGCCGCGGTCCGGAAGCGGGCTGCGGTTGGCCAGCACGACTTTTCCGAGGGCGGTGACATGAGCGGGCAGGCGCTGGCCGACCGCGGTGGGGGTCGGTCCGGACAGGCGCCCGTTCACCTTGGCCAGGTAGACGCAGTCGCCCCGATCGACGACACCGAGTTGCATGGTGTACCCGGTGCGCTGCGCGAATGCATGCATCACCGGACGGGCCCCCTTGAGCAGGCGGTTCTGGTTGAGTGCGGCCTGGCCGAGTTCGTAGGCCTTGACCCCCAGCTCGTAGGTCTGCTCGGGAGACCGTGCCAGCCAGCCGGCTTGGGCCAGTTGCTCGAGCAGTCGATGAACCGACGACCTCGGCAGTTTCGTGCGGGCGGTCACCTGGGCCAAGGTCATCGGCCCTGCGCCGTTGAATGCCTCGAGCACCGTCGACACCCGATCGACCACGGAAATCGGGGTGTCACCCGTCTGTGTCGTCCTCACCTGACCTCCTCGATGTGACACCGATCACGATACCCTCGCGCCGACGGCCTTCCTCTGGTGCCACAGGTACCGACACCGACCGTCGCAGACGATGCGACCCTGTGTCGCCTACTGCTCCCGGCCAGCGGAACGAGCCCCCATCGGAGCGTGTCCGCCCGCTTACCCTTCGCGGAATGTCCGTCTGGTCGCCGCCCCGGGTTCCGCATGCGGACGCGGCGGTGATCCCGCTCGAGAACCGATGAGGAGACTCATGTCCAGCGACGCGATCACCGACTCCGATGTGGTGACGGTGCCGGCCGCCGAGGGACGTCGCGGGCGTCGTGTCCGCGTGCTCGAGGTCATCGACGAAACCGCCGACGCCCGATCGGTCGTGATACGTCCCCGGCCCGAGGATGCCGCCGAATTCGACTACGCCCCCGGTCAATTCCTGACTGTTCGAGTGCCCGACGCCGGTTCGGGAAGTGCGCGGTGCTACTCGTTGGCCAGTTCACCGCACGCGGACAGCGACGTGAAGTTCACGGTGAAGCGGGTCCGGGGCGGGCACGGCTCCAATTGGATCTGTGACACCGTCGGTGTGGGGGACGAGCTCGAGGTCCTTCCGCCCGGGGGGACCTTCGGTCCCCGTTCGTTGACCGAACCCGTGGTGCTGGTCGCCGGTGGCAGCGGGATCACGCCCGTCATCTCGATCGCGAAGTCGCTGCTGTTCGGGGGCTCCGGCGACGTATTCGTCCTCTACGCGAATCGCGACGAAGAGTCGGTGATCTTCGCTGCCGAACTCCGTTCGCTGACCGCGCGGTTCGCCACCCGACTGACCGTGGTGCACATCCTGGAGTCGGTCCAGGGATACCCGACCCGAGAGGGGCTGTCGGCGCTGTTGCGGTCGATGACCGATCGCATGGTCTACGTCTGTGGACCAGCCCCGCTGATGGATCTCACCGCGGATGTGTGTGCTCGGGTCGGCTTCCCACGCGATCACGTCCACACCGAACGATTCCGGTCGCTGCACGGCAATCCTTTCGACGCCGTCGAGTCGCCCGAGACCACCGGTTCCGGCGCCGGTGAGGTCGTCTGCACGGTCGAGGTGGAACTCGACGGCGACCGGCGGACCGTCGGATGGAAGGCAGGGCAGAAGCTGCTCGACGCGCTGCTCGCGGCGGGCCTCGACGCGCCTTACTCCTGTCGGGAGGGTGCCTGCAGCGCCTGTGTCTGCGTCCTGAAAACGGGGGAGGTGACCATGGCGCACAACGAGATCCTGGCCGAGGACGACGTGGCGGAGGGGTATGTCCTCGCGTGTCAGGCCGAGCCGGTCAGCGACACCATCGAGATCGAGTACTGACTCCGATTCGTCGCCGGGCGGACGACACAGGCGCGTTTCGGTCTCCCATTCGGTGGGAGACACACGTCACAGATGAGTCGGGGATTGCCAAGCTGAGCACAACGCGATGCAGCGACGACTGTCGCCAGAATCCGATCAGGAGGCCCAGTGAGTTCCACCACCGACACCAGAGACGAAGTCAGGGTCATCGACGCCGGCGCACCGCCGGAACGATTCGCGCGCGGCTGGCACTGCCTCGGGCTGGTGCGCGATTTCGCTGACGGCCAACCCCACCAGGTCGCTGCCTTCGGCACCGAACTCGTCGTGTTCGCAGGCGAAGACGGCACGCTCAACGTTCTCGACGCGTACTGCCGGCACATGGGTGGAAACCTGGCCCAGGGCACTGTCAAGGGCAACACCATCGCCTGCCCGTTCCACGACTGGCGGTGGCGGGGCGACGGAAAGTGCGCGGCCATCCCGTACGCCAAGCGAGTGCCGCCGATCGCCCGGACGCGGGCATGGCACACCGCCGAGGTCAGCGGCCAGCTGTTCGTCTGGCATGACCCCCAGAACGGGAAGCCACCCGCCGAACTCGCGATCCCGGAGATCCCGACGTACGGGGATCCCGGGTGGACGGACTGGGTGTGGAACTCGATCGAGGTCACCGGGTCGCACTGTCGCGAGATCGTCGACAACGTCGTGGACATGGCCCACTTCTTCTACGTCCACTACGGAATGCCGACGTACTTCCGAAATGTGTTCGAGGGGCACACGGCGACGCAGTCGATGCGGACACGGCCCCGGCCGGATGCGGCGGGGGTCAGTCAGAGCACGAACTACAGCACCGAAAGCCAGTCGGACGCCACGTATCACGGGCCGTCCTACATGATCGACAAGCTGTGGAGCGGCGGCCGCGACCCCGAGGGAGCGCCGAACATCTACCTCATCAACTGCCATTACCCGATCTCGGCGACGTCGTTTCGGCTCCAATACGGCGTCATCGTCGAGAAGCCCGCCGGGCTCGCCGACGACCAGGCCGAGCAGATCGCCCAGGCGGTGGCCAAGGGTGTCGCCATCGGCTTCGAGCAGGACGTGCACATCTGGAAGAACAAGTCGCGGATCGACAATCCGCTGCTCTGCGAGGAGGACGGCCCGGTCTATCAGCTCCGCCGTTGGTACGAGCAGTTCTACGTCGACGTCGAGGACGTGGCCCCGGAGATGGTCAACCGCTTCGAGTACGAGATCGACACCGAGCGCGCGCTGCAGTCGTGGCAGGCGGAGGTCGATGCCAACATCGCAGCCGGCCGAAGTGCCCTCGCACCGAATCTGACAACCGCCTCGGCCGACTCGGCATCCTGACCGCCCGCGGTCGACCTGACATCCCACCAGGAGAACACCATGAGCTATGAAGTCCTCGACAAGATCGTCGACAGCGCGGACGAATTGCGGTCCGGCGCCGACGAATCGGAGAAACTCGGCCGACTGTCCGATGACGTCGCCAAGGGCCTCAAACGATCCGGGATCATCCGACTCCTGCAGCGCAAGGAGTACGGCGGGTACGAAGCCCACCCGCGCGAGTTCGCCGAGACCGTGATGAAGACGGGGAGCATCTACGGCTCGGCGGGCTGGGTCGGCGGCATCGTCGGTGTGCACCCCTGGCAGCTGGCCTTCGCCGATCCGAAGGTCCAGGACGAGGTCCTCGGCGGCGACTCCGACACCTGGCAGGCGTCGCCGTACATGCCCGGCGGCGTCGCGATCCCGGTCCAGGGTGGGTACCGCATGACCGGCCGGTGGCAGTTCTCGTCGGGAACCGACCATTGTGACTGGATCTTCCTCGGCGCCATGGTGGGTGGCGACGACGGCAAGCCCCTCATGCCTCCGACCGGACTCCACGTCATCCTGCCGCGGTCGGACTACGAGATCATCGACGGCTCGTGGGATGTCGTCGGTCTGCGCGGGACCGGCAGCAAGGACATCGTGGTGACCGACGCCTTCATCCCGGACTACCGGGTGATGAAGTCGCAGGAGGTCATCGACGGAGTGGCGGCCAAGGAGTACGGGGTCACCGAGACGCTGTACCGCATGCCGTGGTCGACCATGTTCCCGCTCGGCATCACCTCGGCGACCATCGGGATCTGCGAGGGTGTGCTCGCCGCGGGCGTCGACTACCAGCGGGAACGGGTCGGGGCCGCCGGCACCAGGATCAAGGACGATCCGTATGTCCTGCACGCGCTCGGCGAGGCGGCGTCGGAGATCGACGCGGCGCGCCAGCAGTTGTTGAGCAATGTGGACCGAATCTGGGATCTCGTCGACGCCGGCCAGGAGGTCGACTTCGAGACCCGGGCCACCGCGCGGCGCAACCAGATCCGCTCGGCCTGGCGTGCGGTCCGGGCGGCCGACGAGGTATTCGACCGTTCGGGCGGGAACGCGCTTCGGATGGACAACCCGCTCCAGCGATTCTGGCGCGACGCCCACGCGGGTCTGCACCACGCGATCCACGTCACCAGCACCCCGTACCATGCGGCGGCATTGGCCTCGCTCGGTGTCGACGTCCCGGCGGGTCCGCTGCGGGTGATGATCTGAGCCGGCGAATCCGAAGGAGCACAACGACATGACAGAGATCAAGGGTCTCGGATACGTGCGCGTCCTGGCCACCGACATGGACCGCTGGCGTGAACTGGGTTACGACGTACTGGGTTTCGCGCCCGGTTCGGGTCCCGAAGGCGACGCGTTGCACTTCCGGATGGACGAGCGCCCGTCCCGGATCACCGTCGAGCGTGCGGACGTCGATCGGGTCAGCGCGGTGGGTTGGGAGGTCCGTGACCATCTCGCCCTGCGGCGGCTGGTGGCCACCCTCGAGGCCGAGGGCGTCGAGCACGTGGCGATGTCGCAAGACCTGTGTGATGCCCGCAAGATCGAAGGTGGTATCTCGCTGAAGGATCCGGGCGGAACGCCGCTGGAGATCTTCTACGGCCCCGCTCTCGATCACAGCCCGGTGATCACGAAGTACGGTCAGCGGTTCATCACCGGTCAGCAGGGCCTCGGCCACGTTGTCATGCCGACCACGAACTTCGACGCGTCCTATCGGTTCTACTCCGAGACGCTCGGTTTCCTTCCGCGCGGCGCGTTCCGGATGCCGTCGCCTCCCGGCGCCGGCCCGCTGCGCATCCGCTTCCTCGGTGTCAACCAGCGGCACCACAGTCTCGCGATCATGCCGAGCCTCGAGGGCCGCGATCCCGGTCTGATCCACGTCATGGTGGAGGTCGACGAACTCGACGCCGTCGGGCGAGCCTACGACCAGGTGATGTCGCGCGACTTCCCGGTGTCCTCGACCCTCGGGCGGCACACCAACGACAAGATGGTGTCCTTCTACGTCCGCGTTCCGGGCGGCTGGGACATCGAGTACGGCACCGGCGGGAAACTCGTCGACGAGAGTTACTACACCGCAGAGGAAATCACGGCCGACAGCTACTGGGGTCATGAGTGGATGTGGGCGCGCGAGGCGAAAGAGGCGGCACGCAGGGCGGCCCAGGACGAGGAAGTGGCAGCGGCCCAGGACGAGGAAGTGACATCGTGACGATCAGGGACTTCGACCACGATGTGGCGGTCATCGGTGCGGGACTCTCCGGCCTCTATGCGGTGTACAGACTCCGCTCGCAGGGACTGAGCGTTCACGGGTTCGAGTCGGCCGAGGGCGTGGGCGGGACGTGGTATCACAATCGTTACCCGGGCGCGCGGTGTGACGTCGAGAGCATCGACTATTCGTACTCGTTCGACGACGACCTGCAGCAGGAGTGGACCTGGTCGGAACGATTCGCCACGCAGTCCGAGATCCTGAGCTACATCGAACACGTCGCGGACCGGTTCGATCTGCGCACGCACTACGACTTCCTCACTCGGGTGACCTCGACCGTCTACGACGAGGACACCGCCCGGTGGACGATCTCCACCGACACCGGGGTCACCACGAGGGCGCGCTTCGTCATCATGGCGACCGGGGTCTTGTCGGCGACCAACCGGCCCGACATCCCCGGACGAGACCTCTTCGAAGGGGAGAACTACCACACCGGCGAATGGCCCCACCATGAAGTCGTTTTCGCCGGCAAACGTGTCGGTGTCATCGGCACCGGCTCGTCGGGTATCCAGTCGATCCCGGTGATCGCCGAGACGGCGAAGCAGGTGGTGGTCTTCCAGCGCAGCCCGAACTATTCGATCCCGGCCGGCAATCGGCCACTCACCGAGGAGATGATCGCCGACGTCAAGGCGAACTACGCCGAGCGCAGGCGATTGTCCCGGGAGAGTGGCGGCGGCACCCCGAACGCCCCGTACCCGAAGGGCGCGATGGAGGTCGACGAGGCCGAACGCAAGCGCGTCTACGACGAGTGGTGGCACCGCGGCGGCTATCTGTTCGCCAAGGCGTTCCCCGACCAGACGATCAGCCGGGAGGCCAACGACACCGCCCGTGAGTACGTCGAGGCGAAGATCCGGGAGATCGTGAAGGACCCGGCGGTCGCCGACTTGCTCATCCCGACCGATCACCCCATCGGGACCAAGCGGATCGTCACCGACAGCGGCTATTTCGAGACCTTCAACCGCGACAACGTGACCCTCGTGAACCTGCGTGCCACCCCGATCGAGGAGATCACTCCCGGTGGGGTGCGCACGACCGATCAGGAGTACCCGCTCGACATGCTCGTCTACGCCACCGGGTTCGACGCCATGACCGGTTCGCTGTCCCGCATCGACATCCGTGGTCGGGCCGGGCGAACGATGGTCGAGGAGTGGTCGGCCGGGCCGCGCACCTACCTCGGGCTCGCCGTCAACGGGTTCCCGAACATGTTCTTCGTGACCGGCGCCGGAAGCCCGAGCGTGCTGGCGAACATGGTGCTCGGCGCCGAGCAACACATCGACTGGATCGCGGCGTGCATCGCCCATGTCGATGGACACAACGCGGCGACGATCGAGGCGGAGAGGGAAGCCGTCGACAGTTGGGTCGCGGAGTGTAACGCCAAGGCTGCCGGCACGCTCTTCCCCACCGCGAACTCGTGGTACATGGGCGCGAACATCGAGGGCAAGCCTCGCGTGTTCATGCCCTACATCGGTGGATTCGGCAACTACGGGAAGATCTGCGCCGAAGTCGCGGAGGCCGGTTACAAGGGCTTCGCGATCTCGTGAGAAGAAAGGGGCTGCAGCATGTCTGAACGCAGAAGCGATCTGCACCCCGACGTCGAGGCGATGCTGTCGGCGTTGGAGGCCGGGTTCCCGGACGTGACCGAACACGATCCCGCCGAACTTCGTGACATCATCGTGTCCCGGCGGGCGCCGTTGTCGCGGCTGCCCGACATGGCGGTTGCCCGTGACATCGCGATCGACGGACCCGACGGCAGCCGACTCGGAGTGCGGATTTACGTGCCACACAGTCATTCCGGGGATCGTCGAGGTGATGCCCGGCCGGTCGTGGTGTTCGCGCATGGTGGTGGCTTCGTGTTCTGCGATCTCGACAGTCACGACGAGTTCTGCCGGGCGATGGCGGCCGAGGTCGGCGCCGTCGTGGTGTCGGTCGATTACCGTCTGGCGCCGGAGAACCCGGCGCCGGCGGCGATGGAGGACATGTACCGGGCGATCTGCTGGACGGCCGAGAACATCGCCGGTTATGGCGGAGATCCCGCCCGGATCGCGGTCGCCGGTGACAGCGCCGGCGGCAACCTGGCCGCCACCGCAAGCATCGCCGCGCGCGACCGGAGCGGTCCGGCGATCATCGCCCAGGTCCTGCTCTACCCGGTCATCGACGACGACCTCGAGACCGAGTCGTATCGGCGGTACGGAGTCGGTTACTACAACAGCACCAAGGCGATGCGATGGTACTGGGATCAGTACGCGCCGAATGGGCGTGACAGCGCCCGGATCATTCCGACGCGCGCGACGTCGCTCGCCGGGCTGCCGGCGGCGGTGGTGGCGACGGCCGAACTCGATCCCCCGTGCTCGGCCGGGGAGGACTATGCGCACCGCCTGCGCGCGGCCGGTGTCCCGGTCATCGAGCACCGGTTCGACGGATTGTTCCACGGGTTCTTGACCTTTCCCCAGTTGTCGCTGACGCCTCCTGCGCGGGAGAAGGTCTGGCAGATGATGCGCGACGTCCTCGCGCCGACGCAGTGAATCCGGCTTCCCATTGAGTGGACCGGCACGGCCCGCCCCCGCGGCGGACCGTCGAGCATGGTGCGGGATGTGAAGCAGAACACAGAAAGTGCGGAGAAGTGGTCATGACACAACAGGTGGCGGGCCGGCTGAGGGGCAAGGTCGCCCTGGTCACCGGCAGCAGTCGCGGCATCGGGCGCGGGATCGCGTGCCGCCTTGCAGCGGAAGGGGCGACGGTGGTCGTCACGGCGCGGTCGGCCGATCCGTCACCATCGGTACGCAACGGTGAGAACCACCTGCTCGCCGGGTCACTGGCCGAAACCGTCCAGGCGATCGAGGAAGCGGGCGGCATCGCGATCGCGATCCCGGCCGACCTGGAGAATCCGGTCGATCGCGACGGCCTCGTCGAGGCCGTGGCCGAGGCCGCCGGCGGCATCGACATCCTGGTGAACAATGCGGGGTTCGCCGACTACAGCCCTGTCGAGACGATGGGGGAGGAGACGTTCGACCGCACTGTCGAGCACTACCTGAAGGTGCCGTTCCTGTTGTCGCAGAGGGCGATACCTCACATGCGGAAGAACGGCGCCGGCTGGATCGTCAACATCGGGTCCTCGACCGGCCTGAGCCCGATCCGCCCTTTCCGCGAATACAACAAGACCTCCGGCGACGTCATCTACGCCGCGACGAAGGCGGCACAGCACCGGTTCACCCAGGGACTCGCCGCTGAATTGCTCGACGACAACATCGCGGTCAATGCCGTCGGTCCGTCGACAGCCATCCGGACGCCCGGTGCGGCGGCATTGCTCCCCGACGGTTACGAGACCGAACCCGTCGAATACCTCGCGCAGACCGTGCTGGAGATGTGTACGGCACCGGCGGCGGAACGAACCGGGTTGATCGCGTTCAGCCTCCACTACCCGTGGGTGACCGACACTGTCGTCCGCACGCTGGACGGGCGCGACGAGCTGCCGCGCCGCGAGCCGCCGTCGTGGAGCAACCCCAACATCCGCCCCACCGGGCTCTGACAGAGGAATGAGCACGACGATGGGTGCTGTTGCACAAGAACGTTTCTCGACTGGTACGGCGGTGGTCACCGGAGCGGCCGCGGGTATCGGCGAGGGACTCGCGCGCCGGCTGGCATCTCTCGGGATGACCGTCGTGGTCGCGGACATCGACGCCGATCGCGCTGCCGCGGTCGCCGCCGACATCTCCGCGGGCGGAGGGCGGGCCGACGGGCAGGGCGTCGACGTCAGCCGCGCCGACGAGGTCGAGGCACTCGCCGAGGCGGTCTTCGACCGGCACGGCAGCGTCGAACTGCTCATCAACAACGCGGGGATCGAATCGGCCGGACTGCTCTGGGAGATCGACGAAGCACGATGGCGACGCCTCATGCAGATCAACGTCGACGGCGTGTTCTACTGCCTCCGTTCCTTCGTACCCCGGATGATCGAGGCGGGATCACCGGCGTGTATCGCCAACATGTCCTCGGTCGGCGGGCTCAATGCGGTTGCGGTGCAGGGCCCCTACATCGTGAGCAAACATGCGGTGCTCGCGATGACCGAGTGCCTCCACCAGGATCTGTCGATCGTGGGAGCCCCGATCCAGGTCAGCGCGATCATCCCGCACTCGGTCCGCAGCCAGATCTTCCTCGCGGCCCAGCGGGAGGCGCCGACCGACAATCCGACCGCCAACGCGGTCTTCGACGCCATGCAGCGCGACAACGTGACCAAGGGGCTCGATCCGCTCGACGCCGCCGGGCACATGATCGAGCAGATCGCCGAGGGTGAGTTCTGGATTCACTCCGACGACGAGATGTGCACGGCCGCCGCGCATCGTCGTGGCCGCCAGCTCCTGGACCTTCGCCCACCATCAGACCCACGAGACATGCTCACCCGCATGGGTGTGCCGCTCCCGGAAGGCAAACCATGACCGACACCATCTCTGCCGAAGTCGAACTCGGCGGAATCGACCCCGCGGGCGCACGAATCGATCCGGATTCGCTCCGCGATGTGCTCGCGGAGTGTGATCCCGCGCCACTGCTCATGTCGCTCGTGCATCTCACCGGCGACACCGCACTTCTCGACGAATTCGGCTCCCGGCTCGAATACTCCCGCCCCGGGACGCACTACGGCACTCCGTCGCCGAATGCCCTGCCCGCCGGGCAGTATCCGCAGGACGTGGCCGACGACATCCGGGCTCGGGCGCTGGAGATCCTCACCGGCTCCGATCTCGCGACGCAGCTCGAGGTGCCCGCGCCCGACCTGTTCGCCGCGATGGCCCGGGTGGCCACCTCGCAAGAGGTCGACGAGGAGTTCATCCCGCTGCTGCGTGAACAGGCCGGTTTCGTCACCGACGAGCGGCACGTGCCGGTGACCGTCCCGCCGCCGGCCGACTTCGAGGTGATCGTCATCGGTGCCGGTATCACCGGTATCAACGCCGCTATCAAGTTGGGCCAGGCGGGGTTCTCCTACACGGTGTTCGAATCCCGCGACGAGATCGGCGGCACCTGGACCCGGAACACCTATCCGGGCGCGGCTGTCGACACGCCGAGCCACTACTACTCCTATTCGTTCGAATTGAACCCGAACTGGTCCCGGTACTACCCGACAGGCCCCGAATACCAGAAGTACCTGCTCGACGTGGTCGCCAAGCACGAGCTCCGCGAACACATCCGGCTCGAGACCGCCGTACAGTCCATGACGTGGTCCGAGAAGGACCAGATCTGGGACGTCGTGACACGCGACCGCTCCGGCGCCGTCGAGCATCACCGTGCCAAGGCCGTGATCTCGGCGCTGGGGATGCTGAACTCTGCCAACATCCCCGACGTCCCGGGCCTGGACACTTTCGGCGGTCGCGTCGTCCACACCGCCGAGTGGGACGCCGACGTCGATGTCACCGGCAAGCGGGTCGTCGTCCTGGGAACCGGTTGCACGTCGGTCCAGGTCGTGGCGAGCATCGTCGACAAGGTGTCGGCCCTCGACGTGGTCGTCCGCACCCCGCACTGGATCGTCCCCGAGCGCACCGTCGTCCACGACGTTCCGGCCGGACAGCGCTGGGCGCTCGAACACCTCCCGTTCTACAACCAATGGTTCCGCCTGCGTTCCTACTGGTTCGCCTCCGACAACCTCTACCGCTTGCCGCGCGTCGACCCCGAGTGGGCGGCCAGCCACTTCTCCGCGTCCGCCGAGAACGACATGGTCCTGAAGAACGCCCAGAAGTATCTCCGGGACAGCTTTCCGGACCGTCCCGACCTCATCGAGAAGTTGACGCCGGACTTCCGCCCCTACGCCAAGCGGATCGTCAAGGATCCCGGTTTCTACGCCGCGCTGAGGAGAGACCACGTCTCGCTGCACCGGGCCTCGTTCGAGCGGGTGACCCCCGACGGTGTGCACACCACCACGGGCGAGTTCATCCCGGCCGATGTGATCATCTTGGCCACCGGTTTCACGCTCGATTTCACGACGACGATCGACATCGTCGGTCGGGACGGCCAGAAACTGGCGGACGTCTGGAAGGGCGGTGAGGATCCGCGCGCGTACAAGGGTGTGCAGGTGTCCGGCTTCCCGAACCTCTTCGTGACCTCGGGTCCGAACTCGGCACCGAATCACGGTGCCGGACACAACATCACGAGCGAGGAACAGGTCCACTACGTGGTGGAGTGCCTGCAGTATCTGCTGGAGCACGACCACGCCTCCATGGACGTGCGGCCGGAAGTGCTCGACGAGTACAACGCCGAAGTCGACAAAGCCCTCGACGAGACGGTCTGGGTGCACACCGGTGGACCGGTCAACAGCTACTACCGCAACAGCAGCGGACGTGCCATCGTGCCGTGCCCGTGGCGCCTCGTCGACTACTGGACGATGATGCGGGAACCGGATGCCGAGGACATGACCTTCGTCTCCGGCACCGGCACGCCCGCGGAGGTGGCCCGATGAGCGCACCTTCCACACACACCGTCGACCTCGTGGTCATCGGTGCCGGTACCGGGATGGCCGCCGCACTTGCGGCGCACGAGGTGGGGCTGAGCACCCTGATCGTCGAGAAGTCGGAGTACGTGGGTGGTTCGACCGCCCGCTCCGGCGGGGCGTTCTGGATTCCCGGCAACCCGGTGCTCGCGAGTGAGCAGCCCGAGGACACGACCGAGGTCGCGGCGACCTATCTGGCCTCGGTCGTCGCCGACACCGCGCCCCGTGAGCGCGGCGCCGCCTTCCTCGACCATGGTTCGGCGACGGTCGAAATGCTCTCGCGGACCACGCCCATGAAGTTCATGTGGGCACCGGGTTACTCGGACTACCACCCGGAGTTGCCGGGTGGCTCCGCGGTCGGACGGACCTGCGAGTGCAAGCCGTTCGATGCGGCGCAGCTCGGGTCCGAGCGACCGCGATTGCGTCCCGGTCTGATGGAAGCGCCGCTGCCCATGCCCGTCACCGGTGCCGACTACAAATGGCTCAACCTGCTGACGAGAGTGCCGCGCAAGGCGGTGTGGCGGGTCGCCAAAGCGCTCTCGATCGGCGTCGGCGGACTCGCCCTGAAGCGGGAGTACGTCGCCGGCGGTCAAGCCCTCGCCGCGGGCCTGTTCGCCGGAGTCGTACGTGCCGGGATACCGGTGTGGACCGACTCGCCGATGATTCGGCTGCTCTCCGACGAGGGCCGGGTGACGGGTGTAGTGGTGCGGCGCAACGGTGTCGAGACCGTCGTGCAGGCCCGTAAGGGCGTGGTCCTCGCCGCCGGTGGATTCGACCATGACATGGAGATGCGCCACAAGTTCCAGTCCGAGCAGTTGATCGACGGGATCAGCCTCGGCGCCACGACGAACACCGGCGACGCCATCAAGATCGGTCAGGAACTCGGCGCCGGGCTGGCCTCGATGGACCAGTCGTGGTGGTTCCCCGCCGTGGCGGCAGTCCCGGGTGACTCGCCCTCGGTCCTGCTCGCCGAACGGTCCCTGCCGGGTTCGTTCATCGTGGACTCCTCGGGCCGCCGGTTCATCAACGAAGCAGTGGACTACATGAGTTTCGGACAGCGGGTGCTCGAACGCGAACACGCGGGGGACTCGGTCGGGGACATGTGGCTCGTCTTCGACCAGAAGTACCGGAACAGCTATGTCATGGCGGGCGGCTTGTTCCCGCGGCAACCGCTGCCTCAGAAGTGGTACGACGAGGGGATCGCGGTCGCTGCCGACGATCCGCGCGACCTGGCGCTTCGCATGGGGGTCGACGAGTCCCGCTTCGTGGACACCTTCGATTCGTTCAACGCCGCCGCCGAGGTGGGGGTCGACCACGCGTTCGGCCGGGGTGGAAGCGCGTACGACCGCTACTACGGCGACCCGACTGTCACGCCGAACCCCAATCTGCGTGCTCTACAGCGGAAGTCGCTCTACGCGGTCCGGGTCGTGCTGAGCGACCTGGGGACCTGTGGCGGCTTGCGTGCCGACGATCGGGCGCGTGTGCTGCGCGAGGACGGCTCGGTGATCGACGGTCTGTACGCCATCGGCAACTCGGCCGCCAACGCATTCGGCGCCACCTATCCCGGTGCGGGTGCGACGATCGGCCAGGGGCTCGTCTACGGATACATCGCCGCACTTGCCGCCGCCGGCCGGTTGCCGGCGCCGGCGAAAGCCGCTCCCTGACAACCGAGCACCGCGAACGGCCCCGATGACCAGGTCATCGGGGCCGTTCGCTCGTGTGCGAGGGGTCAGCGCGCGTTGAAACCCGCGTCGACGGGGAAGGTCACGCCGGTGATGTACTTGCCGGCGTCGCTGACCAGGAAGGCGATCGCATTGGACACGTCGATCGGATCGATGAACGGCACCGGCATGATGTTGCGGACCGCGTCGAAGTCGGCGTTCGGGTCGCTGTAGAACTGTTCGATGATCGGATTCTGGATCATCGGGGTGGCCACACCCGTGGGATGGATCGTGTTGACCCGGATGTTCTGCGGGCCCAGCCAATTGGCGTAGTTGCGCATCAGACCGACCACGCCGTGTTTGGCGGCGGTGTAGGCCGCGTTCACCCCACCCATGCCGCCGGTGCCCTTGAGGCCCTGGCTGGAGCTGGTGATGACGATCGACCCGCCCTGATTCTCCAGCAGGCTGGGCACGGCCGCGTCGACAGTGTTGTGGACACCGGTGAGGTTGACGTCGATCACGTCGAGGAATGCCTCATGGGTGTTCACGTTCACGCCCAGGGGCATGATGCCGGCGTTGGCGAGCACGATGTCGACACGTCGGCCGAGTGTCTCCTCACCGCGTGCGAGGGCCGACGACACCGCCTCGGGATCGCGGACATCGCCTTGGGATGCCACGATCTTGCTGCCGAGCGCCTCGACCTCCTTGATCGTGATGTCGAGGTCGTCCGGCGTCGACATCGCGTACTCGACTGTCGGGATCTGCGCGCAGAGGTCGAGCGCGATGATGTCGGCCCCCTCACTCGCGAGCTTGATCGCGTGACTGCGGCCCTGGCCCCGTGCGGCACCGGTGATGAAGGCTACTTTGCCATCGAGCGTTCCCATTGTTTCCTCTCGGTCCCGACCACGTGATTGTTCAGTTGCTGGTGTTGTTCCCCTGATGCGCAACACTTCTGCGCACCAGGGTCCGGCCCTCCGGAGGGGAGGATTCCCGGCAAAGCTACGAGGGCGCGCCAGGCCGTACCAAGCCGTGTTCCTGATCAGTGGGATGGGGCCGGATGGCGAGCCGCCCTCGCGACTCGGGGGTTCGTCCCGGCCAACGGGAACCGGGACGCGCGAGAGGATCACGGCAACTATGGTCGCCCTCACATCGGTGTCGACACGAGGAGATGGGTGTGATGGCATCAGTTCCGGATCAGGCGGTGCGCACGGACACCGACGGCGGCGCGGGCCTGCCGGAGGTCGACGGGCAACTCATGCGTCAGGTGCTCGGCCATTTCGCGACCGGTGTCGTCGCGGTGACGGGCGTGCACCCCGAGACCGGGGAACCCACCGGCCTGGCCGCCAATTCGTTCACCTCCGTCTCGTTGGACCCGCCACTGGTCGCCTTCTGCGTCGCGCAGACGAGCTCATCGTGGCCGCTGGTCCGCGCATCCGGACGGTTCACCATCAACATCCTCGCGGAGGCGCAGGAGCACATCTGTCGTCAGATGGCGGCGCGTGGGACCGAGAAATTCCGCGGCCTGAGCTGGGACCCGTCACCGTCTGGCGCGCCCGTGCTGACCGGAACCGTGGCCTGGGTCGAAGCGGAGATCGAGGACGAACACCAGGCGGGCGATCACACGATCGTGGTGGCGAGAGTTCGTCACCTGCACGCCACCGACCAGGCGCCGCTGCTGTTCTTCCGCGGCCGGTACGGGCGCCTGTCCGCGGCACGGGCGGGTTGAGCGGGAAGAGGGGAGAACACCGTGACGATGACACCGTTGGACTGCAGGGGTTGCGGCCGGGTCGTGCGCGTCGAGAAGTTCAGCGCGGCACATACATCCATCGAATGGACCTTCGACTCGCGCGAATGTCCCTTCATCGCCGCGCTTGCCGATGCCGATGTCTTCGGCTCGCACTCGCGCCGGTGTGAGCAGTTGCGCCGAACGATCGATGAGGCCGTCGCCGATCACGAACTGACCGAGTCCGTGCTGGAACTTCCTACAGCAGAGCAGCTCCCGCGGTTGCACTGAGGTCCGGCGTCGTCCTCGACGCCGCGCGGAGAGACCGGTCCCGCGTGTGCCGGTGAACGGGAACGGCGTCGGTCGTCTCGCGGTGACGGTGGCACGCTCGTGAGATGACGATCAACGGAGACACCCGAACCCCGGATACCCACATCTCAGACACCGAGAGCGCAGACCCCCGGACCACGCCAGAGCTCCTCGAATTGCCCACCGAACACGGTGTGTTGCGCTACCGCGAGGCCGGCGACGGCCCGCCGTTGGTCCTTCTCCATGGGTCGGGTCCCGGAGTCACCGGCTGGCGCAATTTCCGCGGAAACCTCCCCGCGCTCGCGGCCCACTTCCGGACGTTCGTGCTGGAGTTACCGGGCTTCGGGGTCAGCGACAGCTTCGGGGAGCCCCATCCGATGATGTCCGCGCAGACCGCGGTCACGGCCTTTCTCGACGGAATGGGCCTCGAGCGCGTCCGCCTGATCGGCAACTCCATGGGCGGGTTCATCGCCACCGACTTCGCGCTGAACGCTCCGGATCGCGTCGAGCGGCTGGTGACCGTCGGTGGCGCCGGGACCAATCTCTACGGCCCGCAGCCGGGGGAGGGCATCATCCGTCTCAGCGAGTTCGTCGAGAACCCGACCCGAGAATCGTTGGTCGCCTGGCTCAATTCGATGGTCTACGACCGATCGCTGATCACCGAGGAGATGATCGAGGAGCGATGGGGTCAGGCGACGGATCCGGACACGCTGGCCAGCTCGCGCGCGATGTACGGCTCGGCAGCCTTACGACGGATGTCCGATGCGATGCGGACCTCCGACGCGACACCCGGCTGGGCGAACCTGCGCAAGCTCCAGGTGCCGACCCTGATCACCTGGGGGCGCGACGATCGGGTGAGCCCCGTGGACATGTCGATCATCCCGATGCGGACCCTGCCGTTCGGCGAGGTCCACATCTTCCCCAACTGCGGACACTGGGTCATGATCGAGCAGCAGAAGGCCTGGGAGTCGGCGGTTCTCGCGTTTCTGAGGCGCTGAGGTCGCGGGGGGCGGACGACCGGCGGCCCGCGGGAGAATCTCGTGGGCCGGCGCTCGTCTCGATGTCCTACCGCGCGGAATCCATCGAACCCGCCAGCTCGGTTGTCGCCACCATGGGTTCGCCGACGATGCAGAAGCTGTGGCAGACCCGCTCTCGCACGATGCACAGCGGATTCTCGGGGTCGAAGTACGGGTCCACCGTCGCCCAGTGGATCGGGTGGTCCATGTATTCGCCGAGCAGGCCGTCGATGCCGGCGAATTCCTGCTCCCAGACGTGCGTCCACCGCGAGTCACCGCCCGCCTCGGCGACGTGGCTGAGCTGCCACGCCTGCATCGAGGTGATGTACCGCGGCATGCGCAGCAGTGCACGTTCGAATTCGTCGATCTGGTGATCCGACGCCTTCTCGTCGACGCGCAGGAGCAGAGCGCGATAGACGATTCCGTGGCCTGTGCGGTGCCGTCGGCCCGAATCCCCGGTCAGGCGGGTGTTCGCGCCGTGGTACTCGACCGAGTTGACGTGAGCGACAGCCACGCCCGAGGTCGCGCTGTCGACACCGGCGCGAGTGCGCCGCCACTGCTCCTCGGAATCGAACTGCAGGTGGACGACGAGGTCGCCGCCGTTGCGGACTCCGGGCAGCGTCGGCGACACAAGGGTCCGGCGCGCACCTGTTGCGGAGGCGGCCGAGGTCATTCGCTCGACGACCTCGTCGAGCGCATGGGCATCGCCGGGGTCTTTCAGATGGAGCAATCGGGTGATCTCATACATCGCAGAGTCCCTCCACGTCAGCGACATCCGCCGCCATCGACCGCGACCGTTCGACGATGAAGGGGGCCATGTCGGTCCACCACTGCGCGGGGGTCGGGTCGTGCCGGGCGGCGACCATGGCCTGCCACCAGCCACGCGCTCCTTCGACCGACCAGGTGGCGGTCACGGTGTTGCTGGCGTCGTCGAGCCAGACCGGCGGGCTGATGACAACCCGGTCCAGGGTGAGGCCTCGGCGCGCGGCGGCTGGTGCGTACACATCGAGATAGGCGGCGACGAAGTCCCGCGCCGCACCGGGTTCGAGGAGGACCTGATCGACGACGAAGATGGTTCGGTCGCTCATGGACGATCACGGTATCGGGCTGGTGGACGACCTGCCGGTCTGTTTCCCGGTGGCCGGGAGGTGAGCGGATCGGGTGCGCTGCGCTCCCGATGGCCGGGAAAGCAGACGCCTGGTCACGGGCGGCCCGTTGATAGTCTCGCCTGGTGAGCGACGATCTCCATCCGAACCTGCCGGCGACGAGCTGGGCGGTGCTGGGCATGTTGTCGTTCGGCGAGGAATTGACCGGCAATGATCTCAAGAAGTGGGCGGACTGGAGCATCGGCTTCTTCTACTGGAGCCCGTCGGTGAGCCAGGTGTACGCCGAACTGAAGAAGCTCGAGGACCAGTCGCTGGTCGTGTCGCGGAAGGTGTCCGACGAAGGTGTCCGGGGACGGCGCGTCTACGGCATCACCGACACCGGTCTCGAGGCGCTGCGCAGCTGGTCTCGCTCGGCCGACGTCGAGATCCCCGTGCTGAAACACGGGGTGATGTTGCGTCTGTACATGGGTCATCTGCAGACACCCGAGGAACTCAAACATGTTGTGCGTGCCCACATCGCGAACCTCCGCGAGACCGCGGACCGGGCTGCTCTGCACGCCGAACACTCCGAGGCAGAACCGGGCTGGGCTTTCTCCCAGATGAGCCTGCGGTGGGCGCAGCGCTATTACCAGTCCGAGATCGAGCTCGCGCAAGAGTTGTTGGCGGAGATCGACTCCGCCGCCGCGCGGTTCGAGTCGGCCGCCGACCACGACGATCGGGGACTGCCCATCCCGCGGAATCCCGGCGCGTGGCGTGACGTCCCCGCCGACTCGACAACGACCGACCCCGGACAGCCCGGCTGACGGGTCGCGCCCCGAGTTGGCGACACGGTCACCCCTCGGCGAGTACTCGCGCCGCGGTGGGCAATGACCGCATCAGGTTGCGGCGCTGCAGGGTAGGGGTGACCCGGGTTCCGTCGCACATGCTGCGCCAGATGGCGCCGGCGGTCAGGCGCACCGGGGTGATCATCGTCGAATCGAAGGTCAGATCGCGCAGGGGCCCACACACCGAGACTGCCGTGGTCGCCTCGCCGATCGGTCCGATCGGCGCGGCTATACAACCGAACCCGCTGACGGATTCGTTGCGCTCGAAAGCGATTCCATGCTCGAGTATCAGATCGGCGCCGGGCATCCGGTGCCCGGTGTAGGCGAGCAATGCCCGTCCCAGCGCCGATCGGCGTGCGTCCCGGCGACCCCCGATCCGGGTGGGCACGAGGGGCGCCAGCCGGCCGCCGATCTTGTCCAGGTAGACGACATCGTCACCGTCCAGGACGGCCAGGTGCACGACCATGCCGGTCGTCCGATACAGCTGGTGCAGGTGTTCGGTCGACGCGGCGTGCACACGGTCCTGGTGAACGGCCAGCGATCCCAGTTCGACGAGCCGGATACCGAGGCTGTAGCTGCGGCCGTCTCGGCTCAGCCACCGCAGGGCGACGAGCCGCTCGAGCATCCGGTGCGCCGAGGATCGCGGCAGGCCGGTCCGGAGCACGATCTCGGCGAGGCTCAGCCGGTCCCGGCCGTCGAAGGCGTCGAGGACGAGCGACAGCCGATCGAGAATTGCGCTCGGGGCTGACGGGGCGTCGTCGGCGATCTCGTTCGGGATGGACATAACGTCGCTCCTGTTTCCGGGCTGCATCGCCCTGACGTGGCTATTTCTATTAGGAATTGTGCCACAGAGCGTAGCCGATGTGAAACGGCTCACGAAAGTGCTGCACAGAATCGACGCCGGCTGCGGCCGGGTTCACGCCCTCGCGTCGACCACCAGCGGACATCTGGTGCCGGTGAAGATGCTCGCCGTGCACAGGTTGCAGTGGATGCACAGCGAGGTCGTCGCCAGATCCTTCTGGATGCGGTTGATCAGGTCGGGCTCACGCAACAGTGCGCGCGCCATGGCCACGTACTCGAAGCCGTCGCGCATCGCGGTGGTCATGCCGTCATGATCGGTGACCCCGCCGAGGAGCACGAGAGGCATGGTCAGTGCCTCGCGGAACTGCCGCGCGTGATCGCGGAAGTAGAGCGGTTGATAGGGGTACTGCTTGAAGACGAAGCGGCCGAACATCTTCATGCCGAGTTTGACGATGCCCGACTGTGTCTCGGCCATCGCTCGGATCGGTACGTCGCCCCGGAAGAGATACATCGGGTCCAGCAGAGACGATCCGCCGGTCAATTCGATCGCGTCGAGATGTCCATCCGCCTCGAGCATCTGGGCGAATCGGAGTGATTCGTCGAGCCACAGCCCGCCCGGAACGCCGTCGGCCATGTTCATCTTGGCGATGACGGCGACCTCTCCGGCGGCCGCGTCGCCGACCTCGGCGACGATCCGGCGGGCGAACTGCGCGCGATTGGACAGCGAACCACCCCACGAATCCCTGCGCCTGTTGATGTTCGGGCTGAGGAAAGAACTCGCGAGGTAGTTGTGGCCGAGATGGATCTCGATCGCGTCGAAGCCGACGTCCTTCGCCATGCGTGCGGCGTCCCCGTGCGCCTTGATGACCCGGACGATGTCGTCCTCGGTGGCGGCACGGTCGAATCCCATCGCCAGCGGGTTCGGTCGGGCCGACGGGGCGATGGATGGCAGTCCGTTGGACCGCGAGTTGGCCACCGGCCCTGCGTGCCCGATCTGGGCCGATACCTTGGAGCCGGTGGCGTGCACCGCCTCGGTCAGCCGCCGTAAACCCGGCAGGGCCTCCGGCCGCCAGTAGATCTGATCGCGCTCGGTGCGCCCTTCCGGTGCGACGGCGAGGTACGCGACGGTGGTCATCCCGACGCCGCCCGTGCCGACGGCCACATGGAAGTCGACGAGTTCGTCTGTCACCAGCGCATTGCGGGTGACACCTTCGAAGGTCGCCGACTTGATGATGCGGTTGCGCATCGACACCGGACCCAGTCGGGCCGGTGCCAGTGGATTCGGTGTGGTCGTCGCGGGAACGGGGGATGCGATGTCGGGCATCGGGACTCCTTGATTCGGTGGGCTGGGCCGGGGCCGGGACTGCGGATGAGATGACAGGGGACCGTGCACAACCGGTGCCGGACCGGTTGTGACGGGGGATGTGGACCGGGTGGCCTCGTGTGAGATGGGACCTCAGGTGCGGGTGGGGGTTTCCGGGATCCGGATGTCGATCCAGCCGAGCATCGCGTCGACCGCGTCCGCGGAGTCCCCGATCGCGCCGGAATCGGCCCATTCGGTGAGAGCGGCGAACGCGGCGGCCTGGTATGTCGACGCCAGTGCGCGGCAGATCGCGGGCGGAGCGTGCGGCACCCGCCGGCCGATGAAGGCAGCCAACTCGTCGATCCAGGGGCGATAGGCGCGGGGTGCCATCGCGACGAGCTCTGGCTCGTCGGCGATCAGCCGTAACCAGGCCGGATTGACGCGCTGCACGCGGGGGTGATGCGACACCGAACTGACGACGCCGGCGCGGATCGCATCGGCGAGGGAGTCTGCAGCAGAAGTTTTCTCGAGAGCATCTCGCAACCGGTCGGTGGCGTGCGCGACGCCGATCCAGGCGATGTCGGCCTTGGTGGGGAAGTGGCGCAGCAGCGTTCGCGCGCTCACCCCGGTGGCCTCGGCCAGGTCGGCCCAGCTCGTGTCGGCGAATCCCTTCTCACGCCATAGGCGGAATGCAGCTTCCGCGACGGCTCCGGAGTCGATCACCGACGGCCGCCCGCGACCGCGCCGGCGGCCCGGGGAGGGTGGCGAGGGCGGATCGTCGACGGGTAACACCTATCGAGCAGACCATTTTTGTCCTAGTGTGTCAAATATTGGCGGCAGTGCGGTGCCGTCGTCATCGAGACAGCGGAGCGCGAGATGGGAGAACGAGCGGTGAAGTGTTACGTGGTGACCGGATCGGCGTCGGGAATGGGCCGTGCCGTCACAGAAAAGCTACGCGCACAGGGGCATACGGTCATCGGCGTCGACCTCGTCGACGCCGAGGTCCTCGCGGACCTGTCCACCGCGGACGGGCGGCACAGGGCGATCGCCGACGTCCTTGCGGCAGCCGGTGGACGGCTCGACGGTGCGGTTCTCGCCGCGGGTCTGGGGCCGACGCCGGGGAAGGAGCGGCTCCGACTCATCGCCGAGGTCAACTATCTGGGCGTCGTGGAACTGTTGGAGGGCTGGCGGCCCGCCCTCGCCGCTGCCGACGAGGCGAAGGTGGTGGTTTTCTCCAGCAACTCGACCACGACCGTCCCCGCGGTGCCCTCGCGTACCCTCGCGGCGTTCGCCGAGCGGGACATCGACAAGGTGTGCCGGTCGGTGCGGATCTTCGGCAAGCAGGCCGCGCCCATCGTCTATGCGGGCTCCAAGCTGGCGGTCAGTCACTGGGTGCGGCGCGCAGCCGTGTCCCGTGAGTGGGCGGGCGCCGGCATCCGGCTGAATGCGCTGGCGCCCGGTGCGATCCTGACCCCGCTGCTGGAGAAGCAGCTGGCGACCCCGACCGAGGCGAAGGCCATCCGAAGCTTCCCGGTCCCCATCGGGGGATTCGGCGATGCCGGGCATCTCGCCGACTGGGTCCTGTTCATGCTGTCCGACTCGTCGCGATTCCTCTGCGGGAGTGTGCTCTTCGTGGACGGCGGTTCGGACGCGTACTTCCGTGCGAAGGACTGGCCGCGAGCGGTGCCGATCCGGCACCTGATCGGCTACGTCCGACGGTTCCGGGGATTCACGCCGTATCGCTGACACGGATCTCCTTCGTTCGCCTCACCAACCGCCCCGCTCCGTCCTCCGCGGCCCGGGGCGGTTTCTGTGCAGGTCAGGGCGCCGCAGGGAATGCGGGGCGGAGAGCTCGACGAATGTCCCGGTGACCGGGAACTGCTGTCTTCGCATCGGCATCGCGTGCGCACATAATTCACTGCTTGCACCCGGAGGGTGATGCGAATCACGCGGGGGAGCCGATGTGTGGGATGTCCTGTCCGATGCGCGGGCCTCGCAGTTCTGTGAAGGAGTACCTGTTATGAAACTCGGTGGACTGACTCGCCATCGGCGAGCCGTGGCCGGCCTGAGCGCGCTCGCGGTTGTGAGCGTGGTCGGCCTGACGGCATGCGGCAGTGACGATTCCTCGAGCAGCAGCGCACCGTCGGCGGCGACGACGTCCCTGCCCGCCGACCCGGCCGACGGCACGCCTGTCAAGATCGGCTTCATCTCCGCCGAGGGCGGTGCCGCGGTCTCGCTGCCCGAGTACCGGCAGGGCGCGGAAGCGGCAGTCGAATACGTGAACCAGAACGGCGGCGGCCTGGCCGGGCACCCGGTCGACCTGGTCGTCTGCAAGCAGCAGGAAGAGCCCACGTCGGCCACCAAATGTGCCAACGAGCTCGTGGAACAGGGTGTCGCTGCGGTGCTCTCGCCCGGTACGTCCATGGGGCAGGTGATCGTCCCCATCATCACCGGCGCCAAGATCCCGTACGTGACGCTCAACGCCGTCTCCGCCGCCGAGCTCACCTCGCCGGGCGTGTCGGCGCTGTCGGCCGGACTGCCGGGATCGCTCACCACCACGGCGACCGCCGCGAAGAGCGAAGGCCTGAAAAAGGTCACCGTCTTCGCCAGCGACGGCGGTGGCATCGGCACCGTGATCAGTCAGATGGGCGGTCCGATCTTCCAGGGAATGGGCATCGATCTCAACGTCGTGCCGATCCCGCTGGGCGTGCCGGACCCGACTCCGATGGTCTCGGCCGGTCTGTCGGAGAAGCCGGACGGGATCAGCGTCGTGGCCGACGCGGCGACCTGTGCCGCGGTCCTCAAGTCGGTCCAGACCCAGGACCCGACGGTCAAGAAGATCTTGATCCCGACCTGCCTCGACCCGAACGTCACCAACGTGATCGGCATCGACTCGATCAAGGGCAACCTCGGCGTCACCGCGACCGACTATCTCTCCGACGAGCCGGATTCGGTTCTGTACCGGAGCGTCCTCGGTCAGTACGCACCCGACCTGTCGATCACCGGCCCCGGTTCCTCGGGCTACCAGGTGCTCCTCGGATTGGTGCGCGCGGCCGACGGTATCCAAGGTGATGTCGACGCGGCCTCGATCGCCGATGCACTGAAGACGAGCAAGAACATCGAGATGCCCGCCGGCGGCGGAATCACATTCACCTGCAACGGAACTGCCTTCCCGCAGATGCCGTCCCTCTGCTCGAGCCAGATGCTCTACGGCACGATCAACGATCAGGGTGTCCCGGTCGACCTGAAGCTCGCCGGACAGAAGCCGGCCGCGTAAGCGTTCCGGCACAAGAGGAAACGACATGACTGACCATCTCTCCTATCTCGTGCTCGGCCTCGGCAACGGGGCGGTGTACGCGGCCATCGGGCTCGCGCTCGTCATGACCTTCAAGAGCTCCGGCGTCGTGAACTTCGCGACCGGCGCGGTTGCGCTGTACACCGCGTACACCTACGTCCTGCTGAGGACGGGGGAGCTGATGGTCCCGATACCGGGACTCCCCAAGTCGATCCACCTCGGTGGACCGCTTGGGGTGGTCCCGGCCATGGCGATCGCCCTCGCGATCGCTGCTGTTCTCGGTGTGCTCTGCTATGCGCTGATCTTCCGGCCCATGCGCAATGCCTCTGTCGTGGCCAAGGCGGTGGCGTCGATCGGGCTGATGATCGTGCTGCAGGCGGTCATCGCCCAGCGCGTAGGCACCCAGATCCCGTTGGTGGAACCGATCTTCCCGATGAAGACGATCCCGATCGGCGACAGCGTCGCGCCGACCGATCGCCTGTGGCTCGCGGGTTGCGTCGTCGGTCTCGCGATCGTCACCACCCTCGCCTTCCGCTACACCCGGTTCGGCGTCGCGACCGAGGCGGCGGCAGAATCGGAGAAGGGCGCCTACCTGACCGGGTTGTCGCCGGACAAGATCGCGTTCAGCAACTGGGCGCTGTCCTCGGTCCTGGCGGGTCTCGGCGGCATTCTCATCGCCCCGCTGGTCTCGCTGAATCCGGTCGCCTACACGATGTTCATCGTGCCTGCGCTCGCCGCGACGCTCGTCGGCAACTTCTCGTCGATCTGGCTCACCGTGATCGCCGGGATCGCGATCGGCGCCCTGCAGTCCGAGGCGACCAATCTGCAGAACACCTTCGATTGGCTTCCGAAAACCGGCCTCTCCGAGGCGATCCCACTCATCCTCATCCTCGGCTTCCTGGTGGTGAAAGGACGGCCGCTCCCCGATCGTGGTGCGTTGGTGCGACAGGCCCTGGGCCGGGCGCCCCGTCCGGAGCGGATCCTCTTCCCTGCACTGGTCTCCATCGCAGTGGCCGTCGTCGCCTTGATGTTGACCACCGGCAGCTACCGGGCGGCCGTGATCACCAGCATCATCTTCGCCGTGGTCGCACTGTCCCAGGTCGTGGTGACCGGGTATGCGGGGCAGGTGTCGCTGGCGCAGTTGACCCTCGCCGGCGTGGGCGCCTACTCGCTGTCTGTCCTCAACACCCACCTCGGTATCCCGTTCCCGTTCGCGCCGATCGTCGCGGCGGCCGTCGCCACCGTGCTCGGTGTCGTGGTCGGTCTGCCGGCCCTGCGCGTCCGGGGTCTCCCGCTGACGGTCGTGACCCTGGCGTTCGCGGTCTTCCTGGAGGCGTTCTGGTTCCGGAATCCCTCGCTCAACGGCGGGGTCACCGGCGCGCCCATCGACACTCCGCGGATCTTCGGGATCGACCTGGGGATCGGCGCCGGGGAGAACTACCCGCGCCTCGCGTTCGGCGTCCTGTGCCTGATCGTGCTCGTGCTCGTCGGGCTCGGCGTGGCCTGGCTGCGACGCAGCACACTGGGGACCGACATGCTGGCCGTCCGCGCCAACGAGCGGTCGGCGGCGGCCACCGGCATCGATGTGTCGCGAACCAAGCTGGCCGCCTTCGGGATCGGTGCGTTCATCGCCGGCCTGGGCGGCTCCCTGCTCGGCTACCAGCAGACCCTCGCCACCGCCGAGTCGTTCACGGTGTTCCTGGGGATCAGTCTGTTCGCGGTCATGTACATCGCCGGCATCACCTCGATCACCGGCGGAATCCTGGCCGGCCTGATGGCTCCGGGCGGTCTGCTGTACATCGTCCTCGACCGGGCGGCCGACATCGGCGAGTACTACACGCTGATCAGCGGAATCCTGCTGATCGTCTCGGTGATGGCCAACCCGGACGGTATCGCGAGCCGGTTGCCGCGCATCCCCTGGCCGGCGCTGCCCGCGCTGCGGCGGACCGCAGGCGAGGCATCGGCTGCCGCAGGTCCCGCGCCCTCCGGCGATGCGGCGCCGACGATCGACCGCACCGATCCGGTTCTGGCGGTGGCCGGTGTCGGCGTCCGCTACGGTGCGGTGGTCGCCGCCGAGGACGTGTCCTTCGAGGTCTATCCGGGCGAGATCGTCGGACTCATCGGACCGAACGGCGCCGGGAAGACCACGATCATCGATGCGGTGACCGGATTCGCGCCGTCCACCGGCGCGGTCATGCTCGGTGGCCGCGACATCAGTACGCTGCGCCCGCACGTCCGCAGTCGGCACGGTTTGGGGCGGAGTTTCCAGGACGTCGAGCTGTACGACGACCTCTCCGTCGCCGAGAACGTCACCGTCGGCGCCAGCCGGTCCCGGTCGGATGTGCCGGTGGACCATCGGGTCTCACAGGTGCTGCAGATGGTCGGGCTCGACGAGATGGCCGACGCCGAGGTCGCCACCCTCTCCCAAGGCCGGCGCCAGCTGGTGTCGGTGGCACGAGTGCTTGCGGCATCGCCGAGGGTCGCGTTGCTCGACGAGCCGGCCGCCGGGCTGGACTCCGCGGAGAGCCGGTGGCTGGGCGAACGGCTGCGGATGGCCCGCAACGCCGGGACCTCGATCCTGATGGTCGACCACGACATGGACCTCGTCCTGTCGATCTGCGACCGCGTCGTGGTTCTCGACCTCGGCAAGGTCATCGCGACCGGAACGCCCGAACAGATCCGCACCGATGATGCCGTTGTCCGTGCCTACCTCGGGATGCCCAGCGGCGCCGCAGATGTCGACCCCGATGTCATCCCGGAACTGCACAGCGCCACCCAGTCCACCGTCACCGAGACCACGAGCACTCAGGAGGTTCTGTCGTGAGCGCGCTGCAATGTAAGGGACTGACGACGGGCTACACCAAGCAGCGGCCGTGCGTCCGGGATGTCGACCTGACTGTCGAGCCGGGCGAGATCAGATGTCTGCTGGGTCCGAATGGCGCGGGCAAGACAACGCTGCTGATGGCACTCTCCGGGATGCTGCCGCGATTCGGCGGTGACGTCGCGGTCGACGGGACATCACTCGCCGGCGGGCGTCCGCGTGACGCGGTTCGTGCCGGGATGGTGCTCGTGCCGGACGATCGCGCGCTGTTCCGGCAGCTGTCGACGGTGCAGAACCTCCGACTGGCCGTGCGGGAGCGCAGTCGGCGGGCCGCGGCCGTCGACCAGGTGATCGAGTACTTTCCCTCTCTCGAGAAACGGCTGAAGATCGACGCGGGGCGACTGTCCGGTGGTGAGCAGCAGATGCTCGCGATCGGCCGCGCCATCGTCCAGCGGCCGAAGGTCCTGCTCATCGACGAGCTCAGCATGGGGCTCGCGCCGGTGATCGTCGACGAGATCCTCGATGTTCTCCGGCGCCTCGCCGCCGACACCGGGATGGCGGTCGTCCTCGTCGAACAGCATGTACACCTCGCCCTGAGTGTGGCGGACACCGCGGCCGTGGTGGTGCACGGGAACGTGCTCATCGACGATTCGGCGTCGGCTCTGCTCGCCGAACCGGGGCGAATCGAGCGCGCGTACATGGGAACCGAGGGCTCGGTGGCGGTCTGACCGTGGCGGTGACGGTCCCGCTGAATGGACTCTCCGGCCAACGGAGCGCACAGACGTAGTGGAATCAGCATGGTCACGTCGACCCGGATCCGGTGCAACGGGATTCCGGAATATTAGAACGTGTTCTAGAATTGAGTGATGCGCTTCGGTACCACCACGGTGGTGAGCGTTCCCCCAGGTGTACGAGAGTGAGGCGAAATGGCGGTTGACCAGTCGATTCGTGAGCAGATCGCGGCCGATCTGGCGCGGGCGGAGGCGTCGGCGACCGCCATCGACCGCCCCACCGACGCCCACCCCGACCTCGATGTGGTCGATGCGTACGAGATCCAGCTGATCAACATCCGCAAGCGGCTCGACGCCGGGGCGAAGGTCGCCGGGCACAAGGTCGGCCTGGCATCCGAGGCCATGCAGAAGATGATGGGCGTCGACGAACCGGACTACGGCCATCTGCTCGACGACATGCAGTACTTCGAGCACACCCCGATCGATGCCAAGAAGCTCTGCTTTCCGCGCGTCGAGGTCGAGGTCGGCTTCATCCTGGGCGAGGACCTGCCGGGCGAGGGATGCACCAACGAGGATGTGATCGACGCGGTGGCCTGGGTGGTGCCCTCGATCGAGTTGATCGACTCCCGGATCAAGGACTGGAAGATCACGCTCGGCGACACGATCGCCGACAATGCGTCGTCGTGTGGCTGGATTCTCGGTCAGCAACGCGTCCCGATCTCCGAGATCGACACCGGTGACATCGAGGCGACGCTGACGCGCAACGGTGAGATCGTCGCGAAGGGCAACTCGTCGGCGGTGCTGGGTCATCCGCTGAATGCCGTGAGTTGGCTCGCGCGCAAGGTCGAGGGCTTCGGGGTGCGCCTGCGCAAGGGCGACGTGATCCTCCCGGGCACCGCGACGCGGGCCATCGACATCTCGTCGGGCGATCACTTCGTGGCCGACTTCGCCGGATTGGGCAGCGTCACACTCGATTTCACCTGACGCGAAGTGTCCCTCGATTCACCGAGACAACAACAGCTTTCACCGAGCAAGAGGAGGAACCCGTGGCAGCCAAGCTGACCGCAGCGATCATCGGGTCGGGCAACATCGGCACCGACCTGATGTACAAGCTGGAGCGCTCCGAGGTGATCGAGCCGCGCTGGATGGTCGGCATCGATGCCGCCTCCGAGGGCATGAAGCGCGCGGCCGATCATGGCCTCATCACGATGAGTGGTGGTGCCGACGAACTGCTGGCGTCGTCGGAGCGTCCGGATCTGATCTTCGAGGCGACCTCGGCGTACGTGCACCGCGAGTACGCGCCGAAGTATGAGGAGGCGGGCATCATCGCCGTCGACCTCACCCCGGCTGCCGTCGGCCCCGCGGTGGTGCCCCCGGCCAATCTCCGCGAGCATCTCGATGCACCGAACACCAACATGATCACGTGCGGTGGTCAGGCGACCATCCCGATGGTGCACGCGGTGAGTTCGGTTGTGCCGGTGCCGTATGCCGAGATCGTCGCATCGGTGGCCTCGGTGTCGGCCGGGCCGGGCACCCGCGCGAACATCGACGAGTTCACCGCGACGACCTCGGCGGGAGTGGAGACGATCGGCGGCGCGCAGCGCGGCAAGGCGATCATCATCCTGAATCCGGCCGACCCGCCGATGATCATGCGCGACACCATCTTCTGTGCCATCCCCGAGGATGCCGACACCGACGCGATCGCCGAGTCGATTCACCGGCGGGAGAAAGAGATCCAGGCCTACGTGCCGGGATACCGGTTGCTGCAGGACCCCCAGTTCGACCCGCCGAGCGTCCTGAACGGCGGACACGCCCGGGTGTCGATCTTCGTCGAGGTCGAGGGTGCAGGGGACTTCCTGCCGCCGTACGCCGGGAATCTGGACATCATGACCGCTGCCGCCACGAAGGTCGGCGAAGAGATCGCGAAAACCAAGTTGGGAGTCCCCGCATGAGCACCAATGTGGTTCTGACACCGCGTGACCCGAAGCTGATGGCGAACGCGCGCAAGTACTCCGACGCCCTCGACATCCGCATCACGGACTCGTCGCTGCGTGACGGCAGCCACCACAAACGTCACCAGTTCACCGAGGACGAGGTGCGTGCGATCGTCGGCGCCCTCGACGAGGCCGGCGTGCCGGTCATCGAGGTGACCCACGGTGACGGCCTGGGCGGGTCGTCGTTCAACTACGGCTTCTCCAAAACCCCTGAGCAGCAGCTGATCAAAGCCGCCGCCGAAACGGCGAAGCGCGCGAAGATCGCCTTCCTGATGCTGCCGGGGCTGGGCACCAAGGACGACATCCGCGCGGCGCAGGACAACGGCGGTCAGATCTGCCGCATCGCGACGCACTGCACCGAGGCCGATGTCTCGATCCAGCATTTCGGACTCGCGCGCGATCTCGGCCTGGAGACCGTCGGGTTCCTGATGATGAGCCACAGCCAGCCTCCGGAGGTCATCGCCAAGCAGGCCCGCATCATGGCCGATGCCGGGTGTCAGTGTGTCTACGTCGTCGACTCCGCCGGTGCGCTGGTCCTCGAGGACGTGACCGTTCGGGTGGAGGCCCTGGTGGCCGAACTCGGCGACGACGCGCAGGTCGGGTTCCACGGGCACGAGAACCTCGACATCGCGGTTGCCAACTCGGTCAACGCGATCCGCGCGGGCGCGCAACAGATCGACGGCTCGATCCGGCGTTTCGGGGCGGGCGCCGGCAACACGCCCACCGAGGCCTTCGTGGGTGTGTGTGACAAGCTCGGCATCACCACGGGGGTCGATTTCATGAAGATCGCCGACGCCGCACAGGATGTCGTCCGGCCGGCCATGCCGTCGGAGTGCCTGGTCGACCGGTCCGCGATGATGATGGGCTACGCCGGTTGCTACAGCTCGTTCCTCAAACACGCCGAGGGTCACGCCGAACGCTACGGCGTCTCGGCCGCGGCGATCCTCCTCGAGGCGGGTAGCCGGAAACTGGTCGGTGGCCAGGAGGATCAGCTCATCGACATCGCGCTCGAGCTCAAGAAGAAGCAGGACGCGAACGCCGGGGTCTGACCGGCCACACCACGACGACGGCGGCCGATGTCATTCGGTCCGCCGTCGTCGTGCTGGAAGACAGACGCACTCCGACGGCAAACCCTCCCGGTGTCCGGGATCGGGGATACCCCTCCCGATGTGGCGATGAATGAATGAGATTCACGTCGAAGGAGGATGACATGAACGATGGGACACTGATGCCGGTCTCGGCCGCTGAGATCGAGTGGACCGATGAGGCCGACGTCGTGGTCGCCGGACTCGGGGTGGCTGGTGCGGCAGCGGCCATCGAGGCCGCGCGGGCCGGTGCCGACGTGGTGGCACTCGAACGGCTCGGCGGCGGTGGTGGCGCCGCGGCGATGTCCGGTGGATTCATCTACCTGGGCGGGGGAACCGCCCTGCAACGGGCGCTCGGGTTCGACGACTCGGTCGAGAACATGAAGTCCTTCATGAAGGCCGCGCTCGGACCCGGCGTCGACGAGGCCAAGATAGACGTCTACTGCGAGGGAAGTGTCGAGCACTACGACTGGCTCGTCGGTGCGGGTGTCGTCTTCGACGAATCATTCTGGGGCGAGCCCGGATGGGAACCTCCTCACGGGGAGGGCCTGATGTACTCGGGCGGAGAGAATGCCGCGCCGTTCAACGCGACCATCCCGCCGGCGCCGCGTGGACACCTCCCACGTCGTGCGGCGGTCACCGGCGGCGAGCAGGCCGGCGGGTACATGCTGATGAAGCCGCTCCTCGATTTCGTCGACGATCTGGGCGTCCGAACGCTGTACGACAACAGCATCCGGTCGCTGGTCGTCGACGACGACGGACGAGTGGTCGGCGTCGTCTCACGGAGTTTCGGGAACGACATGGCGATCCGTGCACGTCGCGGCGTGGTCCTCGCGACCGGGAGCTTCGCCTACGACGACACGATGCTCCACGATCACGCGCCGCAGATCGAAGGTCGTCCCGCGGCCTCGATCGAGAGTCACGACGGCCGGTCGATTCTGATGGGTCAAGCACTCGGCGCGGCGACGGCGCACATGGACGCGACCGAGGTGGCGATCTTCTGCGACCCGCAGTTGATGGCCCGTGGGATCCTCGTCAACGGACAGGGCCAGCGGTTTGTCACCGAGGACACTTATCCCGGCCGGATCGGGCAGGCGACGCTGTTGAACCAAGGGGGCGAGGCCTTCGTGATCATCGACGAGGCATCGTACGAGGAGGCGCTGACCACCGAGTCGACCAGTGCGATGATGCGTGCCACGCCGAAGTGGGTGTGCGAGAGCGTCGGTGAGCTCGAAGCCGAGATCGGCCTGCCCACCGGTTCGCTGTCGGCGACGGTCGATCTCTACAACATGCACGCCGCCAACGGAACCGATCCACTGTTCGGCAAGAAATCGCAATGGCTGAAGCCGATCTCGACGCCGGTGGCTGCCTACGATCTGCGGGGGATGACGGGCGGGTTCACCCTCGGCGGGTTGAAGACCACCGTCGACTCCGAGGTGCTGCACGTCTCCGGTGTTCCGATACCGGGCCTGTACGCGGCCGGCCGGTGCACCTCGGGGGTGTGCGCCGGCGGGTACGCGAGCGGCGCGAGTCTGGGGGACGGCAGCTTCTTCGGGCGTCGGGCCGGGGTGAGCGCCGCGGCGGCCGGCTGAGCGAAGCACATGCACGGTAGGACAGCGCCGTCAGAGAACAGGACGGCTGCTCCATGACACGACAGGAGGCACCCGAGTGACTCGCTTCCCGCTGGCGTTCTTCTCGTTCGTCGCGCTCTCGGACAACACACCCGAGAACCATCGGGACTACAACCGATGGCACCTGATGGACCACCGGCCAGAGAATCTCGCGCTTCCCGGGGTCGCGTGGGGTGAACGCTGGTCGCGCAACGTCGAGGTGACCGGAAGTCCCTGTGTGAACGACGAATTCGACGCGATCGACTACGTTGCGATGTACTGGTTCGACAACCCCGTCGAGAAGTCGGTCGCGGAGTGGAATCAGCTCGGCGCGGATTCGTTCGAGTGGGGGCGCGGGCCGCTGATCCCCGGAGTCCAGCGGCCACTCCTGGGATTCTTTCGGCCCGTCAAGGGTTACGCGGCGCCATCGGCACTCGTCTCGGCCGAGGTGTTGCCGTTCCGCCCGAATCAGGGTGTTCACCTCACACTCACCCGATTCGACGACGCGCGCGGTGTTCTCGCGCACGAGCACCATGCGGCCGAGGATCGCGAGCTGATACCGGAACTTCTCGATCTCGCCGGGGTGGCGGGCGTGTGGACATTCAGCTTCAGCCACCATCAGAACGTCACGATGCGCCCACGGGTCAACGCGGACGATCCGGCCGGCTCGATGCGAATCCGATTGGTGTACATCGACGACGATCTCGCGTCGACGACCACGCGCCTCCAGGAGGCGGCCGCCGCGTTCGACACCGAGCATGGATACGGCCGAGACGATTCGGCGGTCCAGACGCTGGCGAGCGTCCCGCTGCGCACCATCGTGCCCTTCGTCGACTGGTGACCAGTCGCGACGTGCAATGGATGAAACCGAGAGGTGGACAACGATGACCGACACCGACACCGATGGGTCGAAGCTCGTCGACCCGGGCAAGTACGGCCCCTGGGCCGTGATCGCGGGCGGATCCGAGGGGGTTGGTGCCGCGTTTGCGCATCGGCTCGCCGAGGCCGGGATCAATCTCGTCCTCGTCGCTCGCAAACCAGGGCCGTTGCAGGAGACCGCTGACGCGGTGCGGGAATGCGGAGTCGAGGTGCGGACACTGTCGCTCGACCTCACCGAGGCCGCATCGGCGGGTCGGATAATCGCCGAGACAGAGGATCTGGATGTCGGGATGCTCATCTACAACGCCGGCGCGAACACCTACGGAAGTGAGTTCGTCGAGGGGGGCCTGGGACGCTTCCACAGTGTCATCGACCTCAACATCACCGCTCAGCTGGCTCTCGTGCACCACTTCGGTGCCCGGATGCGTGCGCGGGGGAGTGGCGGTCTGTTGCTCATCGGCTCGATGAGCGGTTATCTCGGCGGCAAGCACCTGTCGATCTACAGCGCGGTCAAGGCGTTCGGTCGCGTGTTCGCCGAGTCGCTGTGGCTGGAGCTGCGTGACCACGGCGTCGATGTGCTCGAATTGGTGCTGGGAGTCACCCGAACACCGGCGATGGAGCGTGCCGGGATGAATCTCGCTGGTGCATCGGGCATCAGTGAGCCCGACGATGTTGCCCGGGAAGGCCTCGCCCATCTTGCCGATGGGCCGGTCTGGGTCGCGGGCGGCAATGCCGAACGTGTGGCGGAGATCAACGGGCCCAACCGTCGGGAGCTGATCCTCCGGCAGGATGCCCGGATGCGAAAGCTGTTCCCGCAGCGGGCGGGTGATGCTTCCGAACGTGCCCGGGGTCGAGGCTGATGGTGCGCATCGGGGTCACCAGTCCGATCGTCACCCGGCTACCCGGCGTCGCCGGTGAGTGGGAGGCGTCCGCAGGCATCGCCGAGTTGGCCGAGATCGCGGTGGCGGCCGACGAACTCGGCTTCGAGTACTTGACCTGCAGTGAGCACGTGGCCGTGCCGACCGGCGTCGCCGCCACGCGTGGCGGAACATACTGGGACCCGTTGTCCACATTCGGTTTCCTCGCGGCGCGGACGCGGCGCATCAGGCTGCTGACGCAAGTGCTGGTCTTGGGCTACCATCATCCGCTCGAGATCGCGAAGCGGTACGGAACCCTCGATGCGATCAGCGGTGGCCGGGTCACGCTCGGCGTCGGAGTCGGTTCGCTCCGTGAGGAGTTCGATCTTCTCGGTGCCCGGTTCGCCGGCCGGGGCGAACTCGCCGATGATGCGCTCCGTGCCATACGGGCTGCGATGTCACAGCGCGAGCCGTCGTACGACGGGACTCATCATCGCTTCGGCGGCATGCTGGTCGAACCGCATGCGGTCCAGCCTTCGGTCCCGGTGTGGGTCGGGGGCCGCACTGTCAGGTCGCTCCGCCGTGCCACGCAGCTCGGTGACGGTTGGGTGCCCTTCGGTCTGGACCGTGAGCGGTTGCGAGAGATGCTGTCCGACGTGGACCTGCCGGCCGACTTCGAGGTGATCCTGCCGGCCGGCGGCCTGGACCCGGCCGACGACCCAGACGGAGCGCGCGCCGACGTGGCAGCGGCATCGGCTGCCGGGGCCACGGTGGTCGGAGTGACCGTTGTGGCGTCGTCGGTCGATCACTACATCGACCAGTTGACGGCACTGGCGGAACTCTTCGATCTTGCGGCGCCGGCAACGAAGAGCAGCGGAGGTGGACACCCATGACGTCATCCGACGACCGGATCTCAGCCGTGGAGGCCGAGTTGCGCATTCTGCGCGACGAGCGCGAGATCACCCGCCTCGTGGCATCGTATGGCCCTCTCGTCGACAGCGGTGACGCGGATGCCGTTGCCGCGCTGTGGACGTCCGACGGGGTCTACGACGTCGACGGGTTGTTCATGCAGGGACGTGACGACATCGTCGCGATGGTGAGGTCGCGGGCTCATCAGGACTTCATCGCGAGAGGCTGCGCCCATTTCCAGGGGCCGGTACATGTGACCGTGAACGCCGACGAGGCGACGGCAGCCGGCTACTCACTTCTGATCCTGTCGCAGGACAGTGGTTTTCGAGTTCATCGTGCGACCGCACATCATTGGCGGTTTGTCCGGACCGGCGCGGGATGGAAAGCGAGCCGGCGGACAAGCCGTGCGCTCGACGGGAATTCCGTGGCCCACGCCCTGCTCAACGCCGCGGTGCGCGGCCTCGACATCTGATTGTCGGCCACCCGGCTGGTGCTCAGCTACGGCTGATGTGCGCGAGGAAGTCGCGCGCGGCACCGGCACCCGGTTGGGCGCCGGACAGCCAGACCGCGCGCAGGGGCCGGGCGAGGTCGAGGTCGGCGATGCCGACGTGGGTCGACCGATGTCCGAGATCGTCAGCGACCGAGAGATCGCTGAGCACGGCGGGCCCGGCCCCCGCGATGACCGCCGCCCGCACCGACGCCGTCGTGGACAGTTCCAACACGGGTGGTGCCGACTCTCGTCCCGGTCCGAGGGTCCTCGTCAGCGCTCGCTCGAGGAATTCCCGCGTCCCGGAACCCTCCTCACGTGTCACCAGCGAGGTGCGTGCGAGCTCGACGGCCGTGACGGGGCGCCGGAGCCTCGTCCACGGATGACCCGGCGGCACGACGAGGATCAGCTCGTCGCGCGCGACGGTCCGGCTGCGCAGGCCGGTCGGAACGCGCGATCCCTCCACGAAACCGAGTTCGACACCACCGGCACGGACCAGGTCGTACACGTGATCGGAGTTGGTCGCCGTGAAGGAGACCTTGGGTGCGGGTTCGTGCTGGGCGGCGAAGGAGACAAGCCATCGGGGCAAGAGGTGTTCGGCGACGGTCAGACTGGCCGCGAGACGTAGCTGATCGCGTCGTTCGAGGCGTAACGCGGCCAGCCCGGCGTCGAACTCGCCGGCCAGGGTCAGCAACCGGTCGGCCCATTCGGCGACGAGTCGTCCGGATTGGGTCGGCACCGAGCCGCGCGGCGTGCGTGTCAACAGGGCCACGCCGAGCTGGGTCTCCATCGCACGGATACGCGCCGACACCGCCTGCTGGGTGACGCCGAGTCGGGTCGCGGCGGCGTTGAGACTGCCCGTTCCGACCACCGCCTGCAGGGTCTCCAGCGAGGCGAGGTCGGGCATCCGCGGACTCAGCACCATCGCTCGAGGGTACAAGCACCGCTGATGCCCCGGCTACAAACAACGGTTGTACCCTGCCAACGTTTCGGGTCCTACCGGCATCGTGGCATCCGCGGGACTCTGATGGACATGACCACGATGACCGCGACCACCGGACTCGCGACGACGGACCTCGCGACCGCCACAGGTCGCGCGACGGTCCAGCGCCGAGCCTCGTACGTACCGCCCAACTGGTTCGCGGCGGTGATGGGCACGGGGATCATCGCGATCGCCGCGCACAGCCTGCCCTGGCAGCCCGCGGGTCTGGCAGAGGTGGCGACGGTCTTCTGGCTGTTGGCGTGCACCGTGTTCGCCGCCGTGCTGGTCGCCACCGTCCGCCATTGGGTCCGTGACCCGGAGATCGCCCGCGGTCACCATGCTCATCGGGTGGTCGCCCACTTCTACGGGGCCGTGCCGATGGCGATCATGACGGTCGGGACCAGCACGATGGTGGTCGGCGCGACGGTGATCGGGCGGGATCTGGCACTGGGGATCGATGTCGTGTGCTGGGTCATCGGCACCATCGGCGGGGTCTTCACCGCGGTGGCCATCCCGTACCGGCACCTGATCATCGGTCGTCCGGCGGTCGGCGCCGCCTTCGGCGGCTGGCTGATGCCGGTCGTCCCCCCGATGGTCTCGGCGTCGGCGGCCGCGGTCCTCACCGCGCAGCTGCCCGCCGGCTGGGCGTCGCACGGCGTGATGGCCATCGGTGGCGTGATGTTCGTGCTGGCCGCGCTCGCCTCGCTCCCGATCATGGGCGTGCTGGCGGCGCGACTGCGCACCGGCGACGTCGGTGCCGCCCACATGATCCCCACCTGGTGGATCGTCCTCGGGCCGCTCGGCCAGTCGGTCACCGCCGCGTGCCTGCTCGCCCACGTGTCACCGCAGGTGGTCGCCGCGCCCATGGCGGGGACGCTGCATTCGTTCGCCGTCGGCTACGGCCTCACCGTCTGGGTGGCGGCCACTCTCTGGATCGTCGTGGCTGCTCGGCTCACCGCGCGGACGCTGAGGTCGGGGATGCCGTTCGCGATGACCTGGTGGTCGTTCACCTTCCCGCTCGGCACCTACGTCACGGGTTCGAGTGCGCTGGCCCTGACGGTGGGCGGGACGGTCTTCGAGGTCGTGGCCGTCGTCGGATTCACGGTCCTCGTCGTGGCATGGAGCGTGGTGGCGGTTCGGACTCTTCGCGGGGTCGTGTCCCGCGAGCTGCTGCGCGCGCCGTGACCCACTGCCCGTCGGTCCGGTCAGACACGTGATGTGACTGGTGGGGTTTCTGTTCACCACAGTCCACCATGGTTCACCGCTGATGCGTAAGTGACATTGTGTGCAGCACAGTTGAACTCGAAGACGATCGGGTTGTGGAGAATCTTCGTCATCGAACGTGTTGGCGAGTATCTTGGTGTCATGCCCTCGATCACCGAGCTCCGTGACACTCTCATCGTCTTGTCGCCACCGCCCGACGACGGAAGTGGTCGCGCGGTGATCGACCGACTCGACGAACTACGGGTGTTGCGCAACGTCCTCGACCACCAAATCGCCATCCACATAGTGCTTTTAGATGCATCGGGCGCGGCGGCGCGCGCGGGGTCGCGATCTGCGACAACACTTTCCGACGACGACCGGTCGGTATTCGAGAGCGAACTGCTCACCCAGGCGTTCTCCGGTGCCACACCCGCCGAAATCGACGACCACGCCCGTGGGATAGCGATGCGCGTCGCCGACGCCGATCCCGACACGGTGGCGGCCGCAGATGATGCGTCGTTGAACACCCTGCACACCCGGGTGAGCGAGGAGGGCAGGGTCGCGATCACCGCAGATGTGACGGCGGTGATCGGGGAGAAGTTCCTGTCGATGATCGACGAACGATCCGGTCCGCGACCCGAACCCGACGGCGCCGACGATCGGCGCGGTGTCGGGGAGCGTCGTGCGGATGCGCTGGAGTTGTTGTTGGATCAGGCGGCGATCGGCGCGGCCATGACACAGGCGGGGGCGCCGCGTACGCAGGTGTTGGTGACCATCCCGGCCGACGGCACTGATCCGGCGCGCCTGCCGTGGGTCGGGGCGGTCACAGCGTCGACAGCCCGACGCCTGTCGTGTGACGGCGGCGTGGCCGAGATCGTCCTCGACGACGAGGGCGTGCCGTTGCGGATGGGCACCACGAAACGGTTGTTCCCGCATCATCTGCGGCAGGCGATCGTCGTGCGCGATCAGTGCTGTGTGAAATGCGGTGCCCCCGCGGCGCATACCCAAGTCCATCACCTCGTCCATTGGGCTGATGGTGGTGCGACTGATCTGGACAACGGGTGCCTGCTGTGCCAGCGCTGTCACACCCAGGTGCATCACCACGGCTGGCGCGTGGTGATGGGACCCGACCGGCATCCGTGGTTGATCCCGCCGGCCGACATCGACCCACGCCGCTTACCCCGACCGGCCTACAACCGGCGCACCATGCGACTCGACGACGCCCTCGTGTAACCACCTCGGCCCTCGAACCCTCCGGCGTCGACTTCGATGCCACACGACCTTTGACAACTCCACAGTGTGCAACGACCGGCCCCCGCCGGGATGCCGTAGCGGAAGACGGCCCATAGCAGGTCGTTTCGCTACGAATCCCGGCTGGGTCGGGCTGCGGAGCTTGCACGGTTCCGATCGGTGACGGGGCGTCGTGCATTCGGTCCGCTCGTCGTGGCTCAGGCCGGTGGTCTCGACTCGGAAGGCCCACGTGACGAACGCGCCCAGCATCGACGTTCCGGCGAGAGGCAACACGATCATCGCGGTTCCCCAGGCATCGATGAGGACGGCGCCCCTCGGTGCCGTACAGATCGTCTGCGACCACACCACCGTGCGCAACTGAGGTCGCAGGTAGGGCTCACGCGCGGTACGCGTGAGCCCTACCGCGGCCGCACCTCACATGCCGGCGGGCGGATGCCCCAGACAGATCAGGGCGCCCATCGGGTCCTTGATCGCGGCGAGCGTGCCGTACGGGGTGTCCTCGCCGGCCATGAGGATCTCGGCACCGAGTGATTCGGCCTGCTTCACCGTGGCGGCGACGTCGTCGACGGTGATGTAGATCTGCCAGAACGACGGCACCCCGGCGGGGAAGAGTTTGACCGAGTCCATGATCCCCGCGTACGACGTCTCGCCGTAGAAGATCTGGCCGTAGTTGTCGGGTCCCACGGCGTCCGGGTCGCCGCCGGTGCCGACCTCCTCGATGCGCGCGCCGAGCACGGCCCGATAGAAGTCGAGGGACTTGGCGTAGTCCATGCTCTGACATTCGAACCAGTAGGGCGTGCCGTGCTCGCCGAACTCGGTGTAACCCTGATGATTCTTCGGCTGCCAGAACCCGATCGCCGCGCCCGCGGGATCACCCGCCACCAGCATCGTGCCCTCGTCGCCGATGGCCATCGGAGGCACCATGATCGAGCCGCCGGCTGCCTCGACGGCCTTCACCGTGGCGTCGGCGTCCTCGGTGTGGAGGTACACCGACCAGATGTCGGGAGGTCCGGCGCCCTCCATCACCGGGCTCAGACCGGCGACGCGTCGGCCGTTCTTGAGGAAGTTGCGATAACCGCCCATCTCCTCGTCGGGCGCCTCGGCCTCCCAGCCGAAGATCGCGCCGTAGAACTCCTCGGCCTTCGCGGTGTCACTGCTCATCAGGTCGAACCAGATCGGTGCCCCGGAGGGGGCTGCATACTCTGCCATTGCTGGGTCCTCTTTCTTGCTCCGCGTGAACTGGTGGACGACTGCCCGTCGACACACTTCTGACTGACAGGGTCGCGCAAACTCATCGGTCACGGACCGTGTTGTCGGCGAGTCGACTCATATCCACCGGTATCGAGCCATGGCACCCTGGTCAGATGACGACGCATCCGGTGACCGTCGAACGACTCCGCGGCCTGGCGTGGCCCGTGATGATGGCGGGTGGGCTGCTGCTGGTGTTGTTCGCGCAGGTGCAGTGGGGCAGCACCGACGAGGGTGTCGAACCGTCGATCACCGGGTTGGGACGCGTCACGATCCTGGGCGCCAGTGACGACGACGTCGCGTTCTTCTTCGAGGACAACACCGGTAGACCCGGCCTGAGCGTGGTGGTGCTCGGCGCGGTGATCGCGCTCGTCGCCGCCCTCGGCTGGTGGCGCCCACGCCTGCGGCCCTCCGCCGTCGGGCTGATCGGACTCGCATCGATCGTCGTGCTCGTCGTCGGCATCCGGACGCTGAGCGACCCGGCCGCGCATCTGTTCTCCGACCGCGTATCCGAGGCGCTCGACGCCGACCTTCCCGAGATGCAGGCGGGCTACGGATTGATCGGGACCGTCGTGGTCGGGATCTTGCTACTGGCCGCCGTCGGCTTCTGGGTGCTGAGCACCGTGTGGCCGCGTTCCGTCGCGGGCGAGCCCACCGAACGAACCGGGCTCAACCGAACCGGGCTCAGCCAAGCCGACGAATCGTCTTGATGTAGCCCATGTTCTTGAGTTTCGTGAAGCCGATCGGGACGCCGTTGGGGCCGTAGGCGTTGAACACGCGGCCCGCGCCGGCGTAGATGCCGACGTGCCCGGCGTCGCGGCCGAAGATGATGATGTCGCCCGGTGCGAGTGCCCGGAACGGGATCGCGTGTCCGACCTTCGCCTGCTGCTGGCTGGTCCGGGGGAGGTGGACGCCGGTGGTGTAGAACGCCCACCGCACCAGCCCGGAACAGTCCCACGAATGCGGGCCGACGCCGGCCCACTTGTACGGCTTGCCGATCTGGGTGATCGCCGCCCCGAGTGCGTTGAGGCCGACGGTGGTCGGCACCGGCAGGTAGATGGGAACCGACCCGGAGGAGTCCGACGACCCCGCAGCCGCGGCACGACCGGTGTCGAGGAGTGGGGAGCCGGCAAGGGGAACACCGACCGACAGCGCGGCGGTGAGTGCGATGGTGCAGGTCACGCGCGTGGCACGCGTCATCGATACGGACATGACGATCAGCTTGGCCGAGGTGGCCCGGCGTGTCGTCCGTCGTTCCCCAGGTGTGACGAAGGTGTGACCGCTGTGATGCTTGAGGCTTGTGTTAACTAATGGTGCTGCGGGTGTGGTTAATTGCCGACGCCCCGGTCACCAGTAACCGTCCGGATCCGACGCGGGCGACTCGGCGGGGATGATGCCCTCGGTGACCCCGTGGTCGATACTCGCCGACAGCCGGGCGCAGGTGGGCATCATCGCACCGGGGAGCAGCGGGCCGTTCCCGTCGTCGCCACCGGCACGCATCTGTTCGAGGCCGAGGCAGCGGTCCCGGGCGTCGGCATTCCACTGCACGCTGGTGTGGAACGAACTCGTCTTCTTCACGAGCACGCAGGCGTGGCACGCCCGGCACTCGATCTCGCGCATCCCGCCCTGCAGATAGTGCTCGCGGTCGCGGCGAGTGGCCTCGTGAACCCGGGCGAGCCGGTCCGGATCGTCGTGGAAGTCGGGCGCCTTGGCCCAACGGTCGGTAGCCACGCGAACCCCTGCTGCCCGGGTCACCGTCAGACCTCGGCCTTCTCGGTGGAGTCGGCGCCGGCGGACTCGGTCGCCTTCTCGGCCTCTTGGCGACGCAGGTTCTCCTGGATCTCCTCGTTCCAGCTCTCGAGTGCCTTGGAGGTGTCGATCTCGTACTCGAACCGGCCGGTCATCTCGTCGGTGACCTCGGCCTTGTCGACGTAGAACTGGTCGTACCAGCGGCGGAGCTGGTAGACCGGACCGTCCTCCTCGACGAGCAGGGGATTGTCGATGCGGGTCTTGTTCTTCCAGATCTCGACATCCTGCAGGAAGCCCACCTCGACGCCGGCACTGATCTTCGTCGCCATCTTCGACGCCTGCTCGGCGGTCAGGCCCTCGGGGACCTTGGCCATGACGCCGTACATCAGGACGAAGGAGTTCTCGTCGATGGGGTAGTGGCAGTTGGTGAGGATGGTCTCCACGGCGTACCCGCCGTAGTACTGGATCATCGGGTTCAGCATGTACGACGGCCCGTAATACGCCGCGATCGATTCGAGACGGCTGTCGCCGTAGTTGGTGCCGAGGGTGACATCGGGCCGACCGTGCGAATTCATGTACTGCGCGGCGATCTCGCCCTCGAAGACGTTCTTGAAGTAGTCCGGGAGTGCGAAGTGCACATAGTAGAAGTGCGCCATGTCGACGACGTTGTCGATGATCTCGCGACAGTTGGAACCCTCGATCACGATGCGATTCCAGGTCCAGGGAGTCCACTCTTCGGACCCGAACTCCTCGAGCTCGGGGATGATGCACTCCTCCGGGGGCGGGTTGCCCTCGGGATCGTTGTAGACGAAGACCTGGCCGTTGCGGACCATCGACGGCCACGAGCGGGTCTTGGCGAGCTTGGGATTGCGCTTGGCGTAGGGCACACCGGCGCAGCGTCCGTTGCCCTTCCACAGCCAGCCGTGGAACGGGCACGCCACGTTGTCACCGGACAGCTTGCCCTGGGAGAGGTCGCCGCCCATGTGCCGGCAGAAGGCGTCGAGCACGTTCACCTCGCCCTTGGTGTCGACCCAGGCCACCAGCTTGGTGCCGAAGATCGTGACGGAGTGGGGTTTGCCGTCGGAGAACTCGTCGAGCAGCCCGAGGCAGTGCCAGCCCCGCGCGAAGCGGGTGGGTGGCGCACCCGTGTCGATCTCCCGGATGCCCACGTCCGCTCCGTCGGAGGCGGCGGCTGCGCTCGGCGTGCCGGGGCTGCTCGGGGTCATCGTCTCGGGTCCTGAAGACATGTGCCCTCTCCTGTCTGTGGCTCGTGTCGCGTCGAAGAACTGTACTCAATACTAGAACACGTTTCAGATTTGTCAGCCCGATCGCCTCCTCGGAGGGCGATCGGGCCTGTACATGGGCATAAAGTCCCGGTGCTCGACAGAAATGAGAACGTGTTCTAATCTCGAACTCGATGGTTACAGCGGCCGGCGTGTCCGGTCGAGGGAGAGACGAGTAGGAGCAGGCGAGATGCCAGCACAACGGAGCGAAGCCGCCGAGCAGGTCCTGGAGAAGATCAACGTCCTGCTCCCGGAACTCGAGCAGCGTGCGCAGTCGACCGAGGATCTGCGCCGCATCCCCGACGAGACCGTGTCGAGCCTCGAGACCGCCGGCTTCTTCAGGCTGTTGCAGCCCGAGCAATGGGGTGGCTACGAGGTCGACCCGGTCACCTTCTACGAGGCGGTGCGTCGTATCGCGTCGGCGTGCGGTTCCACCGGGTGGGTCTCCGGCATCATCGGCGTGCACAACTGGCACCTCGCGCTGTTCGACCAGCAGGCCCAGGAAGACGTGTGGGGTTCGGACACCAACGTCCGCATCTCGTCGTCGTACGCGCCGATGGGCATGGGTGAGGTCGTCGACGGCGGCTACAAGGTCAATGGTTCGTGGGCGTGGTCGTCGGGGTGCGAGACTGCTGACTGGGTCTTTGTCGGGGGTCCGGTCATCAAGAACGGCAAGCCCGTCGACTTCGTCAGCTTCCTGATCCCGCGCGAGGACTACACGATCAAGGACGTGTGGAACGTCGTCGGACTGCGGGGCACCGGGTCGAACACGATCGAGGTCAAGGATGTGTTCGTGCCCCGCCACCGCATGCTCAGCATGCGCACGATGTCGATGGGTCAGAGTCCGGGCCTGGAGCGGAACACCGCGCCGGTCTACAAGATGCCCTGGGGCACCATTCATCCCAGCACCATCGCGACGCCGATCGTCGGCATGGCGTACGGCGCCTACCGCGCCCACGTCGAGCACCAGGGCAAGCGGGTGCGGGCGGCGTACGCGGGCGAGAAGGCCAAGGAGGATCCGTTCGCGAAGGTCCGGATCGCCGAGGCCGCCAGCGACATCGACGCCGCCTGGCGTCAGCTGTCGGGCAATCTGCAGGCCGAGTACGACCTCATCCTCGCCGGCGAGGAGATCCCCATGGAGCTGCGCCTGTCCGCACGACGTGACCAGGTGCGTGCGACCGGACGTGCGATCGCCGCCATCGATCGGCTCTTCGAGAACTCGGGTGCCCACGCCCTGGAGAACGGGACACCGATCCAGCGCTTCTGGCGCGATGCCCACGCCGGCCGTGTGCACGCCGCGAACGACCCGGAGCGCGCCTACGTCGCATTCGGCAACGGCGAGTTCGGGATTCCCATCGGCGACACGATGGTGTGACCCTTCGTGACGCTCGCAAGCTCGCTCCTCAGGGAGCAAAGACAGAGGCTCGCAAGCTCGCTCCTCAGGGAGCAAAGACAGAGGCTCGCAAGCTCGCTCCTCAACGGGCGGGAGGGCGCATCCCCTGCCCCCTGAGGAGCCCGGAGCTTGCGGAGGGCGTCACGAAGGGTCTGGCCAGCGCCGTCGACAAGAGCACACAAGAGGAGTCAGCAGATGAGCGACAGTCCGATCCGCTCGTTGGGATACATGAGGATCGAGGCCACCGACGTCGAGGCGTGGCGTACCTACGGCCTCAAGGTCCTCGGCATGATCGAGGGTTCCGGTCTCACCGAGGGCGCCCTGTATCTCCGCATGGACGACTTCCCGGCCCGGCTGGTCATCGTGCCGTCCGAGCACGACCGGCTCGCGAGCGCGGGCTGGGAGGTCGCGAATGCCGCCGAGCTGCAGGATGTCCGGGATCGCCTGGGACGCGCGGGTGTGGTGTTCCGGGAGGGCAAGGACGAGGAGATCGCCGACCGTCGCGTCGCGGAGATGATCGTCTTCGACGACCCGGCGGACAACACCCTCGAGGTCTTCCACGGCGCCGCGCTGGAGCACCGGCGCGTGGTCAGCCCGTATGGCCACCGCTTCGTCACCGAGGAGCAGGGCCTGGGGCACGTCGTGCTGACCTGCTCCGACGACAAGGCCGCGCTCGAGTTCTACCGGGACGTACTGGGATTCAAGCTCCGCGACTCGATGCGGCTGCCTCCGCAGGTGGTCGGCCGCGAAGAGGGCGACGAGGTGCCGTGGTTGCGGTTCCTCGGGTGTAACCCGCGGCACCACTCGCTGGCCTTCCTGCCGATCCCGAACAGCACCGGCATCGTGCACCTGATGGTCGAGGTGGAGAACGCCGACGACGTGGGTCTGTGCCTGGACCGGGCGTTGCGCAAGAAGGTGCCGATGTCGGCCACGCTCGGCCGCCACGTCAACGACCTCATGCTCTCCTTCTACATGAAGACGCCCGGCGGCTTCGACATCGAGTTCGGTTGCGAGGGAAGAACTGTGAAGGACGACGAGTGGATTGCCCGGGAGAGCACGGCCGTGAGTCTGTGGGGGCATGACTTCAGCGTCGGGTTCAAGGGCTGAGATGCCCCTTTCTGAGATGCCCTCCGGCGCCACGACCCAGCAGCCCCACGCGCGGTCGCCCTACGGGTCCGCCGACTTCGATTCCCGCCAGTTCCGGACCGCGATGGGCCAGTTCTGCACCGGGGTCACGGTCATCACGACGCTCGACGACGAGGGCAAACCGGTCGGCTTCGCCTGCCAGTCGTTCGCCGCACTGTCACTCGATCCGCCGCTGGTCCTGTTCTGCCCGATGAAGACCTCCCGGAGCTGGAAGGTGATCGAGAAGACGGGCAAGTTCTGCGTGAACGTGCTCTCGAATCGCCAGCAGGACGTCAGCGCGGCGTTCGGCGCCCCCGGCGACGACAAGTTCGCGAACATCACCTGGGACCCGTCGCCGGCCGGCCTTCCGGTCATCCGCCACGGACTCACCTGGGTGGAGTGTGACGTGGACAGTGTCACCGACGGCGGCGACCACCACATCGTCATCGGACGTGCGCTGACTCTCGGAGAAGTGCTGCAGGACAAGCCGTTGCTGTTCTACCGTGGCGGCTACCTGTCGACCGAACACCCGCGGGTCACGCCCGCGCAGGCAGAGTTGGAAAATTTCCTGACATGGACGGGCGGGGACACCTGGCTATGACCGTCGACGACGCGACGAGCACCCACACGACGAAGACCGACACAGCGGGCACCGACACAGCGGGCACCGACACAGGGGGCACCGACACAGGGGGCACCGCACCGCCACTGGTCACGCAGCCGCTCCTGGACGCGATCGCGGAGGCCGAGAGGCTGGTGGCGTCGGCCGAGTTCGCCGAGACCGACCAGGACCTCGCCGAGGGCTACGACTACCTCGCGGGCAGCATCGCCGCGATCGTCCAGCTGGTGCGCGCCCGGTCCCTCTCGCACCCGAACTTCGTCACGTCCACGGGGCCGGCCACGAAGATGGGCCTGGACAACCCGGACACGCTCTACTACCACGCCGATGTCGAGCCCAGCGGCACGTATCGGGTGCGCGGACGGCGCGGGACCACAGCGGATCTGAGCTTCCAGGTGCTGCGCGGGGACTACACGGCCTCGTCCGTGCCCGGCGGCGAGGACGCCTTCGACGATCGCCGACTGACGATCGCCTCCGACGGTTCCTACGAGCTGACCTTCGGCCCACCCATCCCGGACGCCCCGGACGACTACTTTCCGCTCGGCGAGGGCGCGTCGATGCTCGCGGTGCGCGAGGTCTACTCCGACTGGTCGGCGCGCAAGGGGTCGATCACCATCGAGCGGGTCGACACCGTGGGGACCGCGCCGGCCGAACCGGACCTGGCCCGGGTGTCGCGGCGGTACGCGACCGCGGGCAAGATGCTGACGGCCCGCATCAACACCTGGTTCAACTTCCCGAAATGGTTCTACCTCGACGAGCCGGTCAACACGTTCACCGAACCGCGGCAGACCCCCGGGGGGCTCAGCACACAGTTCTCCTCGGTCGGTCATTTCCGGCTCGGTCCGGACGAGGCGATGGTCATCACCATCCCGCGGTCGGACGCCCCATACCAGGGCTTCCAGCTCGGCAGCATGTGGTACATCTCGCTCGACTACGTCAACCACCAGACCAGCCTGAACTCCGCTCAGGCGCAGGTCGATCCGGACGGCATGATCCGGATGGTGGTGTCGCATCGCGATCCGGGCGTCGCGAACTGGATCGAGACGACGGGCCGGTCGCAGGGCATCCTGCAATTCCGCTGGCAGCGTAGCGATTCCCCGATCGGCCCGGAGCTGGGCCCGACCGCGCAGGTCGTCGCATTCGACGACGTCGCCGCCCACCTGCCGCACCTCGAACACAACAGGATCGACGCCGACGGCTGGGCGGAACGGATTGCGGCACGTCAGCGTGCCTTCGCCGAGAGGATGCTGGGATGAGCGTGCCGGGGGGCCTACTGGCCGACAAGGTCGTCGTGGTGTCGGGAGTCGGTCCGGGACTGGGGCGGTCGATCTGCCTTCGTGCGGCCGCGGAGGGCGCGCGGGTCGTCCTCGCCGCCCGCACGGAATCACGGCTGAAGGAGGTCGCCGCCGAGATCGACGCCGCCGGCGGGACCAGTCTCGTCGTCCCGGCCGACATCACCGATGACGCCGCCGTCGACAACCTGGTCGCCACCGCCGTCGCCGAGTTCGGCCGAGCCGATGTGCTGGTCAACAACGCCTTCGCACTCCCGTCGATGAAGCCGTTGTCGCGCACCGACTTCGACCAGATAGCGAGCAGTATCGACGTCACCGTGCTGGGGACGTTGCGGGTCATCCGCGCGTTCACCGCGGCGCTGGCCGAGGCCGACGGTTCGATCGTGAACATCAACTCGATGGTCATCCGGCACTCCGAACCCCGATACGGCAGTTACAAGATCGCGAAGTCGGCGCTGCTGGCGATGTCGCAGTCGCTGGCTTCCGAGCTCGGCGACAAGGGGATTCGCATCAACTCGGTCGCACCGGGTTACATCTGGGATGACCAGCTGAAGTGGTACTTCGGCGAGGTCGCCAAGAAGTACGGGATCTCACCCGACGACGTCTACCAACAGACGGCCTCGAAGTCCGACCTCAAGCGATTGCCGGAGCCGGACGAGATCGCCGACGCCGTCGTGTTCCTCGCCTCCCCGATGGCGCGTGCCATCACCGGACACACCCTGGACGTGAATTGCGGTGAATACCATGACTAGTGCGGCACGTACCGACGTCGGCACCATCGAGGACCTGCATTCCTCGGCGACTCGCGCGACCGGCCTCGACGACTTCGGGGGCACCGACTACCTGGAGCCTCTGGGCATCCTGCTCGAGTCGTACCGGTCCGAGGCGGGACTGACCGAGATGGGCAGCAAGATGTTCCGCTTCTTCCTCAAGGGGGCGTTGGTCGCCCGGCTGCTCAGCGAGGCATCGTGGAAGGCGAACCCCGGGTACGCCGATGTCGAGGTGACGCGGCCGATCTTCGTGACCGGTCTGCCCCGTACGGGAACGACGGCGCTGCACCGGTTGCTCGCCGCCGATCCCGCGCATCAGGGCGTCGAGATGTGGCTCGCGGAGTTCCCGCAACCGCGGCCGCCCCGCGACACCTGGCCCGACAACCCGGTCTACCAGCAGATCCAAGCCGGTTTCGAGCAGCACCACGTCGAGAACCCCGAGTTCATGGGGCTGCACTACATGGACGCGGGTGAGGTCGAGGAGTGCTGGCAGCTGCTCCGGCAGAGCGTCATGTCGATCTCGTACGAATCGCTGGCGCACGTCCCGACCTATTCGCAGTGGCTCAGCCGCCAGGACTGGACGCCGGCCTATCTCCGGCATCGCAAGAATCTCCAGCTGATCGGCCTCAACGATCCCGGGAAACGCTGGGTTCTGAAGAACCCCAGCCACCTGTTCGCCCTCGATGCGCTCATGGCGGCGTACCCGGATGCCCTGGTGATCCAGACCCACCGGCCGCCCACCACGCTCATCGCGTCGATGTGCAGCCTGGCCGAGCACGCCACCCCGGGGTGGTCGACGACGTTCACCGGCGCACAGGTCGGCCAGGACCAGCTCGAGTTGTGGTCGCGCGGTCTGCGGGAGTTCTCGGCGGCGCGCAAGCGCTATGACCCGGCGCAGTTCCTCGACATCGAGTTCACCGACCTGCGGTCGGACCCGATGGACACCGTCGAGCGCGTCTACGCCGCGCTGGACACCCCGATGTCGGAGGCGGCGCGGGCCGCGGTCACGGCCCTCGACGAGGAGAGCCAGTCGGGCGCACGCAAGCCCCAGCACCGTTATCAGCTCTCCGATTACGGACTCGACGAGGCCACGGTCGAGGCGGCCTTCGCCGTCTGACACACCGATCGCCGGCCGGTCGCTCTACAGTGCATCGCATGACAGAACCGGAGAACCGACAGTCGACGGAGGGACTGAGCCGGCTCATCGCCTTCGCCGACGCGGTGGTCGCGATCGCGTTGACCCTGCTGGTGCTCCCGCTCGTCGACATCGCCAACGATCTGCGTGAGGACTCGTCGGTCACGGACGTGGTGTCCGACAGGTCGGTCGAGCTTGTCAGTTTCTTCGTCAGTTTCGCGGTCATCTGGATCCTCTGGCGTCAGCACCACCAGACGATGGAGTACTTCCGCGCCTACGATCGCACGCTGATCAATCTCCACTTCGTCTGGTTGCTGACGATCGTGGCGCTGCCATTCGCGACGGCTCTCGTCGACGGCGCGCACGTCGGGCAGGCCAACATCCTCTACATCGGTGTGCTGGCCGTCTCCGTGGGTTCGCTCATCGCGATCGCGGAATGGGGCCGCCGGCACCGGGAGCTGCTGGCCGACGACGACGCGACCGACCGGTGGGCGTCGTCGTCGAGTGGAGTCGGCACACTCGTGATCCTCGCCATCGCCCTGGTCGTCGCGATCGTGTTCCCGCGCAGCGGAAATCTCCCGCTGGTGCTGTTGGTGCTCACCGACCCGATCGAGCGGATGATCGCGCGCCGACGCGGCCGGCGGGACTGACCGGCGTCAGCGCAGCGAGCGCGCGAGTTCGGCCACGGCGCTGTGCGGTGCGCCGAACATCTGCGAGGTCGCCTGCGCGCGTTTGAAATACAGCTGGATGTCGTGTTCCCAGGTGATGCCGATCCCGCCGTGCAACTGGATCGCCTCACCCGCGACCCGACGGTAGGCATCGGAGCAGTACACATGGGCGGCCGTTGCCAGGGCGTCGGCATCGGGGTCGTCGGCGGCGATCGCGGCGACCGCGGCCCGGGCGATCGACCGCGCCGTCTCGACCGACACGTACATGTCGGCCATCCGGTGCTTGAGTGCCTGGAACGAGCCGATGGTGCGGCCGAACTGCTTGCGGGACCCGGTGTAGTCGACGGTGAGGTCGAGGGCCCGCTGTGCGCCACCGACCTGCTCGGCGGACAGCAGGGCCCACGCGAGCGCCCGGAGGCGGGTTGCGAGATCGTCCGGGGCCGGGATCGCCGTGGACGCGGCCTCGTCGAAACGCACCGACGACAGGGCTCGGGTGGGGTCCAGTACGGGCATCGGCGACACCGAGACACCGTCCGCATCAGCGGCCACCTCATGCAGGGTCACGTGCGTACCGGGACCGGCCGCCAGTACGAGGAGCACGTCGGCCGACTCGCCGTCGACGACGAAGTGTGAGGTCCCGGATAGGAGTCCGGCCTCGGCGCGCACCCCGGGGGTCTGCCAGCCGCGTTCACCGGCCCAGCACACCGCGGCCGTCCGTTCGCCGGCGGCCAGGGCGGGGAGCAGTCGCGACGACGCGTCGTCGTCGGCCGCGAGGAGGATCGCGCCGGTGGCGAGCGCGGAGCCGAGCGCCGGGACGGGACTCAGTGCGGCGCCCAGTTCCTCGAGGACCGCGGCCGACTCCACCCACGACGCCCCGGCGCCGCCGAACTGCTCGGGGATCGCCAGCGCGGCCACGCCGATCTCGGTGCACAGCGTCCGCCACAGGCTCGAGTCGATCCGCCCGGGCGCCGACATGGCGGCGCGGACCGCCGTCGAATCGCCGCGGCGGCGCAGCAGATCCCGCACCGCCTCGACGAGTGCCTCCCGTTCCTCGGCGCTGATCGCCGGGCTTTCGGTGCTGGTACTGACGGTCACAGCGTCTCCAGGATGCGTTGGCGGTGTACGGCGGGGGAGCCCCAGGCGTTGAGCAGCGCCCGGGTCTTGGTGATGTACAGCGAGATGTCGTGTTCGGCGGTGTAGCCGATCGCACCCATGACCTGCAGCGAGCGGCGGGCCGACAGGTCGGCCGCCTCGGCGGCCGCGACCTTGGCCGCGGACACGTCACGGGAGACATCGGTGCCCTCCGGCACCTGGCCGTCGATGCCCAGGGCGGCCGCGTGGACGAGTGGACGCGCCATCTCGATGGCGATCGCCACGTCGGCCAGGTGATGCTTGACCGCCTGGAAGGATCCGATCGGGCGGCCGAACTGCTTGCGCGACTGCGCATATTCCGACGCGATGGACAACATGGCCTGACCCAGACCGAGCAGCTGCGCGGCCGTGGCGAGAGCACCCGCGTCGGCCGCGTCGGAGGCATCGACCCCGCTCGCCAGCACCTCCCCGGCGGTGACCCGGGACAGGGTGCGGGTGCCGTCCACCGACGCCTCGGTGCTCTGCACGGTCGCACGGGAGAGCACGCCGTCGTCGACGAGATACACATCGGCGGAGGCCGTGTCGGCGGCCAACGGCTGGAGCGGTCGGATCGCACACGTCGCCAGCCGGCCCTCGGCGAGGTCACTGAGGGGGCCCGACACGTCGGCGTCGTGCAGCAGGATCGGCAGCACGGCCACGCTCTCGACGATCGGCCCCGGGGCGCAGTGGCGTCCGAGCTGTTCGACGGCGACGACCATCTCCACCGCCCCGGCGCTGCTGCCGCCGTGTGATTCGTCGATCAGCAGACCGCTGATGCCCGCATCGGCGAGCTGTGAGTAGACCTTGGCGACGGCCGCGCGGTCGCCGGCCGCCCAGGCGCGCGTGGCGGTCGGCATGTCGGCCTTGCCCAGCATCGCATCCACCGTCGAGGCGAGATCGGTGTGGATGTCGGAGAGTCGAAAGTCCATGATGATCACCGATCTCCGCGGGGAAGGCCGAGCAGGCGCTCGGCGATGACATTGCGCTGGATCTCGTTGGTGCCCGCATAGATCGGCCCGGACAGCGAGAACAGGTAACCGTCGGTCCACTGGTCGTCGAGTTCGGCCGCGGGGCCCTGGAGGTCGAGCGCCGTCTCGTGGGCGGCGATGTCCCACTGGGACCAGAAGACCTTGTTGATGGAGGACTCCATGCCGAGCGCGCCGCCGGCCGCGAGGCGACTCACCGTCTGGTAGGTCGACAGTTCGTAGGCGCGCGACCCGATCCACGCATCCGCGACGCGCGCATCGGTGTTCGCCGTCGACGGGACGTCATCCCGGTTCGACCGCCAGAGCTCGACGAGGCGGTCGGTGGTGGCCAGGAATCGGCCGGGCGCCCGCAACGACAGTCCGCGCTCGTTGGCGGCGGTGCTCATCGCGACCCGCCACCCGTTGTCCACCTCACCGATGACGCCCGACTCACCCGGGCTCGACGGGTCGTCGGGGACGAAGACGTTCTCCAGGAACAGTTCCGCGAATCCGGCCTCGCCGTCGAGCTGTGCGATCGGCCGGACGGTCACGCCCTCGCTGCGCAGGTCGAACATGAAGTAGGTGAGCCCCTTGTGGCGCTGCGCCTGTTTGTCGGTGCGGAACAGGCCGAAGGCCCGATCGGCGAAACTCGACCGCGAGCTCCAGGTCTTCTGCCCGTTGAGCAGCCAGCCGCCGTCGGTCCGAACGGCGGTCGACCGCAGCGACGCGAGGTCGCTGCCGGCCTCGGGTTCGCTCCAGGCCTGCCCCCAGATGTCGTCGGCGTTGGCCATCCGCGGCAGGATGCGTTCCAGCTGAGCGGGACTCGCGTGCTCGAACAGGGTGGGTGCGAGAAGGAAGATGCCGTTCTGGCTGACGCGTCCGGGCGCACCCGAACGGTAGTACTCCTCCTCGAAGATGACCCAGTGCAGCAGCGGCGCATCGCGGCCGCCGTACTCCTCCGGCCAGCTGACGACCGACATCCGGTCGGCGGCCATCGTCCGCTCCCACTCGCGGTGCGCCTCGAATCCCTCGGCCGTGTCCATCGACGGGAGCGGTTCGTGCGGAACATGCTCGGCCAGCCATGCGCGGACCTCGGCGCGGAAGGCGTCGGCGGCGTCGTCGAACAGCAGGTCCACGTCAGCTCCCCGATCCCGACGCGGTGCCGGTCGATGCCGACGCCTTCATCGACTTCGCGTCCATGCCGCCGAGCGAGTCGCCGCCCGCCTCGGAGTTGGCCGCGTGCGCGAAGTGGTGCCACCCGAAGACCGAGTCCATCGACGTGCGCAGCCCCATCTGGTCTTCGCAGATGTTGACGGCCTTCTTGCTCAGGAAGAGACCCTGCATCGGCATGGCGACGGCCTTCTCGGCGATCTCGTTCACCTTGGTCTCGAGCGCATCGCGCGGTACGACATGGTTGACCATGCCCCAGTCGGCTGCCTGCGTGGCGGTGAACCGCTCGCCGGTGAACAGGATCTCTTTCGCCCGGCGCGGGCCGAGCACGAAGGCATGGGCGAAGTACTCGACGCCGGGGATGCCCATCCGCGCGACCGGGTCCGAGAAGAAGGCGTCGTCGGAGGCGACGATGAAGTCGCAGATCCACGCGAGCATGAGACCGCCCGCGATGCAGGCGCCGTGGACCTGTGCGATGAGGGGTTTGGGGATGTCGCGCCACCGGCGACACATCCCCATGTAGACCTCCATCTCGCGGGCCAGGCGCTGATCGGCCCCGGTCTTGTCGGTGTGATCCCAGTGCAGGACGGCCGCGTTCGCGTAGTACGTGTCGAAGTCGCGTTCGGGGGTGCCGATGTCGTGGCCTGCGGAGAAGTGCTTACCGTTGGCGCGCAGCACGATCACCTTCACCGCGGCGTCGTCGACGGCCCTGCGGAACGCCGCGTCGAGCGAATAGGTCATCACCGAGTTCTGCGCGTTGCGGTACTCCGGGCGGTTCAGCGTCACATAGGCCACCGCGCCCTCGGGGCCGCCGGTCTCGTAGGCGACCGGTGAGGTGTCGGGACCCAGATCGTCGGGTCCGAGCGGGGGTGGGATGACGGCGTCACTCATGCCCCCGAGCCTAACCTAGCAAGTGCTTGGTTGGTAGTCGGTGTGGGCGATCGCCCGGGTCAGAAGTGCGGTGTGGGGCGGTAGGTGAGTTCCTGGATCCGGCCGTCGAGGAGGCGGCTGTCCACGAGATCGAGGTCGAAGTCGGTGGCCGCGCCGAACACGGGCTCGGTGCCGCTGGTGCCGCTGATCACCGGAAAGATGGTCACCCGGACGAAGTCCACGAGACCGGCGGCCATGAGCGAGGCGTTGAGGGACAGGCTGCCGTGCGAGTGCAGCGGGACGTCCGACTCGTCCTTGAGGCGTCGTACGGTGTCGCCCGCGTCGCCGGACACGACCGTCGCGTCGGGCCACCCGCTGGTGTCGGTCACCGTCGAGGAGATGACCGTCGCCGGCATCGCACGCATCAGGGCGAGCCAGTCGTCGATGTCCTCGGTGTCCGCGGGGGCGCCCGCGGTGACCGGGATCAACTCGACGAACTCACGAAACGTGGTGGCACCGAGGACCATCCGATGATTTCTCTGCTCCCTGAGGAGCGAGCGAAGCGAGCCACGAAGGGCAGGGTGACGTGCCTCGCCAACCCTTCGTGGCTCGTCGCTTGCGCTCCTCGCACCTCAGGGAGCAGTTGAACGCGCCCTCCGCAAGCTCCGGGCCTCCTCAGGGAGCAATGGGGTCGCTTTCTTTCAGATTGGGGAGCAGGGTGCCGCCGCCGGAAGTCATCGGTGGCGGGAGCCGGGCTCAGGGGATGACGATGCTCCCACCGCAACTCGTGGACGGGATGCTCCAGAGTGCGTTCCGGTTGACCGCGCCGAAGGTCACCGCGACGCGGCCCTTGCCGATCTGACTGACCGGGATCACGAAGTAGTGGACGCCCTGGTAAGGCGGGTTCACGCGGACGTTGCTCACCTTGGAGCCACGCTTGCCGGTGGCGAGGTTGTGCCAGTCGAGACGGGCGGAGGACTGATACCCGCCGGGGAAGTAGCTGGTGAAGTCGCTGGCGATGTAGGCGTTTCCGGCATACGTGCTGACGATGGCGCGTCGCGCCAGGAACGGGACGTCGACGACGTTGGGGCTCAGGCCCACGCAGTTCGACAGCGGATACTCGCGCGTCACCGCATCGGCGTCGCCGGTTGCGGCGACGCCGAGGCCGGCGGCCGAGGCCAGTGCGATGGCGGCGGCGGCCAACCGGGTGATCGTCTTCGTGCCGGGCATGTCTCGACTCCCTTGCTGGTGGCGATGGTCGCGTGGCGTGATCATCGGTCAGTTTCCCGCAGAAAGCCCGTTTCGTGTCGATTTCGGCGCGGCGAGTCCATTCGATCGGCCGATTGTCTCCTCACCTGAGATGGCGCGATATCCCGTCGGCAGCTGCCCGCGTGGCCTCGCCCAGCCGGTGCAACTCGTCGACGGCGAGTGTCCGGTTCGGGCACACGACGATCGCCGCGATCACTCGCTGGGCGGCGTCGAAGACGGGTGCGCCGATGGTGACCACGGGCACCCCGGTGCCCTCGACCGCGCAGGAGTCGATCTCCTCGGGCAGGTAGTCGATGACGGACAGTTCGGTGAGCAGGTCGCCGACCCTGGCGCGCAGGGTGTCCGACATGGTGTCGAGCGAGCTCAGGGCCTCGATCATCGCCACGTGGTCGTCGGTCATGCGCTCGATCGAATAGCCGCGGTCGGCGACGACGTCGAGCACCATGCGCAACCGCGTGCGGGTGGATTCGGCGGCCCGGCCGATCCAGTCCGAGCGGTCGTCGTCCGGGTCGAACGCGATGAATTCCCGGCAGATCGGCGGACGGAGTCTGATCCGGCTGCCGTTGCGCAGCCAGGGGTGGGG
>NZ_NGFO01000019.1 GCF_002149015.1 Gordonia lacunae | reverse complement strand
GGGATGTTGCGTCGATGTTTGATGGTGCGGATCCGGCGTCGTTGTCTGATGAGGTTCTCGAGGCGCGGGTGTTGGGGTATGCCGCGCAGATCACGGCGCTGACAGCGGGTTTCCTTGGACTGGTGGCAGAACTGGACGGGCGGGAGTCGTGGCGGGGGCCGGGGATTCATTCCTTGGCGCACTGGTTGTCGTGGAAGGCGGGTATTGCGCCGCGAACGGCGCATGAGCAGGTGCGGGTCGCCAGGGCGATCCGAGAGTTGCCGGTGATCCGCAAGGCGTTTGGCGAGGGCCGGTTGTCGTATTCGAAGGTGCGTGCGTTGACGCGGGCGGCCACGCCGGAGCGGGAGGCCGAGTTGGTGAATCTGGCGTTGTCGTCGACGGCGAGTCAGTTGGATCGGGCGGTGCGGGCGATGGGTCGGATCGACCGCAACCGTGGCGTCGAGGAGGAAAACCGGCCGCCGGTGGAGTCGAGGGGTCGGTGGAAGTGGAACGCGGATGGGTCGTTGTCGGTGTCGTTGCGGTTGAGTCCGTTGGATGGGGCGCGGTTTCTGGCTGGGGCGGTGCGGGCGGAGTATGAACGCACCCGGACCGGCGACGATCCGGATCTACCGACCGTGGACAGTGTTCCGCGGAACACTGAACCCGATTCGGTACCAGAGAATCTGGGGGTGGTTCCGTCGCGGCGTCGGGATCTGTGGCGGCAGGTGCCGTCGAATGTGGCGCCGGCGGTGGTGGTGATGGCTGACATGGTGCATGACGGGATCGCGATGCCTGATCTCGCACCCGGGGCGGAGATCCTTGTTCATGCCGGTGCGGGCGTGGAGCAGGCCCATCTCGATGACGGTCCGGCCCTGTCGGAGGTCGAGGTGGCCGAGGCTGGGTGTGGGGCGTCGAGGCGGGAGGTGGTGAGTCGCCGGGTGCCCGGGCGGCCGGGGAAGCTGGCGTTGGTGGGTGTGGGGCGTCGGAAGCGGGTGCCGAACAAGGCGTTGGTGCGGGCGTTGTTGGTGCGGGATCGGTGTTGTCAGATGCCGGGGTGTGGTCGGACGCGGCATCTGCATGCCCATCATGTGCAGTTCTGGTCGGCGGGTGGGCGGACGGATCCGGACAATCTGATCTTGTTGTGCGGGTCGTGTCATCGGTCGTTGCATCGGGGCGAGTTCTCGATCACCGCGCACGGGTCGCAGCGGTTCACGTTTCATCGGCCGGACGGTGCCGAGATCGAGGTGGCGCCGCCGACTTCGAAGCCGCCGGAGTGGCAACCAAACCCTCGGATAAGCACCGACGCGACGGTGCCGGTCGGTGGTGGCCGGATGGATCTGGGGTACACCACCGAGGTGCTCTACGCCGTGTGGGAATGGAAGGAGAGCAACTCGTCTCGCGTGGATGTCGCACGGTCGGCGGCGTAGTCGTCGATCGTCGTCAGGCCGTGATCACCGCGGTGCCCGGACAACGACGCCAGTCCGTCCTCGAGGGTGCAGGCCGATCCGGCGATGAGTTCTGGCGAGCAGACGTGTCTATCCCTGCACAACCCACTCGCACCATCCGCCAGGAGGCCATCATGACTCGCAACAGCACCGCCGGAGACACCGCCAGCCCGGCGGTCACGACCACCACCACCGCCTCCGACGAGTCGCGTCCGACGCGTCGGAACTGGCGTCGCACAACGGGAATCGTCATCAGCGTGCTCGTCGGCGCCTTCCTCGCGTTCGACGTCGCGGGCAAGCTGGCGCGTCCGCAAGCGGTGATCGACGGCATGCGGGAGCTGGGCTTCCCGGCCGACCAGGCCATCGTGATGGGGGTCGTGTTGCTCGTGTGCCTGGTCGTCTACGCCATCCCGCGCACCGCCGTGCTCGGCGCGGTCGGGATCACGGCCTACCTCGGTGGCGCGGTCACGGCGAACATGCGGATCGAGGCCCCGCTGTTCGACACGGTCCTGTTCGCGGTCTACCTCGGTGTGCTGATGTGGATCGGGCTCGTCCTGCGCCGCCCGGAGCTGCTGAAGGTGGCCGGTCTGAAGCGCTGAGCTTCGCGACCCCCACCTCACCGCAATCGGCCCCGCACCCGTTACCGATCTGGGATCGGACGGGTGCGGGGCCGTTGTGCATCTCTCGTACTGTTACGCGAGTGACTGGTGTGACCAGAGTGAAGCGCAGGAAGATCGCGGCCGCAGCGACGATCGCGGTTGCCGCGCTCGGTGGCGTGGCGGTCGGGACATTGCCGGCAGAGAATGCGTCGGTGGTGACGACCGCGTCCGCGATAGACCCGGCCGGTCTGTACAACGAGGCGCAGTCGAAGTTCGCCGGAGGCGACGTCGCAGGCGGTCTGGAACTCCTTCAGCAGGTACTGGCGGTGGCGCCGGCAGACTCGCATGCGCTTGCACTCCAGGCGATCTGGTCGGATCAGCTCGATGACGTCGTGGTCGGACGCTCGGCCCTCAACCGTCTGTCGATGATGAACCCGGGACTGGCGACGACGGCGCGCAACATCATCTCCGGCGTCGCGACCGCGGCGCAGATCGTCCCGAGTACCACTCCTCAACCGGTGTCCGGGCGAGTGGCCATCGTCGTCCTCGGTTACGGGTTGAACGCGAACGGGAAGATGGCGCCGGAACTCGTCAATCGGGTGTTGGCCGGCAAGGCGCAGTCCGAGGTGACGACCGGTGCGCCCATCGTGGTGACCGGAGGGGTGCCGAAGAAGGGCGTCACCGAGGCGGCCGCCATGCGGACGTGGCTCGTCGACAACGGTGTCAGTGCGAGCCGCATCCTCGCCGAGGACAAGTCGGGGTCGACGGTGGGCAACGCCCAGAACACCGCCGAGATCCTGCGGGCACAGGGTATCCGCGACATCGTGCTCGTGACCTCGCCCAACCACATCCGACGCGGTGCGGCGGACTTCGGCGCGATGGGTCTGCGGGTCGTCGGGTCGCTCACCACCGCGACCGACCTCGAGAAGTACCGGACCCCGCTGACCAAGGCGCAGCAGACCGGGATCAGGCTCGAAGCCACGCGGACCGCGCGCATCCCGGCCACCCACGAGCCCGGTCTGCTGCCGCAGAACCTCCCCGAGACCGGACCCGGCCTCATTCCGGAGATCGGCGGCAAGATTCTCCAGGAGCTGCTGAAGGCGGGTTCGTCGGCCTGACGACGCGTCCTCACCCCGCCAGGCGCCGTTTTCGGTGAAGTGAATCACACTGCCGCCGTACTGCCCTGCGTTTTCACAGCGTCACGGCTCCACAGTTCATCTGAAATCAACAAACCGTCGGTAGCGTCGGACATATGCGAAAAAAGGGGAGTCGGGGCCCCGGAATTCGCGAGGTGATGCGGTACGACCTACCCGCATCCCTCGTGGTTTTCCTTGTGGCTCTTCCATTGTCATTGGGTATCGCGATCGCGTCGGATGCCCCCGTGTTGGCCGGGCTCATCGCCGCGGTCGTCGGCGGTATCGTCGCCGGGCTGATCGGCGGTAGCGCACTACAGGTTTCGGGACCCGCGGCCGGTCTGACCGTGGTGGTCGCCGACATGGTCGCCAATTTCGGTTGGCGGGTCACCTGTTTCATCACGGTCGGCGCGGGTGTCCTGCAGATCCTGTTCGGTCTGAGCCGCATCGCAGGAGCCGCGCTGGCCATCGCGCCGGTGGTCGTCCACGCGATGCTCGCCGGTATCGGGATCACCATCGCCCTCCAGCAGATCCACGTGCTGCTGGGTGGCAGTTCGGCGAGCAGCGCCTGGGAGAACGTGACCTCCCTGCCCGCGGGGCTCGCCGACATCGAGACGTCGGATGCACTCGTGGGTGGCACGGTGATCGCCGTCCTGCTCATCTGGCCGCTGCTGCCGGCGGCCGTACGCAAGGTGCCCGGACCGCTGGTCGCCATCGTCGGCGCGACGGCGCTGACCATCGTCTTCGGTCTGGACGTCGAACGGATCAGCATCGACGGCAACTTCTTCGAAGCGATCACCCTCCCCGAGCTTCCCGACAGTAGTTGGGGAGCAGTACTTCTCGGAGTCCTGACGGTAGCGCTGATCGCCAGCGTGGAGTCGCTGCTGTCGGCGGTCGCGGTCGACAAGATGCACACCGGCCCCCGCAGCGACCTGAATCGCGAGCTGCTCGGACAGGGCAGTGCGAACATCACGTCGGGGATGCTCGGTGGGTTGCCGGTCACCGGCGTCATCGTGCGCAGCACCACCAACGTCAACTCCGGTGCGCGGACCTCGGCGTCGGCGGTGATGCACGGCGTGTGGGTGCTCGTCTTCGCGGCGCTGCTCACCGGGCTGGTCGAGCAGATCCCGATGGCCGCCCTGGCCGGCTTGCTGGTGGTCATCGGCATCCAGCTGGTCAAGCTGGCGCACATGCGAATCGCCCTCCGCACGGGCGATCTCTGGGTCTATGTCATCACGGTGCTGGCGGTGGTCTTCCTCAATCTGCTCGAGGGTGTCGGGATCGGGCTGGCCGTGGCGATCGGACTCGTCGTCTGGCGAGTGGTTCGCGCCGAGATCGTCTCGGAACCAAGCGGAACCGACGGTGCACAGTGGACGGTACGTGTTCGCGGTTCGCTGAGCTTCCTGTCGTTGCCGAAGCTCAACAAGGCCTTGGCACAGGTCCCGGACCGGGCGCATCTGACGCTCGAACTCGACACCGACTTCCTCGACCATGCGGCCTCGGAGATGCTCGAGGACTTCCGCTGGGCGCATGAAGCAGGCGGCGGCACGGTGCTCATCGTCGAGAAGGGGCGCGCCCGGCTCGTCGACGCCCCGCACCGGCCACCGCGGCGCCACACCTCCGGATTCGCCGGACTGACGCCGTGGCGCAACCGAACCGAGTCGGAGACGTCGATAACCACGGACCGTCCGGCGGCGCTCCGGTCGGTCCTCGGCGGTGTCCACGAGTACGAGAACGAGCACGCCGACGCCCTGCGCGCGATGCTCGCCGATGTCACCGAGTCGCAGGACCCCGACTCGTTGTTCGTGACATGTGCCGACTCGCGGGTGCTGCCCAACGTCATCACCGCGAGCGGCCCGGGTGATCTGTTCACGGTCCGCAACGTGGGCAACCTGATACCGACCGACAGCGACGACGACGTATCGGTGGAGGCCGCACTGGAGTTCGCCGTCGGCGAGCTGGGGGTGTCGTCGATCGTGGTCTGCGGTCATTCGTCGTGCGGGGCGATGCACGCGCTGCTCGACAGCGAGGCGTCCGGCGGGTCAGCGGTGTCGGAGACCTCGGCGGAGCGATCCCCGATCCAGCGGTGGTTGCGACACGCGATTCCCAGCCGGGTGGCGTTCCGGCACGGACACCCGGCCGGACGCGCCGCAGCCGAGCGGGGACTCCCCGAGGTCGATCAGCTGGCCGTGGTCAACGTGGCGAAGCAGATCGAGACGCTGGCGCGGCATCCGCTCGTCGGTCGGGCCGCGGCGGAGGCCCGGTTGCGCATCGTCGGACTGTATTTCGACATCGCGACCGCGCGGGTCTACGAAGTCACCCCGCAGAGCATCGCACCGGTTGCCGGTGAGGCTTCGGCCGGCGCGCTCGGCTCTCGGCATCGCGATCGTGCGACGACGTCCGCGCATCCCTGACCGTGCGGGCACGCGTCAGAACATCACCGAGCGGAAGTGGGTGACGAAACGCTCGTCGTCGTAGAGATGGAACGCAATCCCCGGTGGCTGACCGCGATTGACGACCTCCCGCCCCTCGAACGGGAGGTTCAGCGTCGACGACACTCCCGGCGCGACGCACAGCGGGCGGTCGGCGAACGTGGTCACCGCCGGGGTGTGCGCATGGCCGCAGAGGAACGCGACGATGTTCGGGTGGTCTCCGACCAGGTCGGCGAGGCGGCCCTCGTCACGCTGCCGGATGGAGTCCATGAACGGCATGTGCAGGTCGACCGGTGGATGGTGGAAAGCGATGAACACCGGGGTGTCCGCCGGCGTCGCGTCGAGTCGGTCCGACAGCCAGGCGATCGTCTCATCGTCGAGACGGCCGTCGTTACGGCCGGGGATCGAGCTGTCGCACACGAGGAACAGCACGTCGGAGCCGTCGCGTCCCCGCACCGTCCGGGCGTGGTTGATCGGGCCGGAGGTCTCGGTACCGATGAGAGCAGCACTGAACGGCTCGCGGACGTCATGGTTCCCGGCGGTGATGAGCATCGGCAGCGGACTCTCGAGTACCCCGTGGGCCTCGCGGTACTCGCTGGGCGCACCTTCGTCGGCGATGTCACCGGTGACCAGGAGGACGTCGATGCCGGCCGCACGAGCATTGATGTAGCTCAGCGCGGCCTGGATGCGGGCCCGATTGAACCGCGTCCCGTTGAAATGCAGGTCGCTGATGTGGGCGACAACGAACACGAAGAGCTCCCGTCACGGTTCCTGGCTCCCACGAGGCTAACCGCAGGCAGGGTCCGACGATGCATCGCCTCGGGACCGGGAGGCGCAACGCACTCCCGCGTCGTCGATGTGGTTCAGCCCGCTCCCCGTCGGAGGCGGCGTCGGTAACGTCCGGCGATCCGCGAGCGACATCGATGGTGAGTCGCCGCCCTGCCAACCCCCGACCCGGCAGGGCGGCGACTCACTTCTCCGTCTTCGGTCTGTTTGCATTCTCCCGCTTCCGCGCGCACACTTGCGGAGGGCAACTAGTTGCGCATCGCAACTAATTGCAAAGGGAAAGTAAAAACAGCACTCGGAGGTGGTGGCAGTGCCGGCTCTCGATCACCAGGCGATCGACGACCTGTTCGAGACGCTGCTGCGGTTCGTGCGCATCCGCGAGCGGGCGGTGCACACCACCTTCCGGACCCACGATGGGGAGTTCGAGGCGGCGGCGTTCAAGGCGCTGTTCCCCCTCTCCCGACGGTCGATGCGATCGCGGGAGCTCGCCGAGGCGATGAACGCCGACCCGTCGACGGTGAGTCGTCATGTGGCCCAACTGGTGGACCACGAACTGATCCGTCGCGAGGCGGACCCCGACGACGGACGTGCCACCCTCCTCGTCATCACCGACGCCGGCCGCGACCGCGTCCTGGCGATGCGCGAGATGCGCCGATCCGCGATGGCCGACGTCATGGCGGAGTGGACCGACGACGAACTCCACACCCTCGTCAGGCTTCTCGGTCGATTCGTCGACGCTGCCGACGCGGCCCTCAACCCGGCGTGCTCAGCCCGCAAGCCGGACGCGGATGCGTGAAACCCGTGAAAGGACAACGACGATGACAGATTCCTCGGCGGCCCCCGAATCGGTGGCCTCTGAAACGGTGGCCCCCGACGGCGAGGTGGCCGGGGCCGGATTGACCCATCGCCAGATCCTGACCATCCTGGCCGGACTCATGATGGGCATGTTCCTCGCCGCTCTCGACCAGACCATCGTGTCGACCGCGATCCGGACCATCGCCGACGACCTGCAGGGATACGACATGCAGGCGTGGGTGACCACGGCCTACCTCGTCACCGCGACGATCGTGACCCCCCTGTACGGCAAACTGTCCGACCTCTACGGCCGCAAACCGTTCTTCCTGCTCGCGATCTCGATCTTCATCGTCGGTTCGTTGCTGTGCACGATCGCCACGTCGATGTACGAGCTGGCCGCGTTCCGCGCTTTTCAGGGGCTCGGCGCGGGCGGCCTGATGACCCTCGCACTGACCACCATCGGTGACATCGTGCCGCCCCGCGAACGCGCCAAGTACCAGGGCTACTTCCTCGCCGTGTTCGGCACCTCCAGCGTCCTCGGTCCGGTCCTCGGCGGTCTGTTCGCCGGCCAGGAGACGATCCTCTGGGTGTCCGGCTGGCGCTGGGTGTTTCTGGTGAACGTGCCGATCGGGCTCGTCGCGTTGTTCGTCGTCTACAAGGTGCTCAACTACGACCAGCAGAAGGGAGTGGGTGGGCGCACCGACTACTGGGGCGCGACAGCTCTGGCCGTCGCGGTGGCACCGTTGCTCATCGTTGCCGAGCAGGGTCGTCAGTGGGGCTGGAGCTCCGGGCTGTCGATTCTCTGCTACGCCATCGGCGTCGTCGGCATCGCCGCATTCATCTGGATCGAGCATCTGATGGGCGACGACGCACTGATCCCGTTGCGTGTGTTCAAGAACGTGGTCTTCAGTCAGGGCATCGTCATCTCGGTGATCATCGGTGCGGTCATGTTCGGCGGGATCTCGATGCTGCCGCAGTACTTCCAGGTGCTTCGCGGATCGAGCCCCATGATCGCCGGCCTGCAGATGCTCCCGATGGTGCTCGGACTGATGACCGGCTCGATTCTGTCGGGTCAGCTGATCTCTCGCACCGGTCGCTACAAGATCTTCACGATCATCGGTGCGGTGCTGATCACCACGGGCACCTTCCTGCTCCACCTGGTCGGCACCGAGACCCCGGTCTACCTGGTCATGCTGATGGCGGCGCTTCTCGGCTTCGGCCTGGGCAATCTGATGCAGCCGATCACCCTGGCGATGCAGAACATCCTGCCGCCCAAGGACATGGGTTTGTCGACCGGCACCGCCACCTTCTTCCGCCAGATCGGTGGAACGCTCGGCGTCGCGGTCTTCTTCTCGCTGTTGTTCTCGTTCATGGGTCCGAGCATCAGGGACGAGATGGTCTCGGCGGCCGCTCAGCCCGAGTATCGGGCGGCGGTCGTGGAGGCCTCGCAGAGCGCCGACCCACAGGTCAGCACATTCGGGCAGTCGCTCATCGTTGCCGCCCAGAACCCCGGTGCGGCAACGGGATCGTCGGACAGCGTCATGAGTGACACCTCGGTCATCGAGAAGCTGCCGACCGAGCTCGCGCAACCCATCAAGGAGGGCTTCGCCCACTCGATGGACAGGGTGTTCCTGGCGGTGTCGATCATCTCGCTACTGGCCATCATCGGCACGGTCACCTGGAAGGAGCTCCCGCTGCGCCAGGGACGGCCGATCGGCGCACCGGAGCCGACGCCGGCCTCGTGAGGAGATCGGTCGCCGGCATCCTGATCGTCGTTGCGGGACTCTGCTATTCGTCGTGGGTGCTGGAGTTCGCGTGGGCGGATTCGTTGGACCCGATGCGCAGCTTCCTGAGCGAGCTCGACGCCGCGAACCGCCCCCACCGCGAGATCTACGTGGTCGGGGACGTCACCACCGGCATCTGCGCACTGGTCGCGGCACTCCTGTTGCTCGTCCCGCGCCGGCTGTTCCGCGGTCGGACGGCGACCACCGCCGTTCTCGCATTGGCGGTTTTCGGCGCTGCGACCATCGCCGACGCCCTGCTCCCGATCGAGTGCATTCCGGGAGTCGACGCCGGGTGCCCGCGCGAACCGAGCGGACTGCTCCCGCAACTGCATCACATCCACGCGCTGACGAGTACGGTCGCGGTGTTCGCCATCTTCACCGTGATGATCGCCGCCGGCGTCTCGGCGCTGCGCATCACCCCGGAAGGGTCCGTCTGGCCGGCCCTCCGGCGGATCGGGAACGCGGTGCTCGTCGTCATCGCGCTCGCCACGGTGTGGATGTTGGTCGCGGACAACCTGACCGGCGACTACCGTCTCGGACTCGCCCAGCGGATCCAGGTCGGCGGGATGAGCCTGTGGTTGGTGCTCTGGGGGTGGGCCGTGGTCAGGTCACGTGGCGAGGGGCGGTCGACGACCGGCGCCGAGTGCGACAGTCGGACGAGGCGGCCACCTCACCCCGACAGCGTCCGCCCGAACAGTGCCTCCAGCTCGTCGAAGTGATGTTCGGTGGCCTCGTGGTGGTAGGCCTCCAGGTCGGACATCGTATACCCGTGCGGTGCACTGGGATAGACGGTCGCCGAGTGTGCCACGCCCCCAGCGGTCAGGGCGTGCTCGAACTGGGCCACCGCCATGGCGGGCAGTGACCGGTCCTTGTCGGCGTGAATGGCGAGGACGAATGCGTCGATGCCGACGAGGTGCAGGTGCGGACTGTCGGGGTCGTCGGTGACCAGCCCGCCGGTGTGGAACATGCCCACCGCGGCCACCTCGTCGGGCCGGGTGGCCGCGATGTTCAGCGCGAGCCGCCCGCCCATGCAGTAACCGGTGACGCCGACGGGTCCGGGCGCGACGCCCGGGAGGGAGTGCAGCGCATCGAGATAGGCGACGAGGTCGGGTCGTACGGCGTCGGGGGTGAGGGTTCGCGCCCGCGGCATCGCGGATCGGAAGAACGCGGCCCGCGCCTCGGGCAGCAACAGGTCCTCGGTCGGTGCCCACTCGGTGGCGGAACCGTACCGATGGAACAGGTGCGGAACGAGTACGACGTATCCCCACGACGCGATGCGGTCGGCCATGGCCTCGATCCGCGGCCGCAGTCCGATCAGGTCGGTGAGGAACAGGACACCGGGCAGTGGAGAATCGGATGGCGGTGAATCCGGCCGCGCGACATAGGCATCGGTGTCGGTGTCGGCCGCGGGGATGGTGGTCGTCTCGCCGGTCATGGGAGTCGCTCCTGTTCTCGGTTCCGTCGCGGCAGTGCGCCGCCGGTCAGAGGTCGCCGGGGAGTTTGTCCCGGCGGATGCCCCGCCAGCTGGGGTGCCGCAGGTGCCCGGCCGTCGTCCAGTCCATGAAACGGACCTCGCCGACGATCTTGGGCAGCACCCACACCGCGCTCGACTCGACGGGCCGGTCGAGTTTGTCGAGGAACGGCGACCGCGAGATCTCCAGCGGTCCGAGTTCCTCGGCGAGCGAGCGCAGCTGCGCGTCGGTGAAGCCGGTGCCGACGCGACCGACGTAGCGCAGCCCGGTCTCCTCGGGGAGCCCGATCAGCAACGAGCCGATGGTGTGGGCGCGGTTGCCGCGTCCCGGTCGGTACCCGCCGACGACGACCTCGATGTCGCTCCAGTTCTTGTGTTTCAACCACGTCGTCGACCGACGCCCCTGCTGATACACCGAGTTGCGGCGCTTGGCGACAACGCCTTCCAGATTGTGTTCGCGGCTGTACTCGACGGCTGCCGATCCCGGGCCGGGAAGCAGCGGCGGAACTTCGACGAAGGCGGAGTTGCGGAATGCCGGGGCCAGCTCCTCGAGGAGCTCCCGCCGTGCCGACCACGGCTTGCGCAGCAAGGACGAGCCGTTCAGGTACAGGATGTCGAACAGGTGTAGCCGCAACGAATATGGCTCGTCGGTGTGCCGACGCGAGGTCAACAGGGTGAAGTTGGTGCGGCCGGAGGAGTCGATGGCGACGACCTCGCCGTCGAGCACCACGTCCATGAGGCCGAGATCGTCTGCAAGGCCTGCGAGTTCGGGAAAATCGGCCGTCATGTCGATGCCCGATCGGGAGGTGAGCCGGAACTCGCCGCCGACCGAGCGGATGAGGAGGCGATATCCGTCCCACTTGCCCTCGAAGGCCCAGTCGCGGCCGTTGAGTCCGTCGATCGACTCGTCGGTCGCGAGCATCGGGCGTGGATCGGTGAGGCTGTCCGGGACGATCGGGCGGGGCTCGTCGCTCATGAGATGGGCGAGCCAGTTCTTCTCGCCGGTCCGGATCAGCGCGTAGCGGCCCTGCAACCGCTCGCCGTGGAGGCGGACGATGACCTCCTTGTCACGCCACTTCTCGAGCTCGAAAGTGCCTTTGTCCCAGATCGACACGTGACCGCCACCGTATTCGCCCGCCGGGATGTCGCCTTCGAAGTCGGCGTAGTCCATGGGGTGATCCTCGGTCTGCACTGCGAGCCGGTTCTGATCGGGATCGGTGGGCAGGTTTTTGGGCACGGCCCACGACACCAGGACCCCGTCGTGTTCGAGCCGGAAGTCGTAGTGCAACCGCCGGGCATGGTGTTCCTGGATCACGAAGATCGGTGCCCGGTCCGTTGTGGTGTCGGAATCCGGCTCCCCTGTGGAGCTCTCGGATTCGATGCGCTGCCGATGCGCCTCGTCGCCGAACGGTTCGGGTGTCTTCGACTGGTCGCGCTTGCGGCGGTACTCCTTCAGGTTGATGACCTGACCCGCCGCCGGCTCGACGGCGGGTTCCGGCTCGTCCCCGTCGGTGTCACCGTAAGGGTCGTCGAGGCCGTCGAGGAGATCGCCGAACTCTTCGACGCGCTCGAGCACCTCGGTGTAGAGCAGTTGGGAGAGCCCTGGATCCTCCATCTCCTCCCAGGTGCGCGGCGCGGCCACCCACGGCTGCTCACGTCCGCGCATCGAGTACGGCGCCAGGGTGGTCTTGGCGGCGGTGTTCTGACTCCAGTCGATGAAGACCTTGTCGTCGCGCAGCGATTTGGACATCTTGGCGGTGATGAAATCGCTGTGCTGACGAGCGAACTCGTTGGCGACCTCCTGCGCCACCTTGCGCGCCGCATCCGAGGTCACGGGTTTCGGGAGCCGCGCGTAGAGGTGGATGCCCTTGCCGCCGCTGGTCACCGGATAGGTCGTCGCCCCGCCGAGCCAGTTACGGATCTCGCACGCCACCTCCGCGGTCCGGTGCAAGGGCACCCGCGGGCCGGGATCGAGGTCGAAGACGATGCGGTTCGCCATCGGTGCGCCGTCGGGTCCCATGGGAAGCCGCCACTGCGGTGTGTGGATCTCCAGCACCGCCATCTGCGCGAGCCAGACCAGCGTGGCGCGGTCGTCGGCCATGGCGTAGGAGATGACCCGTTCGCTGTGCTGGATGCCGTGGCGTCGAATCCAGTCCGGTGCGCTGTCGGGGACGTTCTTCTCGAAGAACGGGGTCGACTCGACGCCGTTGGGCCACCGTTTGCGGGTGATGAGGCGGCCCCGCACGTGGGGGAGGAGGACGTCGGCGATGCGCGAGTAGTAGTCGATGACCTCGAACTTTCGGGTCCCCGCCGCCGGATAGAGCACCTTCGAGAGATTGGTGATCGAGATCCGTCGGCCGTCGACCTCCAGAGTCTCGCCGCCTGCCATGCCGTCCATTGTCCACAAGGTCGACCGAGAACGTCTCGCTGCTTGCCGCCATCTGACCCAAATCCCTGGCAGAATGGCCCTCATGCGCTCGATCTGGAAGGGCGACCTCAGCTTTGGCCTGGTCAACGTGCCGGTCAAGGTCTATTCCGCGACCGAGAGTCACGACCGCAAGTCCTACCAGGTCGACTCGTCGGACGGCACCCGCATCCGTTACCGCCGTGTGCGTGAGGGCACCGACACCGAGGTCGACTACGGCGACATCGCCAACGCCTACGAATCCGAGTCCGGCGAGACGGTGATCCTGACCAAGGACGACCTCGCCTCGCTGCCGGTCCAGAAGAGCCCGGAGATCTCGATCCTGGAGTTCGTTCCCGCCGAGCAGGTCGACCCGATCTATTTCGACAAGCCCTACTACCTCGAGCCGTCGTCGAAGTCGCCGAAGGCGTACGTGCTGTTGGCCAAGGCGCTGGAGGAGACGGATCGGCTCGCGATCGCCTCGTTCACCCTGCGCAACCGGACCCGCGTGGCGGCACTGCGGGTCGTCGACGGTGTGATGACGTTGCAGACGCTGCTGTGGCCCGACGAGGTGCGCAAACCCGACTTCGGCTTCCTGGACGACGACACCGAGATCCGCGATCAGGAACTGCAGATGGCGGCGTCGCTGATCGAGTCGATGGCGTCGGACTACGACCCCTCCGAGTTCGAGGACACCTACCAGAACGAGCTGACCAAGCTCATCGAGGCGAAGTCCGAGGGCGGCGAGGCGTTCCCCGAATCCGACGACGAGGACAAGGACACCGAGGACTCCGACGTCGCCGATCTCCTCGCCGCGTTGCGCGCGTCGGTGAAGGATCGCGGGGATTCGGACTCGAAGGACGCCCCCGCCAAGAAGGCGCCGGCCAAGAAGGCTGCGGCGAAGACCGCCGCGAAGAAGGCGCCGGCCAAGAAGGCCGCGGCCAAGTCGACAGCGAAGAAGGCGTCATCGGGCAGCTCGGGTTCCAGCGCTTCCGGGAGCAAGTCGACGGCCAAGAAGGCGCCCGCCAAGAAGTCGTCGCGCAAGGCGAGCTGACCCGCACCACCGGGAACACGACGGTCCGAAAAAGGTTGGCACCACCGGCCCCGGTTCGGGCAAGCTCGAAGGGTGAAATCCGCCGCTGACTCCCGTCTGCCCCGCGCGCTGCTGCCGTTCGCGCGCCGGCAGTATCGGCTGCTCGCGTCGGGGTTGATCCTGGCCATGTTCGCCGACGGCGTGTGGACGATCGCGGTGATCTGGCAGGTCATCGCGCTCGGCGGTGGGCCCGGTCAGGTCTCGCTGGCCACCGGCGTGGCCGCGGTGGGAATGCTGTTCTCCACCCTGGCCGGTGGTGTGCTCGCCGACCGGATCTCGCAGCGCCACATCATGATCGGGCTCGAGGTCGCGAAAATGATCGCGTTCGGTGCGATCGGCCTGGCGTCGATCGCCGGCGTGCTGCAGCTCTGGCACGTGGTGTTGGCCTCTCTGCTGGGCGGCATCACCACCGGGATGTACTACCCCGCCTACTCCGCGCTGCTGCCCGGAGTCGTCGCGCCGGCGGAGTTGCAGGCGGCCAACGGGATCGAGGGCTTCTTCCGTCCGGTCGTCTTCCAGGCGGTCGGGCCGATGGTCGCCGGCGCCGTCATCGGTGCCTGGGCCCCGGGACCCGCGGTGCTGATGGCTGCGGTCGCCGCGATCCTGTCGAGTGTGTGTTATCTCGGGATGGCCCCGGTCACCGCGCGTCGCTTCGGCGAGACGGCCGAGGAGGAGCCGGTCGTCGTGGACGGGGCGGGTGGTCGTCGGATCGTCAGCGACCTGGCCGAGGGGTTCGTCTACATGGCCCGGACCCCGTGGCTGTGGGGCACGCTGCTCTTCGCGTGTGTCCTGGTACTGGCGACGCTCGGTCCGATCGAGGTGCTCGTCCCGTTCGCGTTGCGTGAGCGCATCGACGGCGGCGCGACCCAGCACGCCTGGGTGCTCGCCGGATTCGGACTCGGCGCGGCCGCGGCGTCGCTGGTCTTCGCCTCGATCCCGATGCCACGTCGGTACCTGACCGTCATGTTCTCACTCTGGGCGTTCTCCAGCCTGCCCCTGGTGCTCATGGGTCTCGCCGATTCGACGTGGATGTTCATCGCCGCCGGGGTGACCATGGGCATCCTGTTCGACGGCCCGATGGTGCTGTGGGGGACGCTGTTACAGCGTCGGGTGCCGCCGGCGCTCCTGGGCCGCATCGCCAGTCTCGACTTCTTCGTGTCGGTCGCGCTGATGCCGGTGTCGATGGCGATCGCCGCCCCGGTGTCGTCGGCGATCGGCCTGACCGCGACGTTCGTGCTGGCCGGGCTGCTCCCCGTGCCGATCGCCTGGGCGTTCTACGTCGCCGCCCGCATGTGGCGCGACGAGATCGAGAACCCCCTCGTCGACGACGCCCATCCGAAGCTGGTCGACCAAGCCGTTCCGTAGCCCGTCACCGGGCGTGCCGCGGCACCGGACCATGCAATCGGTGTCAGAGAACCCGAGCGGCACCGTCGACGACGCTCGTTGTGAGTGCTTGCAGCAGTGGGGAACTCAACTTCCAGTACTGCCAGTACAGCGGGACGTCGATGTGGTGGTCGGCGATGAGGCGGACGCGGCCGGTGTCGAGGGCGTCGGCGATCTGGACGACCGGGACCGCGCCCCAACCGATCCCGAGGGTGACGGCGCGGTGATACTCGGTCGACGCCGGGATGTAGACCGCGGGCGGGTCGACGGGCCGGCCGGCGAGGGCCGCCGAGATGTTCCGCTGGATGTGGTCGTTGCGGTCGAATTGCACCATCGGGGCGCGGGCCAGCGCGTCGGCATCGGGTCCGTCGGGCAGCCAGGTCTCGATGAAGTCCGGAGTGGCCACCGGCAGGTACCGCATCGTGCCGAGCGACTGCAGTGCGCAACCCCGGATCGCGAGGGGTTCGGAGGTCACCGCGGCGAGCACGTCGCCGGTGCGGAGCAGGGCGCTGCTCCGGGTCTCGTCGTCGCGGAAGACCTCCACCGCCACCGCGTGCTCGCGGTGGAAGTGCGCCAGGACCGGCAGCAACCAGGTCGCGAGCGAATCGGCGTTGGTCGCGATCGGCAGGTGGATGCGCGGACGCTCGACCAATGGCAGGTCGTCGTCGTCCGGGGCACCGACGAACTCGGCCCGTGTCTCGGCGAGCAGCAGTTCCCACTGCTTGGCGAGCCGGACCAGTACCTCGCCGTCGGGCGTGGCCGTCGCCGGCTTGGTCCGACGGAGCAGGACCCGGCCGGCGGCGGACTCGAGTGCCTTGATCCGCTGGCTCACCGCCGAGGGCGTGATGTGCAGGGCGGCGGCGGCAGCGTCGAAGGTGCCCTCGCGCAGCACCGCGGCCAGCGTGCGCAGGCCCTCCTGGCTGATGTCCACGAGCCGAGGTTAGTGGTGCATCCCGCCGGGGAGCCGAGACACACCACGGACGAGCAGATCAGGCGGGGACGGCACTGCCCGCGGCGTCGGCCCGCCGCGAACGCACGGTGCCGAGTGCCAGCAGGCCGGCGCCGACGGCGATCCAGCCGGCGAGCACGGCGACGGGTGCGGCGATGCTCGCCGCGGGGAAGTACGCGACCGAACGGAGCAGCGTGCCGCCGGCGCCGGGCGGCAGCCACTGGCCGATCGTTCCCCACGGTGCGGGCAGCAGGTACGGAGACGAGGCCAGTCCCGACAGCGGGTTCGAGATCAGCACCATCACCAGCGCGGACACCCCGACCCCCGCGGTGCCCAGCAGGCTGCCGGCGCCGACCGTGAACCAGGTGATCGCGCCGATCATCAGTGCCGCGGCGAGACCGACGGTGCCGACGCCGCCGTCGATGACACCCAGCCAGGACCACGTTGCCGCGAAACCGAACCCGGCCACGAGCGGACCCAGGACAGCCAACGTGGCCTGCATGGCGACCCGTCCCCGTAGTCCGATCGCCGCTGCTCCGCCCAGCGCCATCCCGGCGATCAGCAACGGCAACAGGCCGGCTGCGAAACCCGTTCCGCGAGCATCTGTCTCGGGAGTGGGGACAACGGATTCGGCGGCGACCGGCACGCCCTGGGCGGTGGCGATACCGTTACCGACCCCGACGACGACCTGCGCCAGCACCGGCGATCCCGCCTCGGCGGTCAGGACCGTGACCCCACCCGCGCCGACCGTGATCGCGCCCACCAGGTCGCGCCGTTCGATCGCGGCGCGGGCGTCGTCGGCATCGGTGAACCGTTCGACGACGAAGGCGTCGGCGCCCGCCCGTTCGGCAAGCGCCGACTCGATCGCCGTCGCGGCGGGCGGTGGCGCGACGAGACCCAGTGGGGCCTGGTGCGGTTCGGGATCGACAGCCAGCGAGACGAACATCGCGGCGATCGCGACCACAAGGGTCGGGACCCCGACGATCATCGCCGCCACGAGCCGCCAGCTCGGGGAATGCCCGGCGCCGCGGGCGCCGGCGGGTTCTCGGGCCGCCCCGGGTCCCTGGCGCGCGGTCGACGGTCGGGCATCTGTGGGGTGTAGCTCGGTACTCATCACCACTCCTAAAAAGAACGAAGCTTCGTTTTTCTGAGTATGCGCGGTGGCACGGGCGGAATCAAGAACGAATATTCGTTTTAGACTGTCGGCATGCCGAAGATCAGCGACGAACGCAAGCTCGAACGAAGCCGGCAGATCCTCGACGCCGCTCGTCGATGCTTCGTCGACAAGGGGTTCCACCGTGCGTCGATGTCTGACGTGATCCGAGAATCCGGACTCAGTGCGGGTGCCGTCTACTCGTACTACTCGTCGAAAGAAGAGCTGATCGCCGCGGTCGCGCGATCGATCTTCGTCGCCTACGAATCGGGCATCACCAGCTTCGACGACCCGGGCGAACAACCCGCGTCGCCCGAGGCGGCTGTACGCGCACTGGCCGAACGGGTCCTGCTGGAGATCGCGCCGATGACCGACGGCTTCCGGATGGTCCTGACGGTGTGGGGCGAGGCCGCCAACAACCCGGAATTACGCGACACCGTCGGCGACATCGTCCGTGGGCTGCGCAGCGTCTTCGAGCGCGTCCTGACGGACTGGCGGTCGGCGGGTCACGAGCTGCCCGCCGAACCCGCGATCCTCGCCCAGGTCATGGTGTCGGTCATGCAGGGGGTGGTCGTACAGCAGGGCTTGGTCGGCGATGTGGCGGTCGACGACTACATCGACGCCTTCTGTGCGGTTCTCCGAATCGCGGGGCTCGGCGAAAGGGTCCCAACAATCTGAAGCACAGCTCATGATTCGTGAAAAACTTTCGCTGTACTGACCTCGTCGGCGCTCCTAACGTCGTTCCGGTGACCGCTTACCTCGTCCCCGCGCTCGCCGGACTGCTCACGGGCGCCGGCCTGATCATCGCCATCGGACCCCAGAACGTCTTCGTGCTGCGACAGGGTGTCGCGCGCAGCCACACCGCGCCGATCGTGGCGGTCTGCGCCGTCTCCGACATCGTCCTCATCGTCGCGGGCGTCGCCGGGCTCGGCGCACTCGTCGCCGCCCATCCGGATGTGGTGACCTTCGCCAAGGTCGCCGGTGGGCTGTATGTCGGGGCGTTGGGTGTGCTGGCCGCCAGGCGCTGTCTGCGCAGTGACGAGGTCATCGCAGCGGATGCCGCCGGAGCCGGCAACACGGGTGCCGAGTCCACCGGCCGCTGGGTCGCTGTCGGCACGGCACTGGCGCTGACCTGGCTGAATCCCCACGTCTACCTCGACACCGTCATCACCATGGGTGCCATCGCGAACGGACACGGGAACGGCAAGTGGGCGTTCGCGTTCGGTGCGTGCATCGCGAGTGTCCTGTGGTTCACCGCGCTCGGCGGCGGGGCGCGCAGGCTGTCCGGCTTCTTCGCCAGCCCTCGCGCGTGGAAGGTGCTCGACGCGGTCGTCGCGGTCATCATGCTGGGGATGGCGGTGGCACTGTTCGCGTCGATCTGACTCCATGTCGGAGTCGCCCGGGCACGCCGCGAGGACTCCGTGGGCACCCCGCTGCAGCGCAGGCGGGGTGTTTTCGGGTATCCCGGAGGGGTGACACCGCGCCGATCGGCCCCGACGGTGACTCGCGAGAACGCAGTCCGCGAGCCCACGATGACCTTCGACGTGCGCGCGCTGGTGGCGGACGTCCGGGAGACCCTCGGCCGCGGGGACCTCGCCGCGGCCGCCGCCACCCTGACCTACTTCGCCGCGATCGCGATCGTCCCGTGGGCCCTGCTCGGGATCTGGTCGACCACGTGGTTGCGCAGCCCGTCCGGGGTCGAGTCCCTGTCGGAACTGCGCGTACTCATCCCGCCGGCCATGGGCGGCCGGGGCGTCTTCGACGAGGCGGTCGTGATCGGGACCGGGCTGTCGCTGATGAGCGTCGTCGTCTTGTTGTTCCCGGCGTCGTTCTACGGGGAGGGCCTTCGTCGTGCGTGCATGACGCTGTATCCGCGGGAGGACCGGTTCACCGGGTGGCGGTCGCGGATCTGGGTTCTGGGGCTGGTGGTGGTGGTGCCGCCGCTGACCTACGTCGTCGTCGGTGTCGCGGGCGCGCTCACCACACTGTCGCCCGACGGTGGCGGGACAGGCGGTTTCGGTGATCTGGTGATCCGGATCGTGGTGGAGTTCATCGTCGTGTGGCTGACGGTCACGGTCGCGCTGACCTGGGTGTACTGGCGGGTGACGCCGGGTGAGCCGACGTTGGGCGTGGCTGCGGCGACCGCGCTCGGGACCGCGTCGTTCATCGCCGGGTTCTTCCAGGGCTTTCTGTTGTTCCTGTCCCTGCCGATCGACGTCGGTATCCCGTACGGCGGGCTCCGGGTGATCGGCGGAGTGGTCGCGGTCGGACTGTGGCTCTACGTCGCGCATGTGATCGTCATCGTCGGATGGGCGGTCGGTCAGGCGATCTCGAAGCAGAGGAGGGGTCGTGTCCGCGGAGCCTGAGCACCTCGCGTCGGCGCCGGGAGAGGAGCGAGCGGGCCGGGTGGATGGGGCGCCGGGAGCGGAGCGAGCGGGCCGGGTGGATGGGGCGCCGGGAGCGGAGCGAGCGGGCCGGGTGGGGCGGCGGAGTGCCCGGGACACGGCGCTCGATTCCTGGTCGGAACTCCACGGCGGTCTCGATCCGCGAGCGAGCTTCTGGGTGCGCAACTGGGTGCTCGTCAGCCACGCCTGTGCCCGGCCCCTGGCCCGGCTCGGCCTCACGCCGAATACGGTGACGGCTCTCGGTGTCCTCGCCACAGCGGTCGCGCTGTGCCTGACGATCCTCGGCGACTGGTGGCCTCTGCTCGCCGCGCTTGTCATCGTGGTGGCCGCGCTGCTCGACGGGATCGACGGCGCGATCGCCGCCCAGACCGGGACGGCTTCGCGGTGGGGACGTATCAATGACGCGGTGGCAGATCGGTTCTCGGACGTCATGCTGGTCGGCATCGTGGTGGTGGTGGGTGCCCCGCCGTGGCTCGGCGCAACGATCGCAGTGCTGACCCTGATCCTCGAGATCACCCGTGCCACGGCGCAGGCGGTGGGCATGGCGGGGCCGGGAACGGTCACCGTGTGGGAGCGACCGTCGCGGGTGATACTGGCGGTCGTCGCCACCGTGAGTGCGGGCTGGTGGTGGTGCGCGGGCGTGAGCTCGGCCGCGGCGTCCCGCCTCGCGCTGGCCATCGCGGCGATCGGCGCCGTGCTTGCGCTGATCGGGACGGTCCAGCTCGGGATCGCGGTGCGACGACAGACCCGCGTCCTCGGTTGACCCGCGCGGTCCCTCAGCGCGTGCCGGGGACCGCTCCCATCCGGTTCGGTCGTCGGTGACGAACAATGGGACGAACAACAGGGGACGCGCACTTCCCGAATGCTCGTGACGCCCTCCCGAATGCTCTTGACGCTAGGACTCCAGGATGACGAACGACTCGGTGGTACTCGCCGACGCCGACGGCCGCCCGTGCGGCACCGCTGACCGCGAGGGGGTGCACGGGTTCGACACGCCGTTGCACTTCGCCTTCTCCTGCCACCTGGTCGTCGACGGACGCATCCTCATGACGCGCCGCGCGTTGTCCAAGCGCAGCTGGCCCGGGGTGTGGACGAATTCGTTCTGCGGTCATCCGCGGCCCGGCGAGGACGTCGTCGACGCCGTGCATCGGTATGCCCGGCGCGAGCTCGGCATCGAGGTCGCCGACGTCCGGTGCATCCTGCCCGACTTCCGGTATCGGGCGGTCGACGCGAGCGGCATCGTCGAGAACGAGATCTGCCCGGTGTTCGTCGCGCGACCGCTGGGGGAGCCCCGCCCGGCGCCGGACGAGGTCGCCGAGCACGTATGGGCCGAGGTCGACGACGTGTGGTCGCTCGTCGCGCGCACGCCGTGGGCCGTCAGCCCGTGGTTCGTCGAACAGGTGCGACAGCTGCCGGCCCCCGACCACGGTTCGGTCTACGACACCCATCCGGTGATGTCCCGGGCGTCGAATTCATGACGTCAGGCAAACCCGTTGAAGGCACCAGGTCGAGGAGCGGTCGGATGATGCACATTCCCGGTCACACCGAGGTGGTCCCACCACATCGGCGATACGACGAGGTCGCGGAGGCGTGCGCGGCGATGGTGATCAGGTCGTACTCGAGTTCGTTCGGGCTCGCATCGCGTCTGCTCACCCCGCGGATCCGGCGCGACGTCCAGAACATCTACGCGCTCGTCCGGGTGGCGGACGAGATCGTCGACGCGCCGCGCCCCGAGCAGGGACTCGTCGACCGCAGCAACGAGCTCGACCAACTCGAAGAGCAGACCAGCGTCGCGCTGGTCACCGGGTCGAGCAGCAACCTCGTCGTGCACGCCTTTGCCCAGACGGCCCGCCGCGTCGGTGTCGACCTCGATCTGGTGGCACCGTTCTTCGATTCGATGCGCAGCGACCTGACCCAGGTCCAGCACGATTTCGACACACTGGCCACCTACATCTACGGCTCGGCCGAGGTGGTCGGCCTGATGTGCCTGCGCGCGTTCCTCGCCGACGAACCCAAATCGGCGGCCCGGTACGACCACCTCGCACCGGGTGCCCAACGGCTGGGCGCGGCCTTCCAGAAGATCAACTTCCTGCGCGACTTCGGCGAGGACAGCGACGGGCTGGGGCGACGCTATCTGGTCGGCCTCGATCCCGACGATCCGGCGGATTCGGCCTGGGCGCTCTGGCTGGACGACATCGACCTCGACCTCACGGCCGCCGCGGCGGCCATCCCGCACCTGCCGGCCGGCAGCCGGGTCGCGGTGTGTACCGCGCACGATCTGTTCGCTGAGCTGACCGCTCGGCTGCGCGAGTCGTCGGCCACCGAGGCCCGTCGTACCCGCGTCCGGGTGCCGAGCGCGGGCAAGGCCAGGATCGCGGCGGCAGCCGTCGCACGGCGCGGCATGCCCCGCACCGCCCCACGCGCCGAGGCCTTCGGCCTCCATCGACGTAAGGCCAACGCATGAGCGGGTCCCGAACGCGCCGTCTGCGGTGGTCCCCGCGGAAACGAGGCCAACGAATGACCGACCCCCGACGCGTTGTCGTCATCGGTGGCGGAGTCGCCGGACTGGCCACCGCTGCGCTTCTCGCCCACGACGGGCACGATGTCGATCTCGTCGAGAAGAACGACGAACTCGGTGGCCGCGCCGGCTCCTGGGATCGCGACGGGTTCCGCTTCGACACCGGGCCGTCGTGGTGGTTGATGCCCGAGGTCTTCGATCACTTCTTCGAGATGCTCGGGACGTCGACCGCCGAGCAGCTCGATCTGGTCCGCCTCGATCCCGGTTACCGGGTGTTCTTCGGCGACAGCACGGATTCCGACGAGAAACCGATCGACGTCTTCGGCGACCGTGAGCGCAACCGTGCCCTGTTCGAGGAGATCGAGCCCGGGGCCGGAGCCGCACTCGACGACTACCTGCGGACCGGTAGGCAGGCGTATGACCTTGCTGTGGAACGTTTTCTCTACACCAGCTTCGACTCGCCGCGCGCCTTCCTGGGCCGCCCGGTGCTGCGGCACGCGAAGACCCTGGTCACCCTGCTGACGACGTCCCTGCAGTCCTACATCGCCGCACGGTTCACCGACCGCAGGCTCCGCCAGGTTCTCGGGTACCCGGCGGTGTTCCTCGGGTCCTCGCCCGAGCGCACCCCCGCGATGTACCACCTGATGAGCTGGCTCGACCTCGCCGACGGCGTGCGATATCCCAACGGCGGCTTCACCACTCTTGTCGACGCACTGGAACGGGTGGCGCGTGAACGCGGCGTCCGGTTCCACACGGGGACGGCCGCGACCGCCGTCCTCACGCGGGAGCACACCGGAACGCGGTCGGCGCGGTGGCGCCGACGCGCCGAGGTGGCCGGGGTTCGCGTCGAGGATGCTGTCGGTGTATCGCGGGATGTCGTCGCGGACATCGTGATCGGCGCCGCCGATCTGCACCATCTCGAGACGCGGTTGCTGCCCGGAGAGTTGCAGACCTTCCCCGAACGCTACTGGGACCGCGCCACGTCCGGTCCGGGAGCGGTGCTGGCGCTCCTGGGAGTGCGCGGCGAGGTGCCCGAACTGGCACACCATTCGTTGTTCTTCACCGATGACTGGAAGACCAACTTCGACGCCATCTTCGAGAGCCCCACGCGTGTTCCGGACCCGGCGTCGCTCTACGTGTGCAAGCCCTCGGCCACCGATTCCTCGGTCGCGCCGTCGGATTCGGAGAACCTCTTCATCCTGGTGCCGGTTCCGCCCGATCCGGGTCTCGGCCACGGCGGTGTGGACGGTGGCGGTGACCCCGACATCGAGAAGGTGACCGATCGCGCCATCTCGATGATCGGGCAGTGGGCGGGCGTCCCCGACCTCGCCGATCGCGTCGTCGTCCGTCGCACCATCGGCCCCGCCGACTTCGTCGACTCGGTCAACTCTTGGTGCGGGGGCGCACTTGGTCCGGCGCATACTCTGCGTCAGAGCGCGTTTCTGCGCTCGACCAACCGGTCACGCAAGGTCGACGGGCTCTACTACGCGGGGTCGAGCACCCGTCCCGGCATCGGGCTCCCGATGTGTCTGATCAGTGCCGAACTCATCCGCAAGAAGCTCCGCGGTGACCGGTCGGTCGGGCCGATGCCGGGTGCGAACCGCTGACCTGCGATGACGAGCTGTCGTTCGGAGGTTTGACACCCAGGTCACCCGGGTATGAGCGAGTGACAGTGCTCACAGCGAGCAGGCGAAAGGTGCCGGGTGACATGGAGAAGACACGGACGAGTTCATGGTGGCGCGCCCCGCGGTGGATGTGGTCGCGGCGGGATCTCACCCCGGAGGAGCGGCGAAACCTGCAGGCCTCCCGTGTTCCGGTTGCGGTCGTGACCGCGTCCCTGGGCGGTCACGCGTACAGCTACCGCGACCGGGTCTGAGGTGATGCTCGCTCTATCACCGTACGGTGTACGGGGTAGTCTGTTGTGTACCAACTGACCGCCAGAAGCGAGCTGACGATGCCCAAGCCCCAGCACACCCCCGCCCCGCGTTGGCTCAAGCCGATGAACAAGGTCTTCCTCGTGCTGCAGCGATTCGGCGGGATGAAGGAGTTGCCGGTCCTCGTCGTCGCCGGACGGCGCACCGGCAAGCCGCGACGGACGCCGCTGACCGTGATCGACCTGAGCGGTGAGCGCTACCTGCTCGAAGGGTTTCCCGGGGCGGACTGGGCAAGCAACGTTCGTGCGGCCGACGGGGTCGCGCAGCTGTCCGTCGGGGGCACGGTGAGCGACGTCCGCCTTGTCGAACTCTCGGCCGAGGAGGCCGTTCCGGTGCTTCGTGCCTGGCCGGAGCTGGCGGGTACCGACGGCCCGAAGATGATGAAGGACGCGGGAGTGGTCGACGATGTGACCCCGGATGCCTTCGCTGCGGCGGCGGGGCGATGCGCCGTGTTTCGCATCGATCCGCGCTGACGGCCCCGACGAGGAGGCCCCCGCGATCACCGGCGTTCGGCCGGACCGATCAGATCGGCGACGATCTTCGCCGACATGACCACGAGCGGCAGGCCGCCACCGGGGTGCGACGATCCGCCGACGAGGTAGAGGCCCGGCACCGGTGAGGTGTTCGACGGCCGCAGGAACGCGGAGCGGGGTCCGTTCGACGACGACCCGTAGATCGAGCCGCCCGGTGTCCTGGTCCGACGTTCGAGGTCGGCGGGCGAGACGATCAGACGGTGGCGCACGTGGCCGGTCACGTCGAGTCCACGATCGGCCATCACCTCGAGGATCTGGTCGGCGTACGCATCGGTCACACCTTGGGCGTCCCAGTCGACGCCGTGCCCGGGATCGTGCCGGGGTGCGTTCACCAGCACGAACCACGCACCCGTTCCCGGGTCCGGCACGATCTCGGGATCGCTGGGGGCCGAGATGTACACGGTCGGTCGCGCGACGGGACGCGGTGGGCCGCGGAATCCGAAGACCGCGTCGAACTCCTCGTCGTAGTCCTCGGCGAACAGCACCTGGTGGTGTGGGTGCGGCGGCGGGTCGTCGAGGGCGAGGAGGAGTACGAATCCGGACAGCGACGGCGTCGTCCGTCGTAGCAGTGCCGCGGGCCGGCGTGCGGCGCGGCGCGGCACGAGGCGGTCGTAGACCTGCCGGGCGTCGGCGTTCGCGACGACCAGATCGGCCTGGCGTCGGCTTCCGTCGGTGAGCACCACGCCATCGGCTCGGCCGTTGCGGTCCACCGTGATCCGGTCGACCTCGACACCCAGTTCGATCCGTCCGCCGAGTTCGGTGAGACGGTCGCGCATCGCACTCGCGATGCGGCCCAACCCGCCTCGTACGTACCACGATCCGAACGCCTGCTCGGACCATGGCACGGAGGCCAGTGCCGCTGGTGCCCGGCGCGGGTCGGAACCGGTGTAGGTCGCATAGCGGTCGAGCAACATACGCAACCGCGGGTCGTCGAGGTAACTCTCGCCGAGACCGCGCAACGTCCGCCACGGCGCTACGGTGCGTACGTCCGAAGGGGTGGCGATTCCGCCGACCATCGTGCGGATGCTCATCGGTGATTCCAGGAAGGGCTCGTGCGTGACGTCCCAGACACGTTGTGCGCGTTCCAAGAACGATGACCACTCGGCACCCCGCCCCGGTCCGAGAGCGGCGTCGAGAGCGTCCGGGATGTCGTCGAGAGTTCCCGGCATGTCCAGCTCGGTGCCGTCGGGAAACCGGTACCGGGCGGCGACGGAGAGTCGTTCCAGGGTCAAAGAGTCGTGGATCGACGATCCTGTCGCCGCGAAGAGTTCGGCGAACACGTGCGGCATGGTGACGAGCGACGGCCCGGTGTCGAACACGAAACCGTCGTGCTCGATGACCCCCAGCTTGCCGCCCACGTCATCGAACTGCTCGAGGACGGTGACGTCGTGGCCGGTCGCGGCAAGGCGCATGGCGGCGGCCAGTCCGCCGACGCCCGCACCGATGACGAGAACGCCGGTCATCGACTGACCTCGATGGGTCGTCCCTTCCATTCGAGCTCCCCGCGGTGCCGGGCCAGCGTCGAATCGACTGCGAGGCCGGTGAACACGAGTATCGACAGCGGGTGGCCGAAGGCGTCGGGCCAATCGCGGCCACCGGTGCTGCGCGCCGCGACTGCCCGCGAGGCAACGCCGGCCAGATAGCCGACGAACCCCACCCGGGAACCGAACAGTGCTGCCGCCGCGGGCAGTACGTACATCAGGCACAGCAGGCCGGTCACGCCAAGTGTTCCGCCCGGCGACCCGAAGGCGGACCACAGCGACTTGCGGTAGCCCGCGCGGACCTCTCGCCAACCGTGGTACATCCGGCAGGTGGCGACGTCGCTTCCCTCTGCCACCACCCCGCGGCCACCGGCCGCCTTGATCGCGCGCAACAATGCGATGTCCTCGAGCACGACGTCGTGCACCGCCGCGTGCCCCCCGGCGCGGTGATATGCCGCGGCATCGACCACCAGGAACTGACCATTGGCGGCCGAGAGGGATTCGCGCGACGAGCGCTCGGCGAGGCCGAGCGGCAGTGTGCTCAGCCACGACCATTGCAGGAGCGGCTGTACCAGTCGCTCACCCGTGCCGACAGCGACCTGCCGTGGGTAGGGGCTCACCAGATCGAGTCCGGCGTTGCGGAGAAGGGCGAACGACGACGTGAAGGCGTGTGGCTCGACCACCACGTCGGCGTCGAGGAAGACGTGGACCCCGTCGGGGAAGGCCTTGTCCGCGAGTTGGGCGCAGGCCCAGCTCTTTCCGAGCCAACCGGGCGGCGGTGCGGTGCCGGGGTGCACACGAATCCGGTCGTCCAGCGCGGCGAGCCGGGCCAGCACGGCGTCGGTCCCGTCCACCGAGCCGTCGTCGAGCACGAGGATGCGGATCGGCCCGGGCCAACGGTCTGCGGCTTCGAGGACTGCCTGGAGGCACCGTTCTGCGGTCTCGACCTCGTTCCGCATCGGGATGAGCACCGAGAGTGGTTCCGGCGCAGGGAGGTCGATCAGGTCGGGCCGGCGCACCCGACGCGCATTGTCGAGCGTCAGGACCAGCGACGCCAGCGACAGCGCGGTACCCGTGATGACCAGCGGACGCAGCAGGTCAGACACCCGCACGGCGACTCCGGATCTCGACGACCAGCAGCGGGATGGCGACGACACCCATGACGAGGCCGCCGGTGAGGGCGACCGATGGGCGGCCGAAGAAGACCGCGTGCGCCATCACCGAGGAGAAGTAGGTCCACAGGTATGCCGTCACGGGAACGGCATCCATTCCGGCGCGGTCGGTCTCGGCGTTCTCGTCGCGGCGGATCACGAGATCCAGCGTCGCGACGATGAGAAATGAGACCAGCAGCCAACCGGCGAAGTTCGTCAACGGGATGTCGGCGACCCCGGGGAGCGACGGTGTCGGATACCGCCACACCCAGTTGCCCTGATCGACCATCTGTGGGTCGAGGAACACGTCCCAGGCCGTGAGCGCGTAGGCACCCACCACCGCAGTGGCGGGCCGCGCCCATCGTCCGGCGATGCCCATCGCACGGACGAGGCGTCGGGTCACGACCAGAGCCGGCCACGACATCATGATCCAGGCCAGCGGGACCAGGACCGGCACGCCGAGGACCTTCAGTCCCAGGCCGTCGGTGTACTCGTACGTACCGAAGGGGAATCCGATACTCACACCGATGGATTCGGCGATGAGACCGCCTCCGCCGGCCACCACCGCGAGCGCGGCGGCGGCGAGGGCACCACGGGTCGCGGCGACATGGACGAGCGAGGCCGACGCCAGCAGGAGCACGCTTGCGATGGTCAGCGGCAGGGTGCCGCCGCCGGTCAGCGGGAACGCGATCTGGACACCGATCGTGGCGGCCAGCAACACCCACGACAGGGTGACCAGCCCGCGGTTCCAGGAGACTGTGTCCGCGGTTCGCCGCGATCGGGAGGACGGGTCCGAACGGCGAGAAGCGGTGCCGTCGAGGAGACTCACGCCGACCTCCCCTCATAGGTGCCGGCGACATCCGTGACGGCGAGACGCGCGAACAACTCTTCGGCATACCAGCGCGACGGTGCGGTGCGCCGGACCGCCGACAGATGTGCGGGTGAGCGATAGGCGAAGTCGGTCAGATCCTGTGCCGAGTCCCAGATCGAGAAGGTGCCCTGCACCCCGACCGGGAGTTCACCGACGCCGAGGGCCAGCCGATTGCCCTGTGCCCCGGCGAGTTCGGATGCCACCGGGGGGACGGCGCGCCAGAACGAGGCCATCTTCGTGGGCCGCAGCCGAGCTCGGGTCAACGCGGCGACGGGGCCCGTCCATCCGGGGCCGGGTGTGCGGTGACCGGTGGACGAGTGCGTCGTCTCGAACGGGTCGACGCGTGACCATCGTCCTTTCGATCGGAGCGGTCGCATGGTGACCCGCAGTTCCTCGGTACTCGCGTCCTGCCAGCGGCGAAAGACAGCGGAGTCGCCTGCTGCCGACGCGGATTCGTCGTCGTGCCAGACGGTGAGCGCCGCCCAGTGCTTCAGGTCGGCGCTCTCCAGGGTGAACGTGCGGGCGGTGCCGGTGCCGAGGAGTTTGACGAAACGGAGACCGGGCGCGCGGCGAAGGGCCCGGCGACTCGACGACATCCGTCCCAGGGCAGGCAGAACCCGGTCGACACCCCAGACGCGGAGTTCGACTGTCGGTCCGGAGGGTACGGTCATGCGCGCCGCCACACGCAGCGTTCGATCAGGGCGGTCAGGGCGCACCGGCTGTGCGAATCCATCGGTGCGCCGGCGACGATGCCGAGCGCTTCCTCGGCGAGGTCGACGATGCGCTGTTCGACGCGTTCGACGGCGCCGGTGGAGTGCAGCACTTCGCGCATGCGCGCGGCACCGTCCGCGTCGAGCTCCGGATTGCCGAGGCAGTCGGCCATGACGCGGCGCTCCATCCGCCCCGCCGATTCCTCGGCCGCCGCGATGAGCATGGTGCGCTTGCCTTCCCGTAGGTCGTCGATGGCGGGCTTGCCGGTGACCTTCTCGTCACCGAAGACGCCGAGGATGTCGTCGCGGAGCTGGAAGGCCTCGCCCGCGGTGAGTCCGATCCGATCGTAGGCCTCGAGGAGGTCCGCAGGCGCGCCGGCGAGCGTGCCACCGAGCCGCAGCGGTTGCCCGATCGTGTAGCGCGCGCTCTTGTAGCGCAGGATGCGCGCCGTGCGGTCGGCGTCGGTGGTCTCCTCGGTCTGACTCAGCATGTCCAGGTACTGGCCCCCATACGCCTCGTCACGCATCGTCGACCAGGTGTCGCGGACGGCTCGACGGACGTCCGGGGTCACGTCGTCGGCAGCCGCGGCGGCCAGGTCGTCGGACCAGGACAGGCACATGTCGCCGACGAGGATCGCCACGGCGGTGCCGTGGCGCTCGGCATCTCCACGACGCTGCGCGCGCGCATGGTCGTCGGCGAAGTGGCGGTGCACGGTGGGGAGGCCGCGACGGACGTCGCTGTCGTCCATGACGTCGTCGTGCACCAGGGCGGCGAGATGGAACAGTTCGATCGCCGCCGCCATCTCGACGATCCCCGGAACGGTCCGCCCGTCGGCTGCGCCACGCGCTCCCCACAGGCAGAAGGACGCACGCAGGCGCTTGCCGCCGCCGATCCGCGCCGACACGACGTCGATCGCGGGCGTCAGTTCCGGCCCGACCTGCTGCAGGATCGTGGCATGGCGACGGAAGTGACCGGCCAGCACTTCCTCGACGAGTTCGAGATCGGTCGTCGAGGAGTCGATGGAGTGCAGGTCGCAGGCCGGGGAGACCGACTGTGCAGACGGCGCTGACGAGTCGGTCATCTCGGCGGTCGGAGTCATGACGGGGCCCTTCGAAAGTCCGGGGGTGAGGCTCGGTTACCCCGTCTTCGGAGCGGCAACCGCCGACGGATGGGTGGCGGCGACAGGTGGGTGTCGGCCACGCCGCGGCAGCGCCTGGGGTTCGCCGTACAGGGAAGGCTGAACCACCGTCGATCGGTTGCCCATGGGTCCTGCCCGCCCCCGAAGGTCGGGAACGGGCAGGACCGTGTCGAGACGTCAGAAGAGCTGGTAGACCGTCGTCCCTCCGATGGTTGTGGCCGTGTAGTTGGCGGCGACCCACTCGGCGATCTCCGAGTTGCCGCCCGGACCACCGCCGCTGGTGCCGAGGTAATAGGCGATCTTGCCGTCCTTGACGTAGGCGATGAACTGCTCGAGCGTGGGGGCCGGATCCCCGCTCCATCCACCGATCGCCATGACGGAGGTACCAGTAGCGATCTCGATCTCGGCGGCGGATTGCGACCCGTTGGTCGCGGCCGCCCACGTTGTGGTCGTTGCCCTCAGCGCGGTGACGAGTTCGGCGTTCGACGCGGTGTCGCCACCGGGGGCGCCCGTCATTCCGCCGCCGCCCTGCCCGGAGGTGGGCGGGTTTCCCTGCTGGTCCGGACGGGCGCCGGCCTGCTGGGCACCGGGCTGTTGTCCGCCGTCTGCCCGACCCCCGGGGCCGCTGCCCATGCCACCGCCGGGGCCGCCCATGCCGCCGCCGTCGATCGAGGTCGACACCGAGGTCGGGATCGAGCCGTTGTGGGGGGTCGCCGCGGTTGCGATCGAGAACGCTGCCGTCCCGCCGAATCCGGCGAGCGAGCCCGCGATGAGCGCCACGGCAACCGCACGTCGCCAACCGCGTGCAGCACCGACGAGGAGGGTCACCACCGAGATCGAGGCGACCACGCCGATCAGCCAACGACACCAGGTCGGGCCGAAGTCGTTGCGGTTCAACAGCACGATCGACCACGCCGCCGCTGCACCGATCATCGCCGCCAGGACGATCCTGGCGGCCCAGCGGTTGCGTCGACGCCAAGCGAGGACGCCGCCGAGTCCGATCACTGCGCCGATCGCCGGCGCCAGTGCCACCGTGTAGTAGGGGTGGATCGTCCCGCTCATGAAGGAGAAGATCGTGCCGGTGACCAGCAGCCAGCCGCCCCACGAGAGCACGGCTGCGGATTCCGTGCGTGTCAGACGCTGTTCGAAGCGGAAGACCGGGAAGCTGCACACCACCAGGTAGCCGGCGAAGAACAGCGCGATGAGTGCGGTCGGAAGCAACCAGGAGATCTCGTTGCCCATCTCGGAACCGAAGAGTCGGTCCAGCCCGGTGGACCCGCCGAAGGACCCGCCGGCCTGACCGCCGCCGCCTCCTCCTCCGCCACCGGAGGCGCCACTGATGCGGCCGACGCCGTTGTAGCCGAAGACGAGGTCCATGAACGTGTTGTCCGTCGAACCACCGATGTAGGGACGTGCCGAGTCGGGCACGAGCATCGTGACCACCGGGAACCACAACGCGGAGACGAGCAATGCTGCGGTCGCACCGATGAGGTGTGCGATTCGCTTGCGCCACCCGGTCTTCGCGAACAGCAGGTAGGCGAGCCCGAAGAATGGCAGGATCAGCAGGCCCTGCAGCATCTTGGTGAGGAAGGCGAATCCCAGGGCGACACCGACCACGGCGAGCCACCGACCCGAGTTGGTGGCGACAGCCCGGGTCAGCGCGTACGCCGCGGCGACCATCAGCAACACCAGCAGTGCGTCCGGGTTGTTGAAACGGAACATCAACGCGGCCGCGGGGGTGAAGGCCAGCACGGCGCCGGCGATCAGGCCGGCCGCGGTACCCAGTTGGGGGTCGCGAATCGTCCGGCGCAACGTCGCGTACAGGAGCCCGACCGCGGCCACTCCCATCAGCGCCTGGGGCGCCAGAACGGCCCATGAGTTCATCCCGAAGATGCGGACGCTGAGTCCGGTCACCCACAGTGAGGCCGGCGGCTTGTCGACGGTGATGAAGTTCGAAGCGTCGAGTGCACCGAAGAACCACGCCTTCCAACTCTGTGATCCGGCCTGCGCCGCAGCGGCGTAGAAGGTGTTGGCGTACCCGCTCGCGGACAGGTTCCACAGGTAGAGCACGGCGGTGGTGGCCAGGAGTCCGACGAGGCCGAGCCGTCCCCACCGTGGCCGGGTGGCGACGCGTCGTCGGTGCGCCGGGGCGGCGGGATCGGACGGCGACGGCGCCGGCGGTTTGTCCAGTACTGCGGTCATGGGTCCTCCTCAGATGATTCCTGTCCAGAGTCGACGCCTCCGCCACCATCAGGCTGGAGATCGGCTGGCAGGTGGCTGTGAGCGGTTCGGGAACCCGCTCCGGTGCAGCGCGTTACGACGGACGGCGGCGTATGCCGTCGTCCACGGCGTGTGATGCGATGCGGCAGAGCCGATCCAGTTGGGCGATGGTCAAGCTGGCACGTCCAGGAAACCGCCAGGTTCGTGGAAGCAATCGACAAGGCCTATGACGCATGGTTGTTCTTGCAAGGCAGTGACCCGGAGCGAGTGACAAGGAGATTCCAATGGCGAATCGCAATCGGAACCAGAATGATCACAACCAGCGTCGTCGTCGGGTGCGGCGTTTCGACCAACGTCAGCGACGCTGGATCTGGACCTGGCAGTGAGCTGGGCGACCATCGACGCTGTCGATGTCGGGGGCCCCGTTGCAGCACTGGCAACGGGGCCTCAGGCCTGTTCGCGGAAGTTCCACCGGCGGCGGCGGTAGCCTGAGTCGCATGGCTGTGGATGCAACGGTGCCCGTGGTGGCGGTCGGTCTCGTCGGTGGTTTCGCGGTCGCGCGGTACAGCGGCCGGCGCGAACTCGGTGGTGTGGTGCTCGGCGCAGCCGGCGCCTGGTGCACTCGCCGGTGGGCGTTGACGAAGGGCCCCGCGGTCGCGGGCGGTCTGCTGGCCGGCTACCTGGCGGCGTTCGGCGGCTCGCACCCCCTGGCGAAGAAGATCGGCGCGTGGCCGTCGGTCGCGGCCGTGACGGTCGCCGCGGCCGGGGCCACCGCCGTCGCCACTCGCTGAGCGGCGCGCCTCGGCAATACCGGCCGGACGCCCGATGCCGGCACTACCATCACCACCCATGACCGCGGGATATGGGCGTGCACGGCAGAACGACATCTACACCGCCGGGGTTCACCGACGGAAGCCCCGTGTACCAACGGATTTCGCCGAACTGGAGCGTCGGGCCAAGCGTGCGATGTCGGCGCGCGCCTGGGCATACATCGCCGGCGGTGCCGGCGAGGGCCGCACCATGGCGGCCAATCGCGCGGCGCTCGACCGGTGGGCGATCGTGCCGCGGATTCTGCGGGATGTCTCCCAGCGAAACCTGGGCATCGACCTGTTCGGGAAGCGGCTACCGGCGCCCGTGCTGTTCGCGCCGGTCGGGGCGGGTTCGCTCGCCGCGCCCGCGGCCGACGCGCTCATCGGGCGCGCCGCCGCGGAACTCGGTGTGCCCTATATCTTCTCGAATCAGGCGAGCGTCTCCATGGAGGACGTCGCCGCGGCGATGGACGAGGTGGACACCGGCGCGCCGCGCTGGTTCCAGCTGTACTGGTCCACCGACGACGACCTCGTCGACAGCCTGCTGGAGCGTGCGGCGGCGATCCGTGCCGAGGCGGTGGTCGTCACCCTGGACACGACGATGCTGGGATGGCGACCGCAAGATCTGAACCTGGGCTCGCTGCCGTTCGCGCGTGGTGAGGGCATCGCCCAGTACACCTCTGACCGCAGGTTCGTCGACATCGTCGCCGACCGGCTGCGCGCCGCGGCCGAGGAACGCCCGGAGATATCCCTCGGTGCGATCGCGACCCTCATCTCCATCACTCGCAACGCGCCCGGCCGGTTCGTGCAGAACATCCGGTCGCCCCAGCCGCGCGCCGCGGTGCAGACGTTCCTCGACATCTACTCCCGGCCGTCGCTGAACTGGGACGACCTCGCCGGTCTGCGCGCACGCACCGCGCTGCCGATCGTGCTCAAGGGAGTCCTGCATCCCGACGACGCGCGTCGTGCCGTCGACGCCGGCATGGACGGCATCGTGGTCTCCAACCACGGCGGACGACAGGTCGACGGCGCGATCAGCACGATCGACGCCCTCGACACGATCGCGCCGGTGGTCGACGGCCGGATCAAGGTCCTCATCGACTCCGGGATCTACACCGGTTCCGACGTGTTCAAAGCGCTCGCTCTCGGTGCCGACGCCGCTTGTATCGGACGCCCGCACATGTACGGGCTGGCGCTCGCAGGCGCCGACGGGGCCCGCGACGCGGTCGCCGACATCATCGCCGAACTCGACCTGACCTTGGGGCTCTCCGGGCACACCGACGTCGCCGACCTCGATCGCGAGGCGCTGCGGCGGCTGTAGGCCTCATCGTCGGCCGATCCGCAGGCAACGGGACACTGCCGAGGAAAAAGGCCCCTCAGACCAGCGGCCGTCCGGTGCGCATGCGCCATCGGACGTCGGCGAGCAGGACGTTGAACGGGAAGGCGCGGACCCACCGTGGGGCCCGCGTGATGATGGCCCGCAGGACCGCGTTGTGCTTGTCGAAGTACAGCTCCTGCCACGGGGACAGCCGGACGCGCATCTTGCGGCGGAAGTTCTCGGGCAGGAAGCCGATGGCCATGATCTCGAAGTGCCATCCGAACAACCGGGAGATGACGGGACCGAGGAACTCTGCGCGTGCGATCTGCATCAGGTACTCGCGGATGGTGTCGTCGATCTCGAGGGTCTCGACCGTGTCGTTCCAGTAGGTCTCGAAATCCGCGCGCGTGGCGGGCCACATCTCGCGGGGGACCTGGAGCGTCGTACCGAGGACCGCGCCGGCCTGGTAGCGCTCGTCGGTCACCTCGGTGACCCCGCCGAAGATGCGGTGGACGTCTTCGGTGCCGCGGTAGAGACAGGCGGCGACCCACAGCTGCAGCTTCGGGTCGAAGGCGTTGTACTTCACCGGGCTGTCGGCGGTCGAACGCACCTGCGCGTGGGCCTTGCCGATCGCCTTGCGGTAGGCCTTGCGGTCCTTGGCGCTGCCGAGACCGGCGACGGCGAGATAGCTCAGCGTGGTGCGGCCGCGCTTCATCGGATGCTTGAACAGGTTGCCCGAGTCCACCCGGCTCTCGTACACGCCGTATCCGACCGCGGGGAGGCTGAGCTGCATGATCACGTTCGCCGCGCCGGCGAGTACGCCGATGCCGAGGGGATCGAGATCGCTCGTGGGCAGGGCGTCGAGCTCGGCCCGGCTCATCCGGGCGGTGGAGGGGAGGAACTCGGTGTCCGGGCGCTCGGCGGTGAGGAACTCCTGCACCTCGGCGGTCACGTCCGTCGACGCCTGTGGTGACAGGGCCGAACTTCCACTGGTGATAGGCTCCGTTGCCATCGAACACCCCTCCTGCTCGAGATCTGGAAACGTCTGTTTCCCGTTTTATGACACACCTAACTTACCGGGGTGTCAAGATAGGAACCATGGGACGAGCACCATCGACTCCGGACAGCCGATCCACCGCGGCGTCGGACTCGGCCGGCACGCTCCGGGCCTACGGCGGCGAAGGTGGCGACACCCGTGTCGCGAGACGTCGGTCGGCTCTGATCGATGCCGGTCTGGATCTGCTCGGTGCCGATGACGTGGGTGCGGTGACGGTGCGCGGCGTGTGCCGGCGCGCCGGACTCACCGCCCGGTACTTCTACGAGAGTTTCGAATCCGTCGACCAGCTGGTCGGCGTCATGTACGACGAGGTCATCGAGGAGATCGCGCAGGCCAGTCTGGCCGCGTTCTCCGAAGGGGCCAGCATGCGCGCGAAGGTCGCCGGTGCGGTGTCGGCGATCGTCGACGTCATCGACGCGGACCGCCGGAAGGGTCGGCTGCTCTTCTCGCAGGCGCTGCTGAGTCCGGTCATCGCGGCCAAACGGATGGAGTCGACGACGCTGTTCGCCGGTCTCACCCTGCAGAGCACGTCGGCCATCCTCGACGTCCACGTCGGGCCCGCGGCGGCGGTCGGCGTGGCGCACTATCAGGTCGGCGGACTCAGCAGGTTGCTCGCGGCGTGGCTCGAGGGCGATATCGACCTCGGCAAGGCGGATGTGGTGGATCTGAGCATCGCGTTGTTGGTGTCGCCTGCCGAGATGCTGGAGAAGAGTCTGTCGCGCCGCACCGGCGATGCGGACTAGTTCTGCGCGTCGGGATATGTTTGATGCCATGAGTGGCGGACCCGGCGAAGCAGACATCCGTCCGGCAACGCAACCACTGGGCGGCTGGCGCGACTACGGCGAGCCCGAACTCCCGGTCCCGTTGGCGGCGGCACTGGCCGCTTTCGCCGAACAGGGTTACCACGGCACCTCGGTCCGGGAGATCGCCGCGCGCGCCAATCTGTCGGTGCCGGGGCTGTATCACCACTACCCGTCGAAGCAGTCGTTGCTGCAGGGTCTGCTCGAGCGGACCATGACCGATCTGCTCGCGCGTTCGGAGGCCGCGATCCTCGAGGCCGGACCCGAGCCCATCCGGCAATTCGACGCCGTCGTCGAATCGCTGCTCCGATTCCACATGTATCGCCGAGAACAGGCTTTCGTCGGTTCCACCGAGATCCGCAGCCTCGACGACACCTACCGGCCCACCTACATCGGACATCGGGACCGGCAGCAGCGGATGGTCGACGAGATCGTCTTCGCCGGCGTCGAGGCGGGGGAATTCACCACCGAGTACCCGAAAGACGCGGCGCGTGCCGTGGCCACCATGTGCGTCGGGGTGTCCACCTGGTTCAAACTCGACGGCCTGTTGGGTCCGGACGAGCTGATAGCGCGCAATCTCCAGCTGGCCCGCGCGCTGGTCGGGTACCGACCGGACTGAGGGCTTCGGGCCGACTCTCTCGGGGGTCGAGCTTGACCCGGCGGGTGTGGCCTGGCAAGGTATGGAACGCCGAGCGAGCGATCGGTCGGCGTTCGGGGAGCCCCACCTGCCCACGCGCTAAGGAGTCACCATGTCCATAGATCTCCGTCACGACGACGATGTGCTCGATGTGGTCGCGAAGACCGAGACCTTCGTCCGCGACTACGTCCTGCCCATCGAGGACGAGGCGGCCGGTGACATCACGGCGGCCGGCGGTGACGACCTCCGTCGCGAGATGAACGCGAAGGCCAAGGATGCCGGGATCTTCGGCCCCCACGCGCCGGTCGAGTTCGGCGGACTGGGTCTCAACATGTGCGACCGCGCCCCGGTGTTCGAGGCGGCGGGCTACTCGACGTTCGGTCCGATCGCCCTGCACATCGGTGCGCCTGACGAGGGCAATGTGCACATGCTCGCGCACATCGCGAGCGAGGAGCAGAGGCAGAAGTACCTCGCCCCGCTTGCCGCGGGCGATGTGCGATCGGCCTTCGCGATGACCGAACCCGCGCCCGGTGCCGGCTCCGATCCCAATGCGTTGCGCACCGAGGCCGTCCGGGTGGACGGCGGGTGGAAGATCAACGGCGACAAGCACTTCATCACCGGCGCGGAGGGCGCAGGCTTCTTCATCATCATGGCGCGGACCTCGGGTGCGCCCGGAGACCGCGGCGGGGCCACGATGTTCCTCGCGCCCGCCGACACTCCCGGACTGACGGTCGGGCGTCACATTAACACCATCGACAAGGCGATGATCGGCGGTCACTGCGAGGTGAGCTTCACCGACGTCTTCGTACCCGACGAGGACATCCTCGGCGAGGTGAACGAGGGTTACCGGTACGCGCAGGTCCGGCTCGGACCTGCCCGCATGACCCACGTGATGCGATGGCTCGGTTCGGCAAGGCGCTGCCAGGACGTCGCCGTCGACTATGTCTCGCGCCGTGAGGGATTCGGTGGCCGTCTGGGGGACCTGGGCATGATCCAGCAGCTCGTCGCCGACAACGAGATCGACCTGGCCGCGACCCGGGCGCTGCTGCTGAAGGCGTGCCACGAGCTCGATCTTGGCAACCATGCCTCCGACGAGACGTCCATCGCCAAGACCTTTGCCGCCGAGGCGTATTCGCGCGTCGCCGATCGCAGCATCCAGATGTGCGGCGGTCTCGGCGTGTCCGCCGACCTGCCGCTGGCCCGACTGTCGCAGGAACTCCGGCCGTTCCGCATCTATGACGGCCCGTCCGAGGTACACCGGTGGGCGATCGCCCGTCGCGCCGTCGGGCGTGCGAAGAAGGCCCAGCAGGCGCTCGAGGCCAAGGCATCGGCGGGCGCCCGATGACCGCCGTCGACGCCGCGCTGGACCGGGATCGACTGCGCCGGCTGCTGATCGACAACGGTGTCGAACCCGCCGGAGAACTCTCGATCGAGCTCATCAGCGGCGGCAAGTCCAATCTCACCTACACGGTCACCGACGGGGTCACGAGCTGGGTGGCCCGCCGGCCCCCGACCGGTGGGCTCACGCCGTCCGCTCACGACATGGGGCGCGAGTGGGCGGTCACCAGCGCGCTGCAGTCGACGTCGGTTCCGGTCGCCCGGACGGTTGCCTTCGATTCCGATGGCTCGACGATCGGAGCGCCGTGCACCGTCGTGGAATTCGTCGACGGTCGGGTGGTCCGGACTGCGGCAGACCTGGACGCCTACTCCGACGACGAGGTCGCCCGCAATCTCGACGCCCTCGTGCAGACGCTCGCCGACCTGCACGCGGTGGATTATCGCGAGGTCGGGCTCGGCGAGTTCGGCCGACCCGCGGGTTTCGCCGCCCGCCAGGTGAAGTTGTGGGCGCGGCAGTGGGGTCACGTGAAGACGCGTGAGCTCCCCGACGTGGAACGCCTCGTCGACGCCCTGGCCGCCCGGGTACCGGAGCAGGCGCGAGAGTCGGTGGTGCACGGCGACTTCCGGGTCGACAACACGATCATCGACGCCGACGACCCGGCCCGCATCGCGGCGGTCGTCGACTGGGAGATGTCCACCCTCGGCGACCCGCTCACCGACGTCGCGCTGATGTGCGTGTACCGCACCGGCGCGTTCGACCAGGTCCTCGGTTTCGCCGCGGCGTGGACCAGCGACCGTTACGCCTCGGTCGACGAGATTGCTCAGAAGTACTCCACCGCAACGGGTTCTGATCTGGGTGACTGGGACTTCTACCTCGGGTTGGCCAACCTGAAGCTGGGCGTGATCGCCGAGGGCATCACCTACCGGGCGCTCTCGGGTGCGTCGTCGGGAGACGGCGCGGAGAAGGCGGCCGAGGCGACGGCGGCGTTCATCGCCGAGGGATTGCGCCACATCGGCTGAGCGAGCCGCAACGTCATCCGCAATACACCGCGCGAGTTCGCGCGCAGTCGAGGGGCAACCGTATGAGTGAGTCGAGCACGAACCGTTCCGCGCTGGTGACCGGGGCGTCCCGGGGGATCGGTGCGGCCATCGCCGACCGGTTCGCCGCCGACGGCTGGGACCTCACCATCAGTGCCCGCGGGCGAGAGGCGTTGGAGAAGAAGGCCGCCGAGCTTCTCGAGGGCGGTGCCGGGCGGGTGGAGGTCGTGCCCGCGGACATGACCGATGCCGAGGCGATCAGCGCGCTCGGAACGGCCCACGCGGAGGCATTCGGGCGGTTCGATGCGTTGATCATCAACGCGGGGATGGGGTCGAAAGGCGCGATCGCCGACCTCCCGGCCAAGCGTTTCGATCGCCTCTACGAGGTCAATGTGCGCGCCCCCTACGTCTTGTTGCAGTCGGCGCTGCCGGCGCTGCGTGCGACCGCGGAGGCCCATGGGACGTCGAAAGTCATTGCCGTGGCGTCGATCACGGGTGTCTACCCGGAGCCGGAGCTGTCCGCCTACGGTGCGACCAAGGCAGCTCTCATCTCGCTGTGCGAGACCTTCAACCTGGAGGAGTCGCGCCGCGGCGTCAGTGCCACGACGATCGCGCCGGGCTATGTCAACACCGACATGACCGACTGGCTCAAGGACCGCATCCCCGCCGACGAGATGATCACGGCTGACGACATCGCGGTGATCGCTCACTCGATCACCCAATTGTCGCGATTCGCGGTGCTCCCGAACGTCGTCATCACCCGCCCCGGGGAGAACTTGCACCGGGCCTAGGTCTGCCACGCGGCCCCACCGTTCCCTGAGGAGCGTCCGGAGCTTGCGGAGGGCGCGGCCAACCCTTCGTGGCTCGTCGCTATCGCTCCTCGCACCTCAGGGACCAGGGGTTATGCGGTTCTTTCGGATCAGGGATCAGGGAGCGGGGACCCTGAGACGCGAGCGGGGCGAGCCTCGATGGGTCAGCGGAAGGTGGCGATCCCGCCGTCGCGGTCCGACAGGTGACCGTGCTCGTTGAACGACACCACCGACACGCCGCTGCGGCCGACGATGAGTTTGCTGATGGAGGCGTTGACCATCGTGCGGGCCATCGCCGGCCAGGTCTCGTCGGGGATACCCCACAATTGGGCGATCCACTGGGTGATGGTGCCTGCCGAGGACACCACGAGCACCGTCTGCCCCGACCCGGCGAGTTCGGTGGCGCGGGCGGCGGCGTCGGAGACGCGCGCCTTGAACTGGGGGTAGCTCTCGGCGGGGCCGCCGTCGAGGCCGGGTGCTGCGTCGTGCTCGCCGGCGGCGATCCAGGCGGCGAGACCCTTGTCGAGCTGTTCCTGGTAGCCACGGCCGTCGCGATACATCTCCGGTGTGGCCTCGCCGACCAGTGCGGGCAGTGAGTACTCGTTCCAGCCCGGGTCGACGTGGGGCCGAGGCGGATCGGTGTCGAACGCTCCGAGCACGCCGCTCAGCGTCTGTTGCTGTCGCGGGAGGTCGCCACTGGCGGCTGCGGTGAAGGTGTCGATCTGTCCGGCGATGAATCCGCCGGTCAGCGCGGCCTGCGTCGCCCCGGCCGTGGTGAGACCGCCGGGTCCGTTGCTCAGGTCGTCGGTGGCGTCGGCGATGCCGTACGCCAATGCGTTCGCCTGACCATGACGAACCAGATAGATCACACCCATTCCTGCACCCTATGTCGGCTTCGATGAGTTCGAGGCGCCGGGCCGGTCAGTATCCCTGACCCCCCGACATGTCTGGAGTGCGCCCGTGACGCCGATGCTGTTCGTCAACCTGCCCGTTGTGGACGTCGCGCGGTCGCGCCGGTTCTTCGGCACGCTCGGGTTTCGCTTCGACGAGATCTTCTGCGACGCGGGGAGTGCCTGCATGATGATCAACGACTCGGCGATGGTCGTGCTCATGCAACAGCGACGATTCGCGGGGTATGCGGCGGGAACCGTCGCCGATCCGGCGGTGGGCCGCGAATCGTTGCTGGCGATCTCCGCGGACAGCCGAGCACACGCCGACCGGCTCGCCGATGCGGCGCTCGGGTGCGGCGGTAGTGAACTCCGGGCGGCAGAGGATCTGGGCTTCATGTACTGCCGCAGCTTCTGTGACCCGGATGGTCATGCCTGGGAGATCGTCTGGATGGACCCGTCGCAGATCCCGCAGAGCGTCGACGACTGACCGCGCGACCCGCGGACCAGGTGCGGAGGAGTCAGTGCCAGGGACTCGCCGCGGATCGTGCCGGTGCGTCGTACGGGGTCGCGGGGAGTCCGAAGCGCGCGAAGTCGGCTTCCATGTCGTCGCTGAAGAAGGCGACGACGTGGCTGACCTTCTGGGTCGTGGCATCGATCTCGAGCACCTGGAGCTGGAACGGACGGTGCACTCCGTCGGGTTCGCGCATGTACAACCCGTACGCCGGCTGTCCGTTGGCGGTGGTGGGCAACAGGATCTGATCGCCTGCCTTCTCGGCCGGGCAATTGCGGTGGATGAGGGTTCCGATGTTCTTCGCGCCCTGGTACCAGCCGGTGAAGGGCGGCATCTCCCAGATCGCCTTGTCGGTGAACAGTTCGACCATGGCCTCGACGTCGTAGCGCTCGAAGGCAGACACGTAGCGGGCCAACAACTCCCGTTTCGCGGCGTCGTCGAGTGTCGTCGCGGCATCGACTCCGACCGAATCCTGTTGCGGCCGTGCGGTCTTGACCTGCTCGCGGGCCCGCTGCAGCAAACTGTTCACGGTGGCGGTGGTGACTCCGATGGTGTCGGCGACCTCGGCGGCGCGCCACTGCAACACGTCGCGCAGGATGAGGACTGCGCGTTGCCTCTCGGGTAGATGCTGCAGTGCGGCGATGAACGCCAGCCGAACCGATTCGCGGGCGCCGACGACGTAGGCGGGGTCGGCGTCGTCGCCGGGGGCGATGTCGTCGGTGGTGCCGGCATACGGTTCGAGCCAGGGCACCTCGTGGTTCTGCAGCAGGTCGTCGGTCGGGTCGAAGGCGTCGCCACCGAGGCCGGAGGGGAGGGGGCGTCGTTGTGAACTCTGCAGAGCGGTCAGACACGTGTTGGTCGCGATCTTGTGCAGCCACGTGCGCACGGACGCCCGATGGTCGAACTTCGCATAGCCCTTCCATGCGCGGAGGAAGGTCTCCTGGGCGAGATCCTCGGCGTCGTGGTGGGACCCGGTCATCCGGTAGCAGTGCGCGATGATCTCGCGCCGGAAGGGCTCGCTGACCTCGAGGAACTCGGCGTCGGTCGCGGCGCTGGACTCAGCCGCGGGGCTGGTTGTGGTCATGCTCACAATCTACCGGGGTGCACCGACAGCCTCGACCCGAGTGGCCAAGCCGACCACGGTCCGCTTCGCCTTCGGTTCGCAGGTCGAGCGACCGGACGCCGAACGAGTTCGGATCAGGGTGAGTGCAACCCCTGTCCGCCTCGCGCCGCGGGCCTATTCTCGCCGGTGGACGCGTGTGCGACCGGTCGCCGGTGCCCGTGACCGGGGGTCGGACGGGCTTGCCGGTGCGGGGCCGCGTTGCTAGCTTGATCCGCATGACAAGTGCCGACCACAGGCTTCCGGAGGTCACCTATGTGACCACCGCGCTGGGCTGTCGTCTGCCACTTGCACGCGTTCTCTGTTGTTGTCGTCGAATGCGCTGACCGACCCCCGCCGAGTCAATCTCCTCCCCGGGGCGTCGCTTCTCGAGTCTCTTCTCAGAGCACCAGCTTCCGGCTTACGCCCCGCGATCCGCGGGGTCTTTCGACGAGGACGATCATGACCGCCACACTGCCTGAACTCTCCACCCGTACCCTGCGCAACGCCCCCGCTTCTCCTGTTCGGCGTCAGCCGGTCACCCGCGCGGTGCGTCGTGCTCCTCAGGGCTCTCGCCAGCCCGTACCGTTGACTTCCGTACCGCCGACTCGGACCCCGGGTCCGGTCGCCGACCGACGCGGACCAGTGAAGGGGGACCAGCGGGTGCACGTCGCAACGCCGCGCCTGGAGTTGTCGACCAAACCCGCGGCACTCGTCCTCCGGGCTGCCCGACTGTCCGGCCCGCTGTTCCGCGACGACGCGGCCGAGCGCACCGGGCTCAGCATCTCCACGGTCAATCGTCAGGTCAGCGCGTTGCTGAAGGCGGGCCTGATCCGTGAACGGGCCGACCTCGCGCCGTCGGGCGCCATCGGTCGTCCGCGGCTGCCGTTCGAGGTCAACATCTCCGAGTTCCTCACGCTGGGTATCCACATCGGTTACAAGGTCACCGCGATCACCACCCATGACCTGCTGCATCGCGTCGTCGGGGCCATCCAGATCCCGACTCCGCATGCCGACTCGCCGGAGGACGCGCTCACCGCCATCGGTGTCAGCGCGCGGCGCTTCGCCGAGCGCTGGACGGGCCGGCGGGTGCTGTGGGTGGGTGTCGCGCTCGGTGGGCGCGTGGCCGACGGCGGTGTCGTCGACCATCCCCGGCTTGGCTGGGAGGGGGCACAGGTCGGTCGGACGATCGCGGAGGCCGTCGGACTGCCCGTCTCGGTGGCGTCCCACGTCGAGGCCATGGCCGCGGCCGAACTCGTACTCAACCCCGACGACCAGCAGTCGAGCTTTCTCTACTTCTACGCGCGTGAGATGCTCGGCATCGCCTTCAGCGTCGGCGGGACCGTGCACACGCCGACCGCGGGACCGCCGGTGATCGGTCATTTCCCGACGGGTTCGACCACCCTGCTCGATCCGAACCGGACCGGCCGCCTGGAACCCGCGGTCAGCGACACCGGGGTCGTGGAAGCGGCTCGGGCTCTTGGCCTCTCGGTGACCGACGTCGAGGATGTCCATGCGCTGGCCCGCACCGGTGACGTGACGGCGCGTCGTCTGCTCGAGGAGCGGGCGGAAGTGCTGGGGCGCACGGTCGGGCTCATCGCCGACATCTTCAACCCGGACCACATCATCCTGGGCGGTCAGGCCTTCACCGACTACGCAGCGGGACTGCCCACGGTGGCCCGCGCCGTGCGGGAGACCTCGATCGTGTCCAAGCGCGATGTGCGCGTGTCTCATTCGGGAGCAACTGTGCAGCAGCAGGCGGCCGGAGCGGTCTCCCTCGACGCGATATACAGCGACCCGCTGCAAGCAATCACGTTGACTGCCTGAGCGGGTCGCGTCGACGAACCTCGGTCGGGTGGTGGTCTAATCCGAGGTCCGCTTGTTGTAGGCGCGCAGCGCGAACGGCGCGAAGATGAGCGTCAGCGCGACCGTCCAGATCACGGTGGCGAGGACCGGATACTGCAGCGGCAGAGCCGCATCCGGACCGAATGCCGGGCCGTTACCCCACAGCACACGCAATGCCTGGACCAGTGACGACATCGGGTTCCACTCGGCGATCGTCCGCAGCCAGGTGGGCATCGGCTCGGTCGGGACGAACGCGTTCGACAGGAACGTGATCGGGAACAGAACCGAGAACATGAAGCCGTTGACGGCCTCGACCGTCCGCAGCCACGAGCCGATGAGGATGCCGAACCAGATCATCGCGAAGCCGAAGAGCAGGAGCAGCGCGAACGCGAGGACCGCCTCACCGAAGGAGCCCCGGATTCGCCAGCCGATGGCCAGGCCGGTCACGGCCATGACGACGATGCCGATCGAACTGTGGAGCAGGCTGGCGATACTGCGTCCGATCAACACCGACGACCGCTGGATGGGCAGCGATCGGAACCGGTCGATGATGCCCTTCTCGAGGTCGGCGGTGATGCCGGTGGACACGATGAACGCGGTGAACACGATGGTCTGGCCCATGATGCCCGGGAGCAGGAACTCTTTGTACGACGCCGAGTCGGTCTGGATCGACGCGCCGAACACGTAGGCGAACAACAGCACGAACATGATCGGCTGAATGGTGACGTCGGAGAGCATCTCCGGCATCCGCTTGGTGTGGATCATGTTGCGCTTGACCATGATCCAGGCCTGTTGCCAGATCGTGGTCGGGTGGATCCGCGGCTTGTCCGCGACCACCGCGTGGGTGTGTGCCGTGGTCGTCATCAGGAACGCTCCTCGTCGGTGGTGTTGTCGGTGTCCTCGGCGTTGCTGGACTCCTCGGCGCGGTGGCCGGTGAGGGAGAGGAAGACGTCGTCGAGGCTCGGACGGGAGAGTCCGAAGTCGTCGACGGCGATGCCGCTCTCGTCGAACCATGCCGCGACGCGCGGCAGGTCGCCCAGGCCGCCGGCGGCAGTCGTGAGCCGGCGGGCCGCCACGTCGACGAACACCTCCGCACCGTTCTTGCGCAGCAGTGCCTCGGCGGCGGGTAGGTCGTCGGCGTGCGAGACGGTCAGCACCAGGCTCGCGGAACCGGCCTGCTCCTTGAGCTGGAGTGACGTGCCGTGCGCGATGATCGTGCCCTTGTCGATGACGACGATGTCGTCGGCGAGCTGATCGGCCTCCTCGAGATACTGCGTCGTGAGCAGCAACGTGGTGCCCTCGGCGACGAGCTCGCGCAGGACCTCCCAGAGTTCGGAGCGGCTGCGCGGGTCGAGGCCGGTCGTCGGCTCGTCGAGGAAGAGCACCGGCGGCGTGGCCAGGAGACTGACCGCGAGGTCGAGCCGCCGGCGCATGCCGCCGGAATACGACTTGACCTGCTTGTCACCGGCGTCGGCGAGTGAGAACTGCTCGAGGAGTTCTTCGGAACGACGGGCGAGAGTCTTGCGTCCGATGCCGTAGAGACCGCCGATCATGCGCAGGTTCTCGCGGCCGGTCAGGATCTCGTCGACCGTGGCGGCCTGTCCGGTGAGGCCCATGTTCTGGCGGACCATCCCGGGTTGCTCGCGGACGTCGTATCCGGCGATGCGCGCGGTACCGCTCGTGGGTGGTGAGAGAGTGGTCATCATCCGGACGGTGGTGGTCTTGCCCGCGCCGTTGGGGCCGAGCAGGCCGAGCACGGAACCCCGCGGCACGGTGAAACTCACACCGTCGACCGCGGTGAAATCGCCGAAGCGTTTCACCAGGTCGATGGCCTCGATGGCGACGTCGGAGGTCGCGACTTCTCCCGGCGCGGTGGCGGGAACTGTGACTGAGCTCATGATTCTCCACGGTATCTATGGGGTGTGACAGCCGCGACCGAATTTCGTGGCGTCCGGGTGAGGTCGGGGAACAATTCAGGGCACCTTCGGGGTGTGGTGGTCATCGTCGAGAGGTCAGACCGTCCACCCGCACCGAATTCATCGGTGCCGGCGCCAGGAATCCGACGGCCGGATCGAATCCGAGCGTAGAACCTCACGTTCGGTTGAGGTCAATACCGTCACTTTCCTCGTATGCGGCGATAGTGCACCGAAATTCCCGTGTCTGCGGGTAGGGTGTCGCGGTGACCGCAATTCGGATCAGAGATGCCGCCGCGCTGCTCGGCGTCAGCGACGACACCGTCCGGCGCTGGGTCGCAACCGGCGTCCTGGATACCTTCGACGACGGCCCGGTCGCCACCGTCGACGGGGCACGGCTCGCCGTCCTCGCCCGCGAGCGAGCGGTGGCACCGGACGACGGGGCATCGGTCGGACGCTCGGCGCGTAATCGGTTCACCGGTCTCGTCACCGAGGTCCGCACGGACACGGTGATGGCTCAGGTGACGTTGCAGTGCGGACCGTTCGAAGTGACGTCGCTGATGAGTGCGGACGCGGTTCGCGAACTCGACCTTCGGCCCGGCGTCGTGGCCACCGCGGTCGTGAAGGCAACCACCGTGATCGTCGAGACCAACAGGGAGAACCGATGAGGAGGCTCGCCGGCGCGGTCGCGACCGCCGGGCTGCTGCTCGTGGCGGGGTGCTCGCCGTCCGGCGGGGCCGACACAGGCTCCACCGCCTCGACGACTCTCGACGTCTCGGCGGCGGCATCGCTGAAGAAGACGTTCACCGCGATCGCCGACGAGTTCGAACGACAGCACGACGGCGTCACCGTGCGTATCTCCTTCGACGGCTCGTCGACGCTGGCCAACCAGATCCAGCAGGGCGCACCGGCCGACGTGTTCGCCAGTGCCGACGAGAAGAACATGGACAAACTCGGCGATCTCGCCGTCGGTCCGGCGGTCTTCGCCACGAACACACTGGTGATCGTCACGGCGCCGGGTAATCCCCGCGGCATCACGTCGTTCGCCGACCTGAACAAGCCTGACGTGACGACGGTGATCTGCCAGTCGGCGCAGCCGTGCGGTGCCGCCACCGAGACCGTCGAGCGCAACACCGGTGCCACCGTCGACGCCGCCTCGGAGGAACAGTCGGTGAGTGCGGTGGTGACCAAGGTGACGACCGGTCAGGCCGACGCGGGCGTGGTCTACGTGACCGATGCGCGAGGGGTGGGTGACAAGGTGGGCACCGTGACCGATCCGGCCTTCGCCGCCGTGGTGAACTCCTATCCGATCGCCACCCTCACCGGCGCCCGGGATGCCGAACTCGCCTCGCAGTTCGTCGACCTCGTCCGCGGTGCGGACGGTCAGCGCATCCTGCGCGACGCCGGCTTCGGAGCGCCTTGACCATCGGTTCGTTCATCCGCTCACGACGCGACCCCGCGGGGTTGCCCGGGTGGACGTACGGTCTGGCGCTGATCGGTGTCGGGTTGATCGTCCTACCTCCGCTGGCGCTGGTACTCCGTTCGCCGTGGGCCACCTTCGTCGAGCAGATCTCCTCGCCCTCATCGCTCGACGCGCTGCGGCTGTCACTGATCACCGCCGCGGTCAGCACCGTCATCTGCCTGATCGTCGGGGTACCGATGGCACTGATCTTCGCGCGACACGACGGCCCGGTCATCCGAGTACTCCGCGCAGTGGTGTTGTTGCCCTTGGTGTTACCGCCCGTGGTCGGCGGTCTGGCCCTGCTGTACACCTTCGGCCGGCTCGGGATCGTCGGCGAGCACCTACACGCGGCCGGCATCGACATCGCTTTCACGACAACGGCTGTCGTGCTCGCACAGACCTTCGTGGCGCTGCCGTTCCTCGTGATCAGCGTCGAAGGCGCGGTGCGCGTCGTCGGTACGCGATACGAGGAGGTCGCCGCGACGCTGGGTGCCGGTCCGACCCGGACCCTGTGGCGGGTCACCCTCCCGTTGGTCCTGCCGTCGCTCGTCGCGGGCCTGGTGCTCGCGTTCGCGCGGGCGTTGGGGGAGTTCGGTGCGACGATCACGTTCGCCGGGAATGCGCCCGGAGTGACCCAGACCGCGCCGCTGGCGATCTATGTGTCGGCCATCGACGACCCGCAGGCCGCGATTCCGTTGTCGCTCATCCTCGTCGCCGTGTCGCTGGTCGTCGTCGTGGGAGTGCACAGCCGTCGGTCGCGTGTCGGGGGTGGCTTGTGACCGGCGCGGATCTGGAGGTGTCCATCGACCTCGGGGTGCCCGCGTTGCGCGTCGAGCACCGGTTCACCGCCGGCGCGACCACCGCGGTCGTCGGGCCCAACGGAGCGGGCAAATCGACGATGCTGCGCGTCCTCGCCGGCCTGCTCCGTCGAGACGACCGGTGCCGGATAGCCCTTGGCAACAGAGTGTTCAACGACGCCACGACGTTCGTGCCGCCGAACCGGCGCGGCATCGCACTGCTGTCCCAGGATGCGCGCCTGTTCCCGCATCTGACGGTCGCCGACAACGTGGGGTTCGCGCCCGCGGCGCAACGTCTCACGAGGTCGGAGATCAGGGCACGAGTGGAACGCTGGCTGACGGCGACGGAGGTCACCGACCTCGCCGACCGCAAGCCGCACCAGCTCTCCGGCGGCCAGGCGCAGCGCGTCGCGATCGCCCGGGCGCTCGCCGCGCAACCACGAATCCTGCTGCTGGACGAACCGTTTCGGGCCCTGGATGTCGACGTCGCGAGTCGGTTACGCGCGCTGCTGCGCACGCTGCTCGCGGATCGGGACCGTACGACGATCATGGTCACCCACGACCCGGTGGACGCTCTCGGGCTGGCCGACGACATCATGGTCCTCGAGGACGGTCGCGTCGTCGAATCCGGTTCGACGCGTGAGGTTCTGGCACGGCCGACCAGTCGTTTCGCGGCGTCGCTGTCCGGGCTCAATCTGTTCGTGGGCCTCCTGGACGCGGGCGACGCCGTCGTCGACCCCTCCGGCAACCGGGTCGTCGGCAGTGTCGGTGACGACGGGCCGCAACCGGGTGCGGGCGCCGCGGCCACGTTCTCGCCGCGGGCCGTCGCCGTCTATCTCGAAGCGCCCCACGGTAGTCCGCGGACCACGCTGGCCGCGACCGTCCGTGACGTCGCACCCCGGGGTGACCACGCCGTGGTGACCGCCGAGGTGGGCGAGCAACTCGTCGCGGCCGAGGTCACCTGGGCGGCGGTCGCCGACCTCGGGCTCGTCGCCGGTCTCGGTGTCCACCTGGTGGTGAAGGCGAGCGAGGTGCGGATCAGCAGCGTCGGGCCTGCCTCGCTCTGACCTTGTGTTCACAGCGAAGAGTGGGTCAGCTCGTGGCCGACGGCCATCGAGCGGCCAGTGTCTCGCATATGGTGCGCTGTTCGTCCTCGTCCTGCCCGTGCGTCAACAGTCCCTCGACGGTGAACACGGCAATCGTCACCTCGGCGTCGACGGTCTCCGGAGGGACGCCCAGTGCCTCCAGTTCGGCACGGAACAAAGTCGCCGTGAGGAGGTGAAAGTTGTTGTGCCACTCGGCCACTGCTGGTGAATGCGGCACGCGGGCGTGCACCGTGGTCACCAGGCCGCTCATCTCGGTCAACCGCCGCACGATCCACAGCACCCGAACGGCGATCGGCTGGTCGGCAATCGCTTGATACTGGGGCCAGGCATCGGCCATGACGGCGGATACGACGGCAACGAGCACGTCGTCTTTGTCGGCGAAGTACCAGTAGATCGTGTTGGGTGCGACCCCGGCTTCCTTGGCCAGTCTGCTCATCGAGGTCGCCTCGTAACCGCTGTCGATGAACAGTCGCCGGGCGGCCGCGACGATCTCCTGGCGCTTCTCGTCGGCAGCTTGCGGCCTCTTGTTCCGCGCCACGGAAACATCACCTCCACACCATTCGGTCTTGAACGCCATTCAAGAAGCTGCTAGCTTGTTGAACACCATTCAAGATACCTGGTGGAGGCCCATCCATGACGCGTCAGTTCACCTACGTCCGATCCGATGTCACGTTCACGTCCGGCGAGGTCCGGTGCGCAGCCTGGCTCTACCGGCCGGAGGGTGTCGTGAACCCGCCCATCGTCGTCCTCGCTCACGGGTTCGCCGCATTTCGTGAACTGAGGCTCGACGCCTACGCCGCGCGATTCGCCCAGGCGGGGTACGCCGCCCTCGTCTTCGACTACCGCCATTGGGGTGCGAGCGAGGGCTCACCTCGTCGCATTCTCGACATCAGAAAACAGCACGCTGACTGGGATGCCGCACTCGCCTACGTCCGAGGTCTGGAGGGTATCGATACGCGTCGCGTGGTGGCCTGGGGGTCGTCGTTCGGCGGCGGCCACGTTCTGAGACTGGCCGCTCGCGACCACCATGTGGCCGCCGCGATCGTCCAGGTTCCGCATGTGAGCGGCCCCGCATCCGCGTTCTCCCGGTCTCCGGCTCTGGTGGCACGCCTGATCGCTGCCGGAGTGCGCGATCAGTTCCGAGCATGGACAGGACGGGCGCCCTACCGGATGGCCGCGATCGGGCGACCCGGGGAGATCGCGATGATGACCTCGCCCGGCGCTTACGAGCAAGTCGAACGGATGGGGGACATGCGTGAGGAACTGCTCGCCGAGAACGACGTCGCCGCGCGTATCGCGTTGCGTGTGCCGTTCTACTCTCCCGGACGGCACGCATCGGCCATCGAGGCTCCGGTGCTGGTGCAACTTGCGGCGAAGGACGACGTCACGCCGATCGGCAAGGCCCAGGCGGTTGCACGCCGCATACCGAACGGCGAGGTGCACACCTACGATTGTGGTCATTTCGAGCCCTACCTCGACCCGTATTTCGAGACCATCGTCGGCCGCCAGATCGACTTCCTCGACCGCCATGTCGGTGACCCGCGATGACCCCGAACACTCTCCGCCGAACAGCTCTCGTCACCGGGGCCTCCGCCGGGATCGGATCCGCGTTCGCTCGACATCTCGCCGCCGAGGGCCACGACCTGATCCTGGTGGCGCGACGCGCTGAACGACTCGACAAGCTCGCGAGCGAACTACGTCAGCAACACGGGGTTCTCGCGGAGGTCATTGCGGCCGACCTGAGTGACCCGAAATCACCCGCCGCGGCGATCGTCGATCGCGCGGACGACATGGGGATGCCGATCGACGTGCTGGTCAACAACGCAGGCATGTCCTCGAGTACCAAGTTCTCCGAGACGCCGTGGGAATCGGTCGCCGCCGAACTCCAGCTCATGGTCACTGCGGTGACCGAGCTGACCCATCGCGTGGTACCGGATATGAAGGCACGGCGCTGGGGACGGATCGTGAACCTGTCGTCTCTCGCCGCGGTATCGCCTCCAGGGGAGGGCTTGCTCTACACCGGAATCAAAAGCTATGTGCTGAACATGTCTCAATCGCTGGATATGGAACTCAGACCGCACGGCATTCATGTGACAGCACTGTGCCCGGGCTTCACGCACAGCGAATTCCATGACGTCATGGGCACGCGCGACGCCGCGGATCGGTTGCCGGGGTTCATGTGGCAGGAACCCGAAGACGTTGTCCGCGAGGGCTGGGCCGCTGTCAACGCAGGAAAACCCGTCTGCATCCCCGGCATCGTCAACAAGGTGTCCGCGGCAGCGATGCGCCCTATTCCTGGACGTGTCGGCTACTACCTCGGCCGTACACTCAACCCGTTCAAGTAGCAGCAAACGAAGTCACATGAACCCTCGGCAGGCGACCAGTTCGTGGGGAAAAAGACTGCGTCGTGCTGCCTGGCCCGCGCACGCGCATTGGATCAGGCGGCATCCGGGCGCGGGTTCCAATGACTGATCAGCCACCGCCACCTGCTCAGTCGCCACACCGCCGCGCCGACGATCGGAACGATCCACACGACCCCGATCCATGCCAGGCTGCGCAGAAAGCCGAGGCGGTTACTGATGACGTCGACGGTCGCAAACCCCGACAGCGTGACCCACACCGAGAAAAGGACCAACGCCGCGAAAGCGATGTAGAACGGTCGGTTGAAATCCGCGCTGCACGCAGCATCTCTGGCGCATTCCGATAAACCAGCCTCTGCGAGCAGCACATACACAATCTACTCGTCGTCGACTGCCGCACGGCCACCGTCGAGGGCAGTGTTCAGCCGCTCGGGTAACGCGGGTCGACATTAGTTCTCGATGGTCGAATCTCCTCGCTCGTCTGGCTCAGGTCAAGGAGGCAGAATCGGCTGACCGCGTGGCGCCGTCCCGACCGATTAGTGACCGCAGGTGTGCGAGTTCGTCGGCTAGTTCGCGTATTGCGGGGTCGGGGGAGAGATCGGCCCGGTCCGGTGGCGTTGGGGCGCGGTGTGGGACGTCGCGGCGGCTCACGCGATGTTCGAGCGCGGTCAGTTCGTCGGCCAGTGCCGACAGTTCAGCAGCGCTGGGTGTCGTTGCGGGTGCGGTCAGGGAGGCAGCAGCGCTGGTCACCCGGTCGGCGACGCGTTCGGTGGCGCTGATCACCGGAATCCATGCCCAGGCCTCGGCTCCTGCGGGCGGCGGCTCGGACAGAGTGCGTTGCAGGGTAGTTCGGGCGTCGGAGAGTCGACGATAGACGGCACGACGGTCGGCCGACACGGTGTCTGCGGGTGCGTCAACGGCCACGTCGTGAGCGTATTGACCCAAGACCGCCAGAGTGTCATTGAACGGACCGGCCATCTGCGCGTGGCGAGTGGCCGGCCAAATGAGGTATCCGGCGACGATGACGATGACGCCGCCGACCACCGTGGTGGCCACTCGCGCCTCACTGATGTCAGGAACCGACTCGTGGGGTACGACCATGTCGAGCAGCACCATGACCAGCGGGGTGAGGAACAACGCCTGCCACAGATATGACCGCGCCATCGCCCATGGCAGGCAGGCGGCAAACAGAGCGACACACAGCCCGGAAACAACCGGCCCGTCGACGAGCACAGCGACGGCTACGGCGATGACAGCACCGCAGACTGTGCCGAGGCACCGCAGCATCGCGCGACTGAACACCGAACCGAGGTCGGGCTTCATCACCAGCGCAACAGTCAGCGGAATCCAGTATCCGTGTGCGATCGGCAGCAGGATGTAGGCCGTATAGGCCAGGGCGGTACAGAGACTCAGGCGACCTGCGGAGGCCAGCAATGCGGGACCGGGCAGAGTCAATCGCACCCGCTCGGCCGGTGGAAGTGCCACCGCGCGCGGAGAATCACCCCATATGGCGTCCTCGAGCATGGCCAGGCGGATGAGGGTTCCGTCCGATGGGCGAGCCGGGGGACGGCTGCGATGGTTGAGGGCGTTGACGCAGTCGTCCAACCGTGAGGCTGTCGCCGCCGAGCGCTCTCGGTCGGCATCGTAGGCGAGTAGGCGCGCCAGAAGCTGGTCGGCGGCACGCGAAACTCGCGCAGCCCGGTCGTAACGAGTCGTGGGGCCGCCGGCGAGGCCACGACCGGCGATCGTCATCTGGTCGAAGGCGTCGAGGGCGTTGATCGCATGCGAGCGCTCGGCGGCCAGATCTGTGTTGCCTGCCGCCTGCGCGCGGGCGACGGCGGCGAGCGCGAGAAGAAGCGACACCAGTGAGTCACGCTGCGGTCGAAGGCGGTTGACGGCGGCCTCGATCGCCAGTGCCGATGCGTAGAGCGCGGCTCCGGCAATGAACAGTACTGCGGGTTCCCAATAGGGGCGGGCCGCCGGAACGCCGATGGTGATCGCGGCGATCACCACAGCTTGCATCGTGGCGATTGACAGCACCCCGGAATACCCACTGAGCACCCCCGACGTTCCGGCAACAGCAGCCATCACGATGATCATCACAACGTGTGGTGCCGAGGACAGCGCGCCGAGAAAGCACGCGGCTGCGACCATCGGTGCGGATACCGTGACCTGACGAAACCGTGCTCGATAGGGGAGCGCGTGTTCGCCGGCTGACAACAGCAGGGTGCCCATGCTGATCCACATCCCGACAACTGCATGGTCGGTCAGCGCACCGATGAGTACCGGGCTCGCGATGGTCACCGCGGAGCGAATCGATCGCCCCAGAGGCCATGGTGCCGGGGTGGTGGCGAGTAGGGAGCGCATCCACACCGTGGGCCGCCACGCCGGCGTCTCATCGCTCAGCGAGGTACCTCGGATTTTTCCAGTTGCTCGAGGAGTGCAAACGACAGGAAGCTCATCGGACCCTCGTCGGTGAACTGTCCTCCGACGTTGCCGGCGATGCCACCGTCAACCGAGAGTTTGCTCTGCAGGTCTAGTTTGAGTTGCGGGGCACCGGCCGTGAGGTCCAGATCGTCGAGGTCGACCCAGACGATGTTCGGGCGGGTGGTCGATTCGAAGACGTACCGTTTGTTGGTCAGATCGGTGACTGTCTGCCAGATGGTTTGCGACGCATCGGGTTTGCCGGGGTCGGGCTCGCGGAACGGCTGTGCGGCGTTGCGGATGACGCTGAACATGCTGGCGATCGCTTCGACTTTGCCTGCCGGCTGGGGGAGGCGGCCCGCATAGTAGGCGGCGCGGGCGAATCGGTGCTCTGCTTCGGTGTCGCCGGGCAGAGGCTGGTCACCGCCGAGGCCTTCCCATCGGCCGAGTAGCTGTATCTGCTGATCGTAGGTCGGCGAATTGGTCATCACGTGGTAGGACCGGTCGTGGTAGACGTGGGGCTTGCCATCGATGTACTCGATGATCGCCGAGTCGCCACCGGCGTCGTCGAGAGCGAGGTGGATGGTGGGTGGGTTGCCGCCGGTCGGGTCGGGCATCTGGATGACCTGCACGTTGGTGTCTTGCACCCACTGCACGGCCTCGGCGACGTTCGCGAAGTTGTCGAGGAAGTACTGCAGCCAGATGGCTTGGCTCAGTGCGGGCCTCGAGGCGTCTCGTTCGCCGTAGGTGGACTCTGCCAACCAGAGGACGTGCCCGGCGAGTCCTTCTTCGTTGATGCCATCCACCGAGATGATGTCGAAGGCTGCAGCGATCACGCTGCCGTACTTCGACGTCCAGGTCAGTTCACCCTGGACGCCGTCATCGCGGCTGATACCGCGGGGTTGAGTCCACAGGTTGGTCATCAAGTCCTTGTGGAAATCCATGTTCCGGCCCACGAGTACCGCACCTGCAGCGTCAGGCCAAATCACGCGGGTACACATCGTCGATCACCACTTTCTGCGGGGACATAGGAGTATTGACTCGCCGAAGGTCCTGGACACATAAAGGCTCGCGGTTCCGCGATCGGCCTAGGAGCGCTCTCTCATGGTCCACAACCACTTCAGGTGGTTAGGACCGTAGTACGCACACAGCAGCCGACAGGCTCATTGAGACTCGCTCGGCACAAGATCGATGTTGCGTTGTCTCAAATTGCCCTGACCCACTCGGACGCTTTGATCTTTTTTTGAAACATGGTATGGATGACACCGTGCCTAGTTTAGGTGCGTCCTCGCCGACGTTGCGCACCCTGTTCGGTACGGCCAGGCAGGAGGCCGCCCGCGTGAGACATCGACTTCTTGGTCAACCAAAGCATGCAGTCTTGTTGCGCGACAGTCGAATAGTTACAGCGTTCTGACTCGGTGCGTGTGCGTGTGAACGCCTTGGGGCGGGCCATCGCAAGCGCGCTGAACCGTGAGTGAGAGCAAGCCGAACGATTCTACGATCGCGCGATTTTGCCGCCGCAAGGCGCACGCTGACGCTAGCCTCTGGCTGAAACGGACGCGGAACAACCCAGGTGATCCGTCTCAATAAATACGTTGCTCCCTCTTCTTGGCAAAGTTTCGGTGTGCACCGCTGAGAATCAAGATCCGGCGAATTCGGAAAACTAATTGGTGGGCCATCTATTCGCGATATTTCGTATCGACCAGCACGCCTGATGAAAGGGTCAACAATGCGCACGTCCGGAAATTCCGGAGCGGAGGTAACCGGGCCGATCGAGGGCGTCGACGGTTCTCACGACACCGATGAGTTCCTGCTGGTCGCCGATCAGATCGCGGTCCGTGCCTCCTGGGGCCCGATCTTCGGACCGACCGATGTAGCAATCCGTCCCGGCGGAGTCACCGTACTGGAAGGCTCGGTGGGACGAGGACGCACGGCGTTGTTGCTGACCCTCGCCGGGCGGATGACACCTACGAGCGGGAGGCTGACCGCTTTCGGCCGAACGAACGACGCCCGCAGACTCTTTGCCAATGCGGCAATCGCCGACATCGACGAGGTCGACGGCATCGACCAGACCATCCGGGTTCGTGACGTCGTAACTGAGCAGATCCGCTGGCAAGCGCCGTGGTTTAGGTGGGTGGGGCAGTCGACGCCAGAGGATCTGGAGCGGTTGTGCCGGCCGGTGTTCGGACCACTGACCCTTCCGCATCTCGATTCCTTCGTCGAAGAACTACCCGAATTGACTGGGGCGCTGTTGCGTATCGCGATGGCGAACCTGAAGCGACCACCGTTGCTCGTCACCGGCGGAGTCGATCGGATGACACGGACAAGCAACACCGACAAGCTGCTCGAGCGACTGGTGGATCTAGGCCGCGAGCAGACGGTGATAACCGCCGATGTGAACGGTGTGCACCGCGGCCTCGGCGTACGCCAAGTCCTTCGAGTCGACAACCTCACCGACGACGAGTTCGCGCGAATCGTCCAGGAAGATCGGATCTGACATGCTTGCCGCATTCTCGCCGGGCAGCGACTTCAAGCGCTACTACCGCGGCCGTATGCCCCGGCTCGCGCTGATCGTCATCATCCTCATGCCACTGATGTACGGCGCGCTCTATCTCTGGGCATTCTGGAACCCGTTCAACGCCGTCGACAAGATCCCCGTCGCCCTCGTCAACGCCGACACCGGGGCGGTCGTACAGGGCGAACCGCTCAAAGCCGGTGACCAGGTTGTTACGGGTCTGATCGACTCCAAACAGCTCGACCTCCATCCCGTCTCCGCGAAAGCGGCGCAAGAAGGTGTTGCGAACGGCACCTACTACTTCTCGATCACCCTGCCCGATGACTTCAGCGAAGCCCTGGCCTCCCCGACCAGCGGAGCTCCACGGTCGGCCGAACTGATCTTCACCTACAACGACGCCAACAACTATCTGTCGACCGTCATGGGGCAAGACGCCGCCCAGCAAGTCGTCAATCAGGTCGGAGCCCAGGTCGGAGCCCAGACCTTCGACATCGTGCTCAACGACGTCAGCCAGATGATTCCGAAGCTACGTCAGGCCCAGGCGGGTGCCAACGAACTGAACGCCGGTATGAAGACCGCCAACACCGGCGCCGGCGAACTCGCCACCAACCTCGTCACGGCACGTGACGGCAGTAAACAGCTCGCCGGCGCTCTCGACGAGCTCAACACCGTTGTGCAACGTGCCACAACCCCCTTGGTCGCGGCTCTGGACCGAGGTAGGGGTTCCGGACCGAGCGCCCAAGAACTCGCCGCGACTGCGTCTCGAGTGGGCGCCACGAGTGGATCGATCGCCGATCAGCTGGCTGAGGTGTCGTCGCGGCAGTCCCAGGCCAGTCGACTGCTGTCAGACGCGGTGACCCGCCTGCGGTCCAGCCCTGACCCCAACGTGCGTGCTGTCGCCGATGCCATGGCTCCCGCCCAATCCCTGCTGGACACTGGCGGACTGAGTCCCGGAGCGAACAACCAGCTCACCCAGCTGCGGACCGACGCAGAGGTGTTATCCGGGCAGCTGTCGAACCCCCAAAGCCCGACGCGGGTCGCGCTCAGCCTGTTCGCCGACGACGGTCTGCGCAACGACGTTGTCGCCGCCCGCTCGGCGTCGGCACAGTTGAGCACGGGAGCAGACCAACTCAGCACCGGTCTCGTGGAACTGAGCAACGGCGCCGATCAGCTGTCCGCGGGAACGGTCAAACTCGCCGCTGGAACCGAACAACTGGCGGGCGGAATCAACGACGGCGTCGCGGCCATACCCGCTTGGTCGCAGCGACAGAAGGACGAGCTGACCGCAACCTTGGCCCGCCCGGTCGCGCTCAAGGAGGACACGCTCAACGAGGCCAAGACCTTCGGCACCGGCTTCACCCCGTTCTTCTTCGGGCTCGCACTCTTTGTCGGCAGCATCATCGCCTGGATGCTGTTCACCCCGTTGCAATCTCGCCCGATCGTCCAAGGACTCAACTCATTCCGGGTGGTCTTGGCGTCGTTCGCCCCCACCTTTGCGGTGGGCTTGTTGCAGGCAACCATCCTCTATGCAGTCGTGGTCTTCGCGATCGGCCTGCGACCGGTGTACCCCATCGCCACCTACGGTTTCATGCTGTTGATGGTCGCGATGTTCCTGGCGATGATCCAAATGTTCAACGCGCTCTTCGGTCCCGCGGTCGGCCGGGTGGTCACCCTGGCTTTCCTGATGATCATGCTCACCTCCGCCGGAGGTATCTATCCCGTGCCGACCACCACGAAACCATTCCAATACATCCACTGGGTAGACCCGATGACATACACCGTCAACGGGCTACGCCAACTGACCGTCGGGGGCGTCGATCATCGCCTGTGGATCGCTGTCGCAGTGGTCACCGGTCTCACCGCGGTATTCCTCGCTGTCTCCACCTGGGCGGCGCGGCGCAACCGCCAATACAACATGGACCGGCTCTATCCGCCTGTCGAGGTCTAGGCAGAGGTGTTCCGGTACCACCCGCGTGCAGCCGACAGTCCCAGCAGACATCCGTCACCAGTCCACTTCTGAGGAGGAACAGATGAGTACCACCGCCCGCTCCAACGCTCGAACCACCACCAACGCCACCGATTCGCTCTCGATCAACCCGGTCTTCGTCAGACCAGGGGAGTCGACTGAGCTGCCGAAGTTCCAGATACCGGACGGGATGAGCCTTCCTGAGACGGCCTACCAGATCGTCCACGATGAGGCGATGCTCGACGGCAACGCCCGGTTGAACCTGGCTACCTTCGTCACCACCTGGATGGATGACGAAGCGCGTCAGCTCTACAGCGAGACCTATGACAAGAACATGATCGACAAAGACGAGTACCCGCAGACAGCGGCGATCGAGGACCGGTGCTGGAAGATCCTCGCCGACCTGTGGAACGTCCCCGATGTGAACTCGTCGATCGGGACCTCGACCATCGGATCGTCAGAGGCCGCCATGCTCGGTGGGCTGGCCCTCAAGCGGCATTGGCAAGCGCGCCGCAAAGCGGAGGGCAAATCAATAGAGGCTCCGAACCTCGTTCTGTCCACCGCAGTCCAGGTGTGCTGGGAGAAGTTCCTCAACTACTTCGAGGTCGAGCCCAGGTGGGTTCCGGTCACCGAGGACCACATCGTCTTCGACGGTCACGACCTGGAGAAGTACGTCGATGAGAACACCATCGGGGTCGTGGCCATCATGGGTGTCACCTACAACGGATTGTACGAGCCCGTGAAACAGATCTCGGAAAAGCTCGACGAGATCCAGGCGTCGACCGGACTGGACGTGAAGATCCACGTCGATGGCGCATCGGGGGCGATGATCGCCCCATTCTGTCAACCGGACCTGGAGTGGGACTTCCGGGTACCGCGCGTGGTGTCGATCAACACCTCCGGACACAAGTATGGCCTGGTCTACCCCGGGCTGGGCTGGATCATCTGGCGCGACACCGAGTCCCTGCCGGAGAGCATGGTGTTCCACTGCAGCTACCTCGGGGGTGACATGCCCACACTCGCGCTCAACTTCTCGCGTCCGGGCGCGCAGGTTCTGTTGCAGTACTACAACTTCCTGCGTCTCGGCCGGGAAGGCTACCGTCAGATCCAACAGAGTTCACTGGATGTCGCGCAGTATCTGTCCGGAAAGATCGCCGAGGTCGGCCCGTTCGAGCTGGTCAGCAGGGGCGACACCATCCCGGTCTTCGCGTGGCGCCTCAAGGACGGTCACACCGACCGTTGGACACTGTTCGATCTCTCCGACCGCCTCCGGATGAAGGGGTGGCTCGTGCCCGCATACCCGATGGCCGACAACCTCGCATCAATGACCCTGCAACGCATCGTCGTCCGGGCAGGGTTGAGCCACGATCTGGCGACAGCATTGCTCCGGGACATCGAGGCTGAAGTCGAGTTCCTTGACAGTCTCGACGCCCCGATGCCACGCATAGCTGTCGCGGGATCGCATTTCCATCACTGACACTGCGTCGTGCCGGGACAGCGAAACTGTCCCGGCACGACAACGTGCACGAGGCTTGCCCCCAAGGTGAGGACGCACAACACATGAGCATCGCAGCCGAGCCACAACAGTGGCGCACTACGCTTTTGACACCGACACTGAACAAACAGTGCTGGGGCTTCGTCATCGGCTCGGCCCTGTTCGCGCTGGGATCTGCACCCGGTTTCGGTACCTGGGCAGGCGCGTCGACCGCGAACCTCTGCTACTTCATGGGCGCCTGGTTCTTCACCGCCGCGGGACTGATCCAACTGCTACGCTGCGGTGCCGCCACCGTCTCGGTCGGCTACGGCTCGGGCACGATGGTGCGCGCCGAGTGGCTAGCAGCTTCGACACAGTCAGCGGGCACCGTGATGTTCAATGTGAGCACGTCCTCAGCGCTGCTGGCCCACAACGCGGGCGCTGAAGACCACTTCGTGTGGTTTCCCGACGCAGCCGGCTCGGTGGCTTTCCTCATCAGCGGCCTTGCCGCGGTCATCGCGTACACCCGCACCGACCGCTGGTGGAATCCGGGCAGCGTCGACTGGTGGTCAACGCAGATCAACTGGATCGGCTGCGTGGCGTTCGCCGTATCCGCAGTCGGCGCGTACGTCCTGGCCGACGGCAACAGTGTCGACAACACTCTCGCCAACACCGGCACGTTCATCGGCGCCCTGTGTTTCATGACAGCCTCGTTGATCGTCGCGCCGGTCTGGACTCGACGTACACCATGACCCCCTCTCCGCCACCTGACGCCATCTCATCGTTGTTCTCAGACATCGACGTCGAGCGATGGTACGCACGTATCGGTGCTTTCGCCCCAGTCGGCCAGCGACCCACCTACCATGTCTATCGAGCAGGGCAGGCAGGCGCTGCCCATTATCGGCCGGCCCTGGAGCTGTCCGGTCTGCACGGTGTCGAGGATTTCGCCGAAATCATGTTCTCACGGTCACTCTCGTTGATCTTGGCGTTTGCGGCCCTGCGGCGTCCATATGTGGCTGTCCGCAACGACACAGAAAATGCAGTGAGGGGAACTCATCACACCTTCGTGTGGACGCAATCGTTGCCGGCGTCCGGCACGATCATCAACGGTGACAAGTCGACAACTTACCGAGGAAACGACTTCCTCGGTGTCCTCGACACCTCCACCGAATTCACCCACACGACTTTGGCTATGAGCGACCCAGTGGGCGTGCGAATCCCGACCGCCCTGCTCACCGACGGCGTCCAAGGGATCGAGCCATTCGTCGCGGAGAGCCCTCTGGCGCGGTCCGCCGCTGCATTCCTGCGCAACTTCGCCCAGGAAGTCGCTGTCCGCGGCGCCGACACGGAGCCCGAAGCAGAACTCGCCGTCATCGACGTCATCAAATGCGCGCTTACCCTCTCGGACAACACGAGTCGGTCATCAACAAACAGTGCACACGCCATCCAAGACGCCACTCGGGCGTTGATCGAACAGAACTATCGGGATCCTGCATTCACCACCGACACCGTCGCCCGCGAACTCCACCTCAGTCGCCGACAGTTGTACCGGATGTTCGCCGACGTCGCCGAATCTCCAGCCGCCATGATCGCTCGACGACGACTCGACAGGGCCAAGACGTTACTCGAATCTTCCTCCACCATCAGCATTGACCGGGTTGCCGAAGCATCGGGATTCACCTCAGGTGCAGTGCTTCGCAACCACTTCCGCGCACAGTTCGGCATGACACCGAATCAATTTCGCAAGATCAACCACGCAGCGCCGACCGGCGGCCGCGAGTGATCCGCACACCAAAGCGCGGCGCGGGCTCCGAAGGCCTCGACCAGCGCGTGATCAACGACTGGTTCGCCCGATGGGGGGTGAACAATCCCAGTGATCTAACACCACCCACACGGTTTGTCGGTCGAGCCGGTCTGGCCGCCTACTCGGCGGCTTTCAGCTCGGTCACCGCAGAGCGCCCCGAAGCCTACGAATCCCTGACCTATCACCGAGAACTGTCGATGATGATGGCGCACTGCGAGTTGCATACCCCGCGGCGCACCGAACTCACTGCTGCCAAGATACGTTCCCATCCAATGGAACTGGTGATCGTGGCGTCGCACGTACTCGAGGGCAGTCTACGAATTGCGCAGTATGGCCGAAAGATGACCTATACCGAGGGACAACTCGTAGTCCTCGCGCTCGACAGCCCGTTCGTCAATGTCGTCGACTCGGTGGCCGACTCGGCAATGTTGCTCATCCCCAAGCGACTGCTCGGGCTGGGAACCGACATCGGGCGCACTCCTGAACTGCCGATAGCTGCCGACTCGCTCGTATCCCGGTCGACTGCACAATTCGTGCGTCGCTTCGCCTGTGATGCGGCGGTGCTGGGCCGTGACGTGACCCCTGACATGGAACTGTCAGCGATCAGGACGATCCGGGAAGCAATCGGCCTGCACAGCTATGACGAACGCCGGCCGCATCGGGAAAGCCCCGGCGTTCGCGAAGCCGCAATCGAGCTCATCGAACAGCACTATCGTGATCCGATGTTCTCCGCCGACGCCATCGCGTCGATGTTGCACATCAGCCGACGCCATCTCTACCGACACTTCGCCCAAGCCCAGAACTCGCCGGCCCAGCTCCTCAAACGTCGGCGTCTGGCTCAGGCAATGGAATTGCTCGCCTGCACAACAGAATTGTCCCTCGACGACATCGCGCGCCAATCCGGGTTCATCTCCGCAAACACCCTGCGTGCCAGATTGCGAGCCGAGACCGGACTGAGCCCCATCGAATTCCGCGCATCACGGCAAGCGGATCGCCGCGACGACCTCGAGGGCTCAAAGTGATTGGTCTGGCAACGACATCGGCGTCCAGGCGGTGCTGACCGCCGATGCTCACACTGACAGCCCGTCTTCGCACGGCAGTTGCCACTCGCTCGGAACTCACGATTCGACCTTCAAAAGCATCGGCTAGCGCCGCACCCGTCAGCCGAGGCACAACCGGCTGATCCGACGGACGATGAGACACCCACTCCGCGACAGCTCTTCCGTGTGCTGCGCTCCGCCTCGCCAGACGACACAATCGTCGTCCAGGAGCCGCCGTCGAATATCGCTGACCTCCACTCCGAATGGGAACTCACTCTGCCGGACAGCTGTTACGCGATGGCCAGCGGTGCCCTCGGCTGGGATCTACCCGCTGCGGTGGGTGTGGCGTTTGCCCGAACGTGACATGGGCCGAAACCGTCCGGTCGTCGCCGTCATCGGGGACGGTGCACTGCAGTTCTCTTCCCAAGCTCTCTACACCGCCGTCCGCCAATAGCTACCGCTCGTCGTGATCGTGCCCAACAATCACGAGTATGGAATCCTCGAAGCGTTCGCCACTTTTCAGAAGAATCCTGGCGTTCCGGGTCTCGACCTGCCCGGCTTGAAACCACACCTACTGGCGCAAGGGTATGGCGCTACGGGCCTCGTGGCCTCAACAGCTGCGCAGGTGCGCTGCGCACTCGCGGAAGCGTGGGATCGACCCGGCCCCACGGTGATCGAAGTTCCGATAAACGCGGCAACACCACCTCTGGTGTAGCGTGGTCGACCCCACGTGACGCCGGCCTTCAGACCGTGACGCTGATCGTCGCGGTCAGGAACTCAAACAATACGGCTCCGTCGCGGCGGCCGGCTACTGCCTGGTCATCGTGCTCGTATAGCCACCGCCGCCCGGGTACACCCAATCGCCGGTCATCTCACGGTCGCCATCGATGAAGGTGCCGCGAAAGTACGCAGGGCTGCCCTGAGCTCCGGCCCAGATCGTGAGGATGTCTCCGTCGAGTTCGTAGACGTAGTCGAAGGTGTTGCCCAGCGAGTCGTAGAAGCGTGAGGAGATCTCCTCGCCGACGGGCTCGCCGAACGGGTGCAGATGTCCGATGACCTCGAACCCGGTGACGGTCTCCCCGTACTGTTCCAGATTGACGTGCTGGATGAGGAAGTGCCCGCCGGGCATCCACTCATACCGCACTGTGCCTTCGGCGCCGCCGGTCACCACCCAGGTCCCGACCAGTCGGTCGAGCGCACGCAAGTGGTCACTGGGCTGAAACAGTCCGCCCTGTCCGGAGTCGCCCGCGTCAACCGGCTGGGTGTTCGTGTGGTCGGTCATGATGTGCTCCTGATCTGATCAGTGCGACCACCGTGTTGGTCGCTCCCACCGATACCTCGGAGCGACGGTGGGGTTCTCGACACGGGATTCGGTAGATCAGCGAAGAAGTTCGTTTTGTAATCGTCTGCTCGAATGTCGAAAACGCAGGTTCGGTTCCGTGGTGTCTGTGTGCGTCGCCCGCACCGGGGCGACGACGCGTCCAGAACCAGGAGGAAATCATGTTCACCCACCACACGATGCAGGCAGCGCCGACACTCAACGCTGCCACGTTTCGCTCACGGACCCGCCGGTTGCTGATCGTCGCGGCACTCGCGGGCCCGTTTTTCTACGTCTCATCCCTCGTTCAGGCGCTCGCCCGGGAGGGGTTCGACATACGTGCCCATCCCCTCAGTCAGCTCGCCACCGGCGAGGCCGGTTGGGTCCAGCAGGTCACGTTCGTCGTGGCCGGATGTGGCGCCGCCGCCCTTGCTGTGGCGCACCATCGCATCATCACGGAGGGTGCTCGGTGGCGGCTCGCCCCGGTCTTCATCGGCACATTTGGTGCCGCATTCGCGATTGCCGGACTCTTCCCGATGGACCCGCAGAACGGCTTTCCGGCCGGCGCGCCAGCAGGCGCCGTGGCGATGTCCTGGCACTCGATCGTGCACTCATCCGCGGCCGCGGTCTCGTTCCTCGCCCTCGCGGGCGCGTGCATCACCCTGCTCATCCGCGCGGTCCGCCGCAAGCGGGTGTGGGCCTCCATCGGCAACGGGGCCGTCGCGCTGATACTGCTGCTGCCGGTGTCGCCTACCGACGGGAGCATCCAGATCGCCGTCACCGGACTTATAGCGTTCTCGTGGGTCACCGTGACCGCGCTGCGCCTCGGCCGCGGCCTCGCGACTACGTCTACCTTGAAAGCCGAACTCGAAATCCGAGAGGATTAGTGCACGATGAAGTTTCTATTGCTCAGTTACACTCCCGCCGAGTCCTGGGACGCTACTACCGCCGATACGCCCAGTCAGGAAGCGCTTGACGCTTTCGCCGCCTATCAGAGGTTCGAAGCCGAGCTTCGCGCGACTGGTGAGTTCGTGTTGAGCGAGGGATTGGGGCATCCGGCCGTCTCAACAGTCGTGCAGAAGTCCGATGCGGGCATCGTCGCCACGGACGGACCCTTCGCCGAGTTGAAGGAGGTGCTAGCGAGCTTCGCCATCATCGATGTCTCCGGCCTCGAACGCGCCCGAGACATCGTCGCCCGCATGGTCGACGCTCTCGGCGAGCCGATGGAGATCCGACCGATCATGGGCGACGACTTCGCCTGATGCACCCTCCCGCCGCCGCCACCGTGAGGGCCGAAACCCGGCGTTTCGAGCAGGTCCTACGGAGCGAGACACCGCACGCCCTCGGTGCGCTGGTGCGACGATTTGGCCGATTCGAACTCGCCGAAGACGCCGTTCAGGAAGCGCTCATCGCCGCCACCCGCGAGTGGCCCACTACGGGGGTGCCCGACGATCCGCGCAGCTGGCTGATCCGCGTCGGGTACCGCAAGATGATTGACCTTCTGCGCTCGGAACAGGCCTCACGTCGACGTGAGGTGGATGCCGCCTACGCCGATCCGGTGCTGATCGACCCAGCCCAGCCCGGGCCCGCAGTCCTCGATCACGACGACAGCCTGCACCTGCTGCTGCTGTGCTGCCACCCCGCCCTGAGCGAGGTCTCTCGGGTTGCACTCACGTTGCGTGCTGTTGGAGGCCTGTCCACCGGCGAAATCGCCCGCGCCTACGGCACCACCGAGACCACGATGGGGACCCGGATCAGCCGCGCCAAGCAGACCCTCAAGAAAGTCGGCGCACGCTTCGAGATCCGCGACGACGAAGACCGCGCGGGTCGAACCGCGGCGGCGATGCAGGTCCTCTATCTGATCTTCAACGAGGGCTACACCGCGACCGCCGGCGCCCGGCTCACCCGCACCGACCTCACCGCCGAGGCGATGCGGCTGACACGGATGCTCCACAAGCTGCTCCCCGATGAGGTCGAGGTCTCGGGCCTGCTGGCGCTCATGCTGCTGATCGATGCACGGCACCCCGCCCGCACCGACCGTGAGCACGATCTCGTTCCTATGGACGAACAGGATCGCACCAGGTGGGATGACCGGCTCATTGCCGAGGGACTGTCGCTGATCGAATCGGCGTGGGCTCGGGAGCACGTCGGACCGTACCAACTCCAGGCCGCCATCGCCGCCACCCACGTGCAGGCCGCGAGGGCGGAGGACACCGACTGGCCGCAGATCGCCGCCCTCTACCTGTGGCTTGAGCGTCTACAACCCACCGCACCGGTCCGCCTGAGCCGCGCGGTCGCCGTCGCGCAGGCCTTCGGGCCCCGCCGCGGCCTCGCCGTGCTCGAGCAGCTCGACCGTGATCACGGGTTGACCAACAATCCTCTGGTCGCGCAACGCGCCCACGCTGTCCGTGCGCACCTGCTGGACCGGCTCGGCGACCACGCGAGGGCCGATGAGTACTTCCGCGCAGCGGCGGAACTCACCGACAACGAGACGGAACGACGCTACCTGCTGCGACGTGCAGGCCGACGCGGACCCCGATCCACCACCGAGAACGGCGGCGGTTGAGCGATGCCGGGCGCGTCGAGTCACGCTGCGCTCGAGCGGTGTACGTAGGACGGTGACTATGCCTCAGTCCCCGAGCGGCCCGTCGCGGTGGGCTTCCAGCACGCGGGCCTTGAGGTGCTTGTATCCCCGGACGCGTAGTGTCGGTATCGATTTGAGGTAGAAGCGGTCGTCACCGCCGAGCTGGTCGGCGATCGCGTCGTCGATGAGTGTGGTTCCGGGACGGGCGGATCCGGCGAGGCGCGAGGCGATGTTCACCGGCTCGCCGAAGACGTCTCCGAGTCGGGCGAGGACGGAACCGCGCGCCATGCCGACCCGCAACGGCGGAAGACTGTCGTCCGTGGAGAGCTGATGGATCTCGAGCGCGGCACTCGCGGCGGCGGGGGCGTCGTCGAAGGTGAACATCACCGCGTCGCCGAGGGTCTTGATGACCCGCCCACCATGATCAACGACCACGTCGAAGGTGTCGTCCTCGAATGAACCGAGCAAGGACTCCAGGTCATTCAGATCGATGCGCCGGGAAAGGCTTGTGTAGCCGACGATGTCGGCGAAGCCGACGATCAGGTCGATCTCCTCGTCGTCGGAGTGATCGGTGTGACGCTCGATCGCCTGCGCCATGTGCCGACGCCAGATGAGTTGCTGGATCTGGCCGAGCGCAACACTCATCTGGTCGAAGTCCCACGGCACCGCGGGGTCGTCGACGATGTCACGCAGCAGGTCGGCTTCCCACTCCGCGAGCCGGGACATCGTCTGTCCGATGGCCCGGGCCATCGCGATCTGGCTGGTCTCCGGCATCGCCGACGAGGAGGATGCGAACATGCGCAGGGCGGCGAGATCCCGATCGGTGAAAACCTTGTCCGAGGACGGCTGACGCACGAAACCGAATGCATTCCAGGCCTTCTCGGCGAAATCAGCGGACAGTCCGAGTTCGGCGACCAGTTCGTCGCGAGTGTAGCGGGGGCGGTCCCGCGCTTCCGAGGCGTCGTTCATCCGATCCGAGTCCCATCTCCGGCGTCGGCTCAGCATAGCGGCAGACGGGCCGCCCGACCCGCTCCTCACCGAGAAGGGGCGACCGCCGCAGCCGCTGCGGACAGGGCGACTGCGACGCCGATCATGACGAACCCGAGCGTGTATCCGACGTCCGACGGTGCGCCGGGGGCGTCACCGCCGACGGTGACCAGGCTGGCCATGAGCGCGGCACCCACCGCGCCGCCGACTGTTCGGATGTTGACGTTCATCCCACTGACGGCACCCGTCTGGTCCGGCGGGACAGCGGCGATCACCAGGTTGGAGACCGCGGAGAAGGCCAGTCCCAGGCCGACACCGACGATCGTGCACCAGACATAGATCAGGCCGGCCGTGGTGTGTGCGGCCGCGAGGGCCAGGTAGCCGACAGATGCGACGAGGGAGCCGACGATCAGGAGGAGCCGGGCGCCGAATCGTCGGGTCAGGCGACCGGCGAACAGTCCCAGCACGAACATCCCGGCCGAGATGGGCATGATCATCAGGCCGGCGACCGTGCTCGACGCGCCGACACCGAACCCGTCCGTCTCCGGGGACTGGAGGAACTGCGGTAACGCGGTGAACGCGGCGAACATCCCGACCCCGAGGAGGAAGGACGACAGGTTGCCCGCCCACACGGTCGGCTCCCGCATGATCCGGACATCGATGAGGGGCAGCGTGCTTCGGAGTTCGACGGCGAGCCACAGTCCGAAGAGCAGAATCGCCACGGCGATCAGCCCGGCGAACGGCCACGACGCCCACCCGCTCGTGGGCGCCCGGCTGATGGCGATCAGCAGCGTGAGGAGCCAGCCTGCGAGAACGACCGCGGCGGGCCAGTTCACCCGCGCGCCCGACGAGCGTGTGGCGTCCGGTGCGACCACCATCGCCGCACAGACCGCCGCCAGCGTGATCACCACAAACGGCAGGCCGAACAGCCACCTGACGCCGAACGTCGACTCGATGGGCCCCGCGACGACGATCCCCATCCCGAAACCGACCGCGATCAGTGCGGCTATCGACCCGATCGCACCTGCCACCCGCGCCGGAGGGAAGACGTCGCGCACGATGCCGAACGCGGCGGGCAACAGACCACCGGCGACTCCCTGGAGCACGCGCGAGACGATCATGACCGCGAGTGTGGTGGCGAATGCCGCCATCACAGTGCTGAGCGCGAGGACCACGAGGCACCAGACGAACACTCTCTTGCGGCCGAACAGGTCCCCGCACCGTCCGATGATCGGGGTGCACACCGATGCCGACAGCAGGAACGAGGTGAGGACCCACGTGATGCCGACCGAGTCGGTGCCCAACTCCTGCTGAAGTGCGGGTAGCACCGGAATCACCACCGACTGCAGCATCGCCATCGACGAAACGGCCACCGCGAGAACGAGGAATGTCGGACGGTGAGAGTGACGGACCCCGTCGAGGGGGAGTCCCGGCGCGACCTTGCCGTCGGACACGATCCACCCCTTTCGACAACATAGTGAAGTGAACTCAGTTAAGGTTCTGGGTACGCGCCGAGTCAAGGGGCGGACATGGGCAGAAGCCGCGAACGGTTTCCGAGCGAGGAGAAGACATGACAGACAACGGCGTCGACCTTCTCGTGATCGGCGCGGGCATGGCCGGTTGCACCGCGGCGGCCAGGGCTGCGACCCAGGGCCTGTCGGTGTGCCTGGTCGACGTCGCCGACGATGTGGGCGGGTCCGCCCGGTACGCGGGTTACGTGTGGACGATGCCCGACCACGAGGTGATGGCCGAGCAGAACCCGGATGGTGACCCGGTGTTGCGCCGGCGATTGGTCGACGGCTTCGGTCCCGCCGTCCACTGGCTACGTGAGTTCGGTGCCGATGTCGGTCCCGCGCAGCGGATTCTGAGTTACGGCCGCGGCCATCGGTTCGACACCAACCAGTATGTCGACCTGTGCCGGAAGACGGTGGCGGATCACGGTGGCGAGATCCTGCTGGGCACGGACACCGAGGAGTTGTCGATGTCGGCGGGCGCGGTCGTCGGTGCCGTCGTCCGGCCCGCGGGTGAGTCGACCCGCGAGATCCGGGCGAGGCACACGCTCATCGCCACCGGTGGGTTCCAGGCCGACCCCGAACTCCGCGCGCGCCATCTCCATCCGTCGGCACGGGGGATCGCCCTCCGATCGAACCCGCACAGCCGGGGTGGCGGGCATCGTCTCGCGACCGCGGCCGGTGCCGCTCTCGGCCCTGCCGGGGCGGGCTTCTACGGCCACCTCATCCCCAGCGAGATCTCCTTCACCGATGGGGATTACGTCCAACTCGCCCTCTACTACAGCGAACACGCACTGCTGTTCAATCTCGAGAACAAGCGCTTCACCGACGAGTCGCTCGCCGACCACCTGACGACGATGGAGTTGCTCGCGCAACCGGAGGCGCGCGGTCTGCTGATCGGCGACGCGCGAGTCCACCGCGACTGGATGACGACGGCGTATGTCGAAGGTGCGATCGCTCCCGACAAGTTCGCGCTGGCGAGCAAACGAGGTGGCCGCGTCGGGGTCGCGGAATCCCTCGACGAACTGCAGTACCTCCCGGAGGAATGGGGCTATGACGGCGCGGTCATCGCCGCCGAGATCGAGTCGTACAACGCGAGGGTGCGCGACGGCTCTCCGCCGGTCCCGCGTGCCCTGGACCCGATGCCGCTGGACGAGCCGCCCTACTACGTCATCGAGACCGTTCCCGCGGTCACCTTCCCGTTCGTCGGCCTCCGGACCGACGAGAAGGCCCGCGTGACATCCGAATCCGGCGACCCGATTCCCGGACTGCTGGCCGCCGGGTCGGACACCGGGGGTCTCTGGTACCGCGCCTACGGTGGCGGATTGGCGACGGCGCTGGTCTACGGTCTCGCCGCGGCCGACACCGCTGCTTCGGCCTAGCCGTCACGGGCGGGGAGTCGCGAGCCGCATACTCCCCGAGTGGTCATCCGTTCGGACGGACCACGGCCCGGCCGGCGACCTCGCCGCGCCGTAGCAGTTCGTAGGCCCTCGGCACATCCTCGAGCGTGAATTCGACCGTCTCCGCGGACATCCGGCCGGCGGCGGCGAGCTCGACGACCGCCGTCAGGTCCGACCTCGTGCCCCAGAACGGTGCACCCACCTGCCATCCCTGGGCGAGCCCGAGGTCTTTGCCGACGAGCACACGGCCACCTGCGGTCCCGACCACCACCAGGCGCCCGCCGGGACCGAGAAGTCCCAGCGAGGTCTCCACCGTCGACGGTGCACCGGCGAAGTCGATGACGATGTCGGCGCCGCCGAGACCGCGTGCAACCGAATGGGCCTCGTCGACCGACGGGTGTGCGGAGATGCAACCCAGCGCCGACGCGAGGTCGCGTGCGTCCGGACGCTGATCGACGGCTATCACCGTGGAGACGCCCAGTGCCGCAAGGATCTGCACGGCCATGTGGCCGAGTCCGCCGACGCCGATCACGACCGCGACGGTCGACTCGTCCACAACGTCCAGGTTCATCCGGATGGCGTGGAAGGCCGTCAACCCGGCGTCGGCGAGGGGAGCGGCGAGCCCCGGGTCGAGGTCGCCGGTCGGGACGAGGACCTCATCCGACGGCACGAGCAGCTTCTCGGCGAGTCCACCATGGTGACCCAGGCCGTTCCCGATACGCGGCAGGGGTTCGCCCGGGATCCGCGCCAGACGCAGACAGTAGTTCTCGCGTCCGCGAACACAATTGCGGCATTGCCGGCACGCCCAGATGCCGTGCACCACCACGCGCCTGCCGAGCCAGGACGCGTCCGCCGACGGCCCGACCCCGACGACCGTGCCGGCGGCCTCGTGGCCGAGGGTCAGTGGGAGCGGGTAGTCGAAAATGCCGGCGGCGGTGTCCATCACGTGGATGTCCGACAGGCACAGTCCCGCCGCGTCGACGCGCAGGACCAATTCGGCGCCGGTGGGTTCGGGGTCGTCGATGTGCCGGATTTCCGGCGGCTTTCCCCACTCCACGAGCTGAACGGCGCGCATGATCAGTTCCTCTCGTCGAGCGTCACGAGGGTCTTGCCGAGGTGATCGCCGTGCAGCATCGCGATCATGGCTTCCGGCGCGGCGGTGAGGCCGTCGAAGACCCTCTCGTCGAACCGTATCCTTCCGGCGGACAGATGATCGCCGAGTTCCTCCTGCATCGCCGGGGTGAGGTGGTTGAACGAACCGGCCCGGTATCCCTCCATGCGAATGCTCTTGGCCACCAGTTGGAACAGGTTGTGGGGGCCGGGAACCGGGGCCCCGGCGTCGTAACCGGAGATGGCGCCGCACACGGCGATCCGGCCGCCGGTCCGCATCGCGTCGAGTGCGGCGGTCAGATGGCCGCCACCGACGCTGTCGAAGTAGGCGGTGATGCCCGCCGGCGCAGACTCGGCGAGTGACTCGGCCAGGGGCTGCGCGCGATGGTCGAACGCCGCGTCGAGACCGAGGTGGGAGAGCAGATGCTCCACCTTCGGCGGGCTGCCCGCCGAGCCGATGACGGTGGCACCGCGCTGACGGGCCAGCTGCGCGACCAGGCTGCCCACCGCCCCCGCGGCCGCGGACACCCAGACCGTGTCCTCGGCGTCCACGTCGAGGATCACGGTCACCCCGACGTATGCGGTGAGGCCGGAACTGCCGAGGGGGCCCAGGAACCAGCGGTCGGGGAAGCCGTTCGGCTCGATCCGGGTGGGGGCGCCGTAGCCGCCGAGGGTGGCGGCGTCGCCGCCGAGGATCGCGAGGTCGCGATACCCCTGTGTGTGCGAGACCAGCTCGCCCACTGTGAAATCGGGGGACCGGGACTCGACGACCTCGCCGAGGGCGAGACCCGCCAGCGGCTCGCCGATGGCCAACGGCGGGAGATACCCGTCCGGAGTCCGGGCTTCCAGCCGGATGCGTAGCGACGGGTCGATGGACAGCCAGGTGTTGCGGACCAGGACCTCGCCATCGGCGAGCGTGCGCACCGGTGTCTCGATGATCTCGAAGTCGTCGGCGCGCAGCGCGCCCTCCGGCCGGCGTGCCAGACACAACTGTCGGTTGGCCATGATCTCCTGCGTTCTCCTACGGTGAGCTGTGGCGTCCGGACGTCGAGTCCGGTCAGTGTGGGGTCGGGCTCCCGCTGCGGTGTGAGCCGGCGACGCTGAAGTACTCCACCCCGTCGCGCGCATCGACGCGTACATCGGCGCGACCCACCAGCACATCGAGGTGCGCCATCGTCTCGCACACGGCGATCAGCTGATTGAACGTGTCGAGGGCGTGGAGGGAGCGATTGTGGCGGGTCCACGGCAACCCCTGTGCCACCGCATGTCCCGACAGTGGTCGTTCTCGGCCGGTGAGCAGATCGACGATCTGGGAGAACCGGTGCTCATGATGAGCGAGGAGGGCTTCTGCGCGTGCGCCGATCTGGCCGCCGACGGCGCCATGGGCGGGCGCGATGGTGTGGCCACGATCGTCGACGAGCAGTTCGAGGGACCGGAGGAACTTCGCGAGGGGCATCTCCCACTCGCCGAGCTCGAACCCGATCGACGGCGTGATCGTCGGCAGGATGTGATCACCGGTGAAGGACAACCGGTGATCGTGATCGTGGAAGACGATGTGGCCCTTGGTGTGACCCGGGGTGTGGACCGCTTCGATACGTCGTCCGGGAAGGGGGAGGAGACCGGGCTCGAGCCAACCGTCGGGGTGCTCCCAGTCGTCGATCGAGAAGGGCTCGGCGATCGTCAGCGCGTAAACCGTGTCGGCCAACTCGCGCGCCCCGGCACGCCGCACCTCTCGCAGTGACGATTCCGGGACGTTGCTGTCGACGCGGGCGATCTCGGCCAGGCCGGGGGCTTCGGCCGCACCCAGGTGGACTCGACATCCGTATCGCCGCCGAAGCTCGACCGCGAACGTGTAGTGGTCACGGTGGATGTGGGTCACGAAGACGTCGTGGATGTCGGCCGGGGTGTGCCCGATGGTCGCCAGGGCCTCGGTGAGTTCTCGGTGGGTGTCCGGCCGGTGCCATCCGCCGTCGATGAGCGCGATTCCCGAATCGGTCTCGAGCACATAGACATTGACTGCCCGCAGGCCGTCCTGCGGAAGGGTCAGCGGAATTCGGTGGACACCGTCGACGACGGGGTGACAGCCCGGCTCGAGCCACGTCGTCGGGGAACTCCCGACGGTCACGGCGTCGGTTCGGTCAGCGGCACCATGGTCATCTCGTCGCCGTACCAGATCATCCGGCGCCCGCGCATGGTGCCGACGTGGGCGACCGCTGCCTTCCATTCCGGACTCGCGAGCGCGGCGTCGAGTGCTTCTCGCGACGAGAAGCTGAGCACCGACAGACCGTCCCAGCCCGAGGATTTCTCGTCGATGCCCTCGACGATCTCGGTGTGCTGCCACCGGAGCAGACCCGGCAGCGGATAGGTGACGTCGGCATGCTCGCCGCGCCACCACTCGATGAACTGGTCGTGGGTCCAGTCGCTGGGACGCGAGGCCAGGACCATCAGGTTGAACATGGGTGCTCCTCTTCGGGTTTCACACGGATTGGCCGGCGAGCCGGGTGGCCAGCGCGATGGCGTCGGGCCGCGAGAGCTTCCCGACGCGATTCTGCGGGAGGTCCTCGACGGCGAACACGTACTCGGGCCACTTGAACTTCGGGAAACCGGACCGGTCGAGCTGGTCGGTGACCGATGCCAGCGTCATCTCGGCCCCGCCGGCGACGACGAGCGCCGCGGCGCGTTCGCCGAGCATGTCGTCGGGCACGGGGACGACGCAGACCTGCACCACACCCGGGATGCTCGCAATGGCGCTCTCGACCTCGTTGATGTCGATGTTGCGTCCGCCGCGGATGATGATCTGTTTCTGCCGTCCCATGACCTGGATGAAACCGTCGTCGGAGACCTCGACGAGATCCCCCGTCGGCAGGAATCCGTCCTGGGTCAGCTCGGGCGGGTGCGGCTTGCCCTCGCGGGCGTAACCGACGAACAACGACGGCCCCCGAACCTGCGCATCACCGATCTGCCCGGCGGGCAAGGTGGCGCCCGAGGCGTCGACAGCGCGGACCACGGTGCCGGGAAAAGGCTTGCCGTCCTTGCCGAGCCGGCGTTCGGGCGGATCGGTGGGCAGAGGGGTCGTGTGGCCGAGGCACTCCGACATCCCGAACACGCGGAGGAACGTGGTGCCCAGCGTCTGCTCGGCTTCGGAGAGTGCGCGGACGTTCATGGGTCCACCGCCGACGGTCATGGCCCGCAACGCGGTCAGTGGCACATCGGAACCGTCGGCGATGGACAACTGCAGCGCCATGGTCGGCACGAGCATCGTCCAGGCGACGTCGTGGTCACGCATCGCGGCCAGCGCGCCGGACGGAGTCCACCGGTCGATACAGACCATCGTGCCGCCGAGGAACGCCGGGAGGTACATGCCGAAGCAGAACGCGGCGACCGAGGACAACGGTACGAACGCCCCGATCGCGTCACCGGCTCGCAGGCCGACGGCGTCGATGGTGCTCTGTGCCGCGTACCGGATCGCGTCCTCGGACTGCACAACGCATTTCGGTCGTCCGGTGGAACCTGAGGTCATCGCGATGGCGGTCCCGCCCGACCAGCGGTCGATGGGCCCGAACTCCGGCCGCGCGAGTACCGTGCGCGACGCCCCGCTGGACAGCCGCCGGCTGAAACGTCCGTCGTCGGCGCCCCAGTGCGCGAGTACGTCGTCGTCGGCGAGGACGGCGTCGGGCGCGATGTCCTCGACCGCGAGATCGAACTCCGATGCCGTCGCGTGCGGACTCAGCACGGCGACGAGTCCGCCGCGCAGGCCGACACCGATCGCACCGGCCAGGGTGTGCCACGTGTTGTCCGCCTGGACGATCACGGTGGGGGCGGCCGCATCATGTGCCGCGAGTGCATCGGCGATCGACCGGGCGCAGTCGACGACGTCGCCGAGCCGGTGCTCCCCGAACCGGTCGATGACCGCGACCTGGTCCGGCGCCGTGGCGGCCCGGCCGATCAGTTCTGTTGCCAGTGTCTTCATCCCACCTCATCTCCGAACATCTCCAACGTAACTCCTCGGCGGATGACCGGATCCGGACCGATGCGGGCAGCGTTCACCGCGCGGTCCATCCGCCGTCGACGACCAGGGTCTGCCCGGTGACATAGGACGCGGCATCGGATGCCAGGAACAGGACTGCGCCGTCGACCTCACCGTCGCGTCCGCCGCGCCCCAGCATCGTGTTGCGCCGCACCCATCCGGCCGACTTGTCGTTGGTGAACAGACCATCGGTCATCTCGGTGTCGAACCAGCCGGGTACGACGGCGTTGACGCGGATGCCGCGCCGGCCCCATTGGCCCGCCAGTTCGCGTGTCATTCCCAGCGTTCCGGCCTTGGATGCGGCGTACGAGGCACCACCGATCGGGGCGGTCGACACCAATCCGATGACCGAGGCGATGTTGATGATCGACGCGCCGGCGCCGTCGGCGACCCGGCCGGCGAGGTAGGTCGACAGGTGGAAACCGGCCAGCAGGTTCAGGTCGAGGATCGCCGAGAAACCCTCGTGTGTCTCCTGTTCGGCGTCGGGCGGCCCGGCCATCCCGGCGTTGTTGACCAGGACGTCGACCCGGCCGGTGACGCGGAACGCCTCGTCGACGAGGTGGCGGCGGCTCGCGTCGTCGGTGACGTCGCACCGGACGGGAACGATCGCCGGGTACTTCTCCGCGAGTTGCTCGAGCCGGTCGAGGCGGCGCGCGGCCGCGACAACGGTTGCGCCGGCCGAGGCCAGCGTCGTGGCGAAGCCCAGGCCGAGGCCCGACGACGCGCCGGTCACGATCGCGGTGCGGCCCGTGAGTCCGAAAAGCTCCGACAGCGGGTGTTCGGTGGTGGTGGTTGTCACTGTCGCCTCCTCAGTAGACCGCGGTGCGGCCGCCGTCGACCGGGATGAGCGCGCCGGTGGTGTAACCGGCGTCGTCACCCGCGAGATGGGTGACGAGTCCGGCGATCTCCGCCGGCCGGCCCAGCCGTCCGGCCGGGAGCCGGTCGGTGACGAGGCCGATGAACTCGTCGTCCCAGTTCTCGGCCATGTCGGTGGCGAAACTGCCCGGCATCACGCAGTTGACGCGGACGGTCGGCGCGTACTCCTGGGCGAACGCCTGCGTCAGCGCATTGAGGCCGTTCTTCGCCGCGGCGTACATCGCCTCCGCCGGACTGGGACGAACGGCGCCGATGCTCGAGATGTTGACGATCGATCCGCCGCCGGCGGCGCGCATCCGGTCGCCCGCCACGGCCATGAGCCGGAACGGACCTTTGACGTTGACCTCGATGGTCTTGTCCCACAGAGACTCCGAGACGGACATCAGATCATCGGCGAGGGGCGCGATGCCGGCGTTGTTGACGAGGATGTCGAGGCTGCCGTGGCGGTCGATGATGCCGTCGACCGCCGGTTCGAGCTCGTCCCAACGGCCGACATGCAACGCGAGAGGGTACGCCTGTCCGGGGACGTCCTCGAGAGCGGCGACGGCCTCGGCGCAGGCGTCGGGCTTGCGGCTGGACACGATCACGGTCGCCCCGGCCTCTTTGAGGCCGCGGGCGATCGCCAGTCCGAGCCCGCGACTCGCGCCGGTGACGAGCGCGACCTTGCCGGTGAGATCGGTACTCATGAGTGCTTCTTGACCTCCAGTCGGGCGATGGTGCGCAGATGGACCTCGTTGGGGCCGTCGGCGATCTGCAGGGCACGCGTGATCGCGTGGAGACGGGCGAGGACGGTGTCGTTGCTGACCCCGGCAGCGCCGAAGGTCTGCACGGCGCGATCGACGACCCGGTGCGCGACCTCCATCGCCGACACCTTGATCGCGGCGACCTCGGACCGGGCGGCGGCGTTGCCCTGGGTGTCCATCAGCCACGACGAGTACAAGACCTGCAACCGGATCTGATCGATCTCGATCCGGCTGCGCGCGATCCATTCCCGGACGACGCCCCGGTGGGCGAGCGGCCCACCGAAGGCATGGCGTTCCAGCGAGCGCTTGCACATCATGTCGAGTGCCCGTTCGGCCATTCCGACCGCACGCATGGCGTAGTGCATACGGCCCGGTCCGAGACGCCCCTGGGCGATGGCGAACCCGTCGCCCTCCGCGCCGAGCATGTTCTCGGCAGGGACCCGCACATCGGTGAACTGGACCTCGCCGTGACCGAGGCGGTCGGTGAAGCCGAACATCGGCAGGTCGCGGATCACCTCGATGCCCGGGGTGTCGAACGGAACCAGGATCATGCTCTGCTGTCGGTACGTCGGACCGGCGGGATCGGACTTGCCCATGAAGATGATGAGCTTGCAATCCGGGTCGAGAACACCTGAGGTGTACCACTTCCGGCCGTTGAGCACGTACTCGTCACCGTCGCGGGTGATCGTGGAGGTGATGTTGGTGGCGTCCGACGACGCGACGGCGGGCTCGGTCATCGCGAAGGCCGAGCGGATCGAGCAGTCCAGCAACGGCTCCAGCCATTGCCGCTTCTGCGCCTCGGTGCCGTACATGGCCAGGATCTCCATGTTGCCGGTGTCGGGGGCGGAGCAGTTGATGGCCTCGTTGCCGATGATGGACCGGCCGACGATCTCCGCGAGCGGCGCGTATTCGAGGTTCGTCAGCCCGGCGCCGAGTCCGTCGTGGGTCATGAACAGATTCCACAGGCCGCGGTCACGGGCCAGCTTCTGCAGATCGCGCATGATCTGTGGTTGTTCGTGCGGGTTGTCGTTCTCGGCGATCTGCTCGTCGTAGACCCGTTCGGCGGGATAGACGTGATCGGTCATGAACTCCTCGAGCTGTGCGGCGAGCTCGCGGGTTCGGTCGGAGTAGGAGAAGTCCACGGTGAGGCCTCCAGGCTGGGTGGTCGGGGACGGCGGGGCGTCGCGGTCAGGATCTCGACGTCACTGTCTGCGCGACAGCACGTCTCGTCTCCTCATCGGTTCTGGGCCATCAGGTCGGTGCCGGCCTCGATGAGGCGGGCGATGGTGTCCGGCAGCTTCTCCTGGTCCGGGTCGTGATGGCGCCCCTCGCGATGCCGTCGGAGGTTGTGGCCCATGATCGCCGCCATCTTGAGGCGGCCCAGGGCGTCGAACCAGGTGAGTTCGGGTAGTTCCGGTCCCGAGGACTCATAGGCGGTCACGAGGTCGCCGGCGGAGGGGAGGCCGGCGACCTCGCGTCCCACACCCGGGAAGTTGGTCCCGTCGGCGAAGACGAGGAACCACCCGAGTTCGACGCGGGGATCTCCGATGCTCCAGATCTCCCAGTCGATGAGAGCGGCCGGCTCGGCGCCGGCCGCGATGATGTTGCCCAGGCGATAATCGCCGTGGACCAGAACCGGATCGATCGCCTCCGGGATGCGCCGGGTCAGCAGGGCGAGCAGATTCTCGCCGCCGTCCACCAGCTCGGCCGGCACCGCGCGCAGCGTACGGGCCCAGCGCTCGAGTTCGTCTGTGGGAGAGAGGACCGCGCCGGAGTCGGGGATGCGTCGGTGGTCCACGGCGTGCAGCCGGGGCAGGATCTCCGCTGCCCGCAGCATCCGGGCGGCAGCGAGATCGGGGAGCACCGGCGGGTCGTCGAGAACCGGTTCCAGTGACTCGCCGGCCACCAGTTCCATGGCGAACCAGGCCGGCTCCTCGGGGTCGATCGCGAGGACCCTCGGCACCGGCACGTCGGTGTCGGCGAGTGCCGAGAGGATCGCGGCCTGTCGCATCATGTCGTGACGGCCGATCGACCGCTGCCCCTCCGGGACCGCTTTGACGACGAAGTCCCCGCCGTCGGTCGCCACCCGGTAGGTGAGGCCGGAATGCCCGCCGGGCAGCGTCGCGAACGACGTCACGGTCAGGTCGTGCGCCGCCCGGAGCCGGGTCGAGACCCGCTGTTCCAGAGAGGTTGTCGAGTAGAGCGTCACAGTCGCGGTTCCTTCGGGAGTCCGAGCACTCGCTCGGCGATGATGTTGTGTTGGATCTCGTCGGTGCCGCCGGCGATGCGATATCCCGGTGCGCCGAGTACGTGTTCGGTCCAGGCGTATCGCCCCCACGCGCCGTGATCGGCGACGAGTCGGGAGCCGAGCAGCAGCCGGACCACCTCGGAGGTGCGCGCCATGGTGTCGGTGGCGAGCAGCTTGCCCATCGATGCCTCCGGGCCCGGGTCTGCGCCGCTCATCATCGTCTGTGCGACGCGCATCCCCGCGATGCGCTGGACGAACCCACGGGTCACCAGGTCGGCAACCCGGTCCGCCTCGACCTCCGTCAGCGAACGGTCGAGGTGACGGGCCAGTTCGACGGCGCGATCGGCATTGGCCAGACCGAGACCGGCGCCGTCGAGCCGCTCGGCGGCCAGCACCGTGAGCGCGACGGACCAGCCCGCCCCCACCGGACCGAGGCGGTGATCGTCGGAGAGCCGGACGTCCTCGAGGTACACCTCGTTGAAGGAGCTGCCCCCGGTCATCTGCCGGATCGGTCGCACGGTCACCCCCGCTGCGTTCATGGGGACGAGGAAGACCGTGAGCCCTTGGTGTTTCGGCGCATCGGGATCGCTGCGGCAGACGGCCACCCCGTAGTCGGCGACGCATGCTCCGGAGGTCCAGACCTTGTGTCCGTTCAGAACCCAGGCGCCGTCGCGTGCGACCGCGCGGGTGCGGACCGCCGCCAGGTCCGAACCGGCCTCGGTCTCGGAGAAGAGCTGGCACGCTATCAGATCCGTGCGGAGCATCGCCCGGACGTAACGGTCCTGCTGGTCGGGAGTTCCCCACTGCGCGATCGTGGGTGCGACGAGTTGTTGGGTGACCGAGAACATCTCGGTCCGACGCGGGACGTCGAACTCCTCCTCGATGCCGCGGAAGGCGAGCTCGAAGGCCACCGGCAGGTTCCGGCCGCCGAATTCAGTGGGCCACGTCAGTGCGCCCCACCCGGCATCGAACTTCGCCTTCTCGTACTCGGCGACCGCGTCGGTGTGTGCTCGTTCCTCCGCCGCGGTCCAGTTCTCGAACACCGCGACGGAGTCGCTGCCCGTGCCCCAGCGTGCGTCGGCGGCCGGCGAGGCCATGGTGTGCAGCCATGCCCGGGCCTCGGCGGTGAAGGTGGCCAGGTCGGGGAGGGAGGTGGTCATCTCGATCCGATCGCGAGTGCTGGGTGTTCAGACGGTGAGGACGGTGCACGCACTGATCCCGGGCGCGCCGTACACGTGGGTGAAACCCACCTTCGGTGCCCCGGGGACCTGGCGGTCGCCGCCGTCGCCGCGCAACTGGGTGACGATCTCGTGGATCTGGCGCAGGCCCGATGCGCCGATCGGCTCACCGTTGGCGATGCAACCGCCATCGGTGTTCACCGGGAAGACGCCCCCGATCTCGGTGCGCCCCTCGGCGATCCACTGCTCTTGGGCGCCGTGTTCGCAGAAGCCGCACTCGGCCATGTGCATGATCTCGGCACCGCTCTCGGTGTCCTGGAGCTGCGCGACATCGACGTCGCCAGGGGCGATGCCGGCCTGTTCGAAGGCGGCGGTGGCGGCGTCGGCGGTGACGCTGACCGGTTCACCGGTGCCCTGCACGGCCGGGCTGAAGACCTCGAACGATCCGAATCGTCGTGTCCGATGGCTGATCGCGCGGACCTGTACGCCACGGGCGCCCAGGCGGCGGGTGGCCTCGGCGCTCGCGACGACGACCGCCGCGCCTCCCTCGCCCGGGGAGCAGAACATGTATCGGGTGAGTGGATCGTTGACCATCGCGGCCCCGGCGATCTCGTCGGCGGTCATCGGCTCCCGCCGCCACGCGTTGGGGTTGAGTGCGCCGTTGCGGTAGGCCTTTTCGGCGACCTTCGCCAGCGTGGGCGGGGTGATGCCGTGTACGCCCATGTAGCGCGCGATCTTCGAGCCGAAGAACTGCGTGGTGACCATCAGGCCCGCGTCGCCGTAACCGTCGTCGAGGCCCCATTCCGCGGGTATCGGGTCGAACGCTCCGCGTGGGTGCTTGTCGAAGCCGACCGCCAGGGCGATGTCGGCCGCGCCGGACCGGATCGCGTTCACGGCCGACACCAGTGCGCTACCGCCGGTGGCACAGCCGTTCTTGACGTTGGTGAAGGGGATACCGGTGAAGCCGAGTTCGGCGACGAGGGTGTCGGCCAGTCCGGCTCCGTCGCTGCCGCCGAAGGCGACCTGGACGTCGGGCCAGGAGATCCCGGCGTCGTCGAGGGCGGCTCCGATGGCGGTGACGGCCATCTGCCGGCCGCTCGTCCCGGGCTGGCGTCCGAACTTCGACAGCCCGGCGCCGATGATGTTCACGTCGTTCAACGGGGCACCTCTCCTGGAATGGCTGCGCCGGCCGGTTCGTCCGGATGGACCGCGAAACGCGGTACGGGTTCGGTGGCGATGAGCACGGCAGGGGCACCCATGAGGCCGTCGAAGGTCTCACAGTCGAGGATGCCCGCGACGCGAATGCCCTCGGGCAGTTCGACGTAACCCATCGCGAAGGGCGAGAAACCGTCGGGTGGGGGGACATACGGAGGCGACTTCGGCGCGAACCGCTGGACCGTGTAGGTCCACACCGTGCCCTGGGTACTCAGTGCCCGGGGCGTCGCCGTCGCGGTCGCGCACCGCGCGCAGTGCGCGGTGGCCGGGAAACCGACTGTGCCGCAGGTACTGCACTCGGAACCCATGAGGACGCGATCGTTCTCCGTCATGTCCCTCCCATCCACTCCGTCTCGAGAAATCAGTCGGCCGAACCGGTCAGCGACCGACCCACTTGGGCTCGCGCTTGTTAAGGAATGCGTTGACGCCTTCCTTGGCGTCCTCGGACTGCAGCGCGTTGCCGACCGCGAGGTGCTCCATGACCATGAGCGACTGGATGTCGGCGTCGAGACCACGGTCGATGGTCATCTTGGTGAGCTTCATCGCGAACGGGCTCTTGTCGATGAGAGGCGCGATGAAGTCGGCCTCGAGCTGGTCGAGCTCGGCAGCCGGCGCCGAGGCGTTGATCAGGTTCCAGTCGGTCGCCTCTTTGCCCGACAGCAGCTTGCCGGTCAGCATGAGCTCCTTGGTCTTACGGATGCCGATCATGCGGGGGAGGCGGTAGATCGGACCGGCGCCGCCGAACAGCGCACGGCGGATGTGGAAGTCGCCGATCCGGGCGTCGTCGGCGGCGATGGCGAAGTCGCACGAGATCATCAGCTCGAAGCCGCCGGCGGTGACGTAGTCCTCGAGGACCGCGACCGACGGGGTGTTCATCGAGTACAGGCGGTCGCACACCTTGGCCGAGAGCACGGCGACGTCCATGGCGTTGGTGGTGCCGACGAAGTCGCTGAGCAGGATGTCGAGGTCGAATCCGGAGCAGAACTGGTTTCCCTTGCCGCGCAGGACGAGTACGAGCAGGTCGGGGTCGTTGTCGACCTCGACGATGATCTCGTCGAGACGGTGCAGCAGCTCGGGGGTGACGGCGTTCTTCTTGTGCGGGCGGTTCAGCCACACGCGGGCGACGGGACCGTCCTTCTCGAGGATGATGTGGTCGGTGTCGATCATTGGGTTTCTCCTTGACGGACGAGCAAGTTGAACTGGATTCACTTCAGTTGTAACGGCCGAGCAGGGTGGAAGTCAACACTCGACACCGGAAAGCCTACTGAACTAAGTTCACTTTATGACTGTGATCGAAAAGTACTACGCCACGGTCGACAGCGGGCGGCTGGAGGATGCGATGGCCCTGCTCGCCGCCGACGTCGAGTTCACGATGGTCCTGCCCGGTGGTGAGAATCGCGGCCGGGGCCGTGACCGCATGCTCGAGTATCTGCGCAATCGGCCTCCGGTGAACCGCAAGCACGTCGTGCAGCGGACCGCGGGTGACCGCGATCTCGAGTTCGCCCAGGGCAAGGTGACCGAGAACGACAGCACCACAACGGGATTCTTCGTGGGTGTCATGCATCTGGACGGTCACGGGCTCGTCGACCGCTATCAGGTGACCTTCAGTGCGGACTTCGCGCTGATTCCGGAAGGATCGAACCCTGACGAGCAGGAGGACCGATGACCACCGCCCCGACCCCGACGCTCGCCCGCTGGTTCGAGTACATGGATTCCGATGACCCGGACCGCGTGCTCGGCATGATCGCCGACGACTTCGTGATGTCCGTGCAGTTCTCCAAGGGGGGCGGGGAGTCCGCCGAATTCGTCGGGGACCGGGCCGGACTCGTCGGTTATCTCGCTCAGCGGGAGAAGAGCACGCTGGTCCACCACATCGACGTGGGCGTGACCGAGACCGGTCACGAGATGGTGCTCGGCCGCACGACGAGGAACGGCGCCTTCGAGGCCTCGTTCTCCGCCATCGCGCAGGTCGACGCCGCCGGCTCGGTGCGCCGGTTGCTGATCGCCCGTACTCCCGAGGTCTCGTTCGGCTGAGTTGTCCGTCGAAGTGCCCCGTGTCCGCCGTCGTGTGGGCGCGGGGCACCTCGCATTCCTGGCGGGTGTGTCCTGGTCACAGACTCGAACACGTTAGTGATTGACATCACTTGCATATCTCACTAAATTGCAGAACTGAGATCAGTTCAGTTCGGTCCGGAGGGGTTCACATGAGTGTTGTCCTGGTACATGGGGCGGGGATGGGGAGTTCGTGCTGGGACCGCCTCGTTCCGTTCCTCGACGGACCGGCGGTTGCCGTCGACCTCCCCGGCCGCGGCCGGCGAGGTGACGTCGACCTGCGCGGGGTGACCCTCGGCGACTGCGCCCAGGCCATCCTGGACGACATCGAGGCCGCCGGGCTCGACGACGAGATCGTCCTCGTCGCGCACTCGTTCGCCGGTGTGTCGGTGCCCAGGGTCATGCCGGTCCTCGCGCCACGGCTGCGATCGGTCGTCTTCCTCTCGGCGGTCGTTCCGCCGGATGGCACCCGCGTCCTCGATCAGATCGATCCGGGCGTCCGAGAAGCGGTTCGGGCATCCATCGGCGACGGCATCTATCACCAGGACCGGGCCGCGGTGGAGGCGATGCTCTGCAACGACATGGATGCGTCCCAGACGGCGTGGACCGCCGAGCAGGTCGTCGACGACTCGGCCGCGCTGCTCGAGGAGCCCGTCGACCTCAGTGGCCTGACGGCGCCGGTCGCCCGCACCTACATCCGTCTGACCGACGACCACTGCTACACACCTGATCTCCAAGAACGATCGGCCGCCCTCGTCGGCGGCGACGTCGCGCACCTCGACTCCGGGCACATGCCGATGGTGTCGATCCCCGAACAGCTCGCCGATCTGCTGAACCAGATCGCCGGTCGGCGAGCCACCACCGATTCCACGGCCGATGGCCGCACGAAAGGTATGTGAGAGATGAAGAGCCTGAAGAGAATGACGGCGGTGGCCATCGCCGCGGCGGCGGCCACCGTGCTCGCGGCCTGTGGTGGGGGTGGCTCCGGCTCGAGTGGACCCGTCGACGGAACCTGGGAGGACGTCGTCGCGGCGGCGAAGGAAGAGGGCAGCGTCATGCTGTACTCGAGCCAGAAGCCGGCGAACCTCGAAGCGCTCAAGACCGCTTTCAAGCAGAAGTACCCGGAGATCACCCTCGAATTCGTCCGCGGTACCGACCCGGACATCAACCCGAAGGTCGAGACGGAGAACAAGACCGGCAAGGGCATCGCCGACGTCCACATGCTCACCGACGCGGCGTGGATCGACACCGCCGCCGAATCGGGTACCTACTCCACCGATCTCGTGGGTCCGGCCCTCGACGCGCCCGACTACGACCGCGACAAGAGCGTGATCGCCGACAAGTTCGCACTCACCAGCGCCGCCGTGTTCGGCCTGGGGTGGAACACGAATGCCGTCCCCGGTGGTCTGAAGACACCGCAGGACATCATCAATCCCGCGTACCGCGGCAAGATCGGCGTCGTCAACCCGACCGGAATCGCGTCGTATGTCGACATGTACCGCTACTACGCGAGGACCTACGGCGAGGACTACTGGCAGCAGATCGCCGAACTCCAGCCGCGGGTGTACCCGAGCGCTCTGGGCGTGGCGCAGGCGCTCACCTCGGGTGAGATCTCGGTGACACCGTCCGTGCAACCCCTCGTGACCGAGGTCGAGGCCGGCGCCCCGGTCGACTGGAGTCTCCCGGAGACACCGTGGGGGACACCGTGGTACACGCAGGCGCTGTCGGTCGCACCGCACCCCAACGCGGCGCAGGTGCTCGTAGACTTCATGATCAGCCGCGAGGGACAGGTGGCGCTCAACTCCGGGTACGCCGCAGTGCTCCCCGACATCCCCGGTGCCGTCGCCCGCGCCCAGGACATCGCGCTGCCCCAGACGGCCGACCTCACTCCGGACAAGGTCCGTGAGTACTCGCAGGACTGGGCCAAGGAGTTCCAGCCGTGACCTCGGCCGACGACTTCCATGGCGCGGGCGTCCTCGTCACCGGTGCCGCCAAGGGCATCGGCGCGGCGACGGCGGCGCTGTTCGCCGAGCACGGGGCACGCGTCTACCCGACCGACGTCGACTCGGTGACCGGGGTCGCGTCGGCCGCGGAGTACGGTGCAGCCGATCGCTTCCGGGTGCTCGACGTCCGCGACGAGGACGCCTGGGAGGCCGTCGTGGCCGACATGGCGGCCGACGGGGCGTCGCTGCAGGTCCTCGTCAACTCTGCGGGCGCAGCCATCAAGGCGCCGCTCGCCGAGACCACACTCGACGGCTTCCGGCGCATGCTCGAACTCAATCTGGTCGGGACGTTCCTCGGCGTGCGCGCCGCGGCCCGGCACATGCGGCCCGGTGGTGCGGTGGTGAACATCTCCTCACTGCGCGGCGTGCTCGCCACCGCGGAACTCGGTGCGTACGGGGCGTCGAAGTTCGGTGTACGGGCACTCACCCGGGTCGCAGCGATCGAACTCGCCGACAAGGGGATCCGCGTGAACGACGTCTGTCCCGGCAGCATCGACACCGAGATCACCGCGGTACCGGACTTCGCGTCCGACGACATGGACAGCTACGTTCGCAGCATCCCGATGCAACGACGCGGATCGCCCACCGAGGTCGCCGAGGTGATCCGGTTCCTGGCCGACCCGCGCAGCAGCTACATCACCGGCGTGGACCTGCTCGTGGACGGCGGCACCGGGGCCGGCGTCCGCACCCCGAAGAAGAATGCGGAGAGTCTGACGTGACATCACATTTCGCGGTATCCGGACTGGTCAAGAAGTACGGTGACAACACCGTCGTGGACGATCTGGATCTGCCCATCGAGGACGGCGAGTTCCTGGTCCTGCTCGGGCCGAGCGGTTGCGGCAAGACCACGACGCTGCGTTGTCTGGCCGGACTGGAGACGCCGCAGGGCGGCACCATCAGCTTCAAGGACCAGGTGGTCTTCGATGCCGAGCGCAAACTGAATGTTCCTGCGCACAAGCGCAACATCGGGATGGTCTTCCAGTCGTACGCACTCTGGCCGCACATGACCGTACGCAAGAACATCGGGTACCCACTGAAGGTCCGCAAGATGCGCGACGCGTTGCGGGACGGCTCGGTCGACGAGGCGGCTCGCATGGTCGACTGTGAGGGTCTCCTCGACCGCTACCCGTCGCAGCTCTCCGGCGGACAGCAGCAACGCGTCGCCGTCGCCCGCGGTCTGGTCTCCCGGCCCGACCTGGTGCTGTTCGACGAGCCGCTGTCCAACCTCGATGCGCGGCTTCGTGATCAGGTGCGCTCGCAGATCCATCAACTGCACCGGCAGCTGGGCTTCACGGCGGTCTTCGTCACCCACGATCAGTCCGAGGCGTTCGCCCTCGGTGACCGGATCGCGATCATGAAGGCGGGCAAGATCGAACAGTACGACGAACCCGACCAGGTCTTCGAGTTCCCGGTGTCGGAGTACGTCGCGGCGTTCATCGGCATGTCGAACCGCATCGAACTGCGCCGTGGACAGCATGGCTGGGAGACGACGAAGGGCGACGCCGTCGATCTGTCGCGCGCCGTCGTCCGAGGCGTACCCGACCGCGGGACCGACGCGGTCGCCCGCCTGCGTCCCGACGATCTGCTGCTGCATGCCGGCGAGAACGAGGTCCCCTCCGGAAACGTGGTGTTGCACACCGAACTCGTCGACCACGAGTACGGCGGCCGCTACTACGACGTCACCGTCCGCAGCGGTGAGGACACGCTCATGTTGCGCACACCGGCCGGAGAACACGGCGGCACGCTGAAGAAGAGCCGACCGGGCGAGAAGATGATCGTGAGTTTCGCACCGTCGGCGCTGCGAGTGTTCGCCGACGAAGCCGGCGCGACCGTCGACCGGGTGTCGAACTCGGCCAAGACGCGCGCCACCGGGCGGGACGACGCGCCGGTGATCGAGGCCGAACACGCGGGGTCGCCATCATGACCGCGACCGTCCCGGCCGGGCCGATGGCGTCGGAGTCGATGCGTTCGTTCGCGATTCCCGCCCACTGGCGCGCGCGGATCGGATACCTGGCGCTCCTCGCCGTGCTCGCCTACCTCGTCGTGCTGCCGATGATCAGGCTGCAGGCACTCGCCTTCGAGGACGGGGCGCAGGGGTACCAGAGCCAATACGGACGATTCGACATCGGTGAGACGATCCGGACCACGATCGCGCTGGCGATCGGTTCGCTCGCCATCGCCATGGTGCTCGGGACCCTGCTGGCCTTCGCGGCCAGCCGGCTGCCGGCCCGGATGGGGTTCCTGAAGATCGTGCCCATCCTGCCCATCGTCATGCCCGCGGTGGCCAACATCGTCGGTTGGGCGTTCCTGCTGTCGCCCGGCCCCGGATATCTCAACGTCCTGCTGCGCAAGCTCCCGTGGTGGAGCGGCAGCGACAGCGGTCCGATCGACGTCTACACCGTGCCGTGGATCATCATCCTCACCGGCTTCGGGCTGACCTCCTTCGTCTACCTGTTCGTCAGCGCGGGGATGCAGAACATCAGTTCCGAGCACCTCGAGGCGGCGCAGGTCAGCGGGTCGTCGACGATCGGTGTCTTCTTCCGGGTCGTGTTGCCGCTGCTCCGCCCATCGCTCATCTACGGCGGCGGGATCGCCCTGCTGCTGGGTCTGGGCCAGTTCACCGGCCCGCTGTTGCTCGGCCAGAACACCGGCGTCAACGTCCTGACGACCGACATGTACCGGCGCGTGTCGGAATCCCCGTCGGACTTCGCCGCCGCCGCCGCGGCCGGCTCTCCGCTGGTGATTCTCGGGATCGCGGTCGTCCTCGTCCAGAAACTGTTGCTGGGCAACCAGAACCGTTTCGTGACCCACGGCGGCAAGGCCTTTGCGCCCAGTGGCGGCCGTGCGCGCTGGGCGACGGCGACACTGGTGATCTACGCCCTGGTCGCCCTGGTCATCCCGCTGGTCGGACTCATCATCGTGTCGCTGACACCCTACTGGTCCGGCGCGTTGTCCTGGAGTCTGTTCACACTGGACAACTTCCGCGACCTCTTCGCCACCACGGCGGTGTTCGAATCCGTGGTGACCAGCGTGGTGACCTCCTTCGGCGCGGTGCTGATCTGTGTGCCGATCGGTTACATCATGGCCAATCTCCTGGTGCGGGGCAGGCGCTTCCGGGTCCTGTCCCTGACCGGTGATCTGATCACCGCGCTGCCGTTGGGTATCCCCGCGGTCATCTTCGGCGTCGGGTTCCTGTTGACCTACACCGAACCGCCGCTGATCCTGTACGGCACCCGTACCGTGATCGTGCTGGTCTACGTCGTGCTGATGCTGCCCTTCGCAACCCGGATGCAGATGACCGCGATGCTCTCGCTGGGCAACGCCTACACCGAGGCATCGGCCACAAGTGGTGCGTCACCGATGGTCACCAACCTCCGGATCATGTTGCCGCTCATGCGGCCCGCGATCCTGTCGGCGGTCGCGCTGATGTTCATCCTGCTCACCCACGAGTTCGCCGCCTCGTTGCTGGTGCGGGCGTCGACGACGCAGGTGATGGGCACGCTGCTCTACGACATGTGGCAGAACGGGTCGTATCCGCAGGTGGCCGCGATGGCCCTGCTGATGACTGCGGTGACCACGGTCGGTGTCGGTGCCGCGATGGCCGTCGGCGGCCGCAACGTCCTGAGCAACCTCTAGAAACGGAGACACATCCAGATGAGCGTGGGCATGTCACGCCTGGCGGGCAAGGTGGCGCTGGTGACCGGCGCCTCGGGCGGGATCGGCGTCGAGATCGTCCGCCGGCTCGCCGACGAGGGGGCGGCGGTGATGATCACCGACGTTCCCGGCACTCCCCGGGACGAACTGCGCGACGGCCTCGCCGATCCGGGGCGTCATGCGGTGGCCGACCTGGACATCGCCGACGAATCCGGATGGGAACGAGTGGTGGCCGAGGCCGGCGAACGATTCGGCACCCTCGACATCCTCGTGAACAACGGGGCCATCGGCAGTCTCGGCAGCGTCGTCGACGAGACACTCGACAACTATCGGCGGGTCGTCGACATCAGCCAGACCGGAACGTGGCTCGGGATGAAGCACGCCGGTGCGTTGATCGAGAGTTCCGGAGGGGGGTCGATCGTCAACCTCTGCTCCATCCTCGGAAGCGTTGGCGGCCTGGGGAACAGCGTGGCCTACGCGGCGGCGAAGGGCGCGGTGGCGACGATGACGAAAAACGCCGCGCTCCACTGGGCGAAGCGTGGGGTGCGCGTCAACTCGGTGCACCCGGGGTTCATCGGCACCGAGCAGCTCCGGCGGCGCTACGAGGGCACGGAACGGTATGCGGCCATGGTGGCGAACACCCCGATGGGTCGGTTGGGTGACGCCGCGGATGTCGCTGCTGCAGTGGCCTTCCTGGCGGGCGACGATGCCCTGTACGTGACCGGAACCGAACTGTTCGTGGACGGGGGTTGGACATGCGCGTGACGGCTCTGGTCGCAACGACGATGGCGGCCGTCGTATCGATGGCGATCGCCGCGTGTGGCTCGTCGTCGACGCCCGCCGGCCCGGTCGAGGGTGACTGGTCCGAGGTGGTGGCGGCCGCCGAAGAAGAGGGCAGCGTCTTCCTCTACTCGACGCAACACCCCGACAACCTCGCGAAACTGAAGACCGCTTTCGAGACCGAATACCCGGGCATCACGCTCGATTTCGTCCGCGGCACCGACGTCGAGATCAATCCTCGGGTGGAGACCGAGAACAGGACCGGCAAGGGGACGGCGGACGTCCACATGACCTCGGATCCGGCCTGGATCACCACGGCCGCCGAGTCGGGCCGATACTCCACGCCCATCGTGGGCCCGGCCTTCGATGCTCCTGCCTACGAGCGCGATCGCAGTGTCGTGAACGATCGGTTCTTCCTGGTGAGCGCCGCCGTGTTCGCTCTCGGGTGGAACACCACCGCACTGCCCGGGGGACTGCAGACGCCGGCCGACCTGCTGACGGAGTCGTTGCGGGGCAGGATCGGTGTGGTCAACCCGGCCGGTTTCGCGGCCGTGGTCGACGAGTACCGGTTCTTCGACGAGAACTGGTCGCCCGACTTCAACCGCCGGCTTGCGGCCCTGCAACCCCGCGTCTACCCGAGTGCGCTCGGTGTCGCGCAGGCGCTGAACTCCGGCGAGATCGCGGCGACGCCGATGGTGCAGCCACTGGTCCGGGAACAGGCGGCCGGCGCACCGGTGGGTTGGGTTCTGCCGCAACCGGCGTGGGGGACCCCGTGGTACAGCCACGTCCTCACGTCGGCGCCGCATCCGAACGCCGCTCAGGTCCTCGCCGACTTCCTGGTGACCGAGAAGGGGCAGACGGCGCTGTCCACAGGATATGGATCGGCACTGCCGGACATCCCCGGTGCGGTCGCGCGGGCGCAGGACATACCGCTGCCCGACACCAACACCCTGACGGCCGACTCGGTCTCGCGGTTCCAGCAGGAATGGCGCGAGCAGTTCATGCCATGACACCCACGATCAACCCATATCCCAAACTCTTCAGCCCGATCGCGCTGGGGGGCACCACACTCAAGAACCGATTGGTGGCGCTGCCCGCCGGCACCAGCCTGGTGCAGGAGGGGATTCCCAGTCACGGCGACGTCGAGCATTTCGAGCGGCTTGCCGCGGGTGGAGTCGGGATGATCGTCGGCGGGGCGACCGTCGTCCATCCGACGACCACGCTGCGCTCACGCAAGCTAGTAGAGGCCTACCAGGAGGCCGTGATCCCCGCGACTGCGGAGAAGGTCGAGGCCGTACACCGTCACGGCTCTCGCCTGGTCACCCAGCTGGTCCACCTCGGACGGGAGTTCATCGGCGGTGAGTCCGACTCGCCCCCGGTGGCGCCGTCGCCCGTCAAGACGGTCCGCGACGCCTACCCACCGCATGAGCTCACCATCGGAGAGATCGAGGACATCGTCGAAGGATGGCGCGTGTCGACCGAGAACCTCGTCGCAGCGGGCGTGGACGGTCTCGAGGTGCATGCTGCGCACGGATATCTCGTCGCGCAGTTCATGTCTCCGCTGACCAACCGTCGAACCGACTGCTTCGGCGGGTCATTCGAGAACCGCATGCGGTTCGGGCGGATGATCGTGGAGGCGATGCGCTCGGCGATGCCTGCGGGCCGGATTCTCGGCGTCCGCCTCAGCGGGGAGGAGGAGATCCCCGGCGGCATGACGATCGAGGACTGCCTCCCCATCGCGGAGTTCTACGCGGGACTGGGGGTCGATTACCTGAGCATCACGCATGGCACCCGGGGCACCTATGTGAAGGACTCGACGCAGCCCGATGCCGTCGCGGTGCCCTCGGCCTCCCGCGTACGCGCGGCGACCGGCCTGACGACGTTGGTGGGACAGCGGATTCGCGATGCGGCCACCGCCGAACACATCCTGAAACACGGACATGCCGACCTGGTGGGGATGGCGCGCGCGTTGATCGCCGATCCGGAACTGCCGAACAAGTCGGCGCAGAACCGGCTACTGGAGATCCGCGGGTGCCTCGGAGTCAACCAGGACTGCCGGGCGTTCGATCCGCACCTGCACTGTGCGGTGAACGCCGAGGTCGGCCGAGGCCGGCATCGGCAGGCGGGGGTCAGGGCATCGGAGACCAAGGACGTCTACGTCATCGGTGGTGGCCCGGCGGGGCTGGAGGCGGCGCGCGTCGCTGCCGAGCGAGGACACCGCGTGTCCGTCTTCGACAAGGACACCGCACTGGGCGGGGCGGTGCGCGTCGCGGCCGCCGCACCGCACCGCAGCACAGTGATCGATGTCATCGACTACCTGGGCAACGAGATGCGCCGACTGAAGGTCGAGGTGAACCTCGCCGCCGGGATCGATGCCGACGACTTCGCCGAGATCCGTTCCATCGCAGACCACATCGTGGTGGCAACCGGGTCTCGGCCGGCGCCCGCACCGGAATGGCTGGACGGACACCCGACCGCGGGCGTCGACGAGGTCATCGTCGGCGATCCGGCGGGGATCTCGGTGGGCGAGGCGGTCGTCGTCGACGACGGCGACGGCTTCTGGCCGGCGTACAACGCCGCCGAGTCACTGGCACAACGCGGTTGGCGGGTCACGCTGGCAACCCCGCTCACCGCACTGTGCTCGCGAGTGCCCGCCGAGAGCGCCGGGCCGCTGCTCCGTCGACTCGGCGACGCCGGGGTGCGGCTCCGGGTGGCGCACGCCGTGGCACCCGGATCGGACGGGAGGACGCCACTGCTGCAACCGGTCTTCGGCGGCGCGGCGACCGCGCTCGACGAGTCGTTGATCGTCTGGCACGGGCCGCGGCAACCGGTGCTCGACCTGGGTGCCTTCGCCGGCGACGACACGATCGACGTCGTCGGCGATTGCGTGACCCCCCGACGCATCGGACATGCGATTGCCGAGGGATATCGCGCCGGATGCGAGATCTGATTCCCCGAACTCAGGAGAGACGCTGATGGACAGTCAGTTTCAGGGTGCCATCGCGGTCGTGACGGGCGCCGGGTCGGGGATCGGCGCGGCCACGGCCCACGCTCTGGGCCTGCGGGGCGCGAGTCGGGTATACGTCCTCGATCTCGACGAGACTGGCGCGCGGACCGTTGCCGAATCCATCACCGGTGCGGTCCCCGTGGCCGTCGACGTCGCCGATCCGGTACAGGTGGCCGATGTGTTCGACGCCGTGATCGCCGACACCGGGCGGGTCGACGTCGTGGTGCACGCCGCCGGCGTCGACGATCCCGTGAGCAAGGCCTGGATACAGGACGCCGCCGAATCGGGGGACCCCGTCGACGTTCTCACGCGACTGTCGGACGAGGCGTGGCGGAGGGTGATGGCGGTGAACCTCGACGGCACGTTTCACGTTCTGCGCGAGTCGGTCCGGAGTATGCGGGACCGGGGCGGCGGATCCGTCGTCACCGTCGGTTCGTCGTCGGCATTCGACACATTGATCGGCTATCCGCACTACTCGGCGTCGAAGGCGGCCGTGCATGCATTGACCCAGTCGGTCGCCAAAGAAGTCCTGCCCTTCGGGATTCGGGTCAACACGGTGGCGCCGGGTCCGGTGGACACGGGGATGGCCGCGCGCACCCCGGCCCACCTGCGAGCCGCGATGGCGTCGGGACCCGCTCGGGGATATGCGAGCGCGGCGGAACTCGCCGACTCGATCCTCTACCTCGCGTCCCCGGGCGCGGCGAACGTCGTGGGGGCGGTGCTGCTGAGCAACGGTGGCCGGTTCACGGTCTGAGAAGCCGCTAGGGCGCGGTCACCATCCGGATCGCCGAGTCCGACACGGTCCGGATGAGGTCGTCGAGCGACAGCGGGCCGCCGGGGCGGTACCAGCGCCACACACTCACCAGGGCGCCGAGTACGAGACGGGAATAGAGCACCGGGTCGCCCTGGACGAAGATGCCCTCGTCCATGCCGCGCTTGATCAGGTCGGCCCAGTTCTTCTCGATCTCGGCGACGAGTTCCCGCGACCGGAGACGTTCGGCCTCTTCCTTGTCCGATTGACGCGGTGTGCTCAGGATGTCCATGTGGTTCTGCAGGATTCGACGCTGCAGGGCGTCGATCGGCTCGCCGCGCAGCGAGGCGTCGATGGCCGATCGGAGAGCTTGTGCCGGGTCGGGGATGCCAGCGGTACCCACGCGGAATCGCTCGACCGAGTCGGTGAGTTCGAGCCGCATGATGGTCAGCAGGCAGTGCGCCTTCGACTCGAAGTAGTGATACAGCGCCGTCTGGCCGATGCCGACCTCACCGGCGACCGAGGCCCACTTCGTGTGCTCGTAGCCGACTCTGCCGAACTGTTCGATCGCGACGGTGAGTATTCGCGCGCGTTTGGAACGGGGACCGTCCTCGCGCACCTCCGTAGCCACTGGCATGGTGACCCCCTTCTGGTCGTTGCCGAAGTATACGTCGAATGAGCTGAACTCGGGTCAAGCTGCGGACGGGAGCAGGGCGAGGATCTGCGCGATCCGCCGCCGGTGAGCAGCGGTGTCGCCGAACAGTGTCTCGTTGGTGAGCGCACGCCGATAGTAGTTGTGCGCGGCGTGTTCCCACGTGAAGCCGATGCCGCCGTGTAACTGGATCGCCTCCGTGGACGCGCGGACGACGACGTCTCCGCAGACCGCTCCGGCGACCGCGGCGGCGAGTCCGGCCCGGGCCGGATCGATGTCGTGGAGAGCGGCGGCGTATCGGGCGGCCGACCGTGCCCGTTCGAGGTCGACGTACATGTCTGCGAGCCGGTGCTTGATCGCCTGATAGGACGCGATCTGCCGCCCGAACTGCTTGCGGGTCTTGGTGTGGTCGAGCGTCATGTCCACCAGTGCGCCGGCGATCCCGACGTTCTCGGCGGCCAGGGCGATGACCGCGCGGTCGCGCAGGGTTGCCACGGCGCGGGGGGTCTCGTCGGGATCGGTGAGCGCGATCGCCGATGCGTCGTCGAAGCGCAGAGCGGTGATCGACCGGGTCGGGTCGAGGGAATCCAGCGACATCCGCTCGACATGGTCGTCGGTGGGGACCGCGAAGAGCATTCGGCCGGTGCCGGTTTCGGCCGTGACGAGAACGATGTCGGCCGCGGCCGCGGAGGCGACGGCCGGCGCACGCCCGGTGACGAGCCATCGGCCACCGTCGGATTCGGCGGTCAGGTCGTCGGACTCCGGCGTGAGCGAGGTCGTCGTCACGATCCGGCTGCCGTCGAGGGCTCCGTCCAGCAGCGCGGGGAGTTCCTCGCCGCGCCCGAAGAGGAGACCGCGCACACCGATGGCGGCGGACATGACCACGGGTTCGGGCCGCAGCGCCCGGCCGCACTCCTCGATCACCGTGCACAGCTGGGCGAGTCCGTATCCGAGACCGACCGGTTCCGGTACCGCCATGGTCGTCACCGACATCGACCCGGTCAGAGCGGACCACATCGCCGGTGAATGTCCGAGCGCGGTGGCGGCAACCCGTCGCACCTCGTCGATGCCGCCCGTTCCGAGGAGATCGCGCATGGCCGCACGCAGATCCTCCTCTTCCTCGGAGGGCAGCACCGGGACCGAACTGTCGACGAGCCACGGCTTCGTCGACAGGTCGTCTGTGTGGCTCATCAGGACTCCATCGTGTCGATCAACAAACTGATATCAGTTCAGTAGACCAGGCGGCAGTCCCCGGGTCAACGCCGGACGGCGGAGTGGACCACAAAACCAAAGTGAAGTAAGTTCAGTTTGTGGGAAACGAACCGGCGCATACTCGTCGGCGCGGATCAGAGTGCGAGCACGCCCTTCATCAGGTAGGCCATCCGCGCGGCGAACTGCGGGCTCTCCGAGCCGCGTCGCATGCGCACGGCGTCGTTGACGATCGAGAGCGCCGCGTGTACGGCGACCGCGCCTTGATCCCGCTTGATCTCCGGGTCGACCTGCATGAGCAGATCCACCCAGCGCGCCACGTAGCGCCGCTGGACGTCGACGAGGTCGGTGGCGCTGGCCTGGCCGGCGAGTGCGGGGGAGTTGTTGAAGCTCACCGACAGATCCGGGGTGCTGGTGATCGTCTCGACGTAGGAATCGACCAGGCCGGCAAGAAGTTTCGCGGGATCAGACGTGGCACCGTAGACGGTCATCACCCCGGCCTCCAGTCGGGCCCCGCTACGCTGACCGATGGCGACGAGGATGGCGAGCTTCGACGGGAAGTGTTTGTAGACACTGGGACCCGCGATGCCGACGGCGCCGCCGATCTCGTCGACACCGACGTCGGTGTACCCGCGGTCGGCGAACAGTTCGGCTGCCGCGTCGAGGATCTCGTCGCGACGCGAACCCGGCACGGAGGTGACCGTCGGCGAGGACGCGAACGGCGGTGCCGCAGCGGGGCTCAGGGCGAGAATCCGACGGATGAGCTTCTCGATCTCGTCACGTGCACGCGCCCCGGACATGCGGGTGTGGTGCACGGTGAGGCTGCCGCTGACGCTCAATACCGCCCACGCCAGCTGCACGGCCTCGCGCTCGGTGAGATCAGTACGTCGCGCCGCGAGCGCCGACGCCCAGTGTCCGATCACCTCGCGGGTGCGGACCGCGACCAGTTTGTTCTGCTCGGTGGTGAGGTAGTTGCTGGTCCACCGCCACAGCGATGCCGCCTGGGGGCGCTGGACGGCCAGGTCGCAGACCGTCGAGATCAGCGAGTTCGCGTCGACGCCGTCGGCCAGCGCCCGGTCGGTGCAGGACTCGAGGTCGTCGACGCCGGCCAGGACCGCGGCGGCCAGCAGCGACTGTTTGTCGTCGAAGTGCCGGTACACCGACGGCGCGGTGACCCCCGCCGAGCGCGCGATGTCCGCGAGCGAGACCTGGGCATACCCACGCTGCAGGAAGAGCGCGGCCGCGGAGTCGACGAGCTGTCGTTTGCGGTCGGCGCCCCGAGTGCGAGTGGCGGGTTTGCGGTCAGGCATGGTGAACAGACCATAGCGCACATTCGACAGAACACCAGACCTCTTGACCACCGGGTATAGCCAAATAAGTTATTCCGCGTTAGCCTCGGTGGGTAACCAACCAGTGGTTCGTGTGAAAGGAACACTTTCGTGCCTGATCAAGCATTCATCTACGAGGCGATCCGCACGCCTCGTGGCAAGCAGCGCGGCGGTTCGCTGCACAGCGTGAAGCCGGTCGACCTGGTCTCCGGTCTCATCAACGAGGTCCTGTCGCGTCACGGCGGTCTCGATCCGGCCGACGTCAACGACGTCATCCTCGGTGTCGTCTCCCCGGTCGGCGAGCAGGGCGCGGTCATCTCCCGCACCGCCGCCCTCAACAGCGGCCTCCCCGAGACCGTCCCCGGCACCCAGATCAACCGCTTCTGCGCCTCCGGCCTGGAAGCCACCAACCTCGCCGCCGCCAAGGTCGCCTCCGGCTTCGACGACCTGGTTCTCGCCGGTGGTGTCGAGTCGATGTCGCGCGTCCCGATGGGCAGCGACGGCGGTGCACTGTTCACCGACCCGGCCACCGCGTACGACCACTACATCGTCCCGCAGGGCATCGGTGCCGACCTGATCGCCACCATCGAGGGCTTCTCGCGCGAGGACGTCGACGCCTACGCCGCCGAGTCGCAGGCTCGCGCCGAAAAGGCTTGGAACAGTGGCTACTTCACCAAGTCCGTGGTTCCGGTCAAGGACATCAACGGCGTCACGATCCTCGATCACGACGAGCACCGTCGCCCCGGTTCGACCGTCGAGAGCCTCGGCAAGCTGAAGGCCGCCTTCGCCGCCCTCGCCGACATGGCCGGCTTCGACGACGTCGCGCTGCAGAAGTACCCGAGCGTCGAGAAGATCAACCACGTCCACACCGGTGGCAACAGCTCCGGCATCGTCGACGGATCGGGCCTCGTGCTCATCGGCAGCGAAGAGGCAGGCAAGCGCAACGGCCTCACCCCGCGGGCCCGCGTCGTCTCCTTCGCCGAGATCGGCAGCGAGCCCACCATCATGCTCACCGGCCCCACCCCGGCCACCGAGCTTGCGCTGAAGAAGGCCGGCCTGACCGTCGACGACATCGACGTGTTCGAGCTGAACGAGGCATTCGCCTCGGTCGTCATGAAGTGGATGAAGGATCTGAAGATCCCGCACGAGAAGGTCAACGTGAACGGCGGCGCGATCGCCATGGGTCACCCGCTCGGTGCTACCGGCGCGATGATCTACGGCACCTGCCTCGACGAGCTCGAGCGCACCGGCGGCCGCTACGGCCTGATCACCCTCTGTATCGGTGGCGGCATGGGCGTCGCGACCATCATCGAGCGTCTCTGACCCTTCGAGGCTCGCTTCGCTCGCTCCTCAGGGGGCGACGGGCGCGTCGCTTCGCTCGCTCCTCAGGGGGCGACGACCACCACTTCACGAGAAAGAACTCTGCGAATCACCATGAGTGACAACATGATCAATTGGGAGAAGGACGCCGATGGCGTCGTCATCCTGACCATGGACGACCCCAACCAGGGCGCCAACACGATGAACGCGCTCTACCAGGAGTCGATGGCCGCGACCGTCGATCGCCTGGAGGCCGAGAAGGACGACATCACCGGTGTCGTCCTCACCTCCGCGAAGAAGACCTTCTTCGCCGGTGGCGACCTCAAGGACATGACCAGCGATCGCAAGGACGTCTCCAAAGAGGAGATCGCCACGCAGATCACCGAGACCACCAACGCCATGAAGAATGTGCTGCGTCGTCTCGAGACCCTGGGCAAGCCGGTCGTCGCCGCCATCAACGGTGCCGCACTCGGTGGCGGCCTGGAGATCGCGCTGCACACCCACTACCGCATCGCCGCGGACGTCAAGGGTGTCCAGATCGGTCTGCCCGAGGCCACCCTCGGCCTGCTGCCCGGCGGTGGCGGTGTCGTCCGTACCGTCCGTCTGCTCGGTATCCAGAACGCCCTCATGGGTGTCCTGCTCCAGGGTCAGCGCTTCAATCCGACCAAGGCCAAGGAGACCGGTCTGGTCAACGAGGTCGTCGGGTCCATCGAGGAACTGATCCCCGCCGCCAAGGCCTGGATCAAGGAGAACCCCGAGGCCCAGCAGCCGTTCGACGTCAAGGGCTACAAGATCCCGGGCGGTGCCCCCACCAACCCGGCGTTCGCCGCCAACCTCCCGGCGCTGCCGGCCCTGCTGCGCAAGCAGATCAAGGGTGCCAACATGCCGGCTCCGCGCGCCATCCTGGCCGCCGCCGTCGAGGGTGCCTACGTCGACGTCGACACCGCCGACATCATCGAGACCCGCTACTTCGTCTCGCTGGTCACCGGCCAGGTCGCACAGAACATGATCAAGGCGTTCTTCTTCGATCTGCAGCACATCAACGGCGGCGGCTCGCGTCCCGAGGGTTATGACAAGTTCACCGCCAAGAAGGTCGGCGTCATCGGCGCCGGAATGATGGGCGCGGCAATCGCTTACGTGTCGGCGAAGGCCGGCATCGAGGTGGTCCTCAAGGACATCGACCTCGACGCTGCCAAGCGCGGCAAGGGCTACTCGGAGAAGCTCGAGGAGAAGGCTCTCGCCAAGGGCAAGACCACCCAGGAGAAGAGCGACGCACTGCTCGCCCGCATCCACCCGACCGTCGACGCCGCCGACTTCAAGGGTGTCGACCTCGTCATCGAGGCCGCGTTCGAGTCGGTCGAGGTCAAGCACAAGGTGTTCCAGGAGATCGAGGACATCGTCGAGCCCGACGCCGTCCTGGGTTCCAACACCTCGACCCTGCCGATCACCATCCTCGCGGAGGGCGTGAAGCGGTCCGAGGACTTCATCGGAATCCACTTCTTCTCGCCGGTCGACAAGATGCCGCTGGTCGAGATCATCAAGGGTGAGAAGACCTCGGATGCCGTGCTGGCCAAGGTCATCGACTACACGCTGGCCATCCGCAAGACCCCGATCGTCGTCAACGACAGCCGTGGCTTCTTCACCAGCCGCGTCATCGGCACCTTCATCAACGAGGCCATCGCGGCCGTCGGCGAGGGCGTCGAGCCGGCGTTCATCGAGCATGCGGGCACCCAGGCCGGTTACCCGGCCGCGCCGCTGCAGCTCATGGACGAGCTGACCCTGACCCTGCCGCAGAAGATCCGCAAGGAGACCGAGGCAGCGGCCAAGGCCGAGGGCAAGGATTTCCCGCAGCACGGCTCGAACGCCGTCGTCGACTGGATGGTCGAGAACGGCCGTACCGCCAAGAAGGACGGCAAGGGCTTCTACGACTACGACGAGAACGGCAAGCGCACCCAGCTCTGGCCGGGCCTGCGTGAGCACTTCAAGTCGGGCACCACCGAGATCCCGCTCGAGGACATGAAGGAGCGCATGCTCTTCGCCGAGTCCCTCGAGACCGTGAAGTGCTTCGACGAAGGTGTGCTCACCTCGGTCGAGGACGCGAACATCGGTTCGATCTTCGGCATCGGCTTCCCCGCCTGGACCGGTGGTGTCATCCAGTACATCAACGGTTACGAGGGTGGCGTGCCCGGCTTCGTCGCGCGTGCCAAGGACCTCGCCGGCAAGTACGGCAAGCACTTCGAGCCGCCGGCTTCGCTGGTCGAGAAGGCCGAGCAGGGTGTCACCAAGCTGACCAACGAGAACCTCGCTGCGAAGTAGGGTTTTCGCTGGGTGACCGGCAGACAACAAGGGCCCCGGCCGGATTCGTTCCGGCCGGGGCTCTCGTTTGCCCGCGCAACGGCTTCCGTGCTGCCGACGAACCCGATACGCGGGACGGAAACGCTTCCGCGCGAAGGCTCAGCCCTCCGGCGGCGCCTCGGCGCCGCCGACGCTGAGCACGACGCGGGCGCCGTAGGGCACCGACTCGACGAGCCGCAGCTGCGCCAGCGCCGGGTGGGCGTCGAGCAGCCGGCCCGCGTTGGCCAGCGCGCGCAGGGCGGCGGTCTCGGCGCGCGCCGCCTCCAGCTTCGCCAGACCGCGGGTCTTGGCGGTGATCACGTCGAGGGCCGCGCTGCGTACCTCGGCGGTGAGCACCTCCTGCGGTGCGACCGGGATCAGGCGCTCACGCAGGTCGACGCTCAACGTGGCGTCGGGCTTGCGCACGCGGTGACGGCCGGCCGGGAGCGTCTGGGCGTGGTCACCCCGGTAGGCCAGCACGATGTGGCCCGGTGGGACGGTGATTCGGTTGTGGAACAGCATGGCGATCCTCCTTTCCGTTGTGTCGCAATGCCTGTCGGTCATAGACGATTCGGATGGCGACACCGCTCGCGGGCGAGCCGGCCGATGGGGTGCGCCGCGGAGTCGCGGACGACTCGGACGACGACCACAGGATCGACCGAGTCCGTGCTCCCGGGAGCGGTGCCCCCGAGGAGCGGGCTTGCGAGCGCAACCCGCTGCTCCCCGAGGCCCCATTCTGTGACCGACAGACTTCAACGCGACTCCTAGACCTCGATCGAAGTCCATCGGTCGAGTTGAAGTCTGCCGGTCGCGGGCCCGACCTCCTGTGGTGCATTCGATTCAGGGAGACCAGCGGTTGTGTGGTCTTTTCGGATTGGGGAGCGGGGGATGGAACCGTTCGGGCGCCGGGCGCGTCCAAGTGTTCGTGATCCCGATTCCCGCTGATCGTTCCGGCCTGATCTTTCGCGAGCACGCGCTCCGCGGCGGATTCTCCGACGCCGACCTGGACGAGGCGGTGACCCGCGATCACCTCGTGCGACTGGGGCCTGGTGTGTTCGCGCTCGCGGTCGGGTATCTGTTGTGGTCGCGCGCGTGCTGATCGCGTTCGGCGACCGGTCCGTCACGAGGTGGGCGGGACGACGATCGGCGCACCGGAGTGGTACCCGGTACGCCGCTCGTCGAATGGGTTCGAGGCGTCAGGCCTGCCCGCCGATCGCGTGGCCGTTCATGGTCTGGCTGGTCATCGCCGGTCCGCCGACCGTCGTGCGGTCCCCGGTGTCCGGACCGTCGAGCCGTCCCGTCCCGGCCGCGTCGTCGGACACCTTCGGCTCGGTGCGGCGGAGCAGCAGGATGAGTCCGAGTGCGATCGCGACCGGCGCGCAGGCGATGAGCACGATCGCGCTCGTCGAGAGGCCGAGTCCGATCAGGGCGCCGCCGACAATCGGGCCGACCACCGATCCGAGGCGGCCCATCGAGGACGCCCAGCCGACTCCGGTGGCGGCGGTGGCCTGCGGGTAGATCGACACCGCCACCGCGGCCTGACCGATCATGCCGGCCTGCAGACCGAGTCCGACCCCGCCGAACACCAGCAGCAGCAGTGCCTTGTCGGAACCGAGGAAGGCCGACAGGATCAGGAATGCGATGGCCGCCACGGTGGTTCCGGCGAGGACGGAGCTCATCCGAAAGCGGGTCGCGCCGACGATCAGGATGCCCGCTCCGATGATGCTTCCGACGCCGAGGGCGGCCGAGCCGAGCGGGGCGAGCCCGGTGCTGAACCCGTAGCTCGTGAGCAGGGTGGGCAGCCATGACGAGAAGATGTAGAACACCGAGAACACCATGAACGCGAAGCCCCACAGCAACAGGGTGCGGCCGCGGACCGCGGGGTCGAACAATCGCGCGACCGCGGCGTGATGCCGGGCCTCCGAACCCGCCACGACGCCGGTGAGGGCGCGCTCATCGGGCAGCCACAACCACAGGAAGGGGAGGAGGAGTGCCGAGGCGGCGGCGCCGACGATGAACACCGACGGCCAGCCGTACGCGGAGACGAGCTGCGAACCCAGGACGCCGGCGATGAGCGCGCCGAGCGAGATCCCCATCGTGACGAACACCGCGATCGACTGTCGGTGTCGGGCGGGGTTGAGTGCCGTCGCCTGCGCGACGGCGGCCGGCATGACCGCACCGAGACCGAACCCCGTGATCAAACGGAGCGCGCTCAATTCGACGATGTTGCCCGCCCAGGCAGTGAGCAGACTGCCGATGGTGAAGACGACGACCGCGACGAGGATGACCTTGCGGCACCCGAAGCGTGCGGTCAGTCGCCCGACCGCGATGTAGCCGAGTGCCACGCCGAGACTCGTCAGCGACAGGGCAGGAGTGAAATGGGATGCGGGGACACCCCAGTCCTCCTTGAGTGCCGGCACCGAGAGGCCCAGGGCGATGGTGTCGTAGCCGTCGAGGACGACTGCGACGAAGGCGAGGATCAGGACCGGCCAGTTGGGTCTGTCGACGGCCGGTGCTGAGTTGTTCGGGCTGGAGTTGAGAGTTGGTCCGCTCACGATGGCGTCCTCGGGGTGTAGTCGGCGTGGCTGACGCCGGTTCGAGTGATTCTAGTCGGCCGCGGGTGCGGCCTTCGGGAGAAATCCCTGTGCCTCGACCTCGACGCTGAGGCCGGGCTCGACCAGTGCCGACACCTCGACGAGGGTCGAACACGGGAAGTCCCCGGAGAACATCGCGCTCCGGGCGCGTCCGACCGCTGCCTTGTCGGCGATGTCGGTGACATAGATGCGCAACACGACGATGTCGTCGACAGTGGCGCCGCACGCCTCGGTCAGAGCGCGTACGCGGCGAAAGGTCTCGACGGCCTGGGCGTGGGCGTCGTCGCCACCCACCGGTCCGTCCGGCCCGCCGGCGTGCATCCCCGACAGGAAGAACTGCTCGCCGACGACGCGGGCGTTGCTGAACATGTCCGGGCGGGGCGGCTCCGCGACGTCGGGGTGTCCGACCCGGGTCACGACGTCACCACCGACCGTCGCGCATCGGACTCCCGGGTGAGTCGTTCGCGCACCGGCAGGAAGTCGTAGGTCGGATAGAAGTCGGTGGCGAAGGTGCCCCACGCCCGGCGCTCGAGTTCGACGTTCACCGCCGGGAGCCGGTCGGCCGGAAGCCGGAGGGTCACGATCTGTCCGATTCCCATGGCGACGACCCAGGAGACGATCTCGCAGCCGGCCGGCGGGAAGCCGTGCCACCAGTCGTGGTCGTCGAGCCGCCCCTGCAACTGCTCGAGGTCCTGGCCCTGATCGTGGCGCAGCACCACGGTCAGCAGCATCGTCGGGTCGGTGCTCACGCGTTCGCTGCCGCGAGCTGCTCGGCTTGGGCGACGGCGTCGGCGCGGTAGATCCGTCGGATCCGGGACACCCCGAGATCATGCTGGTAGAGGTGCTCTTCCCGGTCGGCGTCACCGGCGAGTGCCTCGAGGACCAGACGATCCTGTTCGAGGACCTCCCAGTGCTTGGCCTCCAGCGTCGTGCGGTAGAGGAACCGCCAGGTCTCCCGCTCCCAGCCGCTGACCCGGCGGGTGCGCCAGTGGAAGATCGCCGACGTCGATCGGTCTATCGGAGTGCTCATCCCGACGATCCCGAACACGCCGCCGGGGCCGGCGCCGGGACCGTAGGGAATCTCGAGGTCGACGTAGTCCATCGACCCGCGGACGAACTCGACCCAGTCGAAGTTGACGCCCCGCTGGTCGGTCTTCTCGAAGAAAAACCCGCGGTCGGTCTCGCGGATGCGGAACCGTGCGGAGGTGTCGCCGCCGAACATCGAATGCGAGTTGCGGTGCAGGAACGCGCCGTGCATGGGGTCGAGGACGTTGTCCATGTAGAAGCGCCAGGGACCCGCCCACTCGGCGAAGTTGCCGAACCAGGACACCTCCGGATCGGACAGCCGGTCGGGCAACACGAACGGGGTGGGGACCGACTCGGCCGTCAGCGGCAGGAAGGCGAAGATCGTGTCGGCCGCCTCGACCACCTCGAGCGATATCGTCGCGCGGCGGCCCTCGAGTGCGCATCCCGGCATCCCCGGCACCGACACGACGGTGCCCTCGCCGTCCACCTGGACCCCGTGGTAGGCGCAGGCGATGCGGTCGCCGAGATGCTGCCCCACCGACAGCGGCGCGCTGCGGTGCGGGCACCGGTCCTCGAGCATGCGGACCCGTCCCTGCGCGTCGCGGAACAGCACCCAGTCGACCTCGAGCCGGCGGACCGGGACCATGGCGCCGGGCTCGAGCATCCGCGACGGAAGGATCGGGTACCAGCGGTCCCGGAGTCCCGTCGCCGCGATCTCGTCGGCGTCGAGGTGACGGCGGGTTCCCACGGCGTAGGTCGGGGTCCGTCGCGCGGAGGGCCGCTCGCGGGTCGCGGACCTCTGGTCGGGGGTTGGCTGTGTGGTGGTCATGTCATTTCCCGAACGGGATTTATTGCCAGCTGATGCAACATTGGCTGGGTGAGAACCGAGGTCGACTCGCCAACGATCGAGTTCCTCACAGTTTGCTTAAGCGCCTGTTCCAGATTGGGCGTCATAGGCTCAGATCGCCGACGGCAATAAGCAGGGCGAGCACGGTGAGCACAACCCGGGTGTGGGTTGTGCTCACCGGTATGGAAGTTGCTTTTGCCTACGCCGGCACTGTGATTGGGGCTGAGGTTGCGGGTGGGGCGGTCAGTGGTTTCGCACGGCCTGCACGCACACCGTTGGCAATGACGAC
>NZ_NGFO01000018.1 GCF_002149015.1 Gordonia lacunae | reverse complement strand
GGCAAAGGCCACGTCGTGTTGGCCCGCCATATCCGCAACACCCGACTCAACGCCGCCGCCACGTGCATGGCCCAAGGCGCGCTGACCGGTAGCCCCGGCGCCCGCGCCTACTACGACAATCTCCGCGACCAGAAGAAGTCCCACACCCAAGCACTACGCGCGGTCGCCAACCGGCTCGTCGGCATCCTCCACGGCTGCCTCACCCACCGAACCCTCTACAACGAACACACCGCCTGGCACCACCGCACCAACCTCGCCGCTTGACACCTTGCACCCCTGGGATGTCTTCGTGACGCTCGCAAGCTCGCTCCTCAGGGAGCAGGGGTCGGGCTCGCAAGCTCGCTCCTCAGGGAGCAGGGGTCGGGCTCGCAAGCTCGCTCCTCAGGGAGCATGGTCGGGCTCGCAAGCTCGCTCCTCAGGGTGCAGGGGAGCAGGGGAGGCGCCGCTCACCGGTCAGGTGCCGGGAGGGACGCGGCCAAACACCCCTGTGCCTCACGAGCAGGGGCTAGCGTCGGGACATGCGTCCCTGGATGTGTGTCTTCTGTGCCAACGAGTTCCCGCCGGGCGAGGCGCCGCCCGCGACGTGCCCGATCTGCGACGACGACCGACAGTGGCTGCCGGTCAGCGGACCGAGCTGGACCCGGCTCGACGAGACCGCCGACAACGCACTGACCGTGCAGGAACTGGAACCCGGGCTCACCGCGCTGTCGGTGCAGCCGCCCGTCGGGATCGGTCAGCGCGCCCTGCTCGTCGGCACGACCGAGGGGAACATCCTCTGGGAGCCGCCGGGCTTCATCGGGCCGTCCCTGGTGGACTGGCTCGACGCCCACGGGGGCGTCGCCGCCCTCGCCGCGAGCCACCCCCACCTCGTCGGGGCGAGCGTGTCCCTCAGTCACCGCTTCGGTCGGGTCCCGGTGTTCTACAACGACTCCGACCGGCGATGGGTCACCCGCCCCGACCCGGTCGTCCGCTTGTGGTCGGACAGCACCGAGGTCCTCGGCGGGGTCCGACTCGTCCAGTGCGGCGGCCATTTTCCCGGCAGCGCGGTATTGCATCTACCCGACGCCGCGGACGGTCGGGGTGCGCTGCTGACCGGCGACACCATCAAGGGCGTGATGCAGCCGGGCATGGTGACGTTCATGCGCAGCTACCCGAACATGATCCCGCTGTCGCCGCGACTCGTTCGCCAGATCGTCGAGCGGGTCGGCGAGCTCCGCTTCGACCGCCTCTATGACGCGTTCGGCGTCGTCGTGGAGGACGACGCACGTGAGGTCGTCGAGACCTCCGCCGAGCGCTACATCGGCTGGGCCACCGACGCGATCACCGACCCCGACGACCCGCACGTGCCCGCCTGACGAGCGGTGGATCGACTCAGGCGTCGGGATAGCCCTTAGGGTTGCCCGACTGCCACCGCCACGTGTCGGCGCACATGTCGTCGATGGTCTTGGTGGCACGCCAGTTCAGGTCGGCGTTCGCGCGACTCGGATCGGCATAGGAGGCGGCGATGTCGCCGGCGCGGCGCGGGGCCACCTCGTAGGGGATCGGCCGGCCGCTGGCCTCCTCGAACGCGTGCACGACCTGCAGGACCGAAACACCCTGACCGGTACCGAGATTCCACGTCGACATGCCGGTCTCGCCGGTGCTGATCCGGTCGAGCGCCGCCACGTGGCCCGCGGCCAGGTCGTCGACGTGGATGTAATCGCGGACACCGGTGCCGTCCGGGGTGTCGTAGTCGTCGCCGAAGACCACCAGCTTCTCGCGTCGGCCGACCGCGACCTGCGCGACGAACGGCATCAGGTTGTTGGGGATGCCCGATGGATCCTCACCGATCTGCCCGCTCGGGTGTGCACCCACGGGATTGAAATAGCGCAGCGCCGCGATACGCCAGGCATCCGAACTCGCGGCGACATCGCGCAGGATCTGCTCGATCATCACCTTGGTCCAGCCGTACGGATTCGTGGCCGACGTGGGCAGGTCCTCGGTCATCGGCAGCTCGGGCTCGGCTCCGTAGACCGTCGCCGACGACGAGAACACCAGCGTGTGCACGTCGTGGCGCTCCATCGCGCGGAGCAGCGCGAACGTCGTGCCGAGGTTGTTCTGGTAGTAGTCGAGCGGTTTGGCCACCGACTCGCCGACCGCCTTGTACCCCGCGAAGTGGATGACTGCGTCGATGTCCTCGTGCGCGAAGAAGTGCTCCGTCTTGTCGACGTCGGCGAGGTCGAAGGCGTGCACCGGGATGGAACGCTCGGTCAGCGCCTCGAGCCGACCGACGACGGTCGGTTTGGCATTGCTGAAATCGTCGACGATGACCACGTCGTGTCCGGCCGAGACCAATTGGATGACGGTGTGCGAGCCGATGTAGCCCGCGCCTCCGCTCACGAGTACGCGCATGACGACCACCGTAAGCCGCGACCCTGGGAACGGGCCAAGTGCCGCGGTCAGCCGGTGACGCGTTCGGTGGTGGCGTATTTCTGTTCGACTGCTTCTTTGATGGGTTGCCACCAGGCGGGGTGGTCGCGGTACCAGGCGATGGTGGCGGCCAGGCCGGCGCGGAAGTCGAGGTAGGAGGGGGTCCAGCCGAGTTCGGTGCGTAGGCGGGTGGAGTCGATGGCGTAGCGGCGGTCGTGGCCGGGGCGGTCGGTGACGAAGTCGAAGGCGTCGGTGGGTTGGTCGAGGAGTTCGAGGATGGTTTCCACGACGGTGCGGTTGTCGACTTCGCCGTCGGCGCCGATGAGGTAGGTCTCGCCGATCCGGCCGCGGTCGATGATGGTCCACACGGCGTCGTTGTGGTCGTCGACGTGGATCCAGTCGCGGATGTTGCGGCCGTCGCCGTAGAGCTTGGGGCGGACGCCGGAGAGCACGTTGGTGATCTGGCGGGGGATGAACTTCTCGATGTGCTGGTAGGGGCCGTAGTTGTTGGAGCAGTTGGAGATGGTCGCGGCCACGCCGAAGGATCGGACCCAGGCGCGGACGAGCAGGTCGCTGCCGGCCTTGGTCGAGGAGTAGGGACTCGAGGGGTTGTAGGCGGTGGTCTCGGTGAAGCGGGCGGTGTCGTCGAGGTCGAGGTCGCCGTACACCTCGTCGGTGCTGATGTGGTGGTAGCGCACCTGGTGGGTGCGGACGGCTTCGAGCAGGGTGTAGGTGCCCACGAGGTTGGTGGTGACGAAGGCCGAGGGATCGGCCAGGGAGTTGTCGTTGTGGGATTCGGCGGCGAAGTGCACGACGAGGTCGGTCTCGGCGACGAGTCGGTCGACGAGGGCGGTGTCGGTGATGTCGCCCTCGACGAGTTCGACGCGGTCGGCGACCGGGGCGAGGGTGTCGGGGTTGGCGGCGTAGGTGAGTTTGTCCAGGACCCGGATCGAGGTGTTGGGGCGGGTGGCCAGCGTGCGGAGCACGAAGTTGGCGCCGATGAACCCGGCACCCCCGGTCACGAGAACACGCACGTGCGAGGCCTTTCGTCGAGGTCGGTGGACGCCGTCACTCTACCGAGGAGCCGGTGTCGTCGTCCCGGCCGAGCGCATGGCGGCCCGACTCGCATGCCGTCGTCCAGGGTGTCGGGCATTACCCTGATCGCCATGAGAGGGATCATCCTGGCCGGCGGTACGGGCACGCGGCTGCACCCCATCACGCAGGGGGTGAGCAAGCAGCTCGTCCCGGTCTACGACAAGCCGATGATCTACTACCCGCTCTCGACGCTCATGCTGGCCGGCATCCGCGACATCCTGATCATCACCACCCCGCACGACGCCCCGGCGTTCGAGAACCTGCTCGGCAGCGGCGATCAGTTCGGCATCAACCTGACCTACAAGACACAACCCTCCCCGGACGGCCTCGCCCAGGCCTTCGTGCTCGGCGCCGATCACATCGGCACCGAGTCGGTCGCACTCGTGCTCGGCGACAACATCTTCTACGGCCCCGGACTCGGCAGCCGGTTGCAGGGTTTCGAGAACGTCGACGGCGGTGCGGTGTTCGCCTACTGGGTGGCCAACCCGGAGGCCTACGGCGTGGTCGACTTCGACGCCGACGGCACCGCCATCTCGTTGGAAGAGAAGCCCGCCGACCCGAAGTCGAACTTCGCGGTACCCGGCCTGTACTTCTACGACAACGACGTCGTCGACATCGCCCGTGACCTCGAGCCCAGCGCCCGTGGCGAATACGAGATCACCGACGTCAACGCGCATTACCTCGACCGCGGCAAGCTGTCGGTCACCGTGCTGCCCCGCGGCACGGCCTGGCTCGACACCGGCACGTTCGACAGCCTCCTCGACGCCGGCAACTTCGTACGCACCGTCGAACAGCGTCAAGGGTTGAAAATCGCTGTCCCGGAGGAGATCGCGTGGCGACAGGGCTATCTCGACGACGAGGCCCTGCGGGCTCGGGCCGACACACTGCGCAAGTCGGGTTACGGTGACTATCTGCTGGAGCTCCTTCAGCGTGGCAAGGGTTTCTGACGCGAAAGGCTTCTCATGAAGGTCCGCCCACTCGCCATCGAGGGCGCCTGGGAGTTCACCCCGGTCCAGCACGGCGACGCCCGGGGGTTGTTCGCGGAGGCGTTCAAGGCCGACGTGGTGGAAGAGGCCATCGGTCACCGCTTCGACCTCGCGCAGGTGAACCTCTCGGTGTCCGCGGCCGGCGTGCTCCGCGGTGTCCACTTCGCCGATGTCCCGCCCGGGCAGGCGAAGTACGTCACCTGTCCCACCGGTGCGATTCTCGATGTCATCGTCGACATCCGCGTCGGCTCACCCACTTTCGGTACATACGACACCGTCCTCCTCGACGATGTCGACCGTCGTGCGGTCTACCTCTCGGAGGGCCTCGGACACGCGTTCTGCGCGCTCGCCGACAACTCGACGGTGACCTACCTCTGCTCCACCGGCTACAACCCGACCGGTGAACACGGCATCAACCCGCTCGACCCCGAACTCGCCATCGACTGGCCGACACAGGCACGCGACGGTTCACCACTGGAATTCGAACTCTCCCCGAAGGACACCGCGGCGCCGGGGCTCACCGAGGCGCGTGAGTCGGGCCTGCTCCCGAGTCACGACGAGGTGGCCGAGTTCCTGCGATCCCGACGGAACTGAGGCGTCCGAACGCCGGCACGTGTACGGCGTGGCCGTACACGTGCCGGGTCGGGCCGGGTCGGGTGGACGTCACCCGTTGGTCGACCGACGGAACGCGGTGACCGCCCAGAAGTAGCCGACCACCAAGAACACCACGCACCATCCCAGGGCCCACGGCCAGCGATCGCTGATGTCGAGACCCATGAGGAGGCCGCGCAGCGTGTCCGCGATGGGACTGAAAGGTTGGTATTCGGCGAACTGGCGCACGCCGTTCGGCATGCTGTCCGTCGGGACCAGCCCACTGCCCAGGTAGGGCAGGAACAGCAGTGGCAGGGGCATGTTGCTCGCACTCTCCGGGTTCGGCGCGACGACGCCCATGGCAACCGCGATCCACACCAGACCCGCGGTCAGCAGCAGAAGCAGGCCACCGGCGGCGAACCAGTCGAGCAGCGTCGCGTCGGCACGGAAGCCGAGTGCGAAGGCCACCGCGAGCAGGAAGCAGACCGCGACGACACCCTGGATCAGGGCGCCGACGAAGTGCCCCGCCAGGATCGCCGTCGGGGGAGTGGCCAGCGATCGCAACCGGTTGATGATGCCCTCGGTGACGTCCTGGTTGACCGAGACGGCCACCGCCACCGTCAGGAACGACGGCACGAAGAGGAGCAGGCCGGGCAGCAGATAGTTGATGTATCTGCCGTCGATCGGTCCGTCCGCGGACAGCGCGCTCTCGATGGCGCCGCCGAAGAAATAGGTCATCATCAGCAGGATCACGACCGGCATGGCGATGGTCGAGAACATCATGGTGGGGTAGCGCCGTAACCGGATCAGGTTGCGGCGCACCATCACGGCGGAGTCCGACAGGGTGTGGTCGAGCGTGGTGGTCATGGCTTCTCCTCAGTTGGTGGTGGCCGCGGTGCGGCCGGTGATGGTGAGGAAGACATCGTCGAGATCCGGTGTGTGCACCGAGATCCCGGCGGCGTCGATGCCTGCCTCGTCGAGAGTGGCCAGGACGTCCCGGACAGCGCCGATGCCGGCGCCCCCCGGCACGGCGAGGGTGCTCTCGCCCGGGGTGTCGACAGCCGCCGGAAAGCGGACCCGCGCTCGTTCGAGGTCGTGGGCGTCGGTGAAGTCGATCCGGATGTACCCGCCGGGGACAAGTCGTTTCAGTTCGGCCGCTGTGCCCTCGGCCACGATCCGGCCCCGGTCGAGCACGGCGATGCGGTCGGCGAGATGATCCGCCTCCTCGAGGTACTGGGTGGTGAGGAAGATGGTGGTGCCGCCGGCGACGAGACCGCGCACGGTGTCCCAGACCGCCCGGCGGGACCGTGGGTCGAGTCCGGTCGTCGGCTCGTCGAGAAAGATGATCGACGGCTCGCCCACCAGCGTCATGGCCAGGTCGAGGCGTCTGGTCATGCCGCCGGAGTAGTCGGCAACCCGACGGTCCGCGGCGTCGGTGAGGTCGAAGTCGGCGAGTAATCGATCGACCCGTTCACGGGCCGCCGTCTTCGGCAGGTGCCGCAACCGGGCAACCATGGTGAGGTTCTCCCGTCCGGTCAGCAACGTGTCGACCGCGGCGAACTGGCCGGTCAGACCGATCTGCGCGCAGATCGCGGCGCGGTCGGTACGCGGATCCAGGCCGGCGATCTCCACATCGCCGGCGTCCTGATGCGACAGCGTGGACAGGATCTTGACCGTGGTCGTCTTTCCCGAGCCGTTGGGACCGAGCAGCGCGAACACGCTGCCGGCGGAGACCTCGAGATCGATACCGTCGAGGACGGTGTGGTCGCCGAAGGACTTCGTGAGTCCGGTGGCGCGGATGGCGGTCGTTGTCATGATCGTGCTCCCTGTGGTTGACGTTCATAAATAAATACATGCGCATGTGTGCATGTTTGGGTGGACGATCGTCCCTGAGGACGTCGCCGGGAGTGCTCGGTTGTTCAGCGGTGCGGACGGGTGGGTCGCAGCCGTGCCGTGACCCTTCGTGACGCCCCTCCGCAGGCTCCGGGGCTCCTCAGGGGGCGGAGGTGACGCCCCTCCGCAGGCTCCGGGGCTCCTCAGGGGGCGGAGGTGACGCCCCTCCGCAGGCTCCGGGGCTCCTCAGGGGGCGGAGGTGACGCACCCCCTGCTCCCTGAGGAGCGAAGCGTCACGAAGGGTCTTCGACTGTCACACATCCAGGTCTTCGACTGTCACACATCCAGGTCTTCGACCTCGGGTCGGAGGGCCGCCGCGGTGCGTGCGTAGAAACGCTCGGGGACAAGGGGTTTGAGTTGATCGGCGGTGTCGACGATGTCGACGCGGTAGTCGCCCCAGTCGGGCAGGTCGGCGGTGAACAGGCTGCGGACGCTGGGCAGTCCGGTGAGGTCCTTCAACCAGTTGCCGGTCTTCTGTCGATGTGTCACACCGTAATTCGCCCAGTCGACGTGGTGCACCGCGAGGACGATCTTGCCCGTCCGGCCCTCGTAGGCACTCAATTTTGTTGCGTTGCCGGTGGTCTCGTCGTACTCGGTCTCCTCGGCGAGGAGTCTCCCGAAAAACCGTTTGCGTCGGACGCCGTCGGGTCCGTCCCGGAGTACCACTTCCTCGTAGCCGGCGTCGCGGTAGTCGGCCGCTCGCACATAGGCGCGCAGCGCCTCCACGACCGCGCCGGAGAGATTGCCTCCCGACACCTGTTGCGCACGTTCGAGGACCTTGATGTCCTCGTCGGAGACATAGATCGTCTTGTTGGGCATGCGCTAACTATAAGTAGATGTATACGTAGACGCAAGGCCTGAGGGGCAGGGTCTTGGGCGAGCCGTCCACCGACGCTCGGTCTATGAATTGTTCAGTAGGCTGAGTGATGGGAGGTGGCGAGCGGATGCTCACAGAACTGCTGGGGAACTCGGCGATCATGGCCGCGATCGGGCTCGGCATGATCGCGTTGACCGCGTGCGCGGTCTACCTGTGGCGACGGTGCGGGGCGGTGGCCTTGTCGGTGGGTCTCCTCGGGGTGGCGCTGACGTTCGACAATGCGGCGGTCGCCGTCGGGCGCGTGGTCGGATTCGGCGACGTTCTCCTTGCGATCAATCTGCCGCGGTTCTGGATTCACGGGATCATGACGCCGCTGATCGTGGTGGCCACGGCCATCGTGGCGCGGCGGCTGGGAGTTCGCTGGAGCCGCTCGGTCGTCGTGGTCGGGGTCGTGCTGGTCACCACACTGGTGGTCGTCGGGATCGTCGAACTCTTCATGGCGCTGGAACTGACGCCGGCGACCGACGGTGACGCGCTGCGGTACGCGAACGCGGCGGCCGCCGGCCCGCCGATCCCCGCGCTGGGCACGGTGCTGCTGCTCATCGCGATCGGTGTGTCCGCGTGGCGTCAGACAGGATCGTTCTGGCTTCTCGCGGGGTCGGTGACGATGCTCGTCACCGCGGCCGCCGGTATGTCGCTTCTCTGGCTGGGCAACGTCGGTGAACTCGTGCTGTACGCATCCATCGTCGCCACCATGTTCCAGATGGCCGCGATCGAAAGCCGTTCTGCCGTCGGTGATCCGGACGAGTCGCCGGAGTCGGAGAATTCTGCGGCGCAGCGGATGACGGTAGGAGGTTAGTCGCCCGTTCCGCGGTTCTCGCGCTCGGCGTCCTGCAGCGCGATCGCGCGGGCCAGTCGCGCGTATTTGACCTCCAGGTCGCGGAACCGCAGGTACGTCGACACCGTGGTGAACGCGAACGCGATGACCAACAGGAACAGCACCAGGTCGAGCCCGCGCTGGATGCCGATCTTGTTGGCGACCCATGTGACATCGTCTTGACGCAGCATCGCGTAGAGGCCGAATCCGATGAACGCGACGAACAACAGCTTGACTCCCGCCGACGCGCGAGCCGTTCCGCGGTTCACCACGAAGAAGCCGACGAGCGCGACCAGACCGAGGATCGCGAGGATCTGGAACCAGATCATCGTGGCATCACTTCCTCATCCGCGTGTGGAAGAGCCCATCGGCGACGATGTTGACCCCGTTGATCAGCGACTGTCCCTTCGCCCGTGAATAGTCGGTGTAGAGGATCGTCACCGGCTGCTCGGCCACCCGCCACCGGTGGTGATCGATCAGCGCGATGAACTCCGACGCGTGGCTCATCCCGCTCATGAGCAGATCGAGCTGATCGGCCACGGTCTTGTTGAAGGCCCGAAGTCCGTTGTGCGCGTCGGACAATCCGAGGCGGCGGGTGCGCGGACTCAAGAACACGATGGTGCGCAACGCCATCCGGCGCAGCAGCGGAACCGATTCGCTGCGACCGTCGGCGAATCGTGTGCCGACGATGATGTCGACCGGTTCGCGCCGCAACCGCTCGATCATCGCCGAGACGTCGTCGACCTGGTGCTGGCCGTCGGCGTCGAAGGTCACGAAGAACCGGGCCCCCGGCCGGCGACGCGCGTACTCGACCCCGGTCTGGATGGCGGCGCCCTGACCGAGGTTCACGGGGTGGCGCACCAGATGCACGCCCGCGGCCCTGATCTCCTCGGCCGAGTTGTCCGAACTGCCGTCGTCGACACAGACGATGTTGGGGAACGTCTCGCGGGCTCGGGATGCCACCTCGCGGATCACCTGGCCCTCGTTGAAAACGGGTACCACCAGCCACACGTCGGCGTTGGTACTGGGGTCGGCCATGGTCAACAACCCTAACCCGCTCCCACGTGGTGCCTGTCGTCCGGCACGCCTCGTGCGCGGCAGGGGGTTCGGACCTGGTTAGTCTTGTCCGGTGACGATCGACGTGATGATGCCGTATTACGGCGACGTCGCCCGGTTCCAGCAGGCGGTGACCAGTGTTCTCGAGCAGAACGACCCGGAGTTGCGCCTGGTGGTCGTCGACGACTGTTATCCGGATCCGACGCCCCGACGGTGGCTGGAATCGCTCGGTGATGCTCGGGTGCACTACCTGCGCAACGAGACCAATCTGGGCGTGAACGGGAACTTCCGCCGCTGTGTCGACCTGGTGACCGCCGACTGGTTCGTCGTCATGGGATGCGACGACCTCATGCGCCGGGACTACCTGAGCACCGTCCGCACGCTGGCCCGTCACCATCCCGACGCCGCGGTCATCGCGCCCGGAGTCGATGTCATCGACGAGAACGGCCGGGCCGTCACGCCCCTGGGCGACCGGATCAAGTCGGTTCTCGCCCCGCCGCGAGCGACCGTGCTGGCCGGGGAACGGCTCGCGACGACGCTGTATCACGGCAACTGGACCTACTTCCCGTCCCTGCTGTGGCGGACCGCCGCTGTCCGCGAGGTCGGGTTCCGTCCGGGCCTCGAGATCGTCCTCGACCTCGCGCTCCTCGTCGACCTCGCGAGTGCCGACGGGTCGCTGGTCTACGACCCCGAGGTCGTCTTCTCCTACCGCAGGCACAGCGCCTCGGTGAGTTCGGTCCAGGCGGTCGACGGTCGGCGGTTCGCCGAGGAGAACCGCTTCTTCGCCGAGGAAGCCGAACGCTGCGCCGCGCGCGGCTGGCCGACGGCGGCGCGCGCCGCCAGGTGGCACGCGACGTCGAGACTGAATCACCTCTCCGCCCGCGTCGGGGCGGGCCTCGGCCGGTTGCGGAGGTCGTCCGGGAGCTAGGAGCGCCCCGCTCCTCAACGAAAGACCCCCCTGCTCCCTGAGGAGCGAGCTTGCGAGCGGACCCCCTGCTCCCTGAGGAGCGAGCTTGCGAGCGTCACGAAGGGTCAGGCCCGCAACGCCCCGACGAGATGCACGCCGAGCCCGATCAGCGGGCCGACGACGAGGGCGGCGCAGGTCCGGGTCGCGACGTCGAACGGCAGCAGCAGCAGCGCGACGGCCACGAGGGTCGACACCCACCACCCCGCCGCATACCAGCGGTGGGCGCCCGCGGCGATCGCGGCGGCGCCGGTGACCGTGAGCAGCGCCAGGCAGGTCGCGCCGAGTGTCAGCAGCGCCACGACCGACCCGTCGAGATCGAAGTCGGCACCGAACACCGACGTCAGCAGCCACGGACCCAGCAGCCACGCACCGAGAACCCCGACCGCGCCGACGGCGGCGACGATCCCGAGTGGCGCACCGAGCGACGCGAGCCTCCGGTCGCGGCGGTCGACGAACCGTGAGATCAGAACGCCTTGAAAGCTGTTGAGCGGCACCAGCAACGGCGCCCGCGTCAGGGTGACGGCGAGGATCAGTGCGCCGATCGTCCGGGTGTCGTCGGCGTCGGGCCCGCCGCGCAGGTCGGTGGTGAGGTTGATGAGGACCGGAAACCCCATGACCAGGACGGCGCTCGCCGCGGCAGCGGCCATCGCGGTCAGTGTGTTGACCGTCAGACGCCGGGCCGGGATGTCGCCTTCGACGCCGATCGCGCGGCGGGCCGTCGCCGACACCACCAGCACCACGCACCACGACACGGATCCGATGACGGTGACGACGAGGAACGCGGTGGTGCCCCAGCCGGCCGCCACCGCGATCCCGGCCCCCGCCAGCCGGATCAGCGCGTCGACCGACAGCAGCACCGCGAACGACGACCAGTTCAGTCGTCCCGACAACGCACCGCACAGGTGCGCGTACACCGCGAAGCTCGCCACGCCGACGGCGAGCAGCAGCACCGACAGTCCGCGACTCTCGGTGAACACCCGGCCGCTCCACAGCGGTGACGACACGAGGACGAGAACGGCCAGGCCCAGACCGATGCCGGTGTTCACCAGGAGCGGTCTCGACCGGGCGAGACCCTCCGACGCCGCGGTCCGCACCGCCCGGGTCGTCTCCTGCAGCTGTCCGTTCTGCGCGCCGGTCACCAGACCGTAGGCCGCCCAGAACACGGCGAACACGCCATAACCGACGGCGCCGAGATGGCGGGCCGCCAGGAGCAGGACGACATATCCCGACGCGGCCGCGACCACCGTCGCGATCGTGACCCGCCCCAACGAACGGGCGGAGGCGTCGCCGGGCGGGACCGCCACGCCCGGGTCGGGACCCGGCGTCGTCGGATCGGTCGTCATCGAACGGGTCAGGACGGACCGGGGAAGGGCGGCAGTTCGGGCGTGAACAGCCAGTCGTCCCAGAGTTCCCTGAGGGGCTTCGACGAATGGGTCGCCGCGAGCGCCATGAAGTCCTCGGTGGTCACCGAGCCGTAGCGGTACTTGTCGGTCCACCGTCGCAACAGGGCGAAGAAGTCTCCGTCACCGATGGTCAGCCGCAGTGCGTGCAGGGTGAGTGCGCCGCGCTTGTAGATCCAGTCGTCGAACATCTTGCGCGGGCCGGGATCGGCGAGTGGCACTCGTACCGGAGACGATTCGAGTTTCGCGTAGTAGTGACGCGCCCACTCGTCGGCGCTCCGGCCGCCCGAGTGCTGACTCCACAGCCACTCCGCGTAACAGGCGAAACCCTCGTGGAGCCAGATGTCGCGCCACCGGGCCGCGGTCACCGAGTTGCCGAACCACTGATGGGCGAGTTCGTGGGCGATCAGCCGCTCCGCGTGCCGGCTGCCGTCGCAGTGGTTGGCTCCGAAGGTGGAGAAACTCTGCGCCTCGATGGGGATCTCGAGCTCGTCGTCGGTCACCACGACGGTGTACCGGGGGAAGGGATAGGGCCCGAACATCTCGACGAAGGCCGAGACCATCTCGGTCTGCTGGCCGAAGTCGATGCCGAAGTTCTCCTCGAGGCGGGCGGGGACCAGACCCGAGACCGGAATCGGCTTGGACGCCAACGAGATCTGCTTGTACTGGCCGATCTGGATCGACGCCAGGTAGGTGGGCATCGGCTCCACCTGCTCGTACACCCAGGTGGTGTGCGCGGCGCGGACCCGTTTGGACTCCAGGACGCCGTTCGCCAGGGCGTGATACGGGCTGTCGGTGGTGATCGAGATCCGATACGGCGCCTTGGCGCTCGGGTGGTCGTCACAGGGGAACCACGACGCCGCCCCGTTGGGCTGGTTCGCGCAGAGCGCGCCGTCGGTCAGTTCCTCCCAGCCGACCTCACCCCACGGACCGCGGATCGGGTGGGGGCTGCCGTGATACCGGACCGTGATGGTCATGGCACCACCCGGGGGCAGCGGAGTGTCCGGCGTGATGGTCAGCTTGTGGTGGCGATGCGAGTATCGGGCGCGTTTGTCGTTGACCGACACGCGGTGCACCGAGAGCGAACTCGCCAGGTCGAGAGTGAACTTCTTGAGTTCGGCGTACGACGTCGCGGTCAGGACCGCGGTCCCCTCGAGCCGATTGCTCGCCACCTTGTACTCGAGCTCCAGGTCATACCGGGAGATCCGATAGCCCAGATTGCCGTTGTCGGGCAGGTATGGATCGAGGACGTCGGCGGGTGCACCCAACACTGGTTGCCCGGAGTTGCCCCGTGAACCCAGCCCAAACTTTCCCGGCACTCTCGACTCCTACTCCGTTCTGCCCGGTGGGCTGACGTGCGGTGACGCGCTTCGAGGAGTCGCGTCGGCGACGCAGTGCGACCGGTCACGAAGCGGTTGCGGTTGGGTGGTGATGTCTCGATTCGGCAGTTCACCCCCGACGGGGCGATGCTGTCCCGGACACTGAGAGAGTACCTGGCGGCGGCGCAGCCGGCCCGCCCGATCGATTCGAGGAGTGCGGAATGAGCGGATTCGGTAGTGTGGCGCAGTTTCTCGCGCGCCTGATACTCGGCATCATCTTCATCGCCCACGGTTGGCAGAAGTTGTTCACCCAGGGCATGGACGCCACCAAGGTGGCCTTCGGGCCCGGCGGGATGGACGTGCCGTACCCGGAGCTGGCGGCGTACTACGCCACCTGGGTCGAGCTGATCGGTGGCATCCTGCTGATCCTGGGACTGCTGCTGCCCATCGTCGCGACCCTGCTGATCGCGGACATGATCGGCGCGATCGTGTTCGTGCACTGGGACGCCGGGTTCTGGAACATGGACGGCGGTTACGAGTGGCCGCTCGCCCTGATCGCAGGCCTGCTGGCAGTCGGCTACACCTCGGCCGGCCGGATGGGCGCCGACAGCTACATCATGCGACGACGCCGCCGCGACGTCGTCTGACGGATCAGGCGAAAGCCAGACCATCGATCGTGGCCGTGCTCGTCGACACCGCGCCGGTGTCGGCGAGGGCGGCCACGAGTCGTGCGATCGTCTCTCGCTCCTCCTCGGCGTGGCGGAGACCGACGCCGTCGATGAGGCCGGGCGAGAGCAGGGCGAGGGGATCGGTGTCGTGCCGGTGGATGACCGCCGCGCCGAGAAGGCGTTGCGCCTGGCCGGGATCGGACTCCCAGAGTGCGTCGGCGGTGAGCAGGTACAACCGGATGGCCGGTGGGTAATCGTGCAGGTGCACGAGCGCCCACGCCCAGTGTTTCGCCACATCGACCGTGTCGGCTTCGGCCCGCCCATGCGTCCGGACGTACTTGCCGTGCAATTCGCGACACAGATGACTTGCGTCGGACCACAGCATGAGATGCGACATACACCGGACGCAGTCGTGCAGATTGGACAGGTACATCACCGAATACGGTCCCTCACGGCGCGACCTGATCTCGCGGAGCACGGAGAACTCGGCCAGCGCGTGGTCGTATTCACCGGCCGAGAGCAGCGCCTGGGCCTCGGCCTGCATTTCCTCGATCACCCTCGACATTGTCGCCGATCCGGGACCCCGACATCGGCGATTCGATCGAATCGAGCCAGTCGCTCCGACGACCGCCGGTCGCGTCCCGACGTCCGGGGCTGTCCTGGCGAGAGTCCCGGCGGACTGGCATCGTGGCAGAGATGAAGGACGACATCGGTAGTACCCCGGAGGGCTCGGACGGCGAGTACAGCCTCGACGAGGACGATCAGCTGCAGCCCGAGGACACGCTGGTCGACCGTGGCGTCGACGACGTCCTCGACGAGGGGTACTCACCGCCCGACTATGTCCCCAAGGGCGCCGTCCACGGGCTGACCTCCCGCGAACAGGCCGAGGGCGAGACGCTCGACGAGCGGCTGGCCGAGGAGGAGCCCGACGTCGGTGCGGTCGATCCGCTCGACGAGATCACCGCCGAGGAACGTTCTCGGACCGATTGGCGCGCACACGATTCCGATCGGGATGAGGAGTTCGAGGAGGATGACGAGGTCGGGGACCGGCGGGCCGGTCGCCTGATCGCGCCGGACGCCGGGTCGGGCATCGACACCGAGGCCGAGGCGGTAGCCGAGGACGCCGGCATCGACGGTGCCGGCGCCTCCGCGGAAGAGGCTGCCGTGCACTACATCTCCGACACCCCCGAGTAATCGCTTCGCTCCCGGCGCCGGTGGTTTGATCGGCCCGCTCGCTTCGCTCCCGGCGCCGGTGGTTTGATCGGCCCGCTCGCTTCGCTCCCGGCGCCGGTGGTTTGATCGGCCCGCTCGCTTCGCTCCCGGCGCCGGTGGACTATCCGGTCGGCGACGACTGTTCCACCACCTGCGCCAGCGCGGACACGATCGTCGCGCGGATGGCATCGGCGGTGAGGCCCAACTCTGTCATCGTGTCGGCCAGCGCCGGGTCGGCGAAGAACCCGAGCAGGAGATGCTCGGTGCCGATGTAGTTGTGCCCGAGTTCGAGGGCGACACCGACGGTGGCCTCCAGCACCGACTTCGCCGCGTCGTCGTAAGGCACCACGCTGGTGGCCTCATCGTCGGCGAGGTCCCGCGTCGCGGGGATCAGCGGTGCGACGGCTGCGCGCCACGCATCGGCGTCCACGCCGAGCTCCCGCAGCACGACGAAGACGAGAGACGTCGGTTCGACGGTCAGGGACTGCGCGATATGAGCGGGCGTCACGTGCTCGGCCCGATCGGCGGCCGCGGCGGCGTTCGCGCTCATCAGGACATTCGCCGCACGCGGCGTGAACCGCGAGAACGGGTTGTCCGCGGCGGGTGCGTCGGTGTCGTTCGCCGACGACACGCGATCGACGAACCGCTTCTGAGCGGCCTGTTTGCTCACGCCCATGCTGGTGCCGATCGCGGTCCACGACGCGCCCGACCGGCGGGCCTGATCGACGAAATGCCCGATCAGGCTGTCGGCGACGTCGCCCAGGTGCTGCGCCGCGACGACGGCATCAGACAGCTGATCGAGGGGATCGTCATGGACCTTGCGGATGGCGTGGATGAGGTCGTCGAGGCGGATGGGGATCGAGTTCTGCGTCATGCGTCAACCGTAGGTTGACGGCAGGGATCCGTCAACCCTGAGTTGACGAACGAGCTCGACCGGACCGGTTAGGGCCGCGTTCGTTGACAGGGACGGCACGCGTCATGACGATGGATGCGGAGATCGGCGAAGTCGTCGCCGATCGCTCCAATTCTTGCCACGGGAGGTTTTCCAGTGAGCATCACCGAACCGTCGGTTCGTCCCCAGTCCCCATCCACCGGGTCCGCGGGTTCCGCGTCCGACACGGGTGCCGAGATCCCCGCGGCCGACCGCGTCGTCACCGACGTCGCACGCCGCTTTCTCGACGTCCGCGCTCTGACCGACACGCTGGCCGAACGGCTCTCGCCCGAGGACCAGACGCCGCAGTCGATGACCGAGGCCAGTCCGGCGAAATGGCATCGCGCACATGTCACCTGGTTCTTCGAAGAGTTCATCCTGCGGCAGGACCCCGGTTACACGGTCTACGACGACACCTTCCGGTACCTGTTCAACAGCTACTACGAGGCTGTGGGAGAACGACATCCGCGTCCGGATCGCGGTCTCGTGACCCGGCCGGGTGTGCGCGACGTGACCCGCTACCGCGAGCACGTCGACGCGGCGATGGTGGACCGCCTCGAACGCGGAGACCTCGACGAGGCCGCTCTCGAGCTGGTCGAGCTGGGGTGCAATCACGAGCAGCAACACCAGGAACTGCTGCTCATCGACATCAAGCACCTCTTCTCCACGCATGCGTTCGGGCCGGTGTACGTGGATCGCGAACCCGACGAACCGGGCGTCGTGACGCCGGTGGGCTGGCGGCAGTTCGAGGGCGGCGTCGTCGAGGCCGGCGCGGTGGGCAGTGGATTCTCCTACGACAACGAGGGGCCTCGGCACCGGGTGTACCTCGAGGACTTCGAGATCGCCGACCGCGCGGTGACCAACGCGGACTGGCTGGAGTTCATGGCCGACGACGGTTACCGGCGCGCCGAGTTCTGGCTGTCCGACGGATGGGCGACGATCCGCGAGACCGGTTGGGAGGCGCCCGGATACTGGCGCGACGAGACCGGCACGCGCTCGCCCGATCCCGCCGACTGGACCACGTACACCCTGTCCGGCCGGCGGCGAATCGTGCCGGACGAGCCCGTCGCGCATGTGTCCTTCTACGAGGCCGACGCCTATGCGCGCTGGGCCGGTGCGCGTCTGCCCACCGAATTCGAGTGGGAGATCGCCGCGGGCTCACTGGGTGCGCAGCGTGGCGCCCTGCTCGATCCCGGGCGATGTCATCCCGGCCGCGCCGGCTCGGCGATGATCGGCGATGTGTGGGAATGGACGGCGAGCGCATACCTGCCCTATCCCGGCTTCGTTCCCGCCAACGGGGCGGTAGGTGAATACAACGGGAAATTCATGTCCGATCAGCACGTGCTGCGCGGGGCGAGTGCGGTGACCCCCGCGGGCCACGAGCGCCTGACCTATCGCAATTTCTTCCCGGCGCCGTCGCGTTGGGTCTTCTCGGGACTGCGGCTGGCCCGATGAGCCTCGACAGCGACACCCCGGTGCAGACGGCCACCGAAGGCCTTGCCGCAGATGCACTCTCGGGCTTGTGGCAGCAGCCGCCGGTCCTGCCGACCAAGTGGCTCTACGACGAACGCGGCAGCAAGCTGTTCGACGAGATCACGCGGTTGCCCGAGTATTACCCGACCCGCCGCGAGACCGCGATCCTGCGAGCCCGGTCGGCCGAGATCGCGTCGGCCACGCGTGCGGAGGTCATCGTCGAACTCGGTTCGGGCACGTCGACCAAGACGCGTCTGCTGCTCGACGCGTTCGTGGACGCCGCTGCCGGCGGGGAGCGTCCGACATACGTACCCGTCGACGTCAGCAGCGAGATGCTCACCGCGACAGCTGAAGTGCTCGCCGTCGACTATCCCGGGATCGACGTGGTGCCCGTGGTCGCGGACTTCACCGAGCCGGACCTGGATCTGCCGCCCGCCGACGGGCCGCGTCTCGCGGTGTTCCTCGGCGGTACCATCGGCAACTTTGATCCCGATGCGCGCACGGAGTTCTACCGCGCGATGGTCGGCTCGCTCTCGCCGGGCGACTACTTCCTGCTGGGCACCGACCTGATCAAGGACACGGGGCGACTCGTCGCCGCCTACGACGACAGTGCCGGTGTCACGGCGGATTTCAACCGGAACATGATCGAGGTGTTGCGGGCCGGCCTCGATGCGCGTGGGCTCTACACCGACGACTTCGACCACATCGCCCGGTGGAACCCGGACGAGCACCGCGTCGAGATGTGGTTACGCGCACGCCGCGACGTCGACGCGTACTTCGGCGCGCTGGGCCGGTCGTGGCGAGTCCCGGCCGGAACCGAGATCCACACCGAGATCAGCACCAAGTTCGAGCCCGGCGCGCTCGCGTCCGAACTCGAGGCGGCCGGCCTGTCGGTCGTGTCGGCGTGGACCGATCCCGCGGGGGACTTCCAGCTCACCCTGACTCGACGCTGAGCAGTTCACGCACTCGTGGGATGACCCGGGTCCCGTAGAGCTCGATGCTGCGCATGAGCTCGGCGTGACCCAGCGTGCCGTGCGAGTACTTCAGATCGAATCGGTTCAAGCCCAGAGCCCGCACCGTCGACGCGATCTTGCGGGCAACGGTGTCGGGCGACCCGACGTAGAGCGACCCGCCGGGCCCCGTCGATCGCTCGAACTCGATGCGGGTCGGCGGCGGCCATCCGCGTTCGCGGCCGATCCGCCCGACGTACTCGCGGTAGTGCGGCCACAGTTCCTCGCGTGCCTGGGCGTCGGTGTCGGCGACATGGCCGGGTGAGTGGACACCGACGGGCAGCGGGGACTTGTCCATCTCGCGCAGGGCGCGGTGGTAGAGGTCGACGTAGGGCTGAAACCGCAGCGGGTCGCCACCGATGATCGCGAGCATCAGCGGCAGCCCGTACGACGCGGCGCGCACCACCGACTCCGGGCTTCCGCCGACGGCGATCCAGGTCGGCAGGGGAGGGTTCTCGAGTTCGGGGTAGACCGCCTGGGTATGCAGCGGGCTGCGCGTCGAACCCGACCACGACACCGGTCGGCCGGTGCGCAGTTCGGCGAACAGGGCGAGCTTGTCGCTGAACAGTTCCTCGTAGTCGGAGAGGTCGAATCCGAACAGCGGGAACGACTCGGTGAACGATCCGCGACCGAGGATCACCTCGGCTCGTCCCGACGACAGCGCATCGACCGTCGAGAATCGCTGGAACACGCGGATCGGATCGTCGGAACTGAGCACGGTCACCGCCGAACCCAGTCGCATCCGGCTGGTGCGCGCCGCGATGGCACCGAGTACGACCTCGGGTGCCGAGACGGCGTAGTCGTCGCGATGATGCTCACCGACACCGAGGAAGTCGACGCCCACCTCGTCGGCGAGAACGGCCTGCTCGAGCAGATCGCGCAGTGTCCGGGCGCCGGAGCGCAGGGTGCCGTCGGCGTCGGCGGTGATGTCCCCGAACGTGTCGAGCCCGAGCTCGACGTCGGAGACCGCGGTGTGAGAGTCCATGTCGCCCTTCGCGGGTTGTGATCGCACGGGGCGAAATCGCGGATTCGCGCCCGTCATGTCTTGTCACACGATTTCACGGACATCTTTCCGGTTCGTCAAGGTGTCCAGCTCACGGCTGTGTAATGCTCATATCGGTTCATGTGCTCGGCGGGAACACGCCGATTCTTCTAGACAAGGGAGACACTCCGATGTGGGATTCATTCTGGGACTTCATCTGGTACACGATCGTCATCTTCGCGTTCGTCGCCTACCTGATCGTCCTGTGGCACATCATCAGCGACCTGTTCCGGGACAAGGCCGCATCAGGTTGGCAGAAGGCGGCGTGGGTGGTCTTCCTGATCATCTTCCCGTACATCACCGCCATCGTGTACCTGCTGGCCAAGGGCAAGGGGATGGCCGAGCGTCAGCGGGAGGCCTACAGCGAGGCCAAGCAGGCATCCGACGAATACATCCGGTCCGTGGCCGGTACCACGCCGACCCAGCAGATCGCCGACGCGAAGAACCTGCTCGACTCGGGCGCGATCACGCCGCAGGAATTCGAACACCTGAAGAGCAAGGCCCTCAGCGGCGCTGCCTGACGTCCGGGAGCGGGAGTGATCGGATACCTGTGCAGGCGCCTCGCTGCCTGGGCCGCACTGGTGTTCGTCGCGACCAACCTGACCTACTTTCTCGCGACCTGGTTTCTCGATCCGCGGTCGAATTACGCTCTCCGGCGACCACCGTTGCCGGAGAGCGTCGTCGACGCCTCGCTCGAGACCTACAACCTGAACGACAAGACACCGCTCCTGGAGAGATGGTGGAACTGGCTGACCGGGATAGTCCTCCACTGGGATTGGGGCTCGACCCCCGTCGGTGAGAGCGTCAACAGCGAGATCGGTTTCCGGCTGGTGTCGTCTGTTCACTTGCTCGCGGCGGCCACCGTGCTGTCGACGATCGTCGGCATCGCCCTGGGTGTGTACACCGCCCTCCGGCAGTACAAGGTGTCCGACCGGGTGTGGCAGTTCATCTCGATCGCGACCATCAATCTGCCGGTCCCCGTGGTGGGGCTGGGGATCGTGCTGGCCGCGATCTCACTCAATCAGACTGTCGGACACACGGTCGTCTACGTCTCGGGCGCGTCGAGCATCGGCATCGAGGGCTTCGTCCCGACGCTGTTCGACCGTGTCCAGCACCTGATCCTGCCCACCATCACACTCGTGATCGTGCAGTACGCCGGTCTGCACCTGCTGCAGCGTTCTCTCGTGCTCGACACCGTCAACGCCGATTACGTCCGGACCGCGCGGGCCAAGGGGCTCACCCGTGGTGTCGCCGTCCGCCGACATGCCCTGCGCACGGCCATCATCCCGGTCGCGGTCGGTGTCGCCTTCGCGATCCCGGCGGTGTTCACCGGCGCCGTGCTCACCGAGACCATCTTCGGCTGGGAGGGCATGGGGCGCTACTTCGTGACCTCCATCAACACCAACGACGTCCACGGCGTCGTGGCGGTGGCCGCCTTCGGCGCCCTCGCGACGGCCGTCGGGGCGATTCTGGCGGATCTGGCGGTCGTCTATCTCGATCCGAGGGTGCGGGTGAACTGACATGACGATGCTGCCGCCTGAACCACGCGGTCGGAGTTCCGGACACCAGGACGCCACCGTGCCGATCATGGGGGAGGCCGGGGGCCTGCTTGCCGAGTCCGACACCACATCCGTGCCGATCGCGCGGCGTCGAGCGGGTCGGACGACGATCTTGGCAACGCGCTACCGGCGGAACCGCTCCGCGATGCTCGGACTGCTCATCTTCGGATTGCTGGTGCTGTTCGCGCTGTTCGGCGGGCTGTTCACGGCGTACTCCTACACCGACACCGACTTCCTCGCGATCGGCTTCCCGCCGACGACGTCGGGATCGGACGGTGCGCACTGGTTCGGCACGAACGACGCGGGCAACGACCTGTACGCCCAGGTCGTCCACGGACTCCGGCGGTCGCTGACGATCGCGTTGTCGGTGTCGATCGGCACCACCGCGATCGCGGCGGTGCTGGGCGGACTGGCCGCGTACTTCGGCGGGTGGGTACAGCGGATCATCCTCGGCGCGGTCTACCTGCTGCTGGTCGTGCCGACGTTCCTGATCCTCGCGCTGGTCTCCAACAGCACCGCCGGCGACTGGCGCTGGTTGATCGTCGTGCTCATCGCGTTCGGGTGGATGATGCTGGCGCGGGTCATCCACTCGCTCGCGGTGACCGTACGCGAACGCGACTATGTCACCGCCGCACACTATCTCGGGGTATCACCGCTGACGATCATCCGACGACACATCCTGCCCAACATCGCCTCGCTCCTCGTCGTCAACTTCGCGCTCGGCGTGGTGGCCACCGTCTTGGCCGAGACCGGTCTGTCCTTCCTCGGTTTCGGCGTCAAGATCCCGGACGTGACCCTGGGGTCGTTGCTGCAGGCCGGCGCGGGAACGCTGGCCGCCTCCCCGTGGCTGTTCTGGTTTCCGGCCGGGGTGTTGTCGTTGCTGACCGTGTCGATGGCACTGATCGCCGACGGGTTGCGCGATGCCTTCGACCCGACCTCGCGGGCGTCGACCCGTCGATCCCGCCCGACCGGGGAGGCCGGGCGATGATCGCCGCCGTCGACTCCGTCGTGCAACCGGCGGTCGTCGCGGTCCGCGATCTGCGGGTGGACTTCGACACCGAGGCCGGCACGGTGAACGCCGTCCGCGGCCTCGACTTCGAGCTCCGGTCCGGTCGGACGACGGCGCTCGTCGGCGAATCGGGTTCGGGCAAGTCGGTGTCCGCCTTGGCCGTTCTCGGGTTGCTGCCCGACGCCGCGCGGGTCTCGGGTTCGGTGACCCTGCGGGGCCGTGAACTGGTGGGGTTGCCGGATCGGGACTTCTCGGCGATCCGGGGTTCGGAGATCGCCATGGTGTTCCAGGACCCGCTGTCGGCGCTCACGCCGGTGTTCACCGTCGGCGCCCAGATCGTCGAGGCGTTGCGTGCCCACCGCCAGATCTCCGGCAAGCAGGCGTGGGCACGGGCGGTCGAGTTGCTCGATCTCGTGGGTATCGCGGATCCGGTGCGGCGGGCCAGGGCCTTCCCGCACGAACTCTCCGGTGGCATGCGGCAACGGGTGATGATCGCGATGGCCATCGCCAACGATCCCGCCGTGATCATCGCCGACGAGCCGACCACGGCGCTCGACGTGACGATCCAGGCGCAGATCCTCGAGGTGCTGCGCACCGCGCGGCGGGAGACCGGCGCCGCCATGCTCCTCATCACCCACGATCTCGGGGTGGTCGCAGGCAACGCCGACGACGTCGTGGTGATGTACGCCGGTCGGGCCGTCGAAACCGCGGATGTGGAACCGGTTTTCGTCCGCCCGCGGATGCCGTACACGATCGGGCTGCTGGGTGCGGTCCCGCGCGTCGACCGTCGGACAGACGCGCTCACGCCGATCCCGGGCACGCCACCGGTCCTCATCGACCCCGACGACGCCTGTCTGTTCGCGCCGAGATGCCCCCTCGCGATCGACGAATGCCTCCACACCGAACCGGAACTGCTGCCGCTCGCCGGGGATGACGACCGTCGTGATGACAGTGCGGGTGATGACAGTGCGGGCGGTGACAGTGCCGGTGACGACACGCCGGCCGTGCACCGCGCCGCGTGCATCCGTGCCGACGAGATCGGAGCCGACGGACGGATCGGCGGCCACCCCGTCTACGGCCCGCTCGCTCCGCTCCCGGCGCCGGTGTCATTCGGCCCGCTCGCTCCGCTCCCGGCGCCGGTGCCATCCGGCCCGAACCCCCGGGACGACGAGGATCACGCGGCGGCAACAGTTCTCGAGGTCGAGCAGATGGTCAAGGCCTTCCCCCTCACCCGCGGCCTGCTCCGACGTCGTGCCGGGTCGGTCCGCGCGGTCAACGGGATCTCCTTCGACCTCCGACGCGGCGAATCGCTGGCGATCGTCGGCGAATCGGGAAGCGGGAAGTCCACAACCCTGCTCGAGATCATGAACTTCGATCAGCCGGCCGGTGTCGTCCGCATCGGCGGGGTCGACCCGGCGTCGGTGCGCTCGCGTGCCGCACGTGCGCTGCGCCGGAAGGTGTCGATCGTCTTCCAAGACCCCTCGGACGCTCTCGATCCGCGTTTCACCGCCTTCGACATCGTCGCCGAACCACTCCGCGCGCTCGGCCGCGCAAAGTCCGAGACCGACAGCACCGTCGCCGATCTCATGCTCCGGGTGGGACTCGACCCCGTCCACGCCGACCGTTTCCCGGCCGCGTTCTCGGGCGGGCAGAAACAGCGACTGGCCATCGCGCGGGCCCTGGCCACCGATCCGGAGCTGATCATCCTCGACGAACCGCTGTCCGCGCTGGACGTCTCGGTGCAGGCCGACATCGTCAACCTCATCCGCCGGTTGCAGTCCGACGGTGACGTCGCCTATCTCGTCGTCGCGCACGATCTGTCGGTGGTGCGCCAGCTCGCGGACCGGATCGCGGTGATGTACCTCGGGGCCATCGTCGAAGAGGGGCCCACCGAGCGCGTCTTCACCCAACCGCTGCACCCTTACACGCGGGCTCTGCTGTCGGCGGTCCCGATCCCCGATCCGCGTATCGAACGCGAGCGCCGACCGATCGTGCTCCGGGGCGAACAACCGAGCCCCACCGAGGACATCCCCGGATGCAGCTTCGCCGCGCGGTGTCCGTTGCATCGTGAACTCGACGACCCGCAACGCGAACGCTGCCGCACGGTCGTCCCCGGGTTGCGCACCACCGGGCAGGACCCGGACAAAGATCACCGCGCGGCCTGCCATTTCGCCGGACAGGACTTCGGCCCAGGGAGACCGGCGTGAGACAACATTTCTGCATCCTCCTGTCGGCCTTGGTGCTGGTGGTGGGTTCCGTCGCGGGATGCGGCGCCGCGCTCGACACCTCAGCGGTGACGACCGGCGGTGCGTCGCTGAATCCGCAGCCACGCGAGAACCTGCGCGACGGCGGCAGTCTCACGACCGCCATCACCGAGGTCTCTCCGCAATGGAACACCTTCCACGCCGATGGCTCGGCGTACACGCTGGCGCTGTGGCGGTGGTACAACCCGAATCTGGCCTACTTCTCGCCGGACGGCGAGTATTCACCGAACCCCGACTACCTCACCGACGTCCGCACCGAGATCGTCGACGGCGACACGGTGGTCACGTACTCGATCAATCCGCAGGCGTTCTTCAACGACGGGACGCCCATCGATTATCGGGCCTTCGTCGAGACATGGCGGACCAGCAGGGGAATCGACGATCGCTACATCGTGAGCTCGACCGATGGGTACAGCCAGATCGCCTCGGTCACCAGGGGACTCGACGATCGGCAGGCGGTCGTGCGATTCGACGGCGTGTATGCGTGGCCGGACGGTCTGTTCAATCTGGTGCTGCATCCGAAGGCGGCCTCTCCGGACACCTACAACAAGGGATACGTCACGAACCCGCACGCCGAATGGGGAGCCGGGCCGTACACGATCGCGTCCTACGACCCGAACGCGGGAACGGTCGTCTTCGAGCGCAATCCGAAATGGTGGGGCAAGCCGGGCAAACTCGACCGGCGCGTGTTCCGTCAGCTCGAGTCGCAGGCCGCACTCAACGCCTTCCAGAACGGCGAGATCGACGTGGCCGGAGTGGCCACGAAAGATGCCCGTGCCCGCGTGCTGACCATGAACGGGATCGACATCCGAACGGCCGCATCACCCCAACAGGCCCTGCTCGCCCTCAACCTGGACGCCCCGATCCTCGCCGACCGGATCGTGCGCGAGGCGGTGATGACGGCGATCGACCGGGAAACTCTGGCGCGCATCCGGTTCACCGGTCTCGATTACACCGAGGAACTTCCCGGATCACTGTCGCTGTATCCGTTCCAGCCCGGCTATCGGGACAATCTCGCCGGTGTGGTGTCCTACGATCCCGATCGTGCCTCGCGGCTGCTCGATCAGACGGGCTGGCGCAGCGGGGACGACGGCATCCGGACGAAGGACGGCGCGCGACTCTCACTGACCCTGCCGAACATCGGCGACGACACCACGACCGCCAACCTGTCCCGTGCCCTGCAGGCGATCCTGGGCAAGGTCGGCATCGATCTCGTCGTGACGCAACGCCCGTCGTCGGACTTCTCGACGGTCGTGGTGAACAAGGAATTCGATCTGTTCATGATGGGCTTCGCCTCGAGCGATCCGTTCGGGATGGCCTACTTCTGTCAGATCTGGTGCAGCGACTCGCAATTCAACCCCGCGGGAGCGGGGACACCTGAACTCGACGGGCAGATCGAGGCCATGGCGCAGATCGGCGACCCGACGGCACAGATCGCCGCCGGGAACCGGGTGGAACAGGAGGCCTTCCGGCAATACTCGAACCTGCCCCTGTTCAACGGTCCCGCCATGGTGGCGGTGAAGGAGGGGCTGGCGAACTACGGTGCGGGCCAGTTCTACATCGGCCCGATCGAGGACATCGGATGGGAGAAGTGACGCGGAGTGGCCGAACGGTGGCTAATCCGCAGGGCCGGCGCGCAGTCGCCACAACGGATTGACCGGACCGTGACCGGCGCCCAGCGGATAGGCGGCGGCCAGGCAGCGCGTCACCCAGTCCTTTGCGAAACCGACTGCCTCGGGGACCGGACTTTCGTGTGCCAGTGCACTCGCGATCGCCGCGGCGAGGGTGTCACCGGCACCGTGATCGTGCGGAGTGTCGATGCGCTCATGACTGAGTTCGATGAAGTGTTCACCGTCGTAGAGCAGGTCCGGGGACCGGTCCGACGCGCGCAGGTGCCCGCCCTTCACCAGGGCCCAGCGCGGTCCGAGATCGAGCAGTGCCCTGGCCGCGTCGCGCTGCGAATCGGCGTCGGTGACCTCGATGCCGGTGATCAACCGGACCTCGTCCAGATTCGGGGTCACCACCGTGGCGAGGGGGAACAGCTTGTGGCGCAGCGTGTCGAGCGCGGAGTCGGCGAGCAGCTGGTTTCCGTGCATCGACGCGCACACCGGGTCGACCACCAGCGGGACGGACGCGTCTCGGCCGATGCCGCTCCGGCCGCACTGCTCGACGATGGCCTCGATGATCGGCGCCGACGCCAGCATCCCGGTCTTCGCCGCGGCGACCCCGATGTCACCGGCGACCGTGTCGATCTGCGCCGCCACGGTCTGCGGTGAGATCTCCTCGAATCCGCTGACGCCCAACGAGTTCTGCACGGTCACCGCAGTCACCGCGACGCACCCGTGCACCCCGAGCAGGGCGAAGGTACGCATGTCGGCCTGGATTCCCGCGCCACCACCCGAATCCGAACCGGCGATGGTCAGGACCCGCTTCGGCACGGAGCCGGGCTGCGCGACAGGGAGTCCCACGAAGCCCTGCTCGTCGACCGTGCGGTGAACTCCGTCGACTGGGCGTCCTTCTGCGTTGACTGGGCGTTGATTCTCGTCGACTGTGCGCATCAGGCGCCGCCGACGGTCTCGAGGGGGAGGTACACGCGGTTCCCGGCCTCGGCGAACTCCGCCGACTTCGCCGCCATGCCCTCCGCGATCGTTCGGTCGATGTCCTCGATGGTGACCAGACCGTGCTCCTCGGCATACGCGCGGACGTCCGCCGAGATCCGCATCGAGCAGAACTTGGGCCCGCACATCGAGCAGAAGTGGGCCGTCTTGGCGGGCTCCGCCGGCAGCGTCTCGTCGTGGTACGCGCGGGCGGTGTCGGGATCGAGGGCGAGATTGAACTGGTCGGTCCAGCGGAATTCGAAGCGCGCCTTGCTGAGTGCGTCGTCGCGCTCCTGAGCCCGCGGGTGCCCCTTGGCGAGGTCGGCGGAGTGGGCGGCGATCTTGTAGGTGATCACGCCGATCTTGACGTCGTCGCGGTCCGGTAGTCCCAGGTGCTCTTTCGGTGTCACATAGCAGAGCATCGCGGTGCCGGCCTGGGCGATCATCGCGGCGCCGATCGCCGAGGTGATGTGGTCGTACGCGGGTGCGATGTCGGTGGCGAGGGGGCCGAGGGTGTAGAACGGCGCCTCCTCGCACAGCTCCTCCTCCACGCGCACGTTCTCGGCGATCTTGTGCATGGGGACGTGCCCCGGGCCCTCGATCATGACTTGCACACCATGTGATTTGGCGATCGTGGTCAGTTCGCCCAGAGTGCGGAGCTCGGCGAACTGCGCCTCGTCGTTGGCGTCGGCGATCGACCCGGGACGCAGGCCGTCACCGAGGGAGAACGTGATGTCGTAGCGCCGGAAGATCTCGCACAGCTCGTCGAAATGCTTGTACAGGAACGACTCTCGGTGATGCGCCAGACACCAGGCGGCCATGATCGAACCGCCGCGCGACACGATGCCGGTGATGCGCTTGGCGGTCAGCGGGACGTAGCGCAGCAGGACACCGGCGTGGACGGTCATGTAGTCGACACCCTGTTCGGCCTGCTCGATGACGGTGTCGCGGTACAGTTCCCACGTCAGTGAGGCGGGATCGCCGTCGACCTTCTCGAGTGCCTGGTAGATGGGTACGGTCCCGACCGGCACCGGCGAGTTGCGCATGATCCACTCGCGGGTGGTGTGGATGTCTGCGCCGGTGGAGAGGTCCATGATGGTGTCGGCGCCCCATCGGGTGGCCCACACCATTTTCTCGACCTCGTCGGAGATGGAGCTGCGGACCGCCGAATTACCGATGTTCGCATTGACTTTCACCGCGAACCGCTTCCCGATGATCATCGGCTCGGATTCGGGGTGGCGGTGGTTCGCCGGGATCACCGCGCGCCCGATCGCGACCTCGGACCGGACCAGTTCGGCATCGACGCCCTCCCGGGCGGCGATGAACCGCATCTCGTCGGTGACGATCCCGGCGCGCGCCCAGGCGAGCTGGGTGCTCGCGCCGTCGATCGGGTCGGGCCGGTGCCAGCTGTCGCGAGTGGGTGCGAGGCCCTTCTCGACATCGATGTGCGCCGACGGGTCGGTGTACGGCCCCGAGGTGTCGTAGACGTCGAGATGCTCACCGTTGGTGAGGTGGATGCGACGCTGCGGCACGCGCAGATCGTCGACCGAGAGGTAGTGCTTGGTGCTGCCCTCGATCGGACCGAGGGTCAGGAAACCGGAATCGGCCGGTGCGCTGCTGTCGCGTGTGGCGGATACACGTGTGCCCATGGCTTGTCTCCCTACGCCGGCATTACCCGGACAGGTTCGAGCGGTCGGCGACCGCCCGTCGCCATCTCAGCCCTCGGTCATCGTGAGAGCCCCCGCGGTGTGTAGTTGTCGTGCGGCAGCCACCCTACCTCGGATCGGCGGGGCGCATGGCCGGGGTGGCCGTGAACCGTATCGATTTGCGACGACGGCGACATCGGGGTCGGCAGTTACGGTTCCGTAAGGTACCGTGTGACCCGGATCACAGGAAGGTGCGGGTGTCGAGCCGCGGCCGGCGCCCGCCGGTGGTCGGATGTCCGCGATCAAGAGGTGAGGAGGGTCGGGTGCTACGTAAGCATCGTCAGCGACCACCACAGTCGGCGAAGTCGATTCTGCAACAGATCTCGCAGGTGGTGCACAACCCCGACCGTGACCGGTTCGAGCTCTGGGTCGCCGGCGACCTGGTCGGCGTACTCGGCTACTCGACCGAGACGGTCGACGGTCAGACCACCATCACCGTGCTGCACACCGTGCTCTACGACGAATACAGCGGACACGGACTCGCCACCCGCCTCACCCGCACCGTGGTGCACTACACCCGCGAGCAGGGTGCCCGTCTCCGACCGGTGTGCACGTTCACCAAGCGCTACCTCGACAGCCATCCCGGGATCGTGACCCTCGCGCCGGTGTGAGCCGCGTGTCGACTTGCCCCTGAGGGAGAAAGCGAGCCCGCCTCCGCTCCCTGAGGTGCGAGCGAAGCGAGCCACGAAGGGCATGGTGACGTGCCTCGCCTACCCTTCGTGGCTCGTCGCTTGCGCTCCTCGCACCTCAGTTTCTGCGGCCCGGCGGCCGTCGTGGACTACGAAACAACCGTCGTGCTCGGTGCGCGACCACATTCACTGCTCCCTGAGGAGCGAGCTTGCGAGCGTCACGAAGGGTCTCGCAAGCTCGTCTCGCCAAGACCCTTCGTGACGCGCCCTCCGCAAGCTCCGGGCGCTCCTCAGGGAGCAGGGGTCATACGGTTCTTTCGGATTAGGGAGCAATGGGGGTCGCTTGCGCTCCCCGCACCTCATCACGACGTGGGCGGGCCCGCCAGCAGCGTCTCGCGGAGCACCTTTTTGTCGATCTTGCCGACCGCGGTGACCGGGAGCGTGGTCACTACGCGGACCACATCGGGCAGCTTGAACGAAGCCAGTCCGCGCTCGGCCAGAAAAGTCCGGATCATCGCGAGTTCGAGCGGCTGGGCCGGGGGGTGCTCGTGCGAGAGCACCACGGCCGCGCAGATCTTCTCGCCGAGCGCGTCGTCGGGGAGGCCGACCACGGCGACCTGCCGCACCGAGTCGTGCGCGAGGAGGTTCTCCTCGACGTCGTCCGCGGCGACGTTCTCGCCGGCGCGCACGATGGTGTCCTTGATGCGTCCGGTCACGGCGAGGTGGCCCGACGCCAGCCTCGTGACCTTGTCGCCGGAACGATAGAACCCGTCCGGTGTGAACGACTTCTCGTTGTGCGCCGCGGCGCGGTAGTACCCGCGGATCGTGTACGGCCCGCGCACCAGCAGTTCGCCTTCGACGCCGTCGGGGACGTCGGCCCCGTCTTCGTCGACCACCCGAACCTCGTCGAGTTCGGACATCGGTGAACCCTGGACCTGGTGGACCAGGTCGCGCGGTTCGCCGGGACGGGTGTAACAGATCAGGCCTTCGGCCATGCCGAACACCTGCTGGACGACATCACCGAGTGCCGCGTCGAGGGCGACGGCGTCGGGCTGGGCCAGCTTGGCGCCGCCCACCTGCAGCAGGCGCAGCGAACTGATGTCCGCGGGCTCCCACTCGGTTGCCGCACACCAGAGTTGCGCGAGGGCGGGCACGAGTGCGGTCACGGTGACCCGGTGCCGTTCGATGAGGTCGAAGGTGTTGTCCGGACTGGGGTTGTCGGCGAACACGACGTGTCCGCCGACGCCGAGCACGCCGAGGATTCCCGGGCAGCTCAACGGGAAGTTGTGGGCGGCGGGCAGTGCGACGAGGTAGGTGTCGTCGGCGGTGAGACCGGCGATGTCGGCCGACAGACGGGCGTTGAGGTCGTAGTCGTCGTGGGTGCGCGCGATGAGTTTGGGCAGGCCGGTGGTTCCCCCCGAGACCAGGAACAGCGCGGGCAGTGCTGGGTCGGGGTCGTCGGGGAGCGCGGTCTCGGCGTCGGGCAGTGCCGCGAACCGGCCCGGATCGCCGGAGATGAAGACCTGGGTGACGTCGGGCACCCGCGACTGCAGATCGGCCGCGAGGTCTCGGAAGTCAAACCCGCGGCGGCCGTCCTCGCCGATGTAGGCGACCGCGCCCGCGCCGGCCGCGAGATGGGCGATCTCGGTGATCCGGTGCGCGGGCAGCGTCATCACCGGCACGATCCCCGCGCGCAGGAGGCCGAACAGGGTCACGGCGAAGTCGAGGGAGTTGTTGAGCTGCAGCACGACTCGTTGGGCGGGCCGCAGGCCGGCATCGACGAATCCGGCGGCCCGGCGAAGGGTGGCGGCGCGGAACTCGGCGTAGGTGAGCGTGCGTGGACCGTCGGTGGAGGCGTCGGTCACCGCGGGGGCATCGGGGGAGCGCTCGGCGGCGAGGTCGAGGGCCGCGACGAGCGGGCGGCCGAGGAAGACCCCCGCTGCCCGGTAGTTCTGGGCCTGCGCGTCGGCGTGAGGGGTGAAACCGTCGAGCAGATCGGTCACGTGGTCGAGGTGCGTCGGCATGAGTTCATTCAAACACAGCCAGGATAGGGTAACCTTACCGGTCGATACGGGACGGCGCATCCGCTCTCGACCCGTGGGGGGTTGTTTGATTAGGCTGCCCTAAGATTCCCTATGATCATCGGTGCTCGAGTGCATCAGGACCGGAGGAACGAAGGACATGTCGCTGACAACCGAATCGCACGCCGCGCAGTTCGTCGATCTGCTCGCGCCTGCCTCGCCGCTGGGTGAGTCCGACGCCGCACGGATCACGGCGGCGTGGGCGGGTTCCGGCGAGTTCGGCGATCATGTCGTCTACGAGCGTGACCGGCGATGGACCTTCGCGGCCGGCGTCCGTGCTCGGGTCGTCGTCACACGAAGCGAGGTCATCGTCGACGATGCGGGTGACCGGACGACGACGCCGTGGCACGGCGACCCCGCCGACGCCCTCGCCGCCGCGACCGCTTCGCTGTCGATCCCGGACTGGCGGGTCTACGGCTGGGTCGGTTTCGACTTCTGCGCGCCGTATCACGGCATCCTCGACCGTGTTCCGGACGACACCGTCCTGGCGCACCTCATCGTCCCCGAGTTCGAGGTGACCGTCGATGCCGACGGGGTCGACACCGGGTCCGTCGACGCCGATCGCGCCCGTCGTCTCCTCGAGATCGCCGCGCAAGCAACAGTTTCGGCCCAGTCCCGACCGGTCGATGTCCAGTCCGACCCGGATGACTACCGCGGCCGGGTGGCGACCGCTGTCGCCGAGATCGAAGCCGGCCGGTATCAGAAGGTGATCCTTTCGCGCGCCGTCGACATCCCGTTCGACGTGGACATCCCCGCGACCTATGCGCGTGGTCGCGCCGACAACAATCCCGCCCGTAGCTACCTGCTCTCGCTCGGCGACCTGCAGGCCGCCGGCTTCAGCCCCGAGCTCGTCGTCGCCGTGCACGACGATCGGACCGTGGTGACCGAACCGCTGGCCGGCACAAGGGCTTTCGGCGTCTCGGCGGATCAGGACGCGGCGGCCCGCGCCGACCTGCTGTCGGATGCCAAGGAGATCGCCGAACACGCCATGTCGGTGCGTGCCTGCTTCGACGAGATCTCGTCGATCGCGGCCGACGACACCACCGCCGTGAGCGAGTTCATGGAGGTCCGCGAACGAGGCAGCGTGCAACATCTCGCCTCGACCGTGCGCGGAACTCTCGCGGATCACGAATCACCTTGGCGTGCACTCGAAGTCGTCTTCCCGTCGATCACCGCGTCGGGGATTCCCAAGACTCCGGCAGTCGAGGCCATCGACCGCCTGGAACCGCGGCGTCGTGGCCTGTACTCCGGTGCGATCCTCACCGCGGCATCGACCGGGGAGCTCGAGGCCACCCTCGCGCTGCGCACCATCTTCTCCTCCGGGGACGGTGCGTGGCTGCGCGCAGGTGCCGGGATCGTCGCGCAGTCCACCCCGGAGCGCGAGTTCACCGAGACCTGCGAGAAGCTCGGCAGCGTCGCCCCGTACGTGGTTCCGCGCTGATCACCCGATACTTTCGACCGAACACCCCCATCTCAGGAGTCACCACATGTCCGACCACATCACCGAAGCCCTGCGCGGCATCCTCGAAGAAGACCTCGACCTCGCGCTGGGGGACGTCAGCCGCGACTCGAAGCTGATCGACGACCTGGGGCTGGATTCGGTGGCTTTTGCCATCGGCGTGGTGGCGATCGAGGAGCGTCTCGGCGTGAAGCTGTCGGAGCGGGAGCTCTTCGAGTCCAAGACCGTCGGTGACCTCGAGGACCTCATCCGGTCGAAGGCCGGCACCCCCGCCTGAGACGACGGAGAGCCGACATGAGTGTGGACACACCGGTGCAGACGTACGCCGAACTGCTCGACGCCGCGTTCGACGAGCGGGTGACATCGTGGACGGCGCAGGCTGAACGGGATCACCGGTTCCCACGGCCCCTTCTCGAGCATCTCGGGTCCGAAGGCGTCTTCGTCCGGAAGTGGGAGGACCGCAAGTTCACCGACCTTCACGATCATTTCGCGCTGGGCGCCCACCTCGGTGCGCTCGGCTCCGCGGCGATCGGGGTGGGGGTGAGCCTGCACGACTCGGCCATCGCGATTCTCCGCCGCTTCGGCCGCAACGATTACCTCAAGGATCTGGCCCAGCGTGCGCTGACCGCTGAGACCGTGCTGTGCATCGGGGCCTCCGAGGAGCAGGGCGGGTCGGATCTGCAGAACTCCGAGACCCGGATCTTCCCGGAGGACGGCGGCTTTCGAGTCGTCGGGCACAAGAAGTTCGTGTCGCTCTCGCCGATCGCGGATCACGTGTTCGTGGTCTGCCGCGGGTCCGAGGACGGTCCTGATGTGGGCGGCAACGTCGCCCTGGCCGCGGTGCCGATCGAGTCGGTCACGGTGGGTGAGCCGTACCAGAAGCTGGGCGCCGGACCACTCGACACCGCGCCGGTCACGATCGACGCCTGGATTCCGGACGAGGCGCTCATCGCCCGGCCGGGGACCGGCCTGGCGATCATCAGCTGGGGACTGGCGCACGAGCGGTACTCGGTGGCCGCGCAGATCGCCGCCGCCTGCGAGGTGATGATCGGGGTGACGCTCGCCCGAATGATGGAGCGCACCCAGTTCGGCAAGAAGCTCTACGATCACCAGGCTCTACGCCTGCGCGTCGCCGATCTGCAGGCCAGGGTCGACGTCCTGCGGTACTCGCTCGCCGGCGTCGCCGCCGAAGGCAAGATCAACCTCCGCACCGCCGCGGCGCTGAAGGCGACGGCCGCCAATCTCGGTGAGGAGGTCGCGTCGGAGTGCCTGCACATCTTCGGCGGGATCGGCTACCTCGAGACCGAGACCCCGATCGGCCGGTGGTGGCGGGACATGAAACTGGCCCGTGTCGGCGGCGGCACCGACGAGGTGCTGTGGGAGCTCGTCGCCGCGGCGATGAAGCCCGACACCGCGCGATACCAGGCCATGTTCGTCGATCCCGAACTCCACGGCCCCGGTTCGCCGGCGTCCTGAAGCACCCGAGACACCCTCCCACCCACCAGGCGGTCCACACATGAACAGCCCAGCCAGCCAGGCACCGGTCGATGCGCGCGTCACCGAACTCGCGCCTCCCGACCACACCTACCTGCACATGGACTCCGACAGCGCACCGATGCACTGGTCGATGATCCTGCAGCTCGAGGGTGACGGCGACCTGCTCGGCGTCGACGAGGTGCGGGCGCGGGTCCGCGAGCGGTCCGGACTGTTCGAGATCTTTCGGCTGGGAATCCGTAACGGGCGCTGGCGCAAGCCCGAGGTGGTGCTCGCCGACGACAGCTGGGACGCCGGCGAGCACGTGACCGAGCTGGGGTTCACCGACCGCGCGCACCTGCAGCGTCGGGTGACCAAGCTCCTCGAGTCGCCGCTGCCTCGCCCGCGTCCGTTCTGGGACATCACGCTGTTCACCCCGTCGGCCGGTGCCGAGGGTGTCGGACAGTGGGTCCTGTTGCGAGTGCACCACAGCGTCTCCGACGGGATCGCCGGCGCCGCGTTCGCCGCGCTCCTCGCCGACGGCGAGCCCGCGGATCTGGCCGAGTTCGAGCGGTTCGCCACCAGCCCGCGCTTCCGGATCAGCGGCATCGATCCCGAGGAGCTGAAAGAGGCGAAGGCCGCCTACGGTGATCAGCACGCGGCCGGCGGTGGCAAGAAGCGGGCCTGGCCGGCGCTGACCAAGTCGGGCGAGCGTGGGTACGCCCTCTTCTCCGCCTCCACCCGAACCCTGCGCAAGGCGGCCAAACGCAATGACGCGACGGTCCACGAGTTCCTGCTCGCCGCCATCGGGCGGGCGATCAGCCTCAACCCGCCGGCTTCCCCCCAAGCCGACGTCGTCCGCGTGACGCTGCCCGTGACCCTCGACGACGAGTTCCGGCACACCGGTAACGCCGTGTCCGTGGCGCTCCTCAACCTGCTCGGCAACGAGCCCGACCTCGCTCGCCAGATCGGCCGCGCGCGAAGCGAACTCGAGACGATCGCGACCCGGAAGCCGGAGTTGTACCTGGCCGCGGCCGACGATCTGCCGCGCGCCCCGCTGTGGGGTCTGCAGCGCGCGATCGTGAACGCGTCGATGTCACACATGCATCCCGACATCCACATCGGCATCAACCCCGGCTTCTCCCGGGTGCGGTCGGTGCTGGGCAAGTCGATCGTCACACTGACGCCGTTGTCACCGCTTGCGGGCTACTCGCTGTCGGTGACGACCTTGATCCTCGGACACACCACCACGTTCGGCGTCGTCACCGACGCACAGGCGCTACCCGGTTACGCCGACCGGTTCGTGGCGACGCTCGACGAAGTGCTGCGGGAGGCCCTCCCGTCGACCTGACGGGAGAGCGAGCTTAGGCTTGCCTTGTCATCCGATGTCCGAGGGCTGCAAGATACAGGTGGCCGTCGGCTCGGCGGGGGCGAAGACATACACGGAGAAAGATCAACATGAGCAACGACGTCAACTACCAGGACCCGTCGGCGGTCGACTACCAGTCCGGGGTCGACTACCGCGAACCGGATGCGGGTTCGTCGCGTCGGTCGGGCGGGGTCAGCATCCCGACCGTGCTGGCGTCGGCAGGCGTCGCCGCCATCATCTCCGCGATCGTCGTGACCATCGGTGTGGTGGGTATCGTGGTGAGCGAGCGCAACGACTCTGCCAGCGCCGCGCAGCCGACCGTCGTCAATCTCGGTGCCGCGCAGACCGCGTTGCCCCAGCAGGGCATCGCGGGCCAGCAGCCGGGCGCGGTCCCGGGCCAGCCCGCACCCGCCGGAGCGCCGGCAGCGGCACCGACGGAGAACGTGCCCGAGGGCGGCGGGGCCATCGGCGGCCCGGTCGGCCCTGCCGGTGAGGGCGCCGCACCGGCTCCCGGCCAAGCCGCGCCGGCACCGGGAACCACTGCCGCGCCGCAGCAGACCGTCGCCGCCGGACCCACCGCGCTGACCCCGGGCCAGCTCAACACCAAGGTCCGGATCGTCATGAACTCCAACGGCAGCCGCGCCGCGCGGGCTGCCGAGCTCGAAGGCGGTGAGCGTGCGCTGCGCCAGATCGACCTCGTCGCCCGCGCGATCACGACCTACGGCAACGTCGGGCTCAGCTACCAGATGGTCGGACCCGTCCAGGTCAGCGGCACGACGTTGACCGCGCCGCTGCAGATCAGCGTGGTCGGCCGCGGCAGCCAGAATCGGTCGATGACGTTCGTGTGGAGCGGCAACAAGTGGAAGCTGTCCAACCGAAGCGTCTGCACCATCGCGGGATTCGTCCTGCTGCCCTGTTCGCTCTGACAGCCGGGCACACACACTGTCCGGTCCGCCGGACGACATCGACAACCCATTGGGGGATCTTCACGTGACGTCACGACATCGCCTGGGCGCACTCGTCGCGAGTGCACTCCTGTTCGCGGGCCTGCTGGCCGGTTGCTCGAGTTCGGATGACGACTCCGCGGGCGGCACCGTTCAACTCAACCTTCCCGACGGCCGGCAGGTCACGATCCCGAACACCCCTGAGCGGATCGTCACGCTGGGCGACCAGTGGACCGACGTCGTGCTGTCGTTCGGTGAGACCCCGGTCGGTTACTACGACTACTCGAAGTCGGCGACCGGCGAGATGCAGCCGTGGTACGGCGAGAAACTGGCCGATGCCACGTTCATCGACCCCACCAAGGGTGACGACGCGACGACCATCGCCAAGTTGAATCCCGATCTGATCTTCGCCCCGGGCTTCGCGTCGGACAGCCCGGAATTCCAGCAGATCTCGAAGCTGGCGCCGACGGTGAACGCGATCAGCGACCAGGAGATCGATCCCTGGCAGGACATGGTCACCGTGATGGGTACGGTGCTGCACGATCCGGAGAAGGCGAAGTCGATCATCGACGACACCAACGCCAAGATCGCGGCGGTGTCCGAGGAGTACCCGGGCCTGAAGGGCAAGACCTATGCTTTCGCCTTCATGTACGGCAACGATCAGCTGTCGGTTCTCGGTGATGAAAATGACGGAGCCGGAAAGCTGTTCACCTCGCTCGGTATGAAAATGGCTCCCAAGCTCGTCGCCGAGTACCAGCGGACCGGCCAGCCGCGTTTCGGGCTGAGCACCGAGAACATCCCGATGCTCGACGCGGATGTGCTCGTCGTGGCCACCGCCACCCCCGAGCAGGCAGAGACCCTACGGTCGTTGCCCGGGTACAAGAACCTGAAGGCGGTCAAGGACGACGCCGTCACGTTCATGACCCAGTCACAGATCACCGGCCTGAACGCACCGACGCCGAACTCGATCCCGTACGTCCTCGATCTGCTCAAGCCGTCGCTCGCAGCGGCATCCAACTGATCTCGGTCTGACGAACTCGCCCTCCGCGGAATGCGGAGGGCGAGTTCGTTTTCTGGGTCATCGGGCCCTTCGGGGCGCGTGGACCTCGACGCGCTCCTTCGTCGCTTGCACTCCTCGCACCTCAGGGGAACAGGGGCGCAGCAGGTCTCTCGACCGTGGGGGGAGTCGATCAGGACGTGACGATGTCGTCGTCGTCCGAGGCGCCGAAGCTGGTGAACGCCGTGTGCTTGGGCAGCCGGTAGGCCTCGCGGCCCAGCACGGTGTTGAGGATGCGTGCGTTGCGGACCGCACCGATGTCGAGGTTGGGGGCCGAGACGCCGTGCGCGTGCTCCTCGGCGTTGGCGACGAAGATCCGGTTGGTCAGGGCGTCGTCGGTCTCGATCTCGTGGTTGGCGCCGATGACGAGCCGTCCTCGCGAATCGCGGTGCAGCGCAGACTCGATCGGGGCGAGGAAGTCTGCCTTGCGCGCCTGGTAACCGGTGCCGGCGATGACCATGTCGGTGGTGTGGGCCAGTTCGGAACCGGTGTCGAGGTGGCGGCCGCGCACCCGGAGCTTGCCGTCGGCGAGGGTGTCGACGCCGTCGACCTCGACCGAGATCCGCAGCTGCACCGGGTTGAGCTTGTCCTGCAGCTGACGCCGGTACAGCAGGTCGTGGAGCCGTTCGAGCGAATCGGTGGAGATTCCCTTGTGGAACTGCCAGTGCTGCGGGCGAACCCGGTCACGCGCCGCCTCGGGAAGGCTGTGGAAGTAGTCCATGTAGGCCGGCGTGGTCATCTCCAGCGACAGCTTCGTGAAGTCCAGCGGTGCAAACCACGGTGTACGCGTCCACCATCGCACGGCGGGGCCGCCGCGCAGGTTGGCCTCGAGGAGATCGATGACGATCTCGGCACCCGACTGGCCGGAACCGATGACCGTCACGGTGTCGGCGGCAAGCGCCTTCTCCTGGTTGAACAGGTACTCGGAGCTGTGGACGACGGCCGGCGAATCCGATGAGAGTGCCTGCGGGATGAAGGGTTCGGTGCCGATTCCGACCACCACGTGGCGCGCGATCACCGTCGAGGAGCTCGTCGGAGTGTGCATGGTCACTCGGAATGCATCGGCCTCGGCGTCCCAGGTCACCTCGTCGACCGTGGTGCTCCATCGGAGTGAGTCGAGCCGGGAGACGCACCAGAGAAGGTATGCCTCGTACTCGATGCGCGTCGGGAAGAAGTCCTCGCGCACCAGGAATCGGTACATGCGATCGATGTCGGCCATGTAGTTCAGGAACGACAGCGGGTGGGTCGGGTCGACGAGCGTCACCAGATCGGACAGGAAGCTCACCTGCAGGGTGGCATCGTCGAACATCAGGCCCGGGTGCCAGCGGAACTCGTCCCGCGAGTCGACGACGAGGAGGTTCACGTCGTCGAGCGTCGAGGCGAGTGCGGCGAGGCCCAGATTGAAGGGGCCGCAACCGATCGCCAGTACGTCTACGTTCTCAACAGGGGTCATTCGGACACTCTCACCATTTCTTCACTGTGTGTTTCCGCGCCGGGTGCGGCGGTGCCTTCGGACTCCACCTCGAGGGCGACCCGCAGGAGTTCGTCGAACAGCTCGTCGATGTCACTCTCCGAGGTCTCCGGGTTGAGGAGGGTCAGCTTCAGGCAGGTCTGCGGCTCGTCCTCGCCCGGGATCCGGACCTGGGTCCGACCGATGAGGGCCTTGCCGTCGGCGATCAGGCGGCGCCGCAGTTCGCCGTTGACCGCGTCGAGATCGGTGCACCGGTAGCGGAACACGACGGTCGTCAGCGTCACCGGCGCGACGAGCTCGAGCTGCAGCTCGGTGGCGACACGTTGCTCGGCGTACAGCGCGAGGTCGTTGCACTTGTCGAGCATCTCGCCGAGGGTGCGGCGCCCGTAGGCGAGCAGGGTCGTCGCGACCTTGAGGACGTCCGGACGCCGGGTCGTCTGGAGGGTCTGACCGAGGAGCCCGCTGTATCCGGCCTCCACGTCGTCGTCCGGATTGAGGTAGGCCACCGAGCGATTCAGGGACACGAAGCGATCCGCGTCGGACAGGAGCATGAGGCTCGCGGCGGCCGGCTGCCAACCCACCTTGTGGAGGTCCAGGGTGATCGAGTCGGCGCGTTCGACGCCGGCGAGCAACCCGGCGAGGCGGTCGGAGAACAGCGAACCGAATCCGTATGCGGCATCGACGTGCATCCAGATCTCGTGACGCTCGGCGATGTCGGCGATCTCCCCGAGTGGGTCGACGGTGCCGAAGTCGGTGGTGCCCGCGGTGGCGACGATCGCCAGTGGGGTCGCGGGTCCGGATTCCCGGATCGCTGCCTCGAGGGCCTCCGGGATCATCCGGTGGTGTGAGTCGACGTCGACCGGGATGACCGCGGACTCGCCCAGTCCCAGTGCCGCGCAGGCACGATGGACCGAGAAGTGGGCGACCCGCGAGCAGAAGACGACCGGGCGATGCAGCGCGCCGACGCCGTCGTGACGGACGTCGACACCGCGACGTGCGGCCGTGTGATCGCGGGCGATCATCAGCGCCAGCAGGTTCGAGATCGATCCGCCGGGACTGAAGACGCCGCCGGCGTGTTCGCCGAATCCGGCCATGCGTGCCAGTGACTGGACAGTCCAGGTCTCGAGCGCGAGCGTGGCCGGGCCCGAATCATAGGTGTCGAGTGAGGCATTGGTCGCCGAGGCCAGGGCGTCCGCGGCAACCGCCACCGACAGGGGAGCGGGTTGCAGATGTGCCGCGGCCATGGGGTGGGTGAGGTCGAGACCGAACTCGGCCACCAGACGAGCGAGCCGGGTCAGTGCCTCGGTTTCGCCGATGCCGGTCTCGGGGATTCCGTGCGGACCGAGCAGAGCCGTCACCCCGCCGAGTACCGCCACGGGGTCGCCGCTCGGCAGCGGGGCGCCGTGGTGATGATCGCTGACCGCGGCGGCAACCTCGGCCAAGCCGCGGCCGACGTCGGCCCAACCGTCGCCGGGACGGGCGAATCGCGAGGCACCCCAGACGGACTGGTGGTCTTCGGACACTGAGTTCCCCCTTGTAGACTCTGGCGCGCGATGGCGCGGCGGCAGGCCGGTCATCCGGCGATGCCCTTCTGCGGAACGCGCTCGAGGAGCGCGGAGACGGTGTGGTGCAACGACGCCGGGATCAGGTCGACGAGCGTGGTGAGCACGGCGGTGGCCCGGTCGGCCACCGCGTCGGGCACGATCCCCGGCTGGTGATCGACCTCGACGTGGGTGCCGTCGTCGTCGGTCTCGAAGGCGATCGAGAGCGGGTAGTTCGCGATCCCGTTGAAGACCGACCGGCAGGTGACCGGGGCGTCGGCGGGTTGCGGGATGCCCCGCAGCGGTGCGGGCCGGACCGACGCCATGATCTCGATGACGGGGAATCGGCCACCCTGCTGCCGCAACGCGGTGAGGATCGGCCCGAAGTCGGTGCCGGAGTGCTCCATTGCGCGGTAGATGACCGAGCCCGCGTCGCGAAGGGTCTGTTCGACAGTGGCGTCGGGGTCGACGCGGAATCGCATCGGGATGATGTTGCCGCAGTAGCCGACGTCCTGGGGTGCCTGCGCGCGCCGACGGTTGTCGGCCGGGACCACCAGAACATGGTCCGCGGCGCCGGTCAGTGCGTACGAGGCCAGCGCGCAGACCCCGATCAGCAGCGCATTCGGTGTTGCCCCGACGGTTTGGGCGACCCGCCCGAAAGCGGTCAGCGAGTCGGCTGCCACCGGGGCGGCGGCCTTGACGCCCTCGCGGTCGTCCATCGGCGACAGCCAGCTGTCGGCGGCGCTCTCCGTGGGTAGTTCGCCGGTGAGCGGGTAGCGGACATCGTCGGCCGCCCAGGTCGCGATCGCATGCCGTACCGCGCTGCTCGCCGCATCCGCGGCGACCGCGGAGTCGGGCATGTCCGGTCGGGTGTCCGCGAGGACGTCTCCCGGCCACGACCCCGACACGAGGGTGCCGAGGAGCACGGGCCACGACGTGTCGTCGACCGCGAGGTGGTGGACCACCAGGATCATCGTGACGTGTCCGTCCGTACCCGAGACATGCAGCCGTAGGGGAACGTCCGAGTGGAGATCGAAAGGTGTCCGCGTCCAGGTGGTGGCCGTCGCGTCGACGTCGTCACCGCTGTCGCTCGCAGCTGTGTCCGTCGCTCCCCAGGTCCACACCGATCGCGAGGCGTTCCACGCACCCGCGCGCGTCACCTCGCGGCGACTCGGCGTGCCCGCGTCGTCCACCTCGACCACCGAACGCAGCACCCGGAACCGCTCGACGAGCAGTTCGGCGGAGGCGACGACCGAACCCAGCGTGCGGCGGCCGCCGAACTCCAGCACGAGTCCGATGTTGTGCGACAACGATTCCGGGTCCAGTTCATAGATCCGCCACATCCGGCGTTCGGCGATGCCGAACTCGCCGAACGGCACTGTTGGCTCGGGAGCGGAGCGAGCGGGCCGAATGTCACCGGCGCCGGGAGCGGAGCGAGCGGGCCGAATGTCACCGGCGCCGGGAGCGGAGCGAGCGGGCCGAATGTCACCGGCGCCGGGAGCGGAGCGGGCGAGCCGACGACGCAGGAGCGTCAGGCGCGCTTCGGTCAACGCGGGCATGGTTCCCTCTCGGTCGATGTGGCGGCGTGCGGCGTGGACGCAGCCGCGGCCATGGCGTGCAGGGTGTCCCAGTCGCGGACGACCTCGACCAGCTCGCCGGCCGCCCACTGCGCTGCCTGGTCCTGGAAGTGATCGGACCGGGGATCGCCGCTCACGCCCAGCGGGACGATCCAGCGACTCGCGCCGCGATCGGCGAGATCCCAGACGTAGCGAGCCGCGGCGCCGGTGATGCACAGGTGCGTGCCGACCGCCGCGGCGTTGGCGAAGACGCTCTCGGCGTCGCCGGCGAGGGGCAGCGGCGTCGGACGCAGCGCGGCGAACAGATCCGGATACTGCGGCGACGCGCCGACCAGGTCGAATCCGTGAATGGGGGCGAGGCGGTGGACGCTGCCCCAGGTGGGCGTCGAACCGAAGGTGGCGACGCGGGCCACCACCGCGTCGAGTGCCGCCACCGCGACCGCCTCGATGTCGATGCCGATCCCCGCGGTGTTGGCGACGACGGACGTCAGTGCGGTGGCCAGCCGGGGTTCGGGCACGAACCAGGGCTGGAACACCGCCGGGAATCCGTGCGGCCCGCGGAGCGGGGCGAGGATGTCGGTGTTCGCCACACCCAGGACGAGTTGGGTACGGAACTCGGCGTACAGATACGCATCGGTGCTGTCGGCGTCCATCGCCCGGTCCCACGCGATCAACCGCTGCCGGACATCTTCGGCCTCGGCGTTGTCGGCGCGTAGGCGGGACAGCAACTCCTGGACCACCGTCGCCTGCTCCAGGCGGACGTCGGAGTGGATGTCGGCACAGTCCGCCGGACTCACCGAATCGAGATCGTCGAGCCGTGCGGCGATACGGTCGGCGCGGAACGGTTCGACACACTCACTCGTGAGCGGTTGCAGCGCAGGCACGTCCGACATCCGCTGGTTCGCGGTGACGGTGATGCCGCCCTTCGAGACGCCCTTCGAGACGCCCTCCGCAAGCTCTGGGCTCCTCAGGGGGCGGGGGACGCCCTCCGCAAGCTCCGGGCTCCTCGGGGGGCGGGGAGTGCCCGGCAGCGTCGCGTCGAAGTCGGGATCGCCGAGCGAGCCGCGCTCATATCCGCGCCACTGATAGCGCTCGTCCCAACCGGGCACCGGCAACCAGTAGTTCTCGGGTGCCCGGACCGGCACCCGACCGGCCACATGGGTGGCGACGGTGCCGTCGGCGTGGGCGATGACCGCGCGGTTGACCGGCTCGACCCAGTTGACGAGCGCGGCCTCGACGTCGGCGACCGTGCGCGCGAAGAGCAGATCCAGCGGCGCGTCGAAGGTCACTTCCTCCGAGAGCAGCGGAGACCGCATGCTCATCGCGAACGAGTCCTCGGCGCCGCCGAAGACGACAGCACCGTTCGGTGTGGTGATGATCTGCACCGCAACAGGTTCGGCATCCCGGACCCGGACCGTCTCGGTGCGGACCCCGGCCGGCACCCGGCTCCCACCCGGCACCTCGACCAGCAGTGTGCCGGCCTCGTCGCGCGTCAGCCGCTCGAGGAACAGATCCTGATAGTCGCCCATTGCGTTGGTGATGCCCCAGGCGATGTCGTCGCCCTGGCAGAAGTGGGGGACCCCGGGTACGCCCGCGAAGGCGAACCCGGCCATGTCGAATGCGTCGCGGGGACCGGTCGAGGCGAGATGGAACTGCTGATAGATGCCCGGCAGCTCGAGGAAGCGATGGGGGTCGCCGGCGACGATCGGCGAGCCGGTCGAGCTCCTCTCCGCGGAGACTCCCCACGCGTTGCTGCCCGACTTCGGATCACCGAGGTCGACTGCGGAGGAGGGCGGTTCGGGAGAGGCCGGCCGGGTGATCGCCAGGATCTCGTCCAGGAACGCCTCGTCGGGCATCGCAGGCACCGTGGGGTCGGTCTCTCGTGTCTCGAAGTCCCAGAATCGCAATGCGTCCAGACCGAGCGTGCGACAGGCGTGCAATCGGAACAGTTTTGTCGTGAACCGTCCGAACAGCACGTGGTGCATGATGAACACCGAGATCGGCGTCCAGGGACGCCACGGTTGCGGACGGTGCGCGAGTGCCTCGAGTTCCGGTGCCGCAGCGGAGGTGTCGTGGTCGTCGAGCGTGCTGTTCACCCCGGCCGCGTAGGCGGCCACGAGATGTCGGGTGCGGGTGGAGGATGCGTCGAAGATCCGTTCGGCCGCGGCGTCGAGCTGTGCTCGCCGGGCGAAGGTGTCCCACTCCACGCACGAGGCCCCGAAGACCTCGGCGGTTCGTCCCTCGGCGCGCAACCGCATGAACTCGATCTGCCAGCGCCGATCCTCGCCGCATGCCCGGCCCTGCCCGTACAGGACGGCCTCCGGGGTGGAGGCGCGGACGTGCGGGATTCCGTGCCCGTCGCGCAGGATCTCCACGTCCGGTCCCGAGTCACTGTTGGTGACGGTCATGTCGATCACCCGTCCCTCTGCGACGCAATCGGATTGGCCAGCCGGTGACCGGCATCGATCAACGATGCGTAGGAGTCCTCGATGTCGACCATGCGCTTGTTGTTGCGCAGCTGCAGACCGTTCATGTGCACCGCGCCGAACTCCGGCGCGAACAGATCCCAGCGGGTGAACCGGTCCTCCAGTTCGGGATGAGCGGCCACGAACTCGCGCAAGCTCTGTCCGACCAGCGACCAGAACTCGCCGTCGTCGACGATCCGGTGTGTGTGCAGGACCTCGGCGAGCGGGCGCAGGAAGTCGTCGAGGACATCCGACAGCACACCGAGATTCCGGATCTCGTCCGGCTCGGTGGTCCGGACCCGTGCGCAGCTCTCGGGCAGGCCCGCTGCCTCCCCGAACACCGACACCTCCTCGCCGATGTCCTTGAGGATGGCGCGCACCGGGATGCCGTCTGCGAGAACCAGGATGAGGTTCTCGCCGTGCGGGGAGAACTTCAGCTCGTATCGGTAGAGCAGGTAGGCGATGGGGTGTAGATAGGTCCGCAGGTAGCGGCGGATCCATTCGGTGGCGGGGACACCTGAGCGTTCGATGAACGCGCCGACCAGCGGTTCGCCCAGGTGATCGACGTGGAGCAGTGCGGCCATGGTCGACAGTTGCTCGTCGGCGGCCGTCAGCGGCACCGGACTCTGTCGCCACAGCGCCGACAAGATCTTGCGGTACTCCGACCCCGGCTGGGTGATCGGTGTGAAAGTCGGGCTGCGGTAGCCGATCGCCGCGACCTCGAAGATCATCTCGAACCCGATCGCCGCGAGGTACTGGTCGTCGGCGACGAGACCGCGCACCCAGTTGTTGATCAGCGGTGTCGTGCGCATGTAGTCGGCGGACATGCCGCGCGTGAAACCCATGTTCACGATCGACAGCGCGACCTTGACGTAGTTGCGGGTCGGCGTCGTGGCGTTGAACACCGTACGGATCGACTGCTGGGCCTGGTAGAGGTCGGGACTCGTGCCCACCTCGACGATGCGCCGGCCGGCGATGTCGGCGGAGTACAGCTTCTGCACCTTCTCGACCCACTGCCAGGGGTGTACCGGCAGGTATCGGTAATCCGCGGGGTCGCAACCGGCGTCGCGCAGCGCGGAGTCGAACCCCGCCAGGGTCTCGGCACCGAGCTCGTCGAGGAGCAACGAGTCGTAATCGACATCGTTGACGGTGGCCACATCACAGTCCTCACGACGTGCGGCCAGCCAGACGAGACGGAAGTGGTTGCCGACCTCGGGGGCGTAGCGATCGATGTCGTCGGCGCTGAACCCGAGACGGCCGGCGTTGGCGACGATGCACGGATGCCCCTCGGTCATCGTCGCCTCGATGGTCTGGAAGTCGGCGTGCGCGAGATCGGTTGCCGGGATGCGGCGTACGTCCGGACGTTCGGTACTGATGGCCAGCGTGTTGATGAACTCCTCGAGATATTCCGGCAGCGCCTGCGGCCCGATGCCCAGGAACGGGGCGAGGTCGACGATCATGGCGACGGCGTCGACCGGGACCTCGGCGCCGTCTCGGACGCGGCGCAGCGACGACTCGTCGATCGCCCAGCTGTCCAACGCGAGACGATCGGCGCGGAAGTGGTACTCGGTGCGGCCGTCGGCGGAGGAGACGACGTACCCGTCGTCGCCGGTCGCCACCGGATCGAGCGCCCGCTCGTGGGCGAACTCCGCGAGGATCTTCTTCGCGATCCTGGTGTGATAGGTCTGGCGGTGGCTGCGCGCATCCGACCCCCCGGCCGTGCGCGCCGCGAACCCGCTCGTGGTCCCGATGTCCTGAAGAGTCAACGATCTACGCTCCCAGATCCGTGACCTCGACGGGCCCGACAGACCTGCCGTTGTCGGTCACCTCGAGGAAATCGGCTCGGGTGCAGTAACTCAGGTGCGCGGTCTTGTTCCCGACGGGGTAGTCACCGTCGACCCGGAATCCCACGCTCGCGTTCAGGCGGTGCACGGCCTTGTTCCGGACGTCCGGCTCGACGACGACGCGGGCGGCACCGACCTCGAGGATCGCGGTACGCATGATGTGCAGCATCACCGCACCGGTGAATCCGGGCAGGGACTGTTCGGCGTGCGCGACCAGCAGATGCATGCCGATGTCGCCGTCGGCGGGCACGTAACCGCTGGCCGGGTCGGCGAGTTCACTGGTGGCCGGGTCGTAGAGTTCGAACAGGAACTGCGGGTGCCCGTCGTGATAGCCCAGGCGCATTCCGTACGGGGTGCCGGCCGTGGCCTCGGCCGAATCGCGAATCATCTTCTCCACGTCGGCGACCGAGCTGTCGAGCATGTCCCAGTACTTGGCCTTGGGATGGGTGAGCCATCCGTGCACGGTCGCGGCGTGCGACACGTCGTCGAGGTCGACCGAGTTCAGGTCGTAGGTCGGTGCGGAGGAAATGGTCATGATGCCTTTGCTCTGGGAGGTGGTCTGCCTATGTCGCCGGAGGATGTGCCGGATGCGGTCAGCTGCGCGCGATCTCGGCCTCCACCTGTTCGTCGGTGAGGTGCATGACCTCGAGGAAGGTCTGCGCCACGAAGGACGCGCGTTCCCCGCCCAGTTCGGTCAGTCGCCGGGCGAGACCCGCGATGGTCCGCTGGGTGAAGATGTCGGCGACCGAGAGTCCGGGTGCGTCGAGCCACTGTCGCGACAGCGCGACCACCCGGGTGGCCTGGACGGAATCGCCGCCGAGCGAGATGAAGTCCTCGGTGACGCTCGCCGGTGGCGCCGGCAGGACCTCGCCGAAGATCATCGCGAGGGCCTCTTCGACCGGACCGCGCGGCGCGACGGCCTCGACCGGGTCGTCGCCGGTGTCCGTGCCGGCGGCGATGGCCTTACGGTCGTGTTTGCCGTTGGGCGTCAACGGGAACCGGTCCAGGACCGCGACGGAACGCGGGACCATGTGCGGTGGCAGGGTGTCGGACAACCGGGCGCGCAGGCCGGCGTCGTCATCGGTCGCCCCGGCGGTGAGCACGACCGCCGCGCGTAGGTCCCGGCCGTCGGACCACGCGACCGCCGAGCCGACCCCGTCCAGGCCCAGGAGGCCGGCCTCGACCTCGCCGAGTTCGACGCGATATCCGCGGATCTTGACCATGTGGTCGGCGCGACCGAGGAAGTCAAGGAAACCGCCGGGCAGGTAGCGCGCGAGATCGCCGGTTCGATACCAGCGTTGACCCTCGTGCTCGACGAAGCGGTCGGCCGTGCGGTCCGGATCGCCCCGGTACCCGTCGGCGACCCCGGCCCCGCCGATCCACAGTTCTCCCGGTACGAGATCGGGACGGTCGCGTCCGGCGTCGTCGACGACTCGGCAGCGGACGCCGCGCAACGGGATTCCATACGGCACGAATGCCATTCCGGCCGGGACGGCGTCGGCGTCGCAGATGGTGGAGTGGATGGCCGTCTCGGTTGTCCCGCCGAGACCGGCGACGCGACACTCCGGGAGTTGCGCTGCGACACGTTCGAGCAGTGACACATCGACCTTGTCGCCGCCCATGATGATCATCCGCAGCGACGGTGGCAGGGGCGCGAGGTCGAGGAGCATGCCGAGGATCGATGGGACGCAGTTGAGCACACTCACCGAGTGTTGGGTGAGCAGGCGTGCCCAGTCGTCGACCTTGGTCTGCTCGTCGTCGCCCGGCACGACGACCGCGCCGCCTACGGCCAGCAGGCCGAAGATGTCAAAGACGGAGAGATCGAATTCCAGCGACGACACCTGCAGGCTGCGGTCGCCCGCTCCGATCGCGTACCGGTCGACGAGGTCGGTGATGGTCGCGACCGCGGCGCGATGCGGAACCTGCACGCCTTTGGGCAGTCCGGTCGAGCCGGAGGTGAACAGCACGTATGCGAGGTCGTCGGTGGTCGCCGCGATCGGCTCGATCGGCTCGGCGCGTCGGGCGTCGTCCAGCGCGAGCACGGTGCTGCCGGTGGAGTCCCAGGCCGCGGGGTCGGAGGTGAGAATCGCGGCGGGAGTGGCGACCTCGAGGATCCGTTCGCGGCGGGCCCGGGGCTGCGTGGGGGCGATCGGGACGTAGGCGGCGCCGGCGGCGAGAACTCCGAGCGCCGCGACGACCTGGTCCCCGCCCTTGGGCAGATGGATGACCACCGTGTCGCCGGGCGCGACACCAGCCGCGACAAGCGCTCCCGCGACACGTCGGGCTTCCCCGGCGAGCTCGGTGTGGGTCCAGGTGCGTGCGTCGGACACGACGGCCGGCGCGTCACCGTTCTCGCCGGCCCGGGTGAAGAAGGTGCCGTGCAGGGTTCCGTCGAAGGTGTCGGTGACCGGCAGTGGGCTCTCCACCGAGAGTCGCTGCGCGCGGACCTCCACGCTGATCGCAGACGGTGCGGGCACATCCCAGTCGCCGTCGACGAGGAGTCCGAGTAGGCGGACGTAGTGGTCGAACATCGAACGCGCAGTGGTGAGTCGGAGATCGGAGGCGCGGACGTCCCAGTTGAGGAGGAGGCCGCCGGCCACCTCGGTCACCTGGGCGTCGAGAAGAACCTGCGGCCCCTGCGACACGATCCAGGACGGATCGCCCAGCACGTCGGTCGCCTGCTGGGAGAACAGGTCTCCCAGTCCCAGTGCGCTGGTGAACACGATCGGGGAGACAACGGGCTCGCCACGGTGGCGACCCAGCTCGCGCAGTACATCCAGGCCGCTCATCGAACCGTGCGCGGCGGCCTCGTGCATCGACGACCGCATCGACCGTGCTCGCTCGGCGAGAGTGGCCGGCTCGCTCAGGTCGACGCCGACGAGGATCGACGAGGTGAAGTCGCCCACCACACGCTCGACGTCCGGGTGTACCTGGGGTCGGTCGAACAGAGGCACGGTGAGCAGGAAACGCGGTGTGGCCGAATGTGTCCCGACGGCCTCGGCGAACACCGCGGCGACTGCTGCCGCCGGGGTGACCCCGCGTCGGTGTGCGTGCTCCTCGAGCCGCTTCCAGTCCGAGGCGGACACCGAATGGTGCAGGCGGACGCTGTGCGGCTCGACCTCACCGCGCGCCGCGCGCTCGTCGAGCGGGAGTTCGGGTGGTCCGGGGAGCGTGGGAATGCGCTCGCGCCACCAGATCACGTCGTCGTCGAGGATCTCGCGGGACGTGCGATCCGCGGTGATCGTCGCGAAGGTGACGCCGAGCCCGGGCAGGGTCTCACCGCGGTACAGGCGTGCGAAATCGTCGACCAGGACGCGGTAGCTCATCGCGTCCGCGGCGATCATGTCGACGTCGAGGTGGACACGGGTCGAATTCCCCGGCAGCAGACTCAGTTCGGCGCGGATGACCGCTCCCTCGTCGACCGGCAGCGCGCGGTGCGTGCCGTCGGTGCGCTTCGCGGCCAGGATCTGCTCGACCATCTCCGCCGAGTGGCTCCGGAGGTCGTGCACGGCAATGGCGTCCGGGTGCGCCGGGCCGATCTCCTGGGTGCCGTCGGGAAGCACGCGGACGCGCAGCATCGGGTGACGCTCCATCAGTGCGGCCATGGCCGAGGCGAAGCGTTCGGGATCGACGTCGGAACCGTCGAATTCGATGTAGAGGTGTGCCGCGACGTTGCCGAAGGCGTGACTGTCCGATCGCCCGATCCAGTAGGCGTGCTGCATCGGAGCGAGGGGGAACGGTCCGGCGGTCGTGGGGGACGCCGGCGCCGCGGTCTCGTCGTCGGCGACCGGTGCCGATGCGCCACCCAGCAGTGCTGCCCAGGCGGTGATGGTCGGTTGTGCCGCGAGTCGGGCGAAGTCGATGTCGATGCCGCGTTTGCGCCAGGTGCCGGCCAGTCGCATCATCCGCAGTGAGTCGAGTCCCTGGGCGATGAGATCCTGGTCGGGGTCGAGCGACTCCGGGGAGACACCGAGCGCCGCACCCACCTCGCCGCGGATGTCGGTTGTCCTGGCCGCGCCGGACGCCGACTCGTGGCTGCCGGGCGTGGTCGGGTCGTTTCCGGCGCGATCGGCAGGCGTGCGAAGAAGTGCTGCCCAGGCGGTGATGGTCGGTTGTGCCGCGAGTCGGGCGAAGTCGATGTCGATGCCGCGTTTGCGCCAGGTGCCGGCCAGTCGCATCATCCGCAGTGAATCGAGTCCCTGGGCGATGAGATCCTGCTCCGGGTCGATCGACTCGGGCGTCAGGCCTAGGGCCGCGGCCACCTCGGCGACGATGTCGGCCGGGGTGGCAAGGTCCGTGGTCTGGGAATTCGTGGCCATCAGCCGGCGTGCCTCTCGCAGTTCGGTGACATGGTTACTCAGGCTGGGGAACCCGCATTTAGGGTAGGTTATACTAACTAACCGCTCTGCCCAATCCCTGGGCATGCCGGCGAGAGCCCCACGAGCCGACGCGAATTAGGTTAGCCTAAGTTCGGCTCGAACGTCTCATCGGATGATGTGAATCACGCTGCGCGCCGACAGGATCTGGGTCTTGTGTCCCAGAAAGATTAGGCTACCCTACCCAAAGGAAGCGGACGGTCAGTTCGCCAATGGCCGATGGTCGGCGACGACACGCGGTAGGACCACTCGGTCGCTGACACGACCGGAAGACGATCACACGACCGACGCCACGAGCTGGCGAGAACGGGAAACGAGAATGTCGCAGAACAGCGTGATCCTGGAAGAATCGGGCTCGACCAATGCGTTGGCGGCCACCGTTCGCGAGGCGATGCTTGCGGGGGACACGAGTCTGTCCGTCCTGGACTCCGACACCGGCGAGTGGGTGACGACCCCCTGGCGTGAGGTCCACGCCCGTGCGGAGCAGATCGCCGTCCAACTGCTCGCCGACAGCGAGCTGCACGAGCCGCAGGCCCTCGGTCTGATCGGGGACCCCACGGTGGATCTGATCGCCGCCATCCAGGGCGCCTGGCTCGCCGGCGTTCCGGTCAGCATCCTGCCGGGGCCGATCCGGGGAGCGGACGAGGAGCGGTGGGCGCAGAACACCTACCAGCGGTTCGTGTCGATCGGCGTCGGTACCGTGCTGGGCAGCGGTGCTCAGCTGGACCTCCTCTCGAAGGTCGAGGGTCGGCTGCTCATCGCGCGAGTAGGTGAGTACGGCCTCGGCGCCGACACCACCGGCTTCGTCGCACGCAATGTCAACGGCAACACGATCGCCGTCCTCCAGGGAACCGCCGGCTCGACCGGAGACCCCAAGACCGCGGTCCTGCCCGCCTCGGCCGTCTACTCCAACGCGATCGAACTCGTGAGCCGGCTCGGTCTCCACCGCACCCGCGACACCGGTTTCAGCTGGCTGCCGCTCTACCACGACATGGGCCTGATGTTCCTGCTCGCCGGGATGACCACCGGGATCTCGGCCTACATCGTGCCGAACACGGCCTTCGCCGCGGCGCCCTTCAAGTGGATGCAGTGGCTGACGGAGACCAAGACCACGGTCACCGCGGCACCGAACTTCGCCTACGACATCCTCGGCCGCTACGGCAAACTGCTGCGCGACGTCGACCTGTCGCACCTGCGCGTCGCGATCAGCGGTGGCGAGCCCATCGACGCCGACGCCTTCGACAAGTTCCTCGAGGCGACCGCACCGTTCGGCTTCGACCCGTCCGCCGCGGCACCCGCCTACGGCATGGCCGAATCCGCCTGTGCGGTCACGATGCCCGCGGTCGGCGAAGGTGCCCACTACGACGAGGTCAGCGTGACCCCGCCCGGTGGTGGCGAACCCATTCGCCGTCGGTACGCGATCCTCGGTAAACCGCTGGGCGGCATGCAGGTTCGCATCGTCGAACCGAATGTCGACGTCCCGGTGATCGACGGTCGCAACGTCGGGCACGTGGAGATCCGCGGTGCGTCGATGATGCGCGGGTACCTCGGCGACGCCGATCTCGGCGCGGGTGAATGGTTCTCGACCGGCGACCTCGGCTACCTGGTCGATGACCGGCTGGTGATCTGCGGCCGGGCCAAGGAGGTCATCATCGTCGCCGGCCGCAACCTGTTCCCGATCGAGATCGAGCGTGCCGCCGCCGAGGTGGCCGGGGTTCGTCGCGGCGGTGTCGTGGCGATGGCACGAGGTGAGGGGTCAGCCCGCCCGGGACTGGTGATCCTCGCCGAATACAAGGGCTCCGACCCCGACAAGGCGCGTGCCGAGGTCAACTCCGAAGTCGCATCGGCATGCGGGATCATGCCCGCCGAGGTGATCTTCGTTGCGCCGGATTCGGTGCCCCGCACCACATCCGGCAAGATCCGCCGCCTCGAGACCCGCCAGATGGTCGAGGACGGCACCTTCCAGTAGGTCCGGTTTTTCCGTGGTGCGTCGTGTCATGCCGGCGGTCACGAGAATGACAGTGTCTCTCCGGCCCGTCATCGGGCCGGGGAGGCGCTGTAGAGAGGTTCAGACATGAGCGAGGTATCGACCAAGGGCCGTGGCTGGCAGGGCGCGGTCATGAAGATCCTGGGCGCCGACGACTTCACCTTCACGGTCGTGGCGACGGAGTCGGTGACCGATCACTATCTGCGGCTTCGCTTCCGCGGCGGCGGGCTCCTCGCCGGCACCACACCGCATCCGACCATGTGGGTGCGGCTCTGGTTCGCCGACGGCGGCAAGATGCACCAGCGCGGATACACGTTGGTCGATCCCGACCCGACGACGGACACCTTCGACATCGAGTTCGCCATCCACGACGGCACCGCGGCCCGCTGGGCCCAGGACGCACAGGTGGGGGACACCATCGGTGCCACTCTCATGGGCTCCAAGTTCGCGATTCCCGAGCCCGCGCCCGCGGGCTGGCTGATCGCCGGCGACACCGCCTCGCTCCCCGCGATCAACTCGCTGCTCGACTCGCTCGGCGAGTCCGGGGCGGGCGCGACGATCTGGTTCGAGTACCAGCACGAGAGCGACAAGTCGTTGCCGCTGCGGGTCCGCGATCAGGACACGGTCCACTGGATCGCCCGCGGGTCGGACGGAGCTGGGCTGGTCGAGGCCGTGAGATCCGCCGCTTTCGACGCCGCAGACCATTTCGGCTGGGTCGCACTCGATTCGACGAACACCCGCGCGGTGGCGGGGTTGTTCAAGAGCGAGTTCGGACTGCCCAAGAAGTCGGTGAAATCCCAGGCGTACTGGATCGTCGGGAAGTCGTTCGCCTGACACCGGGTCGCGCCGGGGTCAGTCCGCGACGTCGAAGATCACCGGGGCGTGGTCGCTGGCGCCCTTCGCCTTTCGCGCATCGCGCCCGATGTGGGCTCCCATGATGCGGGTGTCGAGGGCGGGTGAGCAGAAGGCGTAGTCGATGCGCATGCCCTCGTTGCGGGGGAAGCGCAGCTGGGTGTAGTCCCAGAAGGTGTACCCGGGCGCGTAGGGAAGGGCCGAGTCGACGAGACCGGCATCCAGGAATCCCTGCACGGCTGCCCGTTCGGGCGGCGTGACATGTGTGCGACCGTCGAAGTACTCGCGATCCCACACGTCGTCGTCGGTCTGCGCGACGTTCCAGTCGCCGGCGAGCATCAGTTCGGCGGCCGGGTCGTGTGCGAGCCTCAGGGTGATGTGGTCACGCAGCGCGTCGAGCCACGCGAGTTTGTAGGTGTAATGCGGGTCATCGGGGGTCCGGCCGTTGGGCACGTACAGACTCCAGACGCGGACGCCGTTGCAGCGTGCGGAGATCGAGCGCGCCTCCCGGATCGGCTGACCGTCGACCGGATGCGTCGGCACCCCGTCGAAGGCGATCTCGACGTCGTCGAGCCCGACCCGCGAAGCGATCGCGACCCCGTTGTAGGCGCCCTGCCCGACATGCGCGACGTCGTACCCGGCGGCGAGGAAGCTCATCAGCGGGAACGCGTCGTCGTGACATTTGGTCTCCTGTAAGGCCAGTACGTCGACATCCGCGCCCTCCGCCCAGGCGACGACGGACTCCGACCGGGCGCGTATCGAGTTCACGTTCCACGTGGCGATTCTCATCGGACGCTCCCCGGCGTGGCCGGCAGGTCCGGCGTGAGGTACCGGTAGGTGTGGTGCAACCCGAAGCCCAGACGGCGGTACCACGACCCGGCCACTCGGTTGTCGGACTCGACCTGCAGGTAGACCGCGTCGGCGCCCTGGCGGACACCCCACGCCGTCAGGGCCGCAACCACATCGGAGGACAGCCCGTTTCCACGCGCGCTCGGCTCGGTCCACAGCGCGGTCAATCCGAGCCACCGCCGTCCGTCCGGTGCCTCGGTCACCGAACCCCGCCCGATCGCCGTCGCGTCTCCGATGGTCGCGAAGGTCAGCGGGCCGTCCCCGGCGGTCACGACACCGGTGGCCGCATCGGGCTGCCGAGAGGCACGCCCGGTGCTGTACGCGCGCAGCCATCCGGCGTCCGGCGCGGTCTCGAGCCGTACTGGGCGCGAAGTTCTCTCGCCGACGCGCGCGTGGAGGGCCGCGAGGTCGGCCGTCAGCATCTGCACCTCGACCCCGGGGTCCCCGACGACCGCGGTCGGCGGGATGAGTCGTTCCGGCAGCGCGAGGAGCGCGGGGAGATCGCGATCGGCGTACCACTCGCCGATGCGTCGCAGGGTCGATGCGTCCGGACGTGCGTGGCGCCCGAGGGGCACCGCCGAGTTCGCGCGTCTGCTGAATCCGTGGCCGGCCCGCAGGAACCAGCCGTCGAGCCATTCGGTGTCGACGCCGGGCCAGGCGGCGGCAGCAGCGCCCTCCAGACTGCGGATCTCGCTGTTACGCACGGGTTTCGCCGACAGCAGGCGCACCGACGTGACCGCAGCGAGCGGGATCGACAACTCCGCGTCGTCGCGTCGTATCCGCAGCGGACCGGCGTCGTCGAGCAGGATGCCGGTCACATCTGATCGGGCAGCTGCGGGATCACCCCGCCAGTCGGCAGGCGTGGCGTCGCCCAGCCGGTACCGGACGACCACGCGGTCACCGACGACCGCACCCGACATCGAGACCTCCACGCGCGTGAGCGAGTCAGTCGTCGTCGTGGCCGAACGGGTCGGCGACCTCGCCGGGCGTCCACGTGAGTCCGGGCACGCCCCAGTTGTTCCGCTTGATCGCCTTCTTCGCGGCGCGGGCATTGCGCCCCACGAGGACGTCGACGTAGAGGTAGCCGTCGAGGTGGCCGACCTCGTGCTGGAGCATGCGGGCGAAGAACCCCTCGCCCTCGATGACGACCTCGGTGCCGGTCCGGTCGACCCCGGTGACGCGCGCCCAGTCGGCGCGGCCGGTGGGGAACTGCTCGCCCGGCACCGACAGACAACCCTCGTCGTTGTCGTCGGGATCCGGCATGGTCTCGGGGATCTCGGACGTCTCGAGAACCGGGTTGATGACCTCGCCGCGCCGGCGAGCCGCCGATCGGTCGCCGTCGGGGCAGTCATAGACGAACATGCGGGACCCGACACCCACCTGATTGGCGGCGAGGCCCACGCCGTGGGCGGCGTCCATGGTCTCGTACATGTCGTCGAGGAGACCGACGACCTCATCGGACGGACGGCCGTCCGCGTCGAGGGGGACCGGAGTGGTCGGCTGGTGCAGGACCGGCTCGCCGACGATGCAGATCGGGAGAATCGCCATGGCGCTCACCTTAGCGCTGCTCAGGGCGCAGGAACGACGCCGGGTACGGCGTCGCGGATGGCGTCACCGGCGGGGCCGGGGATGCCGGGGAAGAGCGTCGACTGCCAGTCGAAGCTGTCGACCGGCTGGGTCACCACCGAGCCGGCGCACGACCCGCGCAGCGAGGTCCGCACATCGGCGATGATCGCCGGGTCGCGCATCTCGATGGTGTGGTCGAAACCGGTGTTCGCGAGCGGGACCGGTGAATACGCGCGGCACTGTGCGGTCCCGTCGAGGCGGCCGTCGGTCCATTCGCCATCGCTCTGCACCACCGAGTAGCGGGTGGGGCCGGGGGCGTCGGGACCACGGTTGAGGGCGGTGATCGCGTCGGCGTACATACAGGTGTCGTACCCCGCGTCACGCGGTTGCGAGCATCCACCGGGTGAGCCGTACTGCGCCGTCCCGATCGCCACGTACTCGTCGACGACGGCGGACCCGCCGAGGAACTTCAGGTAGTGCCGGGCGCCGAGGCCGCCCGCGCTGTGGGCGACGATGCCGATCGAGGATGCCGTGCCGACAAAGGGGGCGACCGTCCGCTGGATGAGCCGGGCGTCGGATGCGACGTCGCGTCCGGCGGCGTGCGCATACACCACGGTGTGCCCGTCGGCACGGATCGCGTCGGCGAGCGGACGGAACGTCTCCTCGTTCTGGGCATCGCCCGCGTAGAGCTGCTGACCGGGCACGATGACGACGACACGATCGGCGGGAGCCGCGGTGGCGGGCGCGGGGGGTGTGGTTGCCGCCGCGGCGATCGCGGCCACCGACGCCAGGGCGGCGAGGGCTCCCACGAGTGCTCGACGGGGCCGTTCGGTCCCGGTTACGGCTGTCGTCATCTCTGTGTCCCCGATCGATCGCACCCCCGGTCGGAGATGTGTAAGGGCAGCCTAACAGTGGGCGTCGTCACCCGGAACCGGCGGACTGTGCACCGTGGCGAGTCACAGCGCGATCGGACCGGCCCGCCGTGGTTAGATTGTCTGCGAACCACACCGCTGTCATTCGTCGTCGCGAGGCGACGTCCGCACCCGCATCGCCCAGCGAATCGGTGCACGTCAGCGGTGGTGTGAGGTCGTTGACTGTATCTGAGGGAGTGAGATGGACAGCGCAGCAGCGCGTAGCCAGAAACAGGGCGATCAACCCACCCCCGACAAGAACGCCGGGATCGGGGCGGACGGGACCGCCGCGCCGCTCGATCCGCACGAGGTCGGCGCGGACGGACTGACCCGCCGCGAACACGACATCCTCGCGTTCGAGCGGCAGTGGTGGAAGTACGCCGGTGCCAAAGAAGAAGCGATCAAAGAGCTGTTCGGGTTGTCGGCGACGCGGTACTACCAGGTGCTCAACGCGCTGGTCGACCGTCCCGAGGCGCTCGCGGCCGATCCGATGCTCGTCAAGCGGCTCCGTCGTCTGCGGGCGACACGCCAGAAGGCCCGGGCCGCGCGTCGTCTGGGCTTCGAGATCACCTGACCCGCTGAACCCGGTCGCCCTCGAACGGTGCGTTAAGGTCGTCGGTGATGAATGCAGACCGTGAGCCCAATCGCCTGCCGCTGCGCGCGGGGGCGATGATGCTCTTTGCCGTCGCCGTCGTCTTCATCGGCCTCGGCTGGCATTCCGCGGCGACCGCGGGGAACGACTCGCCGACGACGGAGGCCGCGACGACCGTGTCGTCGACGCCCACCTCGTCGCCGTCCACCAGTGCGGCATCGACCGGGAAGCGGTTGTGCGTGATCAACGCCGGTCAGGTCGCGGGCCTGGCCTCCGATGTCACCGAATTGCTGCAGGCCAAGGGCTATCAGATGGCGGAACCCGGCAACTACACCGCGGGCGGGTTCAGCGAGAACACCATCTTCCACGAGGACGACACGGACAAGGCCCAGGCCGACGAGGTGGCGGAGGCGCTGGGCGGGACGGTCGCCGTCGAAGAGCGTCCGACCTCGTTCACGCGTTGCCGAGGCGGTATCCCGGTGGTCGTGGTGACCGCGGTCAGTGGCGCGTGACCGTCGTGAGACGAGGCCGCACCCCGTGACGACGTCGACGCACCGCTGACCCGAGAACCCCCGACCCCGACAAACGCCCTGATCCTGAAAACCATTGTCCGCCAAACAAGGAGTGACATGTCCGGACGTTCCAAACTCGCCGCGCCCCGCGCCCTCGCCGCGTTGGTCTCCGCGGGACTGATCGGCGTGGCACTGGCCGGGTGTAGTCCCGACCAGGAGCCCACGGATGTCCCGGGCACGACGCCGCCCGTCGTCAGCGATGCGCCCCTCCCGCCCGGTGCCGAAGACGACGTCGACAGCGAGCCCAGCGGTCAGATCGCCGTCGCCGAGATCAAGGACACCTCGGGCAAGGTGGTCGGTCAGGCCCACATCTCGGCGGCCAGTGAGACCGCCGAGCCCGTCACCATCAACGTGCGCGTCACCGCCGGCGACCTCCCCGCCGGGTTCCATGGCATGCACATCCACGAGAACGGCACCTGCGACGCGGGCGCCGGCGGTTCGCAGGCGTTCACCTCCGCGGGCGGACACCTGCAGGTGGACGGGAACACCGGTCACCCCTCGAGCGGCGACCTGATCTCGATCAACATCCTCGAGGATCACACCGGCCGGACGGTCACCACGACCGACGCCGTGACCCTCCAGCAGCTGATCGGCAAGACGATCATGATCCACGAGAAGCCGGACAACTTCGGCAACATCCCGGCCGACAAATACCCGGGCGGCGCGAACCCCGAGACCCTGCGGACCGGCGACGCCGGTGCACGTATCGCGTGTGGCGTGATCGAAGAGCAGAGCTAGGGTCCTGGCACCGTCCGACGCCACCACACACATGGCACCGATCGAGTTCGACGGGTCACCGACCCCCACCCTCGGGGTCGAATGGGAATTCGCCCTGACCGACAAGGTGACCGGCGACCTGTCGAACTCGGCGGCGGCGCTCTTCGCCGCCGTCGGTGACCACCATCCCGACTTCGCCGGCAAGATCCACAAGGAGTTGCTGCGCAACACCGTCGAGCTGGTCACCGGCATCTGCCGGACCGCGGGCGAGGCGATCGCCGACCTCACCGGCACGCTCGGTGTGGTGCGTGGTCTGACCGAGGAACTCGGCGTCGATCTGTACGGCGCGGGGACGCATCCGTTTGCGGAGTATTCGACCCAGCTGCTCACCGAGGGGCACCGATACGCGGAGCTGATCGAACGCACCCAGTGGTGGGGGCGGCAGATGCTGATCTGGGGCGTGCATGTCCACGTCGGGATCAGCCACCGCGACAAGGTGTTACCCATCCTCGACGCGCTCCTCAACTATTATCCGCACCTGCTCGCGCTCTCGTCGTCGTCGCCGATGTGGGCCGGCCAGGACACCGGATATGCGAGCAACCGCGCCATGATGTTCCAGCAGCTCCCGACCGCGGGGTTGCCGTTCCAGTTCCGGACGTGGGAGCAGTTCGAAGGTTTCGTCGCCGATCAGAAGACGACCGGCATCATCGACCACCTCAACGAGATCCGCTGGGACATCCGACCTTCGCCGCACCTCGGCACCATCGAGGTGCGGGTCTGCGACGGCATGACCAATCTCGGTGAGCTGTCGGCGATCGTCGCGCTCATCCACTGCCTCGTCGTCGACCTCGACCGCCGGTTCTCGGCGGGGGAGACGCTGCCGACCATGGCCCCCTGGCTCGTCCAGGAGAACAAATGGCGGGCCGCTCGCTACGGACTCGACGCCATCGTCATCCTCGACGCGGACTGCTCCGAGAAACTCGTGACCGACGATCTGAGCGCGCTTCTCGAACGTCTCGAACCCATTGCGCGCGAACTCGATTGCGTCGACGAGCTCGCCGGCATCGAGCGCATCATGGCACAGGGGGCCAGCTACCAGCGCCAGCGCGCGGTCCATCGTCGGACCGCGTCACTGCGCGAGGTGGTCGCGTCGGTGGTCGCCGAACTCGACACCCCCTGACCCGGACGGCTCTACGTCCAGGAGGCATTGCCTCTGGTCAGAGGGCCAAGCCGATGGCGAGTGCGAGGATCCCGAGAGCGGGAACGACACCCTGCTTGAGTGCGGCCGCGATCTTGTCGGGGTTCGACAGGGCCAGCACGAGCGCCGCGGCCGCCATCGACGCCGTGCCGGTGATGACGAGCGTCGCGCCGATCGCGGTGGATCCGCCGACGACGAAGGCGATCCCGACGAACACGGCGATCACGAGGAACAGATTGTAGAAACCCTGGTTGAACGCCAGTTCTTTCTGCGCGCTCGCCTGTTCCACCGTTCCGGTGCCGAACGTCGCGCGTGCGCGCGTGCTCGTCCATGCGATGGACTCCAGATAGAAGATGAAGACGTGGACCAGCGCCGCGATCGCGGCGAGCACCAGACCTGCGATGACCATTTCGTACTCCTCGTTCTCGACGGGCCCGTCGGACAATAGTGTTCCGACCGGTCTAAAATACCGGAGGGCGACGACAGAGAGGTGGGCGGGCGACGAATGGGACGGATCCAGGAGTTCGACACGACCGAGGTCGTCCGGGCCGCCCGCGGGATCTTCTGGCAGCGGGGATACGAGAGCGCGTCGCTCCCCGACCTGGAACGGGCTACCGGAATCGGGCGATCGAGCCTGTACCACGCCTTCGGATCGAAGCGGGGTCTCTTCGACGCGGCCGTGCAGAGCTATCTCGACGAGGTGGTCCGCCCGCGGCTGCGTCCCCTGACCGGCGGCACCGTCGCGCCCGATGCCGTCGAGAACTACCTGAACGGGCTGCGATCGGCGCTGATCGATGACACCTCACCGGCTCGCGAGGGCTGCCTGCTCATCAACACCGCCGGTGCCCCCATCGGGCGCGACGCCGACGTGGCCCGGACCATCGCCGCCTATCGCGACGAGTTGCGGAGTGCGGTGGGGGCCGGTGTGCGGGCGAGCGCACCCGCGCTGGATGACGCTCGCCGGGCTGCTCTCGCCGACGCCGTGACGGCCCTGGTCATCGCCGCGCTCGCACTCGTGCGGGTCGTTCCCGCGGAAGCGGCCCGAGGCCTCGACACCGCGGTCGCGCTGGTCCGTGAGGGGCGTCGGACGACCGGTCCGCAGTCAGTCGCGGTCCGGTGACTCCATGTCCCGCTGGTCGATGAGACCGTCGCGCGCTCGCTGCTCCTGATAGGCCAGCCGACCGATCCGGTGGGCCACGACGGGTGCGGTGATCAGGGCGAAGAGCCCGGCGAGGACGAGCATCCCGCTGTCGACGTTGTCGCCGAGCCGCAGGACCGCGCCGAGCAGGATGAGCAACAGGCCGAAGGTCTGCGGTTTGGTGGCCGCGTGCATGCGGCTCAGGGTGTCCGGGAAGCGGACGAGTCCGATCGCGGCGGTGACCGCCATCAGACAGCCGATGAGGAGCAGCGTCGCGCTGATGATGTCGATGATCATGTCTGGTCGTCCCGAACCCGGAAGCGCGCGATCGCGACGGATCCGACGAAGCTGAGCAGCGCCAGGGCCACGATCGCCGGCACCACGGTCGAATCGCGGCTGAACGCCGCCCATGTGCCCAGCCCGCACATGCACAGTGCGATCAGCACGTCGAGTGCGACGAGCCGGTCCAGCGTGGTCGGGCCGCGCAGGATGCGGACCATCGTCAGCACCGTGGCGACGAGCAGCATGGCCGCCGCGATCGTCCACACGTAGCTCATGAGTCCCCCCGTTCCCGCTCGGTCTCGGCAGGCAACCGGTCCGTCTCGGTCGCTTCGGACGGCGACGCGGTGTCCACCGAGCGGTCGGCCGCGCGGACGTGGTGGTAGTCATCGTCGATACCGTGGAACGGACTCGGATGCCATTCGCTGTCCCGCTCGAACGCCTTGATGAACATGCGCTCGACGTAGGCGACCTGATCGTAGAAGGCGCGGACCTTCTTCTCCGACCGGACATCGAAGACGTGGACATACAGCATCCGGCGTCGGTGGTCGATCTCCAGGACCATCGTGCCCGGCACCAGGTTGAGGTAGTCGACGGCCAGCGTCAGCACCATGTCGGACTTGATCGCCACGCGCACCCGGACGACGGCGCCGAGCGGTGGGCGGCCCGGACGGATGGCCATCCAACCGATCTGCACACTCGACACGAAGAAGTCGACGATCAGGCGGAACACGAGCTGCAGCACCGACAGCGGATGGATGCGACCCTCCACCGGTACCCGCGGCAACGGCAGCACCGTCAGCACCAGCGTCGCCAATACCACGCCGCCGATCACGTTGGCCCAGGACAGCGTGCCCCACAACAGAACCCAGACGAACGTCAGCCACGCGATGGTCCACAACCGGACCGCGACCTCGCGACCGTCGCTGCCCAGCCATCTCGGCAGGCGGGTGTGCGTCCGCAGCCACACCAGCGCGCCGACGAAGTGCCAGAAGACGAACAGCAGGGACACCCGCCACACGTTGATGACGAGCGACAGGACCGGGCCCTTGGTCGACACCACCGGTGCGCGGCGCCTCGAGGCGCCGCCCGATTCCTGGCGGCGTTCGCTCGCGCGATCCTCGGCGCTCATCGGGTACCACCTCCGCCCAGCACCGCGTCGACGTAGACGGCACGGTCGACGACGTCGGTGGCCGCGTGGTCGGTGAAGTCGAAGATCGGTCCGGCCCAGAGGGTCAGGACGAGTCCGGCGGCCACCATCGCCATCGTCGGCAGCACCATCATCACGGGCATGCGGCCGACGTCCTCGCGATCGGAGAAGGCGGCGTCGTCGGCGCTCTCGTCGATGAGCGCGGAGGGACCCTTGTCGGCGAGCTCGCCTTCGGGGGCGTCGGCGCGCGGCCGCCAGAAGCCCTTGGTCCAGATCCGGGCCATGACGTACAGCGTGAGCAGGCTGGTGACCACCGAGCCGGCGACGAGAATCCAGGCGAGCACGGATCCGTCCTGGGTGCCCGCCTCGAGGAGTGCGACCTTGCCGATGAACCCGGAGAACGGCGGGATGCCGCCGAGATTCAGTGCGGGCACCAGGAAGAGGACCGCTAGCAGGGGACTGGCGATGAGCCCGCCCAGTCGGCGCAGCGACGCCGAGCCCGCTTGTCGTTCGATCAGTCCGACGACCAGGAACAGCGTCGTCTGCACGAGGATGTGGTGGGCGACGTAGTAGATCGCCGCCGACATCCCGAGGTCGGAGGACAGCGCGATGCCGAAGATCATGTAACCGATGTGGCTGACGAGGGTGAACGACAGCAGTCGCTTGATGTCGGCCTGGGCGATCGCGCCGAAGATGCCCACGAGCATCGTCAAGAGTCCGGCAACGAGCAGCACCGTGTCCATCGAGCCGCCGGGGAACAGCAGCGAGTGGGCACGCACGATCGCGTAGACGCCGACCTTGGTGAGCAGGCCGGCGAACACGGCGGTCACCGGCGCCGGGGCGGTGGGGTAGGAGTCGGGCAGCCAGGTCGACAGCGGGAACACCGCGGCCTTGATGCCGAATGCGACGAGCAGCACCGCGAACAGCGCGTTGCGGGTGCCGTCGGGGACGTCGTCGAGGCGGACGGCCATCTCGGCGAGATTCAGGGTGCCGGTGGTGGCGTAGGCGAACGCGATGCCCGCGAGGAAGATCAGCGACGACACCATGGAGACCATCACGTACGAGGCGCCCGCACGGACGCGCTCGGCGCTGGCGCCCAGGGTGAGCAACACGTAACTCGCGGTCAGCAGGATCTCGAACGAGACGTACAGGTTGAACAGGTCGCCGGCGAGGAACGCGTTGCACACGCCGGCGGTCAGGATCAGATAGGTCGGCAGGAAGATCGACGTGGGCTGTTGGGCCGTGCCGTCCCGGATACCCTGACCGATCGCGTAGACGATGACGCACAGCAGCACGATCGTCGATACGACGAGCATGAGCGCCGCGAGCTGATCGACGACCAGCGTGATGCCGAGTGGTCCGTTGGGCTTGCCCTTGTCGCCCCACCCGCCGATCGCGACCGCGAAGGTGCCGTGGCGATCGGTGAGGTAGAGCATGATGCACGACGCCACGAAGGCGACCGAGATGGCGACGATCGACACGAACCGCTGGAACCTGGGGCTGCGTCCGAGCAGCAGCGACACGGCTGCGGCGCCCAGCGGTACGAGGGTGGGCAGGGTGATCAGGACGGGAATCCATGACTCTTGCGGGGTCATCGGTCACCCCCGTCCTCGTCGGCGCGCTTCTTCTCGTGGTCGGGCGGGTTCTTCTTGTCCGGTCCGACCACATCGCGGTCCGGCATCTCGTGCTGGTCGACGACGTCGGGGTCGGCGTCGTCCTCGCCGGACCCGTCGGGAGGCGCCACGGCCGCCTTCGGGCCCACCTCGTCCGGACCGAGTTCACCCGGTCCGTACACATCCGGCCCCGCCTCGCGGGAGGCGCTCTGCTGAGTGGTCTCGGGGTCCGGTTCTTCCTCCGCGCCGCCGATCTCGTCGACGACGTCGGAGTCGGTCGGCATGATGTCCGTCTCGTAGAGGGCGGCCTGGCGGGCGGCGGCCTGCTCCGGGGTGAGGGGGTTGCCCTCGTCGTCGAAGTAGTCGCCGGTGGGAGTGTCCGAGTGGGTGAGGGGATCGTCGCTGCGATCGCGGTCGGGGGCGGTGCCCAGTGATCCGCTCAGGATCTTGACGTCCTCCTCGTCGTCCTCCACGTCGTCGTCGTCGCGGTTGATCACGAACAACCGGTAGACCAGCGCGAGCACGAAGGCGGCGACGCCCATCATGATGACGATCGCGGTCAGCACCATGCCCTGGGCGAGTGGGTCGGCGTCGGATGCGCGGTTCTCCGACGAGCGGCCCATGATCGGCGGGTTCCCCATGCCGCCGGACACGACGATGATCATCAGGTTGAGCGCGTTGCCGACCAGCAGCAGGCCGAACAGCATCCGGACCAGGCTGCGTTCCATCAGCAGGTACACCCCGCACGCCGCCATCGCGCCGACGACCAGCATCAGCGGAAGATTGGTGCTCATCGGCTCACCTGCCCGCCGGTCGCGTTGGCGGTGTCGCCGGTCGTGGTGTCGTTCGCGGAGCCGCCGATCCGTGCCGCGGTGCGGGCGATGGTGGTCTCCACGTCGAGACGTGCGCCGAGACTGCGCAGCACGTCGAGGACGAGACCGACCACGATGAGGTAGATGCCGAGATCGAAGAACAGGGCGGTCACGAACTTGATGTCGCCGAGGACGGGCACGGTGACCTCGAAGACCGCCGACGAGAGCGCGGGTGCGCCGAGGAACATCGAGACGATCGCGGTCGTCGCGGAGACGGCCAGTCCGGCACCCAGGATGCGGCCGGGCTCGATCGGCAGGGCTTCACCGAGTTCGTAGCGTCCGCCCGCGAGGTACCGCAGCACGAGCGCGAGGCCCATGGTCAGGCCACCGGCGAAACCGCCGCCCGGCGCGTTGTGGCCGGCGTAGAAGAAGTAGATCGACAGCACGACCATCGTCGGGAACAGCAGGCGGGTCGTCGCTTCCAGCACCATCGACCGGTGACGCGGGTCGCGCAGCCCGGACCCGAGGAGCCATGTGGTGCGGTCCGGTGGGACGTGATCGTCGTCGTCCCCGTTGTCGCCGGCCTGCAGCCGGGCGGCGTCGGCCACGCGCGGCGCGGCGCCGAAACGGCGATTGCGGAAGACCATCGACGCCACGCCCGTGGCGGCCGCGATGAGCACCGACACCTCGCCGAGCGTGTCCCAGGCGCGGATGTCGACGAGCAGGACGTTGACCGCGTTGGCGCCGTGGCCGTAGTCGTAGGCGGCCTCGGGAAGGTCGACGTGCAGCGGTTCGGTCGAACGCGCGGATGCGGCGAACAGGCCGATGAGAACCAGCATGGCGCCGAAGGCGAGTCCGATCAGGGCGCGCAGCGGCTTGAACCCGGTGGCGTGACGCTTCTCGGGTTCGGCGGGCAGCTTGCGCAGCACGAGCACGAAGATGACCAGCGTCAGTGTCTCCACCAGGAACTGGGTGAGTGCGAGATCGGGTGCGCCGTACAGCGCGAACAGCATCGCGCAGCCGTAGCCGGTGATGCCGACGACGAGGGTCGCCGCCAGGCGGTTGCGCAGCAGGACCGCGGACAGCGACGCGGCGACGATGCAGCCGCCGATCACCAGCTGGACCGCGGTGGCGGTGTAGTCGATGGTCAAGCGATCGCGAGCGCCGGCGAACAGCACGGCCGTCGGCAGCAGGATCGCGGTGCACAGGATGACGCCCTGTGTGACCGGGAGCGAACCGCGCTGGGTGTTGCGGGTCAGCAGCAGTGACAGGGTGTCGGCGCCGCGCAGCGTCGCGTCGTAGATGCGGTCGGCGTTGACGAGCGGGCGGAAGCCGAAGACGCGGTCACGGACACGCCGCACACCGAGGAAGAGCAGAGCCCCGCCGACGATGACGATGATCGAGAAGACGACGGGCAGGCCGAATCCGTGCCACAGCGCGAGGTGCTCGAGTTCATGTCCGTAGCCGTCGAGGGTTTCCGCGTACGGCTCGAAGAGGTCGCCGAGCTGGGGACTGAACACGCCCGCCGCCACCCCGGCCACCGCCAGGGCCACCGGCGAGAAGTAGAACGGCCACGTCGGCGGATGCATCTTGGCGACCGCCGGGCTCGGGGTGTTGCGCACCTTGCGGCCGAACGCGCCCCACAGGAAGCGGAGCGTGTATGCGCAGGTGATGATCGAGCCGACCAGCAGGACGATGTCGACGGCGTGCGCCTGCCACGGGACGAAGGCCCCGGTCTCCCACACCGATGCGAAGGCGGTCTCCTTGCCGACGAATCCGAGGGTGATGGGGATGCCGGCCATGCTGGCCCCGGCGACCGCGGCCGTGATGGCCAGCCCCGGGAGTCGATGGCCGAGGCGGGCGAGCTTGCGGACATCGCGGGTGCCGGTCGAGTGGTCGATGATGCCGACGACCATGAACAGCGAGGCCTTGAACAGGGCGTGTGCGACGAGCATCGCGATGCCGGCCATGGCCACGTTCGCGTCGCCGATGCCGACCAGTACCGCCATGAAGCCGAGCTGGGACACGGTGCCGAAGGCGAGGATGAGTTTGAGGTCGAGTTCGCGCAGCGAGCGCCACCCGCCGAGAACCATCGTCACCAGGCCGAGGCCCACCACGGCGATCTGCCAGCTGATCGTCACCGAGAACGCGGGGGCAAGCCGCGCGATGAGGTAGATGCCGGCCTTGACCATCGCGGCCGCGTGCAGGTAGGCGCTGACCGGGGTCGGCGCGGCCATCGCGCCGGGCAGCCAGAAGTGGAACGGGACGATGGCCGACTTGGTGAGGGCGCCGATGAGGAGCAGGACGACCGCGATGTCGACGTAGACGCCGGTGGGTGGGGCCGAGATGATCTCGGACAGCAGGTAGGTGCCCGAACGCTCGCCGAGCATGATGATGCCGACGAGCATCGCCAGACCGCCGAAGGTGGTGACCAGCAGGGCCTGCGTGGCGGATCGCCGAGCCGTCGCGCGCACCCCGTAGAAGCCGACGAGCATGAACGAGAGCACGGTGGTGAGCTCCCAGAACACGTAGAGCACGAGCATGTTGTCGGAGATCACGAGGCCGAACATGGCCGCGGCGAAGGCGACCATCTCGCCGCCGAACACCGCGACGCGGGGCCGGGCGTCGTCGAAGTAGTGCGCGCAGTAGCAGAGCACGAGTGCGCCGACCCCGAGGATCAGCACGGACAGGATCGCCGTGAGGGTGTCGAAGCGGGTGACGATGTCCATCTGGAGCGAGGGGACCCAGCTCACCGTCTCGACCCGGGCGGCGGCCGCGTCGGTCGGCGGCCAGTTCAGGACGACCCAGATCAGACCGCCGAGCGGCGCGAGCGCGAGTACGTAGAAACCGCGGGTACCCGTCCAGTGGATGACTGCGGGCGCGACGAGTGCGCACACTGCCAACGCAGCCAACACAGTGATCAAAAGGGCACTCCGTCTTTCTCCCGGCGGGGTGTCACGGGCGAACACCCGCGATCGCTACTTTACCGTTGCCCGTATGTTCCGGTTCGACTGGCTCCGGCGTACCGCCGTCATCACCGCTGCTGTCCTGCTGGTCCTCGGCCTCGTCGCGGGTTGCGCGGACGAGGAACAGGCCGGTCCGGACGGTGTCCCGTTGCCGTCGGATTTCCCCGTCACCCAGGTGCCACTCATCGACGGCCACGTGCTCTCCGCCGGCGGCAGCCGCTCCGACGGCTGGGAGGTCACCGTGCAGGGCCCCGTGAACGCGGGCAACCAGCTCGAGGCCGCGACCGACACGCTGGCCGAGGCGGGCTACGCCGAATCGCACCGTTCGACCGAGGGCGGCCAGTCGGTGGTCGTCATGTCGGCGACCAAGGAGGGTGCGACGTACTGGGTCCAGATCGGCGCGTCCCCCCAGGCCGCGGGCGGCGGATCCTCGGTCTTCTATCTGGTCAACGTGGAGTAGCTCGCACCGTCTCCGTCTCGTCCTCCTCGCGACAACTCGATCCATCCTACCGGCGACCCGCCCTTGGCGAGCTGCGATACAACTGACACAAGATGTCATCTGTTGACCTAACGCCATTCGGTTATTAAGCTGCGTTGTGATCCGCTTCACAGGCGGCGCACCGGTGTGGTCCGCGCGGGTCCGCCGCGTACTTCTCGAGGAGAACTGCTTTTCATGACAACCACACAACAAGCGACCGATCCGCTCGCCACCGTGTCCGACCGCGACCGGGTCTTCATCGGCGGCCGTTGGGTCGAATCGACCGGTGACGAATGGATCGAGGTCGTCGATTCTTACTTCGAGCGCACCGCCGCACGCGCGCGGGCCGCGACCGCCGAGGACATGGCACGCGCGGTCGAGGCAGCCCGGGCCTCCTTCGACAAGGGGGACTGGGTGCGCACGCCGATCGCCGAGCGGGCCGCGATCATCGACACCATCGCCGACCGGCTCGAGGCGCGGGCCGCCGAGCTGACGACGCTGGGCATCGTCGAGGTCGGCGTGCCCGTCCCGGTGAGCGCGATGACGCAGCAGATGACGGTGGGTCTGTTCCGTGCGGTCGCCGAGGAGGCGCGCAAGGTGACGCTCCGCGAGGATCGGACGCGGGCCGACGGCGGGATCTCGCGCATTCTCAAGGAGCCGAGCGGGGTGGTCGCCGCGATCATCCCGTGGAACGGGCCGATCGGCACGATCGCCTTCAAGGTCATCCCGGCGCTGGCGGCGGGGTGCTCGGTGGTGCTCAAGACCTCGCCCGAAGCGCCCTTGTCGCCCTCGGTGTTCGCCGACGTGGTGGGTGAACTCGTCGACGAGGGCGTGATCCCCGAGGGCGTCCTCAGTGTGCTCGTGGCCGATCGCGAGGTCTCGGAGTTGCTCGTGACCGATCCGCGGGTCGATCACATCACGTTCACCGGGAGCACTGCGACCGGCCGGCGGATCATGAACCTCGCCGGCGATCGGGTCGCGAAGGTCTCCTTGGAACTCGGCGGCAAGTCGGCTGCCATCATCCTCGACGACGCCGACCTGAACACGGTCATGCAGAATCTGCCGATGGCCGGATGCATGCAGTCCGGCCAGGCCTGCATCGCGCTGACCCGAGTGCTCGTCTCTGCCGCCCGGCATGACGAGGTCGTCGCTGCCTACAAGGCTGCGCTCGGGATGATCCCGATCGGAAACCCCTGGGAGGAAACGAATTTCCTCGGACCGCTGACCTCGGCTCGGCAGCGTGATCGCGTGGAGGGTTACATCGAGGCGGCGCGCAAGGACGGCGCCGAGATCGTCCACGGCGGCGGACGTGTCGGGGACCAGGGCTTTTTCGTCCAACCGACCATCGTCGACAACGTGCGCAATGACATGACCATCGCACAGGAAGAAGTCTTCGGGCCGGTGATCTCGATCATCACCTATCAGGACGAGGACGACGCCGTGGCCATCGCCAACGACTCCGAGTACGGCCTGTCGGGTGCGGTGTTCACCTCGGATCTGGAACATGGATTCGAGGTGGCGCAACGTATTCGGACCGGAACGGTGAACGTGAACACCTCTGTCATCGACTTCACGCTGCCGTTCGGTGGGTACAAGCAGTCCGGTGTCGGGCGCGAGGGGGGTCCCGAGGGGCTCGAGGAGTTCTTCGAGCTCAAGACCGTCCATCTCCCGGCGCCTCAGCCGGAGGGCTAGCGAGTCGGAACGTCCCCACATGCCGAAACGGCGTGGCGCCCCGCCACGCCGTTTCGGCATGCCCATGTTGCGGCTGATGACGGGAATGGTGCCGTAATGAGTTGCCGTGGAAGGGCTCTCGTTCGACAGAGCTGCTGACAAATATCGCTTGACGTCTCATGTCTTTCGGCTTACGGTGGGGACCGAGGGTGGCGGGCGTCACATCATCGAGACGATCTTCTCGGGCACCTCTTCCCCGATCCGGCGGCATCGCGTTGTCCGCGAATGCCTTTCGACAGATGCCGGTACGTTCAACGAGAGCAAGGAATCGAAAGTCATGAAGCTTGAAGGCAAGGTAGCGCTGATCACCGGCGCGGGTTCCGGACTCGGCAGGCAGTCCGCGCAGCTCTTCGCGGGCGAGGGTGCGAAGATCGCGGTCGTCGACATCGACTCCGATCGCGCCGAGCAGACCGCGAAATTGGTGGAGCAGCAGGGCGGCGATGCCATCGCCATCACCGCCGACGTCGCGGACAAGTCCGCGATCACCGCCGCGGTCGACCAGGCCGTCGAGCACTACGGCAAGCTCGACATCGCCTGGGCGAACGCCGGAGTGGTCTCCCGTGGCGGTGTCCCCAGCGTCGCCGGCGGCGAGCAGGTCGACTTCGAGGACCTGACCGAGGAGGACTGGAACAACGTTCTCGGCGTGAACCTGAGCGGCGTGATCTTCACCGCGCAGGCTGCGGTTCCCGCGCTCAAGCGCAACGGTGGCGGCACGATCATCGCCACCTCGTCGGCGGCCTCGTTCGTCGCCTACCACCAGATCGCGCTGTACTCGGCGACGAAGGCCGGGGTCAACGGTCTGGTCCGCGGCCTCAGTCTCGATCTGGGCCCCTACGGTATTCGGGTGAACGGCATCGCGCCGGTCCACGGCATGTCGCCGAACTTCCTGATGCCTGCGGGCTCACCGGTCGTCGGGCAGTCCTACGAACAGGTCGCCGGCCCGTGGGAGCCGTTCGTCTCGCCGATTCCGCTGAAGCTGAATCGTCCGCCGTCACTGGTCGACAACGCAAAGATCGCACTGTTCCTCGCTTCGGACGACTCGGCGTACATGTCGGGTCAGGTGATCGGCTCGGGCGACGGTGGAACCCTGTCGCGCGTGGGCATGTGGTTCCCGGAGGACCTCGACCAGAAGAACCCGAACGCCTGACCATGTCGTCCCCTCAGCCCAGCACTCTCACCGTGGACCGCGTGGCGTGCGCGGGCCACGGGCTGTGCTACGGGGTCGCTCCGGATCTGATCGATGCCGACGATCAGGGCGACCCCGTGGTGCCCGAACGCCCCCTCGCGCCGGAGGAAGCGGCTCTGGCCCGAGACGCCGTCGCCATGTGTCCAGAACGCGCACTGGCGCTGCAGACCACCGAACTCACCACCCCCAAGGACTAGTGATGACAACTACGGAACGGTCCCGCGAGGATGTCACCGTCGATTTCGACGTGTACGACCAGTCCATCGCAGCCCCGATCGATCGATTCCAAGAACGAGCGGCAGAACTCGCGGCCAAGGGCCCGGTCGTGTACTCGACCGCGTACGGCGGACATTGGATCGTCACGCGGTACAACGAGATCCACGAGGTCCTGCGTGACGCCGAGACCTTCTCCAGCTACCCCAACAACCTGGTGACCAACGAGGCCTTCGGGAAGTTCATCCCGATCGAACTGGATCCCCCGGAGCACACCGGGTACCGCAAGGCGTTGCAGCCCTTGTTCGGTCCGGCTCGCATGAAGACGCTGTCGGACAGCATCCGGGTGGTGGTCAACGACCTGCTCGACGGGTTCGCCGCGAAGGGTGAGGCCGAATACATCTCGGAGTTCGCGCACGAGCTCCCGGCCCGCATCTTCCTGGCTCTCATGGACTGGCCCATCGAGGATGCGCCGCTGTTCACCGAGGCCACCGACGTCGTGCTGTTCGGCAAGCCCGGTGGGACCGAGGAGGAGTCGCTCGAGGCGCGGGCGGTCGCCGGCATGCAGATGCTCGGGTACTTCCAGAAGATGGTCGACGAGCGGCGTGCCGATCCCGGCGAGGACGTCACCTCGCAGCTCATCCACACCGAGGTGGAGATGGAGGACGGGCTACGCCTGCTCACCGACGAAGAGCTCAACCGGATGTTCTTCCTGCTGCTCATCGCCGGTCTGCACACGGTGCAGGGCTCTCTTGCCTGGGCCATCGTCCATCTGGTGAACAATCCCGGCCAGCGGCAGGACATCATCGACGACCCTGATGCGATCCCGACCGCGGTCGAGGAGATCCTGCGCATCGAGGCCGCGGTGGTGCCGGGGCGGCGCGCCACCCGGGACGTGGAACTCGGCGGGATGACGATCTCGGCGGGGGAGCAGCTCATTCTCATGCTCTGTTCGGCCAACCGCGACGACGCGGAGTTCGACGAACCCGACGACCTGGATCTGACGCGGCGTCCCAACCGCCATCTGTCCTTCGGCGGGGGCGCCCATCGTTGCCTGGGGTCGCACCTGGCTCGTATCGAACTCACGATCGCCCTCGAGGAGATCCACCGGCGTATCCCCGATTACGAACTCGTGGAATCGGATCCGCCGGTGTTTCACGCCAGCCAGGTCCGCGGATGTGTGCGGATGCCGATCCGGTTCACGCCGGAGTCCTGACCGGCGGCGGCCGGTCGGACGGCGCCGGTGCGGCGGGTCGACTCTCACCTGCCCGCCGCACCGGCACCGGGTCCGGCCATCGGGACCGATTGCCCGATAAAACTTATTGCTGTAGGTTTAAGGAGTGCCATTCCGGCCCGGGTGACACTCCCCAGTCGTAACAACCGCTCCATCACGGAGGGAATCATGACCACTTCGCTTCCCCGTCAGGACCGAATCCGTCGCGCGCTCGAGCTCTTGCGCAACGAGACGACGGACAAGTTCGACGACCTCGTGCAGTTCGAACCCGACGAGTTCACCGATCCGGTGCTCGCCAAGGACGAGCGCGACCACATCTTCGGTCGCGTGCCGTCGATCGTCGCGCACGGGAGCGAGATCTCGCGGCCGAACGACTTCGTCACGGTGCAGATGCCGCGCAACAACATCATCGTGGTGCGTCAGAAGGACGGGAGCGTCAAGTCTTTCGTGAATCTGTGCCGCCACCGCGGGGCGATGCTGGAGCAGAGTGACAAGGGGCGCTGCCGGATCTTCTCGTGCGGATACCACCGCTGGTCGTACGATCCGGACGGTTCGCTCCGAACGATCACGCGGGATGCGACGTTCGGCGAGGTGGACCGTGAAGAGCACGGACTCATCGAGATTCCCACCGAGGAGCGGCACGGATTCATCTGGGTCGTGGACAATGCGCACGCGGAGATCGACGTCGCGTCGTGGCTGGGACCGGACATCGATCCGATGCTCGCCGAGTACGAGATGGACCAGCTCGTGTGTTTCCGGGCCGGTGGATTCGACGAACCCACCAACTGGAAGATCATGCAGGACGCGTTCCTCGACGGCTACCACATCCAATACGCGCACCCCAACACCGCCGGAAAGATCATCCACACCAACGTGATGGCCTTCGAGGACTTCGGCCGGCACTGCCGGTTCATCGCCCCGCGCAAGTCGATCGATCGTTTCCTCGAAGAGGATCCGGGCGACATCCCGCTCGACAAGTACGTCACCGAGACGCACTTCCTGCTGCCCAACAGCACATTGCTGCGGCAGCCGGATCACTTCCAGCTGCTGACCTTTCGGCCGCATCCCACCGACCCGACCAAGTCGCGGATGGAACAGCGGCTCCTGGTGCCGAAGGTCGAGGACAGCGGGATGACGCCGGAGAAGTGGGACCGGATCTGGAACAAGAACTGGGAGATCCTGCTCGCCGTTCTACACCAGGAGGACTTCCCGCTGTTGCGCGACTCGCAGCGCGGCATGGGCAGCGCCGATGCCGGTGACATGCTGCTCGGTCGCAACGAGATCGCGAATCAGGTCTTCCGCCGGGAGACCAAGAAGCTCGTCGCGCAGGGCCGCGCCGAACTGAATGCCTGATCTTCCTGCGGTTGCGCCGATCGCGCCACTGCCGCAGGAGTCCGATTTATCCTATATGTGTTAGGTGGGCGTCGGCACTCACCGACAACGGCTCCGACACCGATGCCACAGAGAGAAAGTACGAACATGACCGCAACCATCGGCAAAGCACTCGACTGGTGGGCCCGGACCAAAGGGGACACCACCGCGGTGGTGTTCTCCGGTTCGGAGATCTCCTACCGCGCGTTGCGTGACTGGAGCAGCCGAATCGCCCGCCTCCTGGTCGAGTCCCGTGGGGTGGCCCCCGGAGACCGGGTGGGGCTGCTCGGCCCGAACTCGCTGGAATGGCCTGCCGCCGCGCTCGGTGTGCTGAAGGCCGGTGGGGTGCTGGTGCCGTTGAACAGTCGTTACCGTCCCGCGGAACTGCGCAAGATCGCCGACGACGCGGGGATCGACGTCGTGATCGTCGCCCCGGGGTTCGAGCAGCTCGCCGAGGACACCGCGGCGGTGGGCCGGCCGTTCGCGGTCGTCCCGTACGCGGAACTCACGGATCTGCGGGATGGCGCACTCGACGACTATCGCGTGGATCTCGAGCCCGACGAACCGACGACGATCCTGTTCACCAGCGGGTCGACAGGCCTGTCCAAGGGTGTCGTCCTGACGAACCGCACCCTGATGTCGATCGTCCTCGAGAACACGCTCACCGAGGAAGGCTTCCGACCGGGCACGACCACGCTGCTCGTGCTGCCGCTCGCCTTCACCCCGGGTCTGGTCTACGGACTGCTCATCACCACCGTTCTGGGCGGCACGCTGGTGGTGGAGCCCGAACTCAATCCGGCCAATGCTGTCACCCTCCTCGAGAAGCACTCGGTCCAGGCCATTTTCGGCGTCCCGCTCATCTTCGAGGCCATCTCGCGTGCGCCGGAGTTCGCCGACGCCGACCTGTCCTCGCTCAAGACCGCGATCGTCGGCGGGGCGGCCGTGCCCGCGCAACTCCTGAAGCGATGGGCCGACAAGGGTGTTCTCCTGCGCCAGATCTACGGCATGACCGAGGCCGGGGGTGTCGCGACCGCGACCGTTCGTGAGGAGGCCCTGGAGTTCCCGGACCGGTGCGGCACCGGGTCGATCTTCACCGAGGTCAAGGTCTTCAACTCCGACGACGAGCCTGCCTCCCCCGGCGAGGAGGGGGAACTGGTGGTGCGCGGGCCCGGCGTGACCCCGGGCTACTGGAACGATCCCGAGACCACCGCACAGGCCATCCGGGACGGGTGGTTGCACAGCGGTGACCTGGGTGTCGCCGACGAGGAGGGCCGGGTCCAGTTCGTCGACCGGCTCAAGGACCTGATCATCTCCGGCGGGATCAACATCTCTCCGGTCGAGCTGGAGATCGCGATCGGTGCCATCGACGGGGTGGAAGAGGTCGCCGTCATCGCTGCGCACGATGACCGGTTCGGTGAGACGCCGGCCGCGATCGTGACCGTCTCCGACGACATGGACGCGACGACCATCGTCGAGCACTGCAAGCATGTGCTGGCCGACTTCAAGGTCCCGCGCTACGTGGTCATCCGACAGGACCCGCTGCCGCGCCTGCCGAGCGGCAAGATCGCCAAGACCGTCATCCGCGACGAGTACAAGGATGTCGACACCCGGTTCGATCGCGTTCGCTGACGACGGACATCCCAGCCGAGGTCACCGCCCTGCACGGGCGTGGCCTCGGCTGTTGTCTGCTCGTCGTGCGGAGCAGTCCGTAGGATGGCACGTCCGTCCTGCATTTGCAGGTCCGCGGACACAGAACGAGATCTGTATCTTGTATCATCGCCACGAGGAGGTGGACATGGCGCGCAGGAAGACGGGCAACGTTCTCAGCGAGGACGTCGACGAGGCCCGCAATCAGATCATGGTCGCCGCGGAGCGCGTGTTCCAACGGTACGGCGTCGCGAAGACGACGATGGACGACATCGGCAAAGAGGCCGGGGTCTCGCGCCCGACGGTGTACCGGTATTTCAAGGACCGCGACGCCCTGATGTCGGCCTTGATCGAACGGCGGTCGCGAACACTGTTCGACAAGGCCCGCAAGTACCTCCTCGAGCACGAGACGTTCGCCGAGCAACTCGTGGAGGGGCTCATCTTCTTGGTCGAGCGCGGCCGTCGCGATCCGCTCATCCGCATCCTGGTGAGTCCGGAGCACATGCAGATGGCCGAATCCCTGGTCGGCAGTTCGGGTCTCGCCGCGCGACTGACCGCGGAGATGTGGGACCCGATCATCGACCGTGCGATGGACCGTGGGGAGATACGTCGAGATCTCGACAAGGAGAAGATCGCCGAGTGGATCGCTCTGGTCCAGTTCATCCTCGTCGGCCGACTCGATTTCGACCGACCGGACGATCCTCAGCATCGGGAGATGCTGCGCGACTTCGTGCTTCCGGCATTCCTGCCGAGCGCGGTGCCCGCGGCCGAGCTGAAGCGCTGAACGCGGTCGAGCTGAACAGCGGAACGCGACAGGGGGGTCGCCGGACACGGTGGTGGGCGAGTCCGGCGACCTGGACTGGCCCTACTAGCTCTGACCCCGGATCAGATCGCGGTGGATGATCTCCTTCATGATCTCGTTGGTCCCGCCGTAGATCCGCTGGATGCGTGCGTCGATGTAGGCCTTGGCCACCGGGTACTCCATCATGTAGCCGTACCCGCCGTGGAGCTGCACACCCGCGTCGATGACCTTGTCCTGCAGTTCGGTTGCCCATAGTTTAGCCTTGGCCGCGTCGACCGCGGTAAGCGTGCCCTTGTTGTACTCCCGCACACAGCGGTCGATGTACGCCCGGGACACCTCGATGGCTGTCCGCAGCTCGGCCAGGGTGAATCCGAGTCCCTGGAATTCGGCGACCGGCTTGCCGAAGGCCTTGCGCTCCTTGACGTAAGCGAGGGTCCAATCGAAGACCGCCTCGGCCGAGACCTGCGCGGCGATACCGATTCCCAATCGCTCCAGGGGCAGGCTCTGCATCAGGTAGGCGAACCCGGCGCCCTCCTCACCGAGGAGGTTCGTAGCGGGTATGCGTACGTCGTCGAACGACAGTTCGGCGGTGTCCTGGGCGTGGAGTCCGACCTTGTCGAGTTTGCGGCCACGCGTGAAACCCGGTGTCCCGTCCTCGACGACGAACAGACTGAATCCACGCGAGCCGGCATCCGCATCGGTCTTGGCGAAGACGATCACGAGATCGGCGAGGATGCCGCTGGTGATGAAGGTCTTCGAACCGTTGAGCACCCAGTCGGCGCCGTCCCGTCGTGCGGTGGTGGTGATCGCGCGTAGGTCACTGCCGGCGGCGGGCTCGGTCATCGCGATCGCGCCGATGGTGTCGCCGGTGACGAATCCCGGCACCCAGCGCTTCTTCTGCTCGTCATCGGCGTGGCGGAGCAGGTAGTTCAGCACGATGTCGTCGTTGGTGGAGAACCCGGACTGCAGTGCGGACGCGCCCACTCTGGCGATCTCGGTCTGAATGGCGACCCGGAAGCAGTAGTCGGTCTCACCGGGGCCGCCGTACTCGAGCGGCACTGCCAGGCCGAGGATGCCCTGAGCTCCTGCCGCACGCCAGGTTTCGCGGTCGATCAGGCGATCGGCGTCCCATTTCTCCATCTTCGGGACAACGTGCCGGGTCACGAATGCGCGCACCGAATCCCGGAACAGCTCGTGGTCGGCGTCGAAGAGATCTGTCTGCATTGGTTCTCCTGTGGTGCTGGGGCTGATTGCGGGGGTGTCCGGCGTTGCCGGGCGGTGATCAGGGGTGGTGGAGCGTCAGTGTCCGGACGTCCCGCCGTCGACGGCCAGGGTCGACCCGGTGATGTACGACGCCGCCGGGCTCGCGAGAAAGAGCATCGCGGCGTCGATCTCGCGCTGGGTGCCCATCCGCCCGAGCGAGCACCCGTGCAGGAAATCGGCGCGGGCATCGTCGGACATCTCCGCGATCATGTCGGTCTCGACGAAACCCGGTGCGATCGCGTTGACCCGGATGCCCTTGCGTCCCGACCACTGGTTGGACAGATCCCGGGTGAGGCCGACGACGCCGGCCTTGCTCGAGGAGTAAGCAGCCTGTGGCAGAGCGGATTTGACGAGGCCGAGCATGCTCGCGACGTTGACGATGCTGGAACCGGGACGCATCACCCTCGCACAGGACCTCGCCATCCAGTAGCTTCCGAGCAGATTGACGTCGAGGACCGCGCGAAAGTCCTCCGCCAGTTCACGTGTGGCCGGGGCAGTGTGCGTGAGCCCGGCGTTGTTGACCAGGATGTCGACCCGGCCGAACTCGTCCATGGCAGCGCTCACCACCTCCTCGCATCGGTCCGGATCGGTGACGTCGGAGGGGATCTCGAGAGCACGTCGGCCGAGCGCGCGGATGTCGTCCGCGGTTCGTCGCAGCGGGCCCGGTCGCCGGCCGGACAGGACGACGTCCGCACCTGCCTCGGCCAGCGCGCGGGCGAACCCGGCGCCGAGTCCCGATCCCGCACCGGTCACGATCGCAACCCGCCCGTCCACTCGGAACAGATCCAGTAGACCGCTGGTACCCCCGTCGTCTGCGCGCGTGCCCATGGTTCCCCTCTCGTGCTGTGCGGAGCCCGGGTGGCCGGGGTCGCGGTTGTCAGCCTTAATCTAACAGCATAAGATTAATTGCGGATGCGGGCGGTCGGGATGAGAGACGTCATGTCGACGAGCGCGGATCACGATGACAGGAGAACCGATGGCACCCGACTGCGACCCTGCGGCGTCCGAGTCCGTGATCCGCTACGAAGTGCGTGATCACATCGCGATCATCACGCTCAACCGCCCCGATGCGTTGAATGCGGTCAACGCCGAGCTGTCGGCGGCAGCCGGTGCAGCACTCGAGGAGGCGGCACAGGACCCGTCGGTGCGCGTCGTCGTGATCACCGGTGCGGGCCGCGCGTTCTGTGCCGGTGCCGATCTCAAGGAGATCGCGGCAGGACGCCGGATCGATGACCCGGACCACCGTGAATGGGACTTCGCCGGAATCGTGCGGCACTACGTTCCCAAGCCGGTGATCGCCGCTGTCAACGGTTTCGCGCTCGGTGGCGGTACCGAGATCATGCTGGCGGCCGACCTCGCGGTGATCGACGAGGGAGCCTCGGTGGGTCTGCCGGAGGTCAAGCGGGGGCTGATCGCCGGCGCCGGTGGACTCCTACGGATTCATCGGCAGGTCCCGCAGAAAGTGGCCGCCGAGATCGCGTTGACCGGGCGGCCGGTGTCGGCCGCCCGCGCGTACGAACTGGGGCTGGTGAACGCGGTGGCGCCATCGGGCACCGCCCTGGCGGTCGCGGTGGACCTGGCCGCCGAGGTCGCCGCCAACGCGCCGCTCGCGGTCTCCGAGAGCAAGCGTGTCATGCACGAGACGGCGAAAGCTCAACGCGGATGGGACGACGAGTCGTGGAAGATCAACTCCTCGGCGATCCGCACGGTGTTCACCAGTGACGATGCCAAGGAGGGGCCACGCGCCTTCGCCGAGAAGCGTGCGCCGGAATGGACGGGTCGATGACCGCGGGGGCCGTTGCGTCACAAGAGGTGGTGGTCGAGCGAGTTGGTGCGATTGCGATCGTACGGTTGAACCGTCCGCATCGGCTCAACGCGTTCACCGAGAGCATCCGGGTGGGGATCATCGAGGCGTTCGATGCCTGCGACGCCGACGACGACGTCCGTGCGGTCGTGCTGACGGGGACCGGACGTGCCTTCTGTGCGGGAGCCGATCTCGAGCACGGTGGCGACACGTTCCTCCCGGACGAACCCGGCGACGACGGTGCGGCGCCGGCCGATGCGGGCGGCCAGGTGTCCCTGCGTATCTACCGGTCGACGAAGCCGGTCATCGCCGCCATCAACGGACCCGCGGCGGGTGTGGGTGTCACCATGACACTCCCCGCTGACGTCCGGATTGCCTCGGAAACGGCGAAATTCGGCTTTGTGTTCACTCGTCGCGGACTGGTCCCCGAAGCATGTTCGACGTGGTTTCTCCCACGGGTGGTGGGGATCTCGACAGCGGCGGAGTGGACGCTGGGCGGTCGGATGGTCCCGGTGGCCGAAGCCCTCGACCGCGGTCTCGTGCGCGAAGTGGTTCCCGCGGAACAGGTCCTGGAACGCGCCCTGGCGGTCGCGAACGAGATGATCGCCGGAACGGCGCCTGTCTCGGTGGCCCTCACCCGATCGCTGCTCTGGGGAGCGCTCGGCGCGTCGGGGCCCGAGGAGGCGCACCGCGCCGAGTCGGAGGTCCTCTACCGGCGGGGTCTCTCGGCGGATGTGCAGGAAGGTGTGCAGGCCTTTCTCGACAAACGTGCGCCAGAGTTCCCGGATCGGGTGTCGGGGCTCGGCGCCGGGTAGTCGGTTGCCGGCCCGTCGACGCTTACGCAGGTCGGCTGCGTGCCCACGGTCGATGCTGTGATTGACACCACATCCATACACTATGTATGGTCCCCTCATGACTCAGACAGACGCCCGTCCTGACCAACTCCCGTATTCCGTTGACGAGTTGACCCCCGAGTGGTTCAGTGCGGTGCTGACCACGACGGATGAAGAGGTCCGCGTGACAAAGGTCGACGTGTCGCGGATCATCTGGGGGTCGGCGACGAAGGTTTTCGCGTCACTCGAGTTCGCCGCGAACAAGCGCGACATCCCGGCGCAGGTGTGCGTCAAGGGGGGATTCGACGAACGGAGTCGTGCCTACGGATTGGGGCCGGCCTACGAGCTGGAGGGTCACTTCTATCGTGACCTGGCACCGGGATTCGCCGCCGAGGTGCCGGCGAGCTTCTACTCGGCGACCGAGCACGATCAGGGCGTCATCATCATGGAGGACCTGACAGCACACGGAGCCGAGTTCGGCCAGGCGACGGATCTGTGGCCGGTCGACGACATCGCGACGACGCTGGAGGTCCAGGCGCGGTGGCACGCGGCACTGTGGGGGAGCAGCAAAGGCGAGCGTGCCTGGCTTCCGGTGGGTGCGAAAGCCGCTCGCGATGCGTTCACCGTGATGCTGAGTCCCGAGGTGTTCCACCCGCTGATCGAGCGACCGGAAGTTCCCGATCTGTCGGCGGGCCTTCGCGATGATGCCCGAGTGCGCGAAGGTTTCGCCAGACTGTGGGAGCACGACGACGCCGCCGTCCACACCATCAACCACGGTGATGCGCACTTCGCGCAACTGTATCGTGTGCCCGGAAGTGCTCCTGCCTTCTTGGACTGGCAGACCGCCTGCCTCGCCCCCTGGGCCCATGACGTCTCGTATTTTCTGGGGTCCGCGCTGTCTATCGAAGACCGGCGCAACCGTGAACGCGACCTGCTGCGACACTACCTCGATGCGGTTGCCGGACATGGGGGTCCGCGACTCGACGACGAAAACGCCTGGTACGAATATCGGTTGCACACGCTGCACGGCTTCGCCTGGATGTGTGTACCGACGGTGATGCAACCGTCGGAAGTGGTCGAAGCGATGGCTCACCGGTACGGTGCCGCGCTCGAAGACCACGATCCCATCGGCATGCTGCTCGCCTGACGGGCGAGCAGCGGTGCCCCGACGGTTCGATCGAGCCGTGGGGGCACTATCCAGCAGAATGCCGAACTCGGTGACCGGCAGCGGCCATCGCGCGAAGGCGCCAACTGGCAAAACATGATCGAAGTGACAGCGTTCCGGAACAAATCGGTGGTCGGCAGGGCCGTCGACGAGTTCGGTGAACATTCAAGTGAACTGTGTTGCAACGGTGTTCGTCGAAACAGCATTGTCGGACAAGCTGATGGAGGCCTTCCAGGCGGCGTCGGGTGGCATCGATGCACACCAGGTCTTCGCTACGCATCAAGGGCGTCTGGGTCGGCCCGAGGACGTGGGCCGGGCTATCACCCATCTCGCCGAGGATGCAGGTGACTGGGTCACCGGTGTCAGGTACGTCCTCGATCATGCAGTGCGCATCGGTTGCGTCTTCGGGGGTTAATCGGTTGCGACATAGAGGAAATCGAACACGCCCTCCTCGGCGAGTGCGGTCAGTTCGGTGAGACCCGTGGTGTCGAGCAGACGTTCGCGCGCCTACACCTCGCGCACCCGGATCCCCCGTTCCGGCGGCGCGCCGTCGAAGGTCCGCACACAAGCGAGGATTCCGCCGTCGGCGATACACGGGTACAGCGCGGAACCGATCAGAGCGGAGTCCAGGACTCCGCTCGACCCCACCGCCTGCCGCCTCCCGGAATCGCTGTTCGACGCCAGGGCCCGCGTCACCACCTCGTCCGCGCCGTGATTGCGGATCGTCTCCGCTTCCTCGAGCCGGCCGTCGGCTCTCGCGTGGGCGGAACTGCTCTCGCGCACCTACTACTGCGCGCCGGTCACCCGGTGGCTCGTAACGTATCCCGTGCACGAACGATCGGTGCCGCATCGATGTCGAGTCGGGCGCGAAGATAGACCCCGTCGAACCACCCATGACATTCCGCGAACGACAGCATCTCGCGGACCTCGTCGAGCCACCGCCTGTTGTCGCTCAGAGTCCGCAACCACCACGTGTCGACGTAGGCAACGCTTCCGTCGACGAACCCGATCCCGCGCTGGCGCAGTCTCTCCGAGGTGTCTGACACGCTGACCCGAGTACTGACGACAACGGTCCGCAGATTGTCTCGGTCGAGGACGCGGACTGTCTGTGCTTCGACGCGTATCTCCATCGTGCTGCTCCGGAACTCTGTCGTACCGATGTCTAACGGGCGGAGGACGAATAGATGTCCTCGATGATCTCGGCGTACTTGGTCGTCACACCACGGCGCTTGAGTTTCATCGTCGGCGTGAGCTCATCGGAGTCCGGAAGCCACTCGTCGGCGAGGAGTCGATGGTATTTGACCTGTTCGACACGGGAGAGATGCTCGTTCGCTCGGGCAACTGCCTGGTCGACTTCGTCTCGCAGCGCGGCATTGTCGATGAGTGCCGCAGGACTGGCGTCCGTCAGGCCGTGCGCGGCAGCGAAGGTGCGGGCGGCATCAGGGTCGAGGACGATGAGCGCCACGTTGTAGGGCCGGCGGTCGCCGATGACGCACGCCTGACCGATCAGGGGCGAGGCACTCTTCAGTTTCCCCTCGATGTTGACCGGGGACATGTTCTTGCCCGCAGCGTTGATGATCAGTTCCTTCTTGCGGTCGACGATCGTGACCCATCCCTCGTCGTCGATCTGCGCGATGTCGCCGGTGTGCAACCAGCCGAACTCATCGATCGCCTCAGCTGTCTTCGCGGGGGCCTTGCGGTAGCCGCGCATCACGTGTGGGCCGCGCAACAGGAGCTCGCCGTCGTCGGCGAGCCTGGCCTCGGTGCCCGGCTGAGCCAGGCCCACCTTGCCGACGCGGATGTCGCCGGGCACGTTGGTGAATCCCAGCGCGCCGGTCTCGGACATCCCGAAGCCCTCCTGAAGCGGCAGGCCGAGCGCGAGGAAGAACTCGTGCACCGCCGGCGCGATCGGCGCCGCGCCGGTCATGAGGAGTGCGACGCGGTCCAGTCCGAGTTGTGCGCGGAGGTCGGCGAAGATGCGTTCGTCGGCGACACTGACGGCGTCCTGTAGATCTGCCGGAACCGATTCGCGGCGTTGCTCGATCTGCACCAGGCGGATCGCGGCCTCCAGCGCGGCCGACGTCGCATCGCGCGGACCGTCCGGTAGCGCCGAGAACCGCGCGAGCAGGCCTGCCCGGAGTTTTTCCCAGATCCGCGGCACGCCCAGGAACCAGGTCGGATGAGCCTCGGCGACTGCGCCGAAAACGGTTGTCGCATCACGAACGGTGGTGATGGGCCACCCCGTCACGGTCGCCAGGTAGTGCGAGAACACGCGATCTGCGGCGTGCGCGGTGGGCAGGTAACTGATGGCCGCGCCGTCGACGGCGAACGGGAAACGCTGGTTACAGGTGTACATGACGAACATCAGGTTGGCGTGGGTGAGCTCGACGCCCTTCGGATCTCCCGTGGTGCCCGATGTGTAGATCAGCGTGGCCAGATCGTCGGCGCGCACCGAACGCCAGGTTTTCTCGAAGTCGAAGCCGGCGGCGCGGCGGACACGTAGCTCATCGAGCGGGGTGAGCGTGGCGGGTCCGTTGTCATGGACGGTCGATGCACCGGCCGGGTTCGTCACCACGATGTGCTTGACGGCGGGCGCGGCGGTGCGTTGGAGGACGTCGAGGAAGGCGGAGTCCGCGACGACGACGGAGTTCCCGGCGTTGTCGAACAGGTAGCTGATCTGATCTGGCGCCGAGGTGAGATAGATCGAGAACGGCGTCGCGCCCAGGTGCAACACGGCCATGTCGACGATGTGGAACTCGGGGCTGTTCGGCAGCATGACGGCGACCGTGTCGCCTTGTCTGACACCGAGTGCCGCCAGACCGGTGGCAACTTCTTCCACCGCCGTGCGGTATTCGGACCAGGTGAGCGATCGCTCCTCGCCGAAGGCGCTCAGGGCGGTGGAATCGGGCCGACTCGCGGCCGTGGCCTGGAAGGCCCCGACCAGCGTGGTGGCGGAGATGCCCGGGGCGGCAACAGGTGCGGACGGGGCCTGAGGTGCGTGTGTCATCGTGTTCTGCCTCGATTGCGATGGGACGAGAGGGTACGGGCTGGCCGGCTCAGTGGGTGAGTTGTCCGGCGCCGCCAGACGACTCCTGCGCTGTCGTGACGGTTCCGCGCGTGGTGATGAACTCGGAGAAGTCGGGCTGGTGGACACGACGCCAGTAGTCGACGTACCGCCAGGGGCTATTGGTGACGATTCGGCCTCGCGCGTTGCGGTAATACGTCGTCGTACCGCCGAAGTGCCACACCGTGTCCTCGAGGGCCGCGTCGAGTTCGCGGTTGTAGGTGTCGAACGCCTCGGGACGGACCTCGATCGAGTCGAACCGCTCGTCGACCATCGCGCTGATCAGCGCCGTGATGTGCTGAATCTGCATCTCGGTGCCGGCGATGACCGTGCCGCCGTGACCGGTGTTGGTGTTGGGGCCGTACAAGCAGAAGAAGTTCGGGAATCCGGGCACGGTGATACCGAGATGGGCCCGGCCGTCGTCGGCGCCCCAGACCTCTCGGAGTGTCCGCCCGTCGCGGCCTCGGACGGTGAGCGACCCGAGAACATCGACCGACTTGAATCCTGTTGCGAGCACCAGGACGTCGGCGGCGTGATCGACTCCGTCCCGGGTGCGAACACCGCTCGTCGTGACCGTGCCGATCCCGGTGGTGACGAGATCGACGTTCTCGCGGCGAAGCGTACGGAACCAACCGGCATCGATGAGAAGCCGTTTTCCGTACGGTGGATAGTCGGGCAGGCTCTTCTCGAGCAGATCTGGGCGGTCGGCCAACTCACTCTCGATGTACGCGGTCAGCATGGCGCGTAGCCGGTCGTTTCCCTTGTTGATCGCTCGCCCGAGGTGGGGATAGTCGCGGTCGACCTGTAGGAGGCGCCACACCTTGTCACCCATCCGCCAGAACAGGCGGGCGCGATACCACGCGAGGTAGAACGGCACGTGTTTGTTCAGCCAGTGCGCTGTGCCGTCGACCGGCTGACCTTTGAGCGGATGGGGCATCGCCCACTGGGGTGTTCGCTGGAACACCCGGACCTCGGCCGCGTCTTCGGCGGCGGCGGGAACGAACTGCATGGCGCTCGCACCTGTGCCGATCACCGCGATTCGCTTGCCGCGGAGGTCGACCGTCGGGTCCCACTGCGCCGTGTGCAAGACCGGGCCCTCGAAGTCGGACAACCCCGGCAGGTCGGGGATGCTCGGCTGGTTCAGGAGTCCGACCGCGCTGACAACGACTGTCGCAGAGAGGCTCTCGATATCGCCGGATCGTACCGATCTGAGGTCGAGTGTCCAACCGGCGGTCGCCGGGTCGAACTCGGCCTGATCGACCACCGTCGAGAATCGCGTACGTGCCAGGACGCCATGGCGTTCGGCCAGTGCTCGCCAGTAGGCCGCGAGCTCGTCCTGTGGAGCGAAGTAGCTGGACCACTCGGGGTTCGGGTCGAAGGACAGCGCGTAGAGGTAGCTCGGGGTGTCTACCCCGCACCCCGGGTACACGTTCTCGTGCCACGTGCCACCGACGTCGTCGTTCTTGTCGATGAGTACGTAGTCGATGCCGGTCTGCTGTAGGCGGATCGCCATTGCCAGTCCGGAGATTCCCGCACCGACGATCGCGACGCGGAAGTTCTCGGGTGCCGCGACCTGTGGTGTGGAGTGCCGACGATACAAGCCCATCTCCTCGCCCAGGAGTTGCCCGTAATCGTCCGGGAGTTGCTCCGCCAACATCACCGAGAGGATGCGCGACAGGCGCTCGGGCGTGGGTGCGTCCGCAACCTCGAGACTGCCGTCTCGCCACGCGCGAAGAGTTGCTGCCGCCTCCCGCCGAATACGTTCGGCGAGTTCGGGTTCGAATCCCCCGGTGTCGTGGTCGCCGAGATCGGGAGGAGCGGTGGGCAGGTACGGATCCTCGATCCAGCGGTCGTCGCCGGTCAGTAGAGCCAACGAGCCCAGCAAGATCGGGAGATTGGCGTGTCTGAGTGCGAGCGCGAGTTGCTCGTCGGTGAAGTCGGCGTCGGGCCGGAATGCGCCGTCGGGAGCGCCGCTCCACTCGGGGGCGAGGCGGGGGGAACTGGACTCTGGCATACACGAGACCATACAATGTGTTCAGACGTGGCGTCAATCACATTCCGGCCGATGGCGGAGCACCACGGCCTCCTCTTCCAGATCGATCGACAGACAGGACAGACAGATGACAGTCACCGCGAATCGTCCACGTGCACATGCACGAGGTGTGTACGAACCCGAGCACGAGACCTTCCGGGAGAGCTTTCGCCGATTCCTCGACACCGACGTCGTGCCGGGGTACGAGACCTGGGAGAGGGAGGGGCGCATCCCTCGCGAACTCTTCCAGAAGGCCGGCTCGCACGGGTTCCTCGGGATGTCGGTCGACGAAGAGTTCGGCGGCGGCGGCACCGATGACTTCCGCTTCAACGCGGTCATCGCCGAGGAAGTCGCCGACGCGGGGGTGATGTCGTTCGGGGTCAATCTCCACAACGACATCTGCGTCCCGTATTTCGAGCGCTACGCCGACGTTGACCAGAAGCGGCGCTGGCTGCCCGGACTGACGTCGGGTGATCTCATCGCGGCCATCGCGATGACCGAGCCGGGCACGGGTTCCGATCTAGCGGGCATCTCCACGACCGCGAAGGAGGAGGGTGACCACTTCGTGCTGAACGGCTCGAAGACGTTCATCTCCAATGGGATCAACGCCGATCTGGTGATCGTCGCCGCGCGGACCGACAGCGACGGTGACCGACACGGAGGTCTGTCGCTGCTCGTCGTCGAACGGGACACCCCGGGCTTCACACGGGGGCGCAATCTGGAGAAGATCGGCATGCACGCACAGGACACCGCCGAGTTGTTCTTCGAGGACGCGCGGGTCCCCAAGGAGAATCTGCTGGGCGAGCGAGGTGGGGGTTTCCGTGCACTTGTCACCAACCTCCCGCAAGAGCGGCTGACGATCGCGGTGGCGAGCACGGCTGCAGCGGCACGAGCGGTCGAGCTGGCGCGGGACTACGTCACCACCAGAACCGCATTCGGAAAACCGTTGGCGGCGAATCAGAACACCCGGTTCACACTCGCCGACGCTCACGTGCAGACCCAGGTCGTCCGCTCTTTCGTCGATGACTGCCTGCTCCAGCACACGACCGGTGACCTGACCGCCGACCGGGCCGCGATGGCGAAACTCGCGGCCAGTGAGGTGCAGGGGCGTGTCGTCGACCGGTGTCTGCAGATGTTCGGCGGCTACGGCTTCATGTCCGAGTACCCGATCGCCAAGGCCTATGTCGACGCGCGCGTGCAGCGAATCTACGGCGGCGCCAACGAGATCATGAAGGAGATCATCGGCAAGTCCCTCCTCCGTTGAGGGTTGACGAGCACACGACATCATGAAGAGAACACTTTTCGACTCCGAGCACGATCAGTTCCGGGACACCGTCCGGTCCTTCCTGACCAAGGAAGCCGTACCGCGTACGGCCGACTGGGAGGACGCCGGTGAGGTCAGTCGTGACTTCTGGACCGCGGCGGCCGATCAGGGGCTGGTCGGCTTCGCGGCTCCGGAACAGTACGGCGGCGCGGGATCACGCGACTTTCGATTCAATGCGGTCCTGAACGAGGAAGTGGTCCGGACCGGGACCGTCGGGGACGGCTTCTCGCTGACCAACGACATCGTGCTCCCGTACTTCCTGGACATCGCGACGCCGGAACAGCAGGGCCGCTGGCTGCCCGGCATCGTCAGCGGGGAGACCGCGATCGCCATCGCCATGTCCGAGCCGGGTACCGGTTCGGACCTGCGCGCGATCAAGTCCTCTGCGACCCGGGTCGACGGTGGCTGGCGTCTCAACGGTTCCAAGACCTTCATCACCCGCGGTATCCAGGCCGACCTGATCATCGTCGCAGCCAGGATCCCCGAGGACGACGGCGGTGGATTCGGTCTGTTCGTCGTGTCCGCCGACCACGACGGATTCCAACGCGGTCGCAAGTTGCAGAAGATCGGCCGCAAGGCACAGGACACCGCGGAGTTGTTCTTCGAGGACGTCCTCGTCGCCGAATCGGATGTGCTCGGTGAACCGGGTAAAGGGCTTCGGTACATGATGGGCAACCTTGCCCAGGAACGGTTGTCGATGGCGGTCGTGGCGGTCGCCCAGGCCGAGTACGCGGTCGAGACCGCCATCGCCTACGGCAAGGAGCGCAAGGCCTTCGGTCAACCCATCGGGAGCTTCCAGGCGAACCGCTTCACCCTGGCCGAGTTGTCCACGCAGGTGGGAATCGCCCGGGTCTTCGTGGATCGGTGCATCGAGGCGCAGAACGCCGGTGAACTCACCGCAGCCGAGGCGGCCGGCGCGAAGTTCTGGACCACCGAGCTGGAGTTCAGCGCGCTGGACACCTGCCTCCAGATGCACGGCGGATACGGCTACATGGAGGAGTACGACGTCGCGCGGAGATGGCGGGACGCGCGGGTACAGCGAATCTACGGCGGCACCAACGAGATCATGCGAGAGATCGTCGGCCGTTCGCTGGGTCTGTGAGCCGAGTCTTGCTGGGGTAGTGGTGAATCGGTGGTTGCCCGGGAGAGATTCGACCGGGCAACCACCGAGGTCATGGGGTCGAGTCGATCACTCCATCGGCGAGCAGGGACTCGATCTCGGTCGGGGAGAAGCCGGTCTCACCGAGCACCTCGACAGTGTCGGCGCCCGGCGCGCGACGCGGACGGGGAGCCGTGGGTGGGTGGCCGTCGAAGCGAGGGGCCGGAGCCGGTTGCACCGCGTCGTCGACCGTCACGAACGTCTTCCGGGCGCGGTGATGGGGGTGTTCCACCGTTTCGGACAGCGTCAGAACCGGCGCATAGCAAGTGTTTCGGCCCGCAAATGCGCGGTCGAGCTCGTCCCGGTCGGACTGCGCGATCCGTTCGCCCAGGGCCTTTCGGTACTCGTCCCACCTAGTGGGGTCGAGGTGATCGTGCTTCATCGCCTCGGGTAGATCCAGGACGTCGCAGAGCTCCACCCAGAACTGATTCTCGATGGCGCCGATGCTCACCCACCTACCGTCGCGGGTCTCGTAGACGTCGTAGAAGAAGGCGCCGGTGTCGAGCAGGTTGGCCCCGCGTTCCTCGACGAAGTTGCCCTCGGCCCGGTATGAGTGGAACATCGCCATCAGGGCCGAGGCGCCGTCGATCATCGCCGCGTCGACGACCCGTCCGCCGTGCCCGGCGCGGGCGGACAGGATGCCCGCGAGCATCCCGACGGCGAGAAAGGTTCCGCCGCCGCCGAAGTCGCCGACGAGGTTGAGGGGCGGAAACCGGTGGCCCGGCCTTCCGTCCGATCTGATGCAGGGCGCCGGTGAGTGCGATGTAGTTGATGTCATGGCCGGGCAGCGACGCCATCGGACCGGTCTGACCCCAGCCGGTCATGCGCCCGTACACGAGGTTCGGGTTGTGGGGCCGGCAGTCCGCCGGCCCGACCCCCAGGCGTTCGGCGACACCGGGTCGAAACGTCTCGATGAGACCGTCGGCGCCGGCACACAGGCGCCGCACCACCGATGCACCCGCCTCGGACTTGAGATCCACGGCGATGTGCCGCCGGCTCCGGAACAGGATGCCGTGACCGCCGACCGCCCAGGGGTTGCCCCCGGGTCGGTCGACGGTGATGACCTCGGCACCCATGTCCGCCAGCATCATCGCCGCGAACGGGCCGGGGCCGATGCCGGCGAGTTCGATGATCCGGGTGCCCGCCAGGGGAGGGGTTGTCGACTCGCTGCTCACTTCTTCGCGACCACCGGCATTCCGCCCTTGTTCGCGGCGATGTCCGCGTGGACCTCGTCGGGGTTGGCCACGGCCATCTCCTTGTTCGCGCCGTCGGGGAGTTTGATCGCGTCGTTGAATTGGCGAAGCATGGTGAACGCGGCCTTCTCGTCGTCGTGTGGCAACACCCGTCCGACTCGATCGGCGAGGTTGACGAGCGGGCTGATCGTCGGCAGGATGTGCCGCCAACCGGTCTTCTCGACTCCCAGAGCATCCATGACGTGCGGCGGGATCCACGAGTGCAACAACCCATATGCGAGCTTGAGTCGACGTTCGTTCGTCATGAACTTGGCCACCGGTCCCGGTAGCACCTCGACGTCGCCGGGTGGGTTCTCGACGCTGTACTCGATGATCGAGTGGACGACGTCGTGGCAGAGCTCGTCCGGTGGCAGTTCGACCAGCGTGTGCAGATCGGTCTTGCGACGAGCGTCCTCGTAATCCGTGTGCAGGATGTCCTCGGGAACGCCGATCACGTATCCCACGTAGCGGCTCAGGGCGAAGATGTCCTCGAGTTCCCGGTCGCTGAAACGGATTCCCGAGGACTGGACCGCATCGGTGAACTTCACCCCGAACTGGCCGGCCTGGGTGACCATGCTGTCGAAGTTGTTGATGGGGATGCCCCAGCCGGCCCAGTCCCAGTGGTCGGATCGCCCGAGACTGTGACGAACCGCGGCATGGATCATGCGGACCTTCGCGGTGAGGCGGAAGCCCTCCTCGAAACGCGCCATCCCGCCGGGGGTGTAGGCGGCGACCACGTACCGGAAACTCTCGACGAGCCGGGTCCCCACCTTGTCCTGCTCGCGGAGTCGACCGCTGAACAGGACCGGGCGGGTTGCGCTGTACATGGAGAAGCCCCCGGCGATCGCACCCCAGGCGAGGACGGGCGGGACGATCGGGCCGGCCCGCCAGAAAGCGACCGCACCGCGGTAGAGCTGGTCGAAATCGACCCAGTCGGGTATGTGGTCGAGCTGATCGAACAGCGCGATCAGTCCGGGGCTGGGGTCGTCGATCGCGTCGATCCCGTGATCGAGGGCCTGGTCGAAGGTACGCCACGTCGAATTGTTGGATTTGTCCTTGAAGTCGTGCATCGCCGCGTAGGCATAGTCGTCGGCGAGCAGGGCGTGGTCGGTCAGCTTCTCGACCAGGTCGCGACCGTACATCGCGATCGCTTTGTCCTTGTTCGCAATTCGTCCCAAGTCGATACCGCGCGGCAGTCCCGGCGGAACGTCGAGATCGCCGCGGAAACTCATCGGCTGCGTGTGTGGCTCGGTGATGGTCATCGCGCCTCCTAGGTGGGTGATCGGTACGCCGACCGCATGTGATCGTCGTTACAACGCAGGGTAGACCGTACTGAACACTATGTCTACACTGACTGTATGGCCGCATTTATGCCGGCCTGTGACGTGATGTGCCCACGGCCGGCCGCGTCGCCGGTCGACCCGTCCCCCAACAACGAGGAGTATCGATGTCGCCGCTGTCTCAGGAGTCGACGAAACCGTCGGCGGACTCGCCGCCGGAATCGTTGCCGCACCGGACCCTGCGTGAGCTTGTGGAATCCCGGTGGAGTTGCCGTGAGTTCCTCCCTCGTGAGGTTCCGCCGGCCGAGATCGAGCGAGTGCTCGACGTGGCCCGGCTGACTCCGTCGTGGTGCAACACGCAGCCGTGGCACGTCGATGTCGTGAGTGGGGGTGCCACCGAGGGCCTGCGAGATGCCCTGCGGGCCGCGATAGCGGACGGGCCGGCGCAGAATCCAGACATCGAGTTCCCGGCTGCTTACGAGGGTGTCTACCAGGAGCGTCGCCGAGAGAGCGGTCTTCAGCTCTATGCAAGCCTCGGTATCGAGAAGTCGGACCGGGCCGGTTCGGCCCGACAGATGCTGCGCAACTTCGACTTCTTCGGAGCGCCGCATGTAGCGATCGTCACGACCGAGGCCGCGCTGGGCCCCTATGGCGCGGTCGACTGTGGATTGTTCGTGGGCAACTTCATCCTGGCGGCCCACGAGCTCGGGATCGCGACCGTCCCGCAAGCAGCGCTGGCGACGCAGTCGCCGGTGATCCGGGAGTACCTCGGGTTGAAGCCCGAACGGCAAGTGGTCGTGGGTATCTCGTTCGGCTACCCCGACGGGGACGCACCGGTCAACGCGTATCGCACCAGCAGGCAGTCGATCGCGGAGGTCGCGACCTTTCATCGCTGACGGTCTGGAGCCGCGCCGGGACGGCTATACACAGTGTATGAACGTGTTGTATGTTGCTCTCGACGACGGCGCCCGAGCGCCCGCTGAACGACTAGGAGACTGTGAATGTCGGACACCCAGGCACTGATCTTTGATGCGATTCGCACGCCGCGCGGGAAGGGAAAGAGTTCGGGATCGTTGCACACGATCAAGCCGATCGACCTCACCACCGGCTTGCTGTCGGCAGTTCTCGACCGGAATCCCTCACTCGATCCCGCCCGCGTCGACGACCTGGTCCTCGGCGTCGTGACCCCGGTCGGCGAGCAGGGCGGCGACATCGCGCGCACGGCGGCACTCGCGGCCGGGCTCCCTCGCACGGTGGCGGGGGTGCAGGTGAACCGTTTCTGCGCGTCCGGACTCGAAGCGGTGAATCTCGCTGCCCAGAAGATACGTTCGGGATTCGAGGACCTGGTCTTCGCGGGTGGCGTCGAGTCGATGTCCCGTGTCCCGATGAGCTCTGATGGTGCCGCGTGGATGGACGACCCTGCAACGAATCTGACCACGAGCTTCGTGCCGCAGGGCATCGGCGCCGATCTGATCGCGACACTGGATGGCTATACCCGCGAGGACGTGGACGCTTACGCGGTGCGTTCGCACGAACTGGCCGCCAAGGCCGAGGCAGACGGGCGGTTCGACGCCTCGGTCGTTCCGGTACGCGACATCAACGGGGCCGTGGTACTCGATCGGCACGAGACCATCCGCGAGGGGACCACCGCCGCCACCCTGGCCCCACTCCGGCCGTCGTTCGCCAGGCTCGGCGCCGCAGGCTTCGATGCCGTTGCACTGCAGGAGTTCCCGACCGTCGAGAAGATCGACCACGTCCACCACGCGGGCAACAGCTCAGGGATCGTCGACGGCGCCTCGCTGGTCGCGATCGGCAGCGAAGACATCGGAAAGGAACTGGGCCTGACGCCGCGCGGGCGGATCGTCTCCACCGCGGTGTCCGGAGACAATCCGACCATCATGCTGACCGCGCCCGCTCCCGCGTCGCGCAAGGCGCTGGCGAAAGCCGATCTCACCGTGGACGACATCGACCTCGTGGAGATCAACGAGGCGTTCGCCTCGGTGGTGCTGCATTTCGTCGACGACCTCGGTCTCGACATGGCGAAGGTGAACGTGAACGGCGGAGCGATCGCGATGGGGCACCCGCTCGGTGCCACCGGGGCGATGCTCGTCTCCACGGTGCTGGACGAACTGCACCGGACCGGCGGTCGCTACGGACTCGTGACGTTGTGCGTCGGCGGTGGTATGGGGATCGCGACCGTGGTGGAGGCGCTCTGACCGCCGCTCGCAATGCCAGACAATCCCGCAGACAACCCAGAGAGAGTTCAACGGCAATGACCCAGAGCACGATTCGACGCACCATCGACGACGACTCCATCGTCACCCTGACCATCGACGACCCGGAACAACGGGTGAACACGATGAACGAGCGATTCGTCACCTCCCTCGCGGACGCCCTCGACGAGATCGGTGACGCGCAGGACATCGCCGGTGTCGTCATCGCTTCCGGGAAATCGACGTTCTTCGCCGGTGGCGACCTCAACGACCTCGTGCACGCCGATCGGTCCCACATCGGCGAATTCACCGCGTTCGTCGAACGGAATCGCGGGCTGCTCCGACGCCTGGAGCGTCTCGGGGTGCCGGTGGTGGCGACGATCAACGGTGCGGCGCTGGGTGGTGGTCTCGAACTCGCGTTCGCGACGCACCATCGAATCGCGGTGAAGTCCGGCGGAGTTCGCCTCGGTCTTCCGGAGGTGACCCTGGGTCTCCTGCCGGGAGCCGGGGGCGTCGTCCGCAGCGTACGCCTGTTGGGCGTCCAGAAGGCGCTGTCGTCGCTGCTGCTGACCGGTCGCCAGGTCGATGCGTCGGCCGCACTCGAACTCGGCATCGTGGACGAACTCGTCGATTCGCCGGCGGATCTGGCGTCGGCGGCGAAGACCTGGATCCTGGCCAACCCGGATGCGCGGCAGCCGTGGGACTCGCCGGGTTACGCACTACCAGGCGGAGCCCCGGGTGACCCGGCGCAGCCGCTGCACGCCTCCCTGCCCGTCCTGACCGCGGCACTGCGCGCCGACCTGAAGGGGGCGAATTACCCGGCGCCCAAAAACATCCTGAAGGCCGCTGTCGAGGGCGCCCAGGTCGACTTCGACAACGCCTTGCGGATCGAGACCCGGTATTTCGTCGACCTTGCTGTGGGGCAGATCGCGAAGAACATGATCCAGGCCCGCTTCTTCGACACCCAGACGGTGAACGGACTCCGCGGGCGCGACGCGTCACGGACCCCGTGGAAGGCGACGAAGGCGGTGGTTCTGGGTGCCGGTATGATGGGCGCTGGTATCGCTTACCAGTGCGCCGCAGCCGGAATCGACGTCGTCCTCAAGGACGTCAGCGTGGAAGCGGCCGAACGTGGCAAGGAGTACTCGCGGAAAGTGCTCGACAAGAAGGTGCGTGCGGGAGCTCTCTCCGAAGCCCAGCGAGAGGTCATCCTCGACCGGATCACCTCCACCGCCGACGTCGCCGACGCCGCAGGCGCCGACCTGGTGATCGAGGCCGTCTTCGAGGACCCGGATCTCAAGGCCCGAGTCCTGAAGGAGGTCGAACCGGTTCTCGCACCGGGTGCGCTCATCGGGTCGAACACGTCGACCCTGCCGATCACCGGTTTGGCCGGCGGCGTGCGGAATCCCGCAGACTTCATCGGCCTGCACTTCTTCAGTCCCGTGGACAAGATGCCGCTGCTGGAGATCATCAGGGGTGGATCGACGTCTGCCGAGTCGGTTTCCAGGGCACTGGATGTCGCCCGTCAGATCGCCAAGACCCCCATCGTGGTCAACGACAGTCGCGGCTTCTTCACCAGCCGCGTGATCGGCACCTTCGTGAACGAGGCGCTCGCCATGCTCGGCGAGGGAGTGCCGGCACCGATGATCGAGCAGGCGACGACCCAGGCGGGTTATCCCGCGCCCGCGCTGCAACTCGCCGACGAACTCAATCTCGAACTCCTGCGGCGAGTCCGGGACGCGTCGCGCGATGCGGCCGAGGCCGAGGGGCGCGACTGGGTGGCACATCCCGCGGAGGCGGTGCTCGACCGGATGCTGACGGAGTTCGACCGGGCAGGCCGGTTGGCCGGTGCGGGCTTCTATGAGTACGGCGAGGGACGTCGGAACGGGTTGTGGAGTGGTCTCGGAACGGTTTTTCCCGTTGCCGAGCAGGTACCGACCCTGACCGATCTCAAAGAACGCCTGCTGTTCGTCGAAGCGGTGGAATCCGCGAAGTGCTTGGACGAGGGCGTTCTGGAGTCGGTGGCCGACGCGAACATCGGATCGCTGCTGGGAATCGGGTATCCGGGATGGACGGGCGGTGTGCTGCAGTTCATCGACGGCTACGAGGGCGGGGTCGCCGGCTTCGTGACGCGCGCGAATGAGCTGGCCACACGTTACGGAACGCGTTTCCGCCCACCGGTGTCACTGACCCGGCTCGCTGCCGACGGCGTGTCACTCGCCGACTCGCGTCGACATGCGGAAGCGGTGTCATGACACAGCACTTCGTGCACACGCGGGACGGTGTCCGGCTCTCGGTCCGAGATATCGGGGACGGCCCAGGCGTCCTGCTGATACATGGCTGGAGTCTCAGTGGAGAGGTGTGGGACCGGCAGATTCGGGTGCTGGCCGACAGCGGTCATCGGGTCGTCGCCATGGATCTTCGAGGCCACGGGCACTCGGATGCGCCGCTGGACGGTTACGACATCGACTCCCTGCACCGCGATGCCGCCGAGGTCATCGAGCAGCGTGGTCTGGGCTCGACCGCGATCGTGGGCTGGTCGCTGGGCGGGATGGTCGCCCTCCGCCTGGCACACGAACGCCCCGACATCACAAGGTCTCTCGTGTTGGTCGCCACCAACGGCGTTGCGGCGGCACGGTTCGAGGACTTTCCGTTCGGGGTGCCCCCCGAGGGGCCTCTGGACAGTCTCCTCGCCGCCGAGCACGCCGACCGGATCTCCTTGCGAAGGCGTGCCGTCGGTGATCCGTTCAAGGGCGGCGCGCCTGACCCGCACATCCTGGACTGGCTGCACCGCATTTCGCTTCAGACGCCGAGTTGGGCCGGCCGCGCTGCCCTGCGCACGCTGATGTGCACCGAACAGACTCATCTGCTCGAGGGTCTTGCCGTACCGGTGACCCAGATCATCGGCACCGCGGACCCGGCGCTGTCGGTTCGCGGTGCCCGGTGGGTGCGCGAGCGTCTGGACAGCACGCTCGTCGAGTTCGACGTCGGGCACTACCCGATGCTGGAGTGTCCGGACGAATTCGACGCGGCGCTGGTTCACGGGGTGAGTGTGCTGCCTTCGCGCGTGGCGTAGACCTCGAACCGGGCAGACGTCGTGTCCGGACATCAAGTATGATTCCGCTATGGCTTCGAGTTCTTTCGTGCGGCGGCGCCCTCGTGACTACGACGGGAGTTCCTCTGCCGAACTCGCGGTGTTCCGGGCGACCGAGGAACTGCTCACGTCGACCTCTCTCCAGGATCTGACCGTTGCTCAGATCCTGGAGACGGCAGGCCTGTCCCGCGCCAACTTCTACCACTACTTTGCCAACAAGTACGACGTGCTGGTGGCGCTTCTGGGACGAGTGTTCGACGAGTCGTACGGTGCTGATGCGCCGTGGTCCACCGATCCGGGACGTGACCGGGCGCGGCGCATGGGCTCGAGTCTCGAGCACACCCTCGACATGTGGTCTCGACATGGGGCTGTCATCTGCGCGGTCATCGAGCACATGCACAGCAAGCCCGCGGTCGCCGCGGCCTGGCAGCGGATGTTCGAGCAGTTCGTCGCGGCCGTCGCCGAGCAGATCAAGTTCGAGCGTGCCGAGGGCCGTGCTCCGGACGGCGCTCCCGCAGACATGCTCGCCGCGATGCTGGTCGGTGGTTCGGAGCGGGCCTTCTACGTCAGCACGCGGGGGCTCGACGATCGGCTTCCCGCAGCGGCGAGCGTCACCACCTCGCTGAGCGCCATCAACGAAGCGGCCATCTACGGGGGCCGAACGGTGCCGAAAGGGCGACGCAAGAAGCAGAGCGATGCCACCGACGCGAAGCGGGAACTGCTACCCGCGATCGACAACCCCGCGGTCGAGACCGAGACGGCGCAGAACATCCTCCAGGCGATGCGCGAACTACTGCTCACCGAGACTCTCGCAGAGCTGTCGGTCGCCAAGATTCTGAAGCAGTCGAACACGTCCCGCGCGTCCTTCTACTTCTACTTCCGGAGCAAGGAGGACGCCTTCGTCGTTCTGTTCCGCCAAGCTGCGGCCGACATCGTCGCCGCGCTGACCACGGTTGCCGATGTCGACCGGCAGGACCCGTCGGCCTTGCTCGAGCAGGTCGGAAACTGGTTGCATCTCGACGGCCATGCGGGTGCCGTGATCAAGAACGCCGTGCACGAGTGGCCACGCCTGCCGGAACTGCGCGCCGAGTACCTCGCCGCCATGAATGCCATGGAGACGACTCTGGAGTCGATCATCGTCGCCGATCGAGCACGAGGCCTGGCGCCGGCCGGCCCGCCGGCCAGCGAGTACACGGCCACGCTGCTGTGGACCATCGAGCGCACCATCGCGGGATCGCTCGCCGGTGAAGCACATCTCGATGACATCGACGCGGTCACCGACATGGTGGCGAGATTCATGTACGCCGCGATCTACGGAAGTCGCTGAGAGGTAGCGGGTTTCAGCCCTTCGAACCGGTGAAGCGGGTGATCGCGGTTCGGAAGCCGGGGCCGTCGACGAGGGCGGTCTGACCCGAGACCTCGACCTCGAAGGCATCCTCGAGGCGGTGGAGCAGTGCGGCGTTCAGACTGCGCTTGGTCGCGGCATAGGCCTCGGTGGGTCCGGCGGCGAGTCTCCGGGCGAGGGAGTCCACGTGGTCGGTGAGATCCGCATCGTCGACCACCGCGTCGATCAACCCCCAGGAGAACGCGGTGTCGGCATCGACCCGTTCGGCCAGCAGGGCCATCCGCGACGCACGGCCGAATCCCACGCGCGCCCCGACGAGGAGCGAGGCGCCGCCGTCGAGTGTGAGCCCCACTCGTGAGAACGCGAGTGTGAACGACGCCGACCTCGCCCCGACGACGTGGTCGCACGCGAGGGCAACGGCGCAACCGACACCCACCGCCGCGCCGTTCACCGCGGCCACGACCGGCTTTCGCATCTCGCGCAACCCGCGCACGATCGGGTTGTAGAACTGCGTGAGTTCTCGCTCGGTCCGCGGTGCCAACCGCACGTCCGGGCCGATCCCGTCGAGCGCCAGATCCGCTCCGGCGCAGAAGGCTCGGCCTCGGCCGGTGAGGAGAACGCATCGGATGGTGTCATCGCGCGCGGCGGCGGCGACCGCCTCCAAGAGATCGCTCTGGAGCGCCTCGTCGAAAGCGTTGAGCGCTGCCGGGCGCGACAGCATCAGGCGACGGACTCCGTCGCCGTCCGCGGTCTCGAGCGTCTCGGAGTGTGCGGTGACGGCCCAGTCGATCATGGGCTCACGATAGGGCAGACGAGGGCTCCATACAAGCTGTATGGTCGGTGGGACGAGCGCCCCACATGACACCCACTAGTGATTGACATCACGTCTGAACACTGTGTACGCTCGCCGCATACTTCAGCCCGGGATAGTCCCCGACGCATCAGAAAGCGAAGCCACGATGAGTGTTACCGAGATGTCGACGAGCACGGCCGCCACCGAGTCCGGGTCGGCACTGGCCGGCGCACGGTCCGCGTTCGACAGCGGTCGTACGCGACCACTGTCGTGGCGGGTCGCCCAGCTCGAAGGATTGCTGCGGTTCATCGACGAGTGCGAGCCGGCGATCGCAGCCGCGATCGAAGCCGATCTCGGACGCGGGTCCATGGCGACCTTCATGGCCGACGTCGCTCCTGTCCGGCACGAGATCCGCCACTCACTCGCGAATGTGGCGCGGTGGATGAAGCCGGACAGGGTGCGGATGAGCGCCGCGACCGCTCCGGGCAAGGCGTGGGTCGTGTCCGAGCCGAAGGGGGTCGCACTCATCCTCGGCGCGTGGAACTTCCCGATCCTCCTGACGCTGCACCCGTTGGTGAGTTGCTTGGCGGCCGGCAACGCCGCCGTGGTGAAGCCGTCGGAGTTGGCGGCCGCCACCGCGCGGCTGCTGTCCGAACAGCTTCCGCGTTACCTCGATGCCGATGCCGTTCGCGTCGTACTGGGGGATGCGCAGGTCAGCGCCGCATTGGCAGCCCAGCCGTTCGACCACACCTTCTTCACCGGGTCGACGTCGATCGGCCGCGCGGTCATGGCCGCGAGCGCCCAGAATCTGACCCCGGTGACACTCGAACTCGGGGGTAAAAGTCCCGTGATCGTTGCTGCCGATGCCGATCTCGACGTCGCGGCCAGACGCATCGCGTGGGCCAAGTCGGTGAACGCGGGCCAGACGTGTACCGCTCCGGACTATGTCCTCGTCGAGAATTCCGTACGGCCCGCGCTGGTCGAGCGACTGCTCGAGGAGCTACCGCTGCGGGCTGCGCAGGACACCACCCGCATCGTCAACCAGCGCCACGTGGACCGCCTGCGTCGCATTCTCCAGACGCATGGCGGCGAACAGTACGGCGGCGAGATCGACGACGCCAAGCGCAAGATCAAGCCTGCGCTGGTCACCGATCCCCATCCCGACTCCGAGCTGATGCAGGAGGAGATCTTCGGCCCGGTGTTGCCGCTGATCTCGGTGCCCGACCTCGACGCCGCGATCGACTTCGTCAATTCCCGTCCGAAACCGCTTGCCCTGTACCTGTTCACCGGTTCCCAGGCCGTGGAGGATGCGGTCGTGGAGCGGACGTCGTCGGGCTCGGTGGCGGTGAACCATCTGCTGTACCAACTCCTCGTTCCCGAACTCCCGTTCGGCGGCGTGGGTGCTTCCGGGATGGGGAACTATCACGGACGGAACGGATTCGACACGTTCAGCCATCGCAAGGCGGTTCTGAGCAAACCTGCGCGTCCGGACCTGGCGGCGACCTATCCGCCCTACGGTCGCGCGATGGAGAAGGTGTTGCGGCGGCTGATGGGCTGAGCCGCCCGGGGGGATGCAGCCGCTGTCGGTTGGCCGGACCGCGTCGAGAGCGCGTCCGGCAGCTCGGCGTGGCCGCAGGGTCGCCGGCAGCGTCTTCAGGTGACCGGCTGGCCCGGTTCCGGGGCGGGTGTTCGCGAACCCGAGCTGCTGACACTTGACAGATTACGTCTCATGCCTGATAGCCTCAGTCCAGCCGACGTGGCGGGGGTCACAGTAGTTCAACTAACGGTTTTAGGCCACAGCTCCGTCCCGCGGAATGCGGCCGCAGTAGTGCGCCACCGGGTGGTCAAACGTCCCAGACGGCCAGGGGCGGAACGTCACCCGAAGTACGACCGACGCGAATGGCTTCGCGACAATTCGAAGGGATCACCAAATGACCGTCAGTGCTCTGGGAGAGCGCAGTCCAGGAGTGAGGTCGGTTGACGCGCTCCGCAGGGTGGGTGGCGGCGTGATCGACCGGATCACACGCAGTCTGGCGACCATCGGCCGCTCGGCGCGCCTGGCGATGGAGATGATCCGCTTCGCGATCACGGACGCGCTCTCCCTGCGTCTGGCCGGTGCGGAGGTGATCGATCAGATGTGGAAGCTGTTCAAGGTCACCGCGCTCCCGGCCCTCCTCATGGCGGTGCCCATCGGCGCGGAGGTGTCGGTTCAGGTCGGCGGTGTCATGGATCAGGTCGGCGCGAACTCACTTGCCGGCGCAGCCAGCGGCCTGGGCGTGGTCAACCAGGGAGCCCCGATGGCGGCCGGCCTCCTGATGAGCGGCGCCGCGGCGTCGGCCATCGCCTCGGATCTCGGCGCACGGTCGATTCGTGAGGAGATCGAGGCGATGCGGGTCATCGGCGTGAATCCGGTCCAGCGACTCATCGTGCCCCGCTTCCTGGCCATGCTGGCGATCGCACCGGCGCTCTGCGTCATGATCATCGCATCGGGAGTCGCAGCCGGGCTGGCGATCTCGGCGAACGTCAACGACGTGGTACCGGCCAGCTTCTGGCAGTCCTTCGGCACCTTTGCGACTCCGACGGACTTGATGTTCTCGGTCCTCAAGGCGGTCCTGTTCGCGTTCATCGTCGTGGTGATCGCCAGCCTGCGAGGGCTGGAGGCCAAAGGCGGGCCGAAGGGCGTCGCCAACGCGGTCAACGCGTCGGTGGTCCTGAGCGTCCTCTGCATCTTCATGACGAACATGGCGGTCAGCCAGCTGCAGGCCATGTTCTTCCCGGCCCGATTGGCGTGACGTGATGACAACACACACAGTTCCGCGAACCGGCGGACTGAGCCGCATCGGCCGCTCGGCGGGCGCGCGCTTCACCAACGCATTCGCGACCTTCGGCCAGATCGTGATGTTCGTGGGCAAGACGTTCGCCCTGCTGCCCACGACGATCCGGCATTACCGCAAGCAGACGATGAAGACCATGAACGACATGGCTTGGGGCAGTGGCTCGATCATCGTCGACGGTGGTGTGGTGAGCCTGATGTTCTTCCTCGGGATCGCCGTGGGATCGGTGGTGGCGATCATGGCCTTCATGGCGTTCGACCTCCTCGGTTTCGGCGCGCTGACCGGGATCATCAACTCGTTCGGCAACATCCGCGTCGTCGCGCCGATCATCACCGGTATCGGCTTCGCGGCCCAGGCCGGATGCCGGATGACCGCTGAGATCGGGGCGATGCGGATCTCGGAGGAGATCGACGCCACCGAGACCATGGGTCTGCGCGCCATCCCGTTCGTGGTCGGAACCCGGTTGATCGGCGGGATGCTGGTGGTCCTGCCCAGCTACCTCATGGCCCTGGTCGTCAGCTTCCTGACGGGCGGGCTGATCGTGAAGCTCTTCCACGACCAACCAGAGGGAACCTACGATCACTACTTCGCCCAGTTCGTCTCGATACCCGACTTGATGGCGTCGGTGGCGAAGGCCCTCATCTTCTGCGCGGTGATCACCATCATCCACTGCTACTACGGGTATTTCGCGTCCGGCGGGCCGGCTGGTGTCGGTGCCGCGTCCGGGCGGGCGATCCGAGCCAGCCTGGTGGCCATCGTTGTCCTCAATTTCCTCATGACCGTGGCCATCTGGGGCCTCAATCCGGTCCTTCCGTTCAGGGGTTGACGTGTCGTCATACAGCAGTCAGGACTTCCTCCGCGGGGATGCCCGCGGTCAGACGCGGACGCTCGTGCGCGCCGGCGTCATCGCGGTCGCCGTCCTCGCCGTCATCGTCACGGTCTTCGCCGTGGTCTACCCGCGGGTCACCGCGCCCAAGGGCACCGACCTACACCTCGTCCTGCCGGCTCTCGGTCCAGGCGTCGACGCCGGGAGCCGAATCCTGTTGCGCGGGGCGGAGGTCGGTGAGGTGACGGCCATCGACTCCACCGATCCTGATGTCGTGCACGTCGACGTGGTGCTCGACCCGCAGGCCGCCGAGAGTCTCACCGATTCGTTCGAGGTCGACTATCGGCCGCAGAACTACTTCGGGGTCACCGCGGTCAACCTCGTCGCCATGCCCGGCGGGGCGCAACTCTCCGACGGGCAGACTCTTCGCCGTTCGGCTGCCCCCGACTTCACCATGTCGACGATGATCGAGCGGAGTTCGATCGTCGTGGACGGCACCCTGACGAGGGACATGATCGACAGCCTCGACGAGGTGATGCGCTACGCCGACGGGCTCTCGCCGCTGATCGAGACGGCGATCATCTTCACCGACAAGGTGGCGCGCACCCAACGCCACCTGCCCAGCACACTGCTGCGCGAGATGAACGATCTCGCCGAAGCATTCCCGGGATTCAACCGGGAGGCGATGAAGGCGCTGGACGCGATCACCGGGAGCGTTTTCAACACGATGCCCGACGGTTCCCGAGGAGTGGACGAGGCGTACCACGATCTCATGAACCGCTCTCTGACCGTGGCCTCCGGCGGCCTGTTCGGTGCGGCCGGAACGCTGCTCGCGTCGCACGCGACCGATCTGACGCCCCTGGTCACCTCGTTCAAGTATCTGATCGACCCGGTACCGCAGATGATCGGCGGGGGTGCGTCGATGGCGAAGACACGAAAGGCGATCGAGCAGTTGCGCAACAGTTTCTCGGGCGACGATGCAAGCAGGACGCTGCAGCTGCGCCTCCTCCTCGACAGCGTGCCGGCGGTCTCGGGTCCGCTGGAACGCATGCGATCAGTCGGCCCTCGCGCGGAAGGTAACTGAGATGGCATCTCGCAGCACAGTTGTCGCCGGGGCGAAGGTCGCGGTGGTCGCGGCGGTGACGGTCATGTTGTTCGTGCTCGTCGTGAACGCCATGCGCAATCCGGTGGATGCCAGCGTGGTGACCTACCGTGCCGACTTCACCGATGCGTCGGGTCTCCACGACAACGGCGACGTCCGGTTCCGCGGTAAGCGGATCGGCAAGATCGTCTCGGTGGACCTCGAACGGAACGACGACGGAACGCCCTATGCGCGAGTCGAGTTCACGATGGACGACAAACAGAAGCTGACGTCGACGTCGAAGCTCGCGATCAAGTACCAGAACCTCACCGGCGTGCGATATCTGGACCTGCAGCCCGGCCAGACGCCCGGAACCATGGTGAGTCACGCGACGACCGCGCAGACGGTTCCGTCGTTCGACATCACATCGCTGTTCAACGGACTCCAGCCGGTTCTGACGACGATGAACGCCGACGAGGTCAATCAGTTCAGCGAGAACGCCATCGCGCTGCTGCAGGGTGACGGCAGCGGGCTCGGTCCGATGCTCGAAAGTACTCAGAAGCTGGCACGATTCGCCGAGAACCGACAGCAGCTCATCTCCACCCTGACGTCGAACCTGGCCCGTATCGCCGACACGATGGGCGGTCGGTCGCCACAGGTCATGGGCTTTCTGGAAGCGGTCGATCTGCCGATCAGCAACGCCATGACGGTTCTGGACGAGTTCGCGGTCACCGCCAGCGCCGGGCCTGCGCTGTTCGAACCGATCGAGAGGCTCTTGGTCGCGCTCGGTGTCAACGAGGAGTTCGATGTCGACGTGTTCCTCAAGACCACGTTCTCCTCCATGCAAGAGGCGTTGAAGTCCTTCCAGCTGATGCCCAACGCGCTCGCCGGACTGCGTGGCATCGACACGCACGCCTCGTTCAGCAAGCAGTGCGCAAAAGGCCGCGCGCACATTCCCTCCGACGTGCGAATCCTGATGACCGGTAGCGAGGTGGTCCTGTGCAATCGATGAACAAGAAGGGCATACGCAGAGTCACCTCCCACGACGGAATGCTCGGCGTGATCGTCCTGATCGTGGTGGCGGCCCTCCTCGGCACTCTCGCCATCATCTATCTGCGCCCGCCGGGCCAGAAGACGATCACCTTCGAGGTCACCGATGCGTCGGCGATCGAGTCCGGACAGGACGTGCGCGTCGCCGGGATCAGCATCGGCAAGGTGTCGGAGGTCGCGCTCGAGCCGGACCGGGTGAAGGTGACCGCTCGCATCGATGAGGGCACGTTCGTCGGCGACCAGACGAAGATGGAAGTCCGGATGCTCACGCCGGTGGGCGGATACGCGATCACGATGATCCCGCTCGGTCGCGAGGAGCTCACCTCGTCGATCCCGGCCGGTCGTGTCACGGTTCCGTACTCGATCGGCGACGTGATCCAGGCCGTGCCCAGCACGACGGACACGGTCGACACCCGCGAGGTCAACTCGAACCTCGATCAGGTTGCTCGCGCCCTGGACGGAAACGACACGTCGCTGCGCTCCATCGTGACCGGGCTCGAATCGGTGACCTCCGTGTTCGACAAGCAACGCGGCCAGGTCCACCAGATCGCCTCGCTGGCCTCGGAATATCTACAGACGTTCAACGGGAACCGAGAGTTCGTCTTCGAGCTGATCCGGAAGATCGACATGGTCGTGAGCACCTATCACGTCAACTCCGCGGGCTTCAACTACGCCTACAAGCTGTTCGCGAACGTCCTCATGAAACTGGCTCCGTTCATGCGGTTCTACCTCAACCACAGCGAACTGGTCTCCAGTCACGTGAATCAGATGAAGGACACGATCATCCGCCTCCAGCAACAGCTCGGGCCGGCCATCGACGGTCTGGTGGCCACGCGGAAGAAGCTGGCGCAGTGGATCACCCCCGAGGGGATGCGCCAGGTCGGCGGCGGCACCCTGTGGACCGAGGACGTGTGCATCCCCATTCCCGGAAGGAGCTGCTGATGTCAGGGCTTGTGGGCTCGTCGAAGAGACGGCTGGCCATCGCGCTGGGGACCGTCGTGGTGTTGCTCGGCGTGGTCACCGCGGTCGGGCTGACCTCGGCGGGTGCGACGGGCGTCGACGACGGAGCGCCCGGCGGTGACGGGTTCTGCGTCGATGTCATCGACACGATCGGCCTGTACGAAGGAAACCCGGTCACCCAGATGGGGATTCGCGTCGGCACGATCGGCCGGATCGAGAGCCGGGGCAGCCATGTCCGGATCACGTTCGCGCTCGATCCCGGCCGCAGCTATCCCGCCGACGTCAAGGCCGTGACGAGATCCAAGTCGCTACTGGCCGACCGGAGTCTGGAGCTGGTGGGCAACTATGCGGGCGGACCCGTCCTGGTGGAGGGTAGGTGCATCGGGGTGGAGAACTCGTTCACCCCGAAGAGCATCTCCGAGGTCGCCGCGTCGGCGTCGGACTTCTTGAAGTCGTTGTCCGACAACGGTGGCGATGATCTGGAAACGGCGCTCGACGGAGCCGACCGAGCCTTTGCCCGAACCGGTCCGCAGGCGTCGAAGATGTTCGAGAACGCCGCCCGTGCCGCCCAGAACCCGGATGCGTTCGTCGCCGACATCGGTTCATCCATCCGGGACATGGCCCCACTGACCGATGACGCCGTGCAGAACTGGGATCAGATCATGTCGATCATGAACCAGATGCCGTCGGTCACCCAACTGGGCACGACCCTGTTCTACGACGTGGCCCGGTTCTGCCGAGGAATCGGCTGGACGATCGCGCTCATGTACGACATCCAGCGGAACTACGGGGAGGACATCCTGTGGCCCCTGCTGCACGGGCCGGTGGAGGACATCATCGCCTACGGCGCCCGACGCGCACCCGAACTCGGACAACTCATGGCGATGACACCGTCGGTCGCCGCCGCCATGCGTCAGCAGGAATCGTCCTCGGGTGCGCTCTCGATCCCGTACGTCGCGCCGACGATCGATGTGGGCGGCGGCACGGCAGCACCTGTCAACGCACTGTCCATCCTGTTGCAGAAGGCAGGTCTCCAGAGATGATCGGTAGACGAACCGCGCTCGGCCTGGCCGCGTTGCTCGCGCTCGTGGTCGGACTCACCGGCTGCTCGGCCTTGAGTCCCAACCGACTGCCGTCGGTGAAGAGCAGTGTGCCGCTGGACTATCAGGTGACGCTCCAGTTCGCGAGTGTGCTCAACCTGCCGGACGGGGCAGACGTCATGATGAACGGACTCCAGGTCGGCCGGGTGCAGTCCACCGAGACCACAGATGCGGGAGTCGACGTCGTCGTCGGGCTCACCGACGATCGCCCGGTGCCCGCGGATTCCTCGGCGATCATCCGACAGAACACGCCGCTCGGCGACACTTACCTGGCATTGCAGCCGCCGACGGGAGGAAGCGGGGGTGAACTGCTGAGGGACGGCAGCGTGATCCCGCGGGAGCGGACGACGTCACCGCCACCGCTCGAGGACACCATCGCGGTCCTGGCGTACTTCATCAACGGCGGCAGCATCCAGAAGATCCAGGACACGATGGCAACCCTGAATCGCACGATGCCACCCATCAAGGACGTGCGGGCGATCGCGAGCACGGTGTCGAAGGACCTCGACGACCTCTCCCGCAACACCGGGCAGCTCGACCGCACCCTGAACAGCCTGAACGCGGTGTCGGGGTCGTTCACCGACAGTCAACAGCAGATCGAGCACGTGTTCTCCGAGCAAGGCGAGCACTACTGGAAGACGGTGGCCACCTCGCTGGTGAGCCACATCAGTACCTTGCTGCCGTCGGTGGGCTCGGTGTTCACCGGTGGGCTGTTCCTCGTGCCGTTGCTGAACTCGACGGCCGATGCCGCCGAGGCCGGCCGCGGGATGTGGGACCAGGCACCCGCGACCGGGACCGCGATGGCCAGGTTCCTGGAAGACACCCTGATCCCGTTCGCCCAGAAGCCGTCGGTCGACATCGCTTCGGTCCAGGCGCCCTCGGTCCAGGCGACCGGCAAGAAGGAACTGCTCGCCGACGCAAAGATGCTGCTGCGCATGTTGGGAGCGATCAAGTGATCACCAAGACCAGGGTTTCGGTGGTGGCCATGCTGGCCATCGCGGGATTGTCGATCGCCTACATCCTCAGCGTGGGACTACACGTGAACTCGCCCTCCGCGCGACACGCGACCATCACGGTCTCGGATACGAACGGAATTCTCGTCGGTTCCCGAGTGTTGTTGCGCGGCATAGAAATCGGTCACGTCACCGAGATCTCGCAATCTGCTCGAGGTGCTGAGATCACCTGGAATTATGCGGACACGGAGAACATCCCGGTCGAGAGCAACTTCCGGGTGGACAACCTCTCGGCGCTGGGCGAGGCCTATGTCGCGGTGATGCCGACCACGGCCGGGGGCCCCTACCTCGCCGACAACGCCTACATCGACGGCGAGAACGTCTCCAACGCCGCGACGTTCAAGGATCTGTCCGAGCAGGTCACCGAGGTCCTCGGACAGACCGACCCGGACAAGGTCCAGCGCGTCTTCGCCGAGCTCGACCTCGGACTCCCCGACGGGATCGAGGTCATCGAGGACCTCAACAAAGCGGGTCGTCTCCTCGCAGCGGAGTTCACCACGCGGGCAGACGAACTGACCACCCTGCTGGCGACCATGCAACCGCTGCTGATGCGGTCGGGAACGATACCGGGTCTGATGCGTGCGACGACTCCGTACCTGGCCGGCTTCGGAATCGGCTTCGCCGAACTGGAGTCGGGCGTCAAGGACGCCATCGACTGGAGTGGGCCGATGTACACGGGCATCACCCAGGGGGCGACGCCACTGGTCGCGGCCCTGCAGAAGTTCCTCGACGACAGCGGCGCCGACCTGAAGATCATCGGTGACAATCTGTTGCCGGCCACCCGGTCCGGCGCTGCATCCCTGCGGACCGTCGACGTGGGGCGCGTACTGGACAACCTGATCAACGCCACCGATTCCGGGGCAGTGGAGATCCGCATCCCGGCAGGGGGGTGACGGTGACCGACACCCGCACGACGACGCGGGATTCCGCAGCGGACGCGGACAGGCGTTCCGGCACAGATCGACCAGAAGACACCGACAGGAGAACGGCGATGACCAAGACCATCACCACCGAGACGGACACCGAACCCGACACCGACGAGAACCGCGCGCCGGCAGACCCCGAGACCACCGAGCCGGCGCCCGGGGGCACCGAGAGCACAACGACCGCACCCACGAAGGCCAGAGCGCTGACCGCCACCTCGGTCTCGCTGCGATCGATCCTGATCGGCGCCCTCGCAGTGATCGTCGTCGGAGCGTTGGCCCTGCTGGGTTGGCAGTGGTCGAGTGCGTCCGACGAGGTCGACCGGTTGACCACGGCCGCCGCCGACAATGCCGCGGCCGAGAAGGTGGCACTCGACTACGCCACGGGCGCAGCCGACATGAGCTTCGAGAACCCCGACGAGTGGCGGACCCTGCTCACCAAGGGCACCTCACCGGAGCTCTCCGAACGCCTCCGTCGGGCGTCGACCCAGATGGAACAGCTGCTGCGGCCGTTGCAGTGGTCCTCGACGGCCCAGCCGATCGCCGCCAAGGTCGAATCGGTCGACGGGAACACCTACCAGGTCGTCGCTTTCGTCAACGTGCAGACGAAGAACGTCCAGGCGCCGTCGGGAATCGAATCCACGGCGACCTACCGGGTGACGATGGACAAGAGCCAGAACTGGCTCATCACCGCGATCAGCAGCACCGGATCGAACCTGGACGCCGACAACAACGCCGGAGCGCCGGAGAGCGAACAGCCGATCCCGGGGAACCCGCCGACCGGCCAACCCACGCCCGCCGATCCGCCGGTGCCGGGCAACTGACGACGAACACGAGAGCTGGAGGACGATATGGGTGTCGAGGTCAGTGTCGAGCATCTGACGAAGTCGTTTGGGTCGCAGAACATTTGGCGTGATGTCTCGCTGACCCTGCCGGAGGGGGAGGTCTCGGCACTTCTCGGTCCGTCGGGTACCGGTAAGTCGGTGTTCCTGAAGACCTTGATCGGTCTGCTGCATCCCGAGCAGGGGTCGGTGATCATCGATGGCACCGATATCACGCAGTGTTCGGCCAAGGAGCTCTACGAGATCCGCAAGCTGTTCGGCGTGCTGTTCCAGGATGGTGCGTTGTTCGGGTCGATGAGTTTGTTCGACAACATCGCGTTCCCGCTTCGTGAGCACACGAAGAAGAAGGAGAACGAGGTCGTC
>NZ_NGFO01000017.1 GCF_002149015.1 Gordonia lacunae | reverse complement strand
CGTCGCACCCGTGCCAGTGTGGTCGGCCAACCCCGGCCGCCATCGCCTCACCCGCTCAGGCAACAGACAACTCAACGCCGCCCTGCACCGCATCGCTTTGACCCAAGCCCGCATGCCCGAGTCCCTCGGCCACACCTACTACCAACGCAAACGCGACGGAGGCAAAACCAAACGCGACGCCATGCGCTGCCTCAAGCGACGTCTGGCCCGCGTCGTCTACAACAACCTCACCCTCGATCACCACAACCGCACAACCCCACAACACGAAGCCGCTTGACATAGGAGCTATGAGGTGCGAGCGAAGCGAGCCTCGAAGGGCATGGTGACGATCTCTCGCCAGGCCCTTCGAGGCTCGTCGCTATCGCTCCTCGAACCTCAGGGAGCGGAATGAAGTGTCTTCGATGGCGCCTCCCGTGTGAAATGCGGCTGTCTCATCAGAAGTGCTGCGGTCGTGGACGATCGGCTTATGTGACCGTTCCGGTCTCGATCGCCTGTGGGCGGCCGGAACTCTCGACCTCGATCCGCCGCGGCTTGGCCTTCTCGGCGACCGGGATCGTCACGGTGAGGACGCCGTTGTCGTACCGCGCCGAGATCGCCGAGCTGTCGATGGCGTCGCCGAGGGTCAGCTGGCGGCGATAGGTTCCGGAGAAGCGTTCGCTGGTCAGCCATTGCACACCCTCGTCGGATGGCGTACTCCGCTGGGCGGACAGCGTCAGGACGCCGTTGTCGACGCTCACATCGATGGAGCCGGGATCGGCGCCGGGTAGATCGGCGACGAGCAGATAGTGGTCCTCGACCTTGTACAGGTCCAGAGGCATGAAACGGGGAGTGCGGGCGGTTCCGGCCGCTGAACCGGTCATCATGCCTCGGGTCCAGGCATCCATGTCGGAAAAGGGATCGAAACGAAGCACAGCAGTTCACCTCCTGTTCTCAAGGCTGCTCGCCACCCGTTAGACGAGCAGTTCATCGCTGTACTGCCACCGAAGATAGCACCGGATCCGCGACTCGTCTAGCACTCTGGAGGGGAGAGTGCCAGAAATTTTCCGACCCCGGACACGACGCCGCCCGACCGCGAGTTCGGCTGTGCCGGACAAGATCCGGACGGCTGCGGAGAACGTGATCGGGCGGTGTCGGGTGCCCGCTCGCTACGCTCCCGGCGCCGTGTCGGATGCGGCCCGCTCGCTACGCTCCCGGCGCCGTGTCGGATGCGGCCCGCTCGCTACGCTCCCGGCGCCGTGTCGGTGAGCTCGGTTGCGTCGATGCTGAACCCGGCGTTGCGCAGGCGGTCCACGAGGGCGTCGCCCATCGCGACGGCCGTCGTCAGGACCCCGGAGCGCTTGGGCAGGCGGTCGCGATCGAGGGCCAGTGCCAATGCGCTCTCGGCGAGCATCACCGCGGTGGCCTTGTATCCGGGGTCGCCCTGGGCGCGCATCCGGGCCCGGTAGCGACGGCCGGTGGTGGTCCGGGTGAACGTACCGACCACGAAATAGCCGTTCTCGCGGGCCTTTTCGCTCGGCCCGTCACCGGGTTTCGGGAGCACTCGGTCGAGGACTCGGCGCGTGGGACCGAAGCTCATCGCACCCATGAACGCGCCGGTGCCGACCGCGACCGCGCCGGCGAGCAGGGTGGAGACCGCGGGGACACTGCCCACGCTCATCGTCTCCGCGTAGTGGAAGTCCTTGCCATAGGCGTTGTCCAGCAGGGCATTCGAGCGGCGGACGATCCGCGTGTTGTGGGCCGCCATGAAGAAGGGGGCGAGTGTGCCGCGCAGCGACGGGTCGACCTTCTTGGCGTTGATGATGGACAGGTCGCTGGGTTCGTCGGACAGGCTGACCCGCGGGACGTCACCGGGCCCGCTCGACAGCGCCTGTGGGTTGAGCATGAGTCGTCGGGACTGCGCGTTGCGGGCCTCCTCGGCGATGACCCGCATGGAATCGATCGTCCCGCCGGAGATCCCGCCGCGGAACGACTCGACGACGAGGGTGGTGTCGGTCATCTCGCCCGCCCCGTCCTCGGCGACCTTCCTGTACAGCGCGTAGGTGGTGATGTCGGACGGCACGGAATCGAAGCCGCAGGAGTGGACGATGCGGGCACCCGAGGCGGCGGCGACGTCGTGGACCTTGTCGATCGAGTAGCGGACGAACGGCACCTCGCCGGTCAGATCGACGTAGTCGGTCCCCGCGGTGGCCGCGGCGACCACGAGGGCCTCGCCGTACTTGAGGTAGGGACCCACGGTGGTACAGACGACCTGGGTGCGCGCCACCATGGCGTCGAGCGCCGCGGGCGACTCCGCGTCGGCGATGATCAGCGGCCAGTCGTGCGCGCGCAGGGGCAGACGCTTGCGGGCGTCGGTCAGTTTCGACTCGTTGCGTCCGGCCAGGGCGATCTTGGTGCCGATGGGCGCGTGGTCGGCCAGATACCGTGCCGTGAGTTCGCCGACGAAGCCGCTGGCGCCGTAGACCACGACGTCGAATTCGCGACCGTGCCCGCTGGATCGGCCGTTCGGAGTGGATGTGGTGTCGGTGTTCGATTCCCCGCTCATCTTCCCGACTTTACGTGGGACGCGGGTCACACGTAACCGTCGAGTCGCCGGAGGCGGTCACCGCGACCGCCGCGCGGCGAGGCGAGCGGCGAAGGGGGCGACGAACAGCATGAGGAGCACGCGCAGGATCTGGGCGGCGACGACGAAGGCGACGTTCCCGCCGGCACCGGTCGCGGCGGCGAGCACCGCGTAGATGCCACCCGGGGTCGTAGCGAGATAGCAGTCGAACATCGACTCGCCGGTCCACGCCGAGAGGACGACCCCCAGCAGCGCACAGCCGGCCCCGATGACGAGGATCAGCACCAGCGCGAGCGGCAGGACGCGACCGATCGCACGCAACCGCGGCATCGTGAAACCGAGCCCCGCCTGCCAGCCGATCACCGCGTAGGCGACGGCGAGCAGGGCGGGGGAGACCTCGGCCGCACCGGCGATCCCGGTCAGCTCGGCCGCGGTCGCCAGAGCCAGCGGACCGAGGAGACCGGCGGCGGGCATGCGCAGCAACCGCCCGATCGGAATCCCCACGCCGAGGCACACCGCGAGGAGTAGCAGGCCCCACGCCTGACCCCGCAGCGTCTCGGCCGACCACGCGTCGGCACCCGGTGCGACGGCATCGCCGTCGGCGCCGAAGACGAGCGAGGCGACCAGCGGGATGGTGACGGTGACCAGCGCGACGCGCAGGTATTGGATGACCGCGACCATCCGCTCGTCACCGCCGAACTCGCGGGCCAGCGCGACCAGCCCGGACGCCCCGCCCGCGACGAGGGCGAGGGAACCGGTCAGCGGGTCGACGTCGCGGTGCAGGCCGAGCAGCGCGCCGCAGGCGATGGAGATGACCAGCGTGCCGACGCCGATGACGAGTACCGGGAACCACGACGACCCGAGGCCGCTGACGGTCTCGGGCTCGGCCATCGTGCCGATGAAGACACCGAGCACGCCCTGCGACGCCACGAGCGCCCACCGCGGGACGATCGGGTCGTCGGAATCGGCTGGTGGGCTTGCGGTTTCGGGTCCGGTGCCGGTTCGTCCGGGAGCGCGGCCGGCGATCGCAAGGCCCCCCGCGACCACGAGCCCGGCGAACAGGGCGGCGGCGTCGACGTCGAAGGCCTCGAGTACCAGCGTCGCGACCGCGGTGAGGAGTACCAGCACTGTCCAGCGACGCACTGGCTCCACAGTAGGCCCGCCGCCGGGAGCGGAGCGAGCGGGGCGAGTGTTGCCGCCGCCGGGAGCGGAGCGAGCGGGGCGAGTGTTGCTGCCGCCGGGAGCGGAGCGAGCGGGGGCGTCAGGGCGGCCGCGCGGTCCCGAGGCTCAGTGCGCCGAAGGGTTTCGGGATTCCCGGTTGATAGAACGCGTCGACGGGCCCGAGTGCGAAGCCGGCTGCGGTCAGCTCGGCTCGCACGTCGCGGGTGAGGTGGCAGCCGCCCGCGACCCGCTTCTGGATCGGCTCGAGTCGGCGTTGCCAGCGGCGGACCCGCGGGTCCGGGGCGGACCCGTGCTCGAGGAACGCCAGCTGTCCGTCCGGGCGCAGCACGCGGCGCAGTTCGCCGAGGGCGGCCCGCACGTCGGGGATGGTGCACAGGGTGAAGGTGGTGAGCGCGGCGTCGAAGGAGTCGTCGTCGAACTCGAGGCGCTGGCCGTCGAGTCCGGCGCGTTCGATGGGGACCGGTGAGGTGGCGACGCGATCGGTGGCCATCGTCCAGCCGACCGCGGACGGTTCGACCGCCGCGACCTCGGTGAGGGCGGCCGGGTAGACGCCGACGTTGAGGCCCGAGCCGAATCCGATCTCGATCATCCGACCGGACAGGGGTGCGCAGGCCCGCGCTCGCAGCGGGGTCAACGCGGCCATGCCGCAGGTGCGTTCGACGAGGTGCGGCAGGACCCGGTCGTCGTAAAAGCCCACGTGACGAGGGTAACGCCGCTCCCCGCCCCGATGTCGGGACTCGGGAGTACCCGGTGGTGGTCCCCGGCCTCACCACTACGCTTGTGGGATGAACCGACCGGCCCAGAACGCCCCGGGGCCCAACCCGTCCACGCTGCAGGCCCGGGTCATCGTCGACGAGATGATCCGCGGCGGTGTCCGCGAGGCCGTCCTGTGTCCGGGGTCGCGCAATGCGCCGCTCGCCTTCGCCCTGCACGCCGCCGACGCCACGGGCCGGTTGCGGCTGCACGTGCGGATCGACGAGCGTTCGGCGGGCTACCTCGCGCTCGGGCTCGCGGTGTCGTCGGGGCAGCCGGTGCCCATCGTGATGACCAGTGGCACCGCGGTGGCGAACATGGGGCCTGCGGTCTTCGAGGCGAACTATGCGCGGGTGCCGCTCGTCGTCGTCAGCGCCAATCGTCCCTACGAGCTCCTCGGTTCCGGTGCCAACCAGACTGTCGAGCAGTTCGGCATCTTCGGGACGCAGGTGCGCGCGGCGATCAGCCTCGGTCTCGCCGAACAGGACCTCGACACCAACAGCCAGTGGCGGTCGGCGGTCGGCCGCGTCCTCGCCGCCGCCCGCGGCGCGCGGACCGGCAACGCCGGGCCGGTGCAGTTCGACATCCCGCTGCGCGAACCGCTCGTGCCCGACCCGGACGAGCTCGCGGGCCCGGACCCGACGGCCGATCTCGGAGCGTTCTCCGGCCGGCCGGGCGGTCTGCCCTGGACGCAGGCGCCCGTCGGCAAGCTCGACGTCCCGCTGCCCATCGATCTCTCCCTGGACACCGTGGTCATCTCGGGGCACGGGTCCGGTGTCCATCCGGGGCTGGCGGGGGTCCCCACGGTCGCCGAGCCGACGGCTCCGCGCGCCACGACGCCGCTCCACCCGCTGGGACTGGACTCGATCCGTCCCCAGCAGGCGATCATCTGCGGCCGCCCGACTCTGCATCGCGGGGTGTCCCGCCTGCTCGCCGACCCCGAGGTCCGTGTCTACGCGTTGACCACCGGTCCGCGCTGGCCGGACGTGTCCGGCAACGTTTACGCGACCGGCACCCGGATCGAGGTCGCCGGCGAGCCGCGGGAGGACTGGCTCAAGGACTGCGCGGCGGTCCAGGAGCGGGTGGCGTTCGCCGTCACCGCCGAACTCGACGAACCGGGCCCGGCCACCGGACTCCATGTCGCCCGCGCGGTCGGCGACGCCATGGCCGCGGGCGACCAGCTCGTCGTCGGGGCCAGCAATCCCATCCGCGACATCGCGCTGGCCGGCCGGATCGCCGACGGCGTGCGGGTGCTGTCCAACCGCGGTGTGGCGGGCATCGACGGCACCAACTCGACGGCCATCGGGGCCGCGATGGCCCTCGACCGGGATCGGGTCGGCGCGCGGACCATCGCGCTGATGGGCGATCTGACGTTCGTGCACGATGCGACCGGATTGGTCGTCGGCCCCGGGGAGCCGCGCCCGTCGTCGCTGCGGATCGTGGTGGCCAACGACGACGGCGGGGGCATCTTCGGCCTGCTGGAACAGGGCGACCCGCGGTACAACACCGGCCTGTACGCCGGGGCGTACGAACGGGTCTTCGGCACACCGCATCGCACCGACATCGCATCGATGTGCGCGGGTTTCCACATCCCGCATCGGCGGGCGACCGTCGCCGAACTGGGCGCGGTGCTCGCGGAGGACCCGGCCCCCGGGGGGATCGAGGTCGTCGAGGTCGCCACCGACCGCGGGCGACTACGAGCGGTGCACGCGGCGATCGCCGCACGTCTCCGGTAGCGCGGCACCGGCCGGGCCGCGAACTCCTCGGGGCACACCACTAGGCTGAACGGCATGAATCCGGTGATCCAGCGACGCGTGCAACTCGGTTTGCTCGTCGTCGGCGTCACGATCACCTTCATGGCGCTGACCCTCATCGCCGGGTGCTTCAAGAACGACTCGACGATCGAGGCCAGCAAGGCCACTGTGATGGCCGAGGTCGTCTCGGTCGACAGCCTGCACGCCGCGGTGAACTTCCAGACACCGGACGGCTCGTTCCACAGTCCCCGCTTCGGGCTGCTGTATCCGACGGAACTGAGCGAGGGGCAACGGATCAGCGTCGACTACGCGGTCTACAACCCCGATCTCGCCCGCCCGACCGGCCGCACCGCAGTGCTCTCGATCATCCCGGCACTGTCGGTGATGGTCGGGGCATGGCTGGTCGTCGGCCTGCTGATGGTCGCGGTCGCGGAGTTCAGCCGCCGCTGGGCCCGGCGCGACGACTCGGGCGCGACCACCGACGACGCGACCACCGACGACGAGGGCAGCGACGACGCGACTACCGACGACGAGGGCGGCGACGAACGAGACACGGCCGAACGGGACACGGCCGGACGGGACGCGGCCGAGCGGGACGAGACGGTCAGCCCGGGATCACCCTGAGGGTGTCGCCGGCGACGACGATCGCCTCGTCGTCACGCAAGAAGTGCAGCCGATGGGTTGCGCCGAATCGTTCCCGCGTCGCCTCCACCGGGCCGCGCCCCCCGACTGTGCCCTCCGCGTGCGGGATCACCGTGACGTCGATCAGTCCGAGCCCGTCGGTCGAGGTCAGGGGAGCGGCCTCCGTGGGATCGTCGAGAAGAGCCAGGGGCGCGATGTCGGGGCCGACCACCGCGGCGCCGGCGCTGACCCCGATGTAGGGGAGGCCGGCTCGCACCGCGCCGACGAGCGTGCGGTCGGCGCCGGCCAGTCGCAGTGCGCCGAGCAGGTGGAAGGTGTTGCCGCCGGCGACGAAGATGGCATCGACGTCGCCGAGGACGTCGGCGAAGGCGGCGGCCCCGATCAGTTCCGGGTCGAGGTCGGTCACCTCGAAACCCTGCTGTCGCAGCGTGTCCCGTTCCAGGTCGAGCCAGGCGTGATCGGGGTAGATCGACGATGCGGTGGGGACATAGGCGATGCGGCGCGCCGGCCCGGTGAGCGGCGCGAGGAAGGTCGGGACGGGGGTGAGCCAGCGGCTCAGCAGCAGGAGATGGATGTCGGCCACCCCACCACTCTCCTCGGTGCCCGGGCCACGGAGGTGTTCATCCCGAGTTGGGCGGGCCGACATGTCCTGGGGTGGATGCCGGTCAAGTCCCCGGGGGACGATCTCGATCATGCGCGTCGCGATCGTCGCCGAGAGCTTCCTGCCCCAGATGAACGGGGTGGTCAACTCCGTCCTCCGGGTTGTCGACCACCTCGAGTCCACCGGACACACCGCCGTCGTCATCGCACCCGACACCCCGCGCGGGGTGCCGGGAGGGCCGCGGCTGATCGGCCGCCGGACCCCGGTGCATCTGCTGCCCGCCGTGCAGGTGCCGCGGGTGACCTCGCTGCCGGTGGGCGTGCCGTCGCCGCTGCTGTACCGCACCCTGCGCGACTTCGAGCCGGACGTGGTGCACCTCGCGTCGCCCTTCGTGGTGGGTGCCGCGGGCGCCGTCGCCGCGCGAGCGCTCGGGGTGCCCGTGGTGGCCGTCTTCCAGACCGACGTGGCGGGGTTCGCGGCGGCGTACCGGCTGGGAGCGGTGGAGAAGCTCGCCTGGCGCTACACGCGCCGCCTCCACGAGATGTGCGATCTCACCCTCGCGCCGTCGACGGCGACCCTGGAGGTGCTCGCCGCTCACGGCGTGCCGCGCCTGGCGCGATGGGGTCGCGGGGTGGATGTGGGGCTCTTCTCCCCGGACAAGCGCGATGCGTCGCTGCGGGCGGACTGGCTTGGTGCCGCCGACGACAAACTGGTGGTCGGGTTCGTCGGTCGGCTCGCGCCGGAGAAGCACGTCGAGCGGCTCGCCGGCCTCTCCGGGAATCCACGGGTGCAGGTGGTGATCGTCGGCGACGGCCCCGAGCGGGACCGGCTCGAGCGCGCGATGGGAGATGCGGTGTTCACGGGCGAACTGCGCGGTGAGGCCCTGGCGCGCGCGTACGCGAGTTTCGATGTCTTCGTCCACGCGGGCGAACACGAGACGTTCTGTCAGGCCATCCAGGAGGCGATGGCCAGCGGGCTGCCGGTGATCGGCCCCGATGCGGGCGGGCCCCGCGACCTGGTGTCGGCGTTCCGGACCGGGTACCTGCTGGACGTCGAGAGCTTCGCCGACACCCTGCCCTCGATCGTCGGGTCCCTGCACGACGAGTCCGTGCGGGCGGCGTTCGGCCGCGCAGCGGTGCAGGCCGTCCGCGCCCGCACCTGGCCGTCGGTCTGCGCGGAGCTGGTGAACCACTACGCCGCCGTGACCGGTGGTGGGGTCGTGACCGAGGTGGGGCGCCCGGCCTGAGGTGCGGTACCGGCGTCCGGGGGGGCCAACCTCACGGCAGTCGGACGCGCATCGCCCGGTAGCGTGATCGGCATGGCATCGACGGGCGCGACACCAGAGCAAGCGGGTCTGGGCGGGACGAGTGTGGGCCGGGCGAGCCTGGCGAAGGACCCGGCCGAGGTCGCGGCGATGTTCGACGGCGTGGCCCGTCGCTACGACCTCACCAACACCGTCCTGTCGTTCGGCCGGGATCGCGGCTGGCGCAAGAGGACCCGTCGGGCCCTCGATCTACACCACGGCGACATCGTCCTGGACCTCGCGGCCGGCACCGCGGTGTCGACCGTCGAGCTGGCCTCGTCTGGTGCGCACTGCATCGCCGCCGACTTCTCGCTCGGCATGCTCAAGGCCGGGGCCCACCGGGATGTGCCGAAGGTCGCCGCGGACGCCCTGTCGCTCCCGTTCGCCGACGATTCCTTCGACGCCGCGACCATCTCCTTCGGACTGCGCAACGTCAACGACGTGCCGACCGCGCTCGCCGAACTCCGGCGCGTGCTGAAACCCGGTGGGCGGCTGGTGATCTGCGAATTCTCGACGCCGACGCTGAAGCCGTTCCGCACGGTCTACATGGAGTACCTGATGAAGGCGCTGCCCGCGGTCGCGACGAAGGTGTCGAGCAGTCCGGCCGCGTATGTCTATCTCGCCGAGTCGATCCGGGCCTGGCCGGACCAGTTCGCGCTCGGCGACCTGATCCGCGACGCCGGGTTCTCCGGGGTGCGGTGGGAGAACATGACCGGTGGCATCGCCGCGATCCACTCGGCGCGGGCCTAGGAGGTCGCGGCCCGCGGCGTCTCGGTGTCGTGCGAGACCGGGCATCCCGGTGCGAACGTGCCCAGGTCGTCGATGCGGAAGCCGTCGGGGTAGCTGCGGACCTGCTTCGTCTGGCGTCCGAAGAGCGGTTCGGTCCGCGGTGAGGCGAACAGGCGGATCGCCAGCCCGCGAGCCTTGAGTCCGCCGCGCACCAGGACCCGCTCGACCGTCGTCGGCTTCGGGTATCCGAAGGCCCCGAGGAGCCGATCATCCATGAGCGCGAACGACATCCGGCGCACGACCGCCCGCGGCAACAGCTTGTACGGCATGAACGTGCCCAACAGGTCGAGGGTGGCGTCGGCGACGGCGAGGGAGTCGGGACTGAACGCGAAATGGGCGGTCTCGTACTCGTCGTAGAACGTCTTGAAGTCGTCGTAGGTCTCGGGGATGTCCTTGATGCCCATCAACTGGCCGAGCCGACGGTAGTAGTTGGTGAGACCGAGGATCTCGTGGTTCGTCAGCGAGCGCCACTCGTAGGCGTTCACCCACTCCACCGGGCAGACGACGAAGGTCGCGAGCACGTAGACGAAGTCACTGTTCGGGATGTCGTACATGCCGTGCATCTGGTTGATGCGCCGGATGCCCGCCCGGCCGGCAGGGCTGTCGACACCGTGCTCGATCGGGGCGTCGAGGAGCAGCACCGTGTCGTCGTAGCGCTTCTGGGTCGACTCGGTGAACTGGCTGGTCTTGTAGAGCAGATCGCCGATCGAGGGCACGGCGTAGGTGCGGAACAGGGCGAAGCTCAACGCCTGCGTGATGCCCCACGGGAACTCCTGTGTGCCGAGGGCGCGGGCGATCGCGGTCGGGTCGGCGACCGCATCCATGTGGTCGATCTCGCCGCGGAGGCGGTAGCGCTGTGCCAGTCGGTTCTGCACGGCATGCTTGGCTCGGGTGGCGAGAGCGGATGCGGCGGACATCGTCCATCTCCTGGGTCGACGGGTGGCCTGATTCTGTCACAGGTGTGGCAGCGACCACACGCGTTGGAACACTACAGCCTGATCGTCTCAATGCGCCAGGCGAGAAGAAAAGACCCCCGCCGGCGGGCACGTGCTCAGGAGAACGGCGGCCGCGGGTCGATCTGCCGGGAGGCGCGGCCGGCGGTGCGCCACGCGCGGGCCACCAGGTCGGCATCTTCGGCGGTGATCAGGTTGCCCATCACCCGCACCACCATCGACATCAGGTGCGGGGACCGGATGCCCGGGCGGCCCAGGGTGGGGACGGCCTTGGGCATGGTGAGCACGCCGGCGAGGCGACGGGCGGCGGAGAACGCGAGCCCGTAGTGCTCCACCAGGACATCGCGCCACCGGTCGGTGTAGTCGTCGGCGCCCAGGAGCTCGACGGCGAGTCGCGCGGTCTCCAGGGCGTAGTCGATGCCCTCGCCGTTGAGCGGATTCACGCACGCTGCGGCGTCGCCGATCAGCATCCAGTTGCGCCCGGCGACGCCGGAGACGGCACCACCCATCGGCAGCAGGGCCGAGGTGATGCGGACGGGCGGGCCATCGAGTGCCCACTCGTCGCGCACCATCGCGGCGTAATGTTCGAGGATCGGCCGAAGGGCCATGTGCGCCGGGCGCTTCGACGTCGCGAGCGCGCCGACGCCGACGTTGACCTGCCCGCCGCCGGCCGCGCCGAGCGGGAACACCCAGCCGTACCCGGGCAGCAGTCCGTCGTCGGGTCCGCGGAGCTCGAGGTGTGATCCCATCCAGTGCGAATCGGCGCGCCCGGACGGCGCGTACGCGCGCGCGGCCACGCCGTAGGCGGTGTCCCGATGCCATTGCCGGCCAAGCGTTTTCCCGATGCCCGACCGGACGCCGTCGGCGACGACGAGGTCGGTCACCCGCATGGTGTGCGAGCCGGCGGGGGTCGCGAAGGTGACCGCGCCCACCCGGTCACCATCCATCTGGACGTCAACGGCCTTGACGCCCTGCAGCATTCGCGCCCCGGCCGACACCGCATGGGTGCGGATGGCGTCGTCGAACTCGGTTCGCGCCACCGCGCTCCCATAGGTCGGGAATCGTCCGGACGGCCACCGGACCTGTTGTCGGGCACCCCAACCGTTGAGCAGCAGCCCGTCGATGCGCGGACGGTCGGCGAGCAGCGAGTCCAGTCCGAGGGCGTCGAGTTCGGCGACGGCGCGCGGCGTGAGTCCGTCGCCACAGGTCTTGTCGCGCGGGAACACCGCGGCGTCGGCGAGGACCACGTCCCGGCCGGCGGCGACGGCGTGGGCGGCCGCCGCCGATCCACCCGGTCCGGCGCCGACGACGAGGACGTCGGCGGAATCGGGGAAAGTAGGCGTCGTGTCCGTGCTCACCCGACCAGTATGTCCGGACCCCCGACGGGCTAGGCTCGCAGCAGGTGGGGTCTACGCGGCAGTCGCGTGTCCGCCGTCGAGTATTTGCCGGATCAGACGAGATGGGGCCGCGTTTCCGTGAAGTCCACATTCGCCGGGGTTGACCTGGTGTCGGATGAGTTCGCCGATACGGTGCGCTCGTCGCTGCAGCGGGTCGAGGATCTGCTGCTCGCCGAACTCTCGTCGGGTGACGAGGTCATGACCGAGGCGGCGACCCACCTCGCGAAGGCCGGAGGGAAGCGATTCCGGCCGATGTTCGCGATCCTGGCCGCCCAGTTCGGTCCGCGCCCGGGGTCCGACGACGTCATCACGTCCGCGACGGTGGTGGAGATGATCCACCTCGCCACCCTCTACCACGACGACGTGATGGACGAGGCCGCCATGCGGCGCGGTGCGGCGAGCGCCAACGCACGCTGGACCAACAGCGTGGCCATCCTCTCCGGCGACTTCCTGTTCGCACGCGCCTCGCGCCTCGTCTCGACACTGGGTCCCGAGGCGGTGCGCATCATCGCCGAGACCTTCGCCGAACTCGTCACCGGCCAGATGCGCGAGACGGTGGGGGTCAAGCCCGGCGCCGACCCCATCGACCACTACCTGCAGGTCGTCTGGGAGAAGACCGGCTCGCTGATCGCCGCCGCCGCCCGCTTCGGTGCGATGGCGTCCGGGGCCACGCCCGATGACATCGAGCGGCTCTCGCGCATCGGCGACATCGTCGGCGTCGCCTTCCAGGTGTCCGACGACATCATCGACATCAGCTCGGTGTCGGTGGAGTCGGGCAAGACCCCCGGTACCGACCTGCGCGAAGGCGTGCACACGCTGCCGGTGCTGTACGCCGTCGCCGGAGACGACGCGACGTCGGCCCGGTTGCGCGAACTGCTCGTCGCCGCCGACGGCACCGCCCGGCCGCTCACCGACGACGCCGAGGTCGCCGAGGCGATCGAACTGCTGGGCTCATCGGCCGGTATGACCGCCGCGCGGGCGAAGCTACAGGAGTTCGCCGACGAGGCGCACGCGATGCTGGCCGAACTGCCCGAGTCGCCGGCCCACCGCGCGCTGGCGTCGTTGGTGGACTACACGATCGAACGCGTCGGCTGAGGGGTTTCGACTTCGCTCAACCGGCAGGCAAGTCGCTCAACCGGTAGGGAACCGGCTCACCCGGCGGAGCGGCCGTCGCGAGCCATCTCCTGCAACCGGCGGATGCGTTCGGCGGTCGGCGGGTGTGTGGCGAACATCCGCGCCATCCGGTCGGTGGCGCGGAACGGGCTCTCGATCATCAGATGAGACTGAGCCGCGATGTCGGGCTGCGGCGGCAACGGCGCGGCCTGGACGCCCCCGGAGATCTTCGCCAGCGCCGACGCCAGTGCGAGCGGGTCCCCGGTGAGTTCCGCACCGGATTGATCGGCCTGGAACTCCCGCGACCGGGAGACCGCCAGCTTCACCAGAGTGGCCGCGATCGGCCCCAGGAGGGCGATCAGCAGCATGGCCAGCGGGTTGGGGGCGTTGTCGCGGCCGCCGAAGGCGCCCATGAACATCGCGAAGTTGGCGAGGCCGCTGATGACCGCCGCCATCGCACCGGCGACCGAGCTGATGAGGATGTCGCGGTTGTACACGTGCGACAGCTCGTGACCCAGCACGGCGCGCAACTCGCGCTCGTCGAGCAGGTGCAGGATGCCGGTGGTGCAGCACACCGCGGCGTTCTTGGGGTTGCGACCCGTGGCGAACGCGTTGGGTGACTCCGTGGGGGAGATGTAGAGGGCGGGCATCGGCTGGTGCGCCGTCGTCGCCAGCTCACGCACGATCCGGTACATGACCGGCGCCTGCAGTTCGGTGACCGGCTGCGCGTGCATCGCCTTCAGCGACATCTTGGCGCTGTTGAAGTAGACGTAGGCATTCATGCCGACGGCGACGACCACCGATCCCCACAGGATCAGCGGGCTCTGGAACAGCGCGCCGATGCCGACGATGATCGCCGACATCAGGCCCAGCAGAGCCGCCGTCTTCAAGCCGTTGAAATGCATCGGTTCCTCGTCTGTCCGGCGCCGCGGGTCTCGGGCCCCTCGGCGGCGTGCGGGTGAACCCGCTGCCGGCCGAGGAGTGCTGGCGCCCTCATCCAGTCAAACGACGCAGCACCCGTCTGGGTTTCCACGTACGGACTCCGGATCGGGCGCCGGGGCGGATCAGCGGTAGTTGACGAACTGCAGGGCGATGCCGAAGTCCTCGCCCTTGAGCAGCGCGATGACGGCCTGCAGATCGTCGCGCTTCTTGCTCGACACGCGCAGCTCGTCGCCCTGGATCTGTGCCTTGACGCCCTTGGGGCCCTCGTCACGGATCTTCTTGGAGATCTTCTTGGCGTGGTCGGAGTCGATGCCCTGCACGAGCGTGCCGGTGATCTTGAAGGTCTTGCCCGAGCCGACGACCTCGCCGGCGTCGAACGCCTTGAGGGAGATGTCGCGGCGGATCAGCTTCTCCTTGAACACCTCGAGGCCCGCCTGCGCGCGCTCCTCGGCGTCGGAGGTGATCACGATGTTCTCCTCGCCGGACCACTCGATGCCGGTGTTGGTGCCGCGGAAGTCGTACCGCTGCGACAACTCCTTGGCAGCCTGGTTGAGGGCGTTGTCGACCTCCTGGCGGTCGATCTTGCTCACCACGTCGAACGATGAATCAGCCATGTCCGACAGGGTATGTCATGGCCATGGGAGTCCGGTTGACCAGCCGGTTTGCGCGTGGACGTGGTGTTCGTTGTATTCTTCACGGCGTTGTTCGAACGGCTGTCGCGACGGCCTGGGAGAGCGGCACGGCAGGTTGCCCGAGCGGCCAAAGGGAGCGGATTGTAAATCCGTCGCGCAAGCTACATAGGTTCGAATCCTATACCTGCCACAGCGTGGTCCATCTTCGCGAAACTGCACGTCAGACGGTCTCCGACCAGCGATTTGTCTAGTGCAGACGCGAGTGTGTAACCTCGTTAAGGCTCTCGGGCTCAACAGCCCGGGGCACGCCCCCTTAGCTCAGTCGGCAGAGCGTTTCCATGGTAAGGAAAAGGTCGACGGTTCGATTCCGTCAGGGGGCTCGCTGGACGAGAAGTCCGCGGGGCGGTGTAGCTCAGCTGGTTAGAGCGCACGACTCATAATCGTGAGGTCGAGGGATCGAGTCCCTCCACCGCTACACATCGGGTCCGACCGGAACCGAGCGCAAGGGTCGCAAGCCCTGAGGGAACTTCCGAACCCGACCACGTACCACCCGAAAGAAGGCAATCAAGTGGCCTCCTCAACAGATGTTCGCCCCAAGATCACCTTGGCCTGCGAGGTGTGCAAGCACCGTAACTACATCACGAAGAAGAACCGCCGCAACGATCCCGATCGCCTCGAGATCAAGAAGTTCTGCCCGAACTGCGGCAAGCATCAGGCGCACAAGGAATCGCGCTGACGCTGTCGTCGGCCATTCCGAAGTACATCCAGCAGCGGGCTGCCTCTCTTCGAGGCGGCCCGTCTTGCTGTGGTGGGCCCGAAGGGAGTAGTGCTCAATGTCACAGGTAAGCGGAGCCGAGATCCGGGATCGTGCGGACGAGGCATCGAACGGTGGTGCGAAGCCGACCCCCGAGCAGATCGCCGCCCACACCCAGAGCCTCGTCGGCTTCCACTACACCGTCGACGACTACTACGAGATCGGCCGCGAGGAGATCCGTAAGCACGCGATGGCCGTGCAGGACGCGCACCCCACGCACTGGAGCGAGGAGGGCGCGCGGGCCTTCGGCCACGACCGCCTGATCGCCGCGCCCACCTACGTGTCCGTGCTCGGGATCATCGCCCAGCGCAAGCTCTTCGAAGACGTGATCACCGGCTACGACATGTGGCAGATCATGCAGACCGATCAGCGCCTGGTGTACCACCAGCCGATGAAGGTCGGCGACCGCTTGATCTGCGACGTCTCCCTCGAGTCGTTCCGTCACGTCAGCAGCCCCGAGATGATCGACCTGATGGTCACCAAGAATGTCATCTGGAACCAGCACGACGAGCCCGTCATGACCACCTGGACGTCGCTGGCCGCGCGTCCCGGCATGGATGTCGACCCGGAGCTCGAGGCCTCCCTCGATCACGTGATGATCAAGGTCGACGCCCTCGGCGAATCGGGACACACCGTCGAGCCGAAGGCGGGTCGCTATGCCCTGCCCGACCCGACGCAGTCGCCCGGTGCCTTCGGTGCCATCGACTTCGACACCCTCACCGTGGGTCAGGAACTGACGCCCAAGCGCTACCTGCTGACGCGCGGGAACCTCGCGAACTATGCGGGCGTCGCCGGCGACCCCAACCCGATCCACTTCTCCGACCATGTGGTGAACGCGGCCGGGATGGACGACGTGGTCGCCCATGGCATGCAGACGATGGGGCTCGGCGCGAGCTTCGTCTCCGAGTTCATCGGTGACCCGGCCGCCTTCTGCGAGTACAACGTGCGCTTCACCAGCCCGGTGTACGTTCCCGCCGACGACAGCGCGGCCGTCGACTTCACCGGCAAGGTGAAGTCGCTCGATCCCGCGACCCGCCGCGGCACCATCGCGATCACCGCCAAGCAGGGCGATCGCCGCATCTTCGGTCGCGCCCAGGCCGTCATCCAGTTCAATTGATCGGCTGCGATCGCGGTCGCCCGGTAGATGTCGCACAACGTTGCGCCCGGCGCTACGACGCACTACGTCTGGGAACCGACGGCGGTCGCGATGGGGGGCGAGCCGACGGACGACGTGTACGGTCGTCGGGGGAGCGGAGGCAAGCCCGTTTTGGGTCCACCGCCCCGGTGATCTACACTGAAGTGTCTGATTGATTCAGACTTGCGCGCTACCCATAGGGTGGCGCGTTGGTTTTGTCGGCGACGAATCGCCGGTGGGTCGCGAGACCGGATCGAGAAGGACGGCAACGCCGACCACCCCGGTGGGGGCGTCGCAAAGGGGCGTAGCTCAATTGGCAGAGCAGCGGTCTCCAAAACCGCAGGTTGCAGGTTCAAGTCCTGTCGCCCCTGCCCTGGTGAAGGGCACACGCTGACGAGAGGACCGCGAAGTTGAGCAAGCGAGACCGGGCCGCCCGCGCCAAAGACGCCGCAGAAGGTTCTGCGGCCGATTCGGCCGCGGCTGAGCTCGACGGTCGCGACGAGGCCACCGACGCGGGAACGGACGACACGACGTCGACCGGGAACGCCAAGGAGCTGCGTCCGTCCGGTAAACGCTCTGCTCGCGGGCGTCGCTCGTCGGCGGGTGCAACCGACGGTGACACCGACTCCGGATCGGGGTCGGTCGCCGTCAAGGAACGCAAGACCAAGAAGAAGGCGTCTGCCGGGGAGAGCCGGAATCCGATCGTCAAGATCTGGCTCTTCCTCACGCAGGTCGTCGCCGAGCTGAAGAAGGTCATCTGGCCTACGCGGCGCGAGATGATCGTCTACACGATCGTCGTGCTCGTGTTCGTCATCGTGATGACCGCATTCATCTCCGGCCTCGATCTCGCCTTCGCCAAGGGAGTCCTCTGGTTGTTCGGCTGACCCACGCGGTGGGCTCGGCCGGCGACGAGGAGTACGACCGCCAGATGAACCATAAGGAGCGTGGGCTGCTGTGAGCACCCCGGAGAACGAACTCGCCTCGACCGATTCCGTCGACGTGGCCGATGCCGCTGTCGACGCAGCCGATGTCGACGCGGACGTGACCGACGCGGTGGACACCGAGGGTGACGCGGCTGCCGACGACGCGATCGTCGAGGGTGACGAGGCCGCGGCCGAGGACACGGTCTCCGAGGACGCCGCCGACGCCGGTGAGGCGGCGGACGCCACCGAGGCCCCGGCCGAAGAGGTCGATCCGGTCGAGGAACTGCGCAAGCAGCTCCGGCGCGCACCCGGCGACTGGTACGTGATCCACAGCTACGCCGGTTACGAGAACAAGGTGAAGGCCAACCTCGAGACCCGCGTGCAGAACCTCGACGTCGGCGACTACATCTTCCAGGTCGAGGTGCCGACCGAAGAGGTCACCGAGATCAAGAACGGTCAGCCCAAGAAGGTCAACCGCAAGGTGCTGCCGGGCTACATCCTGGTCCGCATGGAACTCAACGACGAGTCGTGGGGAGCCGTGCGCAACACGCCGGGTGTCACCGGTTTCGTCGGGATGACCAGCAAGCCGTCGCCGCTCTCGCTCAACGAGGTGCTGCAGTTCCTGATGCCGCGCACCGAGGCCAAGAAGCCCGCCGCATCGCGCGGGTCCGCGGCCGACGGGGTCGAGGCCGCAGCGGCAGCAGCCTCGAACGTCATCGAGGTCGACTTCGAGGTCGGCGAGTCGGTCACCGTCATGGACGGCCCGTTCGCCACGCTTCCGGCGTCGATCAGCGAGGTCAACGCCGAGCAGCGCAAGGTCAAGGTGCTCGTGTCGATCTTCGGTCGCGAGACGCCGGTCGAGCTCGGGTTCAACCAGGTCGAGAAGATCTAGGTCGCTACTCCGAGGAGGAGCAGGCGACACACACACAGACTTTCACGTCTCCAGCGGGCGTGAATTCGCAAGGAAACAAGCAAGGAACAGAAGATGCCTCCCAAGAAGAAGAAGCTCGCCGGGATCATCAAGCTCCAGATCTCGGCAGGCCAGGCCAACCCGGCCCCGCCCGTGGGTCCGGCGCTCGGTCAGCACGGCGTGAACATCATGGAGTTCTGCAAGGCGTACAACGCGGCGACCGAGTCGCAGCGCGGCAACGTCATCCCGGTCGAGATCTTCGTGTACGAAGATCGCTCCTTCGACTTCAAGTTGAAGACCCCGCCGGCTGCGAAGCTCCTGCTCAAGGCCGCCGGCCTGCAGAAGGGCTCCGGCGAGCCCCACACCAACAAGGTCGGCAAGGTGAGCATGGACCAGGTCCGTGAGATCGCCAAGACCAAGGCCGAAGACCTCAATGCCAATGACATCGACCAGGCCGCGAAGATCATCGCCGGTACTGCTCGGTCCATGGGTATCACCGTCGAGGGCTGACCTCCACCAACGAACATCCCGTGGGAGGGCCGGCTCGGCCCGCACCACACACCCCGCTGACTGACGGCGGAGAAGGAACAGAGCAATGAGCAAGAAGAGCAAGGCCTACGCGGCCGCGGCCGAGAAGGTCGACAAGAGCAAGCTCTACAGCCCGCTGGAGGCTGTCGAGCTGGCCAAGGACACGTCGTCGAAGAACACCGACGCCACCGTCGAGGTCGCGATCCGCTTGGGCGTCGACCCCCGTAAGGCAGACCAGATGGTTCGAGGCACCGTCAATCTGCCGCACGGCACGGGTAAGACTGCCCGCGTGATCGTGTTCGCCGTCGGCGACAAGGCCGCCGAGGCCGTCGCCGCCGGTGCCGACGAGGTCGGCGCCGAGGATCTGATCGAGCGCATCCAGGGCGGTTGGCTGGACTTCGACGCCGCGATCGCCACCCCGGACCAGATGGCCAAGGTCGGCCGTATCGCGCGTGTCCTCGGACCCCGCGGCCTGATGCCGAACCCGAAGACGGGCACCGTGACCGCTGACGTCACCAAGGCCGTCAACGACATCAAGGGCGGCAAGATCAACTTCCGCGTCGACAAGGCTGCGAACCTGCACTTCGTCATCGGCAAGGCGTCGTTCGACCCGGCCAAGCTGGCCGAGAACTACGGCGCCGCGTTCGACGAGATCATGCGCGCCAAGCCGTCGGCTGCCAAGGGCCGCTACATCAAGAAGGTCACCGTCTCGACCACCACGGGCCCGGGCATCCCGGTCGACCCGGCGGTCACCCGCAACTTCGCGGAGGCACCGCAGGCCTGATCTCGCATCAGGCGCACTGACACCCACGAGGGGCCCGGCATTTCGATGCCGGGCCCCTCGTTTTGTGTGCAATCACATGTGGTCGGTGAGTATGCGTGCGAGTGCTGCCTCGACTGGGGTCAGGGATTGAATGGTGAAGTGCTCCGGCGGTGATAGCGGATGGACGAGTTCCCGGTAGGCGAGTTCGAGACGCCGGCCGCGGTCGCCGTAGCCGACGGCGTCTGGGCGTGACTGGTCGCCGGGCCCCTTGCTCCCTGAGGAGCGCCCGGAGCTTGCGGAGGGCGCGTCACGAAGGGTCCGGCGACCGAGCCTGCGAAACCCTCGGGTGGTCGGTCCGTGGATCTCGTCGCGCACGGTGTTCAGGTGTTGTGCGAGTCGCCGGGGTATGTCGGGTCGGCGGTTGAGGTGTTCGGGGTTGGGCGGTGCGCCGGGTTCGGCGTTCAATCGCCAGGCGCAGCGGCCTTCGTCGGGCCCGGAGCGTTCGATCCGGGTGCTGTACTGGCCGGGTTGGTCGCCGACCATCCGGTTGTGACGAGGGCAGGCAGGCGCGAGGTCGTCGATGTCGGTGAGTCCGCCCTGGGCCCAATCCTTGTGGGCGTGGTGGAGTTCGACGTGGGTGGCGGGCTGGTCGCAGCCGGGTGCCGAGCACACTTCGCCGTCGGGGCGCGCGAAGGAGACGAGACGTTGTTCGCGGGTCGCGAGCCGTTTGCCGCGCCCGAAATACAGCGGTACGGCGGTCGAGTCTTTGAAGATCGCCAGCCACGGCTGGATCTCGCCGGCCATCCCGATGAGGTCGGGGATGGGCAGCAGGGTTCCGGTCGCGGTGGTGGCGAGCCCGGCTTCACGGATCAGGTCACCGAGGTCGGCTTTGATGATCAGTTGCACGGGCAGCCCGCGGTGCGATGTCCCGAGAGTCCCGTCGGCGAAACCCGCGGCCAGTGCGGCGTCGAGCGCGTCGTGAGTGGTCTGGGCGGGGGTGCGTTGGTCGCGGTCGGCTGCGGCGGCCAGGGCGTCGGGGTCGGCGGTGCCGGCCGGACCCTGGGGTGAGGCGGGGTCGTCGGGGTTGTTGAGTCCGGGTTTGCCCCAGACGGCGGACATCATCGTGAGCCGGGCGACGAGTGCTGGAGTGAGGGTGCCGGAGATCTTGGCGGTGCCGTCGGCTCGTTGGCGTCCGATCCACAGGCCGCGGCGTCGTTTCCGGTCCGTGTCGTCGGACAGTGTGCCGTCGGGGTCGAGGTGGGCGAGCAGACGCGCACCCAGCTGGGTGATGTCGGCAGGCGTGTGGTCGACCGCGATTTCGGCCATCTGTCGTTCGGCGGCGACCTTGACATCGTGGTCGATGGTGCCGGGGATGCGGTCGAGGACATCCAAGGCGGCCTGGACGTGCGCGGTACCGACCGAGCCTTGCGCGAAAGCCTCGGCGAGGCAGGGGTGTTCGGGCGAGAGCACTTCGCCGCCGAGGCTGGTGCGGTGGGCGGTGGCGTCCATCTGCTTACGGCGACGCATCGGGTTCGACACCCGCAGCCGATGGGTCATGAATTGCGTGAGGGTTCGGCAGCCGGCCTTGCGGGGCAGGTCGCGGGCCTCGACCTGGTCGATCTGCCGGTCACCGGCGACGGTCAACCGTGCGATGGCACGTTCGGTATCGGCTGCCACGTCAGTCAACTCGGCGTCGGTACATGGCGACAGGTCCGCGGTCTGCAACTCGTCGACGATCGCGTGCAACTCGGCCATCAACTCGACGGCACGCGGTTGCGGCATGGCTTGTTCGTCAGACATGGCGACCCCCCCGGAGAACCGTTGCTGCGAATGTACGTTCGAGTGTACACCAACTCGGGCGCAGTGCAAGCGAAAACTGTTGTTGTGCAGAGCTATTCGACGTCGAAAACTTGTCGGTGCCTCGTGGTAGGGGTGTATTGAACTCTCCGTGGGGCGGCGGCACGGCAATCGCCGCCGCCCTACGTGCCCTACGGGACGTCCTGCGGCATCAGTCCAGCCAGTTGTTCCCGCCCAGATCCAGTTGCGCGACGTCGAGCGACGGGACGATTCCGGATTCCGGTGCCAGGCCGTGGTTCTCGAGGACGTTGCGCATGATCTCGGCGGCGTCGATGTTCAGCGGGCTCGACACCCACATCGCGTACGGCAGGTTCACGAACCGGTTCTCGCGCACCGCGGTGAGGTTGCGGCCGGCCGGGTTCGACCGCAGGGCGTCGATCTTCTCCTCGACCGACTGGCCGGGATAGTCCACGAAGACGATGACATCGGGGTCCGCGGTGGTGAGGCGTTCCCAGCTGACGGCGGTCCAGGTGTCCTCGATGTCCTCGGTCGCATTGCGGGCACCTGCGGCGTCGATGATGCCCTGCGGTCCGCCGTAGGACCCGGAGGAGAAGATGGTGTCGGAGACGCTGTCGAAGACGAACACCGTGGGCTTGTCGGTGGGTTGCGGAGCGGCACGGAGCTTCTCGAGGCGATCGGCCACCTCGTCGGCCGCGGCGGCGCCCTGGTCCGGGTTGCCGGTGATGGTGCCGATGTTGCGCAGGTCGGTGTCGAGCGCGACCCACGGATCCATGGTGCCGCGCTGCGCCTCACCCTCGACCTGCCGGCATGCCTCGGACAGCTGGTAGACGTCGATGCCGTGGGAGGCGAGGATCTCGGGTGTGATCCCGCGGGACTCGCTCATCCCGTAGTTGTATCCGGCATAGAGCACCTGGGGTTTCGCGGCGACGATGTTCTCGAGTGTGGGGCGCTCGGAGGCGACCTCGTTCAGCGAGTCCACCTGGGGTCCGTACTCGAGCCGGAGGACGTCCTTGTCCCGTGCGAGTGCACTGACCGCCACCATGGTGTCCCGGGCGCCCGCCGCCAGGGCGATCGCGATCATTCCGCCGTCGTTGACGAACAACCGGTCGAGGGGTTGGGGGAAGGAGACCTCGGCCCCGCAATTGGTCACGGTCACAGTGTTCTCCGACGCCCGGGTGCTGTCGGTTCCGCAGGCGGTGGCTGCGCCCAGCGTCATTGCGGCGACGATGATCGCGGCGCTCGGATGGACTCGGGAGGTGTGCGTACTCAAGGGATTTCCTCTCATGGGGTGTCTGTTGTCACAGCTCTGGGGGCAGCTGAGGTCGGGGTGTCGAGCAGCAGGTGTGGCCGGCCCGTCGCCGGGTGGGTGACAACGGTTCCGGACACCTCGAAGACGGTCGCCAGCAGATCCGGTGTCAGCACCTCGACGGGTCGGCCCTGGGCGACCACGCCGCCGTCGGACACCACTGCGACGCAATCGAAGTGACGCAGGACGAGGTCGAGGTCGTGCATCGCCGCCAGCACGGTGGCGTCGAGTTCGTCGAGGATCTCCATCAGCCGCAGGCGCCAGGCGGCGTCCAGATGATTGGTGGGCTCGTCGAGCACCAGGATCGGGGTCTGCTGTGCGAGTGCACGGGCGAGGACGACGCGGTGCCGCTCGCCACCGGACAGTTGGGTGCACGAGCGGGCACCCCAGCCGTCGAGGCCGACCTGCGCCAGCACCGCGCCGACCACCGTCGAGTCGTCGGAGCTCCCGGTGGACCAGGCCGACCGGTACGGGGTCCGGCCCAGGCCGACCGCCTCGGCGACGGTCAGTTCCGCCGAGGGCTGTTCCTCCTGGCCCACCATCGCTATCGAGCGGGCCCGCTGCCGCGACGGGAGTCGGTGCAGATCGTCACCGCCCACGTGGATCGTGCCGGCGGTCGGACGTTCGAGACCGCAGAGCGTGCGCAACAGGGTGGTCTTGCCGGAGCCGTTGGGGCCGACGATGGCCAGTCGGGTACCCGCCGGGACCTCGAGATCGACGTCGCGCACGATGACGCGGCCGCCTCGCCGGCACGCGAGTGCGTTCGCGCGCAACGCCATCGAGCGGGTTCGTGCGGGGTTCGTCATGAGCCGCCGCCGAACACATACTGGCGACGGCCCATGAGGAACAGGAAGATCGGCGCGCCGATCAACCCGGTCACGATGCCGAGCGGCATCTCGCGGGGCGCGGCGGCCACCCGCGAGATGACATCGACCCACACCAGGAACAGGGCGCCACCGCAGACCGCCACCGGCAGCATCGCACGGTGGGTGGCACCGACGAGGAGTCTGGCGGCGTGCGGGACGATCAGACCGACGAAGCCGATTCCGCCCGCCACCGCGACGAGGACGCCCACCAGGACGCCCTGGATTCCGAACAGCGCGTTGCGCATCGCGCGAACCGGCACGCCCAGCGATGTCGCGGTGTCCGTGCCGGCCGCGTAGGCGTCGAGCCAGGAGTGGATGGCGAGCATCGCCGCGACCGTGACCAGCACGACCACCCCGGCGATCTGCACCTTCGCCCAGGTGGCCCCGGCGACGCTGCCGAGCATCCAGAACATCACGTTGTCGGCGGCGTGGGGATCCGCGGCGGTGAACACGAGCAGCGACGACAACGCCATGAACGCCGACGACAACACGACCCCGGACAGGATGAGTCGCAGCGCGGTCAACCCGCCCTGGGCGCGAGCGACCAGGTACACCGTGACGGTCGCCGCGAGCGCGCCGAGGAGCGCTCCGCCGGAGAGTGCCCACACCCCGAGGCCGGCCAGTACGCCGAGCGTCATGACGGCGGTGGCCCCGACCGCCGCGCCGGCGGACACGCCCAGCAGGTACGGCTCGGCGAGGGGATTGCGGACCAGTGCCTGCATGAGTGCGCCGGCCAGGGCGAGCCCGGCGCCGACGAGGGCGGCCAGGACCGACCGCGGCAACCGGAGGTCCCAGATGATCACCGCGTGCGCGGAATCGGTCTCGGCGCCGGTCAGGCGGCCGGCGACGGTGTGCCAGACGTCGCCGACGGGGATGGTCTCGGCGCCGAAGGCGGTGGCCAGGGCGATGCTGAGGAGGGTGAGGACGAACAGGACAGCGGCTAGCGGCGTCGACGGGAGTCGCCGGACCGGCGGAGCGGTGGCGATCTCGGTCGTGCCGTCGGTACGACGGGACACGGACTGTACTGCCTTACGGTCTGGGTATCTGTGCGCGAGATACACGGTGGACTCGAGCGAGAGCGGCCGGTATTCGGACTCGGGTTCGTCCGGAGCCGGCGCCTTCCCGGGTCGCCCCAGTGGCTGTGTGCCGGTTCCGTCCCCCATACCGCTGCGCGCCAGTCCCGGATTCGCACCGGGTTCCCTGACACCCACGTGTGCGGGTGTGACCGTTCTCGCCGCTGAGGCTATCAACACGGTTCCCCGGATCGATGGGCGGTCGGCCGGCGGTGCCCGGACAGCGAACCGGAGAACACCTAGGCTGGGTGCCGACGATCGATGAACCCGACGCGGAAACGGTGAACCGATGGACGTACGAGACACGAAGCTGGCCATCATCGGGGCGGGTGCGGTGGGCACCGCGATCGCCTACTCATCACTCATCCGGGGCGTCGCGCGGACCATCGCGCTCCTCGACATCGACGCCGCCAAGGTGACCGCCGAGGTGCTCGACATGTCCCACGGGCTCGAGTTCGTCCCGCGTGCCGACATCACCGGGTCCGACGACGTGTCGGTGTGCGCGGATGCCGACGTCGTCGTCTTCACCGCCGGTGCCAAGCAGAAGCCCGGTCAGTCGCGACTCGAATTGGCAGAGGCCACAATCGGTCTGACACGCGCCATTCTCCCGGGGGTCCTGGAGGTCGCCCCGAATGCGATCTACCTGATGGTCACCAATCCGGTCGACATCGTCACCTACGCCGCCCAGCAGATCAGCGGACTGTCGCCCAGCCGGGTCTTCGGCTCGGGCACGGTGCTCGACTCGTCCCGGCTTCGGTTCCTGATCGCGCACCATTGCGGCGTCGCGGTGCAGAGCGTGCACTCCTACATCGCCGGCGAGCACGGCGACACCGAGATCCCGCTGTGGAGTTCGGCGACGATCGGTGGGGTGCCGCTGACCTCGTGGACACCGCTGCCCGGCCGGCCGGCGCTGGATGCCGTTGCGCGCGAACGTATCCATCACGAGGTCGTGCATGCCGCCTACACCATCATCGAGGGCAAGGGGGCCACGAACTATGCGATCGGTCTGGCGTCGACGCGCATCGTCGAGGCGATCCTGACCAACGAGCACCGGGTGTTGCCGGTGTCGACGCGGGCCGACGGCATCGAGGGCCTCGACGGAGTGTGTCTCTCACTGCCGACCGTCGTCGACCGCGGCGGCGCGCAGACCCGACTCGACGTCCCGCTGTCGGACTCGGAGCGAGCGGGCCTGGTCGCGTCGGCGACGACCCTGCGGGGGATGCAGGCGCGGTTCGGGCTGTGACTCGGTCGCGAGGCTATGCGGGGACGGTTGCGCGTAAGAAGTCGAGCTGATCGGCGACCACCCGCTCGAAGTCGGCGCCGACGTAGATGTCGAAATGCCCGGCGGGATACCGGATCACCCGTGCCGCCGGTGCCCGGCGGGCATGGCGGGCGGTCGGTCCGGCCGGTGCCACCGAGTCCTCGTCGCAGATGCACACGAGTGTCGGACTGGCCAGTTTTCGCAACGCCCGTCCCGGAGTGTGCAACGGGATGGCGAGACCGACCCGGGCGGCGACCTCGTTGACGAACTCCAGGTCATCGGGCACCAGCGGCAGGTATCCCGACACCGCGTCGGACGCCGTCATCAGGGCGGCCGAGCCGGGCGCGCCGGCGAGGCCGACCGTGACCGGCGGACGGCCCAGTGCCGATCCCGCCAGATCCGCGAGGGCCCGAGCCGTCACCTTCGCGCCGGACACCACCCCCAGGGCGGCGGTGGACGCGATTCCGCTGGTGAACGGGCACTGCGAGATCACTGCGGCCACCCGGCCGTCGCGTTCGCCCGCGACGAGGACGTGTCCGCCGCCGAAGGAGGTGCCCCACAGCACTATTCGTGCGGTGTCGACGCCGCGTAGGGTTCGCGCGAAGGCGATCGCCGCGGCCCAGTCGTCGAGCTGGCGGCGGATGGACAGCAGCTGTCGCGGTTCGCCGTCGCTGTCACCGAAGTGGCGGTAGTCGAACACCAGGCACGAGTATCCCGCGGCGGTGAAGCGCTCGGCGAACGCGTCCAGACGCATCCGCCGGACCGCTCCGAGACCGTGCGCCATGACGATGACCGGGGCCGGTGTGGTTCCCTCGGGCCGGTACCACCACGCCCGGCACGTCGTGCCGGACGAATCGAACTCGACGTCGCTCCTGATCATCGTTCCCCCGCTGGTCGATGTGTGGCCTGGGCGGACTGTACCAACACCCGTTGTCGGATGACAGGGTTGCGCGGCCACGCGGTGCACTCACGTCCGGTGGCCGGCCGTGTCCGTCGGCCGGACCAATCTTCGCGATGCGGGCACTGTTCGACGACCCGACCCCGTACTGTCAGCTCGTCACGATGAGGTGTCGGGGGACACACAGAAGAAGGTCAAGCACCATGCGTTGCTCGCGAAAGATGGTCCTCGGGTTCCTGGCCGCGGCGTCCCTGACGGTCGCCCCGCTGATGGTGTCGGCGCCCGCCTCGGCGGCCACCGACTACGCCAACTGCTCGGAACTCAACGCCGATTATCCGCATGGTGTCGGCCGGACGGGCGCCGTCGACTCGACGTCGGGTACCCCGGTCACCACGTTCACCGTCGACGACGACCTGTACAACGCGAACTCCGAATCCGATCGCGACAAGGACGGCATCGCCTGCGAGAAGCGCTGAGCGCGACCAGCGGCTGACGACGTCACAGTCGTCGTGCGCAGGCCAGGGGGCAGTCAGGCGTTAGATTCGTGCCCATGGCGGCCCGACTCGACAGGTATCTGAGCAGCACACACCCGGACATCGCGATCGCGGCCGCGCTGCTGTTCGTGGCCGGACTGATCGACGCCATCGCGTTCTTCGTGCTCAAGGGCAGCTTCGTCGCCTTCATGTCGGGCAACTCCACCATCATGGGTGCCTCGGTGGCGGCGGGCCGGTGGTCGACGATCGCGCTCGTCGCCGGACTCGTCGTCGCGTTCTTCGGGGGTGCCGTGAGCGGAGCGGCGATCAGTCGCTGGGGCGGCACGCGCTCGCCGGTCTGGATTCTGGTCGCGGTGACCGTCGCGCTTCTCGCCGGCACCGTCGTCGCTCTCACCGCGTCGCCCACCGCCGGGATGATCGTCGTCGCGGTGGCCACCGGTGCGATCAACTCGGCGCTGTCGCACACGTCGACGGTGCAGGGCGGACTGACCTATGTCACCGGGACGCTGGTGCGATCCGCGCACGAACTGGTCGCGTCGCTGGGCACCGAGCGGCCGTGGGCGTGGGTCGCGGTGTTCTGGATGTGGCCGGTGTTCGTACTCGGCGCGGTGTGCGGTGGATTCGCCGAACAGCACTGGGGCGTCGCCGGGTTGTGGGTCGGCGTCCTGCTCGCCGCCTGCGCCCTGCTCCTGCGCCTCGCCGAGACGTCGTCTCGAGGCAATTCGCGCTCGAATGGAACCGAACGGGCCGCTGGATAGTCTGAGACATATGCGCGACGACAAGCTGCTCACCCGGATCTCGGCCCTTCTGCGTCAAGCGGAGAACACCGACAACGAGCACGAGGCCGAGACCTTCATGCAGGCCGCCCAGCGGCTCGCGACGGCATCGTCGATCGACCTGGCCGTGGCCCGCGCCCATGATCCCGCTGCGCGCAAGAAGGTCACCCCGATCAGCCGGCAGATCGCGATCGGCGAACCCGGCAAGCGTGGCCTGCGCACCTACGTGCAACTCTTCGTCGCCATCACCGCTGCCAACGACGTGACCGTCGACGTGGCGAGCAACTCGACCTTCGTCCTCGCCTACGGCTACGAAGCCGACATCGACGCCTGCGAAGCCCTCTACACGTCGCTGATCGTGCAGATGGTCGCGGCCAGCGACGCCTATCTGCGGTCCGGGGCCTACAAGGGCGAGACCTTCGCGCGGGTCGTCACCCGGGGGAGCGGGTGGCGTGCCCGGCGGGTGATCGAGGAGAAACCGCTGTCACCGATCACCGCGCGGCTCAACTTCCAGTCGGCGTTCGCCGAACGCATCGGCACACGTCTCACCGAGGCCCGCGATGCGGCGCGCGAGGAGGCCATCGCCGCCGAACGGGACTCCGGTGAGTCGACCCGTTCGACGGCGGTCGCGTTGCGCAACAAGGAGATCGAGGTGACCGATTTCTACCGGACGGAGTCGAGCGCCCGCGGTACCTGGCGTCCGTCGAGCGCGTCCGCCGGGTACTCGGAGGCCGCCCGCCGGGCCGGCGACCACGCGGGACGCCGGGCGAAGATCGGTGCCGACCGCGAATTCGGCGGCGCCCGAGGCGCTCTGGAAGGTTAGGGCTCGATGCGTGCGGGCGGGTCCTCGGCCGGCCCCCCGGCGGGCCGGTCGTACCAGGCCGCGGACGCGTGCGGGACGAACGGCGTCGGCGTGCCCGCCCACCGGCGCACCCAGCGTCCGACGCGGCCCTCGTCTGTCGCCACGGCGTGCACGACGATGGCGGTGACCACCAGGATCAGCGCGAAGACGAACAGCCAGCTGATGGCGACGAAGACGATGCCGAGGGTTCCGTAGCTGCGGATCGTGCCCGCGGCGAGTGTCGGCAGGGCGATCCGGCTCCCGGCGAGCAGCACGGTGATGAGAAGGCCGGTGCCGACGCCGTTGAGGACGAGCAGCTTCATCGGAACCTGCGACGAGACGAGGAGTCGCGGGATCGCGGTGAACGTGGCCGACCAGATCAGCAGGGTCACGGCGACGATGAGCCCCACCCCCAGGACGCCCCGGTCGCCGATGTGCATGCCGAACAGCGAGGTGGCCTCCACTCCGGTCGACAGGCCCTGCAGGGTGACCGCGGCGGGGATCAGGAAGACGACGACGACCCATCGCCAGTACTTGCGCCACGGCAGTTTGGCGACGTCCCAGATCGACACATACATTCGGCCGAGGGCACGTGACAGGGAGGTGGCGCCGGCGATGGTCATCAGCGCACCGACGATGCCGAAGGTCGTGGCCGATGTCGGGTCGTCGATCGTGGGCGCGTCGAGACTGCTGACCGGGATGCCGAGTTCGGTGAGCGCGTCGTCGACGACGTCGGTGCCCGGCAGGGTGAGCACGAGGATCACGACCGGGAGGATCGAGGTGAAGGCCTGCGCGGCCAGGGTCATCGACCGGTCGGTGAGGTTCCCGCGTGCGATGTCGATGACGATGCGGAGAACCAGGGAGGCGCCGGGCAGCCGCATCACGCGCTCGCGAGCTGCATCGAGATCAGGACGGCGCATGAACTCTCCCATCGGCACCGGGTTGAGCTTCGGCCCGCTCGCTTCGCTCCCGGCGCCGGGTCTCTCATCATCGGCGATGCCGTGAGTGAACGAGACACCGGGCGCGCAAGATTCTACGAGGCCGAACACCTCGTACACCGCCTCTTCGACAATGTGTCCTCGTCGCGGACCGTGCAGCTCGCCGGTACCGAGGTGACCCTGCCCGCCGAGGTGAGGTTCGCCTCGATCGATGCCGTCGACGACTACGTGCGCAGGGTGCTCGCGTTACCCGGGGTGCGGTCGAGCTTCGAACGTGCGCAGCAACCGGTCTCGGTTCGCGAGCGGCGCGGTCAGCGGTCCGCGCACTACGCGGCCCGGGTGCGCAGATCCGACGGTGTGCCGGTCGCTGCCGAGATCGCCATCCCGTCCGCGGCCGAGGGGCGCTGGGCGCTGCGCGAACTGGTGGTACTGCACGAACTCGCCCATCACCTGGACGGCACGACGGGTCCGGCGCACGGACGCGGATTCGTGCTGACGCTGATCGAACTCGTCGGACTGGTGCTGGGTCCCGAAGCCGCGTTCGTCTATCGCGTCGTCCTGTCGGATTCCGGGGTGGGGTGAGACCATCGGCGCCGTCGACGACACCTCCTCGGCATCCGGCACCGCAGACCCACCACGCATGGACGAATCCACCCCCAGCTTGTGGTGGATTCGTCCAACGGTGGTGGGTTTGCGGAACTAGCGCCCGGCAGCCTCCTTGTCGGCGGCTCGCTGGAACTCGAGGTCGTCGGATGCGCAGGCCAGACAGATAGGCGCATGGCCTGCGGACGGGTCGCGGTCCATCTCATAGGCGATGTAGCTGTCTTCGCAGCGATGGCATCGGATGCGTGCCTCCCACATGTCGTCGACCTCGTCGCGGGGGTCGTGGGGGCGCACCATGGTGAACCAGCCCTCGCGGCGGAACGCCAGGGCCACCGCGTAGATCAGACCGGCCACGACGAAGGCGATGGGTGACGCCCACACGGTGCCGAAAGTGCCGCCGAAGAGGACGAGTGCGATGCCGATCACGGACGCGACCGCCCACGCGCCCACTCCTGCCGGGTTCACCGCCGGGACGCGACCCGGACGGAACTCCAGCGAATCGGCCGGGATCCTGCGCAGCCGCATCCAGCCGATGTGTGTCAGCGCGATGGCGACCCACCCCACGATGAGGACACCCTGGTACTGCAGCGAGGTGGTGATCCAGGACAGCACGTTGGTCAGCATCATCAGGTAGACGATCACGGCGACGACGCCGACCCAGAAGGTCCGGGGCATCGAGAACTTGACGGTCCGGGCGAAGAAGTTCTGGAAATTGGTGGACGCCAGGTAGAAATTGCCGCTGTTGACCCGTGTCTGGCTGACGACCACCCACAGCAGACCCCAGATCCCCATCATGCCGACGATCCCGAGGATCGCCGACTCCTCCGAGAGCGGTCCGGCGATGGTGATGGTCTGTGCGAGGAACATCCCGACAGCCGCATTGACCAGGAGCGTGACGACATAGAACGGGGTGCCGAAGGACACGCGGGCGTTGAAGGTGGCATCCTGCGGGCGGCCGAATCGGGCGTAGTCCCACGCCATCATGGTGACGACCCAGACGCCCATGTAGATCACGAAAGCATACCACCAGCCGGGCACCCCGAGATCGGCCGCGGCCGCCGGCTCATAGGTGAGCCAGTCGTTGCTGTAACCGTATTCGGCGATCGCCCACACCACCGAGCCGACCAGTCCGACGACGTAGAGCGGCAGCAGAACCCCGTTGAGCCGGTCGAGCCAGGTGGCGACACCGCGCCACGCCAGCGGCGCCTGGTAGGCGACCACCACGAACGCCCAGAACGCGATCGGGAGACCGCCGAAGTAGGCATGCAGGGCCGATGCGACGATCGCACCCTCGGCCACCACGTAGTACGCGATGGTGATCCCGAACAGGGCTGCGGCGAAGGCGGATCCGGCGCGGCCGAACACGACCCGGGAGAACAGCGAGACGCTGGTCCCGGTCTGGTTGGCGAACTTGGCGGCGACCGAGTTGATGGCGCCATAGGCCACCACCGAGAGCCCGATGCCGATGAGGGCGTCGGTGGCGCCCACCGAGAGGGAGACGGTGGCGCCGACGACGACGAAGAACATCGCGCTCATCAGTCCGAACCAGGCCATCGACACCGACGAACGCGACGTCCGCCACGAGTTGGGCACGATGTGCATGGAGTAGTCCTCGGCGGCGGCGCGTGCCAGGACCTGGGGATCGTCGGTGTAGGTGACGTCCAGGGGCGGAACTCCGCCCGCCCTGGAGGACGAGATGTCGAGAGTCATTGGTTTCCTTGAATTTTCGAGAGTGGTCAGATGCGAAGCAGCGGCGGGTGGATGGCGTCGATGCCATCACCCGCCGCTGGGTGTCGTACGAAAGATCGGTTCCCCGGATGGCGGGGAGTCTCAGACGGTCGCCGGCTCCGACACCGTCAGCGTGCCCGGGACGAAATCGATGGTCGGGTCGTCGGTCCAGTGGATGACGGTGCGTCGCTGCAACATCTGCCGGAACTGGAGCGTCGTGTTGGTCAGCACCGCACCGCTGCCCCAGTCGAGGATCACGCCGTACTGACGGACACAGTCCATCTCGTTGATCAGCCCGGACCGGTACTCCTCGGACACCGCTTCCGGGTCGCGCTCCATCCACGCGTGCCGATTGCTCCGGATGTATTCGCGCGCACCGATGGTGGCTTCGAGGTCGACCTCGTAGGCGAAGATCTCGGGGTCGATCTCCTTGATGACGACGCCGTAGTCCTTCTCCGCGCGGGCGATCGAGACGTAACCGTCGATGACGTCCTCCAGCACGGCGTCGACGTCGCGCTGAAGCGGGTCGCCGAGGCCGCCACCACCGGCCGACGGCCGGGTGAACTCGTCTCCCGACTTGACGGGGACCGCCGCGAAGATCGAGCCGAGGTACTCCTCGTTCTCGGTGCCCTTGTTGAGCCAGACGCCGTGGGGGATCGACGGGAGACCGCCCCACAGTCCCCAGGTGACCGACCGTTCCCGATCGCAGCAGTAGGACATGACGGTGTTGTCACTGGCCCAGAGCTTTCCGCCCTTCTCCGCCCCCAAGCCGCCCCGGAACTTGCCGGGTCCACCGGAGTCGGGTACCAGGTCGTGGCAGGACGTGAGAACCGGCGCCAGGCGCTCCTGCCCCTCGAAAGGCTGTGTGCCGTACTGGACTCCGAAAACGGCGGCGGACGCGTTGTAACCGTCGGCACCGTTGCGGGCGCCCCAGCCGCCCATCATCCAGTCGTACCACATGAAGTTCGGATTGCCTTCTCCGCGTTGATCGCGGCCACCGACCAGGAGGTACTCCAGGTTGAACGTGCACGCCATCGCGCGCTCGGGCTGGATGTCCGACCAGATCTCGAAGACCGAGCTCATGATCTTCTCGAACGGGCCGGAGCAGAAGCCGGCGCACGGTGACGGCCAGTCGGCGTTGACCACCGAACCGAGCGGCCCGAGGTCAGCTGTCACGACCCGGTAGAACCCGGAATTCAGTGGGATGTCGGGGAATTGCATCTTCGTGCCGGCGACGATGCCGGCGAACGAACCACCGAATCCGGCGTTGAGCATCGACGAGATCGATGCATGCGACTCGCTGAGATCGTAGTGGACGGTGTCTCCGGAGATGGTCATCCGCGTCTTGATCGGGATGAGTCCCTCACCGCGGGCCGGGTCTTGATCGATGTAATCCTCGGTGTACCAGACACCGTCGGGGAGTTCGGCGATCTTGGCGCGCGTGAGATCCTCGACGTAGTCCTGCACCTCGGCCATCGCCGTCTTGATCGTCTCGACTCCGTACTTGTCGCAGAGACGCTGGATCTCGCGCTCGGCGACCCGGGTCGCCTCGGCCTGTGCCTGCATGTCGCCGATGATGTCGCGCGGGTTGCGGGTGTTCTTCGCGATGAGATAGGCGACGTCCTCGAGGAACTGGTCCTTGCTCCACAGGCGCGTCGGCGGGATTCGCAATCCCTCACCCATGTGATCGAGTGCTTTGACGTTGAACGAGCCGGGTGTGGCACCGCCGACGTCGGCCCAGTGTCCGTTGGCCTGTGCGTAACCCAGGAGTTCGCCCTGGTAGTAGATGGGTCGGATGATGCGGGTGTCGTTGAAATGGCTTCCGCCCTCGTAGACGTCGTTGATCACGAAGACGTCGCCGGGATGGATGTCGCCCTCGAACTGCCGGATGACCGCCTTGGCGGTGTAGTGCAGGGTTCCGACGTGGGCGGCGATGTCGCCGGTGCCCTGCATGACGGTGTTGCCCTCGGTGTCGCAGAGGGCCGAGGAGAAGTCCCGCGAGTAGATGACGAACGAGTAGCAGGTGCGCAGGATCTGTTCGGCCATCTGGTCGACGGTGTTGATGAAGGCGTTCTTCAGCACCTCGAAGGTGACCGGATCGAGTGTTGTTGCCATGGTGTGGTTTTCCTGTTCTGTCAGAGTCGATGGGGGATCACTCGGCGGCGGTGAGCAGGAGGTTGCCCCACTCGTCGACCCGCGCGGAGGTCCGTGGCGGGACGACGGTCGTCGAATCGAGCTGGTCGACGATGCACGGTCCGGTCAGCACGGCTCCGGGCGGCAGTCCGGCGCGGTCGTAGACCGGCGTGGCCAGCCGGGCGACTTCGTCGGGGAACAGCACGTCCCGCACCTCGAGGGGTTCCGGTGCGAAGGTCGCCGGATCGATCAGGTCGGCGGGGGCCGCGTCCATCCGCGGCGTGAGCCCGATGGCGCGCAACGAGATCCGGTAGATCTCGACACCGGTGTCCTCCGCGGCGAAGTTGTGCTCCTTGAGATGCGTCGCGTGGAAGGTCGCGACGACCTCGTCCAGGCTCGTCAGCGGCATCGAGACCGGCACCGCGATCGCCCGCCACTGTCCCTCGTAGCGCATGTCGAGGTAGTACTCGAAGAGCATGTCGTCGGGGTCCACGTGCTCGGCCGTCAGACGCGCCCGTCCCTCCTCCTGCAACTCGGCGAAGGTGGCGGTCAGATGGTCGAGGTCGGCGCCCGCGGCGTCGGCGAGATACATCCGGGTGATGTCGTGCTGGATGTCGACCAGCATGCAGCCCATCGCCGAGGTGACCCCCGGGTGCGGCGGGATGATGACGGTCGGGATGCCCAGATCCTTGGCGAGATAGGCGGCGTGCAGCGGTCCGGCTCCACCGAAACCGACCAGCGCGAAGTCCCGCGGGTCGTGGCCCTTGCGGATGGAGATCAGACGGATCGCGTCGGCCATGTTGGCGTTGGCGACCTTGATGATCGACTGGGCCGCCGTCTCGACGTCGAGACCCAGTGGTGCCGCGACCTTCTCCAGGGCGACCCGTGCCATCGACTCGTCGAGCTCCTTCACGCCGCCGGCCAGCTTCTTGCCGACGGTGCCCAGGATCAGGTTGGCGTCGGTGTTGGTGGCGAGATCCCCGGACGCGCCGTAGCAGGCCGGTCCGGGGTCGGACCCCGCGGATTGCGGACCGTTGCGAAGCGAACCGGCATCGTCCAGCCAGGCGATCGAACCGCCGCCCGCGCCGATGGTCAGCACTTCGATGCTGGGGAAGCAGATCGGATGGCCGAATGCGACGCTCCACATGTTCGTCGTCGCCAGCACGCCGTTGTCGGTGAGCGAGACGTCGGTGGAGGTCCCGCCCATGTCGAACCCGATCGAGTTCTCGAACCCGCACGTGCGGGCGATGTGCCGGCTCGCGATGGCCCCTGCCGCGATGCCGGAGGCGGCCAGGCGGGCGCCGTACTTCTCGGCCATGGTCGGCGTCATGACCCCGCCGCCCGAATGGAGCAGCAGGACGTCGTTGTCGTAACCGGCATCGGCGAGTCGGCCCTCGAGCGTCCGGGCGTAGGGGCCGATGATCGGGACCAGGGCGGCGTTGGCGACCGTCGTCGAGAACCGCTCGTATTCGAAGATCTCCGGGAGGACATCGCTCGAGGTGGTGATCGACACACCCGGGAGTTCCTCGGCGAGGATCTCGGCCATCCGGTTCTCGTGTGCGGGGTTGGTGAACGAGTTCACGAAACACACTGCCACCGTCTCGATCTCGCGTCGGCGCAGGACCCGGGCGACCTCGCGTGCGGAGGCCTCGTCGAGCGGCTCCAGGACGGTGCCGTCGTAACCGATCCGTTCGGGAACGGTCAGGCGGTGACGGCGCGGGACCACCGGCGGGGCCACCTCCTGGTACGGGTCCCAGGACTCACGGTCGCCGCGCCGGATCTCGATCACGTCCCGGAACCCCTCGGTCGTCACCAGCGCGACCTTCGGGAACTTCCTCGTGATGAGCGCGTTGGTCGCGATTGTCGTTCCGTGCGAGAAGAATTCGACATTCTCCCACGCGACGCCGGCCTGCTCCATACCGGCCAGCACGCCCTCGATGGGATTGCTCTGGGTCGGATACTTGGCCGTGACGATCGTGCCGTCGGACTGCTGGATGAAGACGTCGGTGAACGTCCCACCGATGTCGACGGCGGTGCGGACCTTGTCGGTCCGGCTGATGGCTTTCGTCATGGGTACTTCCTCGTGGCTCAGCGGTCTCGGGACGCTCATCACGAAACCCGGCGCGGCGCCGTCGAACAATTGGCTCAGCAGCCAGTGGTGCGGTGCGCAGGGCTGGACGTTCGCACGCGGCGAGCCGGCCGGGAGCGTCCGACCTGCACAAACCGTTGATCCCGCCGCGTAACGCGGATGTGTCCGACATGGACCGGAAACGCGATGTCACACAACGGAAACAACAACGATGGTGCCCGGTCGGGTGGTGAGAACGACTGCGAGCACCGATAATCGACGAGTACCGGTGACGGCGAGGAGGCGATGGGATGGCGACCGTGGGCGACGTCGTCATCGGCGTGGGGCTGCTGTCGGTCACCCCGGGGGCCGCCGGGCGGACGCGACACATGGAGGTGTCCGGCACCTGCGAGGTCGGCCGGATCGAACCCGCGGACGTCGGCGCGGGCGACATCGTGCACATGGGGTCCACGGGATGGCCGGCGGCGGGAGCGCCGGAGGTGTTCGCGGCGGCCCTGCGGCAGTGCGCTGCGGCCGCCGTGGTGGTGGACACGGACGACGACAATCTGTCCGCCGAGTTCGTGTCGGCGTGCGTGAGCCACGGTGTGCCGATCTACATGCTCCCCAGGACGAAGACGTTCCGCGACGTCGAGATGATCGTCGCGCCGCATGCCGTCGTCGACGACACCGTCGGCGAATCCGGCCCGGTAGCCTCGATTCTTGCGTCCCTCGGAGCGTTCCATCGCACCTCGGGCATCAGCGGGGCGGTACTCCTCGACGGCGCGGTCCTCACGGCATCGTCGGCGGCCGTCGACGCCGATCTCCTGCGGAAGGCCACCGCGTTGACGCCCGCCGTCCTGCATGCGATCGGCGGAACCGCGGCGGCCCTGCACATCACCCTGCCGAGGTCCGGTGCGGCGCTGGTGCTCTCGAACCCGCGCCGTCGCCCTCTCGAATCGACCCGGGTCCGCAAACTCGCGAACGATGCCGACGCCGACGCTCACCTGTTGCGGGTGAACCGCACGATGCGCAGGCCGTTGGAGGGAGCCCTCGTCCGCGAGCTGATCGAGGCGCGGATCCCGTCGTCGGCGATGGACTCGTGGGTGGGGTCCTTCGGTTACGGGCCAGGCGATCGCGTCCACTCGGTGGCGGTGATCATCGGTCCGCACAGCGACACCTCGTCGGCGCGGGTCGTCGACGCCCTCCACGACCTGGGTGCCTGCGCCGGGCTGGCAGCCGTTGCGGCAGCACACGACTCGGTGGCCTACGCGCTGATCAAGACCGGCACGGAGAAGGACTCGGTGCCACCGGCGGGACGCGACTTCGACGCACACCTGCAGGTGTTCACCGACGTCTTCGTCGCCCGGCATGCCGAGCTCGCCGTCGGCGGCAGCTCGTACGTCATCCGGAGCAGCGACGACCTGACCAGGGGGCTCATCAACGCGCGGCAGATGGCCGAGCGCAACTCCCGTGCCGACGACGAGTCGCCGGCCGCGATCGCTCTTCCGGTGCCGCTCGCCGCGACGTTGCTGGCCGGTGATCCGGAACGGTCGGCGGAGCTGCGCCGTTCGTTGCTCGACCCCGTCCTCGCCTATGACCGGGAGAAGGACACGAGCTACGTGTCGACCCTCAGCACGTTCTTCGCGCTCGACTGCCATTCCGGCGCGACGGCCAACGAACTGGGCATCCACATCAACACGCTGCGATATCGCCTGTCGCGCATCGAGAAGCTGACCGGACGCGGATTGCAGTCGATGGTCGATCGCACCGACTACTACCTGGCCCTATGCGTCGGCGAGACGTCCCGCGGACGGGGGGACCGGAGCCGGCGGCCGACTCCCTGACCACCACGGATCGGGCTGGCGTGCGGCGAAGTCGGCGATCACCTCGTACCTGCCACCCGCGGCGCGACCGACATAGGACGGATGCGAGCTGTAGTGGTTGGCGCGGAAGTAGAACGGCGCGCCCTCGGGATTGTCCTCGAAGCGGATGCCGATCAGGGCGCGGGACAGGGCGTCGACGTCGAGGGACCGGGCCTGCTCGGCGGCCAGCGCGAGCGCGTGCACCGCATTGAACGCCCCGACCTGGGCGGCGTGACTCCAGCGCTGGCCCCGCACGTCGGCCAGCTCACGCCGGAACGTGTCGTTCACCGGCGACGACAGCTCGGCGAAGTAGGTCGCGACCATGTAGTGACCGTCGCTGACCGCGGTCGGCATGTGGGCCAGGTCCAGCTCGGTGGTGACGGTCGCCGCGATCGGCATCGTGTCCGGGGTCAATCCGCCGAGGTGGTACTGGGTGTAGAAGGCCGCCGTCGAGTCGGCGCCGACGAGATTGCAGACCACCACGTCGGGTCGCACGCGTCCGATGTCGTCGACGATCGATTCGAACCTGGTCTCGCCGAGGGGTGCATAACGGTCGCCGACGATCTCGATCCCGAGGCTCCCGGCGAGTCGGCGGATGGCCTCGGCCAGGACCCGCGGATAGATGTAGTCCGAGCCGACGACGTACACGCGCCGGCCGAGAGTGTTGGCGACCCAGGCGAGATAGTCGGCGACGTACTGGTTGGGCGCGGCCCCGCAGTAGAAGATCCGCGAGTCGGTCTCCTCACCCTCGAAGTAGGTGGGGTACATCAGCAACGAGGCGTTCGCGTGGATGGCCGGGGTCAGCGCGAGGCGGGCCGCCGAGGTGTACCCACCGACGATGGCGTCGACGTTCTCGGTGGTGCACAGATGATCCACCCCGCGGGCGGTCGACGACACCTCGGAGTGGTCGTCGTAGATCGCGACCTGCACGTGCGAGCCCAGAACGCCACCGCGCGAGTTGATCTGGTGGACCGCGAGCATCGCCCCGTCCAGGATCGACTGCTCCATCTCCGCCTGGGTGCCCGACAGCGAATAGAGCATGCCGAGTCTCACGTCGGTCCCCGGTCCGCGCGATCCGTGTGCATGGCAGCCACTATGCCAGCTGGGGCGCCCCTCGGCTTGTCCGGCGAACGACCTCAGCGCAGCCCGTCGCCGGCCAGCAGCGTCAGGTGGCTCGGGTGGTCGGGGTCGAGGACCAGGCGCTGATGACGGCGCCCGCGCGCCTTGATGAGGTCGGGCACCAGGGTCAGGTAGCGCGGCAGGCTCGCCGCGTAGACATCGACCCGAAGCCGATGGCCCGGCTGGAGGACCGCGTCGGTGGGGACGAGATCGACGTCGATGCGGAGCGCCTCGTCGGCGGGTACGGGCAGCTTGCGCTTGCGGGACAGGTAGTGGTGCGCCGAGAGCAGGCTGCCGTCCTCGGCGTACGTCGACTTCGACTGGTCCAGTGCGCGATTCGACGCCGACAGCGCACCGTTGGTCAGGACGACCGACGTGCCGTCGGGTGCGACGTCGTTCACGGTCACCGCCCAGACGGCTTCGTGTGCCGTGGTGGCGACGTTGAGACGCAGGTTCATCGCGCCGCTGATGGGGGTGGCCTCGCCGACCGGCTCCGTGGTGAACGACAATGCGCCGCGCTCCTGATATCGCGCGTCCCGGGCGAAGTCCGCGCCGAGGGCCAGCGTCGCCCCCGCGGTCACCTGGGTCATGTCGCGGGAGCGGAGACCGCGGCTGTCCGGGCGCACGTGCAAGGACGAAACACCCTGTGCGGGAGTGCTGCTCAGTGATCCGTCGTGGACGCAATGGTCGGCGGTCGACGACGATTCGGCGGTCAGATAGAGACGCGTCGGCGCCACCCCCGCGCGGGGGAAGCTCTGGCCCGCCGTCCACGCACCGCCCTGCTGCAGCATGGTGACCGGCCCGTAATACTCGATCCCGTTGCGGTGGCCCTTGAGCCAGCGGTCGAACCACGCGCGTTCCAGGACGTCCAGGCGAGGCGGGGCGAACTGCCCGCCGTACCCCGAACCGACGTCGAGGTGGTAGCCGTCGCCGACGATCATCTGCTTGCGTCCCGGCTCCATCTGCAGGCGCTCGTACACCCCGGTTGCACTGCGGCCGAACAGATCATGCCACGCTCCGACGGTGAAGGTGGGTGCCTCGATGCGGTCGACGACCGGATCGCGGTCGTCGAAGTACGGGTCGTCGAAGATGCGCGGATCGCGTGCGGTGAGGAATCCCCACAGCAGCGAGGGGATCTCGGTGGCCGGGGACTTCACCCGGTCGATGGCCCAGCGCACCGCGTCACCGCGCACGAGGTCACGGATCACGTTGGCGGGGTTGGGAACCCACTTGAGCATGTTGACCGCGGAGAGCCACACCGGGATGAAGGCCGACGGCATGCCGCCCGTGATGTAGATGTCGCGCACCAGGTCATCGCAGCCCTCGACGGCGAAAACGGCCTTGAGGGCAGCGGGCCGCTTGTCGGCAGCCTGCAGCGAGTTGATGGCCGAGTACGACCAGCCGGCCATCCCGACGGTCCCGTCGCACCACTCCTGCTCGGTCACCCAGTCGATGACCTCCACCGAGTCCTGCTGCTCTCGAGGGCCGAGGATCTGCCACTTGCCCAGGCTCGCTCCGGTTCCGCGGACGTCGACGACGACCTGCACGTACCCGCTGCGTACCAGGTTGCGGTTGATGCCGAAGACGTCGAAGACGCCACCCGACAGCGTCTGCGTCAGCGTCGTGAGGCCCTCGAGCGCGGTGCCCGTCGCGTCGAGCGACCGGGACGCCGTGTGCAGCGCCTTGCCGAGGACCGGGGCGTGCAGCGTCTGGTCGATGAAGTCGATGGCCGCGCGGTTGTACGGGTTGATGTTGATGACCGCGGGGTAGGGCGTGAGGATCGTCTGCCCGAACCGGTTGGCGGGACGGATGACGGTGGCACGCAGGACCACGCCGTCACTCATGGTGATGGAGACGTTGCGATCGATGACGACGCGCGGGTAGAGCTGCTTGCCGTCGACCTGCTCGCGCCAGCGGATGCCGTCGGCGCCGCCGGTGGGATCGCCGAGGGGGAGGGTGCCGAAATGCGGCGCACCGGTGGTTCGGGTCCGCGTCGACGGAACGACGCGTGCACGCGACTGTGTGGGATCCAGCTGGTACGTCATGGTGCATCACCCTGCCTGGGATGAGGTGACGCACCCGCGGGTTGTTGCACGGATCGAGACGGCCGGGTGGACACCGACACCCCGTCGTGTCGGTCGCTTGCTTCCCGGCCCGTCCGCTGGCTGCGGATTACAGTGTGGTCCAGGTCACTTCACGCTTTTGCTGAAGGATAACTCAGCGCCGGTATCGGATGGCTAACGAGGTGGCGTCTTTTGGTCATGGGCGAGTGTGTTCCTGGTCACATTCCGGTAAACCCAGGTCGATGGCGGCGGCCGCCTCGAGCACCATCCACGCCGACAGCTGGACCGACAGGTCTCGCTCCGGGATCTCCGAGGGGTTGACCGCACCTGCCACGAACTGGGCCTTTGCGCCTGCGTCGGTGGGGATCACGGCCTGTCGGCGCCAGTCGCTGGAGAAGACCGTGTGACCGGCGACCTCGCGGCGATGGGCCCACGCGGCGTCGGCGCTCCGGGTCACGATCCGTGCGGCGCGCTCCCGCAGGGCATCCGAACCGTCGACGTCGGGCAGGTCGGTGGCGACGAGTGCCAGGTAACGGGCCAGCACGCCGTGGAAGAGGCCGCCGTCGCCACCACCCCCGCCGTTGATCACCCCGTCGGTGCAGGAGTGGCGTTCGACAGCGCCGAGGAGGCGGGTCAACCGGTCGAGATGCCGGTGGTCTCCGGTGACGCGTAATGCCTCCAGTTCGGCGCCGAGCACGACGCCCTGACAGTAGGTATAGGTGCCGGTCTCGGGCTTCAGCGAACCGTCGGGGAGCTTCTTGAGGCCGTCGATGACCAGGTGGGTGTCGGGATCGATGAGGTTGGCGTCCATCCAGTCGCACATCGCCACGGCGCGTTCGACGTGGCCGGTGCGGGCCAGCAGGATCGCGGCCGGCCCGTTGGCCGGCGCGTTGAAGAACTGATCCGCCTTCCGCCAGGGGATCCCACCGCCGTCGGCGGGTACCCAGGCGTCGAGCATCTGACCGGCGAGGGTGCGGAGTCCGCCCGCATGGTCGAGGTGCAGGTGGCGGTCGGCGCGTTCGATGGCCAGTCCGAGCCACGCCATGTCGTCGTAGTAGTTGTTGGTCCAGCGGCCGCCGTTGCGGATCCGGATGCCGCGCAGCAGCCGATTGACGTCGTCGGCGACGTCGGGGTCGAAGGAACGGTCGGCGCCCACTCGGTGGATCGCGGCGTCGACCAGCAGGTCGACGAGATGCGCCTGCCACCAGTAATGCCAGGATCCGAACTGGGCCTGGACGCGACCGATGGGCCAGGCGACTGCTCCGGCACGTGTGCCCGGCAGCCAGAAGGCCCGCTGGAGATGCCGGTCGCAGATGGCGCTCGCGGCGACCGCCGCGCGGCCGTTCGGGTCGCGCGGGTCCGGCGATTTGGATTGTTCGTCCACGTCCGCGTAGCCTAGTCGTCGATGTGATGCACACCCGTGTGTCGTATCGGTTCAACCAGAGACCGTTGGTCGTCGGGATCTCCCGGACGAAGGCGCGACGAGGTCGCCGGCCCACGCAGGATGAACGAGGAATGTCGCTCCACACGAACAGTGTGTGCGTTCACGCCCCGTGCCTGTGTGCCGGGGCGTTTGTCATCTCCGCCCTCGATCGCCTCCCGATGCCCGTCGCTCTCTTGTTGGACTCGACCAACTCATAGTGACGAGGAGAGGAGGCGAAGTATGGCCAAGTCCGAAAAGGTCGCCGCAGTTGCGGAGATCGCGGAGCAGTTCAAGAGCTCCACGGCGACGGTTGTCACGGAATACCGTGGCCTGTCCGTCACCCAGATCAGCACGTTGCGACGTTCCCTCGGTGAGGGTGCAACCTACTCCGTCGCCAAGAACACCCTGGTGAAGCGTGCCGCTGCTGAGGCGGGCGTGGAAGGGCTCGACGAGCTGTTCACCGGTCCGACCGCCATCGCCTTCATCGAGGGTGAGCCGGTCGTGGCCGCGAAGGCGATCAAGACTTTCGCCAAGGACAACAAGGCGCTGGTCATCAAGGGCGGGTACATGGACGGCCGCGCGCTGTCCATTGCCGAGATCGAGCAGATCGCCGACCTTGAGACCCGTGAGGTCTTGCTGGCCAAGCTCGCCGGTGCCATGAAGGGCAACTTGGCAAAGGCTGCCGGTCTGTTCAACCAGCCGGCTTCGCAGGTGGCGCGCCTGGCCGCGGCCCTGCAGGAGAAGAAGAACGAAGCCGGCGAGACCGAATAGGTCGCCCGCCGCACCACCGCAGTCCCCGAACCGTACGGGGATGAACACCAAGCCCCGTACGGGGACATACAGGAAGGACGCCACTCATGGCGAAGCTCACCGCTGACGAGCTCATCGATCAGTTCAAGGAACTGACCCTGCTGGAGCTCAGCGATTTCGTGAAGAAGTTCGAAGAGGTCTTCGAGGTCACCGCTGCGGCTCCGGTCGCCGTCGCCGCTGCCGGTGCCCCGGCTGCCGGTGGCGCCGAGGCCGCTGCCGAGCAGGACGAGTTCGACGTCATCCTCGAGGGTGCCGGCGACAAGAAGATCCAGGTCATCAAGGTCGTCCGCGAGGTCGTCTCGGGCCTGGGCCTGAAGGAAGCCAAGGACCTCGTCGAGAGCGCTCCGAAGGCTCTGCTGGAGAAGGTCGACAAGGAGGCCGCCGAGGCCGCCAAGGCCAAGCTCGAAGAGGCCGGCGCCAAGGTCTCGGTCAAGTAAGACCGACTCTCGCGCAAGCGTTCGACGAGCCCGGGACAGCAATGCTGTCCCGGGCTCGTTGCTGTCTGGACAGCCCTCGGTCCCGGACGGCCGTAACGCGGGGTTCGGTTCGTTCGAATCAGTAACAGACATCACCTCGACACCGCACCCGCCGCGCATCGCTCGGCGGGTGTCAGACCGTCGATCCGATGTTCCGCAGGTGGAGCCCAGGTCTGCGGTGGCCGTCACATCGAGGGTCCTGACCCGACTTCCCTCACCGCGAACCATCGGATATTGTCATCGTCGCGGAGGCAGTTACCCGGCGGTAGCTTTCCCCGCAGCCAATGCTGAGAACCATGCAGGTGGCGTTGTGGGGCGGGTCGGGTCGGTTAGAGTGACCCCAACCACAAATGCCACCGGTTGGTGCGCGGTCACACCGTGGCCGCCTCGGGGGCAGCGATCGTCTGGAGGAATTGTGGGTGTTGAGGTCAGTGTCGAAGGACTCACCAAGTCGTTCGGTTCGCAGAACATTTGGCGTGATGTCTCTCTGACCCTGCCGGAGGGGGAGGTCTCGGCACTTCTCGGTCCGTCGGGTACCGGTAAGTCGGTGTTCCTGAAGACCTTGATCGGTCTGCTGCATCCCGAGCAGGGGTCGGTGATCATCGATGGCACCGATATCACGCAGTGTTCGGCCAAGGAGCTCTACGAGATCCGCAAGCTGTTCGGCGTGCTGTTCCAGGATGGTGCGTTGTTCGGGTCGATGAGTTTGTTCGACAACATCGCGTTCCCGCTTCGTGAGCACACGAAGAAGAAGGAGAACGAGGTCCGCGACATCGTGATGGAGAAGATCGACCTGGTCGGTCTGACCGGTGCCGAGGACAAGCTGCCGGGGGAGATCTCCGGTGGTATGCGCAAGCGTGCCGGGTTGGCGCGGGCGTTGGTGCTGGATCCGCAGATCATCCTGTGTGACGAGCCGGACTCGGGTCTGGATCCGGTGCGTACGGCGTACATCTCGCAGTTGTTGATCGACATCAATGCCCARATCGACGCGACGATCCTGATCGTGACGCACAACATCAACATCGCRCGGACGATCCCGGACAACATCGGCATGTTGTTCCGCAAGGAGTTGGTGATGTTCGGTCCGCGTGAGCAGTTGTTGACCTCGGAGCAGCCGGTGGTCAAGCAGTTCCTCTCCGGTGACCGGTTCGGTCCGATCGGTATGTCCGAGGAGAAGGACGAGGCGGTGCAGAAGCAGGAAGAGGCGATGCAGGCCGCGGGTATCTCCGGTGGTGGTACGAAGGAGGACTTCACCGAGATCATCCCGCAGGTGCAGCCCAATCCCGGGATGCCCGAGCGCAAGGCGATCGCGCGGCACCGCGAGCGGGTGCACGCGATGCTGCCCGAGTTGCCGGAGAACGCCCAGGAGGCGATCCGGCGCAGCCAGGAACAAGAAGACCAGATCCGCGAGGAGAGCCGCGCCCACGCCGACAACATGGCGAACGGCGACAACCGCTCCGGCGGCAACGCGTCCGGCAACGAGTGGACCCCCGCGCAGGGAAACGTCGCGGTCGCGGATTCCAAGACCGACGTCATCGACTATGGCGGCAGCGATGCCCCGACCGAGCAGTGGCACACACCCGGTGATGCACTGACCAAGCCCAGCCATCGTGCTGATGGGAACGAAGGGCGGACTCCCTAAGGATGAGCAGTGCCACCACGCGTGGCGTCGACCGAATCGCGCAAGCCGGGACAGGTGCCCTGTCGCAGACCGGCAATATCGTTCAGCTCTTCGTCGATGTTGCACGCCAGACCTTTGTGCGCCCGTTTCAGTGGCGGGAGTTCATCCAGCAGGCCTGGTTCATCGCCAGTGTGACTATCCTGCCGACCGCTCTGATCGCGATCCCGTTCGGCGCGATCGTCTCCCTGCAGACGGGTTCGCTCATCAAGCAGCTCGGTGCCGAGTCCTACACCGGCGCGGCGAGCGTGCTCGTCGTCATCCAGCAGGGTTCGCCCCTGGTGACGTCGTTGCTGATCGCCGGCGCGGCCGGTTCGGCCGTCGCCGCCGACCTCGGGTCGCGCACCATCCGCGAGGAGATCGACGCGATGGAGGTCCTCGGCATCAACCCGATCCAGCGGCTCGTCGTACCGCGTGTGCTGGCCATGGTGCTGGTGGCGATGCTCCTCAACGGCCTGGTCGCCGTCATCGGGATCGGCGGAGGGTACTTCTTCAACGTCGTCGTCCAGGGCGGTACACCGGGTGCCTATCTCGCCTCGTTCGGCGCGCTGGCGCAGCTGCCCGACCTCTGGGTCTCGACGCTGAAGGCAGCGATCTTCGGTGTCCTCGCCGGAGTCGTGGCGTCGTACAAGGGCCTCAATCCCAAGGGTGGGCCCAAGGGCGTGGGTGACGCGGTCAACCAGAGCGTCGTCATCACGTTCCTGCTGCTGTTCCTGGCGAACCTGATCATCACTGCGGTCTACCTGCAGGTCGTCCCACCGAAGGGGAGCTAGAAGTGACCGAAGGTGGGGGCGGTGTGACCATCGCCAAGAGCCGGCCCGAGTACTACATGTACGAGGCCCGCAAGCAGCTGGGCAAGCCGCTGAAGGTGCTCGACGGCGCGGGCGAGCAGATGTCGTTCTACGGCCGGACGCTCGCGTGGATTCCGAAGACACTCGTGCACTACACCCGCGAGGTCCTCCGCCTGCTCGCCGAAGTCGCGTTCGGTTCGGGTGGACTCGCGGTCATCGGCGGCACCATCGGCGTGATGGTGCTGATGTCGGGCTTCACCGGCGTCGTCGTCGGTCTGCAGGGTTACGCGGCGCTCGATCAGATCGGCTCGCAGGCCCTGACCGGCTTCCTGTCCGCCTACGTCAACACCCGCGAGGTCGCGCCGCTGGTGGCGGGCCTCGCGCTCTCGGCGACCGTGGGCTGCGGCTTCACCGCCCAGCTCGGCGCCATGCGCATCTCGGAGGAGATCGACGCACTGGAGACGATGGCGGTGCCGTCGATCCCGTTCCTCGTGTCCACCCGCGTGATCGCCGGCTTCATCGCGGTCATCCCGCTCTACGTGCTCGGCCTGCTGTCGGCGTACCTCGCCTCGCGGGTGGTGACGACGGTCTTCAACGGCCAGTCCGGCGGTTCCTACGACCACTACTTCAACCTGTTCCTGCCACCGGCCGACGTCCTGTGGTCGTTCGGCAAGGTGCTGGTCTTCGCGTTCGTGATCATCCTCGTGCACTGCTACTACGGCTACTACGCCTCGGGCGGTCCCGCGGGTGTGGGCGTGGCCGTCGGTCACGCGGTACGAGCGGCACTGGTGCTCATCGCTGTCCTGGACTTCTTCCTGGGCTTGGCGATCTGGGGCACCACGACAACCGTGCGAGTGGGAGGTTAGCGTGACGCTGCTGCGTAAACGGTTGCTCGGACTGGTCTTCTTCCTCGTGGTCGCGTTGTTCCTCACCTTGACGATCACGAAGTTCAACAAGACGTTCACCGAGTTCACCGACGTCACGTTGCTGACCGATTCGACGGGCAACGCTCTGCCGGCGAACGCCGACGTCAAGGCCCGCGGCATGACCGTCGGCGAGGTGCGCGAGGTCAAGCCCGGACCCGACGGTTCCGTCGAAGTGGTGCTGGGACTCAACCCCGAGCAGGCCTCGACGCTGTCGGACGAGACCACCGCACGCATCCTGCCGAAGACCCTGTTCGGCGAGCGCTACGTCGCCCTGCAGGTGCCGGAGGACAACTCGGGGCCGACGCTGAGCAACGGTGCGACGATCCAGACCGACCGCAGCGGCAACGCGCTGGAGATCCAGCAGTTGTTCGACAAGTTGCTCCCGGTCCTCGAGGCGATCCCGCCGCAGGATCTGAACGCGACCCTGACCTCCCTGTCGTCGGCGCTGTCCGGCCGCGGCGAGCAATTGGGTACCACGCTGGAAGAACTCGATCAGATCTTCGGCGAGATCAACGAGAACCTGCCCGAACTGGAGGGCACCCTCGAAGGACTGGCCACCTTCTCGCAGACGTATTCACAGGCGCTGCCCGACGTGGTCGACGCGCTCGACTCGTTGCGCACGACGACGAACACCATCGTCGAACGCCAGGACGACCTGCGGACGCTCATCGCCACCCTGGGTGTCGCCTCCGACGATCTCACCGGCTGGCTGCGCGCCAACCGGACCGACCTGATCGACCTCGCCGTCGACTCCGAGGAACTGCTGGTCGGGCTGGCCAAGCAGTCGCCGACCTTCGTGTGCACGTTCCGCAACTTCGCGGGCCTGATCCCGGAGTCACGCAAGATCGTCGGCCAGGGCACCAAGAACCCGGGTGTACGCGTGAACCTGCAGTTCACCAACCCCCGTGGCCGCTACCTACCGAACCAGGACGAACCCCGCTTCATGGACCTCGATCCGCCCGCCGTGTGTTACGACCCCAAGATGGGTGGCAACCGCCCGTTCCCGCAGTACCCGGGTGGTTCGCTCGGCGACGGCAGCTACCAGCCGCCGTCGCGCAACGCCGGACCGCGCAACGTCCGGCAACTGCCGCAGCCGCAGTTCAGCGGCGTGCCCGCGGGCTCGGTCTCGGCCACCCCGGCCGGTGCGAAACCCGTCGCGGTGGAGTCCAACCCGTTCGACGACCCGGACTACCGCAAGCAGCTGCAGGTCATCTACGGCGCGACGTCGGGTAAGTCGCCGGAAGAGGTGCCCACCTGGGTGACCATGATCGGCGGCGGTGCGCTGCAGGGTGCGAAGGTCGACATCAAATGAAGTCGATCGTCGGACCGCTGATCAAGCTGGTCGTCTTCGGCGTGGTCACCGTGGTGACCACGAGTCTGCTCGCCGTGACCATCGCCAACGCGGGCGGTGACGGTGATGCCAAGTTCGACGCCGTCTTCACCGACGCCACGCTGCTCAACCCGGGCGACGACGTCCGGATCGCGGGCGTGCGCGTCGGGCAGGTGGAGAGCGTCGAGGTCTACGACCGCAACAAGGCGAAGGTCGCGTTCAACGTCGACCGTGACCGTCTGCCGGACGGCACCCAGCTCTTCATCCGCTACCGCAACCTGACCGGACTGCGGTACCTCGCCCTCGAGCGCGGGGCGGGCGACCCGTCGCAGACGGTCCCGCAGGGTCACACCTTCGGCCTGACCCCGGGCGTCAAGGACACCCACCCGCCGGTGAACCTCACCGAACTGTTCAACGGGTTCCGGCCGCTGTTCCAGCAGCTGTCGGCCGCCGATGTGAACAAGCTGACCGAGCAGATCATCGCGATCTTCGACGGGCAGGGTGGTTCGATCACCCGCCTGGTCAGCGACACGGCCGACCTGACCAACGCGATCGCCGACAAGGACAAGGTCATCGGTGAGCTGATCACCAACCTCACCAAGGTCCTCGACACCGTCAACCGCAACGACGAGCAGTTCACCAGTCTGCTCGACAACACCGAGAAGCTCGTGACCGGCCTTGCGGCGCAACGCGGCTCGGTGGGTTCGGCGATCACCTCGGTGTCCAACCTGACCTCGGTCACGGCCAACATCCTCGGTGCGACGCGCCCGTCCATCCAGGGCGACATCGCCGGACTGAAGTCGCTGGCCGACCAGATCAACAAGCGCGACGAGGACATCGAGGAGACGCTGACCAATCTGCCGATCAAGCTCCAGAAGATCGGTCGCGCAGCGACATTCGGTTCCTGGTTCCAGTTCTATCTGTGCGGTATCGACGTGGTGGCGGGCAACGGCAAGTCGCCGGTGCTGACGCAACCGCTGGTCCCGTTGCCCGATATCAACCATGTGCTCTACACCAGCGCGGCGACGCGCTGCTGGGCAGACGACCGGCCAGGGGGGTGACCACGATGGCAGACAACAACGATCCGAACCCGCGCGACCCGAACGTGAACGACACCGATCGCGATGAGGCCGGTCCCGACGGTTCCGGGGCCCCGGCACGGCATCCGCACCGTCGATTCGGCGGCCGACGCAGTCCTGTCAGCATCGGTGCCATCGGCATCCTGATCCTGCTGATGCTCGGACTCAGCTCGTTCTATCTGGCCGAACTGCCGCTGCTCGGCGCGGGTGCGCGCTACACGGCGAAGTTCACCGAGGCCGCCGGCCTGAAGCCGGGCAACGAGGTGCGCGTCGCGGGTGTCAAGGTGGGCGAGGTCGATGACGTGACCCTCGACGGGGACCGCGTCAACGTGACCTTCCGGGTGGAGAACACCTGGATCGGCGACCAGACGCAGGCGACCATCCAGATCAAGACGATCCTCGGTCAGAAGTTCCTGTCGCTGAACCCGCGCGGCAGCGAGCCCGCCGATCCCGACGTTCCGCTGACGGACACGGTGGCCCCCTACGACGTCATCGAGGCGTTCTCCGGGGCGGCCGAGCAGATCGGCGAACTCGACAACGATCAGCTGGCGCAGTCGATGCGCGTCCTGTCGGACACCTTCTCGGGCACCGCCGGCACGACCGGGCCGGCACTGGAGGGCATCGCGCGTCTGTCGCAGACGATCTCCAGCCGAGACCAGGAGGTCCAGCGGTTGCTCGCCGCGACGAAGGACACCTCGAAGATCCTCGCCGATCGCAATGAGGAGTTCGTGCGCCTCATCGGCGGCGCCGGACAGTTGCTCGACGAGCTGAACAACCGTCAGCGCAACATCTCGGCGCTGCTGGCGAGCACGACGAGCCTCGGCGATTCGCTCACCGGTATCGTGCGCGACAACGAGGAACAGATCGGACCGGCACTCGACGCGCTCAAGGGCGTGAACGAGCTGCTGCAGCGGCAGAACCAGAACATCCGCGACTCGATCAAGTACATGGCGCCGTTCTATCGCCTGTACGCGAACGTGCTCGGCAACGGCCGCTGGTTCGAGTCGTCCGTGGTGAACCTGCTGCCGCCGGCCCTGCCGCAGCAGAACACGACGCGACCGCCGAACAAGCAGGTCATGGAGAACAACGGCGGAACGGGGGCGGGCTGATGACCTCACCTGACCTGACCCGGCACTCGGGTCCAGGCCGCTGGTTCACGCCGCGGCACATCGTGGTGATCGTGATCGGACTGATCATCGCGCTCATCCTCGCGGGGGCACTCTGGTGGGTGTTCACCTCGACCGGCACCACCAAGATCACCGCGACCTTCAAGCGCTCGGTCGGCATCTACGAGGGTTCCGACGTCCGCGTGCTCGGCGTGGCGGTCGGCAAGGTCGACTCGGTCACGCCGCAGGGCGAGACCGTGAAGGTGACCATGACCGTCGACCGCGGTGTCGAGCTGCCCGCGGATGTCCGTGCGGTGCAGATCATCCCGTCGGTCGTCGCGGACCGCTACGTGCAGCTGGCCCCCGCCTACACGGGCGGGGAGAAGGCGCCGCGCGACATCACCCTCTCCGTCGACCAGACGATGATCCCGGTGGAGGTCGACCAGATCTACGCCAGCGTCAAGGAACTGTCCGACGCACTCGGACCCGACGGCGCCAACAAGACCGACGGCACCGGCCGGCAGGGCGCCGTGAGCGAGCTGGTCACGACCGGCGCGGAGAACCTCGAGGGCAACGGGGAGAAGCTCGGTGCAGCCATCGAGGGACTGTCCAAGGCGTCGACGACGCTGAGCGATTCGCGCGGCAACCTGTTCGACACCGTCAAGAACCTGAACACCTTCGTCGGCGCGCTCCGCGAGAACGACGCGCAGGTGCGGCAGTTCAACACGCAGATGGCCTCGTTCAACCAGTTCCTCGCCGGTGAGCGCGAGCAACTCGCCGCCGCGCTGAACAAGCTGTCGATCGCGCTCGGCGACGTGGCGACCTTCCTCGCCGACAACCGTGAGCAGATCGGGGAGACGGTGAAGGACCTCCAGCCGACGACCCAGGCCCTGCTCGATCAGAAGAACAACCTCAAAGAGGTCCTGACCGTGCTGCCGATCACGGTGAACAACCTGATCAACGCCTACGACGCCGAGTCGGGCACCCTTTCGATGCGCCTGACGATCCCGGATCTGCAGGACCTGATCGGGGCCCAGTGCCGCCTGCTCGACCTCGGTGCGCTGCTCCCGGGCAACCCGGCCGCCGATCAGTTCAGCAACACCTTGCGGCCGCTGATCAGCCAGTGCGAGGAGATCGGTGACCAGATCCAGAGTGGCGTGCTCGAGCCGCTGTTGCCGGTGCTGCCCTTCGGCATCATGAGCAACAACAAGCTGCAGCGGGCACCGGTGCCGGGCACCGTGCCGGGCAACCCCGACCCGGAGATCGGCAACCCCTCGTCCTCGCGCGCGCCGTCGGCGACCCGGTCGACCCCGCGGGCCCCGGCGAGCTCGTCGACCACCCCGCGACCCCGGGGAGGCAACTGATGAACCGTACGTCGATGCGCACCGCGATGGCCGGCGCCGCACTGTCGCTGACCCTGCTGGTGTCCGGCTGCATGTCCAACGGCATCCAGTCGATCCCGTTGCCCGGCGGCGTGAACACCGGCGACAACGCGCGCACCTACAAGATCCAGTTCGACGACGTGCTCGATCTCGTGCCGCAGTCGATGGTCAAGCGCGACGGCATCCCGGTCGGTCGCGTGACCAAGGTCGAGGTGCCGACCGATCAGTGGTTCGCCCAGGTCACCGTCGAGGTACAGAACAACGTCGACCTCTCCGACGAAGCCGAGGCGAGCGTGCAGCAGACCTCGCTGCTCGGGGAGAAGTTCGTGTCGCTGACCGAACCCGACGGCAGTGCCGACGCGCCGCGCCAGAACCCCGATCAGCCGATCCCGGTGTCGCGGACGCGGACCGCGACCGACATCGAGCAGGTTCTCGGTGCACTGGCCCTCCTGCTCAACGGCGGTGGCCTGAATCAGCTGCAGCCGATCGTCACCGAGCTGAACAAGGCGCTCGACGGCCGGACCGACAAGGTCCGCAACCTGATCGGCGAGACCGAGGACCTGATCGCCGGCCTCAACCGTCAGCGCGACGACATCGTCACCGCGATCGACGGGCTGGCCGAGCTGTCGACCAGGACCGCGGCGCAGACGGCCCAGATCGACCGCATCCTCAAGCAGTTGCCCGCGGGCGTCGAGGTGCTGGAGGAGCAGCGGCCGCAGTTCGTCGAACTACTGACCAAGCTCGATCAGCTCGGTCAGGTCGGCACCGACGTGCTGGGCAAGTCGCGCACGGCGCTGATCAACGACCTGAAGGCGTTGCGGCCGGTGCTGACCCAGCTCGCCGCGGCGGCCCCGGATCTGATCACCGCGGCCCCGTTGATGCTGACGCACCCGTTCCCGGACTGGTTGCTGCCGGGTGTGCGCGGTGACTCGACCAACCTGTTCATGACGCTCGACCTCCGCGTGCTCAACCAGCTCGAGGCGCTCGGCGTCGGCCAGGGGACCCCGAAGTACTCGCCGCCCGCACGGGTGAGCGTGCCGGTCGATCGCCGCAACCCGTACTACCGCGGGAACGGACCGCGCTACGGCTGGCCGACGATCACCCTGCTCCCGCCGGCCCCGAACTCGCGTCCGGGACCGAACACGCCGCCGTCGGGTGGGCGCTATCCCGCGTCCTTCTCACGGTCGGCGGACGGCGCCGGTCCGATGCCCACACCCGCGACCCCGGGACAGGGCATCCTCGACGGCCCGCTGGCCGCCTTGGGAATCGCCCCGGCGGCGCCCGCCCAGAACCCGTCAGGAGCAGGACGATGATCGGCAAGCTCGTCAAGATCCAGCTGATCGTGTTCGTCATCGTCGGCCTGGTGGCGTTGGTGTACGTGGGTGCGAAGTATGCGCGCCTGGACAAGCTCGCCGGTGTCGGCATGTACACGGTCACCGCGAAGCTGCCCGATTCCGGCGGCATCTTCACCAACGCCGAGGTCACCTATCAGGGTGTGCCCGTGGGCCGCGTCGGCGGCCTGAAGCTCACCCCCGACGGTGTCGACGTCGCCCTCGACATCGACTCGGGCGGGCCGGAGATCCCGGCGTCGGCGACCGCGGTCGTCGCGAACCGGTCCGCGATCGGTGAGCAGTTCGTCGACCTGCAGCCGACGTCGTCGGAGGGGCCGTACCTCAAGGGCGGCGACACGATCACCAAGTACGCGCTCCCCGAGCCGCTCGAGGATGTCGTCGCCTCGGCGATCAACTTCACCGACTCGATCCCGGTCGACGACCTGAACACGGTCATCACCGAACTCGGGCACGCGTTCAACGGTCAGGGCGAGAACCTCACCCGCCTCGTCGACTCGCTCGGCAAGCTCTCGCGGGCCGGCGTCGACAATCTCCCCGAGACGGTCGCGCTCATCCAGAACTCCAATGTCGTGCTCGACACCCAGGCCGATCAATCCGATGCGATCCTCACGTGGTCGCGCAACCTGAACCTGGTCACGGCGACGCTGGCCTCGGCCGATCCGGATCTGCGCCGGCTGCTGACGACAGGCACGTTGTCGGCGACGCAGATCTCGGAGCTGATCCAGAAGAACGGCAACGACCTCTCCAAGGTCGTGAAGGACCTCGCCGAGGTGGCCCGCACCATCGAACCGGCGACCTACACGACGTCGACGACGTTCGCGATGCTGTCCGCGCTCTCGGCGGGCAGCCATGCGCCCGCGCCGGGCGACGGCCAGATCCACTTCGGTGTCGTCCTCGAGACCAACAACCCCGCAGCCTGTACGCGCGGCTACGAGGGCACCGATGCGGTGCTCGCCGAAGCCCGTCGGAAGAACCCGAACTTCGACGTCCACTACGACGACTTCGCCTTCAACACCGACGCGAAGTGCACCGTGCCGTTCGGCAACCCGACCGGCGTCCGCAGTGCCGAGCGGGCCCAGTACGCCAATCCGGCGTACCCGCAGCCGTGGGACAACACCCCCAAGAAGGATCCCGACAAGCTCAACCTCAACCCGCTCGCCCAGCAGCTCGCAGCGCTGCTCGGTGTCCGACCGCGGTAGACCCGACCACCTGACGAGCGTCGCCGTCGCGATCGGACCCTCTGGGGTCCGGCTCTCGGCCTTGGCTTGCGCTCAGGAGCGATATATACAGTGTGTTCCCGATGACTGGCACCTCAGAACCGACAGAGAAGAAGCCCAGCGGCATTCGCCCCGCCCTGCGGCGGGCGGTGAAGTTCGCGCCCGGCGCCCTGGCCGCCGCGGCGGTCCTGGTCGGCGTGGTACTCGTCGCCGTGTTCGGTGTGCGTGCCTACAACGTCTACTTCGACGAATATCCCGCACAGGAGACCCGCGACGCGGCGACGCAGGCGGCCGAACAGGCCGTCCTGAACATCACCACGATCAACCCGGCGGACGTCGACGGCTTCCGGAAGCGCGCCGAGGCCTCGCTCACCGGTAAGGCCAGAGAAGAGGTGCTGGGCGGCAAGGACGGCAGCGTCCTCGACATGCTCGGCACGGCCGGCCCCAACACCGCCACCCTGAGTGCGCGCCTGTTGCGCAGCGCGCCGAGCGAGGTCGACGCCGACGAGGACAAGGCCAAGGTGCTCGTCTATGTGGTGACGACCCTCCAGCGTCCCGGCCAGGCCGGCATCGACGAGACGCGCGGCTTCGACGTCAGCATGACCAAGGACGGCGACGTCTGGAAGGCCGAGAACGTCCTCGGTCTCGAGGGCATCGCCTACGCCGACGGTGGCGGCGCTGCGCCGGCCCCGGCGGCCCCGGCCCCGGAGGGGGGTAACTGATGGCCAACGATCGGGGCAAGAAGAAGCCCACCCCGAAGCGTCGCCCGACCCCGAAGGTCGCCGGTCGGACCCAGCAGACTCCGCTGCCCACCGAGGTGTCGGACGAGGCTTCGACCTCCCCGTCCCCTGAGGTGCGAGGAGCGAAAGCCGCCGGGCCCAGCGAGCGAAGCGAGTCGAGGTCGACGAGCCTCGAAGGGCCTGGTGACGACACCACCAAGGCCGACTCCACGGAAGCCGACTCCACGGAAGCCGACTCCACGGAAGCCGACTCGACGAAGACCGACGCCGTCGACCTGGAGAAGCCCACCTCGGCAGAGCCGGCCGAGCCCGACCTCACCAAGCCCGACGTCACCAAGCCGAGGACCAAGCCGGTCGCGCGGGTCTCGACCCTTCGCCGGGGCGACGCGTCGGCAGCGGGTGCCCCGACCACGGGCCCGGGCGACCGGCCGATGGGTCGGCGTCCCGGCAGGCGGTCGGACCGTCGGGGGAGGCGTGCACCGAACAATCTCCTGGGCATCCGCACGGGAGTTCTCGCCGCCGTCGCGGCGGTGCTGTTCGTCATCGCCGCGGTCCTGGCGTTCCATCCCGGTGCCGAGATCGGGCCGAACAAGGCGTTCGTCGACCAGGAGTCGACGTCGCAGCTGACCTCGCAGGCCCAGGAGCGGATCTGCGCGGTGTTCGGATACGACCACACCGAGCTCGACGAATGGCAGAAGCGGGCGCAGGACGCCCTGACCGGTCAGGCGCGTACCGAGTTCGACGACACGCTCAAGGCGCAGCGTGAGCTGATCACGCAGACCAAGACGGGTGCCGAGTGCCGGGTCGACGCGATCGGCGTGCGCGACCTCTCCGGGGGCGGCGACGGCGCGACGGCGACCGTCATCGCGAATCTCGTCGTGAGCGAGACGCAGAACAGCATGGCCACCAACAGCGGTGCACCGCGCGCCCAATTCGCGATGGTGCGTGAGGGTGATCAGTGGCGGATCCGCGCGGTCGAGCCCTTCTGATCGGCCTGCGTCCCACCCTGATCACCAGGTCGGACGCCGAGTTCGACACCGACTTCGCGAATTTCGCGCGTAGCGCTTGACGTGGCGGCGTTGTCGGGCCAGGCTGTGACCAGCGATCGACGTGCAGGCAGCCACCCGCGCGAACTCGCTTTCCAGACGGCTTGACAAAGTGCGTCTATTTTCTGCTACAGTTGGACGTTGCGCTGGCTGCCTCCTGTCCATCTATCGATCCTTCTTCGGCCACTCCTTAGACGTGTGTGCTGCGGTGATCGCCGATCCCAGGGTGTCACCAGCGAACGGCCCATCAAGCCACGTACTGCACATCTAGGTTGTGAATAACGTCGTGTTGGAAGGACGCATCTTGGCAGTCAACCGCCAGTCCACCTCAACAATCCCCGGCGCGCCGCATCGCGCGTCGTTTGCAAAGATCAGCGAGCCGCTGGAGGTTCCGGGCCTCCTCGACCTCCAACTCGATTCGTTCGAATGGCTCGTCGGTTCACCGGAGTGGCGCGCGAAGGCGATCGCCCGCGGTGACGAGAACCCGACGGGTGGCCTCGAGGACATCCTCCACGAGCTGTCCCCGATCGAGGACTTCTCCGGGTCGATGTCCCTGTCGTTCTCCGAGCCGCACTTCGACGAGGTCAAGGCCTCCGTCGAGGAGTGCAAGGACAAGGACATGACCTACGCGGCGCCGCTGTTCGTCACCGCGGAGTTCATCAACAACAACACCGGCGAGATCAAGTCGCAGACCGTCTTCATGGGCGACTTCCCGATCATGACCGAGAAGGGCAGCTTCATCATCAACGGCACCGAGCGTGTCGTGGTGAGCCAGCTGGTCCGTAGCCCGGGCGTGTATTTCGACGCCTCGATCGACAAGACCACCGAGAAGACCCTGCACACCGTCAAGGTGATCCCGGGTCGCGGCGCGTGGCTGGAGTTCGACGTCGACAAGCGCGACACCGTCGGTGTGCGTATCGACCGCAAGCGCCGTCAGCCGGTCACCGTACTGCTCAAGGCGCTGGGCTTCACCGCCGAGGAGATCACCGAGCGTTTCGGTTTCTCCGAGATCATGATGTCGACGCTGGAGAAGGACAACACCGGAAACCAGGACGAGGCGCTGCTCGAGGTCTACCGCAAGCTGCGCCCGGGTGAGCCGCCGACCAAGGAGTCCGCGGAGAACCTCCTGGAGAACCTGTTCTTCAAGGACAAGCGCTACGACCTCGCCCGCGTGGGCCGTTACAAGGTCAACAAGAAGCTGGGTCTGACCGGCAACCCGATGGTGGGCGAGTCGACCCTGACCCGCGAGGACATCATCGCGACCGTCGAGTACCTCGTGCGTCTGCACGAGGCCGACCCGCACACCACCACCTACATGACCGTCCCCGGTGGCGTCGAGGTGCCCGTCGAGGTCGACGACATCGACCACTTCGGCAACCGTCGTCTGCGTACCGTCGGCGAGCTGATCCAGAACCAGATCCGCGTGGGCCTCTCGCGTATGGAGCGCGTCGTGCGTGAGCGCATGACCACCCAGGACGTCGAGGCGATCACCCCGCAGACCCTGATCAACATCCGTCCCGTCGTGGCGGCGATCAAGGAGTTCTTCGGAACCAGCCAGCTGTCGCAGTTCATGGACCAGAACAACCCGCTGTCGGGTCTGACCCACAAGCGTCGTCTCTCGGCGCTGGGCCCGGGCGGTCTGAGCCGTGAGCGTGCCGGCCTCGAGGTGCGCGACGTTCACCCGTCGCACTACGGCCGCATGTGTCCGATCGAGACCCCTGAGGGTCCGAACATCGGTCTGATCGGTTCGCTCTCGGTGTACGCGCGGGTCAACCCGTTCGGCTTCATCGAGACCCCGTACCGCAAGGTCGTCGACGGTGTCGTCACCGACGAGATCGAGTACATGACCGCCGACGAGGAGGACCGCTTCCTCATCGGTCAGGCGAACACCAACTTCGACGGCAACGGACGCATCACCGACGAGCGAGTCCTGGTGCGAAAGAAGGGCTCCGAGGTGGAGTTCGTCGGCGCGACCGATGTCGAGTACCTCGACGTCTCGCCGCGTCAGATGGTGTCCGTCGCGACCGCGATGATCCCGTTCCTCGAGCACGACGACGCGAACCGCGCCCTGATGGGTGCGAACATGCAGCGTCAGGCCGTGCCCCTGGTGCGCAACGAGTCGCCGCTGGTCGGTACCGGCATGGAGCTGCGTGCCGCGGTCGACGCCGGTGACGTCATCGTCTCGACCAAGACCGGTGTGGTGGAAGAGGTCTCGGCCGACTACATCACCGTCATGTCCGACGACGGCACCCGCGACACCTACCGGATGCGCAAGTTCGCGCGGTCCAATCACGGCACCTGCGCCAACCAGCGTCCGATCGTGGACGAGGGTCAGCGCGTGGAGTCCGGCCAGGTCCTCGCCGACGGCCCCTGCACCGAGAACGGTGAGATGGCGCTCGGCAAGAACCTGCTCGTGGCGATCATGCCGTGGGAGGGTCACAACTACGAGGACGCGATCATCCTGAGCCAGCGTCTCGTCGAAGAGGACGTGCTCACCTCGATCCACATCGAGGAGCACGAGATCGACGCCCGCGACACCAAGCTCGGTGCCGAGGAGATCACCCGGGACATCCCGAACGTCTCCGACGAGGTCCTCGCCGACCTCGACGAGCGCGGCATCGTGCGCATCGGTGCCGAGGTCCGCGACGGCGACATCCTGGTCGGCAAGGTCACCCCGAAGGGCGAGACCGAGCTGACCCCGGAAGAGCGCCTGCTGCGTGCCATCTTCGGTGAGAAGGCCCGTGAGGTCCGCGACACCTCGCTGAAGGTGCCGCACGGCGAGACCGGCAAGGTCATCGGCGTGCGCGTGTTCAGCCGCGAGGACGACGACGATCTGGCTCCCGGCGTCAACGAGCTGGTCCGCGTGTACGTGGCCCAGAAGCGCAAGATCCAGGACGGCGACAAGCTCGCCGGTCGGCACGGCAACAAGGGCGTCATCGGCAAGATCCTCCCGCAGGAGGACATGCCGTTCCTGCCCGACGGGACCCCGGTCGACATCATCCTGAACACCCACGGTGTGCCGCGTCGTATGAACATCGGCCAGATCCTGGAGACCCACCTCGGGTGGGTCGCCAAGGCCGGCTGGAACATCAACGTCGCCGAGGGCGTGCCGGAGTGGGCGTCGAGGCTGCCCGAGGACATGTACTCGGCCGAGCCCGACACCAACACCGCCACCCCGGTGTTCGACGGTGCTCGCGAGGAGGAGCTGACCGGACTGCTGTCCTCGACGCTGCCGAACCGCGACGGCGAGGTGATGGTCAACGGCGACGGCAAGGCGACGCTGTTCGACGGTCGTTCCGGCGAGCCGTTCCCGTACCCGGTGTCGGTCGGCTACATGTACATCATCAAGCTGCACCACCTGGTCGACGACAAGATCCACGCGCGTTCGACCGGTCCGTACTCGATGATCACCCAGCAGCCGCTCGGTGGTAAGGCGCAGTTCGGTGGTCAGCGTTTCGGTGAGATGGAGTGTTGGGCCATGCAGGCCTACGGCGCCGCGTACACGCTGCAGGAGCTGCTGACCATCAAGTCGGACGACGTGGTGGGCCGCGTCAAGGTCTACGAGGCGATCGTCAAGGGCGAGAACATCCCGGAGCCGGGTATCCCCGAGTCGTTCAAGGTGCTGCTGAAGGAGCTTCAGTCGCTGTGCCTGAACGTCGAGGTGCTGAGCTCCGACGGTGCGGCCATCGAGATGCACGACACCGACGACGAGGACCTGGAGCGCGCTGCTGCCAACCTCGGCATCAACCTGTCGCGCAACGAGTCGGCCACCGTCGACGATCTCGCCAACTGACCTGACCCTCACCCGGCCGGGCTCGCCCCGGCCACTGACAACAGAGCTCTGGAAAGGTAACAAGTGCTCGACGTCAACTTTTTCGACGAACTGAAGATCGGTCTGGCGACAGCCGACGACATCCACAACTGGTCATACGGTGAGGTCAAGAAGCCGGAGACGATCAACTACCGCACGCTCAAGCCGGAGAAGGACGGCCTGTTCTGCGAGAAGATCTTCGGCCCGACCCGCGACTGGGAGTGCTACTGCGGTAAGTACAAGCGCGTCCGCTTCAAGGGCATCATCTGTGAGCGCTGCGGCGTCGAGGTGACCAAGGCCAAGGTGCGCCGTGAGCGCATGGGTCACATCGAGCTGGCCGCCCCGGTCACGCACATCTGGTACTTCAAGGGTGTGCCGAGCCGGCTGGGCTACCTGCTCGACCTGGCGCCGAAGGATCTCGAGAAGATCATCTACTTCGCCGCCTACGTCATCACCGCGGTCGACGACGAGCTCCGCCACAACGAGCTCTCGACGCTCGAGGCGGAGATGGAGGTCGAGAAGAAGGCTGTCGCCGATCAGCGCGACGCCGACCTGAACGAGCGGCAGCAGAAGCTCGAGCAGGATCTCGCTGAGCTGGAGGCCGAGGGCGCCAAGGCCGACGTGCGCCGCAAGGTGCGCGACGGTGCCGAGCGTGAGATGCGTCGTATGCGCGACGCCGCTCAGCGCGAGCTCGACGGTCTCGAGGAGATCTGGGACAAGTTCGTCAAGCTCAGCCTGGGCGATCTCATCATCGACGAGAAGCTCTACCGTCAGCTCGAAGAGCGCTACGGCGAGTACTTCCAGGGTTCGATGGGTGCCGAGGCGATCAAGAAGCTCCTGGAGACCTTCGACATCGACGCCGAGGCCGATTCGCTGCGCGAGACGATCCGTAGCGGCAAGGGCCAGAAGAAGCTGCGTGCGCTCAAGCGACTCAAGGTCGTCGCGGCGTTCCAGCAGTCGGGCAACTCGCCGCTGGGCATGGTCCTCGACGCCGTGCCGGTGATCCCGCCGGAGCTGCGTCCGATGGTCCAGCTCGACGGTGGCCGCTTCGCGACCTCCGACCTGAACGACCTGTACCGCCGTGTGATCAACCGCAACAACCGCCTCAAGCGACTGATCGATCTGGGTGCTCCCGAGATCATCGTCAACAACGAGAAGCGGATGCTGCAGGAGTCGGTCGACGCACTCTTCGACAACGGCCGTCGCGGCCGTCCGGTCACCGGGCCGGGCAACCGTCCGCTGAAGTCGCTGAGTGATCTGCTCAAGGGCAAGCAGGGTCGTTTCCGTCAGAACCTGCTCGGCAAGCGCGTCGACTACTCGGGCCGTTCGGTCATCGTCGTCGGCCCGCAGCTCAAGCTGCACCAGTGCGGTCTGCCGAAGCTGATGGCTCTCGAGCTGTTCAAGCCGTTCGTGATGAAGCGACTGGTCGATCTGAACCAGGCGCAGAACATCAAGTCGGCCAAGCGCATGGTCGAGCGTCAGCGTCCCGCGGTGTGGGATGTCCTCGAAGAGGTCATCGCCGAGCACCCGGTGCTGCTGAACCGTGCACCGACGCTGCACCGCCTCGGCATCCAGGCCTTCGAGCCGCAGCTGGTGGAGGGCAAGGCGATCCAGCTCCACCCGCTGGTGTGTGAGGCCTTCAACGCCGACTTCGACGGTGACCAGATGGCCGTGCACCTCCCGCTGTCGGCGGAGGCGCAGGCCGAGGCGCGCATCCTGATGCTGTCGTCGAACAACATCCTGTCGCCGGCGTCGGGCCGTCCGCTCGCCATGCCGCGTCTGGACATGGTGACCGGTCTGTACTACCTGACCACCCTCAAGGAGGGTGCGGAGGGCGAGTACAGCCCGGCGACCGCCGACGACGTCGAGCGCGGTGTCTACTCGACCCCGTCCGAGGCCATCATGGCCGTCGACCGTGGTGCGCTGACCGTGCGTTCGCGCATCAAGGTGCGCCTGACCGATCAGCGTCCGCCGGCCGAGATCGAGGCCGAGCAGTTCCCGGACGGCTGGAAGTTCGGCCAGCCGTGGGAGATCGAGACCACCCTGGGTCGCGTGCTGTTCAACGAGTTGCTGCCGGTGCAGTACCCGTTCGTCAACGAGCAGATGCCGAAGAAGCGTCAGGCCGTGATCATCAACGATCTCGCCGAGCGCTACCCGATGATCGTGGTCGCACAGACCGTCGACAAGCTCAAGGACGTCGGTTTCCACTGGGCGACCCGTTCGGGCGTGACCATCTCGATGGCCGACGTGCTCGTACCGCCGCAGAAGGCGGAGATCCTCGACAAGTACGAGGAGCGGGCCGACGGCCTGGAGCGCAAGTTCCAGCGTGGTGCCCTCACCCCGGACGAGCGTCGTGACTCCCTCGTGGAGATCTGGAAGCAGGCGACCGAAGAGGTCGGTACTGCGATGGAGGCGCACTACCCGGATGACAACCCGATCCCGATGATCGTGAAGTCGGGTGCGGCGGGCAACATGACCCAGATCCGCTCGCTGGCGGGCATGAAGGGTCTGGTGACCAACCCGAAGGGTGAGTTCATCCCGCGTCCGATCAAGTCCTCGTTCCGCGAGGGCCTGACCGTGGCCGAGTACTTCATCAACACCCACGGTGCCCGTAAGGGTCTGGCCGACACCGCGCTCCGTACCGCCGACTCGGGTTACCTGACCCGTCGTCTGGTGGACGTGTCGCAGGACGTCATCGTGCGCGAGACCGACTGTGGCACCGAGCGTGGCATCACCACGACGATCGCCGAGAAGCAGGCCGACGGCACGCTCATCCGCGATGCGCACGTCGAGACCTCGACCTACGCCCGCACGCTGGCACAGGACGCGGTCGACGCCGACGGCAACGTCATCGTCGAGCGCGGTCACGACCTGGGCGACCCGGCCATCGAGGCACTGCTGGCCGCCGGCATCACGCAGGTCAAGGTCCGTTCGGTCCTGACCTGTGGGACCGGCACCGGTGTGTGTGCGATGTGCTACGGCCGTTCGATGGCCACCGGCAAGCTCGTCGACATCGGCGAGGCCGTCGGTATCATCGCGGCCCAGTCGATCGGTGAGCCCGGTACCCAGCTGACGATGCGTACGTTCCACCAGGGTGGCGTCGGCGACGACATCACCGGTGGTCTGCCGCGTGTCCAGGAGCTCTTCGAGGCTCGCGTCCCCAAGGGCGTCGCGCCGATCGCGGAGGTCTCCGGCCGGGTGCGTCTCGAGGACGACGACCGCTTCTACAAGATCACCCTCATCCCGGACGATGGTTCGGAAGAGGTTGTCATCGACAAGATCTCGAAGCGTCAGCGTCTGCGCGTGTTCAAGCACGACGACGGCTCCGAGCGGCTTCTGTCCGACGGCGACCACGTCGAGGTCGGCCAGCAGCTCATGGAGGGCTCGGCCAACCCGCACGAGGTGCTCCGCGTCATGGGTCCCCGTCAGGTGCAGATCCACCTGGTCAACGAGGTCCAGGAGGTCTACCGCAGCCAGGGTGTGTCGATCCACGACAAGCACATCGAGACCATCGTGCGTCAGATGCTGCGTCGCGTGACGATCATCGACCACGGTTCGACCGAGTTCCTGCCCGGTTCGCTCGTCGAGCGCGCCGAGTTCGAGGCGGCCAACCGTCAGGTCGTGACCGAGGGTGGCGAGCCCGCTGCCGGACGTCCGGTGCTGATGGGTATCACCAAGGCCTCGCTGGCGACCGAGTCGTGGCTGTCGGCGGCGTCGTTCCAGGAGACCACGCGTGTCCTGACCGACGCGGCGATCAACAGCCGCAGCGACAAGCTGATCGGTCTGAAGGAGAACGTGATCATCGGTAAGTTGATCCCGGCCGGTACCGGTATCAACCGTTACCGCAACATCCAGGTTCAGCCGACCGAAGAGGCGCGTGCCGCGGCGTACGCGGTGCCGTCCTACGACGACACCTACTACAGCCCGGACGGCACCTTCGGTGCTCCGGCCGGCGCTGCGGTGCCGCTGGACGACTACGGGTTCTCCAACGATTACCGGTAGCTGACACCGAACACGACGACGGCCCCGCACTCGATGAGTGCGGGGCCGTCGTCGTTGTCAGCGAGCGTCGGAGGCGGGGCTATCCGCGTCGAGCCGTAGTCCCGCGAGCAGCAGCTCCAGTCCTGCGCGGAACTGCTCGATGTCCTCGTGGCCGTCGAACTCGTCGACGATGTAGTGCATGAACGGATAGTCCGCGGGGTCGAGGGCACGCCACTGGTCGGCGATCGAACGCAAATGGTCGCCGGCGGCCACCATCCCTTCGACGACCTCCGGAGGTGGGTCCTGACCGAGGTCCGCGGCGACGCCGATGACGTAGCCGAGGATCGCAGACACGGCATGGAAGCAGCGCCGGGGCGACAGATCCAGACGCATCACCTGTTGGCCGAGACGCTCGTAGAAGAGCAGGGCGTTCGACTGGATCGTCGTGTTACGCATGAAATACGCAGCGAGCCAAGGGCGCTCGGCGATCGCTGCGAACAACGTCTCGGCCATCGTCCGGATGTTGTCGATCGGGTCGGCGTCGGCGCCGATCCCGTCGAGCGCGGTGAGTACTCCCTCGAGCACGTGGTCGGTGGCACGGTCGAGCAGTTCGTCCTTGTTCGACACGTACCAGTAGACGCTCCCGACACCGCCGCCGAGTCGTGCGGCCAGGGCCCGGAACGTGAGGGCGGCCTCGCCGGACTCATCCAGGAGTTGGACAGCCGCGTCGACGACAGCCTCGAGTGAATGCGCAACGCGCCGCCGGTTGCCGCGCCGTTCGGATGCCATGACGTCTATCCCATCACACCCCGGAGATCGCTCTGGCGCAGGCTCGAACAACGTTCTAGTATCGAACCATGTTCGAAAGTCGAACAACGTTCGATATAAGGAGGTGCCGCGATGAACTCGATGATCCAGTCGTCACCGGCCCGGACCTATCCGTCCCTGCGAGCCGCGTGGATACCCCTCGCCGCGCTGTGTCTGGCCTTCTTCGTGGAGATGGTCGACAACACCTTGCTCACGATCGCTCTGCCGACGATCGGCCGTGATCTCGGCAGCGGTACGACCGCCCTGCAGTGGGTCACCGGCGCCTACTCGCTGACCTTCGGCGGGCTTCTCCTCACCGCCGGATCGGCCGCCGACCGGCTGGGCCGACGCCGAGTCCTGCTCGTCGGGCTCGCCGCGTTCGGGCTGCTGAGCCTGCTGGCGATCGCCGTCCATTCCGCGGGCGAGCTGATCGCCCTGCGCGCCGCACTCGGTGTCTGCGCCGCGGCCATGGCGCCGATCACCAACTCCCTGGTGTTCCGCCTCTTCGACGCCGAAGAACTGCGGATGCGCGCGATGACGTTGATGATCATCGTCGGGATGAGCGGCTTCATCCTGGGTCCGGTGCTCGGCGGTACCGCTCTCGCCCATGTGGGTTGGGAGTGGCTGCTGGTCGTCAATGCCCCGATCGCGCTCATCGCGTGGATCGGGGTGCGGTTGGGCGTCGCGGCCGACCGACCCGAGGATCTGACCGGTGACGCCCTCGACCTGCCGGGCGCGGTCCTGAGCATCACGACAATCGGTCTGGCCTGCTACTCGCTGACCAGCGGCGTCGAGCACGGATGGGCATCGATCGTCACGGTGGGATGTGCGCTCGGTGCCGTCCTCGCGCTCGTCGCCTTCGTCTGGCACGAACGTCGCACCGCACAACCGATGCTCGACCTCATGATCTTCCGGTCCGGAACGGTGCGGGGCGCCGCGATCGCCCAGATCGGAACCTCGATCGCGATGGCCGGGGTGATGTTCGGACTGATCCTGCATTTCCAGTACGCGTACGGCTGGAGCCCGATGAAGGCCGGGCTCGCGAACCTCCCGATGATCGTCACCATGATCCTGGCGACACCGATCTCGGAGGGCCTGGCGAAGAAGTTCGGCCATCGGGTCGCGTGTCTCGTCGGCGCGGTGCTGCTCGCCGGCTCCCTGGCCGGGCTGGCCTGGGGCGTCGAACACGGCTACCTCGCCATCGCCCTGTTCATGGTCACCCTGACGATCGGTCTGCGCACGGTCATGACGATCTGCGCGGTCGCCCTCGTCGCCGCCATGCCCGAGAACCGGACCTCGATCGGCGCCGCTCTGAACGACACCGCCCAGGAGGTGGGGACGAGCGTGGGAACCGCCGTCGTCGGAACCCTCATCGCTGTGCTGGTGACGGTCGCGCTGCCCGCCGGCGTGTGGAGCAGTGATCTGGTCGCCTCGTTCTTCACCGGGGAACGGATCACCTACGCCGCCCTCGCGGTGGTCGTCGGTCTGATCGCCGGGTGGGGTGCACTGACGCTGACCGACTCGCGGACGGCGGAAGAACCCCACTAGGCGTCAGCGCACGGGAAGTGTGGTGATTGTCCGGGTGTCGAGCAACAGATCGTAGTAGCGGCCACCCGGGTAGTAGGTCGCGGTAACCGTGTCGGCCACCATGTCCGACGACCATCCGGTGGCCAGCGCCCGGAGCGCCCGGCCGTTGCGGGGGCGGGGCGCGGCGAGTCCGGACAACTCGCCGATCAGGTCGGTCGACTCGCCTTCGGCGTCGATGTGGATTCCGGTCACCAGTCGCGAGCCGAGAAACCTCTGCCGCGTTGTCTCTTGGAGGACGGATACGCCTTGCCCGAAGTTGTCGGACACCGACGGCTGCGACGCGATCACCCGGATCGGGAGCCGGCTGGCGCCGAGAGCTGCTGCGGCGGATGCGAAGTTGCGCCCGAAGAACGAGTTCACGGGATCGAACAGCATCAGTCCGGCCAGGCGTCGATAGGCGACCGGGTCGGCTCGGCGCAGCGCATCGGCCGCCACGACGACGAACTCGCCGCCCGCCGAGTGTCCGGCGAAGACCATCCGGTACGGCATCGTCACGTCGGGGCGCCCGGCGGCGGCTCGGGCGCGGAGCAGGCTCGCCCCGAGCGGGCTGTCGGTGTCGCGACCCGACCCGAACACCCCGCCGATGGTCCGGGCGAACGCGGCATTGTCGGCGATGTTGTAGGCGACCGCGCACCCGCCGAGGTTGACCGAGTCCAGCGTCGGGCTCACGACGAGGAAGCCGGCGTTCGCATACGAACGGGCCAGGATGTCGAGATTGGCTGCCGTCCGGGAGAAGCCGTGCTGCAGCCAGACGAGGGCAGTCGGACGACCGGGAGGGAAGTACCAGCGGGCCGCGACCCGGACGGGTTTGCCCGCGCATTCGGTGGCGATGAACGACGGTTCGACGACGACGCCCGGTTGCCGGCCGGTCGGCGCGGCGAGTGACGTCGGTGGAGTCGCACCGATCAACATGGTCATCACCGCGAGGGCCGCGATCACGGCCCAGCGGAACGATCTCCCGGACATCCGGCCAGTTTAGGACCGGCCGGATGCCACGGTGCGCGGTTTCCGGGAGCGCGACCCCCACCGCTCCCTGAGGAGCGCCCGGAGCGTGCGGAGGGCGCGTCCCCCACCGGTCCCTGAGGAGCGCCCGGAGCGTGCGGAGGGCGCGTCACCCACCGGTCCCTGAGGAGCGTCCGGAGCGTGCGGAGGGCGCGTCACCCACCGCTCCCTGAGGAGCGTCCGGAGCGTGCGGAGGGCGCGTCACGAAGGGTCAGAGGTTGCGCTTGACCAGTTTCCCGGTCGGCGTGCGCGGCAACGTGTCCCGGAAGATCACCTCGCGCGGCAACTTGAACTTCGCGATCCGCGGGCGCAGGTGCTCCAGCAGCGCGTCGGCGAGGTCGGCGTCCCCGCTCTGCCCCTCGACGGGCTGGACGACCGCCGTCACCCGTTCGCCGAGATCGGGGTCGGGCAGGCCGATGACCGCGGCGTCGAGCACCGACGGGTGGGCGAGCAGCGCGTCCTCGATCTCCCGCGGATAGATGTTCACCCCGCCCGAGATGATCAGGAACGAATCCCGATCGGTGAGGAACAGGTGGCCCTCGTCGTCGACATAGCCGACATCGCCGGTCGTCGTCCATGTCGGATGATCGGGATGTTGTGCGGCACGGGTCTTCTCGGGGTCGTTGTGATACTCGAAGGGAAGCGTGTCCCGTTCGAAGTAGATCGTGCCGATGGTGCCGGTGGGCACTTCGGCGCCCGCGGGATCACAGACCTGGATCGTCCCCAGCACCGCCCGCCCCACCGTCCCCGGATGTTCCAGCCACTCCGGGGTGTCGACGATGGTGAGACCGTTGAGCTCGGTGGACGAGTAGTACTCGGAGAGGATGGGTCCCCACCAGTCGATCATGGCCCGTTTGACGTCGACCGGGCACGGTGCCGCGGCGTGCACCGCGACCTTCAGGCTGGAGGTGTCGTACCGGGCACGCACCTCCTCGGGCAGGCGCAGCATGCGGACGAACATGGTCGGCACCCACTGGCTGTAGGTGATGCGGTGTTCCTCGATGAGGGCCAGCGCGCGTTCCGCATCGAATCGCTCCATCACGACGACCGTGCCGCCGAGTGCCTGCACCGAGGCGCAGGTCCGGAGGGGCGCGGCGTGATACAGCGGTGCCGGCGACAGATACACGGTGTCGGGGCCGACGCCCCACACCGAGGAGTTCATCGCCGTCATGGTGTCACCGGGCTCGCCGATCTGCCGGTTCGGCAGCTCGGGCTTGATGCCCTTGGGGCGGCCGGTGGTGCCGGACGAGTAGAGCATGTCGGCACCGCGCGGCTGGTCGGTGGGCGGCTCGGTCGGCTGGACCGCGGCGGCGGCGTCGAGGTCCTCGTGACCCTCGATCGGCCCGGAGTAGGCGAACCGGGTCTCGACGCCGGGGGTGAGCGGGATCAGCTCGGCCCCGACGTCGGCGAGAGCGGCGTCGACGATCAGGGCCTTGGCGCCGCAATCGGTCACGATATAGGCGCTCTCCGCAGCGGTGAGATGCCAGTTCACCATGGTCAGGTAGAGCCCTGATCGCATTGCCGCCCAGTAGATGTCGAAGACGCGCGCGGTGTTCGTGGCGAGCACCGCGAGGTGATCGCCCGGCCGCAGGCCGCGTTCGGCCAGGGCTCGGGCGATCTGGACGGACCGGGTCTCCAGCTGCGTGAACGTGACCGTTTCACCAGAGTCGGCCATGATGACCGCGGGATCGTGCGGGCGGGTGGAGAGGTGGGCTCCGGGGTACATCGGGAAACTCCTAGCGGGTCGAACCGGCCGATCAGTACAGGTAGTCCTCGCCGCTGGCGCGCACCGTGACGTCGGAAAGACTGATGCCCCACGGCTGGTCGATGACGTGCACGACGGCGTCGGCGAGGTCGTCGGGCTTGATCAGCCAGTACTTGATGGAGTCGACGTCGGTGAGTTCGGCGGGCAGGTCGTCGTTCATGAGGGCGGTCACGTGCTCGCCATAGGAGGCCGCGCGCTGGCCGACGAGGCCCATGATCGCGGTGTCGTTGACGATCCAGCTGGCGAGATTGGTCCCGGTGATACCGGTCGGCTTGACGGTCGTGACCTTGATCTTGCCCTTGGCCTCGATGCGCAGCGAGTCCGAGATGGTGGTGACCGCGGCCTTGGTCGCGCTGTACACACCCGAGCCCTCGATGCCGGCGTTGCCGTAGATCGAGGAGATGTTCACGACCTGGCCGCGGCCCTGGGCGATCATCTGGTCGTAGACCGCCGAGATGCCGTTGACGACGCCCTTGATGTTGATGTCGATGGCGGCGTGCCACTTCTGCCACGCCCGGGCGTGATCGGCGAAGTACGCCAGCGGCATGACGCCGGCGTTGTTGACGAGGACGTCGATGGCGCCGAACTGCTCGACGGCGGCCGCTGCCGCCGCGGCGACCTGCTCCATGTCGGTGACGTCGGCGACCTGGGCGAGGGCCGAACCTCCGGCCGCGCGGATGCCCTCGACCACGGTGGTGACGTTCTCGGCGTTGACGTCCACACCGACCACGTGCGCGCCGGCGGCCGCGGTCTTCTCCGCGATGAGCTTGCCGAAGCCGCTACCGGCACCGGTGATGATGATGACCTTGTCCTTCAGGTACTCGGACATGGGTGTACTCCGTTCTGGTGGAATCGATTCGAGGTGAGCGAGGTCAGACGACGTCGACGGCGTCGAGGACGGCGGCGAGGTGTCGGCGGTCACCGCTGATGGTGACCGCCGACCGCCATGCGCTGCGGGTGGTGCCCCAGCGCAGGAAATCGGTGGCCGAGGAGGTGGCGACATCTGCCGGCAGGTCGGCGGTCTCGCGCACGGTGACGATGGTGCCGGCGGTGTCCCGGTCGAGCACGAACGACCGGTCCGTGGCGCCGGTGAGATGCAGGCCGATGGGTTGCCCGAGCGTGGGATACAGTGCGGCGCCGTTCATCTGCGGCAGGCCGGCGATCATCCAGTCGATGGCGGGGTCGATGGCCGCGCTCACCGACACCTCGGCGGAATCCACCGGCCCGAACGGTTGGAGCAGATCGCTGGTCAGATGCACCAGATGGTCGAAGGCGACGGCGTCGCTGAGCTGGCTCAGCCGGTAGGTGCCCAGGTCGAGCATGTCCAGTGGCTGGTCCCGCAGGTCCTCGCCCTGCAGCGCCGCCAGGGTGGCGAGGCCGGCGTCGGACTGCGCGCGGTAGTACTCGACGGCTTGCTCCGACGTCCAGTCGGCACGCTCGCGCACCGCGGCGTCGTTGAGCCGCTCGGACTTTCCGCTCGGATTGTCGGGGAAGACCAGGTTGGGGTCGGCGATGAAGTTGAAGAAGAAACCCATGTGGGTGACGACATCGTGAACGCGCCATCCGTGGCACGCGCTGTCGGCCGCCCAGTCCTCGGGCGTGAGCCGGTCGAGCAGGGCGAGAGTGTCGTTCACCAGTGCCTTGGCAGCGGTGACTCCGGCATCGGACATGGCCGATCGCCTCCTTGGGATAATGTGGGAGATGCGTTGGGCGAGAGAGTGTGTGGGGAGCCGACCGCTCAGGCGGGCAGGAAGATCGACTTGAGGTTCTGGTATGCGGCCAGGCCCTCGGGGCCGAGCTCGCGGCCGATGCCGCTGGCCTTGACGCCGCCGAAGGGCGAGCCCCAGTCGAGGTTGAAGTAGTTGACGCCGAACGATCCGGTCTCGACGCGGCGGGCGACGTCGACGCCGCGATCGGGGTCGGAGGTCCACACCGTTCCGCCCAGCCCGTACGACGAATCGTTGGCGAGCGCGATGGCATCGTCGACGTCGTCGTAGCGCAGCACGGTCAGCACCGGGCCGAAGACCTCTTCGCGGGCGATGGAGGCCGAGTTGTCGACGCCGGCGAAGACGGTCGGCTCGACGAAGAACCCACGGTCCACACCCGACGGCGTGCCGCCACCGGTGGTGACCGTGCCGCCCTCGGTGCGGCCGCGCTCGATCAGGGACAGCACCCGATCGCGGTGCCGGCCACTGGCGAGCGGACCGACCGCGACGTTCTCGTCCATCGGGTCGCCGACCGGCAGCGACGCGCACATCGCGCTGATGGCGTCGAGGTACTCGTCATAGCGGCTGCCGGGCACCAGGATTCGGGTGGACATGTAGCAGGTCTGACCGGTGTTGAGCAGGGATGCGGTGGCGAGGCCGCCGACGGTCTGCTCGAGATCGGCGTCGTCGAGGATCAGGGCCGCGGACTTGCCGCCGAGTTCGAGGGTCACCGGGCGGATGAGTTCGCCACAGACACGGCCGATCTCGCGACCGGCCGGGGTCGAGCCGGTGAACGCGACCTTGTCGACGTGCGGGTGCGACACCAGGTGCCGGCCGATCTCGCTGCCGCCGTTGACGATGTTGAGGACGCCGGCGGGCAGGTCGGCGGCGATGGCCGCCTCGGCGAGGACGTAGGCGTCGAGGCTCGTCTCGGGGGATGGCTTGAGGACCACGGTGCAGCCGGCGGCCAGCGCGGGCGCGATCTTGAACATCGAGAGGATGGCCGGGAAGTTCCACGGTGCGATCGCCCCGACCACGCCGATGGCTTCGCGGCGCACGATCGTCGAGCCGGGCAACGGCTGGCTGGTACGCGTCTCCTCCACGGGGGTGGACTCCACGAGGTCGGCGTAGTAGCGCAGCAGCTGGACCGGGGCGGCGCCTTCGGCGAACCGCGCCAGCGCGATGGGCATGCCGTTCTCGGAGGTCACCGCCGACGCGCGATCCTCGGCGCGCTTGTCGAGCTCGTCGGCGAACCGGCGCAGATGTGCAGCGCGGTCGGCGGGGGACAGGTCGCGCCAGCCCGACGACCGGAAGGCGGTGCGGGCGGCTGCGACGGCGGCGTCGACGTCGGCGGTGGTCGCCTCGGGAACCGAGCCGAACTCCTGCTCGGTGAGAGGCGAGATGACCGGGATCGTCGCGGAGCCGGACGGCGCGCGCCAGCCGCCGTCGATGTAGAAACTCGTGCGAACGGATTCGATGGTGGTCATCTGATACTCCTTGCTGTGTCAGCCGTCGAGCGTCCGGCCGTGTGTGTCCATGATCACTCCGCATGCTGGCGAATTTCTTGACATCTCATGACGACTATTTGACAGTTGACGCCATGGCCGATCTGATCTGCGCGTCGTCACTCAGTCAGTTGCCCGAACTGATCTCCGAACACGACGGCGACGCCCACGCGATGCTGGCCCGTGTGGGCGTGGACCCGGCGGTGGTCGGTGCCTACGACCGATTCGTCCCCTTCACCGCGCTGTCCACGGTCATCGGCCTGTGCGCCGCCGAGTTCGGTGTGCCCGACTTCGGTCTACGCCTCGCCGCCCGGCAGGACCCCGACATCCTCGGCCCGGTGGCGATCGCGGCCCGCAACGCCGAGACCGTCGGCGATTCCTTCCAGCAGATCTCCGCCTTCGCTCACGTCTACAGTCCGGCCATCACCGCTCAGATGCACTATGGCGAGCGGGAGGTCGCCTACGAATTCGACACGGTGCTCCAGCGCCTGCCGTACCGGCCGCACGTCGTCGAACTGGCGATGGGCGTCACTCGCTCGACGTTCCGGATGACACTCGGACACGAGTTCCGGGCCAATCGGATCACGCTGGCGCATCCGGCGATGTCCGACCCGCGGGTCTACACCGACTACTTCGGCTGTCCGGTGGAGTTCGAGGCGCAGGCCAACCTGGTGGTGTTCCCGCGCGGGGTGATGCAGCAGACCCTGCGCCGGGTCGACGCCCTGGCCTATGACGTGGCCATCCGGTTCATGACCGGCCACGACCGGGAGACGGCCTTCGTCGATGCGGTGTCGCAGCTCATCGTGCGCGCACTGCCCGCCGGCGCCGCGACGCTCGACGCGGTGTCGAAACTGCTGATGATGCATCCCCGCGCGGTGCAGCGGAACCTGGCCGACGACGGCGCGACCTTCGAGCAACTCGTCGACGACGCCCGCCGCGACCTCGCCGTGTCGCTGCTCGCCAACCGTGGTGTCCCGCTGTCGGCGGTGGCACGTCAAATCGGGTACTCCGAGCAGAGCACGTTGACCCGCAGCTGTAAACGCTGGTTCGGGATCCCGCCGCTGGCGAAGCGGCGCGAGCTGACCGCCGCGGGTGCCGGCGACCCCGGGAGTCAGGTGTCCGGGTTCGCCGCGTCGTCGGGGTCCATCAGGTCGTTGGGATCCTCGATGCGCACGTCGTAGTCGTCGCCGAGGCGCCGGGCGACCTCGCCGATCAGCCGCCGGGCGGCGTCGTCCATCACCCGGACGTGGGTCAGGTCGAGGACCACGGCACCGGTGTCGAAGCCTTCGCAGGCGCGGCTGGCGACGATCTCCGCGCCGGCGAAGCGCACATCGCCCTGGAGTTCGAGGACGGTCGTGCCGTCGTGTTCGGTCACCGATCGCAGCGCGGGCCGGCCGGTGGGTGCCACGTGCATCATGTGCAGTTCCATGTCGCGCGACAGCCGTTCGAAGACCGCGACGCCGCGCACGCTGTTGCCCTGCGCGTCGAGCTGCGGCGACCACACCGCGAGCCCGACCTGGCCGGGCAGCACGCCCAGAATCGCGCCGCTGACACCGCTTTTCGCGGGGATTCCGACGGTCGCCATCCAACTGCCGCTGCCGTCGTACATGCCGCAGGTGGCCATGACCGACAGGACGTGCCGGGTGATCCAGCCTTCGAGGAGGCGTTCGTCATCGCCCGTGGACAGCCCGCCGTTGGCGAGAACCGACCCCATGACGGCGAGGTCGCGGCACGACACCTTGATCGAACTCTGGGCGGCGTAGCCGTCGACGACCTCATCGGGTTCGCAATCGAGTTTGCCCGCCGATCGCAGCAGGTAGGCCAGGGCCGTGTTGTGGTCGTCGGAGGCCAGTTCGGCCCGGTGGACGTCCGTGTCGACCTCGACGCGGCGGCCGGCGAGCGTGCTGACGAGATCGATGATGCGGTCGGTCCGGTCGGTCGCGTCGGTGCCGTCGATCATCCCGTGGACGGCGACCGCGCCCGCGTTGATGAGTGCGTTGCGCGGCCGTCCGGTCTCCGCTTCGAGTGAGATCTCGTTGAAGGCGTCGCCGGACGGCTCGGTGTCGACGCGTTCGAGCACCTCCTCGAGTCCCCGGTCCCGCAGGGCGAGCGCGTAGGCGGGCACCTTGCCGATGGACTGGATGGAGAACTCGTGGTCGGCGTCGCCCGCGGTGTAGACGGTGCCGTCGATGGTGGCCAGCGCGATGCCGAACGACGACGGATCCGCTTGTTCGAGTTCGCGATTGCCGGTCGCGACGTCACCGCCGTCATCGTCGCGGCAGTCACTGAGGACTCGTTCGAGGTAGTCGTCGATGGGGGAGCGCATATCTCACGGTAGCCACCGGTATCTCGCGGCGACAATGCGCGCTATGTCCGCATTGTCGCCACGGGACCGGCGGACTCAGTTCTGGCGGTACGGCATGTACTGGACGGCCCAGTGGTTGCCGTCCGGATCGTCGAAGTACACGAAGTGACCCCACGCCTGCTCGTCGACCTCGCCGGGGTCGACGCCTGCCGCGAGAAGCTGTTCGCGGGCCTCGTCGATGTCGGTGACCACGACCTGCAGGCCTTTCACCGACCCGGGTTCCGATTCGCTGAGGCCCTTGCCGAAGGCGATCGAGCAGGCCGACCCGGGCGGGGTCATCTGAACGAACCGGATCTCGTCGGAGACGACGTGATCGTGGTCGAGGTCGAAGCCGATCTTGGAGTAGAAGTCGCGCGCCCGGTCGACGTCGCTCACGGGCAGGATGACGAGTTCGAGTGTCCAGTTCACGGTTCCTCCTGGGGTTGTGGTGTGACACCACCCTGTCGAGAAATGCGGACAGATACGGTCCTTATTCGATGATGCGCCGCGGGTCATTCCGGCGTCGGATGCGGTGCCGGTCGGGACGTGTCAGTGCGCGGATCTCTTCGAGGACGTCATCCCAGCCGTACAGCACGTCGTCGTAGGTGAGGCGCATCGTCATCCACCGGTCGAGCATGGTCATCCGGTCGCGCCGGCGGTCGTTGCCGAAGGCCGCCCGGTCCGAGTGGTACGACTCGCCGTCGCACTCGATGAGCAACGAACCCGTCCGCAGATCGGCGTGCTCGCGGCCGCCGATGGACGGCTGCACCTCGACGTCGAATCCGTTCGCGATGAGTCGGAGCCGGACGATCGACTCGGTCCCGGATTGCGACCGCGCATCGCATCGATCGAACATCGCCGAGACCGACCGGGCGACGCGACCCATCTCGGCCTGGAGGTCGGGGATCGTCCACTCGGTGGTGTAGAGAATCGAGTCGACGACGGCGATCCATTCCTCCGCCGCGAGACACCGTGCGGCGCAACCGATGGCCACCGGGATCGTGTCGACGGCGGTTGTCACCGGCAGGGGTTGGCCGTATCCCTGACACCACCGGAACGGATCGCTGGGCCGCGGCGTGGACTTCCGGTATTTGCTCAGACGAACGTGGGTGTCGCCGTGTCCTGGCGGGATCCATATGTCCGGATGACCGTGGGCCTGATGAAAACGTAACGCGCTGACGCAGGACAGCGCGCCGCCTGCGGTCACCGCTGCGACTGCTTGGGAGTCGGCGCCGGCTGCGCGGACCCAACCGTGAGCGATCGGGGTCAGAGTCTCGGCGCGCCGCGCACGCTTGATGTCATCTGTCGTCCAGCCCATCGTGGTCAATTCGCTGAGCGTGTACACGCCGCAGTCGGAGGTCATACCGGCTTTGACGCAGCGCACCGACTCCCGGTTTCATCGGGCTCGACAATCTTCGTCCATCTCAGCTGCTTCCGAGGGCAGAATGCCCTTCGAGCCTGATGAGCTGGACGATATTTCCGCTCACCCCGCCGAGAACCGGACCGCGGCGCGGATCTGGGCCGCGACCGCGCGGCCGGCGCCGAGTGGCCAGCGGTGCATGACGTAGTCGGCGGCCGCGTCGACGGTGAGCTGGCGGGTGGAGTTGCCCGCGCGCACCCAGAACTCGGGCGGCGCGTTCTCGCCGGCTCTGAGGTAGACCGGCCGCGGGGACGGTGAGCATGTGAGGCGGCACACGGGTACGGCCGCCGATGCGGTGGTCCTCGCGACCGCCTCGACGGTGATGCCGACGGCCGCCGCGGTGTTCTGGCCCAGGGTCGTGGTCAGGAGATCGCGAAGCCAGAGTTCGAAGCGATCGGCGTCGGGCACCTTCAGCGTCGCGAAGTCGGGTTCGAGGCCCAGCGGGGTGCCGTCATCGGCGACCCCGATGAGCAGGGTTCCGCCGTCGGAGTTGAGGAACGCCGATACCGTCTTGACGATCACCTGCTCCATGCGCGGGTCCTTCTCCCCGGTGCGCAGGTTCACCCGGGCGGTGGACTTGAACTCGAGCCGATCGGACTCGCCGTCCGAGAGTAGTTGCGCGAGAGTGGCGTTGCGCTGCCGCTGCAGCCGCGCGGCGAGCGCCCCGTAGGCGGCGACCGCGACGACCGAGCTGATCAGTCCCAGCACGACCGTCGTCACGCTCCACACCCGGAGATGCTTGTCGACGAGGCCGGCGATGTAGAGGCCGAGGGCGGTGCCGAGAATCGACAGGACCATCGCCGTCGTCGCGTCGAGGCGGGCGCGTCTCCGCAGCAACCACCTGGCGACGACGCCGAACACCCACGCGACCACCAGCACCAGTACGAGCGCTGTCGCCGTCGCCCACACCGGTACCGCGAACTCGATTCCGCCGATCGTTCCCACACAGCTTTATAGCCCGAAGCCGCGTGTACCGCGGCTTCGGGCCATGGGCTCGGGTGGTCAGACGGCGTCGCCGCCGTCGATGCTGCCGAAGTCGCCGACCTCGACGTTGCCCTCGTCGTCGACGGCGGTGTCGAAGGTGCCGTCGCCGTCGGTGTCCGCCACGGCGATGTCGGTGTAGCCGTCGGCGTCGGTGTCGGTGTCCGCTTCGATGACGTCGATACCACGTCGACCCGCAACCCGTTCTCGCGCATCCTGTTCCGGCGCAACCCGGCCCGGCGCAACCCGTTCCGGCTCACCCGGAGAAGGTGAACGGGTTCGGTCTGGCCGGTCTGATCGTGGGCATCCTGGGCTTTCCGCTGTGCGTGGGCACCATCGTCGGCCTCGTGCTCACGATCGTGGGGATCACTCGGGCCGGCGGCCGGCGCGACGCCCTCACCACGACGGCGCTGGTCATCAACGTCCTCGGGTCCGTCGCCTGGGTGGCGTTCGTCATCTGGGCGGTCGTCAGCGGCTGAGTCCGTCGCGGTTCAGGGGTGGCTGTCGATGTCGAACTGCCGCCACTCGGCCTCCCACCGCCGGAACCGGTGCTGGTCGGCGACCATGCGGACGAGCACGGTCGAGCCCCACCAGCCGAGCACGACGAGCGTCCCGACTGCCGCGCCGGCGATCAGGCCTTCCATCACGGCGTCCGTCGTGGTGATGGGTGGGTCCACCACCGAGCCCGAGTCGTCGAGCCAGACGACCCGGACCCGGCCGACCGAGTCGAGCGGCTCGGCATCGACGGCGGCGGTGAGCCGGTGACCGTTCGGGTCCTGCCACGCCACGGTGGTGAGGCCGGTGTCCGCCCCGGCACCGGCCGCGTCGCTGCCCTGACCTGGTGTGCGAATGATCGTCGCGCTCACCGAATGTCGGGGTTCCTGCTTCTCCGCGGCAGCCTTGTGCGCCACATACGTGTCGCCGCCGATGGTCAAGGCGATCATCACCCCCGCGACGGCGGCCAGCCACAGCATCACCAGCGTTGCGGTTTCCAGACGGTCGCCGCGACGGACCAGGCCGTTCGACGACGCGTGCATGACACGCCAGCTGTGGAGCTCGCGGGCGAGGAATCGCAGCATGTGCCCTCCTGATGCCGGTCGCCCTTTACATGGTTGTTGTCGGGGGAGCGCCGGGACAGGGCCTTTGGTCCCTATGGCCGCGCCGGAACCGGTGTGTTCAGTCGTTCGACTCACATACGATCTCGACTCCGCGTATCCTCAGCGTGCGCCAGGTGGCCGACATCATGCGGGGGTGTCGGGGCGTAGGGGGTCGACTCGAGGGGCATCACATCGTGCCCTTCGTCGGTGTTCATGATCGTCACTGTTCATGGTCTATGTGGAGGGGTTCAGTTGACCAGCGCATTGTCTGTGCGTGCATCTAGACGTGGTGCACGCACGTTTCTCACGTCGTCGGCGATCGTCGAGGCGATCGGCATCGAGGAATCGATCGTCCTGCCCGGATATGCCGCGCTCGCGGAGGATTCCGCGGCGTTCGGGGTGACCACCGATCTCATGCGTGAGGTCGACGCCGCGGTACGACGCCACCGGGCGATCGTGGCGCGGCTTCGGTTGATGTACGACGAAGCCGTTGCTGCCGAACGGGTTTCATCTCCGCACGATGAAGCGCTTGCGGTTCTGGGACTTGCCGGGCCCGACCTCGACGCGGACCACGCCGCGAACACGGTCGGAGACCGCGATGGCCGGCGGCCGGCGCTGGTCGCGGTGGCCTACCTGGTCGCCGCGGCACATGCGCTCACCGATCCGACGAATTGCGGGACCGCCTCTCCGGCGCTCAATCTCATGCCGCCACCGCTGCATCGGGATCGCGCCCTCCTGGAGGAGGTGCTGACCCACACCGTGGCTGCGACCGACGCCGCCACGCGGGCGGAACTCGCCGAGCACATCGCCGCAGCCGGTGCGGTGTTCGCCGACGCCGGTCACGGCTCCGACCGACGGCTCTCCGTGCTGCGCTACAACCCGCACTCGTTGCGCACGTCGTGCCGGGCGGCGGGCCTCGGTGAACTCGAGGTCTGTATCGCCGACTGACCGGTGACTACCCTGGGCGTCGTGACCACTTCGGTTCCGCAACGCTATCGGTGGCTGTTGCACGTCGATCTCGACCAGTTCCAGGTGGCGGTCGAGCGGTTGAGGGCCCCCGAACTCGTGGGGGTGCCGGTCATCGTCGGCGGCAACGGCGACCCGACCGAGGCCCGCAAGGTAGTGACCTGCGCGTCGTATGAGGCGCGCGACGTGGGTGTGCGCGCGGGTATGCCGTTACGGGCAGCGCACCGCAAGCTGCCGGACGCGGTGTATCTGCCGCTCGACATGAGTGCCTACGACGCTGCCTCCGCCGACGTCATGGACGTCGTACGCGCCACCGGCCACCCCGTCGAGGTCTGGGGCTGGGACGAGGCGTACCTCGGGGTCAGCGCCCGCGGAGCGGAGGTCGACCCGTTCGACGACGAGGCCATCGTCGACCTCGCCGAACGGATCCGGTCCGAGATCCTCGACCGGTGCGGACTCACGAGCTGCGTCGGGATCAGCGACAACAAGCAGCGGGCGAAGATGGCCACCGGGTTCGCCAAACGGCCGCCGGGCGGTGCGGACGGTGACGCCGACGCCCCGCGGGTGTTCGTGCTGGACGATCGCAACTGGCTGGACCTGATGGGAGACAGGCCCACTCGCGACCTGTGGAGCGTCGGACCGAAGACGGCGTCGAAGCTCACCGCCGCAGGCATCACCACGGTGACCGAACTGATCGCCACCCCCCGTGACGACCTGATCGCCATGTTCGGTCCGCACCAGGGCAATTGGCTGTACGTCCTCTGTCGCGGCGGCGGCGATTCGGCCATCACCGCCGAACCCTGGCTGGCCCGTTCGCATTCCAAGTCGCGGACCTTCGCGACCGATCTGAGCGACGTGGCCGAGATGCGCACCGCCGCCGGCGAACTCCTGCGTGAGTTGCTCGATCAGGTGATGGCCGAGGACCGGATGCCGTTCCGGGTCGCGGTGACCGTCCGGACCACGACCTTCTACACCCGCACCAAGTCCCGGAAGCTCCCCGCCCCGAGCCTTGACTTCGCAGAACTCGAGTCGGTGGTCGCCGATCTGCTCGCCAGATTCGACATCGACCGCCCGGTCCGCCTCCTGGGCGTGCGCCTGGACCTCGTGACCGACGACGATCCCGCCGCTCCCTGAAGCGAGGCCGCCGCGCCCGTCGAGGCCACTTGGCGACCGGCCCCGCGATCCCAACCAGTGACTTCGACCAAACCCGCGCTACCCCGACGCCACGATCAGGGGTACGAGTTGTTCGGCAGCGGTCCAGGCGCCGTGGTGGCCGAGCATCATCGACTCCATCGTCTCGCGTTTGCTGCGGGTGAGGGTGGTGGCGCCGCGGGCCACCGCGACCACGTCGCCGATGCGTTGTGCGACAGCATCATTCACCACCGGGCCGAACCATTCCTCGTCGATGCTCTGCTCTCGGGACACGACGTGGGCGGCGTCGCCGAGGTACGACGCCCAGCCGTTCAGCACGTCATCGGCCGAACCCGGCGTCGCGTAGACGTGGCGGACCCGTGCCTCACCGGCCACTGCGTCGACGCCGTCGAGCAGCACGGGCGCGGTGTCGATGTCGATCGCCCGGTCGGCGGTGATCATCCCGTGGTCGCCGGTGACGAGAAGAGTTGTGCCATCGGTCAGTTCGGAGGCGAGGTCGGCGACCAACCGCTCCACGATACGCAGTTTCTCCAGCCACTCCGCCGATCCCGGACCGTGGATGTGGCCGGCCATGTCGAGTTCGCTGTAGTAGGCGTACACGAATCGGCGGTGTCGGCTCCGGCGGCGCAGGGTGGTCAGCACGGCCTCGCGGATGCCGTCGGGTGTCACGGCGGGCAGGAACTGGCCCGAGGCGCGGAACGCGGCCATCGTGAGGCCGGTCCCGCGAAACTCGCCGGGCATCACATAGGTGACCCGGACGCCCTCGGCGGCAAGCTCTTCCAGGCTGCCGCGTTCGGTTCGGACGAGGGCCGGGGGATAGGTCATCAACGCGGACGGGCCGGACGCGTCGTCGAGGGTCCAGCGCAGCGAGTTGAGAACGCGTCGGGACCCGCGGGTGCGGCACTCGTCGCCCGGGCGGAAGCTGTACCCGATGATCCCGTGCACCCCGCACGACGTCCCGGCGGTGAGGCTGAGGATGCTGGTGGCGGTGGTCGCCGGGAACCCTGCCCGCAGCGTCGTGGACGTCAGGGCGCGCAGCGTGGGTGCATGGTCGGCGTACTCGTCCAGCAGTGTCGCGCCCAGTCCGTCGATCAGCAACACCACGACCGAGTCGCCCGGCGGCACAGCCGGTCCCGGGGCGCCGGAGCCGACCCCGAGGGCAACCGACGCCGCCGGGAGGACGTCGGCCAGCGTGTGCGGATAGCCGTGCCAGTCGGCCGGGGCCAGTTCGAGCGGGTCCACTGCTTCGGACGCCGGGAGCGCAGCGAGCGGGTCCACTGCTTCGGACGCCGGGAGCGCAGCGAGCGGGTCCACTGCTTCGGACGCCGGGAGCGCAGCGAGCGGGTCCACTGCTTCGGTCACCGGGCCCCCGAGCCGGCCGGGCCGAACACATAGTGTCCCGACCGCAGGAACCGGACGTCCCGACGCGCCTCCCCGTCGACGAGCAGCGGCGAGAGCGCGTCCCGCAGCGCGATCCGCCACCGCGCGGCGTCGAGTGGCGCGCTGACCCGCATCGATTCGACGTCGCGCGGCACTTCGACGACGACGCCTGCGTCCGGGGTGACGCGGTCGTGGTGCGCGACGGGTCGGGACGGCTGGTCGGCGTCGATGACCGACACGGCGCCGCCGGCGAGCACCTCGTCCACCGAGGGCGACGGCCCGGACGTGGCCTCGGCGTGCAGATCCCAGGACACGAGCACCCGGTCGGAGTCGGCGTCGCCGCCCAGCTCGTCGCCGAGTTCGCCGTAGAAGTCCTCGTAGTAGTGGACGGGTGTCGCCCCGAGTTTGGCGAGGTTGAAGTACGCGTTGCGCGCGACGAGGGGATCGAAGGTCCAGGTGATCGTCGACAGGCCGCGCTCCAGTGCCCAGCGGCGCTGGTGCATCTTCAGCGCATGACCGACCTGGTGGCCGCGACCGCGGCGGGTGACCCCGGTGATGTGGCTGTGCAGGGTCTCGCCGATCGGCGCGCCGAAGAACGCGACGCTGCCACCGGCGAGGTGGTCACCGATGAACGCGCCGGCGATGTAGTTGCCGGCGTGGGTGAGTGCCCGCAGCATGTCGGTACCCACGGGCCGGTTGGTCGGGTCGGGCCGCCACACGTCGTCGAAGATCCGCTGTAGGTCTTCGAGCTCGTCGGGCGACGACAGTTCACGAACCTCCACACCGAGGCTTGCATCCGACATGAGAACGATTCTGTCATCGCCCGGCGACACCGTGGTCGGGGTTGGGTCAGTCCGATCTAGGATGGCTGCCATGTCCCACACCGTCCGACCGTCCGACGCGTTCTCGCGCGTCGCCGCGGCCGGTGTGGTTCCCGCGGTCGCGGTCGCGGCGCACGGTGCGGCGAGCGGAGCGATCCCGAGTTCGTCGGGCATCCTGCTGAGCGCCGCCATCGGTGCGGCCGCGGCGATGGTGCTCGCGCCGCGTCGGGGACGGCTCCTGGCGGCGGCGGCATCGACCACGCTGGTGCTGTCCGTCGCACAGGCGGCGAGTCACTGGGCTCTCGCGCTCGACGCGGGGCATGCCGCCCACGGCACCTCGACGCTGCCGATGCTCCTCACCCACCTGGTGGCGATCCCGCTCAGTGCGGTCCTGATCGTCGCCGGCGCGCATCTGCTCTCGTCGATCGGTACGGTCATCCGATCCATGGTGCCGCCGGTCGCCCTCGCGGCGCGCCCGGCCGCACCGGTCTTCTGGACGCCACCGTGTGTTCCGGCCGCACCGGCGTTGTGCGGCACGGGCGTTCGTGGACCACCCGGCACGGTCTGACGCGCCCGAACCCCGGATCAGCTGGTCTGGGGTCGATGCGCGCGTCCACGCGCCCGATCCCGACACATCGAAAGACACATCCCATGAAACCCAGTTCTCCGCGGGCGACGATCGCCCGCCGCCTCATCGCGCCCGCAACCGCTGCCGCCGTGGTCGGCCTCGCCTCCTTCGCGGGTGCCGGTGCCGCGTCGGCGCACGTCACCGCCAACGCCCCGACGGTCACGCAGGGCGGGTACGGCGTCGTCACGCTCGTCGTCCCCAACGAATCCGACGCCGCGGCGACGACCGCACTGCGGGTGACGCTGCCCGGCCTGTCCTCGGCACGCCCCGAGGTGATGCCCGGCTGGAAGTCCGTCGTCACCAAGAAGGACGACGAGGTCACCGAGATCACCTGGACCGCCGACCCGGGTTCGCCAGGGGTGCCGGTCGGCCAGTTCGGCCAGTTCCGGTTCTCCGGCGGACCGTTCCCCGAGCAGGAGACCGTCGAACTCCCGGCGCTGCAGACCTACGCCGACGGTGAGACCGCCGACTGGAACCAGTCCACTCCTGCCGACGGCTCCGAGCCGGAGTTGCCCGCGCCGACCCTGACGCTGGCGCCGGACACCGGTGAGGGCCACCACGGCGGCTCGCACTCCTCCTCGACCACGGACAACTCCTCGACCACGGAGAACTCGCAGGCGTCGGACACCTCCGAGTCGTCGGCCGCCACGGATTCCGCCGCTCGATGGCTGGGCGGCATCGGCCTGGTGGTCGGCACTCTGGGCGCGGTGATCGGCGTGGCCGCGTTGACCGCTCTGCGCGGCAAGGGCCGGGGACGCAACGGTGGTGGCGGCAGCGATGCCTGACCGTCCCGTCGCCATCCGACGCATCGTCCTGGTGCTCGCGGCGCTGCTGTGCCTCGGACTCGTGGGATCGTGGTCCGCGGCCCCGGCCTCGGCGCACTCGCGGCTGGTGTCCTCCGACCCCGCCGAGGGGGCGACGCTGCAGACCGGGCCGCGGACGGTGACGCTGACCTTCAACGAACCGGTCCAGTCGTCGTATGCGGTGCTCAACGTCGTCGGCCCCGACGACCACTACTGGCAGTCCGGTGATCCGTCGGTCGACGGGCCGAACGTGCGCGTCGATGTGCGCGAACTCGGCCCGGCCGGTGAGTACGTGGTCAACTACCGTGTGACCTCGGCCGATGGGCATGTCATCAGCGGACAGCGGACGTTCGAGCTCGCGGTCGCCGGCAACGGGGAACCGGGCCCGGCGATCGAGGCCGTCGACGCGTCGTCGGACGAGGGAATCCCGGTCTGGTGGTTCATCGCCGGTGCCGCCGTGGTGCTGATCGTCGGACTCGGCGTCGTGTTCTGGGTGAGCCGGCGACCGTCGGCACGGAGCTGACACCAGATGACCGTCCGCAACGGGTTCATCCTCGGGGTGACCCTTGCCGGCGGTCTGATGGTGAGCTTCGTGCTCGCCCGTCCCGACGGTCCGGATCTGGTCGCCGTGCCCACGACCCTCGCACTGGGGGTGTCCGTGGTGCTGCTCGGACTGGGCGCCCTGCCGACGGTCGACGTCGAGCCCTCGACCAGGGTGATCGGCCTGCTGGCCGGGGTCTGGGTGCTGGCGACGCTGGTCAGCGCCTGGATGAGGACAGCCGATCGCGCGGGCACCGAGGTGCTCGACGTCACGGCAGGTGACTTCGGCGAGGTCCTCTTCTCGGGTGCGCCCGAGATGGTGGCGCTGGTCGTGGGGCTGTTGATCGTCGTGTGGGTGGTCCTCGATCTGCTGACCCGGGTCGAGATCCCCGTCCTCGTGGTCGGCGCGCTCGCGGCGATCGGGGTGCTCGCCACCTCGATCGCCGGGCACGCCGGAAACGACTCGTGGGGTCCGTTCCTCATCGGTGCGCACGCGCTGGCCGCGGCCTGGTGGTGCGGACTGCTCGCGGCGATGCTGATCTCGGTGCGTGGCCGGTCGGGGTGGGCGCGCAGTCTGCCGGTGTTCTCCGGGCGCGCCCCCTGGGCGGTCGGAGTGCTCACGGTGACCGGCTTGATCTCCGGGCTGGTCGAGATCGACGGTCCGGCCAACCTGGTGAGCAGCGGCTACGGCCGCATCCTGCTCGCCAAGGCCGCGGTCCTCGTGATCCTCGTCGGTCTCGCCGCCTGGCACCGGCGGCGCTGGCTACCGGCTGTGCAACGGCATCGCAGCAGCGAGGCGGCCTCCGTCCGGGCCGCGGTCGTCGAACTGGCGATCATGGCCGTGGCGCTGGGTCTCGCCGCCGGGCTGTCGGCCACCGCGCCGTTCTGAGCTGGAGCGGAGGGTCCGAGCCTCACTCGCCCAACGGCGGCCGCGACTGGTCCCATAGTGCGAGGAGTTCGTCGATGATGTCGGTCGCCATGTGGAGCGTGCTGAGATGACTCTCGCCCGGCATCTCGTAGAGCTTCGCGTCGGGTAGCAGCGACACCATGTGTTCGCCGTGCGCGTACGGGATGATGTGGTCGTCGTCGCCGTGCCACCAGCGCACCGGGACCGTGACGTCGCCGACGCGGAAGCCCCAGTCCCGCGCGAACACCACGACGTCGGCAAACGGCGCGGCCATCCGGCGGCTGCCGCCGTGGAGCAGGTCGTCGAGGAACATGGCCCGGAACTCCGGGCGCGCCAACAGTTCTCGATCCGCCTGCGGGGACAGCCGGCCGTAGATGGTGATCGCGGGTTCGGCGATGGGCCGGGCGAAGCCGAGGGCGACGCTGAGCACCTGGCCGATCGGGGCGCCGGCAACGCTGACGAGCGGGGCCAGCAGTGTGCCGAGGCGCATGGCACCGCCCTCGATCCGGTCGGGTCCGACCGTCGGCGCGACACCGCCGAGGATTCCGGCCGCCGTCACCCGGTCGGGCATGGCGTGTGCCACCCCGAGCGCGTACGGTCCGCCACCGGAGAGCCCGATGATCGCGAAGTCGTCGATCCCCAGGGCCTCGAGGACTTCGGCGAGGTCGGGCGCGAAGTCGGCGACGTTGTCGTATCGGTGCGGGGTCGATGACCCCACGCCCGGCCGATCCAGTCCGATGAGCCGGACCTTGCGTTCGAGCGCATACGCGCGCGCCTCGACGGGGATCTGGCGCCGCGCACCGGGTGTCCCGTGTAGCCAGACGATGGCCCGTCCGGTGGCCGATCCGTACTCGGCGAATCCGATCCGACGATCGCCGTCCGCAACGGCGATCGACCCCTCGATTTTCGGACGGGCGATGTCGATCATGTGATCAGCATCTCACGTACCGTTGAGAGGGTGATCCCCGAGTTCGTTCACGGCACCGCGCGCGCCATCCGACACGTGTTCACCCCGTATCCGGCTCGGGACATCCCGGAGGGACGGATGGTCGAACTGCCCGGACGCGGGCGGGCGTTCGTCACCGACTCGGGCCCGCGCGACGCCCCGGTCGTCTTCCTCCTGCACTCGGTGCTGACAACCGGGTTGCTCTGCTGGTACCCGACGATCCCGGCGGTCAACGACCGCTACCGCGTGATCACCCTGGACGCGCGCTGGCACGGGCGCGGTATCGAATCCGAGACGTTCGACCTGCGTGACTGCGCCGACGATGTCGTCGCCCTCGCCGATGTCCTGGGTATCGACCGGTTCACGGTTGCCGGGTTCTCGATGGGCGGGGGCATCGCTCAGCTGGTGTGGCGGCGCCATCCGGAGCGGGTGGCCGGCCTCGTGCTGTGTTCGACGGGGCCGTTCTTCAGCACCCACGATCCTCGACACCGCGCGTCGTCGGAACGCATGGGACGCATTCTTCGTCCGGTGTACCGGGTTCTGCCGCGGGTGTCCGACAAGAGTCTCGACAAGGCGGCCCACACCACCATCTGGGCGCTCCGGCAGTTCTTCTCGACGCCGCTCGCGCACCTCGGTGACTTCGGAAACGGGCTGGGGGAGTTCGACTCCCGTGACTGGCTGCACGAGGTCGACGTCCCGACCGCCGTGGTCGTCTCCGTACGCGACCGCGTGGTCGAACCCGAGCGTCAGCAGTTGCTGGTCGACGGGATCCCCGGCGCGCGGCGATTCGAGGTCGACGGCGGACACGCGTGCTGCGTTCTCGGGGCACGCTTCTTCATCCCCCCGTTCGTCGACGCGGTCGACGCGGTCACCACGGCGCCGGCTGTTGCACCCGTCTCCGTGCAGGTCCACTGACAACGTATGGTTGTGAGTAGATCCGCGTGACCGGGAGTGGTCTTCGGATCGTCAACGGCCGGCTTACGATCGACAATGGCATCCTGTAATCGCAGGTGATACCCGGTTTTCCGGTCGGCGACTCGTACGACTGACCCACTTCGTCCGTCGTGACGATAGCCACAATTCTGTGCCGAGGGTTCGGCTGTGGCCGAGTTCGAACGGTTGGCCCGGGTGTTGTTCGATTCCGCTGAATATTACTGCGCCATAGGTTGATTGACGATTTGTCGCCTGTCATCGAGTTGACGTTGTGGGTCTCAGGTGCGCAGCGGGGGCGCGCCACACCGTCAGTCACCCGCTTTATCAAGAATCTCTTTAGCGTTAGTCTCTGGGTAGTTCGCGATTCGGACGTCAGGGGAGGCCCCGCGGGGTTGGCGTCGAGTCGCTCACGGCATCCGAGCTGGGAGCTCGGGCCGGCCTGGGGAGGGCTCATGACTGTTCTGGATTCCGTCGTGCCTGCGGCACCGCTGACTGCGGATGTCGACGCGGGCCGAGCCCCGTCGAACCCGAATCCCGTGCGGCGCCCCCGCCGACGGTTGTGGGCCGCGCTCTCCAGACCGCGCGAGGTGTCGATCCTCGTCCGCTACATGTCGATCGTCGGGGCCGCGATGCTGGCGTTCGCGCCGGCGATCCTCGCCAACATGACAGCGCTCGCCGACGGGTCCCCGACGGCCTATCTGCTGTTCATCCCGGTGTGGGGGCTGATGATCGCCCTCGGCCTCGACGCCACCCCTCGGGGTCGCGAGATCGTCGACGGCGAGTTCGACCGCATCCTCGTCGTGGTGGTCGGCGGGGGACTCGGTCTGACCGCCGCGCTGGTCATTCCGCGAATCCCGGCGGTCGCCGCGTTCTGGCACGCGGATCTGTTGCCGCTGCTCATCTGGGTCTTCGCCGCGTCGATCGTGATCTTCGGGATCCGGCGCGTCGTCCGCGACTACCTCGTCTGGCTGTTCCTGCTGGTCTGCTTCCCGCCGAACTTCCTGCTCCTGGGCCAGGCGTTCGGCGGGTCGACAACGGCATTCGCATCGCTGACCGTCGGGCTCGGGCTGGTCGTGACCTACATGTCGCTGCGCCGTCGCCCGCGAGTGGCGCTCGCGACCACGGGAGTGGCGGCGCTGGTCGGTGTCGTGCTGATGTGGGCCCTGGTCGAGACCCCGGCGCTGGCCTTCACCGTGCCCGCGGCCGCGGTGACCGCACTGGCGATCATCGTGCGTGTCCGCAGCGGGGGTGTCGGGACGAGTCCCGCGGCCCTGCCCAAGCAGTCGATCGCCACACTGGCGTCGGGATGGCTGGTGGCGCTGGTGATCCTGGGTCTGACCCCACATGCGCCGAACCCGCCCGAACCCGTTGCCTCACCGCCGATCGGCGAGGACTGGCTGGGTCAGATGCGGACGCTGGGAATCGGCATCACCGAACCCCAGGTGTTCGACTGGGGTCCGCGGGTCATGGGTTCCGGCGGTGATGTGCGGCGCTACCGGATCACCACGGGAATGACCGGTCCGGCGAACAGACCGCTGTCCACCGCATATCTCGACGTGTATTCGACCACCGATCTCGGACGTTTCGCCAGCTACCGTCGTGGGCTCTGGTATGAGACGGTGCCGCCGGCGACGATCGATGCGACGCCCGCGGCGGCGGATGGCCGGCACACCCGAATCGGCAGTATCGCCAACACTCTCGAGTCGGTGCGCACCTCGGACGAGGCGCTGTGGACCGGCCGGTTCTGGGGCTGGCGCGTGCCCACCGCGGCGGGCGAGCGTTACTTCGCCTTCTACCTCATGGCCGCCCGCGACCAGCCGGGATCGTCGGAGGTGTCCGAACCGAGGCCACCCAGCTACACCACCACCGTCGTCGAACCCGCCGGCTGGCTCATCCGGGGCGGCGCCGACGCCGGGGAACAGGTCACCGACGACTCGGCACTGGACGTCGCACTGACCGATCTCGCGTGGTCGATGGTCTCGGCCGTCGAACAACCGTCGCGATGAATGGCGCCGACGCACCACGGATCACCGACGGGCCGCACGTCTCCGCCCTCTCCGCACGACACCCGCTGAGCCGCCACCAGCAGATCGGCGGCCTGCTGGTGGCGCTCCTGATGGCCACCGCCTTCGTCGTCGCCTGGCGCACGTCCCTCGCGGTGCTGCTGAGCGTGTGCGCGGTCTACTTCCTGGTGTCGAGCATCGACAAGTTCGTCCTCGTCACCCGCGGTATGTCGGGACGCGGCGTGATCACCGTCTCCGATGAGCGGGCACGCGCGATCGACGACGCCGACCTGCCGGTGTACACCGTGCTGCTGCCGGTGTACGGCGAGCCGGAGATCGTGACCAACCTGGTCGCCGGGGTGGGCCGGATCGACTATCCCGCAGACAAACTCGACATCCTGCTGGTCCTGGAAGAAGACGATCAGGAGACCATCGACGCCATCAGCAGGGCCGACCTCGACGGGATCACGCCGGTGCTGGTGCCGCCGAGCGAGCCGAGAACCAAACCCAAGGCATGCAATCACGCCATGGCGCTGCCCACCGAGCGGAGCGAACTGGTCACGATCTACGACGCCGAGGACATCCCGGACCCGCTCCAGTTACGCAAGGCGGCCGCAGTGTTCGCGGCGAGCGGGCCCGAGGTCGGATCGGTGCAGGCGCGGCTCGGCTACTACAACGAGCGCGAGAATCTGCTCACCCGTTGGTTCGCCATCGAATACGACCAGTGGTTCTCGTACATGCTGCCCGCGCTGAGTGCGTCGAACTGTGTCATCCCGCTAGGCGGTACGTCGAATCACATCCGCACCGAGGTGCTGCGCCAGGTCGGCGGATGGGACGCCTACAACGTCACCGAAGACGCCGACCTCGGAATACGGTTGGCCCGCTTCGGATACCGGACCGTGGTGGTGGACTCCCTGACCGGCGAAGAGGCGAACGCCGATGTCGTCAACTGGGTTCGGCAGCGATCCCGGTGGTACAAGGGCTACCTGCAGACCTTCCTCGTCCACATGCGCAATCCGTTGTCGATGGTCCGGGAACTCGGACTCGTTCCGGCGCTGCGTATCTCGAACCTCACAGCCGGGATGCCGATCGCCAACACGCTGAACCTGCTCTTCTGGACCCTGCTGCTGGTGTGGTTCGCGGGCAAACCCGACTTCATGAACAGTGTGTTCCCCGGTCCCGTCTACTACCTCTGCCTGTTGATGTTCACCGTCGGCAACCTGGCCACCATCATGCTGGGTGTCGTCTCCGCGCGCACCCGCGACAAGCCCTACCTGCTGGGGGCGGCTCTTCTCGTCCCCGGGTACTGGTTCCTGCAGTCCATGGCGGCCATCAAGAGCATGGCCCAACTCATCTACAAGCCCTCCTATTGGGAGAAGACCGTGCACGGGCTCTCGCCCATGCCCGGGGTATCGCGACCGCCGAGAGGTTCTGACAATGTCCAGCACTAACCGTGTCCGCCTGCGCCGCCTCTGGTGCGCGACGGTGGCGGCACTGATCGTCGGCGTGGTCTCGATGACCCCCGCCGCCGCCGCCCCAGGTGATGGGCCCACGACGCTCGACTGGCGGCAACTGGGGATGGGCAACTCGGTGAYCTTCGACAGCGCCGACGTCCCGGTCGGGGTGAGCATCCCCGTGCCCGAGGGCATGTCGCCGACGCGGCTGTCCGGCGTGGTGGCGTCGGCGACGAACGTGTCCGACGCCTTCATCCAGGTCGCCCGGTCCGACGGCACGATCGTCGGCACCGTCGTCGTACCGCGATTCGGCCCGCGGCAGCTGAGCACGCCGTTCTCCGTTCCGCTCGCCGCGGTACCCGTGGGCGACAACGGCCGGGCCGATCTGCGTCTGACGCTGCGAAACGGCAACGGCGACTCCGTGTGTGGACCCATTCCGGATGTTTCTCTGACCGGACTGACCGTCGGGTACGACGGTGTCGCGTCGTCGCCCCGCACGATCCAGGACTTCTTCGGCACCGTGGTCGGCGGTGTCACCATCGTGACGCCGGAGAACCCGAGTGCCGCGGTCGCGCAAGCGACCCTGGGGGCCGTCGCCGCGATCACGAATCATTATCGTCCGCAGCGGGTGTCGATCGACGTCGTCGAGTCGTCCGTGGCGGGTGTGCCGACGCCGCGCGGTCCGCTGGAGCGCACGGTCCTGATCCGGGAAGAGGACGGTCCGGGCGGTGTCCGTCTCGACCGTGCCGGACAGCCCTCGGCCGCCCTGGTGATCGGCGGCGACGCCGACTCACTGCCCGACCAGGTGGCGCTGTTCCGCGACGGGCTGACCGACCTCGCCCAGACGAGGTCGGCCGCAGTCGAATCGGTGTCGGGCCGGCAGGTCCAGGGCTCCGATTCGGTGACCTTCGGCCAGTTCTCGGATCGGTTGTCCACGGACGTGCTCGGAAGCACCACGCTGGTACCCGGTTTCGACCCGACCATGCTGTCGCTGGGACGGCCGGGGCTCGTCAACGTGCACCTGCTCGCGCGCTACACGCCGGTTCGAGACGACGAGCGGGCCAACGTGATGGCGGTCAGCGGCGGCGAGATCCTGCACACGAGTGCGCTGAACGGCTCCGGCGCCCTCGATACGCAGTTCACCATCCCCGCAGCGCAGGTCGCCGCCAACGAGCCACTCGAGTTCCGGATCTCGTACGAGCCGGGACCGGGTGCGTGCTCGCCGCGGAGCGTGCCGCTGAGCTTCCAGATCGACCCGTCGTCGACGGCCTCGTCGAGCACGACACCGGTTCGGATGGGTGGGTTCTCGTCGGTTCCGCTGGGCTGGCAACCGACCGTTCAGGTCGCGCTCGACGACACGAACCCCGCCCAGCTCGACGCCGCTGCCGAGCTGATCGCGTCGGTGCAGCGGAGTTCGGTGACCCCGTTGGCGCCGGTTCTCGTCCCGCTCGAGCAGGCGATCGCCAGCAACACCGGCGCGCTCGTGGTCGCGTCGGCCGCAAACGCGCGTCCGCTGAATCCGCCGATCGACTCCGAGGATTCGTCCACCCTCGTCGACCTGCCGGCGCAGGTCCGGCTCGCGATCCCCGAGGGGCTGGGGACCATCCAGGCGTTCGCGCAGAACTCACGAACCGTCGTACTCGTGAGCACATCGGGCTCGTGGGATCTCGTCGATCCGCTGTTCACCTACCTCGATGAGCAGCAGGGCGATCTGGCGAATCTTCGAGGGGACGTGGTGGTGGCCGGGCGAGCGGGTCAGCCCGAGCTGATGACGATCCGGGCCGACGGCCCGCGGGCACAGGTCGACCAGGTCGGCACCAGCTGGCTGATGTGGCTGGGGATCAGCATCGCGGTGGTGGCGGTCGCGGTCCTCGTCGCGGTCGGGATCACCGTCTATCGCAGGCGTTCCGACCATCCGTCCGACGACGCCGGCTCCGACACCCCGTGACAGTCGAGGTACGTGCGCGTGCCGCGGAGACGACGACCGGTCCGGGGGTTGCCGCCCCGGGCCGTCGTCGGCTCACCCGGGTTCAGTGGTGGGGGATCTCCCTGTTCGCCGGACTGGCGTTCGCGTACCTCGCGGTCGGCGTCTATCTGTATCTGATCGTCGGTTACATCAACCCGGATGCGAGCAGTCGGGTCGGCAACGCCGGGTTCACCATCTGGAGCCGCGACCCCCATCTGGGCGCGATCGGTTTCGTGTGGAATCCGCTGCCCAGTCTGGTCGAGATACCGCTGGTCGAGTTGTCGGCGCACTGGCCGCTGAATCTCTGGCCGGAGCTGCGACGCGTCGGGTTCGCGGGCGCGGTGATGAGCGCGTTGTTCATGGCCGGCGCGGGTTGGCAGGTTCGGCGCATCGCCCTCGACTATGGCGCCGGGCGGGTGCTGCGGTGGGTCGCGGTTGCGGCGTTCGCGCTGAACCCGATGATCGTCCTGTACGCGGGGATGGGGATGAGTGAGGCGCCGTTCCTCTTCTTCTTGCTGTGGACGTGTCGTCGGATCCTGCTGTGGGTGAATCGCCACCGCGTCGTCGATCTCGTCGTCGCCGGAGTCGCTCTGGGGTTGGCCTACCTGACCCGGTATGAGGCGTTGCCGGCCGCTGCCGGAGTCGCGCTCGGTGTGTTCGTGATGTCCACGCGGCGACACCGCCCGCCGGGTTCGCAGGGGCGCGCGGCGTGGCGGGCCGGCGCACCGTTCGGTCTGCACGACGCGACGATCGTGGTGCTGCCGGCCGTGTTCGCGTTCGTGCTGTGGGCGGGCCTGGGATGGCTACTCGACGGGAACGCGTTCTCCCAGTTCTCCTCCCAGTACGGCAATGCCGCCCAGGTCGAGGCGGCGGGGATCATCTCCGCCGAGGACGTCGGCGCCGGCCCGTTGGCCGAGGTCATCGCCGGCAATCTGCTGGGTATGCAACCGCTGCTGTTCGCGGTGCTGCCGATCGTCGGGTGGGTCGCCGTGCGCCGGCGCCGCGTCGACGCCGCGGTGGTGGGAGTCGTCTTCGGTTCGGTCCTGCTGTTCCAGATGTCGGCCGTCATCTTGGGTTCGACCTTCGGCTGGTTTCGCTTCTACATGGCGGCCACACCTCTCGTCGTCGTGGCCATCCTCGTCGCGCGTGGTCCCGCGTGGCGTCCTCTTCCCGGCGCCGGTTGGTCACGGCTCCCTGAGGTGCGAGGAGCGCGGGCGTCGGGTTGGTCTCCGCTCCCTGAGGTGCGAGGAGCGCGGGCGTCGGGTTGGTCTCCGCTCCCTGAGGTGCGAGGAGCGCGGGCGTCGGGTTGGTCTCCGCTCCCTGAGGTGCGAGGAGCGCGGGCGTCGGGTTGGTCTCCGCTCCCTGAGGTGCGAGGAGCGCAAGCGACGAGCCACGAAGGGTCTCCCCGCTCCTCGAGCAGCGGCCGGAGCTTGCGGAGGTCGCGCGTCGAAAGGGCAACCCTCACCACGCTCATGGCACTGGTCCTCGCAACCTCGCTGCCGGTGACCGCGTCCTCGATGCTCACCCCGTCGCTGGGGAAAGAGGAGTACGGTCTGCGATCGGCGTTCTGGCCGGACCGCCATCCGCCGTCGGAGTTCTGGTTCTACTGGTTCGGCGATGTGTCGCGGAACGTGGCGGGCTGGTTCGACGACCAGGCGCTCCCGCCCGGATCGGTGCTCGTCGACACTTTCGGGATCTCCCGGATCTGGCTGTTCTCCGACCGACCGGAGCAGTTCGTGGTCCGCAGCGATTACGACTTCTTCGCCAAGCTCAATCAGCCGCAGCGCCAGGGTGTCCAGTACATCCTGACGCCGCGACCCACCGGCCTCGGTCGGCTCGACGCGATCAACGTCCGATATCCGACGCTGTGGGACGACGGTGCCGGGATCGCCACCCTGGAGATGACGGTCACCAGCCCCAGCGGGACACCGCAGTTCCGGATCTATCGGATCAAGGGGTCGGGCTGAGACGATCGGTCACCGTCGTCGTCCGCGCTGTCTCGACCGATACACCGTCACCGCAGCGATCACGACGGCGAGCACCGACAGGATGTCGGACTCCGTGATCCCGTGTTCGATGCTGAAGGACACGAGCACACGCCCCTCGATCGGCTGATTCCACAGCGCCCAGGCGACACCGGTGGCTGCGAGGACCGCGGCGGCGGCACAGCTCGGCCGGGCCAGACACCACGCACCGGCAACGAAGAGCAGATTCATCAGTACGAGGGCGTGGAACGGGTCTGGCATCAGGACAGTATGGGCATGTCGACGGAACCGTTGCGAGATCAAAACCCGGTATGTGGCCGCCGTCTCATCGGGCGCTCCCCCATACAACAAGCGCCTCAAACGGCGTGACGCCCGCGATGATGACAACCCGTTACCTCCGGATGATCGTTCTGAACCAACCGTAGACGCAGCTACTTCGAACAGTGCGTACGATCATTAGCCTGCAAAAGTATCCGCTGGTTTAAACGGGTCCGATTTTGCTCCCGGATCGAATTCATGGGTGTAAATCTGTGTCCACTTTTGCGGCGGACTATCAGCGATCGCATATCTCCGGTTTGAGATGGCGGTTGCGCGCGTCCGGGTGTGTGGACCTGCCCTGTGAGCCGTAATACGTTGCTGGACAGCAATATCGGATCACATTGGGAACTGTTTCGACGGGTAGACTCCAGCTCGGATGTTGCAACCGCGTTGCAGCCTGCGTGGGTCGTCAAGGTCGTTTCGCGCTGGGGTGCAAGATTCTGTTAACTTTCCGATCACATTAAATATCGCTCGGATCTGTGCAGTTATCACTCTCAGGTTGTGAGTGTGATCGGACTGAAATACTCTCGCATCGATGGTGCGACTCGCCATTATGGAGATGGCGGAAGCTCGCAGGCCGAAGATCTCGTCGTTGAGCTCTGGAAATCGAGCAGTTAGTTCTTTTGAGATTTGAGGAGGTAGGCGGTGGCCAATAGTCAGGCCTACGACACCCTGAGGCGTCCGGAGGGTGGTGGCGTTCGGCGACTCCGGTCCGCGGGGCGCGCACGCGAACGCTCCTGGATGCAGGGATACCTGACGCGATTGGCCTGGACCGATGCTGCCATCGTAGTCGCGTCGATTGCTCTCGCTCAGTTCGTTCGGTTCGGTGCAGGGAGCGCCCTCGAGCCGGTGGCTGCGACGAAGACCCCGATAATCATCGTGTCCGTTGCATTGGGTATCTGCTGGTTGCTGGCCCTTCGGGCCTTCCACACTCTCGATCGCAGAATCGCCGGGTCTGGATCGCAGGAGTACAGCCGGGTCGTTTCTGCGTGCCTATCTGTTTTCGGCGTCCTTGCGATGATCGACCTCCTCTTCCGTCTGAACATCGCGCGTGGGTTTCTCGCACTGGCCCTGCCGATCGGAACGATCGGACTTGTGCTGGCTCGGTGGGGCTGGCGTCAGAGGCTCGGAAATCAGCGACTGAAGAAGAAGAACCTGGAGAACGTGCTGATCGTCGGCAATCTCGGTTCTGCGGTGCCATTGATGGAGAGGCTGATCAAAGAGCCGACTCTGGGATACGGGGTCGTCGGAATCTGCCTGCCCACCCATTCCGGATCACGGGAGACCGTCGCTGTGGGCGATGCCCGTGTGCCCGTGTTCGGGACTTTCGACGACGTCTCCACCTCGGTCGTCAGGTCTGGTGCCACAACGGTGGCGGTGACCTCGGCGGAGGCGCTCGGGCACGCCGCGATGCAGGCGCTTTCTTGGGACCTCGAGGGACTCGATGTAGACATGGTCGTCTCGCCTGGCGTCACCGACGTGGCCGGACCCCGCGTTATGGTTCGCCCAGTCGCCGGCCTGCCTCTGCTACACATTGACAAGCCGAGGTATGACGGCGCGAACCGCTTCCGGAAGGCGGCGGTCGACCGGCTGGGCTCGGCTGCGATCCTTGCGGTCCTCGCTCCGGTCTTCGTGGCCGTGGCGGTGGCGATCAAGCTGGACTCCAAGGGGCCGGTCTTCTACCGCGCTACACGTGTCGGGATAAACAACACGCCCTTCCTGATGTGGAAGTTCCGTTCGATGGTGCAGGACGCTGACTCTCAGAAGTCCCACCTCAAAGCGCAAAACGAAGGAGCCGGGGTTCTGTTCAAGATGCGGAACGATCCACGGGTCACCCGTGTCGGGACCTTCATTCGTCGGTACAGCATTGACGAGCTGCCCCAACTCCTCAACGTGCTCGGCGGGACGATGAGCCTCGTCGGCCCTCGGCCGCCGCTGCCTGACGAGGTCGAGAAGTATGACGGGCGGGTAGCCCGCAGAATGCTGGTCAAGCCTGGGATGACCGGTCTGTGGCAGGTGTCCGGACGATCGGACCTGTCTTGGGAAGAGTCTGTGCGACTTGACCTTTCCTATGTGGAGAACTGGTCGATCATGCAAGACGCCCTGATCTTGTGGAAGACGGTCAAGGCAGTCGTAGCGAAAGATGGTGCGTACTGATGCGAATGGTTGTACTGGGACTCGGATACCTCGGCGCGACGCATGCAGCATGTATGGCCGAGCTCGGACACGAGGTGCTCGGAATCGAGGTTGTGCCCGAGAAACGCGCTCAGCTCGCCGCCGGTGAGGTGCCGTTCTACGAGCCCGGCCTGCCCGAGCTCCTGAAACGTCACATCGACTCCGGGGTTCTCACGGTCTCGGAGTCTTACGCGGAAGCGGCCGATTTCGCGGATGTCTTCTTCATCGCGGTGGGAACTCCACAGAAGAAGGGGGAGTACAGCGCCGACCTGCAATATGTCGAGTCCGCGATAGAAGAACTGGTCCCGCTTCTGACCCGCGACGCGTTGATCCTCGGGAAGTCGACCGTTCCGGTCGGCACTGCGGAGAAGTTGTCCCTGCGTGCCGACGAACTCGCCAAGGACGTGAGTGTAGAGATCGCCTGGAATCCGGAGTTCTTACGTGAAGGGTTCGCGGTGGAAGACACTCTCCACCCCGACCGTGTCGTGTTGGGAACCTTCCCCGGTGATCGTGCTGAAGCGGTGTGCCGAGAGATCTATGCTCCCATGCTCGAGGACGGCACCCCGTTCATCGTCACCGACCCTCCAACTGCCGAACTCGTGAAGACCTCTGCCAACGCATTTTTGGCGACCAAGATCTCATTCATCAACGCAATTGCCGAGGTCTGTGACGCAGCTGGCGCTGATGTCAAGGCGATCGCCGATGCAATAGGTTACGACGCCCGGATCGGGCGCAAGTTCCTCAACGCTGGGCTGGGCTTCGGCGGCGGCTGTCTCCCCAAGGACATTCGGGCCTTCATGGCGCGGGCAGGTGAACTCGGTGCCGCTGAGGCTCTGAGCTTCCTTCGGGAAGTCGATAACGTCAACATGCGGCGACGAACACGAATGGTTGAACTAACTCGTGAGGTGTGTGGAGGGTCGCTTCTGGGTAAGCGTATTGCGATCCTCGGGGCCGCGTTCAAACCGAAATCGGACGACGTGCGTGATAGCCCGGCATTGAATGTTGCCGGTCAGATCCAACTACAGGGTGCGTCCGTCGCGGTGTACGACCCCAAAGCGATGGACAATTCGCGGAAGCTCTTTCCCACCCTCGACTATGCTCTGTCGGCTGCGGACGCATGTGAGAAGGCTGACGTAGTGCTGGTGCTGACCGAGTGGCAAGAGTTTGTCACGCTGAGTCCCGGCGACCTCGAGCCGTATGTGCGGCAGCGGAAGATCATCGACGGACGCAACTGTCTCAACGCCGAGAACTGGAGCGGGGCGGGTTGGCTTTACCGCGCGTAGTGGGGGGATCCACAACAACCGACCGAGACCGGCGGCAGACCCGTTGACGGGATGCGCCGCAGTGTCTTGCGCGGCCGAGAGGCCGAGAGGATTCCATTGAATTCGACGAAGAACAGACTGAAAAGCCGAATAGCAGAGCTTCCCGGCGCACGCTCAACGCGTGACGAGTTCGAGATGCTGCGTGGATATGTCGCAGACTGGCGGCGCTACCGCCGGTTCTCCGGTCGCGCCGCGCTCGATGAGCACTCCACGTGCGCGAGGGTCGTCATGGATTCGCACCGAATCGAGAAGGGCCTCGCGCTCAGCCAACCCCGGCCGTGGTTCGGACGTGAGGTGCTCGAGCGGCTCGCTGCATCGGTTGAAGAACTGCCTGACAACCGCGACAGCCATGTAGTCCACGCGAAGAGCATGGCGCTGGGTGCAGTGGACGACTACTTCGACTATTTCGACGCTGAGCTCGGGCCTGCGCCTGAGTGGGCCGATGACGTCCGAAAGCGCTTCGCCCTTTTCCTGGGCCTGGATGCACGGGAGGGTGGCATCAAGCAACTCTCGCTTCCGGGCGGGCAACTCGCCGCGGGCTTCGACGAGTTCGTTGCATCGCGTGAGAGCGTCCGGAGCTACACCGACGACATGGTGCCTCTGGCCGAGATCGAAGCGGCGGCACTGCTCGCGTCTACGTCGCCCTCGGTGTGCAACCGCCAGGGATCCATGTGCCGGATCGTACCCAGAGGCGTTGAAGCTGACCGGATTCTCAAGCACCAGAATGGAAACAAGGGGTTCGGTAACGAGGCTAGTCACGTCTTGCTTGTGACGCACGACCTCCGGACGATGCTGAGTCCCGGGGAACGCAACCAGGCATACGTCGATGGCGGCCTGTACGCCATGACGCTGTTGTACGCACTACACGCACGTGGCATAGGCGCGTGCTGCTTGAACTGGAGCGCGACGAAGTCTCAGGACCGTGGCCTTCGGCGCGAGATCGATCTCCCCGAGCACGAATTGGTCATCATGATGATCGCTGTCGGGCACCCGGCGGAGGATGCACGTGTGACGGTGTCTCCGTTGCGTTCTGAGCGCCACAGGGTGGGGATCCGATGACGAGCGGACGAAGTCTTGGTGCGTACATGAGCAGCTGGTTGATCAACGGACCGGGCGCCTCCCACTTGGTGCCTGCGATCGTGCGAAGAGCGCTTCTTCGCTGGGCGGGCGCGCGGATCGGAAAGGCACGGATCCTCCCGGCAGGTATCTTCCGCGGTGAACTGCGCAACCTGGAGATCGGAAACGGGGTCTTCATCAACACCGGCGTATCGATCTTCCCCACCGGCGGCATCTCCGTCGGGGACGGTGTTCATTTCGGCCCGAACTGCACGGTGATGACCGGGACACACGCTGTCGGGACATCACACAAGAGGGCCGCCACTCCCACTCGATTCGAGCCCGTGGTCGTTGGGGCCGGCGCATGGCTGGGTGCCTCGGTAACGGTTTGTCCAGGGGTGACGATCGGGGAAGGGTGTGTCGTCGCTCCCGGAGCGGTGGTGGTTGACGATCTGCAGCCCAACGGTTTCTACGCGGGCGTCCCTGCTCGCCTCAAGAACTTCCTTCCCACCGACCTGCAAGACGGCGAGCTGCCGCTCGAGTCGGGGGATTCAATCGCACTCGGAGGCGCTCGATGACCCAACAGCAGGAGTCGCCGAGAAGTTCTGAGAGATCCGCTGTCGGGCGTCTTCTCTTGATCGCGTCGACCGGAGGCCACCTCGCCCAGTTGGACAGACTGGCGGAGAGTCTGGGAGCGTCGGACAGTTCGCTGTGGATCACTTTTGACACGACGCAGAGTCGCGCACTCCTGCGTGGCCGCAACGTCCTCTATGTGCCGTACATCGAGCCGAGAGATGCTCGAACAGCGTGGACCGTCTACCGTCAGCTCGCACGCGAACTCCCGCGGCACGGGCCGTTCGACCAGGCAATCAGTACAGGAGCGGCGCTTGCGCTACCCGGCCTCTTAGCTGCTCGTCGGCATGGGATTCGCGGACTGTACATCGAAAGCGTGTCCCGCACAGATGGTCCTTCGCTCACTGGTCGTATGCTGGCGGCCACACATCTGGTTGACCTGGAGACTCAACACCCAGCCTGGTCAACCGCGAGGTGGCGGCATCGCAGGACCGTGCTCGACTCGTACGAGTGCGTGCAGGACGGATCAGCTGTGCAAGCGGACACCCGCACTTCGCCGAAACTGTTTGTGACTCTGGGAACGATTCGGCCGTACAGGCTGGATCCGCTCATCGACTCCCTGCTCAGTAGTGGACTCGATCTATCTCGTACCGTGTGGCAGCTCGGCTCCAGTTTTCGGGAGGACCTCCCCGGCGAGGTACACAGAGCGCTGGGCAGCGAAGAAATGGACGAGAACATTCTCGCCGCAGACGTTGTCATCACTCACGCCGGGGTGGGCAGCATCATGCGGATCCTCGAACTCGGTAAGTACCCTGTCGTCGTCCCCCGCCGGCGCTCACGGGGGGAGCATGTCGACGACCACCAAATCCAGATCGCGAGTCTCGTCGGTCGTCTGGGTCTCGCCGAGGTCGTCGAAGCTCCGGATCTCGGAATCGAGGACATCCGGCGAGCGGTCGGAAAGAGGATTGTTTCGCAGGGGGTCAGCTCATGATCGTCAGTTGGGTGAGAACACATGGCCGTAGTAGGGCGATCGCCGAAGAGCTGAGCATCAAGGCGATCTTCCTGTCCGAAGCGACCGCGCGAAGGTCTTTCCCGACGAAGTACCTATTCGCTGCGATCGAGACTGTGCGCGAAATCCGACGGGAGCGGCCTAGTTCGGTGATTCTGATGCTTCCGCCGTTTCCGTTGCTCGTGCTCGTCCGAGTTTGCTTCCCGCGTCTCCCGGTCATCGCCGACCTTCACACCGGTGCCTTTCTCAACCCCAAATGGCGGCCGTTCTTGAAGCCGACCTTCGCGCTTCTGCGGGAGGGATCGTGCATCGTCACCAACTCCGCACTGCAGCAGCAGTGCAACCGGGCGGGTGTCGAAGCAATCGTTCTCCACGATCCGCTGCCCGAACGCATGCCTGAGCCTGGTGGTCGACCGTTCGCGCACAAACCCGCTGTCGTCCTGTGTCCACTGGGGTACGCAAACGACGAGCCCATCGACGAACTACTGTTCGCAGCAGGGCATCTCGTCGCCGACGAGATCGAGTTCCGATTCACCGGCAAGGCGCCGTTATCGATACGTCAAGCTGCGCCGACCAACGTGCTGTTCACTGGATACCTCACGGATGAGGACTACGAGGCAGAGCTCGCGAACTGCGACGTGGTGATTGCGCTGACGACGCGAGAACACACGATGCAGAGAGCGGGATATGAGGCGATGACCGCGGCCAAGCCACAGGTCACCTCCGACTTCGAAGTATTGCGTGACTTCCATGCTGACGCCGCGATCTATGTTGACCCCTCTGATCCACAAGCGATCTCGGAGGCCGTCACCCGTGCGTTGAGGGATGCCGACGCACTCGCCGGATTTGCACGGACGCGGTTCGAGGAGGTGCGAGCAGACCAGTCGGTTGCGATCGACGAATTGCGTCGGGTCGTGAAGTCCGCTGAAGCCCGGGCTCCCTTCGGCGGGCGCCGCACGCCCTCACTGCGAGGTAAGCGATGAGTGCGCCACCCTCACACACAAGCGGAGACACCGGAACAGTCGATCCTTCTCGGTTGAAAGACAATCAGCTTCAGGCGGCGGCCGAAGCGGGCGTCGTGTCGCCCTGGACTCATTGCATCGCAGTCCTGGTCGCACTGATGCCGCTGCTGTCCGGAACCGAGCGAGGGCTCGTCGTGCCCGGACTGAAGCTGTCCGAGATCGTCGCACTGCTCCTCATTCTTGGGTTCGTCGTAGCGGGTGCGAAGGTGAACTCAGCAGGTCCGCTCGCAATCGGGATCTCGGGATACATCCTTGCGTTGTTCGTGGCAACCGCCTACCACCAATTCCTCGATCCCACATTGGGGAATCTGAGTTTCGCATCCGTGTGCTTTGGACCGTTGGCGCTTCTGGCCATCTATTTCGGCGCCTTGTATGGCAGGGCATTGCCGGGCCTGCCGCGACTGGCGATACGCTACGTTCTCATCGGTTGTGCGCTGATGGGTCTGCTGGGGCTATTGCAGGCATTGCGTGTCGCGCCGGTGTTGTCGATGACGGCTGCACTCACGGGTAGCGAACGGATTCTGCAACCGCTCGACTGGAAGATCAGTCGCAGTATCGGACTCTTCAATTCATGGCACGCCTTCGCCAGCATCATGGCCCTCGCCCTTGTTCTGCTTGTCGTGGGTTGGGCGCGCGGCCAGAGCGTCTTCGACCACACGTTCACCCAGTTGTTCTGTGCCGTAGGAATTGTCGCCGGGCTGGGTTCTGCGTTGACGTTCGACATGGTCCTGGTGGCTGCCGCAGCCAGTCTCATCGCGGTGGGTATACGCCGCTCGACTCGAGTCGCGGCGTGGGCGCTTCTGGTGGCGGTCGCCGTCACCGCGTTCACGCCACTCGGTGACCTTTTCTCACGGCGGCTCGAAGAGCAGCAATCCGCGGCGTATCAGGACTCGATCCTCCCGCAGACGATAGCCTTTCGAATCGAAGTCTGGAGAGAAGACTACCTACCCCTCTTCCTGGACAACGTCCTACTCGGCCACGGACCTATACGAAGCACTGACCGCGTGTTCGCGTACGTCGAATCGCAGTACATCTCCGTTCTGGTCGCCGGCGGTCTGCTCGCCTTCGTCGGGTTTGTCGCGATGTACGCGAGCCTGATGTACCAGCTGCGATTCAGTCGGTCTCGACGTGCCGGCGCGCCAGACTCACAGTTCGACGCATCACGGCGTGCCGCTTTCGTATTCGCCGCAGTGATGGTGGTGGCGATGCTCATCCACCCGTACATGCGGGACGCCGGATCGTCACAGTTGCTGGTCGTCGTGGCAGCGCTGATCGGTTCAGGCCCGCTTGTCACGCTGCGCGGACCGAGCCAGGCTTCGGGACGGTACCCCGGATGACCTCAACGCGCGTTGCGACAGCGCTGGCGAACCAGCGCCGAGCGGGCCGTCTTACGTTCGCTATCGCCGTGCAGGTCTGTTCGAATGCGTCGAACTTCTTGCTGACCATGGCTGTCGCTCGTGCGATGACGACCGACGCGGTCGGCGTGTATGCGGTCATCATGTCGATTGCGGGGATTCTCGTCGGACTCGTACGCGCGTATACCGGTGAGCCGGTGTCGTTTGGCGAGCGCACAGTCGCGGACATGGACCCGAGCGCGAGGGCCCGTGGAGCAGTGGCCAGCTCTCTGGTCCTCGGCGCGATCGCAGCGCTCGTGGTGTTGCCGTTCCTACTGTTCCTCCTGCCTGACTATCGGACCGCGGTGCTGGTGTTCGTCGTCTTCGCTCCGCTTGCCGCCGCCCAGGACTGTCTGCGTTTTGTGCTCGTCGCAGAGCGTCGCTTGACCCGGGCATTCGCTGCGGAGGGGGCGTGGCTGCTGACTCAGTCCGCGCTCTTGGTGGTACTCATCCAAGTCGATTCGCTGTGGTCGATGATCTGCGCATGGGGATTGGGCGCGGTGGCCGCATTCATCGTCGGTCTTCGAGGCTATGGCTTCCGGCTACCGTTCGACCATGTGCGGTCCTGGGTCCGCCGGTTGCGCCGCCCCGGAAGCTTCTACATGCTCGACTACATCGTGGCGGGTGGCCTCACCCAGATCTCGATCTTGATCGTAGGTTCTGTCTCCGGGCTTGACGCTGCGGGCGAGGTTCGGGTTGCGCTATTGCTCCTCACTCCCGCCTCGGTTCTGTTCGTCGGATTGATCTTTGCGCTAGGGCCTCTGTGTGCGAGAGCTGCTGCCCGTGAAGACATCAAGCGGCTGAAGATCGTCCCGTTCGCGTTGGCGGGAGTCGTGTTCGGTGTCGTCGCCGCCTATCTGCTCATCGTGATGGCGGTACCGAGTTCATGGCTGGCAGCAATCGGTGGTTCGTCGACCGATGCCGCACTGTCCATTCTTCCTCTGGCCGCGTTGGCCCTTGCGCTCAATTCTGCGAGCGTTGGACCAGGTTTGTCGCTTCGCGCCATCGGGCAAGTTTCCAAGTCTTCCATCGTCAAACTCGTGGCGGCGCCATTCACACTATTGGCGGTCGCAGTGGGTTCATTCCTGGGCGGAGCCGGCGGATCGCAGGTAGGTCTTGCGATCGGGACCGGTGTCAGGACGTGTGCGTCATCCGTCGTTGCAACCCGCCTGATTCGGGCAGAGGAGCGTCGTCTGAAATGTTGAGGTCTGTTCTTGAGTCACTACTGTCGAGTCTGAAGTCCGGCGCCCGCGCCATATTGGAACAGCCGCTGGCCTTCCTGGCGATCCACGGTCTGAATCGCGTCGTTTTTGCGGCGGGCAGAGTGAAGCGACAGTCGGGGATCGGCCACCGAGGTGATCGGCGCCAGGGAGGCAGGGTTCTCATCGTGGCGCCGCCGGGGGGCGGCAACATCGGTGACCAAGCCTTGGTCGAATCGGCTGTGTGGAACGCGTCCGGGCCGGTGACATTGGTGGTCAGATCGGTCAACGACTTCCAGATTCCCGACTGGTTGAATCCGCTTGACGTCGATGTCGTTCCGCTCCCCGAGCTCATCTACGGTTTGGGCGCGGGTCACATGCGCGATGTCTTCGAGCTGGGGACTCACGCGCACGGCATGTCCAGGGTGATGCTGGTTGGAGCGGACATCATGGACGGCAATTACAACCTCGTCGCCTCGCTCAATCGGTGGTCGGTCACTGGGTTGTTCGGCCGCGCGTCAGTGCCAGCAGCTGTGCTGGGCTTCAGTTGGAGCGACCGCGCCCGTCCCTCGTGCGTGACGGCAGCGCGGACCGTCAACAAGCATGCGGATCTGTGGTTGCGCGACCCGGTGTCACTGTCGAGGATGGTGTCTGCCGGTGTTGCGGACGGTGCAGGCCTCTGCGCTGACATAGTGTTCGCCCATCCGGCACCAGACCTCGCCGCGTCGTATCGGACCCTTCCCGCTGAAATTCGAGACTTTGTCACCGCAGAAGTTGAGTTCGTAGTGCTGAACATGAGCGGTCTCGTCGGGAGTGATGCCGACCTGATCGGGCACTACGTTCGAGTTGTGGAACGGCTCAGGTCAGCCGGAATTTCGATTATTCTGCTCCCACACGTCGTGCGCGCGACAAAGAGTGACAATGTCTATCTCCGTGATCTCGCCGCGCGGTTTGACGATCCCGGCATTATTCTCGTTAATGACTTGCTCACGCCGTCGCAGGTGTACGAGGTGTGTCGTGGAGGTTTGATGGTTTTGACTGGACGTATGCACCTGGCCGTCTTGGCGTCACTGTCGGGGACGCCGTCATCGACCCTCTCGACCCAGGGCAAGGTTGCCGGCCTCTACGAGCATTTGCGCAGCCCAGACGGCGCGATCGAAGTCGACTCTGACGTCAGCAGAATATTCTTCGAACGTCTCGAGAAGGTTGTTGACCAGACCGGAGGTGTCAGCCCAGAACTGCGCCGCCACCTCAAGGAGTTGGCTTTGAAGGCGTTTATTCTGCCACCGTTTCGTTCGGACACCTCAGAGCCCGTACATTCTGTGCATGAGCGCGCTTCATAGTTCGCTGAGGGAGTGACACGCAGCATCGCCGGAGCCGACGAGCGATTCTGCGTCATCGATGGTCCATATCGATTGCATGTGCAGACGAACTATGAACAAAGTCGAATAGTTGGAGGAAGACCTTGACGAGTAGCAATATCGCCCCGGACGGCGCGCCGACGGCGCGCTCGTTCTCGATGGACCATCTGCGGTTTCTTGTCAGGCGAAACTGGTGGATTGTTGCGCTGTCCGGAGCGGTGATCGGCTGCCTCGGGTTGGGTTATTGCTTGTTGCAGACCCCGTTGTATGTGTCATCAGCGAAGCTCTACGTGACATCTGGAACCGAGGCAGACGCGCAGAGTGCGTATCAGGGCTCGCTGGCATCGCAACAGCGCGTCGCTTCGTATGCGGAACTTGTCGACTCGGACGTGATAATTCGAGAGGCTCTCGACGACTCCGGCCTCCAGATGAGCGTCGACGATGCTCGCGAATCGCTCTCTGCGACCAGCAATCCGGACACCGTGCTGCTCAGTATCTCGGCGGAGAACAGTGATCCCGCGTTGGCGACCCAACTCGCCAACGGTGTCGCCGAGGCGATGACCTCGTACGTGACGACGCTCGAGCAGCCGAATGAAGCAAGTCAGCCGCTCGCGAAGTTGACAGTCGTGTCGCCGGCAGTTCAGCCGGACGAGCCCTTCTCGCCGCGCACGGCACGCAACACGGTGCTGGCAGTCCTGGTGGGACTGGTGCTGGGCCTTCTCATCGCGGTGTTGCGGGAGCGGTTCGACACCCGGCTCCGCAACGGCGACGAAGTGCAACGGAGTGTGTCGTCCGCGGTTCTCGCCGAGGTCCCCTCGGAGAACAATCTGGACGGGAACCCGGTGATCGACTTCTCGGTTGGTTCGTCCCGGGCGGCTGAGGGCTACCGGCGTCTGCGGACCAACCTGGCTTTCGTGCGGGTGGACGAACCGCCGAGGTGCATCCTGGTCACCAGTCCCGGGCCGGGCGAGGGTAAGACGACCACGTCGATGAATCTCGCGGCGGCACTGGCGGAGGACGGCAACCGCGTGGTGCTGGTCGACGCGGACTTGCGACGCCCTTCTATCGCTCGCCGTCTGGGTCTCACCGGAGCCGTGGGCCTGACCAGCTTCCTTCGGGGAGACGGCGTGATCTCCGACTTCGTCCAGGCAGGTCCGGTACATGGATTGGACGTCCTGGTCGCCGGCGCTCTGCCGCCCAACCCTGCGGAGCTACTCGGATCTCAGAGGGCAAAGGACGGTATCGAGGCCCTGCAGTCGAGCTACGACTTCGTCATCGTGGACACACCGCCGGTACTCCCGGTTGCCGACGCAGCGATCCTGTCGCAGTACACAGACGGAGCATTGGTGGTTGTTCGTGCCGGACGAACGCGATCTCAGGACCTGACAACCGCCTTTTCTTCGCTCCGTACCGCACAGGCGTCGATCTTGGGCATAGTTCTCAACGACGTCTCGGCTCATGACTCCAGGTATGTCTACTACTCCTATGAGCAGCAGGTTGTCGGGAGGGAGCGAGCAACGGGAAAGCACGTGGCTCCTGCCCGTGATCAGGCGAGTGTCGAAGGCGACGTTCCTCGCGTGGGCACTGCTACCGGATCCACGACCTAGGCGTCACCGAAGTTGTCGGGTGGGGTTCGAGGGTAACGCCGGGGAGTGAGTCACTGTGACAGTTGAATCACCTGTGCAGGAGCGATCGGCAGCATCGCACGCCCATCGCTCGCATGTCCGCCTGGACCTCCAGGGCATGCGTGCGGTCGCGGTTCTGGCGGTCGTGGCTGACCACTTGTTCGGTTGGCCGCGAGGTGGATTCGTCGGCGTCGACGTGTTCTTCGTGTTGTCGGGCTTCTTCATCACAGGCGTTCTGATAAGGGAGCGCTCGCGAACCGGCAAGCTGTCGTTCCGCAAGTTCTATGTGCATCGTGCTCGTCGGATCATCCCGTCCGCGATGCTGGTCATCGCCGCAACGGTGATCGCCAGCTATGTCTTACTGACCGAGACGAGAGCGAAGGGCGCGTTCATCGACGGGCTCTGGGCGACCATCTTCCTGTCGAATTGGCGGTTCGAAAGGACCGGGACGGACTACTTCGCGCAAGGGCAGCCCCCGTCACCGCTGCAGCACTACTGGTCACTGTCGATCGAGGAGCAGTTCTACTTCGTCTGGCCCGTTCTGTTGGTCGCGCTCTTCGCGGCCACAAGGACGTTCTCGAGGCGAGGACGGCGTTACCCCCCGAAAAGACAGGCGTGGATCGCAACGACGATGGGCGCGATCTGCCTGGCATCGTTCGGATGGGCTTGTTGGCAATCGTTCGCGTCGCCCACCGCCGCGTACTTTTCGACCTTCACGCGAATCTGGGAACTCGGGGTGGGTGCACTGCTCGCGATCTGTACCCCTGTGCTTGCTCGTATCCCTTCGAAGATCAGGCCGTACCTTTCTTACGTTGGTCTGGCCGGGGTATTTGCCTCGCTCTTCCTGATCAGTGCGGACAGCTCTTTTCCCGGGCCGAGCGCAGCGCTACCCGTGCTGTCGACTGCGCTGGTGATCGTTGCATTCATCGGGGTCAAGGAACGCGCTGTTCCACATCTGACCAATCGGGCGTCGGTGTACGTGGGCGAAGTGAGCTACACGTTGTACTTGTGGCACTGGCCGGTGATCGTGTTGCTCGCGGCAGTGATACCCGAGGGAGGTCCGTACTATCTGACCGCGCTCGTCACAACAGCGGTTCTCACCGTCGTGACGTTCCACCTCTACGAGAATCCGATTCGTCGGTCGTCGTGGCTCGAGTCCGATTCGCGCAGCCGCGGCAGATGGCCGTGGCGCGCGACAACCGGATGGGTGACCGCCGGTGCATTCCTGGGAGTCGCCGCCCTGATGGGTGCCCTGGTCGTCGAATCAGCTGATCAGCGAAGTGCCCAATCGCAGGCCAATCAGGAGCTTGTGGTCGCCGATGTTGCCCCGCGGGAGGACGATGCACCTTCATGTCTAGGTGCCGCGGCCCTGGAAGTTCCCGGATGCCCGCTACGGGATCCGTCCAAACCACTCCTGCCGGGAATCGACTCGTTCGCGGACGATACTCAGGGCGCTTACCGCTGTTATCGGGAACAAGGCCGTGAGCTGCGCAACTGTGTCTACGGCTACGACGGTCCAGATGCGAGACGAATCGCGGTGGTCGGCGATTCCCATGCCGCCATGCTTCTCCCGGCGCTATCGCCGTATCTGCGTGAAAACCGATGGAGCATGACCACGTTCGTTGGCAACGGATGCCAGTGGGTCATCCGATCGGGTGGTGACTGCGACAAGACAGTTCTGCCGCAAATGCAGGATAAGTTGCTCAGCGAGCGGTACGACCTCGTGATCACCTCGGCGAGCAGGGAGTTCGGAGACGTCGATCAGTATCTCGCCGCTTGGAGGCCGGTGGCATCACGAGGCACGAAGGTTCTCGTCGTTGCCGACAACCCTGCTGTGCCAGAGGAGACCCTGAACTGTCTCACGCGCGTTTCTCTGGGCGGCAGCGACAACACGGCGAACTGCTCGACACCTCGTGAGGTCGCGCTGGCGACCCCTGATCCACTCATAGGTGCCGCGCGGCAGCTTCCCGGTGCAAGACTGCTCGATATGACCGCATCGTTCTGTGATCAGGCTGCCTGTCCCGCGGTCATCGGCGACGTCATCGTCTATCGCGACACCAACGGACATGTATCTGCCACCTACGCTAAAACTCTGTCACCGCAGCTCGTTTCATCGATAAAGAAGGCGCTTGCCTGACCGATGGGGCAGACGCGAGACAGGAGCGCGCGCTCGCCGAGCTGACGGTCGAGGTCGAGGCGGAGCCGTTAAAGTCGAAAACTTCAGCACACGCGTGCCGATGCAGAGACAATGAGTGGGACTCGGCTTGGAGGGCTCATGCGTCGCTTCATATTCACACTCGTCGTTGTCGTGGTCGTAGCCGCGACGACAGTGATCTCTAGATCTCCAGTGCACGCAGCAGTTCGTGTCGTCGTCGGCGTGGCCTCGATCTCGACCCAATACGCTGGCGCCGATTTCGCCGGAGAGGCCGAACAGATCAGGGCGACCGGAGCGACGGCAATCCGGATCCCGGCGAAATGGAATCTGCTTCAACCCTCCAGCCCGAGTTCGTTCACCTGGACGCGACTGGATTCCGCGGTCAGTGCAGCCAGGTCGAAGGGGCTGTCGATTCTGATGAATCTCGAGGGGCCCGCGCCGGTTTGGGCACAAAAGTCCGGTGCGAATCCACTTGCCAACGGGAACGCGCCCGCTGACCCGGCCACTTTCGGTGAGTTCGCGAGACAGGTTGCGGTGCGGTACTCATCGCGAGTTGCCGCCTGGGAAGTGTGGAACGAGCCGAATCTGGCGCACTACCTCATCCCGCCGACGGCGGGTGAGTATGTGCCGCTGCTCAAGTCGGCGTTCGGAGGGATCCGAGCGGGAGGCGGCAATCAGCCGGTGATCACCGGCGGTTTGTCGAGCCTCCGAACCGAGACCCGGGACGTCACCTTCATCTCGGACATGTACACACTCGGCGCGAAGCCGTACTTCAATGGGATCGGCGTCCATCCCTATACGCTGCCTTACCCGATCACCGCGGACCCCCGGGCAGGGGACGGCGGTGGCGCCGCGGTTCTGCCCGAGGGGCGCGCAATCATGGTGGCGAACGGTGACTCCACCAAGTCCATGTGGGTGACGGAATTCGGGCAACCGACCGGGAATACGCCCGCTTCGACAACCGAAGCCGTTCAGTCCAGCATCATCACCGACGCGGTGAATCGCGCCAACGGACTGTCATGGATCGCGGCCATCTTCCTGTTCACCTCCCGCGACCTGTCCACCAACAAGGCGGATGACAACTCGAACTTCGGTCTGTACCGTTTCGACGGCTCACCCAAGCCGGTCGTCGGTGGGCTGCGTGGCGTCCTGGGCTGAGAGCTTCGGACGCTGCCGACAATCGAGGACGTGTCTAGTGCGAACGGCCTACCGCTGCCTGTTGTGGACGATCTTGCGACACGCCACTGCTGGCGTCATATTTCATGCGAAGGGCTCGGGGTGTTAACCCTGCTCGTAGGCGTATGGCTGATGATCGCGAGCGTTGTCATCGCCGGCACGCTGTGATCGTGCAGGGTGGAGCCAGCTCCTGCGGACATCCGCTTTTTCCAGCCAATGTGTTTCACGCGATCGAACCGTGCCGCCAGATCATGCATGACCGAGCGGTTCTGATGCGGTCGATGTTCGTCCCTGCCGCGTTGGCATTCTCCGGGAGTTTCGTTGTGCTGAACTTGTCCTCTGTTCGGAGGGAATGACGCAATTCGGACAGCGTTGGCCGGGGGTTCGTGGTCTGATGTCCGCCATGCTGGGTAGGAAACTCTTGGATCTGACGCTCGAGTATCAGGCGTCGATCGACTCCCGTCGTGACGACTACAACTCGCTCCCGCCTGGGGCGCAATCCGTAGGGCGCGATCCGGAAGACATCGCCTCGGAGTACGAGACCACCATCCGCGCCCTTCTTTCTTGACCGCTGCCCCGACGTCGCTGTGGCGCGACCTCGAGTGATGTGCGAAGTCCAGCGCTCGGATGATCGGCAGGGGATTTCGTCACGGGCAACCCTCGCGGATCGGGCCCACGTTCGGAGGTCTTCGCGGCGTGGCCAAGCCTGCTTAGGCTCGCCCGAATCCGCTGCCGCCCCTGGCCGCATGCCGGCTGACGGTGTGGCGAGCGGCGTAAGTCGCGGGACGGTCGATGGTTTCGACACGGTCCCTCGCTTCGCTCGTCACCTGCTCGACCAGCGGGGGGCGATTGGTCCCGGCCGTCGACTGTTCGACGGGCACATGCTGGCTTCTCATCGCGCTGGACGGGCGGTTGATGGTGACCTCGATGTCGCCGGTCGTCGGTCCGTCCGGGATGCGGTCGGAGTGCTTCGCATCAGAGATGCCGCCGCGGCGGCGATGGAGCAGCAGTGCGATCAGGGAGCCGGCGAGCGCACCGCCGACCGCGCCGATGCCGAGGAGCACCGGGTCGATGAGTTGTTGTCGCACGGCGCCTTGGGTATTCGGGTCGACGACCACCAGTCGAAGGGCCCCGGGGCCCCCGCTGGTCGGCTCCTGCAGTGCTGTGACCGTGCCGACGAGTTCCTGCGCGAGTGCGGTGGAGAGTCGTTCCGCGTCGGCCGATGTCGAGTTCTGGACGGAGACATCGAGGATGACGGTTTGCGGCGGGACGCTGACCGAGATCTCGGAGATGAACTGTGGCAGAGGGATGTCGACTCCCGATCTGGCGATCGCCCGCTGCGCGACGGTCGGGTCGGTGGCCAGCACTGCGAATGTCTGGATGCTTGCCCGGGCGGCTTGGTTTCCCTGGTAGGCCTCCAGCATGTCGGAGGTGCCGGTGGCGATGTAGGTCCGAACGGTCGCCACGTAGGTCTGGGGTTGTAGCAGCGAGTACCCGATGGCGGCGATGAGACCGATCAGGGTGAATGCCACGACGAGCATCCATTTCGCGGCAATGACGTTGAGGACTTTCATCGGGACTCCATCTGCGACTCGGTGGGCACCTCGTGACCGGGCACGGGTGAACAGGATTGGGATGAACGGTGAGCGGGCGAACGGTGGGGATACAGGAAGTAGGGGAGCAGCGCCGCGAATGGTGCGATGCCGAGGAAGTAGGGCACGTACACCGCCTCCAGCGAACTGAGGGCGAGGATCGTGCTGAAGTAGGCGAGCAGATAGGCCCGCGCCGTCCCGTCGGTGGTCTGGACCACTTTGACGACGGCGGCCACGACGATCAGCAAGACCCCCCAGACCCCCACCGACAACAGGATTTCGAGCCATCCGTTGTGCGGGGAATAGTTGGCCTTGAACAACAACGACGCGCCGGACTCCACCCAGAACGCCGGGTTGTGGCCGAAGAACCACTGGTCGGGGATCTCCCGCAGCGCCTGGTTCCAGAGGTATCCCCGTAAGCTGTAGTCGGCGTTGGTGTATCCGATGTAGAGCGGGAACAGCGAGTAGACCGCGCTGGCCACGAGTGCGAGACCCAGCATCAGGTTGCGCACGCGGGGCGTGATCGCGGGGACGGCCAGCAGTACGCCGAGCAAGCCCGCCACCGCGATTCCGCCGAAGGCGGTTCGGCTGCCGGCGAGGAGGCCGATCAACGCAACCCCGGCGACCGCGGCGAGCACACGCCACATGGCCACGCGGTAGACCGCGAAGGGCAACAGGGCGGTGATGGTGATTCCCGCGAGGTTGCCGTTGCCGGCGAACGGCGACGTGAGCACCGCGCCGAGGTCGGTGCACTTGTCGATCCGACATGCCCCGACGACGCGAGACGAGTTGCACAGCACCGAGACCAGCAGGAATCCGGTCGTCACGACGAGCGCGATGCGGGCAGATCTGGCCACGTCGTCGAGCCCGAAGGTCCGGTAGCGGAACACGAATCCCACCAGGAGCGCCATCGACATCACGAGATTGACGATCCTGCCCGAACCGTCGACGAACATCGCTGCGCAGGCGTACAACATCAACAGCGCGAGGACCGCCGCCGAGCCGTCGATGCGGAGATCGCTGGTGGCCACCGCACGAAGGGCGGCTGCCACGCTGATACCCGCTGCAGGCCCGTACAACAGGACCGCAAAGATCGGCCCGGCGGCATCGGCCGTCGACCACAAGGCCGGTGCCACAGCATAGATGACGATGACCGGCCACGCCGTCAACGCGATCAGCCAGCTGCACAGGAACCGATCGACATGCTGGGTCCACTGTCTTTCGTGGGCGACTGCGACGAACAAGCCCAGTGCGACCAGCAAGGTCGCGCAGATCATGGTCATGACGCCCACAACTCCCGGAAGGACGCGGGACTCGTGCCCGGGGCATCCTCGTAGAGCTCCCAGGACGCCCAGCTCCCGCCGAACTCGGCGATGCGGTTGTCGGTGAACACGATCGACGTGGCGTCGGGCAGGTAGACCTTCGCCCGATCCCCGTCGAGTTCGATCTCGAATCGAGCGGCGTCGCGGTCGAACGCGGTCCGATAGGTGCCCTGGCCCAGGATCGTCTGTCCGGCGTCGCCCGCTTGCCAGATCGCATACGACCATCCCGTCCGCGTCGCGACGAAATGCACCGCGGCATCGGGCGCCGCATCGGACTCGTTCGCCGGCACCGGTTTCGCGCTGACGAGCAGCGCGATCGCCCCGGAATCGTCTCCGGTGAAGCTCGCGGTCGCGCCGATTCGCGTGACTCGGGCGGGCGAGAGATCGGTCGAGATGTACGACGCCGCATCAGATGCCGAGGACGTACCGTGCAGCAGACGCCCGTCCGTGACTCGGAGCGGGTGCAGACTGCGGCCTCGCTCGACGGTGACGAATCCGGGCGGCACGGCAGCCGCCGTCGCGTAATCGACGTGCACGGTGGCGCCCTGTGCCGATGCGACTCGATCGTCAGACCGTTCGGCCTCAGCCGTCGTGGTGCACGCCGAACCCAGGACGACGACAGCGACGGCCAGAAGCGCAAGGGTCATCGTCGACAGCCGGGACGAGGAGGTCGGAATCATCAGAATCCCTCGACCTCCCGCACCGGGGTCATATACGACGACCGGTACCACCACTTGCATTCGGGGAGATCGCGCCGCCACCGTGCCGGTGCCCCGGCGTACAACCCGGCGTCGCCGACCGCGGATTCGGTCGCCGCGGTCACCACCGATCCGGCGGCGACGAGTGAATATGCCGGGATGGCAGCGTTCTTGAGAATGAGACATGCGGTCGCGGTCAGGCTCCGCTCACCGATGGTGATGGTGCCGATGGTGGTCCGGTCCTCGACGATGTCGATCTCGTGGGACTGCAGGAGACTCCGCGTACCGCCCACTGCGCTGTACGGCTCCATCTCGATCCGGCCCGAGCAATCGAAGTAGTGGCGGTTCGTGACGGCGGCCTGCTCGGCCATCGACAGCACCCCGGCGCGGTCGCTGAATCTCTGGTACGACGGCGCGGCCGTGAACTGGTTCAGCCGCCCGATGAAGTTGTCCTTCTCGAGTTCGACTTGCGCCATCTGCCGAAAGATGTTGAACGGCGCGATCACTCCGCGGTCTCCGATGCGGAACGGTCCGCATCCGAGGACGAGGTTCGGTCCGAGGCTGACGTCGTGACCGATGGTGTTGCCGAGGATGCGCAGCACCGCGTTCTTCGCCGTTGACGCGGGGAGCAGCCAGACGATCAGGCTGAGCCACTTGTTGGGTCGCTTCATGGTGTCCTCCAGACATCTGCGGTCGGTGTGGGTTGGGGGAGTGGATGTCGGGCCAGGCGTCGGGTGAACATCACGGCGAGAGCCAGCGCGGTCAGTCCCGCCAGGGACGCCAGCAGTGCGGTGCGCACCAGCGCATCGGGAAATGTCCGATCGGCGCCCACCGGTCCCAGGACGACTGATTCGATCGGTGCCGGAGACTCGAGCTCGGCCAGGGCCGCGGTGAACTCGCGCCCGACGCCCATCGCGGCAGCTTCGACGGTGCGCGCGTCGTCGCCCCGGACGGTGAAGTCCATGATCGTCGTCTCCGGCGGAGCAGTGATCGAGACCGCGCGCCGGAGTTCGGCGGGGCTCATCGCTATCTGGTGGGTGTCGATCACGCGACGGAGGAAGTTCTCGCTGGTGACCAACGACGAGTAGGACTCGATACTCCGCGTCAGGAGCATGGTGGGTGCGGGGTCGAAGTCCTGCGGCAGTTGCATCGCATCGCGTTCATAGGTGAGGACGACGCGCGAAGTCGCCTGGACCATCGCGTGTTGCGTCGAAAAGGTGGTCACCGCCATCCCGACGATCAGCCCGAGACATGCGGTGACCCCCAGCGCGGTCGCAACACGAATGACCCGTGGGCGGATGTGGGTGACTCGTACCGGGTTCATTCGCAGCTGCCTTTGCGCGCCAGACCTTCCAGGACCGGCGTCATGTGGTCGGCGATGATGGCATGCCCCTCGTCGGTCGGATGACGCAGATCAGCACCGACGATCGAGTGGTCGCGTGGGGCGGCGTACCAACCACTTCTGATCGGATCGACGAAGGACGCCCCGTGGCGCTTCGCGGCGTCGGCGAGCAACCTGTTGGCGCGCAGATACTCCGGCGCAACCGGAGCATCGTGAATCCAGGAGAGTCCGACGATGACGACGGGCAGTTCGGGCCGGGCCTTGCGCACCGCGCGGATGGTGTCGTTGACCGCGGCGCGGTACTGCTTCGACGGGTGCGAGAGGTCATTGCCGCTGCCGACGAGCACGATCGCCGAGACGTCGGGAGTGAGCAGTCGCTGTGCCTCCGAAGCGAAGGTGGTGTGCCGGATGCCGGTGGTGAGGTAGCCGGCACCGCCCCGGCCGGACACCCGTAGCAGCACCGGGCATGCGTTCAGGTGGACCGCCGACAGCCGGCCCTGTGCGATGCGGGTCCAGTTCGAACTGCCTTTACCGCCGTAGGTTGTTCCCTCGGTGAAGCTGTCGCCGACGACGAGGATCTTGACCGCTCCGCCGTCCGCCGACCGCGACGTCGACGCTGCGGAGGTGACCTCGACACCGGCTCGCTGCGCAGCGTCCTGGGGTTCACGCGCGCCGGCGAAGGCGACTCCGGCGGTCAGGGTGAGAACCACGACGGTGACCGTCAGAAGCGCTTTCTCCCAGTGAGTTCGGATGAGTCGGGTCATTCTCCCACCTTCGTGGACGTCGGAGAGCAGGGCGGCGAGTACGAGTAGCTGACCGGCGACGGGTGCGAGCCAGATGGCGTCGAGGCGGTCGAGTGCGCCGGTGAGGAGGAGCAGGGCCAGCGTCACCGCGCCACCCAGAACGATCGCTGTGGTCACGGTGCCGGGACGACCCGCGGCGATGTGTTTGGAGCTGATCGCCTGCGAGAGCGACGAGATGCCGGCCGCGATGATCATGCCGAACACGAGGGTCTGGGCCGGTTCGTATTTCGCGCCGACGATCTGCACGATGGCCCAGGCGGCCGGCCACGCCGCGATGACGACGACAATGCAATAGGCGATGACGACGTTTCGGTAGCGGCGGTAGATCCGGTCGAAGGTCGCCGCGTCGTCGATGGAGCGGGCGAGTTCGGGGACCGCAACTGTCGACAGCGCGGCGGACAGCAGTGTGAGCGGCCCGGTGACCCTCGTGGCCATCGCGAAGTAGCCGACGGTCAGCGGCGGCGCGGCGACGGCGAGAGCCGAGACCTGCAGCTGCGCCAGGGTTCCCGACATCGCGAGCGCCCAGTAACGGGCGGTGTCCGAATTCGGCCCGCGAAGTTCACCGGCGGCGGCCCGAAGCTCCCGGACTCCGATCAACACCGCGGGGACCACCAGCGCGGTCACGGCCGTGCACGCGAAGATCAGCACGAGTGCGGAGGCCTCGAGACCATGGCCGGACAGCGCCAGCCCGCCCCACGCCAGAAGGGGTACGGCGCGCTGCACGACGACGAGGCCGCTGGCGGCGGTGTGCGCATGAATGCCCGACAGGAAGTTCTGCGCGAAGTTCTGCACGGTGTCGGAGAAGGCGAACAGCACGCCCGCGACCACGATGAGTGGTATCCCGCACAAGACGAAACCGGCACCGGCGACGACGAAGACGGTGGACACGGCGATGGTGTGCGCGACATACAGATCTGCGGCCGTGCGGTCGTCTCTACCCGACGCGCTGACGCGCATCACCCGGATGGGTGCGCCGAAGCCCACGGCCAGGCCGGTCACCACGCCGAGGGTGTAGGCGAGGACGAACTGGCCGAATTCCTCGACCGGGAGTGCTCTGGCCAGAAGCAACAAGAAGACACCGAGCATCGCGGAACTGGCCACCCGGGCCAGAATCCGCACGGCGGCATCGGTGCGAATCCGGGTGCCGGTGTGGCTCTGGTCAATCGCGGAGGACACCGCGCACCCTTCGATAGGCCGGAGTCAGCCGGATGCGGAACACGAGAAACGAGGCGAGTTGTTCGACGGTGCCCACGAGGCCCAGCAGGCGATCCTTGGGGGACATCGCAAAACGCTGCCTCAGACGGAACGACTCGGCCAGGAAGGTGCGCCACAGGTTGGCTGATTTCGAGGCATCGTGGAAACGCAACGCGCCGATCGGTACCGGTATCGAATGCTGCACCGGCGCGGTCTCGGCGATACGGAACTGCAGCGAGTAGTCCATCGTGCAGTGCAGATCCGTGTCGAACCCGCCGAGTGACTCCAGATAGTCCCGGCGCATGACCACCGAACCGGAGAACGACGCGCATGTCGATCGTCGCAACAGGGTTCGCGTCTCGATGGGCCTGCCCCGGTACGTCCCGACCACCTCGCCGCCCGCCCGGAGCAACTGGTGATCTCCCGTCAGGACCGTCGCACCGGATGAATCATCAACCGCCGCGCGGACAGCGGCGAGTGCACCCTCGACGAGAACGTCGTCGGCGTTGAGCCAGAGGACCCAGTGCCCGTCGGAACGAGCCAGTGCCCGGTTGAGAGCGTCCGACTGACCGTCGTCCGCCTCGATCACGGCTTTCACCCGCGGATCCGATTCGGCGAAGGCGGCGATGAGGTCCTGGGTTCCGTCGGTCGAACCGGCGTCCTGGATGAGGATCTCGTCGTGCGGGCCCATCTGGTCGAGTGCCGAACGGATCGCCGGTTCGAAGTGAGCACCCGGATTGAAGGACGGAACGAGGATCGAGACGCGGACAGCCCCCGTGCTGTTCGTCGTGTCGGCGAGGTCAGCCGGCCGCATCGTAGTGCTCCTCCAGTTGTCGGGCGATCGACGTGATGCCCCAGTGCTGTTCGACGGCGTGCCGCCCCCGCAGTCCCTGCGCACGTGCCCGCGCGGGGTCGGTGAGTAGTCCGATCAGAGCCGCCGACAGCGCGCCCATCGAGTCGTCGACGACGAGGCCGGCGTCGGCGTCGGCGACCAGACCGGCGAACCCGCAGGTGTCGGTGACGACCACCGGCAGACCGGCGGCCATTGCCTCGAGGACCGACATCGGCAGCGGCTCATGAATCGACGGGAGTACGTAGATCGCCGCTTGTGCGAGACGCTCGGTCACCCTGCCTCCGGGAATCGGCGCCTCGCGACGGATGCGGTCGGCGACCTCCGCGTCCTGGCTCGCCCGGAAGTCCCGCAGCACCTCGTCGACGGCGGGCCCGTCGCCTTCGTCGGGGCCGATGATCGTGAAACGGGCCGGGAATCGTGGCGCGAGCTCGGTCGCGACGCGGGCGAAGGTGACTGCTCGTTTCCGCGGATGCAAGCGCGCGAGAAAGAGGACTTCGGGCAGGCCATCGGGCCGGGCCGGCCGGACCGCATCGGGCAGCGGGACGCCATTGCCCAGGTACGAGTAGCGGGGCGAGCCACCGATCGCCGCCCGGAGCTTGCGCAACTCGACGTCGTTGAGGTAGAAGGCCGTTCGCGCATGGCGCACCGCCGGGATCGTGAGGGCCCGGTCGATCACCTGATAGGGCAGCGACGGCCGAGGGTTGATCATCCCGTGTGTCTGCACGTGCGTCGGGACGTTGCCCCACGACAATAGGCGGGCAGCGGGCAGGGTCACGAAGTCGCGGCCGAGATGGACGTGGGCGACGTCGAAATCGCCGGCGTGCGTCCGAATCCAGCGCAGCATCGACGGCGCGACGATGCGGGCGAAGCCCCGCCCGCGGCCGACGGCTCGCGTCGGGAACGTGAGGACACGGACACCCGGCACGTCGGGGGCCGACCCGGGCTCGTCGAAGGAACCGGCGATGAGCGTGACCGCGTGCCCCCGCTGGGCCAGCGCACGGCTCTGATTGACCGCAACGGTTGCGGGACCACCGAACTCACCGGCCGGCGACAGAAGCGTGAGAACCTGCAGAATTCTCATGATCGACCGCCCGGTGTCGTACGACGCGACATCGCCGAGATCGCCGGGATGACCACCGCTCCGGCCGGTACCCGCGTACCGGGCTGCAGCACAACGCCCTTCAGCACTGTCACACCGTTGCCGAGGTGGCAGCGATCGCTGATGACGACCGACTCGCTGGTGCGGGTGAAAGTGGGCGAACGGTGGTCGTGCCCGCCCGAGCAGATGACCGTCCGCCGTCCGAGCAGACATTCGGCGCCGATGGACACCGGCTCCGGGTTGATGATCCACACATCGGGGTCGATACGGACCCCCTCGTCGACGGCCAGCTTCCACGGGAAGTGGACCCGGAAGCTGCGATGGATGTCGCACCCGGCGCCCACCCGTGCGCCGAAGGCACGCAACAGGCGGGCACGCAGCGCGGTGCCGCCGACCCCGCTTCGCATGACGGCGCCGACGCCCAGCCAGGTGACCATCCAGAGTCGATTCCGTCCGCGATCGGACTTGTCGACGATGTAGTCGCGCAGGCGCCTGGGTTCGAGCTCGGAGAGCACCTCCGAGCGCGCGGTTGTCGTGGTCGGTGTCGTCACGGTCATGCCCGCACCGAGGCATGGTGCGACAGCTTGCGCAGCCACGTCTCGAACCTCTCCACGGCGGCGTCGGCGCCGAGAACCTCTCGCGAATACCGCTCGCCGGCGTCGCCCATCGCCTGTGCGCCGATGGTGTCGACGGCGACCTGCGCGATCGCGGCGAGCAGGGCGGCCGGGTCGCCAGCCGGCACGACGACGCCCGCGCGCGAATGCCGGACCTCGGCCGCGGTGATCCCTTCATCGGAAACTGCTGCCACCACCGGTATTCCATAACTGAAATAGGTGGTCAGCTTGCTCGGCAGCGACATCTCGACGACGCCGGGCTTCTCGTTGACCACCAGGACGTCGGCGGCCGAGAGCATGAGGTGGAACTGATCGTCGGGAAGGGAGTCGACGAACGTGACGTCCGTGCAGCCGTGTGCGCGGTCCTCGAGATGCCGGCGCTGATTGCCGTCTCCGACCAGGAAGAGGCGCACCTTGCGCGCTGCGTCCGATGAGTCGGCGACGAGTCGGGCGGCATCGACCAGGTTCTCCAGGCCCTGTTTCTGGCCCATGTTGCCGGCGTGCACCGCGACGATCGCGTCGGTGGGAATGCCGAACCGGGCTCGAGCGACATCCCGGGGTGCCCGTGGTTCGTGGCGCACCTGGGTCCAATTGCGGACGTGGGTGACCACCGTGGGGTCGACGCCGAGACGATCGACGATGATCTCGCCGAAACGCGGATGCACGACCGCCACCTCGTCGGCGGAGCGGAGGGCGAACTTCTCGAGTCTGCTCACGAGGGTGCGGCTGAGGGACCCGCCCGCGGCGGCTTCGCTGACTGCCTGGCTGTACAGGTCGTGGACCCAGACCCCCATCGGCGACAGCGTGCGGTGCCCGACCTTGCGACGCATCATCACCAGCGCCGACGCGATGAGCGGCGGGCTGGCCATGACGGTGACGGCGTCCGGTCGCAGGTGGGCGACGATGGCGCGCAGTCCGAACTCGAGTTCCATGCGCGAGCGGGACACCAGCGCGGTGCCCTCCGGAATGCTGTGCGGTACTCGCACCACGATGACGCCCTGATCGACAACCGTGGACGTGTAGTCGGACATGTCCCCGTCGAGCCGCCACTGCGGGTAGTGCGGGTAACCGGTGATGACTCGTACGCTCCATCCGCGTGCGGCGAGGCGTCGGGTGATGTCGGTGACGTAGGGCGCGATCCCGGTGACCTCGGGGGCGTAGTTGATCGCGATGAAGTCGACACACTTGCGGCCCGCGGGCCGATTCGTCGGTTCGACGACGTCGTTCACCGGGCCCGGACGGCGCACGGTTCGATACGATGGCGATCGTGTTAGCTCAGTTGTCATCGCTGGCTTGGCCTTTCGTGATGCGCGCGATCGGGTTGGTCTTCGTTCCCAATTCCGTTCGGCTGGCGGCGCTTCGGATGTTCGGTGCACAGATCGGTCGCGGTGTGCTGATGCGGCCGCGCGTGCGGGTGACGAGTCCGGCGCGGCTCGCGATCGGCGAGGACTCCTGGATCGGCGAGGCGGTGACTCTCGACAGCGCAGGCTCGATCCGGATCGGCGCGAACGTCGTGGTGTCCCAAGCGGCCGCGCTGCTGTCCCCGGCCGGTGCGCACGGTGAGCTCGTGGTCGAGAGCGGTGCGTGGATAGCGCTGCGTGCGCGGGTGACCGGCCCGGTGACCATCGGACGACGCGCGGTGGTGGGAGCCGCCGCGGTGGTCTCCCGGGACGTCGCGCCCGGGACGGTGGTGGTGGCGTCGGTGATCACCGACGACTCAGATCCGGACATCGCCGGCCCCGATCTCTGAGAAGGCGTCCATCTCGGGGTGGTGTGCAGCCCGATACCACTCGACCACCTCGGCGACACCCCGTTCGAGACTGATCGTCGGCCGCCATCCCAGGTTGTGAATGGTGCTGACGTCGAGCAGCTTCCGTGGCGTTCCGTCGGGTTTGGTGGTGTCCCAGTCGACGGTGCCGTCGTAGCCCACGGCGACGGCCACGATCTCGGCGATCTCGGCGATCGAATGGTCCACGCCGGTGCCGATGTTGACCTGGCGCGGGTCGTCGTGGTTTTCGAGCAGGTACAGGCAGGCCTCGGCCATGTCGTCGACGTGGAGTAGCTCGCGGCGCGGGGTACCGCTTCCCCAGTTGGTCACGCTCGGCGCGGCCTCCCGGCGCGCCGATTCGTAGCGTCGGATCATCGCCGGCAGCAAGTGGCTTGTCTCGCCGGCGAAGTTGTCGTTCGGTCCGTACAGGTTGGTGGGCATCGCGGAGATCCAGGGCAGCCCGTACTGGCGTCGTGTCGCCTGCACCTGAGTGATTCCCGCGATCTTGGCGACCGCGTAGGCATCATTGGTCGGTTCCAGGGCGCCGGTGAGCAGTGCATCCTCGCGGATCGGCTGCGGTGCGAACTTGGGGTAGATGCACGATGAGCCGAGGAACAGCACGCGCTCGACGCCGTGTGCCGCCGCCGCGTCGAGGACGTTGACCTGGATGCGCAGGTTCTCGGAGAGGAAGTCGACGGGCCAGGTGTTGTTCGCGGCGATCCCACCCACCCGGGCCGCGGCCAGGATCACGACGTCAGGTGTGTTGTGTGCGAAGAACTCGAAGACGCTGTGCCGGTCGCGGAGGTCGAGCTCGCGGCTGGTGCGCCCGAGTATGTCGGTGATTCCCCGTCGCCGTAGCGCCCGCACGAGCGCCGATCCGGCGAGGCCGCGATGGCCTGCGACGTACACAGCGGCCGACGGGTCGATCGGTCCCGGTGACCAGCGCGACCGCGGAGTGGCCGTGGTCATGACGCGCGACTCCAGGCGAGCAGCTGGGGCTTGTCGATCCATTCCGTGCCTTCGCATTTCAGGGCTGCGATGTCGGCGTCGACCATGATCCGGGCGAGCTCCGGTGCACGGACCGCGGCCCGCCAGCCGAGATCCAGCTCGGCCTTCGACGCGTCGCCGATCAGCGAGTCGACCTCGGTGGGACGCAGGTAGCGTTCGTCGAAGACGACATGGTCGCGCCAGTCGAGACCGGCGTGATCGAAGGCGTGCTGGAGGAAGTCGCGGACGGTGAAGGGCACACCGGTCGCGAGCACGTAGTCGGAGGGCTCGTCGGCCTGCAGCATGCGCCACATGCCCTCGACGTATTCCGGCGCGTAACCCCAGTCGCGCACGGCGTCGAGATTGCCCATGTAGAGGTCCTTCTGCACGCCGGCCTTGATACGGGCGACCGCGCGGGTGATCTTGCGTGTCACGAAAGTCTCACCACGGCGGGGAGATTCATGGTTGAAAAGGATGCCGTTCACGGCGAACAGGCCGTAGGCCTCGCGGTAGTTACGAGTGACCCAGTACGAGTAGACCTTTGCCGCCCCATACGGAGAACGCGGGTAGAACAGGGTGTCCTCGTTCTGCGGCGGGGGAGACGCGCCGAACATCTCCGAGCTGGACGCCTGGTAGTACCGGCAACGAATGCCGGCCTGGCGCACCGCTTCCAACAGTCGGACCGAGCCGATGCCGGTGGTGTCGCCGGTGTGCTCGGGCTCGTCGAAGCTGACGCGGACGTGCGACTGCGCGGCCAGGTTGTAGACCTCGTCCGGGTCGATGGACCCGAGCAGCGTGACCAGCCGAGCGCCGTCGCTGAGATCGCCGTAGTGCAGGAACAGGCGGGCGAACGGGTCGTGCGGATCCTGGTAGAGGTGGTCGATCCGGGCGGTGTTGAACGACGACGAGCGTCGGATCAGTCCGTGTACCTCATAGCCTTTGGACAGGAGCAGTTCGGCGAGGTAGGAACCGTCCTGACCGGTGATCCCGGTGATCAGGGCCTTCTTCATGATGTTTCCTTCGAGTGGTGTCGATCCGTGGTGGTGGTGCGGATGGTGGGCGGACGCGGCGGTCAATAGGCGCCCCGGCGAGACAGAACGGCGCTCGCGGTCCGCCACAGGATGACGAGATCGGTGGTCAGTGACCAGTTCTCGACGTAGGAGAGATCGAGTCGCACGGAGTCCTCCCAGGAGAGGTCGCTGCGGCCGGAGATCTGCCACAGGCCCGTCATCCCAGGGCGGACCAGCATGCGTCGCCGGACGACCGGGTCATAGGACTCGACCTCCTCACGCAAGGGCGGACGCGGACCGACGAGGCTCATCGTCCCGCCCAGCACGTTGAACAACTGCGGCAGTTCGTCGAGGCTGTAGCGCCGGATGATTCGACCGACACGGGTGACGCGCGGATCGGCGTGGAGTTTGAAGAGCACACCGTTCCCGTCGTCGCGGACGGCGAGACCGGCGCGCATGGTGTCCGCGTCGACGACCATCGAGCGGAACTTCCACATGGCGAACGGGGTGTTGTCGGTGCCGATGCGTTCGGCGCGGTAGAACACCGGGCCTCTGCTGTCGACCTTCACCGCGAGTGCGCACAGGACCAGCAGGGGTGAAAGAACCACCAGCGCAACCACTGTCAAAACCTTGTCGAAGGTCTGCTTCAGGAAACGGTTGGCCCCCTTGTACCGCGGCCGATCGATGTGGAGCAGGGGGAGGCCGGCCTCGGGACGCATGGTGATCCGCGGGCCGGCGACGTCGATCAGTCCCGGGGCCACGAGCATCTCGACGTCGCAGTTCTCGAGCTCCCACGACAGTTCACGCATCGCTCGATGGCCGAGTGCGTCGGCGGAGGTCACGGCAACGGTGTTGGCCCCGCACGTGCGGACCAGTTCGGAAGCCCGGTCGTAGCCGGCGAAGACCGGGACTTCGGCGACCACGCCCTGGGTCGCGTGTCCGGCGAATCTCGGGGTCGGAGCGGCGCCGAGGGGGTCGGTCAGGCACACCCCGACGACGCGGTAACCGAGGGCGGGGTTGGTGTTCAGCCGATCGATGAGCGCACGAGCGGATGATCTCGAGCCCACGACCAGTACCGATCGCAGGAATCGTCCGCTCTCGCGGCCCACCAGCAGGTGTCGGCGCCAGGCCCATCGGCCGGCGATGAGCATCAGCGTCCCGGCCGGGAGAGCGATCGCGATGAACCCCCGGGCGATACCCAGAGCGAATGCGAGGTCGATGATCGCCCAGGCTCCGAAACAGACGAAACAGGCGCTCAGGACACGGTGATACTCAACAGGTCCGGTGCCCAGGATGCGGGGATCGCCGGCCTGTCCGATGCGCAACGCCGTCTGCCATCCGACGATGAGTGTCACGGTGACCAGGAGCGCGGGGATTCCATCGCGGCCGATAGGTCGGAAGGGGTCGGCGCCGAACCGGAGGAACTGCCCGGTCAGGACGGCGATCGAGATGAGCGACAGATCGGTCCACGCGACGTGCCGCGCGTACTGGACGAGCCAACTCTGCGACGTGGTCGGCGTCGCGCCCGGTGCACGGTCGGTGCCGATGAAGGCACGCGTGAACCGGTCAACTGGAACGCTCATGTACTCCCCCTGAGTGAAGCCGAGGCGAACGGTCGGTGTATTCGATCGGCTCGCTGCCTTGGCAATTCGGAACCCTACAACGCATTCCGGAGCTTTTACACAGATCGCTTTCGGTGTTGGTCCAAACGAACCACAGCCCTTTAATCGAAATCCGGCGCAACCTGGACAAGCGACTCAATCGCGGTGTCTGAGCGCGATTGTCGGAGATTGTCGGATCAGCTCGGAGGGGGCTTGGAAACGTTTGTCAGGTGATTCTTGTCGAGTGTTCCGACCGCCGAGAACGGCGTCGATACGACAACGCAGATTGTCTCATGGGCTTGGTCTCAGGGGGTTTGAGCTGAGGTTATTCCCTGACGGGGGCAGGGTGGGGTGCGCGGCGGTGTCTGAATCGGTGAGGGTGGATGCTCGCTTGTGCCTTGCGAGTTGACAATCCAAGGTTGATGAATCCCGGTTGACTATTGACCGCTTGTGTTTGTGAATCGTTTTTCGTGTTAGTCGCCGACGCGATCGCAACGATCGGGAATGGGGGAAGAAAGGGGCCGATTGTTGCGAGACGTTCGGCTGAAAGCGTCTCGCTGTCGGTTGATACGGGTGCTGCGGATGTGCCGCGGAGTTGGCACAATTTTGTACCGAGTCGGCGTGTCTCGGAGTTGTCGGTCGTGTCGGAGCCCGGGCCGGCGAGGCGGCCGGTGGTCACCGGGGCGGCTCCCGGTGAAACAGGCGCGATGAGAACGTTTTTCGGCAGCCTGGGGCGTGCTCGTCAGGTCTCGGTGGAACCTCGGTCAGAGGGCGTTCACGATCAGACCCGCGATCGCCCTGCTTCCGAGTGGCGTCGGGTGGCGAGGTGGTGTCTGCGATCGCGAGACATTCCCCTCGAACCATCGCGCAGTGCCGGCGCATGCGTCATGGCCGACGGCAGGGGTGGCGACATCCACGAACGTCATCGACCGGGTGACGGCAGCAGTGCGCAGGATCGCGTCGAACCGGTCGAAGAACGTCCGTAGGTACGCGGCGTCTGCGGTGCTGATGTTCGCCTCGTCGGGGCAGCCGGTTCGGCCGTAGTAGCCCCCATGGCCGACGAGGACGACGCGGGCGCTGGGCGCTCGCGAGGCGATCTTGTCCAGCGTCGTCGCGATCCTCGGCGCTACTGCCGTCAGGCCGGCGTCGATTCGTCGCGCCATCGTGCGGTCGTGCCGGCACCTGGCGTCCTGACCGAACCTGCGCGTGAAGCAGGACGAGACGAGCGACCACCATCCCAGATCGTTACCGCCGATCGACAGTGTCACGAGTCGCGTCGAGCTGGACAGCGCATTGATCTGGACGGGCCGGGGGCCGAACATCGTCAGCTGCGGGTTGGACGTGACGTCCGCGGTGTGGGCGTTGACGCAGGCTACCGACTTGTAGGTCACCCCCAGTTGTGAGGCGACGTGCGCCGGGTAGCCGTCGAGTGTGCGCCCACACCCATCTGGTTGACGGGCGGACGTACGGGTGGGCGCCGCGGCGCGCGAATCGCCCAAGGCGACGTACTCAGGTGCGCCCGGAGCTGCGGGCGCCGGCGGCGCGATCGCCCAGCAGAGCGCGATGGTGAGAGCTGCGACGAGAGCAAGGCGAATCCGGACCACGGCCAGAGTATCCGCGTACAGCGGCCGAACTTCACTGCGCTATCTGTGATTTCATCCGTTCGGGTGAGTGGTCGCGCCGAGCCGGAAGTGCCCCCCGGCGGGCACGGACGCACCGGGAATGACGAAAGCGACCCGCCGTGTGAGCGAATCGCCTGGTCATGATGGTGCCCCCACCAGGGCTCGAACCTGGGACCTGCGGATTAAAAGTCCGTAGCTCTACCAACTGAGCTATAGGGGCGCGTGCCTCGGTGACCCGGGGCGTCGATGAGTTTACAACGTGCCGGGGCGCGCTGAACGCGAGCCTCGGTGTGCGTGTCGGCGAGCTGCGCAGGATGGCCCGTTTGTGGCCTTGAGCAGGCGATTTGTGGTTTGCGCGGCACCTGTCATAAGCTATCGAAGCTCCCAACGGAGAACACGACCGGCCCCCTTCGTCTAGCGGCCTAGGACGCCGCCCTTTCAAGGCGGTAGCGCGGGTTCGAATCCCGTAGGGGGTACGCCTGCGCGGCACTCGGTAACGAGTATCGCGCAGATAATTTAACAAGGCCCTGTGGCGCAGTTGGTTAGCGCGCCGCCCTGTCACGGCGGAGGTCGCGGGTTCGAGTCCCGTCAGGGTCGCCAAAGGTTTCGGTTTCAATGACAACCGGTGCCTTCCGGCCAGGTAGCTCAGTTGGTACGAGCGTCCGCCTGAAAAGCGGAAGGTCGTCGGTTCGATCCCGACTCTGGCCACCACAACAATCCCCAGCAGTTCACCCTGCTGGGGATTCTTGCGTCCGGACCCCTTATGCGATCAGGCCCCAAAGTGCGACCGCTGCAACCGGTTTCAGAACGGCGGAGGGTTGTCGAGGAAGTCCTGTCGATCGGCCTCCAACTCGGCCTCGCGTTGCCTCTTGTTGCGGGCGCGTTCGTTTCGCCGGCGGGCCAGTTTGGCGTCGAGTCGGCTGCGGGTGCGTTCGGGGTTGTCGGCCGGGGTTATGACCCGTGGTGTGGGTGGTGCTTGGGCAGGCTGTTCGAACCGGATCCGCCGCAGGTTGGGGAAGGTGTCTTCGAGCGTTTCGGCGTCCCCGTACAGGGTGAGGCCTTCGGGGGTTAGGTATTCGGTGACCAGACGACCCTCGCGGTCGCGGTACTGCACATCAACCCAGTCGCCGAAGGTTTTCAACAGATGCGCACCCCGGCATTTGCTGTTGAGGTTCTCACTCGACGTCGCCCCGCCCCGGGCGGGGTGGGTGTGGTCGTATTCGACGACGTGGTCGAGGTCGCAGTCGCAG
>NZ_NGFO01000016.1 GCF_002149015.1 Gordonia lacunae | reverse complement strand
CGCACCCCCCGATACGTTGACCCCGACCCACCCGCTGACCGGGGTGTGATCTGTTACCCACCAATCTAAAGCCCACCACCGACAAGTCCGGGAATCGATCCACAGCAGAACAGCTTTAGATACCAGAGACGTTGTCGCGCCGACTCATCGTGGCGGTCACCCCATTTCGGGTCAGTCAATCCGCACCCTTCACGCCTACCGTGCCTGCTCCGAAACAATCTGGTCGGCAGGTGATTTCGACACGGCACCTGGACCAGAGGAGCGAACACGGCCGAGTGCTATGCCGGGTGCACGTACGTCGTCTGAGGTCCCTCGAGTACCCGCACCCGGCGCTGGCGCGCGACCGCGCCGATACCCGGCCTTCGCGGGAGGCGAAATTGTTGGCGATGTTCGCCATCGGGTTGACCACCAGCTCCGAGGCCCGCAGTTCGACCTTCCACCCGTCATCGGTCACAAGTCGGACGTAGGTCGACGCCAGCGGGGTGGGTGCCGCCGACGCGGTCCGCGCCCCGGCGATCAGGACGGCCAGCACGGCGTACACTCCCGTCACGAATACCGCGGCAAGATCGACGTAGCGGCCGAATACCTTGTCTTGCACCAACATGTGGCCCCAAGCCGTCAGATCGAAACACAATGCACAGGGCCGGAGGCACAAACGATCACCGCGCGAAACTGCTGAGGAGTCGGCCGGACCCTGCAGCGTGAGGAGAATGGATTGCCTACTTTCCGCAAGAAACAGTTCGTTTACATGAATCTCTCGGTGTTGTCACACATCCCGCTTAGGTTCATTTCTCACGCGGATCGGTGACGGAGACGATCCATCCACCTGAGGGGAACGGTTGACGGCCGAATCATCGACCTCGTATGACAACTCTTCCCTCGCCCATGAGGACGAGGGCTACCACAAGAGTTTGAAGCCACGGCAGATCCAGATGATCGCCATCGGCGGCGCGATTGGCACCGGCCTGTTCATGGGTGCGGGGAGCCGCCTGCACGACGCGGGCCCAGGCCTGTTCATCACCTACGCCGTCTGCGGTGTATTCGTGTTCTTCATCCTGCGCGCGCTCGGTGAGCTTGTCCTTCATCGTCCGTCATCTGGATCGTTCGTCTCGTATGCGCGTGAGTTCTTCGGCGAGAAAACAGCTTTCGTTACCGGCTGGCTCTACTTCTTCAACTGGGCGGCCACCGCCATCGTCGACGTCACCGCGATCGCGCTCTACGTCCACTACTGGAGCATGTTCGAATCGATCCCCCAATGGCTGATCGCACTGATCGCACTGTGCATCGTGATGGCCATGAACATCATCTCGGTGAAATTGTTCGGCGAGATGGAGTTCTGGGCGTCGATCATCAAGGTCGCCGCGCTGGTCACATTCCTCGTTGTCGGCACAATCTTCCTCGGTGGACGCTTCGACATCGAGGGCGCCTCTACCGGATTCAGCGTGATCTCCGACAACGGCGGCATGTTCCCCACTGGCGTGTTCTCACTGGTAATCGTCACATCGGGCGTCATCTTCGCCTACGCCGCAGTCGAACTGGTGGGTACCGCCGCCGGCGAGACCGCCGACCCGGCACAAGTCATGCCACGAGCCATCAACTCGGTCATCGTGCGTATCGCAGTGTTCTACGTGGGATCACTGGTCGTCCTGGCACTGCTGCTGCCCTACACCACCTACCAAGCCGGCGAGAGCCCCTTCGTCACGTTCTTCTCCAAGATCGGAGTCCCTGCCGCCGGTGGCATCATGAACCTCGTCGTCCTGACTGCGGCGCTGTCGAGCCTCAACGCCGGACTCTACTCAACCGGCCGCACCCTGCGGTCGATGGCGATGAACGGCAGCGGACCGGCGTTCACAGCCAAGATGAACCGCAACGGGGTGCCCTTCGGGGGCATCGCACTGACCGGCGGGCTGACCCTGCTTGGCGTCGTGCTCAACCTATTCGTCCCTGCCGAGGCCTTCAACATTGCCCTGGATCTCTCTGCACTGGGCATAATCTCGACCTGGGCCATGATCGTTGCCTGTCAAATCCAGCTGTACCGATGGGAACAGAAGGGCATCCTCACCCGGCCGGCCTTCCGACTACCGGGCGCCCCCTACACCAGTTACCTGACATTACTGTTCCTCACGGCCGTCGTGACGCTCATGTGCTGGGACAACTACTGGAACCTCATCGCCATCATCGTGGGTATCCCGCTGCTGACCGCCGGGTGGTTCGCGTGCCGCGGCAAGGTGCTGGAGATCTCCAAGCAGCGCCAGGGTTACACCGGCGAGTACCCGGTGATGCCACAACCACCGAGACCGGAGGGCCCCGGCCACACCGACCCGAGCGACCAGGACTGACGGGGTCGGTGATACCCATGACGACGAGCGATGAACCCGCCGCTCCGGAACCGCTCCGCCGCCGATCACACCGACGCCGCGCGGACCCGTCCGAGCATCGCGCGCGCGACGGAGTCGACGTGCACGTCGTTGTCCTGGAACAGCAGTTGATCGGTTTTGGCCCGCCGGAAGTGGTGGTGCAGGGGATGCTCCCACGTGAACCCGATGCCGCCGTGGATCTGGATGCCCTCCTCGGCGGCGAACATCGCGGCGCGGCCGGCGAGCACGCGCGCCGACGCGGCCCGATCGGCGAGATCCGCATCGTCGAAGCGATCGGCATCCGCGGCGTCGAGCATTGCCGCCTCGGCCAGCTCGGTGGCCACCAGCATGTCGACGAGACGGTGCTTGAGCGCCTGGAACGACCCGATGGTCCGGCCGAACTGCTGGCGGGTCTTCGCGTAGTCGACCGTCATCTCCAGGCATTCGCGGGCGATCCCCACCTGCTCGGCGGCCAGCGCGATCATCAGCAGTGAGCGCGCCCGGTCCAGCCGCTTCGCGAGCTGCGGCCCCGACACCCGGACCGCTTCGGCGCCGGCGAACTCCACGCTGGCGAACTCACGTGTGAGATCGAGGCTTTCGCGCACCTCGCGACGGACACCGGCAGCGCCGCCGTCCAGGACACCCAGTTCCACACCCGACGCGGTGTGCGCAACGACCACCAGCACGTCGGCAGACGCGGCGTCGAGGACGACGTCCTGGCGGCCGCTGAGGAGCAACGTCCCCCGCTCGGTGAGCTCGGCGTCGATCGACGAAGAGACGATGGCGGAACCGCAGACGAGCGCCGCACGTCGTTCGCCGGTCACGATGGCCGGCAGGTGTTCTCGACGACCCTCGTCGTCGGCGGCGTGGAGCAGGGTGAGGCCGGCCATGATCACCGACGAGAGGTACGGCGAGGAACCGAGGCAGCGACCGTGGGCGGTCATCACGACCGACGCGTCCTTCACCCCGTACCCGGCCCCGCCGAGGTCCTCCGGAAACGGGATCTCGGTCAGCCCGAGTTCCCGGATCGACGACCAGAGATCCTGCGCGGGCGCGTGATCCGACCACGCGTCGGCGAGAGCGGCCTGCAGATCGCGCTGCTCGACGGTCAGTTCGATGGGCATGTGTACTCCTACCGGGGTTCGCGCGGCAGTCCGAGGCCGCGTTCGCCGATGATGTTTCGTTGGATTTCGTCCGAGCCGCCCGCGATGCGGTACCCGGGTGCACCGAGCAGATGCTCCGACCAGGCGAAGGTGTCGGGCTCACCGGTGTCGGCGACGATCCGGTCGCCGAGGAACGATGCGGCGGCGTCGCCGACCCGCTTCAGGTTCTGCGTCCACACGAGCTTCCCGATGGACCCCTCGACGCCCGGGACGGCACCGGCACGCTCCCGTTCGGCGTAACGCGCCACCATGAGTGCCGCTGCCCGTTCGTAGATCGCCGCGTCACCGAGGCGCTGCCGGGCCAGCGGGTCGTCGGACAGCCCGAGACGGTCGACGAGGCGGGCGAGATCGACGCTGTTACCACCGGCACTGACGATCCCGGCGCTGGAGTTTCGTTCGAAACCGAGTGTGGTGAGCGCGACCTTCCAGCCGTCGCCCTCGGCCCCGACCCGCAGGGAATCCGGCAGCTCGACGTCGGAGAGGAAGACCTCGTTGAACGTCGATCCACCGGACATCTGCCGGATCGGCCGGACCTCCACGCCGGGCGTGTTCATCGGCACCATGAATGCGGTCATGCCCTTGTGTTTCGGCGCCGACCGGTCGGACCGGGCGATGAGCAGACCCCACTCCGAGAACTGAGCACCGGAACTCCACACCTTCTGGCCGTTGATCCGCCACGTGTCCCCGTTCCGGACCGCCTTCGTCGACAGCCCGGCCAGGTCCGAACCCGCTCCGGGTTCGGAGAACAGCTGGCAGCACAGCTCGTCGGCGCGCAGGAACGGCCGGACGAATCGTTGCCGCTGCTCGTCGGTACCCAGCGCATGCAGGGTCGGTGCCACCAATTCGACTGTCACCAGCACGTTCTCGTGCCGTTCGGGGGTCTGGTAGCCACGCTCCAGGTTGACGTACACGCGTTCGTGGCCCGCGGTCAGACCCGGCCCACCCCAGTCCGGTCCCCAGGTGATCGCGCCGAAGCCCGCGTCCACGCGTCGTGCCTGCCAGGCCCGCGCCGCGTCGATCAGCGCCCGTTCCTCGTCGTGGGTCCGGTTGTGGAAGATGGCGTAGTTCGGTTCGTGCTCCTGCGCGGCCCGCACCGGGAGTTCGGCGTCGAGCCAGGCCCGCGCCCGGGTTTCGTACTCGTCGAGCGTGGTCGCGCCCGGCACCGTGGTCGTCATCCTCGTGATCCCTGTCCTGCTCGGTCATGCCGTCGTACTCGGAGTTGTCGTGACACAGCGGTTCTCATCTCTCGTGCGCCGCGGAGATGGTCACGGCCTGCATCTGGGGCGGGGCGGTCGTGCGGTCCCGCGTCCAGTCGCGGAGGGCGAATTTCTGGATCTTCCCGCTCGCCGTCTTCGGCAGGGAATCGACGACGAAGATGCTCTCCGGGACCTTCTGCATCGCGATCCCTCTCGCGGAGAGGAACTCTCGCACCTCTTCGAGGGTGAGATCGACGGCATCCCGGGTGACGACGAATGCGCACCCCCGCTCCCCGGTTCGGGGGTCCGGCCCGGCGACGACCGCGATCTCGGTGACCGCGGGATGCTCACTCAGTTCGTTCTCGACATCGTGGGTGCTGATCTTCTCACCGGAGCGGTTGATGATGTCCTTGATCCGACCGACGATGTGGATCCCGCCCCGGGCGTCGAAGTAGGCGAGGTCCCCGCTGCGGAAGAACCCGTCGCCGGTGAAGGCCTCGTCGTTCAGGGACGCGTCGAGGTATCCGAGGCAGGTGTCGGGTCCACGCCACAGCACCTCGCCGACGACGCCGGTCGCGGCGCTGCTCCCCGCACCGTCGGACACGACGACCTCGGTCGGGGCGAGCACGCGCCCGTCGGTGCCGGTGCGCAGATACGGGTCGTCCGACCTGTTCGCCGATGTCACCGAGGGTCCCTCGGTCGCCCCGTACATCCGCGTGACGGTGCCCAGCACCTCGGTTGCCCTGGTGACCAACGAGTCCGGGATGTCGGCGCCCCCGCAGATGATGTATCGCACCGACGGGGTCCGGACGCCCCGCGAGATCGCGGCCTCCAACAGGCCCCGCAGGAACGGCGTCGCGAAGATCATGAAACTCGCGTTCTCCTCGAGCACGCTGGTCAGCGCGGTCTCCGGATCCCACACATCCTGCAGCACCACCGGCGCACCGAGCAGGAATGGCAGGGTCAGGGCACAGTTCACCCCGGTCACGTGCGTCACCGGCGACGGGTTGAACACGACGTCGCGCTCGTCGAGTCCGAACGTCTCGATCATCGAGCTGTTCTCGAAGACCAGCGTGTTGTGACTGTGCAGCGCCCCCTTCGGGTCCGCGGTCGTGCCCGACGTGTACAGCAGCAGGCAGACGTCGTCGGGATCGGCGCGGGGCAGCGCACGCACCGTCTCGATCATCTCCGGCGTCGCGGAGTCGATCAGGGACCGGAGGTCGGCAGCTCCGGAGTCCGATGCCGCGCCGGTGGTCACCACCAGCTCGAGATGCGGAAGACGCTGCCGCAGAGCGGCATACATAGCCTGGTGGTCGAATCCGCGATGGGTTCCCGGGACGAGGGCGACCTTGGTGCGCGCCTGCCCGAGGATGAAACCTACTTCGCGCTCGCGGTAGATCGGCACGATCGGGTTCGCGACACCGCGAACGCGATGGATCGCGTGGAAGACGATGACCGCGTCGGCGGAGTTCGGGAGCTGGAAGGACACCACGTCGCCCGGCCGCACGCCACGGTCGTACAACGCGGCGGCCAGGCGCAGGGACTCGCGCTCGACGTCGGCGAACGTCAGCCGCCGATCACCGTCGATGATCGCGACGGCGTCCGGATACAGCGCGGCGGCGCGCTCGACGAAGTGGTCGACGGTCCTGTCCCGCCAGTGCCCCGCCGCCCGGTACTGCTCGGCGAGATCGGGATGTGGAGAGTGCGTGGGACGCATGGTGTTTCCTCTGAGAACTCTTGCCGATTGCTCGTGACGCGTTCTACAGTAACCCACGTCTCACTAAATATGTACATATTAGTGCTCACTTAGTGCCCTCCCCCAGAAAGAGACCTCATGGCAACCCAGGATCAACGGAGCCGGCGGGCGGTCATCGCCGCCGGCGTCGGAACGGTCGTCGAGTACTACGACCTGACGGTGTACGCATACCTCGCAGTGGTGGTCAGCCCGCTGTTCTTCCCGAGCGACGACCCGACCGCGTCCCTCCTGTCGAGCCTCGCGGTGTTCGCGTCGGCGTACCTCATGCGGCCGATCGGCGGCATCTTCTTCGGGCGCCTCGGCGACCGCTTCGGCCGCAAGCGCGCGCTGCTGGTGTCGGTGATCCTGATGGGCGTGGGCACCACGCTGATGGCTCTGCTGCCGACGTACGCCGCGGTCGGGGTCCTCGCGCCGATCCTGCTGGTGATCGCTCGCCTGCTCCAGGGCTTCTCCGCCGGTGGCGAGCTCGGCGGTGCGCTGACCTACGTCTACGAGGTCGTCGGACCCAAGCGCCGCGGCCTGGGCGGATCGATCGTCGCGCTGGGATCGAACAGCGGCTTCGCGCTCGCCGCCATCGTGGTGGCGACGACGTCCGCCCTGACCTCCGAGGCCCAGATGGACAGCTGGGGCTGGCGAATCCCGTTCGTCGCCGGACTTCCGCTGCTCGTGCTCTGCCTGTGGCTCCGAACCCGCATCGAGGACTCGCCGGAGTTCACCAAAACCGCCGAGCGCCGCGAACTCCCGAAGGCGCCGCTGCGAGAACTGTTGCGCAGCCAGCCGATCCAGGTCCTGCAGGTGCTCGGTCTCGGTATCGCGCAGAACGCGACCGGGTACATGGTGCTCACCTACATCGGCATCCATCTCGTGCGTGAGGGCGGATACAGCCAAACCGCGGTCACCTGGACCGCGGCCGGCGTCATCGTGTTCGTCGCGTCGTGCATGCCGATCGCCGGACTGCTGGTCGACCGGTTCGGAAGTCGGCCCGTCCTCATCGCCGGCCTGCTGACCGCGGCCACTCTCGCCTACCCCGCGATGGCGCTGATGACCGGGCACGGCCTGGCGGTAGCGGCCCTCGCCTTCGCGGTGTTCGCCCTGTGCACCCCGTTGATCCAGGTCGCCACCGCACCGTTGTTCCCGTCGTTGTTCGACACGAAGGTCCGTCTGACCGGTGTGGCCCTCGGCTTCAACCTGTCGACGGTCCTGGCCGGCGGCACGGCCGCCTACATCGCCACATGGCTGATCGACCGCACGGGCAACTCGCTCGCGCCCGCCTACTTCCTCATCGGCGCCAGCGCGATCGGACTGCTGACCCTGATGACGATCCGGCGGAAGGTGCGCGGACTCGGAGACATCACCGACTCCACCGACGACGCGATGACCGCCCCCGCCCACTCCTGACCCGGGCGGCGTCATCCCTACCCTGGCGCCGAATCCGACGAAACGGACGCGGGCCGCCACCGAGCGTGTGGCCCGCGTCCGTTTGGGCATACTGTTCGAGAACTCAATCCCCTCGAACGCCCGGAGGTTCCCGTGGCCAGTGGCCTCGTCGCCTTGCTCGACGACATCGTGACCCTCACCCGGGCCGCCGCGGCGTCTCTCGACGACATCGGTGCGGCGGCCGGCAAGGCCAGCGTCAAGGCGGCGGGCGTGGTGGTCGACGACACCGCCGTCACACCCCGCTACGTCCACGGTTTCACCCCCGATCGTGAACTGCCGATCGTGCGGAAGATCGCCATCGGATCGATTCGCAACAAGCTGCTCATCATCCTGCCGGTGGCGATGATCCTGAGTCAGTTCCTGCCCGGGGCGCTCCCCTACCTGCTGATCGCCGGTGGCCTGTTCCTGTGCTTCGAGGGCGCCGAGAAGGTGTGGGAGGCGATCGGTGGCGGACACCACGCCGAGGAGCAGACCGCGGGCGAGGCCGGTCCCGAGTTCGAGAAGACGATGGTCAGCGGTGCGATCCGCACCGACCTGATCCTGTCCGCGGAGATCATGGTCATCTCGCTGTCGTCGGTCGAGTCCGAGCCCTTCTGGACGCGTCTGGCGGTCCTCGTGGTCGTCGCCGTCCTGATCACCGCACTCGTCTACGGTGTCGTGGCCATCATCGTGAAGATGGACGACGTCGGCCTGGCACTGGCCCAGCGCGAGTCCACCCTCCTCCAGAAAATCGGTCGCGGCCTGGTCCGCGCCATGCCCACGATCATGTCGACGCTGACGGTCGTCGGCATCGCGGCGATGCTCTGGGTGGGCGGCCACATCCTGATCGTCAACGTCGGCGAGGCCGGTTTCCACTGGCCTGCGGATCGACTCCACGACGTCGAGCACTGGTTCGGCGAACTGGTCCACGGCGGGTTCGGCGGCGTCCTCTCGTGGACTGCGGGCACCGTGCTCTCCGCCGTCGTCGGCCTCGTGGTCGGAGCGATCATCGTCGCGATCCTGCATGTCATCCCGCGTCGGAAGAAGGAAGCCGCCCCCGCGCACTGATCCCCCGTCGACTGGGCGTGGCTTTTCGTCGACTGGGCGTGGCTTTTCGTCGACTGGGCGTGGCTTTTCGTCGACTGGGCGTCGTTTTCCGTCGACTGGGCGTCGTTGTGGCAGGTTGTGTGCCGCCTGGTCACGCGAGAAGTCGCCAGAGGCCGATCAGTCCGACGACGACGATCACCGCGCGAAGCGCCCGTGGGGAGAGTCGACGTCCATATCTGGCGCCGAGGAAGCCACCGGCCAACGAACCGACCGCGATGGCCGCAGCCGCCCACCAGTCGATCCGGTCGAACGCCACCAGGGTGTAGGTGACGGCGGCGACGACATTGACCACCAGGCTGAGCAGGTTCTTCGCCGCGTTCATCCGCTGGAGGTGGTCGGGGACGATCACCCCGAGGACGCCCATCAGGAGGATGCCCTGCGCAGCTGTGAAGTACCCGCCATAGACGCCGACGGCGAACGTCCCGAAGGTCATCGCGGCAATCCGCACGGGACCGAGATGCGGGGGCGTGAGATCACCGCCGTGAGTAGAGCGGCCACCCACCCATTTCTGGATGTAGGGCTGGGCGACGACGAGAATCAGCGCGGCAACGAGCAGAACCGGGACGACGGTCTCGAACACGGTCTCGGGCAGGTGGAGCAGGAGCCAGCAGCCGATGATCGCGCCGGTGAACGACGCCGGCATCTGCCAGCGGAGACGCGTCCACTGTCCTTCGAGCTCGCGCCGGTAACCCCACGTACCCGACACCCCGCCGGCCACCAGCCCGATCGCATTGGACATGGTCGCGGTGACAGGCGGGACCCCGAAAGCGACCAGCGTCGGAAACGTGATGAGCGTCCCGCTGCCGACGAGGGCGTTGATCGCGCCCGCCCCGACGCCGGCGAAGAGCACGGCGACTAGTTCCCAGATGGTCACAGTCTCCGAGGGTGCCCTCCGAGGTATCCGGCGGGTGCACCGGGGTGGTTTCGACGAGCCTCATCCCAGCGGAGAACGCGGCTCCCGACGGGACAGTCTGCGCAATTCACCCGAGGCATCGCACAATCGACAAGATCCGACGCCCAGTCGACGAGATCCGACGCCCAGTCGACGAGATCCGACGCCCAGTCGACGGAGCGGGCGCCGGCACGCGCAACCCCGGAGCCGGCTGTCAGTTGAGGCGGTCGCCGCTGGACGGGTCGAACAGGTGCACCGCGCTGTCGGACTGGCGCAGGCGGATGCCCTCGCCCCGCTTGGCGGGTGCTCGCTCGGCCGACCGCGCGACCATCACCATCGGATCGCCGTCGAGGTTGCGCACCGAGTCGTCGGCGAGGTTGGCGTAGATGTAGCTCTCGCTGCCCAGCTCCTCCAGGAGAGCGACGTCGGCGTTGAGACCGGTGCCGTTGTCCGACAGTGTGAGGTGCTCGGGACGGATACCCACGACGACCGAGTCGAGCCCGGAACGACGCAGGGCCGCTTGCGCTTCGGCGTCGATGTCCACAGCAGCACCCGACACGGTGATCACGCCGTCGACGACCGGCGCGACGAAGAGGTTCATGCCCGGAGATCCGATGAATCCCGCCACGAAGGAGTTGACGGGTCGGTCATAGAGTTCAGTCGGCGTGGAGAACTGCTGCAGGACACCGTTTTTGAGCACGGCCACGCGGTCACCCATCGTCATCGCCTCCACCTGATCGTGGGTGACGTAGACCGTCGTGGTGCCCAGGCGCCGTTGCAGGGCGGCGATCTGGGTGCGGGTCTGGACACGAAGCTTGGCGTCGAGGTTCGACAGCGGCTCGTCCATGCAGAAAACCTGCGGTTCACGGACGATGGCCCGCCCCATGGCGACCCGCTGCCGCTGTCCGCCCGACAGTTTGGCGGGCTTGCGGTCGAGGAAGTCGGTCAGGTCGAGCAACCGGGCCGCCTCGGCGACCTTGCGCTTGCGTTCGTCGGCGGGCACACCGCGCATCTTCAGCGCGAAGCCCATGTTCTCGCCGACCGTCTTGTTCGGGTAGAGCGCGTAGTTCTGGAACACCATCGCGATGTCGCGGTCCTTGGGGGCGACGCCGACCATGTTGTCACCGCCGATCCGGATCTGGCCGGAATCGATCTCCTCGAGGCCGGCGAGCATACGCAGGGCCGTCGACTTTCCGGAACCGGACGGACCGACGAGGACCACGAACTCGCCGTCGGCGATGTCCAGGTCCAGCGAGTCGACGGCGAGCTTGTCCGCGCCGGGGTAGACGCAGCAGGCCTTGTCGTAGGTGATGGAAGCCATGATGTTCTCCGGTTTCTACAAAGTTGTTGTGCGAGTGCGTGTCAGACGAGAGGTGTCATGTGATCGCGCCGCGCTGGGACCGGTGGCGCGATCCCGAACTGGGCTGTCACTTGATCGCGCCGCGCCGGGACCGGTGGCGCGATCGCGAACTTTGCTGTCATTTGATCGCGCCGAACGAGAGGCCGCGGACGAGCTTGTTCTGGGCGATCCAGCCGCAGATGACGACCGGGAGCGCGGCGAGCACGGATGCTGCGGAGAGTTGCGCCCAGTACAGGCCCTGTCCGGACATGAAACCGGTCAGGAACACCGGCATCGTCTGCGCGTTGACCGCGGTCATGTTGACGGCGAAGAAGAACTCGTTCCACGAGAAGATCACGCAGATCAGCGCTGTCGCCGCGATTCCCGGCGAGATCAACGGGAGGATCACCTCGCGCACCGAGGTCCAGAGACTCGCACCGTCGATACTGGCGGCCTCGAGTAGCTCCCCGGGCACTTCGAGGAAGAAGGACCGCATCATCCACACCGCGATCGGCAGGTTCATGGCGGTGTACAGGATCACGAGAGTCCAGATGTTGTCGAGCATCCCGATCTCGCCGACGATCACGTAGAGCGGAATGATCGCCGCGACGATCGGCAGCATCTTGGTACTGATGAAGAAGAAGAGCGCGTCCTTGGTCTTGCGCACCGGTCGCAGCGACAGCGCGAACGCGGCAGGCACACCGAGCAACAGCACCAGGATCGTCGAGACGATGGTCGCGAACACCGAGTTCAACAGCGGTGTGCCGATTCCCGCATCGAAGACGTCCCGGAACTGCTGCAGTGTCGGCTCGAAGAAGAAGGTCGGCGGGTTCGTCGCAGCGTCGCTCTCCTGCTTGAACGCGGTCAGCACCATCCAGAGCACGGGGAAGAAGAACCCGATCGCGAGAATCCAGGTCACCGCGGTCAGCGCCGCCTGTCTCGGCCGGCGCCGACGACGGATCTCGGTGCCGGACTTCTCGTCTGGCTGCCCGGCCGACGTACGGTCGGAGCGGATGTCGGTGGTCATCAGGCCGGCTCCTCTGTCCCGGTGAATGATTTGAAGATCAGTCGTAGAGCGAGCGTGGCGACGACGATCGTGCCGATCACGGTCACCACGCCCATCGCCGCGGCCTGGCCGATGTCGAAGCCGAGGAACGCTCGCTGGTAGATGTAGTACGACAGATTCGAACTGGAGACACCCGGTCCACCGGAGGTCATCATGTACACCGCGTCGAAGGTGTTGACCAGGTAGATCGCGCCGAGCACCGCACCGAGCTCGATGAAGCGACGCAGATGCGGCAACGTCAGTTCCCGGAAGAGCCGGAAGCTGGTGGCGCCGTCGACTCGTGCCGCCTCTTGGATGTCACGGGGCATCGACTGCAGACCCGCGAGGATCAGCAGCATCATGAAAGGCGTCCACTGCCAGACCAATTCGGCCATCACGCTCATCAGCGGGAACTCCGACAGCCAGTCGGTCTCGATGCCGAACGGACTCAGCGCCCAGTTGACGAGGCCGTTGGTGGGCGACAGCAGGCTGGTCTTCCACAGCAACGCGGCCGCCACCGGGGTGACCAGGAACGGAGTGATGAGCAGGGTCCGCACCACCCCGCGGCCGAGGAACTTCCGGTCGAGCAGCAACGCGAACAGCAAGCCGAGGAGCACCGAGATGAGGACGGTGCCCACGATCAGCAGGATGGTGTTGACCGTCACCCGCCAGAACTGGCTGTCGCCGAACACCGCGACATAGTTGTCGAGCCCGACGAACGCGCGTGAATCCGGACGTACGAGGTTCCACGACTGGGTGGAGTAGTAGAGGGTGAACACGAACGGGATCTGCGTGACCACGATCAGGAAGATCAGCGCCGGCAGGAGGGGACCGCGACGGCGCCAGCCCTCGGCACGCGTGACGTGATCGCGCGAGGACTTCAACGGCGCCTTCGACGTCGTGTCGGGTGGTGGAGTGGAGACTGCGGTGGCCATGATCACTGCTCCCTCTGGTAGGACTTGCCGACGACCTGGGCGTACTCCTGCGCCTGCGCGAGCGCGTCGTCGACGCTGATCTGGCCGGCGATCGCTGCCGAGATCTGCTGGCTCACCCGGGTTCCGAGATCCTGGAACTCGGGGATCGCGAGGAACTGGACGCCGGTGTAGGGCACCGGCTCCAGGGTCGGCTTCAGCTGGTTCGCCGCACGCATGGCGCTCAGCGTCTGCTCGGCGAACGGGGCGGCGAGTTCCTTGTAGGCCGGCAGCTCATACGTGGAGAGCCGGCTGCCCGGCGGTACGTGACTGGGACCCAGGGTCTCCGAGACATACTCGATGTAGCTCTTGCTGGTCATCCACCGGATGAACTTCCACGCCTCGTCCTGGTGCGTGCTGCTGGTGGGGATGCCCAAGGACCAGGTGTAGAGCCAGCCGTTGTCACCCTTGGCCATGCTCGGCGCGGGCAGGTAGCCGACGTCACCCGCAATCGACGAGGTGTCCGGGCTCTCCAACACCGACACCGCGGATGTCGCGTCATACCACATCGCGACCTGGCCCTGCGACAACAGGTTTCCGCATTCCTGGAACCCGGACGACGCCGCGCCGGCCTCGCCGTGGTTCCGGACCGTGTCGACGTAGAACTTCACCGCTGCGGCCACCTCGGGACTGTCCAGCTGTGCATTCCAGTCCTCGTCGTACCAGCGTCCGCCGAAGGCGTTGATCACCGTGTTCAGCGGGGCGAGCACCTCACCCCAGCCGGGCTTGCCGCGCAGGCAGATTCCCGCCGTACGCTCGTTGTCGAGTTTCGCCGCCGCTTCCGCGACCTGGGGCCACGTCGGTCGAGGCGGCAACGACACCCCGGCCTCGGCGAAGAGCTTCTTGTTGTACATCAGGAACGACGACTCCCCGTAGAACGGCGCCGAGTACATCGAACCATCGTGGGACAGAGCCGTCTTCAGCGTCGGGATGAAGTCGTCGGCGTCGTAATCGGGATCGGCGTCCATGTACGGGGTCAGGTTCACGAGCCAGCCGTACTCGCCCCACATCGGGGTCTCGTAGTTGCTGATCATCACGACGTCGAACTCACCGCCGCCGGTGGCCACCGATGCGGTGATCTTGGCCCGCGCCTCGTTCTCGGAGAGGGTCACGAACCGCACCGTGACACCGGGATTCTGTTCCTCGAACTGCGTGGACAGCTTCACCGCGTCCTGCATCTGCGAGTTCGAGACCATCGCGACGGTGATCTCACGACCTCCGCCGCCGGTGAGTGAACCCGCGCCGGAGCAGCCGGTGAGCACCAGTGCCACGGTCGCGATCATCGCACCCAGCGCCCATCGCACTCGGTGTCGGGAGAACGTCATTGTTCGCCTTTCTCTTGCATCACAAGCCATTCGGCGGTCGCCACGTCAGTGACGAGGATGGTGGCGTAGCCGCCGCGCAACGCGCCGAGGATGGATTCGCGACGGTGTGTCCCACCGGACACGAGGATCGAGGTCGGGCAGGCGCGGACCGCGTCGAGTGACACCGAGACGGTCCGGTCGACGAGGCTGGAGGGGACGGCGCCGCCGTTCGCGTCGTAGAAGCGCCCGCCGATCTCCCCGACCGCGCCGAGATCCAGCAACTCGTCGAGGACGACCGCGTCGATGAACGAGCCCTCGAACAGGGTCGTCGATGTCGACACCGAGCCGACACCGAACAACATCACCTGCGCACCGCGAGCCGCCGAGAGTGCCTGCGAGAGGATCGAATCACGGTTCACGGCAGTGACCGTCTCCGGGTCGACGTAGAGCGGTGCGACCAGCCGCAGCGGCCGGGCATGGAGCCGTTCGGAGAATCGCGAGAGCGCGTGGTCGACGCCGGTGTGGTACTCGACGGAGGTCATCGAGCCGTCCATCTGCACGACCCGCTGACACGAGGTGGACGAAGCCATGGCGTCGGCAACGGCGACTTGTTCCGGTCCCCAGGTGAATCCGAAGGTGTCCGTTGGCTGAATCCGGCGGGTCAACACCGACGCCCCCGCCCGACCGAGCGCGGCATTGCCGGTGGTGGTGCCGTCGGCGACCTCGTCGATGACGAGTACCTCGTCGAGCCCCAGGGTCTCCTCGACCGCGCGTTCCAGCTCGGTGTGGATGGACGCCGACAGATGCGCCGGGGCCGAGACCGACACCTGTACGAGACCTTGTGCCCGTGCCCGCGCGACGAGCCGGCCGGCCGTCGGGCGCGACACCCCGAGTCGGCCCGCGATCTCGGCCTGGGTGAGTCCTTCGAGGTGATACATGGTCGCGGCTCGAACGAGGAGTCGCAGGTCCTGGCCGGAGTCGCCACCGCGCGGTGCGGCCCCACGTGCCGGCGCGACGGGCGTTTCGCCGTCCGCGCCGTTCGCCGACTTCCGAGGTGCCATCCCGGGTGCCCCTTCGCGTCCATTCGCCGTCGCCGCCGAGGCGCGGCCGTGAGCATCTGCTCACTAGCGGTCAATGTGCTCAATAAGCTAGCATCCAGGTGTGACCCACGCAACAACCGATCTCCGCATACCGCGTGTACCGGACGCCATGCGCGCCGGCGTCCTGCATCCCGATCTGACGGTGACCACGGAAACCCGGAGGTCACCGGAGCCGGGGCCGGGTGACGTGACGGTGGCCGTCCGCGCGGTGGGCGTCTGCGGCTCGGACACCCATTACCTCCGCCATGGACGGATCGGTGAGTACGTGGTCCGCGATCCGCTCGTCCTCGGCCATGAGGCCGCCGGGGTCGTCGTCGCCGTCGGGGACGGCGTCGACCGGGCCCGGATCGGCGAGCGGGTGTCGATCGAGCCCCAGCGTCCCGACCCGACCACGCCGGAGAGCAAGCGCGGTGACTACCACCTGTGCCCCCGGATGCGGTTCTACGCGACGCCCCCCGTAGACGGCGCTTTCGCCGAATTCGTCACCATCGGAGCCGATTTCGCCCATCCGGTGCCGCCCGAGGTCTCCGACGAGGCCGCCGCGCTGTTCGAGCCCCTCTCGGTGGGCATCGCCGCCATGCGCAAGGCCGAGGTTGCCGCCGGCGGCTCCGTGCTGATCGCCGGCGCCGGACCGATCGGCCTGATGGTCGCCCAGGTCGCGCGGGCTTCCGGCCTCACGCGCATCGTCGTGAGCGAGCCGGATGAGCAACGCCGCCTCCGCGCACGGGATTTCGGCGCCACGACGGTGATCACACCCGGAACAGAGATCGAGCGGGTGGATGCGTTCGTCGACGCGAGCGGAGTCGCCGGCGCGGTCCGGGAGGGCCTGTCGCGGGTCCGACCCGGCGGACGTGTGATCCTGGTCGGCATGGGCGCCGACACCATGGAACTCCCGATTTCGCTCATCCAGAATCGCGAACTGGTCGTGACCGGAGTGTTCCGCTACGCCAACACGTGGCCGACCGCGCTGGCCCTGGCCCGTACGGGGGCGGTGGATCTCGATGCCATGGTGACCGCGCGGTTCGGCCTCGACGAACTGGCGGCCGCGCTCGACGCCGATCGCATTCCCGGCAACATCAAAGCGGTTGTCTACCCTTCCATCTCGAGCTACGAACAGAACTCGGACGACGACGTCGAGACCGACACGACCCGGCCGGAGGGAACCCGCCGATGAGCACATCGCTGACCAACGAGACGTTGCCGCGGATCGACGGCGTCGACACGCCCGCGTTCGATCGCGCCGCGGTGACCCCGGGCATCGTCCACTTCGGTGTCGGCGCGTTTCATCGCGCGCACCAGGCCATGTACGTCGACCGCCTTCTCGCCGCCGATCCCTCGGCGAACGACTGGGGCATCTGTGGGGTCGGTGTCCGCACCGCCGACGCCGCGATGCGGGACGCCCTCGTCCCTCAGGACGGATTGTTCACCCTCACCCTCAAGCATCCCGACGGTGCCGTGGAGACCTCGGTCATCGGCTCGATCGTCGAGTATCTGTACGCACCCGACGATCCCGAGAAGGTGATCGATCGGTTGAGTGACCCGGCAACCCGGATCGTCTCACTGACCGTCACCGAGGGCGGCTACAACTTCTCACCGTCGACCGGCGAGTTCGACGCCGCGAACCCGGACATCGTCGCCGACCTCGAGGCCAGTGCGCCGCCTCGTACCGTCTTCGGACTGGTGACCGAAGCGCTGGCTCGACGCCGCGAACGCGGGACACCCTCGTTCACGGTGATGTCCTGCGACAACATCCAGGGCAACGGCCACATGGCCCGCTCGACCTTTCTCGCCTACGCCCGGTTGCGCGACCCGGAACTCGCGGAGTGGATCGAGGCCAACACGCGATTCCCGAACTCGATGGTCGATCGGATCACCCCGGCGACGCCGCCGGACCTGGCCGACGAGGTCGTGGACCGCACCGGCGTCGTCGACAACTGGCCGGTGGTCGCCGAACCGTTCACCCAGTGGGTGCTCGAGGACGACTTCGCGATGGGGCGTCCGTCGCTGGAGAAGGCAGGGGTCCAGGTCGTCGACGACGTGACCCCCTACGAGCTGATGAAACTGCGCCTGCTCAACGCCGGCCACCAGGCGCTGTGCTACTTCGGGTATCTGCTCGGGTACCGCTACGTCCACGACGCCGCATCCGACCCCGACATCCGTACTCTGCTGCGGCGCTACATGACCGAAGAAGGAGCGACCACACTCCGCCCCCTCCCCGGCGTGGACGTCGACACCTACATCGACACCCTGCTCGAGCGATTCACGAACCCCGCGATCGCCGACACCATCGCCCGCCTCTGCCAGGACTCCTCCGACCGCATTCCGAAGTGGCTGGTGCCGGTCATCCGCGAGCGCCTCGAGCAGGATCAGCGAAGCGACCTCGCCGCCGCCGTCGTGGCCAGTTGGACCCGGTACGCCGAGGGCACCGACGAGGCAGGCGACCCGATCGACGTCATCGATCCCCTCGCGGCCGATCTCGTTCCGCGAGCGCAGCGCTCACGGACCGATCCGCTCGCCTTCGTCGCCGATCCCGAGCTGTTCGGCACTCTCGCGGAGGAGCCGTTGTTCACGGAGCCATACCTGTCCGCGCTGGAGTCGTTGCGCAGCAAGGGCGCCCGTGCCACACTCGCCGGTCTGCTCGCATGACCACGCTGGTGGCCGGGATCGATTCGTCGACCCAGTCCTGCAAGGTCGTCGTGTGCGATGCCACCACCGGACGGGTGGTGCGCACCGGACAGGCACCACATCCGCCCGGTACCGAGGTGCACCCGGATCACTGGTGGGACGCACTGTGCTCGGCGGTGAGCGAGGCCGGTGGGCTCGAGGACGTTGCGGCGGTGTCGGTGGCGGGGCAGCAACACGGCATGGTGTGTCTGGACGAGGCAGGCCGCGTCGTCCGAGACGCATTGCTGTGGAACGACACCCGTTCCGCACCGAGCGCGACTGCCCTGATCGCCGAACTGGGCGGCCCGGAACCCTGGGCTCGCTCGGTCGGTGTGGTGCCGGTGGCATCGATCACCGCGACCAAGCTCCGCTGGCTGGCGGACCACGAGCCCGAGCACGCCGACGACACCGCGGCGGTCTGCCTGCCGCATGACTGGCTCACCTGGCGCCTGCGCGGGAGCACCGACATCGGTGAACTGATCACCGACCGAAGCGACGCCTCGGGAACCGGCTACTTCAGCGCAGCGGCTGATGAGTACCAAGTCGATCTGCTGGAGAAAGCGTTTCGGGGGCGTCGGCCGCTGCTCCCCCACGTACTCGGCCCCGCAGAGCGGGCCGGGACCACCCCGTCGGGGGCCGTCGTGGGCGCGGGGGCCGGTGACAACGCCTCAGCCGCACTGGGATTGCATGCGGGCCCCGGAGATGCGGTCGTGTCCCTCGGGACGTCGGGCGTGGTCAGTGCCGTCGGGGACGTGGCGCCGAATGATCCGTCAGGCCTGGTGGCCGGGTTCGCCGACGCGACGGGGCGTCACCTGCCGCTGGTCTGCACGCTGAACGGCGCCCCGGTGCTGTCGGCGACCGCGACGATGCTCGGCGTGGACCTGACGGAGTTCGCGCGGTTGGCCATGTCGGCTGAGCCAGGCGCGGGCGGCGTCACGATGGTGCCGTACCTCGCCGGCGAACGGTCTCCGAACCTGCCCGAGGCGACCGGCACACTGACGGGCCTGACCCCCGGCAATTTCACGCCCGCCTCGATCGCCCGAGCGGCCGTCGAGGGTCTCGTCTCGTCACTGGTCTTCTGCCGCGAGCAGATCGAGAGTCAGGGTGTCGGGGTGGATCGGGTGTTGCTGACCGGGGGTGGCGCGAAATCGGCAGCGGTCCGCGCGATCGCTCCGTGCTTGTTCGGCGGCGAGGTCGTCGTACCCGCCGACGGCGAACACGTGGCGCTCGGTGCGGCACGTCAAGCAGCCTGGGCGCTGACCGGCGAACTCCCCGCCTGGGAGACCCCGACCCACACGCTCGACGGATCACCCACTCCCGGGGTGTACGCCCGGTACCGCGAGGCCTCGCGGATGCTCGCGCACGCGCACGAGCCGTCCGGCTGATACGGCGAAGCCGCGCGACGCGCGGCCGCACCGGGGACAATGACCCGCAGGTCGGACAACCGAGGGGTGCGCGATGGTCGATTGGGACGGCGAGCGATACGCGGACGTGAGCGCGCTGCAGCGCATGGTCGCCGAGGAATCGATCGGGGATCTGGAGCTCACCGGCACCGAACGGCTGCTCGACGTCGGCTGCGGCGACGGCTTCGTCACCATGCTGTTGGCCGATCGGCTCCCGTCGGGAAGTGTTGTGGGCGTCGACGCTTCGCGACGGATGATCGAGCGCGCACTGCTCCGGGTCCCGGCCGATCTGCTGCGTGTTCAGTTCCACGTCGACGACGTCCTGGCGCTGCCGTTCGACGACGACTTCGACATCGCGGTGTCGTTCAACGCACTCCACTGGGTCCACGACCAGGGCGCCGCCCTACGCGGAATAGCCCGGAGTCTCGTCGACGGCGGCCGGGCTGTGCTGCAGATGGTCTGCGCGACCGACAGACCCAGCATCGAGGACGTCGCCATGGACGTCGCGGCGCAACCGAGCCGGCAGCGCCACTTCGACGGCTTCGACGCGCCGTACGTCCATGTCGATCCGATCCACTTCGGTGAGCTGGCCACCGATGCCGGGTTCGTCGTCGACGATCTGTCGGTGAAGGACCTGCGCTGGCAGTTCGACTCGGTTGCCGACTTCCGGGCCTGGTTCGCGGTCGGGGCGTCGGACTGGACGAGTCGACTACCGGAGAACGAGGTCGACGACTTCATCGATGCCGTCATCGATCGCTACACCGACGTCGTCGGTGAGCCCGCGCTGTTCCGGTTCAGCCAGTTGCGGGCCTCGCTGACCAGGCCGTAGCACGAAGCAACGCCCCCTCCGCCCCCGCTCTGCGCCCTGATCCGAAAGAACCGTATAGCCCCTGCTCCCTGAGGAGCGCCCGGAGTTTGCGGAGGGCGCGTCACGAAGGGTCTTGGCGAGACGAGTTGCGAGACCCTTCGTGACGCTCGCAAGCTCGCTCCTCAGGGAGCAGTGAATGTGGTCGCCGCACCGAGCACGACGGTTGTTTCGTAGTCCACGACGGCCGCCAGGCCGCAGAACTGAGGAGCGCCCGGCCGACGGGGCGTCAGGTCACTCCGGCACGTAGTTGAACGTGTCCGGATCGGGGCCGATCCGCTCGTCACTGTTCAGACGATCGATCTGGGCGACCTCGGCGTCGGAGAGCTCGAAGTCGAACAGCGCGAAGTTCTCCTCCACGCGTGCGCGCGTGACCGACTTCGGGAAGACGATGTCACCGCGCTGGATGTGCCACCGCAGGGTCACCTGCGCCGGCGAGCGGTCCTTGGCCTGGGCGATCTCGGTGATGACCGGGTCGTCGGTCACCTTGCCCTGCGCGATCGGCGACCAGGCCTCGGTGGCGATCTTGTGCTCGGAGTTGAACGCGCGCAACGGGTTCTGCGAGAGGTACGGATGTACCTCGATCTGATTCACCGCGGGCACGACGTCGGCCTCGTCGAAGAGGCGCTGCAGATGGGCCTGCTGGAAGTTCGACACGCCGATTGCGCGCGCCTTGCCGTCGGCGTAGGCCTTCTCGAGGGCCTTCCAGGTCTGGACGTAGTCGCCCACCTCGGGCAGCGGCCAGTGGATCAGGAAGAGGTCGATCTGCTCGACGCCCAGGTCGGCCAGCGTCCCGTCGAGCGCCTTCAAGGCGGCGTCGGGATCGTGGAAGCCGTTGTTCAGTTTGCTGGTGATGAAGATGTCGTCGCGAGCGATGCCCGAATCCCGGACCGCCTCGCCGACGCCCTTCTCGTTGCCGTACATCTCGGCGGTGTCGATGTGGCGGTAACCGACCTCGAACGCGGTCAAAGTGGCTTCGCGGGTGTCTTCCGGCGGAATCTGGAAGACTCCGAAGCCCAACTGCGGGATGGTCACTCCGTTGTTGAGGGTGATGGTGGGGACTGTCATGAGCACGTGTCCTCTCGTTGGGGTCTGGAGACATCGGTTGCGCAGGTCTCCTCGGACGACCTGTTCGGGACGCCCGACATCGGGGCGACCGGCCGCGGCCACGTTCAGGTTCAAGTCGATCGGGCGGTCCGGGTATTCCCCGTCGGTCATCGGCCACTCGGTTCCTCGCCGACCACGCGGTCGAGGAACTCCGGCGACAGCGACACCGAAACCGGTCGGTCACCTGCGCGAATACCGGCTGCGACGTCGACGACCAGCTGCCGGAACTCGTCGCCGCCATCGAGCGGATATCGCACCAGCCCGGCCGCGGCGCACTGCTCCAGCACCGTCACGGTGAGGTCGTGCGCCTCCTCGAACCGGCCCGCAGCCGCGAGGCACACGGCGAGAAGCCGTTGCGCCCGGAGCAGCGCCCGCCGCCGTCCGGTCCCGGTCAGGGTGTCCACCCACCACTGCGCCCGCCCGCATGCGGCGTCCGACGCGCCGGAACCGTCGTCCGAGTCCAGCGTCAACCTGATCGCGGTCTCGGCGTCGAGTTGCGCGACGATCGCGGCGATGCCCTGACTCGGCACATCCTCGTCGAGGTCGACGCGGGGCAGGATGGGCCGCCGGGTCGGGAGGCGCCGCGTCACCAGCTCGTTCTCGGCGAGGGCACGGAGTCGGGGGGTGCCCAGCCGCTCGGCCACGTGCACGGCTTCGGCGAGATACCGCGCCGCGGCCTCCCGATCACCGTGGCACAACGCCAGTCGTGCCCCGACGAGGTGGCGTGCCTCGATCATGTCGACGACCCCCTCGGCCGCCCCGATGAGAAAGCTGTCGTCCAGCAGACGCTCGGTTTCCTCCAATTGTCCGCGTTCGTAGAGGATCTCGGCGAGGAGAGCGCAGGCGAGCCGGGCACCCTGCGACTGTGCCGGCGAGCCGCGCTCGCGCGACAGCCGAAGTCCCGTACGGAAACACGCCTCGGCGCGATCGAGGTCGAGTTGCTCGAAGTAGGCGAGCCCGTCCAGTCCGTATCCGTACATCACCGCATACGGACCCGTGTTGCGCTGATGTGCCGGGATGGCGCGTTGCTGCCACCGGTGGGCCTCGTCGAAGTCGAATCTCATGGTGGCCCCGAGGGTTCCGACATTGTGGATGGCCGACACGAGGAACGGGGGCAATCCGTCGAGGTCGTCGGCGAGGCGTGTCACGCGTTCGTCGAGCCCGTCCAACCGGTCGGAGATGGCGCGCACGCACGCGTCGGCGATCTCGGCCTCACGACGGATCCCCGCGCTGGCATCCGACTGCGGCAATCGCTCCAAGGCGACCCGGGCCCGCTCCAGAGATGCTTCCGCCAGCGCGGCCCGGTGCAGGAGGAGGTTCGCCCAGGCGAGCTGCACCTGCAGGATCGGGTTGGCCGCGACCGTCACCGGCGGAAGCTTGTCGATCAGCGTGACCAAGGTGGTCATCCGCGAATGCTCGATGAGTGATCGGCCATCGGTCTCGACGAGTTCGACGGCGCGGTCGGCATCCCCGGCGGCGAGCGCATGGTCGACGGCCTCGGTGAGCATGCCGTGCCGGGCGAACCACTCGGACGACCTTCGGTGCAGCGGCGTGATCAGTTGCGGTTCGTCACGTTCGAGCCTGCGACGAAGGAACTCGGCGAAGAGCGAGTGGAACCGGAACCACTCACCGGCCTGATCCATCCGGGTGAGGAAGAGGTCTCGGACCTCGATGTCCTCGAGCATGGCCTGGCCCCGGGCCTCGCCGCTCAGGGTCGTGGCGAGATCGGCGCAGATCCGCTCCGGCAGCGAGACCTTGAGGAGGAACTGCAGGACTTCGGGTTCCAGGACGCCCAGCACGTTCTCGGCCAGGAAGTCGCCGATCGCATGGTGGCGTCCGGAGATGTCACCGATCAGTTCGGACGGTTCCCCGGACCCGCGCAGGGACACGCACGCCAGCTGAAGAGCGGCCACCCATCCGTCGGTGGACGACCAGAGGTCGGCGACCTGGTCGGCGCGTAAGTCCAGTCCCGCGACGTCACGGAGAAAGCGCTCGGCCTCGTCGGCATCGAAACACAGAGCCGCCATGTCGATCTCGATGATCTCGTCATGTACCTGCAGGCGACTGACCGGGAGACCGGCCCGGGTACGGCTGGTCACGATCACCTGCAGGTGATGGCAACCGTGTTCGAGTAGATAGTCCATCGCCCCGATGACCGCCGCATCCGTGACCCGATGCCAGTCGTCGACGATCAGTGCGATCCGCCGTCCCCGCGCATGGACGTCGTTGATCAGTGACGTCAGTACGTACTCGTCAGCACGGTCGCCGTGTTCATCGACCACCGAGGCGAGGTCGCCGACCGAGTCCGGGTCCGCCCGGCCGAGCGACTCGATCAGGTCGGCCAGGAACCGGGCCACACCGTTGTCGCTGTCGTCGACCGTCAGCCAGGCCACCGGTATGCCGTCGTCCGCGAGCCGCTCGGCCCACTGCGCCGCGACCGTGGTCTTCCCGTAGCCCGTGGGCGCGTGGATGAGGGTGAGTCGCCGCAGCTTGCCGTCTCGCAGGGTTTCCAGCAGCCGGGACCTCGTGACCTGCGCGCGGGGCCGAACAGGAGGCCGGAACTTCGTCGACGGCATGGGCAGGTTCATCGTCGTTCGACGCCGCGGCGCAGTGGCCGGGGTGGAGGGGCCCATCGCCCCGGCGGGCAGAGCCATCTCGTCGAGCGGGACCCCGAGGCGACGCTGCGCCTCCCGCAGTTCCTCGCCCAGCGCCAGGGCCGATTCGGGGCGGTCCACGGGTTCGCGTGCCATCGCGTGTTCGACACAACCGGACACCTCGGCGGGGAACCCGGCGGCCGCGAGGTCGGGGACGCCTTCACTCGCCACCCGGAGGAAGTGAGCGACGACCTGCTCCCCGCTGCGTCGCTCGAAGGCGGCATGCCCGGTCAGAGCGCAGAACAGGGTCGCACCGAGTCCGTAGACGTCGGAGGTGACCGAGGGCGTGGCGCCGGCGAGCAGTTCGGGCGCGGTGAACGCCGGCGACCCGGTGACCAGATCGGCATCGGTCTCGAAGCCGCCGGAGATGCGGGCGATCCCGAAATCGGTCAGTTGAGGTTCGCCGTACTCGGTGATGAGGATGTTCCCCGGTTTGATGTCGCGGTGCAGGGTGCCCGCGCGGTGGGCGGCCTCGAGGGCACCGGCCACCTTGATCCCCAGCCGCAGGATCTCGCGCCAGTCGAGGGGGCCGTCCTTGCGGATGCGCACGTCGAGCGACGCATGCGGGTGATATTGCATCACGATGAACGGAAAGCCCTCGGGGGTCGAACCCACCTCGAGGATGTTGACGATGTTCGGGTGCCCGGAGAGGCGTCCCATGGCGCGCTGCTCACGCACGAATCGCTCGAGATTCTGTTCGTCGAGGTGATCGGTGAGCACTTTCACCGCGACGTCGCGGTCGAGGGCCGGCTGCCGGCAGCGATACACCGCACCGTAACCACCACGCCCGATCTCGACCGGATCGGCGAAACCCGCACCCACCAACTCGCCGGCGACGTCGCGAACGGCATCGCGCTGTGTGGTCAACGGATCGTTCTCGGCCATGACGTGCCTCGATCGCGTGTCGATCGGCTGCTGCCCTGTCCAGACTACTCAGGCATGCCCCGGGAGCGGGGCTTTCGTTACCCGAGCCGAGTACCCGCGGACCGCTGCGGCCACACCAATCTGCCCGCTCCGTTTCCCAATGGTCGACATCTGTGAAAGAGTTGACGCGCAGCCATCGGTCTTGGTGGTTGCGCACACTGAAGAAAGAAGTACAGCAGTATGGCACAGGGAACCGTCAAGTGGTTCAACGGCGAAAAGGGCTTCGGCTTCATCGCTCCCGACGATCAGGGCGCAGACGTCTTCGTCCACTACTCCTCCATCACCGGTAGCGGCTTCCGCAACCTCGAGGAGAACCAGCGCGTCGAATTCGACGTGGAGCAGGGCGCCAAGGGCCCCCAGGCTACCAACGTCAGCGCGCTCTGAGCTCCTGACTTTCGCGAAACGCCCCCTCGGCCACTCGGTCGGACGGGGCGTTTCGTCGTCTCCGGAACTTCTGACACCGTCTGACATCGCCGCGGAACCGACTGTCGAAAACCCACACCACTCGATGTAGTCCACGTCACAATGAGGCGTGGTGCGGCCCGAGGGAACGTGAGGGTGATGCAGGTGACCGATCCGGTGGTGGTTCTGACCAAGGCCCGCACGTCGTGCGAGATGCGGGCGGTGCGCGAGTGGACGTCGGCGAATTACCCCGACGCGACGATCTCCCGATCGGCGGACATCGATTTCGACACGATGGCACCCGAGACACTCCTCGTACCGGTCCGGGCCGTGTGGCTGCCGGCAGTCCGGCAGGGTGAGCGGCGGGTCACGCTCGGAGACGTGCTGGTGCTGTCGAATCCGCGACGCCCACTGGGCGCGGTTCAACCCCTCATCCGGAAGAGACGTCCGGACAGCCTCCGCGTCGTCGCCGGTGCACCCGCGACGATCGAGGAACTGCGCACCCGACATGCCCATCACCAGGCACACGGTGAACCGTTCGCCCAGTTCGTCCTGTTCCAGGCATCGGTTTCGGCCGAACGAGCCGAACGTCAGATCGTCGGCGACCGCTACAAGGTCCCCCGGCTCGTCGCCGAACAGATCAGCAGCTCGTCCCGATTCCAGACGTCCGCGGCCAAACTCGCCGCCGAACTGGGCCGGCCCACCGACGCGGTCGTCGCCGAGGCCACCGACAAACTCTCGACCTTCGTCGCCACGCAGAGCCGCCTCATGGACGACGTGTTCTCGGCGACCTTCAACCGATTGCACGAGCGGGCCTGGAACGTCACGGTCGACGTCGAGAACCTCAACACCCTGCGCACCCTGAACAAGTCCACGGGCCTGATCTTCCTGCCATCCCACCGGTCCTACGTCGATCCACTCGTCCTCGCCAAGGTGTTGCGCACCAACGATTTTCCGCCGAACCTCGTGCTGGGTGGGAACAATCTGTCGTTCTGGCCGGTCGGCCCGGTCGCCCGCCGGGCCGGGATGATCTTCATCCGGCGCAAGTTCGGCGCGGACCCGGTCTACAAGTTCGCGATGCGTTCCTACCTCGCCTACATCGTCGAGAAGCGCTTCAACCTGGAGTGGTACATCGAAGGTGGTCGCAGCCGGACCGGCAAGCTGCGGAAGCCGAAACTCGGTCTGCTCACCTACGTCGTCGATGCCGTGGCGCAGCTCGACGAGGCCGACGTGACGATCGTGCCGACGTCGATCGTGTACGACCAGCTCCAGGAGATCGGCGCGATGGCGGCCGAGGATGCCGGTGGCGCAAAGAAACCCGAGGGGATCGGGTGGTTGTTGCGCTATGCGAAGGCGCAGCGCGCCTACCTGGGCGAGGCGCGGGTGCGATTCGGCACGCCGATCTCACTGCGGACCGCCCTCGACGAGGCCGGCGAAGGACGCTCACGACTGGAGAAGGTCGCGTTCCGGGTGATGGACGAGATCAATTCCGCCACCCCGATCTCGGCCACCTCGCTGGCCGGTTTCGCCCTCCTCGGCGCACAGGACCGGGCCTATACCCTCGCGGAGATCGAGAACATCCTGGCGCCGCTGCTCGACTACATCCGCAGGCGCGAACTGCCGGGGCCGGATCCCGCGCTGTGTCGCGGGGTCGGGCTGACCCAGACCCTGCGGGTCCTCGCCGGCAACGGCGTGGTGACCTGCTTCGAGGGCGGGTCCGAGCCGGTGTGGTCCATCGTGCCCGACAACCATGCGGTCGCCGCCTACTACCGCAACGGCGCACTGCACCATTTCGTCGACCGGGCGATCGTCGAGGTCGCCATGCTCGCCGTGGCCGACGGAGAGGTCCGGGCCGACGACGTCCCGCCCGACGAGACCCCGATCGGATACGACGAGACGGCCGACGGGCCGATCGCCGACGAGGGACTGCTCGCCGCGTCGCAACGTGAGGCCCTGCGGATCCGCGACCTCCTGAAGTTCGAGTTCTTCTTCCCGCCGAAAGTCGAGTTCCTGCACCGCCTCGGCCTCGAACTCGACCTGCTCGCCCCCGGCTGGCGTGCGGTCACCCCGACCCAGGAGTGGACCTACGAGGTCTTGCACGGACACACCGGCGGCCTGCTGGCCCGCCGCACCCTGCAGCCCTTCTTCGACGCCCAGCTGGTCTTCGCGACCAAGCTCGTGGAACTCGGCACCACGTCCCGCGACAAGGACGACCTGATCACCGACTGTCTGGGTCTCGGCCGGCAACTGTCGTTGCAAGGTGTTGTGCGCAGCAAGGACTCGGTGTCCAAGGACCTCTATGACGGTTGCCACCAACTCGCCGACAACCGGCACCTGATCCACGGCGAGGACATCGCCGACCTCGCGGCCGCGCGACAGGACTGGCTCGACGAGGTCGAATCGATGCGTGAGCGGCTGGCACGGATCGCCTCGATCGAGGACATCCAACCCGCGGTGTGGTCGGAGGCCGCGCCGTGAGTGCCTTCACCGACCGCATGCGGGCCATCCGGTCGGCACCCACCGGCAAGAAGGTCGCCGCGCTCTTCGACTACGACGGGACCCTGATCGAGGGGTTCTCCGCAGCCGCCATCATGCGAGCACGGTTGCGCAGCCTGGAATTCGGCTTCGGCGAACTCGCCGACTTCCTGCTGATCGGGTTACGCGGCGTCGTCTCCGAACAGGACTACGCGGAAGTCCTCGACGCCACCCGTCCGACCTTTGCCGGCAAGACATATGCCGAACTGATCGAGTTCGGCGAACACCTCTTCAAGTACGAGACGGCGGCCAAGCTGCGGCCGCAGATGTGGCAGATCCTGCGCGCGCACCGGGAGATGGGGCACACCATCGTCATCGCCTCGTCGGCCACCCGCTTCCAGATCGAGCCCATCGCGCGGGAGATCGAAGCCGACTTCGCGCTCGCCACCGACGTCGAGGTCGTCGACGGGGTGGTCACCGGCAACATTCGGGGGCGGCCGCTGTGGGGACCGGGAAAGGCCGCCGCGGTGCGCACCCTTGCCCGTGAGCACGGCATCGACCTCGCCGCCTCGTTCGCCTACAGCGACGGCAACGAGGACATCCCCTACCTCGAATCGGTGGGCAACCCCGCAGCCGTCTCACCACGCCGAATCCTGCGGGCGGAGGCCGAAACCCGCGGATGGCCGATCATCGACCTGAAGAACCCCACGTACAACCGGCTTGGGATGCTCGCCAGGACCGGCGCCTTCTACAGTTCGTTCCTGGCATCCGCCGCGGTGGGCGTCACGACGGGCCTGGTCCGGCGCGACCCCTCCGCACTCGTCGAGGCCCTGCCGACCGGCACCGACGTCGGGCTGTCTCTGGCCGGCATCCACGTGCAGGTCCTCGAAGGCGGCGAGTACCTCACGTCGGCTCGTCCGTGCGTGTTCCTCTTCAACCACCAGTCGAAACTCGATCTGCCGGTGATGATCAACCTCGTCCGGTCCGAGGCGACCGGCGTGGCCAAGAAGGAAGTGCAGCGGGTGCCGGTCGTCGGACCGATCCTGCAGCAGGCGGGCCTGGTGTTCATCGATCGCGCCGACCCGGGCCGCGCCATCGAGCAACTGGCGCCGGCGGTGCGAGCACTCCGGGACGAGGGGATGTCGCTGGTGGTGGCCCCCGAGGGCACCCGGTCCCCCACCCCACGGGTGGGCCGGTTCAAGAAGGGCCCCTTCCACATCGCCATGCAGGCAGGTGTGCCGATCGTCCCGGTGGTTCTGCGCAACACCGGCGAGTTGATGTGGCGCGGTGCGCAACTCATCCGACCGGGCACCGTCGAGGTGATGGTCCTGCCGCCGGTGGACACCAGCGACTGGTCGCCCGAGGAGATCGGCGACCGCGCCGACGAAGTGCGGCAGATGTACGTCAGCGCCCTGGCCGACTGGCCGCTGGACTTCTTCGCCGACGACGACGCCCGGCCACCGGCCGAGGTCCCCGAGGAGAGACAACTGTGAGCGACGAGACGGGCCTGACCGACGGCGTCGACCGCCCGCTGGACTGGGCGAACGAGCCACACATGAGCTCGGTGGACACCATCATGTGGCGCGGCGACACCGACCGGCGGATGCGCGGGACCATCTGCATGCTCGAGGTGTACGACTGCGCCCCGGACTGGGACCGGCTCGTGGCCGCGCACGAATGGGGGAGCCGGATGGCGCCGCGGTTCCGGCAGCGCGTCGTCGACTCGCCGTTCGGCACCGGAACGCCCAGCTGGGCCGTCGACCCGGACTTCGACCTGCACTATCATCTGCGTCGAATCCGATTGGGCGGCAACGGGAGCATGCGCGAGCTGCTCGTCACCTGTGAACAGCTCGCGATGACCGCCCTCGACGCCGCGCGGCCGCCGTGGGAGGGCACGCTGATCGAAGGACTCCCCGACGGGAAGGCGGCGTATTTCCTCAAGGCCCACCACGCGCTCACCGATGGCATGGGGGCGATCATCGGACTCGCACAACTGCATTCGCCCACCCGCGAACACAATCCGGGTAAACCCCAGCCGCCGAGCCCCGACCCGGTGAACATCACTCCCGTCGACCTGCTCCGCCGACAGGTGGGTGAGGAGATCCGGCGGATCCCCCACCGTCTGGACACAACCTTCCGCGGTGTGCGCGCCCTGGTACATCCCCGGACTGCGCTGAGTTCTGTTCTGCGATATGGGCGTTCGGTGCCCCGTGTGGCCGGACTGGTCAGCCCGCCGGGTTCTCCGCTGCTGGCACACCGGAGTCTGTCGTGGCGTTTCAGCGCGTTCGAGGTCCCGTTCACCGACCTCAAGGCGGCCGCAACGGCGACCCGTGCGTCGATCAACGACGTCTACCTCGCCGGGCTCATCGGCGGCTTCCGCCTCTATCACGAGAAGATGGGCACCCCGATCGAGACGATGCCCGTGGCCATCCCCATCTCGGTGCGCCGGCCGGAGGACCCGGCCGGCGGAAACCGCATCGCAGTCGGGCGGCTGGCCGGGCCGGTCGGGATCGCCGACCCGTTCGAGCGGGTGCTCACCATCCGCGAGCAGGTCCGCGTCGCCCGGCACGAGCCGGCGGTCGACATCTTCAACACCCTCGGGTCGGTGATGGCCTGGCTCCCCGGCTCGGTCCTCATGCAGTTCAGTGGAACGACCAGCCAGAACGACCTCCAGGCCAGCAACGTGCCGGGCATCCCGTGGGACACCTATGTGGCCGGCGCCAAGGTCGAGCGGATGTTCCCCTTCGGTCCGCTGCCCGGTTGCGCAATGATGGCGACGATGATCACCCATAACGGAACGGCCTGTCTCGGAATCAATTCCGACGGTGCCGCGGTCACCGATCTCGAATTGTTCGCGGACTGCCTCGTTGCCGGTTTCGGCGAGGTGCTCGCGTTGGCCGCCGACGACGAGGTGGAGCCGGGAGTTCTGCGGCGGGTGGTGTGACCGACCCTCAGATCTGCCACCGCACGGGTCGGGAGATGATGTCGCGGAGCCGGCGCCGGTAGTACCGCGCGGACTCCTGGTTGAAGACGTCCATCGCGGCCGCGGTCGCCTCGACATCCCGGGCGCGCATGGCGTCGAGGATGTCCTGCTGGAGTTCGAAGGCCGCAAGCCGGGTCGCGATGGGATGTTCCACGGGTTCGGCGTCACGGACGAGCAGCCAGAGCGTCTCCATCACCACCCGCAGCGCGGGATTGCCCGCCGCCTCGTACACCCCACGCTGGAACGCGGCGTTGTTCTCCTGGAAGTTGGCGTGGTCCTCGGGGTGATCGCGCATCCGGTCGAGGGCCGCCTGCATCGACTCGATCTGTTCGTCGGTGACGTTCTGCGCGGCGGCCCGCGCGACCATCGGCTCGAGCATCAGCCGGACGTCGATGACATCGCTGATGTTCGCGCCGTTGATCTGCAGGAACAACTTCATGATGTTGCCGAGCGAATCGAGCTCGGGCCGTTTGGCTATGGGCCCGCCGCCGATCCCCGCCTTGATCGTCACGAGGTCGCGACTCTCGAGGAGTCGCAGCGCCTCGCGGACGGTCGTGCGAGCCACGCCGAACTCGCTGACCATCTCCTTCTCCGTCGGCAGGCGCTGGCCCTCGACGATGCCACCGCCGAGGATCTGGTCGGCGACCATGTTGGCCACCCGCGCGGACATCTTCTGCCCGCGCGGCTGCCGGGTGGCGGGCTCGTCGGCGACGGTCATGCGGCTCCCGTGTTCGGCTGATCGGTCGGTGCCGACACCTTACCCGCCCGGACCTGCCGTCGAACTCCGATCGGGGCCGCAAGCGTCGTCGGCGAACGGGCTGGTGCGAGACGCCCGCGACCCACCCGCCATAACTCTGTACATATTTATCGAGCTCGATTACCGTGAGACCAGTTCGGTTCCCACGCGCCGCGCCCGCCTCGGCCGCACGGCGCAGTCCACGACAGTTAGGCAGCCATGACGACCACGTCCCCTGCGTCCGGGAGCCTCTCGGTCAGCATGCACCAGCCGGGCGTCGCACTCGTGGAACTGTCGCGGGGCAAGGTCAACGCCATCGACGGGCAGATGTACGAGGACATCGCCGCGACGTTCGAGGCGCTGTCCGACGACCAGGACGTGCGGGTGATCGTGCTGACCGGCCGCGGCCGCATCTTCAGCGCGGGCAACGACATCAACGAGTTCCGCACCATGTCCACCGTCAGTGGAGACATCGCGATGCGACGGGCCCGACGAGCGCTGTTCAGCGTGCGGGACTGTCACCTCCCCGTCGTGTCCGCGGTCAACGGACCCGCCCTCGGGAGCGGATTCGGACTAGTCGCGCTCTCCGACCTCGTGGTCGCGTCCGAGCGCGCCACCTTCGGGCTCCCGGAGATGAACGTCGGGGTCCTCGGCGGTGGTCGCTTCACCGCCCGGATGCTGCCCCAGCAGGCGATGCGGCGCATGTTCCTCACCGCCGAGCCCGTCGACGCCTCGACCCTGGAACGGTGGGGAGCGCCGATCGAGGTCGTCGCGCATGACGACCTCCTGGAGATCGCCACCGCGCGCGCACGCTCGATCGCGGAGAAGAGCAGGCACGCCATCGTGCTCGCCAAGCAATCCCTCAACGGCTGCGAGGATCTCGACATCCGCCGTGGTTACGAGCTCGAGCAGTCCTTCACCGTGCGGTTGTCCGAACACCCCGATTCCAAGACCGCCGTCGAGGCGCAGGTCGCCGACCTCGCGCGCAGGTGACGCGGTCGGGTCCGCGCCACTCGGGCGCGGACCCGACCAACCGCGTCAGTCCATCGCGATGGTGAGCAGGAGATCCCCACCATCGACTTCGGTCGACCCCGACACCGCCACCCGCTGCACGGTCCCGGAGAGCGGCGCGGAGATCGTGGCCTCCATCTTCATCGCCTCGATCGTGCCGACCGGTTCACCCCGTCGTAGTTCGTCGCCCTCCTTCACCGACAGCGTCACCACACCGGAGAAGGGTGCGGCGAGTTGTCCCGGCGCCGCGGGGTCGGCCTTCTCCGCTGTGCGTGTCGTCGACTCGACCGAGCGATCGCGCACCCGAACCGGCCGCAACTGACCATTCAGGATGCACAGCACGTTGCGCATCCCGGAGTCGTCGGGATCGGAGATCGCCTCGAGGCCGATGAGCAGCTCGACCCCCTTCTCCAGTTCCACGCGATGCTCTTCGTCCTGCCGCAGACCGTAGAAGAACTGGTTGGTGGACAGCCGCGACGTGTCGCCGTAGGTCTCGCGGTGGTCGCGGAACTCGCGGTCGGGTCCGGGGAAGAGCAGCCGGTTGAGCGCGTCTCGGCGCTCCGACGACGTGCCGGCGAGCGCCGCGCGGTCACTCTCGGTCAGGGCCGCGACCGGGCGGGGGTCGGTGCGGCCCTCGAGGGCGCGCGTGCGGAGCGGCTCCGGCCAGCCGCCCGCCGGCTCGCCCAGGTCGCCGTGCAGGAAGTCCACCACCGAGTCGGGGATGTCGTAGGCGGTCGGATCGTCGGCGAAGTCGGTGGCGCTCGCACCGGCCCCGACGAGCGCCAGTGCCAGGTCGCCGACGACCTTCGACGACGGCGTCACCTTGATCAGCCGGCCGAGCACGGTGTCGGCGCCCGCGTACGCCGCCTCGATGTCCTCGAACCGGTCCGCCAATCCCAGTGACAGGGCCTGCTGCCGCAGGTTGGACAGCTGGCCGCCCGGGATCTCGTGCGCGTAGACGCGGCCGGTGGGCGCCGGCAGACCCGTGTCGAACGGTGCGTACGCCGCCCGCACCGCCTCCCAGTAGGGCTCGAGTGCGCAGCAGGCCGCGAGGTCGATCCCGGTGTCGCGGTCGGTGTTCGCCGTCGCGGCGACGATGGCCGACAACGGCGGCTGACTGGTCGTGCCGGCCAGCGGCGCGCTCGCCCCGTCCACCGCGTCCACCCCGGCCTCCCAGGCGGCGAGGTAGGTCGCCAGCTGCCCGCCGGCGGTGTCGTGGGTGTGCAGGTGCACGGGGAGGTCGAATCGCGATCGCAGAGCGCGTACCAGAGTCGACGCCGCGGCCGGGCGCAGCAGGCCCGCCATGTCCTTGATCGCCAGCACGTGCGCGCCTGCCTCGACGATCCGTTCGGCCAGCCTCAGGTAGTAGTCCAGGGTGTACAGGGTCTCGCCGGGATCGGACAGGTCGCCGGTGTAGGACATGGCCACCTCCGCCACCGCCGTCCCGGTCTCCCGCACCGCGTCGATGGCCGGTCGCATCGCGTCGATGTTGTTCAGCGCGTCGAAGATTCGGAAGATGTCGACCCCCGTTGACGCCGCCTCGCGAACGAATGCGTCACTCACCTCAGCCGGGTACGGCGTGTAGCCGACGGTGTTCTTGCCGCGCAGCAACATCTGCAGGCAGACGTTGGGCATCGCCGTGCGCAGGGCCGCGAGACGCTCCCACGGATCCTCCTTGAGGAACCGCAGCGCGACGTCGTACGTCGCGCCGCCCCAGGCCTCGACCGACCACAGCTGCGGGGTCATTCGCGCCACGTGCGGTGCCACGGTCACCAGATCCCGGCTGCGCACGCGGGTGGCCAGCAGCGACTGATGTGCGTCGCGGAAGGTGGTGTCGGTCAGCGCGAGTGCCGTCGACGCGCGAAGCTCGGCGGCGAAACCGTCAGGGCCCAGCTCGTGCAGCCGGTCACGGGATCCGTCGGGCGGCAGCGACGTGAGGTCGACATCCGGCAGTTTGTCGACCGGATACACCGCCGACGGCCGCTCGCCGTGCGGCCGGTTCACGGTGATGTCGGCGAGGTATCGCAGGATGCGCGTACCGCGGTCGGCGGAGGCATGCTGCTCGAGCAGGTCCGGTCGCGACTCGATGAACGAGGTCGTGACGCGCCACGCGCCGAAGTCGTCATCGGCGAGAACCGCTTGCAGGAACGGGATGTTGGTGGCGACGCCGCGCACGCGGAACTCGGCGATCGCACGGCGTGCGCGCGCCCGCGCGGTCTCCAGGTCGCGGCCGCGGCAGGTCAGCTTCACCAGCATCGAGTCGAAGTGGGAACCGATCTCGGACCCCAGCCCGACGCTCCCGTCCAGACGGACGCCGGAGCCACCGGGCGTGCGGTAGGCGGTGATCCGCCCGGTGTCGGGCCGGAAGCCGTCGGTCACGTCCTCGGTCGTGATCCGGCATTGCACTGCCGCACCGCGGATCTCGATCGAATCCTGGGTCAGCCCCAGCTCCTCCAGCGTGACACCCGATGCGATCTGCATCTGGGTCGCGACGAGGTCGACGTCGGTGATCTCCTCGGTGATCGTGTGTTCCACCTGGATGCGAGGGTTCATCTCGATGAACACATGACCCCCGTCGGAACCGAGCAGGAACTCCACCGTCCCGGCACAGGTGTAACCGATATGCCGGGCGAAAGCCACTGCATCCGAACAGATTCGATCACGGATCACCGGGTCGAGCGCGGGCGCGGGAGCCACCTCGACGACCTTCTGGTGACGACGCTGCAACGAACAGTCGCGCTCGTACAGGTGGATGACCTCGCCGGTCGCATCGGCGAGGATCTGCACCTCGATGTGGCGGGCGTCGACCACCGCCCGCTCCAGGAAGACCGTGCCGTCACCGAAAGCCGTGGTGGCCTCGCGCGAGGCCGCCTCTATCGCCCCGCGCAGCCGCGACGGTTCGTCGACGCGACGCATGCCCCGTCCACCACCACCGGCGACCGCCTTGACGAACAGAGGGAAACCGACGTCGTCGGCCGCGTCCAGCAGCTCGTCGACATCACTCGACGGTGTCGACGAGGTCAATACCGGCAAACCGGCCGCGGCCGCGGCCGCAACGGCCCGGGACTTGTCGCCGGCGAGTTCGAGCACCTCGGCGGACGGGCCGACGAAGGTGATCTGCCGGGCCGCACACGCGCGGGCCAGCTCGGCATTCTCGGAGAGGAAGCCGTAACCGGGGTACACCGCGTCGGCTCCGGACGTCACCGCGACGCGGACGATCTCGTCGACCGAGAGGTACGCGCGGACCGGATGCCCCCGTTCGCCGATCTCATAGGATTCGAATGCCTTGGCCCGGTGGACGGAGTTGCGGTCCTCGTGGGGGTAGACGGCGACCGTACTCGCGCCGAGCTCGACCGCGGCACGAAATGCCCGGACCGCGATCTCGCCTCTGTTCGCGACCAGCACCTTCTCGAACATGGGTTTCCTTTCGTCAGCGGATGCGCCGGAAGAAGCCGCGTGAGAAGCGGGCGGGCGCGGGCGGGATGTGACCCACATCTCCGGGTCTGCGGTCAGGTTACTCTATTCGGAATAAAGTTACTTCCCGTAGCCGCTGACGACATCTTTGCGCCCAATCTGCTGAGAAATATCTCTGTACATGTTTCCATCAGGCGGCGGTTTCTATAGTGTGACTTGACATACAGCCTGTCACTGCGATGAGGAGGAACACATGAGTGACGAGCAGTCCGCGGGGGCGGCCGACATCGATCGATGGATCACCGATTGGGAGTTCAGCAGCCGATATCCGGTGTACACACGCGCCAATGCCGGCGAGGTGCTGCCCGACCCGTCGAGTCCGCTGAACGTCACGATGGTCTGGAACAAGGGCCTCAACATCGGATGGCGCGAAGGCTACGTCGAACACCTGGGTACGCATCTCGCCGAGGAGATCGACGAGGTGATGCCCCAGATCATCGGCAACTTCGGCGGTTACCACTACACGAATTTCTCGATGACCGAGCTCAACGGTGCCCGGCTCCCGGGATTGACGGTGCCGGTGTGGAACAGCCTGTGGGTGGGCGATCATCCCGACATCCCCGAGTACGTACCCAAGCCGGGCGACGAGAACGCCGAGCTGACAGCCGGTCTCGCCGAGAAGACCGCCTGGGCTCTCACGACCGATGAGTTCCCGGAAGCCGAAGAGGCCAAGCGCCGCGCCGACCATGCACGCGACCAGCGTCCCGATCTGACCACGATGAGCGATGCCGAACTCGTCGAGCACGCGCGCTCACTGCTCCCCGACCTGATCTACTGCTACGCCTATCACCCGGTCACCACGACGCTGTCGACGATGGGACCGGCCGTCGCCGGCCAGCTTCTCGAAAGCATCGGAGCAGCAGACGAACTCGGCGACCTGCTCAGCGGACTGGGCGGGGTGGACTCGGCCGCGCCGTCGTATGCGATGTGGAAGCTGGGACGTCTCGTCGCCGGCTCCCCCGAGTTGACCGAGATCTTCGACAACGGGCTCGCCACGGCCCTCGAGACGATCACCGCGAGCGACTCCGCCGACGCCGCGAAGTTCCGTGAGGAGTTCGACGACTTCCTCTATCGCTACGGCTCGCGCGCACCGAACGAGTGGGACATCCGCTCGGACAGCTGGGAGACCAGACCCGTACTGGCGCTGATGGCGATCAACGGGATGCGGAACAGCCCGGCGGACGCGGACCCCGAGCTGATCCTGCGTCGCAATCAGGACAAGAGAGTCGCACTCACCGACGAGCTCGCCGCCAAGATGCCCGACGCCGAGTCGGCGACCGCTTTCCGCAACGCGGCGAAGTCGATCACCAAATTCATGCCGTGGCGGGAGCGCACGAAGACCGCGTGCGTCAAGATCATGGGTGAGATGCGGGCCGCTCTCTACGAACTCGGACGCCGGATGGTCGAGCGCGGAATCATGGACGACCACCACGACATCACCATGCTGGTCGACGACGAGCTCGATCGCTTCGTCGCCGAACCGGAGTCGTTCACGGCCACCATCAAGGGCCGACGCGAGCAGTACCTCGCGCTGTTCGATCTGCAACCGCCGTTCTTCCTGTTCGAACCCCTGCCCCTTTCGCAGTGGCCCCGCCGCACCGGGCAGCGGGTGGACCCCGCGGTGCCCGGTGATGTCCTCTCCGGAGTCGGCGGCGCCCCGGGAATCGCCCGGGGACGCGCACGGATCCTGCACGATCCGTACGAGGCCGAGCAGCTGGAGGAAGGCGACATCCTGGTCGCGCCGCAGACCGACCCGGCCTGGACCCCGTTGTTCGTCTTCGCCGGCGGCGTCGTCGTGAACGTCGGCGCGACGATCACCCACTCCTCGATCGTGTGTCGCGAGCTCGGAATCCCCTGTGCTGTCTCGGTTCAGGATGCGACCGCCCGTATCCCGGACGGTGCGATGATCGAGGTCGACGGCAACACCGGGTCGGTGACGATCCTCTGATGGCAGTGACTGACGGGTCCGGTGGCCCGACGATCGGACTCGCGCTTCCCCAACTGGGCGAGCATGTCGATGCCGCGGCGGTCCGCGACTTCGCGGTGTCCGCCGAGGAACTCGGTTTCACCGGACTCTGGGCGCAAGAGCATCTCTTCTACTCCGAACAGAATTCGTCCGTCTACGGCGGCCGGCACACCACCGCGGTGCACCCCGCCTACCGTTCGGTCCTCGGGGCGACCGAGCTCATGGCGTTCGTCGCGTCGTGCACCCGGCGGGCCCTGATCGGGAGCAGCATCCTCGTCGCCGGCTACCACCGCCCGGTCGAACTCGCGCAGCGCCTGGCGACTCTCGACGTGCTCTCCGGCGGACGTCTCGTCGCCGGCCTGGGCGTCGGCTGGTCCGACGAGGAACACCGGCTCATGGACGTCGACCCCCGCACCCGTGGGCGTCGGATGGACGAACTCGTCCGGGCAGTCCAGGCGTGCTGGGGTCCCGACCCCGTCGAGTTCGACGGTGACTTCTTCACCATCCCGACGTCGACCGTTCGGCCGAAACCGGTGCAGACACCGCATCCTCCGCTGCTGTCGGGGTTGCGGTCGGAACGTGGTCTCACCCGCACCGCGGCACTGTTCGACATCTGGAATCCCAGCAGCGGGACCGTCGACGCCTTGGCCGCCCAGCTCGACAGCATGGCTGCCCAGCGCCCCGCCGGCCGCGCGCCCGTACGCCTCTTCCTGCGGTCCTACCTCCAGCGCCCCACCGACCCGGTGGGCTCCGGCGGACAGGGACTCGACGGCGTGGCCGTCGATATCGGCACCGCGAAGGCGGTCGGTGCGGAACACTTCATCATCGAATGCAATTTCTCCGACGACATCCGGTCGCCGGAGGACTGGGCCAGGATGCCCGAGCGGCTGGCGCCGCTGATCCAGCTCGCGCGCGAGGACAGCTCCGCGGAGCCCGACTCGTCCGGGACGGGCACCGCCCGGCCCCAGAAGGAGAACGCATCATGAAAGCTGCTGTCTGGGATGGCGGTACACCGAAGCTCGCAGTCGAGGACATTCCGCGGCCGACGCCCCGTCGCGGCGAGATCCTGCTCAAGGTCACGGCGTGCGGGGTCTGCCACACCGACCTGCACGTGCTGAAGTCCGAGGTGAACTTCCCCGCGCCCGCTGTTCTCGGCCACGAGGTCTCCGGCGTGATCGAGGAACTCGGCGAGGGCGTCGACACCCTCGCCGTCGGCGACCGCGTGGTGTGCAGCTTCATCATGCCGTGCGGCGACTGTCGCCACTGCGCGCGTGGACTGGACGACCTGTGCGAGAAGTTCTTCGCCCACAACCGGCTCAAGGGCACGCTCTACGACGGCGAGACCCGGTTGGCCCGCGCCGACGGCAGTCCGCTCGCGATGTACTCGATGGGCGGCCTCGCCGAATACTGTGTGGTTCCCGCCTCGGATGCGTTCGTCGTCCCCGAGGGAGTCGGGTTGGGCGAGGTCTCCATCCTCGGCTGCAGTTCGTTCACCGCGCTCGGTGCGGTGACCAACGCCGAACTGCGGCTCGCCGACCGTGTCGCCGTCGTGGCCGCCGGCGGGGTCGGATCGTCGATCGTCCAGTTCGCCGCGGCAGCCGGGGTCGCCCAGATCATCGCGATCGACGTGAACGACGACAAGCTCAAGGCAGTGTCGGAACTCGGTGCGACTCATACCGTGAACTCGCGCGACACCGATGTCGTCGCCGAGGTACGGGCGCTGACCGACGGCCACGGCGTCGACGTCGCCTTCGAGGCCCTCGGACATCCGAGCACCTTTGCCACCGCACTGGACATCCTCGACGACGGGGGCCGCGCCGTGGTGGTGGGAATCGCGCCGGCCGGCACCCCCGGCGAGCTCGACCTGGCCCGCCTCGTCCGGCGCAGCCTGCAGATCCGCGGTTCCTACGGCGCCAAGGCCCGGCGGGACATGCCCGCACTGCTGCGCATGGTGGCCGGTGGGATCGTGGAGCCGGAACGAGTGATCACCCGCCGCTACCGGCTCGACGACGTCGACGAGGCCTACCAGGCCCTCGCCCGCGGCGAGATCGTCGGCCGGGCGATCATCGAGATGGACTCCGAATGACCGAGCCCGCGTCCGGCACCGTCGCCATCGTGACCGGTGCCGGCTCGGGTATCGGCCGTGCGGTGACCGAGCTCCTGGTCGAACGCGGCGGTTCGGTTGTCGCCATGGACAACTCGTCTACGATTCTCGACGCCTTCGCGGACCGGCCGCGGATCGTCCCGCTCGTGGGAGACGTGACGTCGGCCGACGACAACCGGCACGCGGTGGAGACGGCGGAGCAGCGTTTCGGCCGTCTCGACGCGCTGGTCCTCAACGCCGGCGTCCCCGCCTCCGGGTCCATCGAGACCCTGGACCTCGACGTCTTCGACCGCTCCCTCGACGTAAATCTCCGATCGGTGGTTCTCGGTGTACGCGAAGCGATCCCGGCGTTCCGGCGGTCCGGCGGTGGCGCGGTGGTGGTGACGGCGTCGGCGACGGCGCTGGGCGGCGAACCCCACCGCTGGCCGTATGCCGCCGCCAAGGCCGGCGTCGTCAATCTCGCCAGATCACTGGCCATCGACCTCGCCGTCGACCGGATCCGAGTCAACTCCGTCTGCCCCGGGCCGATCGAGACCGGGATGACGCAACGCATCGCCGTCCACACACCGGAGCGTTACGAATCGTTGCGCCGGATGGTTCCCCTGCAACGCTGGGGCACCGCCGGTGAGGTGGCCGAGGTGATCGCGTTCCTCGCCTCGCCACTGGCCTCGTTCGTCACCGGCGCGACCATCCCCGTCGACGGCGGCGCCACCTGCGGCAGCGGCCAGACGGTACCCCCGGGTGCCCTGGTGGACAACGCTGTTCGGTGAGCGTCCTGCTCCCCGAGGGTGCGCCGGTCGGGCAGGTGACCGGCAGACTTCAACTCGACCGATGGACTTCGATCGAAGTCTAGGAGTCGAGTTGAAGTCTGTTGGTCACCACGGGTGTGCGCGCGAGACAACCGCGCTGGCTGAGCTCCATCCGCGCGTGCGGGTACAGCTTTCCCTGCCGGGAGATGAGGCGGCGCACACTGGTGCGGCTCGCAGCCTTGAAACAGGTCGTTCGCGGTCCACGACAGAACTGCATCGCCGCGGCCCCCTCTGCTCCCTGAGGTGCGAGCGAAGCGAGCCACGAAGGGTCTCGCACGGTGTCTCACCAGGCCCTTCGAGGCTCGTCGCTATCGCTCCTCGCACCTCAGGGACCAGTGGGTTTGTGGCTCTTTCGGATGAGGGAGCGGGGGCGACGCTCGCCCCCTCAGGGTGCTGGGCGTGAATCACCGCCGTGGGTCGACGAGCACCTTGGTGTGCGAGCTACGGCCCGAATCGAGTTCGGCGAACATCGATTCCAGCTCGCCGAGGCCGATGGTCCCGCTGTGCATCGATGCGACGTCGATGCGCCCCTCGGCGACCAGCGTCATCGCGCCGAGGAAGTCGGAGTGTGTGTACGCGAGTGAACCGATGACCGTCAGCTCACGGCTCTGCCAGTCCCCGTAGCTCACCGACGAATCGGTGTCGGGATATCCGAGCAGGGCCAATGTCCCACCGCGGCGGACGAGTTCGGCACTGGGCTGGAACAACGAGGCCACACCCGAGCATTCGAACACGACGTCGGCGCCGAGCCCGGATGTCACCTCGTCGAGGCGCTGCTCGAGCGCGGACGGATCGACCACATCGGTGAAACCGAGTGCCGTCGCAGCGTCCCGACGTGCCTGTGACGGCTCGGAGACGAGGATGCGCCCGGCGCCCGCGGCCCGCGCGTGCTGCGCGGTGAGGAGACCGATCGGACCCGCACCCTGGATCACCACGTTGGCACCCAACGGGATTCGTGCCCGACGCACCGCGTGGTAGGTGACGGTGGCGGGCTCCATCAGCGCCGCTTCGATATCGGACAGGGCGTCGGGGACCGGGATCGCGCGACGCGCGGAGACCCGCAGCCGGTCGGCGAAACCTCCGTGGGCGGCCGCACCGGGAGAGATGCCATTGGCCTCGGCGAACGCGAGATCACAGTGGTCGGCGTGACCGGCCCGGCACTGGGCGCACACGCCGCACGCCGGTCCGACACCGGCTACGACACGCTGCCCGATCGTCACGTGCGAGACCCCCTCGCCGACTGCGGACACGGTGCCCATCCACTCGTGCCCGAACACCGCGGGAGGCAGCCCGGCCGACTGGTAACCGTGGGTGTCGGTCGCACAGATACCGCAGTATCCGATGTCGACGATCACCTCGCCGGGTCCGGGTGTCGTATCGGAATCGTCGTTCGTCTCGATCACTCCCGGCTCGGCCACCCGGACATAGCGGGGTGCAGTCGTCGTGCTCATCGGTTCCTCATTTCCCTGTCATGCGGGCGACGACCGGAGCAAACTGTTCCAGAGCCCGGTCGCCGATGGTGAAGTAGGAGAACCCGAACTCCTCGCGCCGCTGTTCGAGCTGTTCACAGATGTCGTCGACGGATCCGACGAGGGCATGCGGGAACGCTCGTAGCTCGGCGGAGGTGAAACCGGTTCGTTCGCACAGCGATTCCTCGGTGACGTCGGTGGCTCCGTCGATGGCGATGAAGTAGGCGCCCGTCTCGAGTTCGATGTCGGCCATCCGGCCGCCCGCGCCGGCGCGGACCCAGTCGAGCTTCTTGTGGGTTTCGGCCACCGTCGAGGTCGCCACGCTGTCGGAACCGAGTTTGCCCGACCGGTTGTTGAAGTTGATGCTGACGATGTCGGCGGTGGCACCGGCGAGGGTGAGCACACGCCGCGCGCCGCCTCCGATCATGATGGGCGGTGACTTCTCCGGCACGGGAAGCGGCGCGAATCCCGAGGCACGCACGCCGCCGCGGTCGACGTCGATCGGCGACCCGGCGAACTGCTGCTGACACAACTCCACGGTCGCAGCCAGACGGTCGATACGTTCACGCGCAGGCGGAAACGGCACGCCCATCGCCTCGTACTCAGCTCCCAGCCAGCCGGCACCCAGCCCGACCTCGATACGCCCGGGTGCGAACATCGCCAGTGTCGCAGCCTCTTTCGCGAGCGCCACGGGCTCATGGTAACTGGTGCAGAACATCCGGCACCCGATCACCAGTTCGTCGGTGACCTCGGCGGCGACGGCCATGCTCGCGATCGGGGCAAGGGTGACCGGTCGGTGCGCGGTGGGGTCCAGCGCGGGGCCGGGTCCGATGTAGTGGTCGGACACGTGCAGGGCCGAGTAGCCGAGGTCTTCGACCATGCGAGCGGTGTCTCGCCACTGCGCGCCGGTCTCGGATCGGTACACCTGCGCGGCGAAACGGAACGGACGCTTGGGGTGTGAGGTCATGACGGAACTTTCGAATCGTGTTGGCCAGGAGCCGGATACCGGCGGGAATCGGCGTATTCGTCGGGCGGGACCGGAACGCGGGCCAGCAGCCTGCGGGTGGCCGTGCCGAGTTCGATCGCCCACCGGCGCGGATCGGCGGCACCACGGGCCGACGGGACCTCGACGCTGACGGACGCGGACAGCCCGAGTGCATCCGCCAGTCGACGCAACGGCAGGACGCCCGCGCCCGGTGGCAGCCGGTTGCCGCGAGCCTCGGTCATGGCGGCCGTGTCGTCGCGCGCCGGACCGGTCATTCGGGCGTCACACAACTGCCAGTACGGGATTCGTCCACGTGCGACCTCGGCATCGAGTCCGTCGACGGTTCCGCCCGCACGCGACCAGTGCAGTGCGTCGAGGAGGAGTCCGGCTTCGATTGCTTCCGACTCGTCGAGCAGCATGCGGCCCGCCCTGAGGTCGCGGACGGCGGTGAACACCATAGGTTCGAGACAGCACTGCAGTCCGTACTGGGCGGCCGCCTCGGTCAGTGCGGCGAGATTGTCCCCGGCGCGCCGCCGATCGTCGTCGAGAACGGTGGCGATCAGATGGCGGGCACCCAGGGCGGCGCCGGCGAACAGCACTGACTCCCAATCGGATCGCGACGAACCCGGGTGGATCTTCACGACCTCGACGTCGAGTACGGCCAGCCCGTGATCGTCCAGTGCGAGCAGGGTGTCGGCGAGCAGACGCGACCCCTCGGCGAGTTGGTGTCCGCGTTCGCCGGGCCGATCGGACACGCGTACCCCGACCGCGTCGAATCCCCCGGCCGCCGCGTATTCGATGAACCGCGGCGGCGGCACCGCCAGGGCGGACAACGACGCGAGCGAGACGAGGCGTGTCGACGTCATGGTCCCACCCTCTCGTCTAGTTACTTTATTCTGACTAGTGTTACATCGATCATAGTAGTCCTCCCTCATCTGCTGTCCAGTTCCGACGAGGAGTCCACGTGCATCCCACTCTCGGCACGATCGCCCAGCTCGCCTACGTCGTCGACGACGTCGCGACCGCCGCGCGGCGGTTTGCCGCGACGACCGGAGCAGGGCCCTTCTTCCTGCGCCGCACCGTGATCGACCGTGCCCACGGCGGCGGCGCGGAGGCCGGCGAATTCGATCACTCGTCCGCGTACGGCCAGTGGGGCGCACTGCAGGTCGAACTCATCGAAGTCCACTCGGCCGCACCGGCGGCCTTCGCGGCGACCACCGCGCGCCGCGGCCGGATCCATCATGTCGCGACCTTCGTGCCGTCCTTCTCCGCCGAGCAGGCGCGACTCGAGGCGCTCGGATGTCCGGCACTGCTCACCGCGACGACCTCGAGCGGACATGCGTTCGCATTCCATGACACCCGATCCGACGCCGGCCATCTGATCGAGATCTATGAACCCGCGCCGTCGATCCTCGCGCTGTATGCGAAGGTCGCCGCGGCCGCCGACGGATGGGACGGACGCCGGCCTGTCCGCGAGTTCTAAGCCGTCGCTGCGAGGAGTTCGGCGGCTCGTTCGCGCGCGAGTGCCAGTACCAGCGGATTCCCCGAATTCCACAGCACCGTGAGACGTTTCGCGCAGATGCGCCACTCCCCGTCGACCCGGGTCAGGTCGTCGGAATAGTAGCCGCCGATCGTGAACATCGCGTCGCCCCCCGCATTCGGCAGCACGTGCTCGGCCCGGACATACGTGATCACGCGACCGGTGCCGGCGGTCGAATCGACCGTGATGTCGTAGTTCGACAGGAAGTGCTGGGACGCGGCGAGCCCCGGGAAGAGCATGCGCCCGCGCTGTACCCACTCCTCGGCGCGGAACCGGCCGGCGTTGCCCGGCCGGTAGCTCGAGTAGTCGACGTCGATCTCGTCGGTGAAGACCGAGCGATAGAGCTCCCAGTCCCGTAGGTCGATCCCGCGCGCGAAGCGCGCCATCAGCGACATGATCGCCTCGTGGTCAGTGGTCATGACCCGGCCCTCTCCGTTCGGCCTGCCCGCTCATGCCGGCATCTGCAGCGAGATCTTCTCGAAGTACTCCTCGAGGCCGTCGGGCCCGAGCTCACGCCCGATGCCCGACTTCTTCATGCCCCCGAACGGAGCCATGGGGTTGAAGCGTCCGCCGTTGATCGCGACCTGACCCGTGCGCAACCGCCGCGCGATCGCGACCGCGGCATCATCGCCGGCGGCGAAGACCGCGCCGGAGAGCCCGTAGTCGGAGTCGTTCGCGATCGACACCGCCTCGTCGACGTCGGAGTACGTCAGGATGGTCAGCACCGGACCGAACACTTCCTCGCGGGCGATCCGGGACGAGTTGTCGACCCCGCTCACGACGGTGGGCCGGACGAAGTAGCCCCCGGCCAGCCGTGCTTCGAGACCCGAGACCGGGTCCGCGCCGCCGACCAGCACGCGCGCGGCCGCCGGCAGCGATTCGAGGAATCCGAGCACGACACGTCGCTGACCCGCCGAGGCCATCGGTCCGACGTCGATCGACGGGTCGAGTGGATCGCCTACGGTCATGGCACCCACGAGTTCGGCCACCCGCGCCTCCACTCGGCCCAGGTCGTCACGCGACACCAGCAGTCGGGTGGTCGCCGCGCAGGTCTGGCCGTTGTTGACGAAGCACCCGCGGACCGCGGCCGAGACGGCCGCGTCGAGATCGGCACCCGGAGCGAGGATGAACGCCGATTTTCCGCCGAGTTCCAGGGTCACTTTCTTGATTCCTGATGCAGCCAGTTCGGCAACCGTGGCACCGGCCGACGTGGACCCGGTCAAACTCACCAGATCGACGCCGGGATTGGTCGCGAGTCGCTGCCCGACCTCACGGCCCGGTCCCGACACCACATTGAGCACACCGGCCGGCAGCCCCATGGAGTCGGCGATGTCGGCGACGGCGAACGCCGCGAGCGGTGCGACGCTGCTGGGCTTCACGACGGCGGTGCAGCCTGCCGCCAGCGCGGGCGCCACCTTGGCCGCCAGTTGGTACAGCGGGTAGTTCCATGGCGTGATGGCTCCGACGACGCCCGCCGGAACCCGAAGGATGCGCGAGTTCCCGCGACGTTCCTCGAGCGGCAAGGCCTCGAGAGCCTCGGCCATCGTCCGGAAGACCGCCACCCCGAGTCCCACCTGCACGCTGCGGGAACGGCTGATCGGCGTACCGACCTCGCGCGCCATGATCGTGGCCAGCTCGTCCTCGCGCGCGGCGAGTTCGTCGGCGAAACGCCGGAGCACGCCGACCCGATCGGTCACCGGCACCTGCGACCAGGATTCGAAGGCGGCCGACGCGGCCTCGACCGCGGCGTCGCAGTCGGCCGTGTCCCCGTCGGGCACGCAGGCGAGGACCTCACCGGTCGCGGCCTCGCGTACGTCGATCCGGGCGTCGGAAGACGACGGCACCCACCGCCCGCCGATGTACAGCTCATCCCGATCCAGCGACCCGGCTACCTCCGTCGTGTCGGCATGCGTGATCACCGACGCCGAATCCGTTGTTGCCCTCGTCATGTCGCGCCTTTCCGCCATCGCCCCGCGTAGTGGCGGTGGTCACAGCCCAAGCCTAGCCGCGAATGACTAGTCATTGTCAAGTAAGTCAATGCCGTACCGAACTCTGTTCACAGTTAGGCCAACTTTCTTGACATGCACTACTATTTGGGTAACTTATGAGCAGCGTCACAGCTGTGCGCGACAGGTTGACCGGTCACCCACCGATCAGCGCATCCCCGCCCCGATCCGGGGCCCGACCATCGCCTGCAGGAGCATCATGAACGACCTAGCGATCAACATCTCGGCGCCGACCACCGCAGCAGACGAGCTGGTCGGGCTCGTGATGAAGGGCATGTACCGCGGACCGGTCAGCGCGGAGCTGCAGGCAGTCGTCGATGCCGGGCACGCCGTGGCAAAGGGACCGATGGTCATGCCGACGCCGGCCGGCATCGCCGAAGCGGGCCGACTGGTGCGCCTCCCGGAGGGCAGCGAGCAGGAGCAGGCATTGACGGACTTCCTGCGCTCGTTCCTGCCGGTCAACCGACGGCTGCGCGAGCTGTGCACCGCGTGGCAGTGCCGCCCCGACGGCTCGGCGAACGATCACTCCGATCCCCAGTACGACGCCCGGATCCGCGATCAACTCGACGACATCCACACCGACGTCTCCAAGCTCCTGCGTCGCGCGGGCAAGTCCACCCCGGAACTCCTCGATCACCGGGACCGGCTCCGGGTGGCCCTCGAACGTTTCGACGACGGGGACACCGCTTCCCTGACGTCACCGATGACCGACGGCTACCACACCGTGTGGATGTGGCTCCACCAGCACGTGCTGATGCTGCTCGGTGTCACCCGCGCACAGGACGAGGCCCTCGAAGAGGAGCTCGTCGCGGGCGCGGCGGGATGACCCTGTCCGAGAGTGCGGTCCACACCCTCACCCGGATCGCGGTACCGCACGGGCAGGGACGCGCACGAGGTCTCGGTCCAGCCGACCTCGGCGTCCACGGCGTCGAGATGGACAATCTCGTCGGTCTCGGCCTACCCGTCGTCCCCGGTCTGACAATCCCGGTCGGAGCCGGTGAGGAGCTCGCGAACCGCGAGACCGCCGGCGTAGCCATCGATCTCCTCGAGAAGCTCGCCGTGCGCGGGATCTGGCCTGCCGTGCGCACCGAGCGTCGGCCGATGCTCATGCATCTGCGGTGCAGCGCACCGGTCCCGGTGTCGGCGCTGCCGCCCGCCATCTCGGTGATCGGCCTGTCCACCCGAAACGTCGACGCCCTCGTCGAAGTCATCGGCCGCGATCGCGACATCTTCGACTCGTGGGCCGAGACGCTCCGATTCGTCGCCGAGAACGCGCTGGACGTCGACCCCGACGACCTCGACGACGTCGTCGACGACCACCGCGACAGCCGCGCTCGGGTACCCGCGCTCCTGGAGCTGATCGAAGAGTCGACGGGCGTCGCCTATCCCGCCGATCCGGCCGAGCAGCTCGGGCTGGCCGCGCGGGCCATGCTCGCGCGCTGGGCCTCCCCTCGTGGTCAGCGAACCCGTCGGTCGCTGTCACTCCCCGAGGATCTCGGTATCGCCCTGCACCTCCGTGCCCTGCGCCTGGGGTCGTGGAACGAATCAGGGTACGGATCGGCGACGAGCCGGGATCTCGAGACCGGCGGGTACGCACCCCATGGCGTCTTCCATCTCGGTGTCCGGCGCACCGACCCCGACCCAGGTCCCGGCGAGCCGCTGGGTTCGATGCCGGGTGGGACCGCCATCCTCGACCAGATCTTCGCGACCCTCGAGCCGCATCTCCGCGGGGTCGCCCAGGTGGAGTTCGAGGTGCGCGACCGTCAGATGGCCCTGCTCAGCGCCGGAGCCGTCGAACACCCGGGGCCGAGAGCCGTCACCACCTTGGCCGTCGATCTGGTCAACGACCACGCCATCGGCCGTCGCGAGGCGGTCGCCATGCTCGACCCGGATCTGATGCAGGACCTGCTGCATCCGCAGATCAAGCTGACGGGTTCGGAACAGTTACTGGCGCGGGGACTCCCGGCGTCACCGGGCGCCGCCACCGGTGAGATCGCGCTCAGTGCCGACACCGCACTGCAATGGGCGGCCCAGGGCCGCAACGTGATCCTCGTTGCGTCGGAAACCAGTCCCGCAGATGTCCCCGCCTTGCTGGCGGCCACCGCCGTCCTGACCTCCAACGGTGGACTCGCCTCGCACGCCGCCGTCGTCGCGCGCGGCGCCGGGCGTCCGGCGGTCTGTGGCGCCACCTCCCTCCGGATCGACCGGGCCGCAGGCACGGTCACCAACGGCGACCTCACCCTGGCCGAGGGTGACATCGTCTCCCTCAACGGCCGCACCGGGCACGTGTACCGCGGTGCCGTGACGATCCGTCCCGCGGAGCCGTCGGCCGAACTGGACCGGTTGCTCGGCTGGGCCGACGACATCCGGCGACTCGGAGTGCGCGCCAACGCCGACAACGCGGAGGACGCGGCCACCGCGTTCCGCCTCGGCGCGGAGGGAATCGGGTTGTGCCGCACCGAACACCAGTTCCTCGGCGATCAACTACCACTCGTGCAGCGCCTGGTGCTCGCCGACTCCGAGGCCGAGGAGATCGAGGCCATCGCCGCGTTGACCGCGGCGCAGGAGGCAGACTTCACCGATCTGTTGCGCGTCGTCGGCGACCGTCCCATCACGGTCCGATTGCTCGACGCTCCCCTGCATGAGTTCTTGCCCGCCGACGGGCAGTACCGCACCGAGGACGAGGCGCGACGCGCCGCCGACACCCACGAGTCCAATCCGATGCTGGGCCTGCGCGGCGTGCGCTTCGCGATGGTCCAGAAGCGGCTCTACCCCGCCCAGGCCGAGGCACTGTTCCGTGCCTGGGTCGCCGTCTCCGCCGAGGGCCTGCACCCGCAACTCGAGGTGATGATCCCCCTCGTCTCGCTGCCGGGAGAGCTGAGCCGGGCCATCGCCCAGGTCCACGAGGCGGCCGCGTCGGTCACCGCCGACACGGGAATCACGGTGCCCTACAAGGTGGGCAGTATGGTCGAGACACCACGCGCCGCGCTGCTGGCCGGATCACTCGCCGACGACGCCGACTTCCTCTCGTTCGGGACCAATGACCTGACCCAGCTCACCTACGGCTTCTCCCGCGACGACGTCGAGAAGACGATGCTCACGCATTACCTCGAACACGGGCTGCTGACCGACAGTCCCTTCGCGGTCCTCGACCCCGACGGTGTCGGCGCCCTGGTCTCGCGGGCCGCACTCCTCGCGCGCAGCACCAAGCCGGAGATCAAACTCGGCGTGTGCGGTGAGCACGGCGGCGATCCGTCGTCGATCGAGTACTTGAACTCCGTCGGTCTGCACTATGTCTCGTGCTCGCCGCGCCGGGTGCCGGTCGCCCGCCTCGCGGCCGCCCGGGCAGTGCTGAACGCTGACTGAAAGGTCCCTCATGGCAACCGAACTCGACGACCTTCGACTGGCTGTCCGGGAGGCTGTCGACTCGCTCGGCGGACCGGCGTCCTGCCGCGACCTCGATACCGACGGACCGGGATGGGATGCGCGGGCGTGGTCGGTGCTCGCCGAACAGATCGGCGTCGCCGCGATCGGCATCCCCGAAACCCTCGGCGGGCTGGGCGGACTCGCGGAGCTCGTCGTCGTCGCGGAGGAGCTGGGCGCCGGACTGCTGCCGGTGCCGTTCCTGTCGACGGCGTTGGCCGCCCAGGTGCTGGTCCGGTCCGGCGGCGCCGACGACGCTCTGGAGCAGATCGCCGAAGGTGCCCCCGCCGCGCTCCTCGGTCTCGACCGGCATGGTTGGTTCGACCCCGGCAGCATCCCGTTCGAGGTCGGATCGAGCACTGCCGGTGACACGGTGTGCGGTGTGGCCGCCTCGGCTCTCGGCGCCGCCGGCGCGAGGTGGTTCGTCGTGCCCGCACACACCCCGGACGGTCCCGCGCTGTTCCTCTGTGACGCCAGGCATCCCGGCGTGTCGACGACACCGTTGCCCACACTCGACCTGTCCCGCGCACATGCCGCGGTCACGCTGTCCGAGGTGCCCGTGCGCCGACTGGATGCCGTCGGCCCGCCGGAGGCCGTCATCCTGCCCGCCCTCGACGTCGCATGCATCGTCCTTGCCGCGGAACAGGTCGGGGGCGCCCAGCGGATACTCGATCGCACCGTGGACTACGTCAAGGAACGGCGGCAGTTCGATCGCGTGATCGGCAGCTTCCAGGCCGTCAAACACACGCTGGCCGATCTCCTCGTACTCGTCGAGTCGTCACGGTCCGCGGTGACCCGCGCCGTCGATGCCGACGACCTCGCCGAGGCCTCGTCCGTGGCTCGGGCCTGGTGCAGCGATGCCTATCGCACCGTCAGCGCCGAGGCCCTCCAGCTCCACGGCGGCATCGGTTTCACCTGGGAGCACGACTGCCACCTGTACTTCCGCCGCGCCCGTGCCGACGCACAACTGTTGGGAACGAGCACCTTTCACCGCGAACGCCTCGCCGTCACCCTGGGTTGGTGAGCTGCTCCGCGTGGGCCGCTTCCCGCTCCCTGAGGAGCGCCCGGAGCCTGCGGAGTGGCGCGGCGCCCCTTCCGCTCCCTGAGGAGCGCCCGGAGCCTGCGGAGGGCGCGTCACGAAGGGTCTCCCACGCATCTCACCAGGACCCTTCGAGGCTCGTCGCTAGCGCTCCTCGCACCTCAGGGAGCGGGGAGGAAGGCACCGCTATCACTCCTCGCACCTCAGCGAGAGAACTCGGCCACTCGCACCCGCGGAGTTCGTTCTTTCATGAGGCACGACGGCCACCAGGCCGCAGACACTTCGAAGCGAGCTTGCGAACGTCGATCTCCGCTCCCTGAGGAGCGCCCGGAGCCTGCGGAGGGCGCGTCACGAAGGGTCTCCCACGCATCTCACCAGGACCCTTCGAGGCTCGTCGCTATCGCTCCTCGCACCTCAGGGAGCGGAAAATGGCACCGGCATCGCTCCTCGCACGTCAGGGAGCAGGGGTTATGCGCTTCTTTCCGATTTGGGAGCAGGGATGGTGGTGCAGTCGTTCCTCACACCGCAGCGGACGTGGCGGCGCCGCCCTACCTCACACCGTTGTGAGCGGATCCCATCTCAGCGGCGGTCGCGTGCGGAGAACGGCCGATCTTTGTCGACACGCGGTTCCGGCGGAAGTCCGAGCACGCGTTCGCCGATGATGGTGCGCTGGATCTGATCCGTCCCACCCGCGAGACGGTAGCCGGGGCTACCCAAGAGGTGTTCGGTCCAGGCGAATCGGCTCGGATCGGTGTCCACCGTGATGTCGTTGCCGAGCAGGTCGGCGGCGATCTCGCCGATGCGGACGAGCACGTCCGACGCCATGAGCTTCCCGACGGACGCGGCCGGGCCGGGCGACCGTCCGGCGGCCGCCGCACGTGCCACCCGGTCCGCGGTGGCCTTGCGCAGTTCGGCCCGGATGTACACGTCGGCGAGTTGCTGACGGACGACTGGATCGTCAACCACACCGACCTGCTGGGCGAGCTCCACGAGCTCGGCGACGGACCCGCCCTTCTTGCGGGTGACCGACCCTGAGGCCGTCCGCTCGAATGCCAGTGTCGCACCGGCGATCTTCCAGCCCTGGCCGATGTCACCGAGACGCGCGGTGTCGGGGACCCGGACATCGTTGAGGAACACCTCGTTGAACGAGGCCCCGCCGCTCATCTGCCGGATCGGCCGGATCTCCACACCCGGGGCGTCGAGCGGGATGAGGAAGGCTGTGATGCCCTTGTGCTTCGGCAGGTCGGGGTCGGTGCGGGCCAGCAGCATGCCGAGATCGGCGAAGCGGGCTCCCGACGACCAGACCTTCTGCCCGTCGATGCGCCACCCGTCGCTGTCACGCACCGCGCGGCAGGACAGCGACGCCAGATCGGATCCGGCGCCGGGCTCGCTGAAGAGCTGGCAGGCCAACAGGTCGGTGCGCAACAACGGGGTGGCATAGTCCGCGCGCTGGCGCCTGGTGCCGAACATCGCAACCGCGGGGCCGACCAATCCGGTTGTGACACTGATCAGTTCGGTCGACCGCGGGACCTCGAACTCGAGTTCGGCGCGGGCCACCTCGGCGGCGTACGACGCGGGCAGTCCGCGTCCCCCATGCTCCGGCGCCAGGGTGAGGGCGCCGTATCCGGCGTCGAACCGCTGTCGGCGATAGTTCCGCGCCGCATCCAGCAGTTGCTGTTCCTGCTCGTCGGACAGATTCCGGAACACCGCCAGGTCGGCCGGACCCCGGATGGTGGCCGAGCGCGGCGCGGCGACCGTGGCGAGCCAGTCCCGCACCTCCGCACGGAACGCATCGAGGTCCGATCCGCCCGCATCGACGGTCGTCTGTGCCGGTGCCGACATCGGCTTCCTCCTCAAACAGTCAGAACGGTGCACGCCGAAAGCCCCGGCGCGCCATAGACGTGTGTGAATCCGACTTCCGGGTTGCCCGGCACCTGTCGCCCCTCGGCACGCCCCTGCAGCTGGCGGACGACCTCGTGGACCTGCCGCAATCCGGAAGCCCCGATCGGCTCGCCGTTGGCGAGGCAACCGCCGTCGGTGTTCACGGGCGTGCGGCCGTCGACGTCGGTACCGCCGGACCGGATCAGCTCGTCCTGTTCGCCATGCCCACACAGTCCGGTCTCGGCGAGATGAATGACCTCCGAACCACTGTCGGTGTCCTGCACCTGCGCGACGTCGACGTCGGCGGGTCCGACACCGGCGACGGCGAACGCGGCAGCCGCCGCGTCGATGCTGGGGCTGTGCACCGGCAGTGGAGCCAACCACGGCGAGAACACCTCGAACGATCCGAAGCGTCGGGTACGCACCTCCGCCGCGGCCAACCGGACGGGCGTGTCGCACAGGTCGTGAGCACGCTCGCCGGAGGCGAGGATCAGGGCCACCCCGCCCTCGCCGGGCGAGCAGAACATGTACTGGGTGAGCGGACTGTTGACCGGCGCTGCGGACAGGATCTCGGCCTCGGACAGCGGCTTTCGACGCCACGCCATCGGGTGCACGGCGCCGTTGGCGAAGGCCCGTTCGGCGACGGCGCCCAGCAGGGATTCGTCGAGACCGTGTTCGGCGAAGTACCGGCGCGTCTTCATCGCGAAGTACTGGGTGGTGACCATCATTCCGGAACGGGCGTACCACGGCCCCAGCCCATAGGCGGCCGGGTCGGAACCGAACGCCCCGCGTTCGTGTTTGTCGAAGCCCACGACCGCAACGATCTCGGCGCGACCGGAACGAATCATGTCGGTGGCGGTCGCGAGCGCGACACCGCCAGTGGCACAACCGTTCTTGACGGTCACGAATGGGATACCGGTCAGACCGAGGCGATTGACCAGTGAATCCGGCTTACCGGAGACGTTGCTGCCGCCGACCGCGGCGTCGACGGACTCCCAGCCCAATCCGGCGTCGGCGAGGGCGGCGCGCAGGGCGTGTTCGCCCATGTCCATGCCGCTGATGTCCCCGTGCCGGCCGAAGGCGTGCATTCCGGCGCCGACGATGTGGACCTCTGCGCGACTCATGCCGCGACCTTCTCGAACGCGAAGGTGGTGCAGTCGTCGAGCGCCCACAGCCGCAGCTCGACCTCGTCTCCGATCGCGACCTCGGAGAGAACCCGCGACTCCACCAGCACAGACCCCAGGTCCACGTAGGCAACGACGAATGGCTCGAAGCCCGAATCCGGCACTCGGAACGGCGGCTTCGGCGCGAACGCCTGCTCCGTCCAGGTCCACACGGTGCCTCGCCGCGGCAGAGCCACGCGTGACACCGCGGTGCCGGCGCAGCCGGGGCAGCGGGTGACGGCGGGAAAGACGACGACATCGCAGTCCGCGCAGTCGGAGCCGGCCAGAACCGGCGGATCGAGCTGCGCGAACAGCGACTCGTCGACGAGGGGTGGCGTCGTGGGTCCCACGGTCAGTTCCCGGACAGCAGGGTGAGCGGTCGCCCCAGGATCTGTCCCACCGTGCGCAGGTACTCGGCCGCCGGCGCCCCGTCGACCGCGCGGTGATCGAACGTCAGGCTGAGCGTGAGCACCTGGGTCCGCACCGGAGTGTCGCCCTCCCAGCGGAATCCGTCCTTCACGCGGCCCACGCCGAGGATCGCGACATTGCCCGGGTTGATGACCGGGGTGAAGAAGTCGACGCCGTAGGCCCCGAGCGTGCTGACCGAGAAGGTGGCCCCCTCGAGGTCGTTCAATCCGAGCGTGCCACCACGCGCCGCGGTCGCCAGCTCCCGGGTCCGCTCGGCGATCGCGATCACCGACAGATGGTCCGCACCACGGACGACCGGGACCACGAGCCCACCGTCGACCGCCACGGCGAGACCGACGTCGATGCGATCGGCCACGACGATCTGATCGTCGACGATTCCCGCGTTGAGCAACGGATGGTCACGCAGCGCGAGGGCAGCGGCCCGGACGACGAAGTCGTTGAGACTCGGCGCGCCGCGGTCGGTGTCGGCCGCTTCGGCCTTGAGTGCCGAGCGCGTGGCGACCAGTTCGGTGACGTCGACCTCGTAACCGTGGGTGAGCTGCGCCATCGAGTGCAGGCTGTCCATCATGTTCCGGGCGATCGCGCCTCGCATGCCGCGCAGGGGGATCACGTCGCCGGGTCGTGGCCCGTCCGGTGTCCGCCCCGCGCGTGACGGTGCGGCCGATCGTGCTGCGGTGGAACGGCCTTCGCCCGCGGCGCGTTCGACATCGGAGCGGGTGATCCGTCCACCGATTCCGCTACCGGTCACGGTCGCGAGATCGACGCCGAGTTCGGCGGCGAGCTTGCGCACCACCGGACCGACGAATCCGGCGGTCGCGCCGGGCTCGACGGCAGCCGACGGTCGCTCCGCCGGCGCCTCACCCGGCAGCGGTCGGGCGAGGAAGTCCTCGACGTCCTCGGACACGATACGGCCACCGGGGCCGGTACCGGTGAGTGTCTGCAGGTCGACGCCGGCCTCGGCGGCGACGCGTCGAGCGTTCGGCGAGGCCTTGAGCCGTCCGCCCGCCGTGCCGACCCCGTTCACCGGCACGGCGGCCGGTGTCGGCGTCGAGGCGGCGGATGAAGCGGCTGCCCCCTGTCCCGCATCACCGTCGGGCGACGCGCCGTCCTCGGGCACGGACTCCCCCTCGGCGAGCAGCCATCCGACGACGGCACCGACAGGCAGCACGGCACCCGCCTCCGCCGCGGTGGCCAGCACCCCCTCGCCCTCCGCCTCGACGTCGACGTCGACCTTGTCCGTCTCGACCCGGAACAGGGTGTCGCCCAGCGAGACCCGCTGACCCGGGGTGGCCACCCAGCCGCCGATCACACCCTCCTGCATGGTGAGACCGAGTTTGGGCAGCACGATCTGGAAGGCCACGATCAGTTCCTTTCCAGCAGCCGACGGGCTCCGGCGACGATCCGGTCCGCGTCGGGGACGTAGGACTTCTCCAGCGGAGTGCTGAACGGCACGGGCGTGAACGGCGCGCCGATGCGCAGCACGGGCGCGTCGAGATGGTCGAACGCCTCTTCCTGGATCTGCGCCGCGACCTCGGCACCGATCCCGCCGAAGGTCACCGCCTCGTGGACCACCAGGATGCGGTTGGTCTTGCGCGCGGATTCGACGATCGTGGCGGTGTCGAGGGGTTGCACCGACCGGGGGTCGATGACTTCGGCGGATATTCCGTTCTCGGCCAACGTATCCGCGGCTTTCAGCGCCTCGGCCACCATCCGGCCGAAGGCCACGATGGTGACGTCGTCACCGGTGCGCGGCACAGCCGCCTCGCCGATCGGGATCTCGTAGATCTCCTCCGGAACCTCACCGCGCGAACCGAGCAGGACTTTGTTGAGCATGAACACGACCGGGTTGTCGTCGCGCACCGCGGACACCAGCAATCCCTTGGCATCCCGGGCATTCGACGGCATGACGACCTTGAGCCCCGGAGTGTGCGCGAGCCACGTCTCCAGACTCTGCGAGTGCTGCGCGCCGGCGCTCACGCCCGCGCCGTACGCAACGGCGATGACCATGGGCACCTTGACCTCGCCGCCGTACATGAACTTCATCTTCGCCGCCTGGTTCACGACCTGGTCCAGGGCGACGGCGAGGAAGTCCATGAACATGATGTCGACGATCGGCCGCAGACCGCGGGCCGCGGCCCCGACGCCCAGGCCGATCAGGCCCATCTCGGCGATCGGGGTGTCGACCATGCGACGTTCGCCGAACTCGGCGAGCAGGCCGTCGTACATGTGGAAGACGCCACCGTAGGCGGCCACGTCCTCACCGATCACGAAGACGTCATCGTTCTCGCGCATCACCTGCGCGACACCCTCGTTGAAGGCTTTGACGTAGGTGGTGGACCGCGCTGCCGGGGCCGCGTTGTCTGCGCCGGATTCTGTTGCGCCGGATTCTGTTGCGATGGTTTCTGTTGCAGTGGACATGTTCTCGGCTTCTCCGGGTCAGACGCTGTAGACGTTGAGCGCGATGTCGGCGGGATCGGGATACGGACTGTTCTCGGCGAACGCGACGGATTCGACGATGTCGGCGTCGACCTCGGCCCAGATCTGGGCGAACTCGGCCTCGGTCGCCACGCCTTCGGAGACGGCGCGCGCTTCGAGCAGCTTGATGGCGTCGCGCTCCTTCCAGGCTTCGACCTCGTCCTGGGTCCGGTAGGTCTTGCGCAGACCCTTCACGCCCTGGTGGTCGTAGTAGCGGTAGGTCTTGGCCTCGACCAGCGACGGTCCGCCGCCGTTGCGGGCACGTTCGACGGCCCGCCCGACTGCCGCGCGCACCTCGATGGCGTCCATGCCATCGCAGATCTCGCTCGGCATCGCGTAGGCGGCGGCGCGGTCGGCCACGTTCTCGAGCTTCATGTGGTTTCTCAGCGCGGTGAACTCGGCGTACCCGTTGTTCTCGCAGACGAACACGACCGGCAGTTCGAGGATGCCGGCCAGGTTGGCGGCCTCGTGGAAGGCGCCGATGTTGCTCGCGCCGTCGCCGAAGAACGGGATCGCGACCGAGTCGTCACCGCGGTACTTGGCCGCGAACGCGGCTCCCACCGCGATCGGGATACCGCCGCCGACAATGCCGTTGGCGCCGAGCATGCCGATCGAGAGGTCGTTGATGTGCATCGATCCGCCACGGCCCTTGCAGTATCCGTCCACACGCCCGAAGAGCTCGGCGAACATCTGGCGGAACTGTGCGCCCTTGGCGACGGCATGCCCGTGGCCGCGATGGGTCGACGAGATCTGGTCGTCGTCGCGCAGGTTGCTCATCGCACCGGCCGCGACGGCTTCCTGTCCGACGTAGAGGTGCAGGAAGCCGGGGAGCTTGCCGCCCTCCATCAGCTTTCCGGCCTCGGTCTCGAACTGCCGGATGCGCACCATGCGGCGGTGCAGGTCGAGGACGACGTCCCGGCCGGGCATCGGCTCCGGAGGCCGGGTCGGCCGGTCGGTCGCGGCTGCGACGCTGGTCTCGGTGGTGGTCACCATGACACCTCTCTGTGCTGACTGTGCAGGTGGGGCGGCTGATGGTTGCCGCGCGACCGCGGACTTAGTTGATCTCGCCTGCAGTATGTGTCACCACTGTAGACGATTGTTAGTAGAATCACTATCAAGTTAGTCGATCCGATTCGGCTTAGGTGGACCGTTACTTGACTTGGTGTCCAGTTAACCCCACGATGAGTGCGCACGACAACCCGTTCAGGCCGGCACCGGGAGCGCAACGAGCCGGCCACCCAGAAGGAGTGGTGAGACGATGCTCGACCGGATCCGTGATCGGGCATCGGCCGACCCCGATGCCCTCGCACTGTCCGACGACTCCGCTGCCCTGACCTGGCAGACCGTCGCCACATCTCTCGAACGTCTGACCGGCGCGCTGCGCGCGGTGGCCCCCTCCCCCGACGATCGGATCGCCATCGTCGGCGAGAACCGGGTGGAGACCCTGCTCGCCCATGTCGCCGCCATCGGCGCGGGCATCGGAGCCGTCGCGGTGTCCCGCCAGCTCACGGCGCGCGAGATGGCCGATCAGTTCGCCGATGCCGGTTGCGCCGCCGTGATCACCGGGCCGGCCGGGTTCGAAGCGGCGGCCGGCGCCGCCGCCACCGGGAGCCTGACCACAGTGATCACCCACAGCATCGACGATCCGGTCCGGCTCCCGGCCGCGGTTGCCCACCTGGAGTGGCAGAACCTGGTCGCGACGCCGGTGGACCCGCCGACCGACCTTTCCGAACGTCCGGCACGGCCGCCGCTGGTGTACACCTCCGGGACGACCGGCCGGGCGCGCGGCACCGAGGTCCGCTGGCTGCCCGGTCCCGCGCCGGACGCGGCCGCATTCCAGACCGCGGTGGCGGCACGGTCCGGCTACCCCGCCGGTCCGCATCTGGTCGTCGGCCCGCTCCAGCACAACGGCCCGCTCACCTCCATCCGGCATCTGTTGTCGGGTGAGCCGGTCGTCATCCTCGGCCGCTTCGACGCCGAGAGGATCCTGGACCTCATCGGCACCCACCGCGTCGCGTCGACGCTGATGGTCCCGACACACTTCCAGCGCCTGCTCGCCCTGCCGTCGGAGACCCGGTCGTCGTATGACGTGGGGTCCCTCCGCTATGTGGCGCACACCGGTTCGGCGTGCCCCGCCGAGGTGAAACGCGCGATGATCGACTGGTTCGGACCGGTTCTGATCGAGTCGTACGGCGGCAGCGAGATCGGCACCGTCTGCAAGATCGACTCTCACGAATGGCTCGCCCACCCGAGTTCGGTCGGTCGCGTAATCGACCCGTTCGAGGTCGTGGTCGTCGGCTCGGACGGGGAGGTCCTGGGACCGGGTGAGACCGGCGTCCTCGGTTTCCGCACGCCGGCGGGTCGCGAGATCACCTATCACGGAGACCCGGAGAAGACCGCCAGGGCCTACATTCTCCCCGGCGTGGCGACGCTCGGCGACGTCGGGCATGTCGACGAGGACGGCTTCGTCTACATCACCGACCGCGTGGCCGACATGGTGGTCTCCGGCGGCGTGAATCTGTACCCGGCGGAGAGCGAACAGGTGCTGCGCGGGCACCCGGACGTCACCGAGGTCGCGGTGATCGGGGTACCCGACGCCGACCTGGGCGAGGCGCTGCTCGCACTCGTCGTCCCGACCGCGGGCACCGAACCCGATGTCGAGGCGATCCGCACCTTCGCCAGGGAGTCGATGGCCTCGTACAAATGCCCCAAACACTATGTCGTCGTTCACGATCTGGCGCGCAACGCGATGGGCAAGCTCGACAAGAAGGCGCTACGGCGTCCGTACTGGGACTCCGACCGGACCATCACCGGCTGAGCACACCGAGAGGCACACATGATCGAGATCCTGTTCGTCCGGCACGGCCAGCCGGTCTCCGGAATCCGCAATCCCGAACTGGCACCCGCGGGGATCGACGATGCCCGGCGCCTGGCGACCTGGCTGCGGCACGACGAGATCGACCTGATCGTCGCGAGCCCGTACTCCCGGGCGCTGCAGACCGCCCGGGTGATCGCCGCGGAACTCTCCCGCGACGTGGACCGGGTGCTCGAGGACCTCCGCGAGTGGGACGACGACATCTCGCCGGAGGACTACACCGCCGTCGAGGACATGGCTGCCGACGACCCGAGGCTCCTCGCCGTCAGTTCCGGGCGGTACGAGGAGTACGTGCCGTCTCTCGATCTGCCAGCCTTCCGGCGACGCGCGCGTTCGGCACTCGAGGAGATACTCGCTCTCCGGGACAGCGGCCGGATAGTTGCCGTTGCGCACGGCGGGATCATCAACGCCGCCCTGGCGGATGTGCTGGAGATGCCGAAGACGTTCTGGCACAACCCCGCCTACACCAGCGTCGCGCGGGTGCGCCGGCTCGACTCCGGGGTCCTCGTCGTCGATTCCGTCAACGACACCGCGCATCTGCGTGGCGTTCCGTTCGACTCCGGCCGAGACGCGCTCGCTGCCACCGGGTTCGACGGGGAGCTCGCCCGATGACGGGCATCACGACCTCCGACGCCGAGACCCGCGGCGCCACGTCCCTCCGACAGGCGACCACCGACGGTCACGAGACGGTGGCCGCGGCCAGCAAGATCATCCTGGTACGGCACGGGCTGCCGGGCGGACCGGCCGGTCCGGATCCCGGCCTGGGGCCCGAGGGGGTCGACCAGGCCCGGCGACTCGGTAGCTGGTTGCGCGGACTCCCTGTCGTGCAAGTGGTCGCGAGCTCGTACATGCGCGCGCACGAGACGGCGCGGCACGCCGCCGAACCGCTCGGACTCGATGTCCGGGTCGACGAGCGATTGCGTGAATGGGACAGCGATCGCGCGGTCTACGCGACCCCGGAGGCCATCGCCGCCACCGACCGCGGCCGGGCGTTCGCCGAGGGCCGGTACGACGACTTCGTCCCCGACTACGACCGCGACGCCACCGCGGCCCGGATGCGTTCGGCGGTGCTCGATGCCGCGGCAGCCGCACCCGGCGAGCTGTCGGTCCTGGTCTCCCACGGAGGCGTCATCAACACTCTCCTCAGCGACATCCTCCGGGCGCCGTCGCCATTCTTCTTCAACCCGGCCTACACGTCGGTGTCACGCATCGCGGTCACCCGCTCCGGCCGCCTCGTGGTGCAATCGGTCAACGAGACAGCGCATCTTGGCTGACTCCAGGTTTCTTTACACAAAAACCTGTTACTCTTCCGGTATCGCAGTGATGTGCAACACATCACGATCGTCGATTCCAGGAGACCTCATGAGCCATGCCGGCGTGGAGGCGAGCCGAACACTCGCCGCCGAATATGCATCCATCATCCGCGGTCTGACCCCCGCCGAGTGGTCGGCATCGAGTCGGTGCGCCGGCTGGTCGGTCAAAAATCTGGTGGCACACACGGGTTCGAACTTCGCCGCGATCGTGAACCCGGCCGAACCCGATCCGTCCGTCCCACCCCCGACGACCGCCGAGGAACTCCAGGACCGTCTCGTCGACGAGCGATGGGACTGGACCCCCACCCAGGTCGCCGATGAGTTCCTCAGCACGGTGGGCCCGGCCATGGACGTGTTGTCGGCAATGCAGGATCCCGCGATCGCGTCCACGCCGATGACCCTCACCGACCTGGGAACCTATGAGACACATCAGCTCTCCGATGCGTTTGCCTTCGACATGTGGTGTCACATGTACGTCGACCTCCTCGCGCCGGAGGGCCCGGTGTCCCGCCCGGTCGACGGCAGCCAGGAAGCGTTGCTGGGTGCGGCGATCGGTTGGATGCTCGCCGGGTTGCCGCAGATGTGCCCCACGGTGAACACCGCCCTGGACGGCCGCACCATCGGACTGCGCCTCACCGGACCAGGAGGTGGCGAATGGTCGCTGCACCCCGGTGCGACGCTGCTCTCGGTCGGCTCCGGTCTCGAGCGCACCGACACCGTGATCACCTCCTCCGCAGCCGATTTCGTCCTCTGGGGCACAACCCGCTCCCCCTGGCGCGACCACGTGAGCATCCACGGCGACGACACCCATGCCGCACGGGTCCTCGACACCCTCGACATCGTCTGACCGGTCGGCACGACGAGAGAGCCCGGAACGCATCGCGTACCGGGCTCTCTGGATATCAGCGTCGATCAGTTGAGTTCGACGAGCATCTTTCCGACGTTGCCGCCGTCGAGCATCGCCAGGAACGCCTCGACCGCGTTGTCGATGCCGCGGTGGATCGTGGACTCGGCCACGAGCTCGCCGGCCGCCAGCCAACCGAGGACGCGATCCTCGAACTCCGCTCGGAGGTCCTCGTGATCACGAACAATGAACCCGGTCAACGTGATCCGTTTAAGGATGGCTTGCATCAGATGATCAACCGGCGGTCGGTCGTCGCCCACGGCCGAGATCATCCCGCACAGAGCGACCCGCCCGTTCATTCGGAGGCGGTGCAGCGCTGCGATCAGGTGATCGCCGCCGACGTTGTCGAAGTACAGGTCGATTCCGTCCGAGACCCGGCGCAAACCGTCGGCCACCGGTTCGGAGCGGTAATCGATCGCCGCGTCGAATCCCAGTCGCTCGGTCAGCAACGCCGCCTTGGCCGGGCCTCCCGCGCTGCCGATGACGCGACTCGCGCCCAGTAGTCGCGCGAATTGCCCTGCCGCGCTGCCGACCGCACCCGCGGCCGCGGACACGAAGACCTCATCACCGGCCCGGAGGCCGCCGGCACGGAGAAGACCGCAGTAGGCGGTAAACCCCGGCTGCCCGAGCACGCCCAGCCAGTGATGCAGATCCACTCCGCGCGGTTCGATGACCGCCGCCGCGTCGACATCGACAACGGCGAGGTCGCGCCAGCCCAGACGATGCCGGACGCAGGCGCCCGCCGGGATCCGGTCGTTGCCACGGACGACCACTCCGATCGCCGAACCGTCGAGCGGCGCGTCTTCGACAAAGCTGGTGGTGTAGTGCATCTCAGAGGTGCCGAGCCGCCCCCGCATGGACGGATCCACGCTCATGTAGCGGTTCTCGACGAGGATCTGGTCGCCCCGCACGGGGCCGACGTCGGTCTCGCGGACCTCGAAGTTCTCCGGCTTCGGTACACCGGCGTCGGGACGCTTCCGAAGGAAGACCGCCCGTGTGGTCGTCGTCACGCCGCTGGTCATGAGCTCTGCGCCGTGGCCGGCAATTCGAGGATGGTGACCGTGCCCTTCGACCCGTCGACCTCGACCAGCGTGCCGTCGGGGATCCGACGGGTTGCTGCCGGAACACCGGCAGCACAGGGAATCCCGAGCTCCCGGCTGACGATCATCGCGTGCGACCCCATGGCGCCGACGTCGGTGATGGCCGCGCAGGACACCATGAACAGCGGTGTCCAGGACGGATCGGTCTGCGGTGCCACCAGGACCTCGTCCACCTCGAAGCTGTCCAGGTCGTCCATCGAGGTGATGGTGCGGGTCCGTCCGCGCACCACTCCCGGTGATGCCCCGGAACCCTGTAGGACCTCACCCGATGTCACCTGATCCACCTCGACCTGATCTTTGCGACGCAGACTCGACAGCGGTGGCAACGGCTCACGGGTGTCGAGGAAGGTCGGCAGATCCAGACCGGACAGCCCCTTCCAGGCACGGTGCCGTTCGGCGAGGGTGTCGGTGAGCGCGGACGGCTCGCTGGCGAGGAGGTCCAGTTCCTCGTCGACCGCCATGAAGACGTGGTCGGCGGCGGCCAGGTGACCCTGCTCGTGGAGCCGTCGGCCCAGCTCGGCCAACGGGACTCGCGCCTCGTGCAGCACCTTGATGCAGTTGGTCTTCGCCCGCTCGCGCCAGGCCGCGAAGCGACGTGCCGAGGCGAGAGCCGCGTCGAGCGTCGCCTGTGCCTCCGCGTCGTCGCCGACGATCGCTCGTGCACGTTCGAGGGCGGCGTCGGTGTCGCCCGCATGCTCGGCCAGCCGTGCGGTCGGCGACGCGGAATCCTCCTGCAGGCGCAGGCGGTCGATGAGCCCGAGCACCAACTCCGGTTTGGTCTCCCACGACGTCGAGCCGAGATCCCATTCGTTCGGCCCCCGGTAGCCGAACTCGGCAAGGAAGTCCGCGAACGACGCGTCGAACTTCGGATCGACCCCGGCCACCCGAGCCGCGATGCCGTCGATTCCCTGATCGAACGCCTCGGTCAGGCGCTCGTCGGCGCGCACCATCCGTCCCAGCTCCCAGAGCGCGAACGACGGCAGGGCCGAATCGACGTCGCCCGCCGAACCCACGAGGGTGACGATGAGGTCCTGGTTGTCGGGCCCGAGGAGCTGGCCGAGCACCGACGGCCCGACCGCCGCGCCATTGGTCGCGGCGACCTCACCGCGCCACGCGGCGCGCTCGAGAGGCATGACCGACCGCGCCCGGGCGACGAGCGCGACGGGGGTCAGGCTCGCGAGATCGGGACGTTCGGTGCGCAGTCGATCGGCCAACTCCCGGTCCTCGTCGAGTTCCGGAAACGCCTCGGTCGACAGGATCCAGGCATTGCGAGCAGCCAATCGCGCACTGGCATCGGCATTCTCGTCGTCGGGGTGGCCGACGTACTCGGGGATGTCCGGGTCGCCGCCGTAGAACAGCTGGTCGACCAGCTCGACCGAGAGACCGCCGCGGATGCCCACGAGCCGCGACATCGACAGGTTGATGTACAGGTGTCCGTAGAAGATCCCCGACGAGGCGGCGACGTCCGGCTTCTCCACCAGCGAGTAGCTGCCGTGGAACGCGTAGCCGGCGTTCCAGCCCGGCAGGATGTTCTGAATCCACCCGAGGTCGGCGCCGAGCGGCGTGATGGGATCGGACAGCACATCGCTGGCGTTGAGCCGCGTGTAGATGGGTAGACGTGCACTCGGTTCGGTGTCGACCAACCAGCGCTGTTCGGACATGTCGTTCTCGTCTCTGCTGGGACCGCGCGGGGCTGGCGGCCATAGTTTCTTTACAGGGTATACACGTGAGCTGTGATGTGTGACACTCTACCTGCAAGACTGTAGGCGTTGGCAAGTAACTCGTCTCGGTCTCTCGTACAGGAATCAAGGAGACGTTCGATGAAGTTGCAGGACAAAGTTGTTGCCGTCACCGGCGGGACCCAGGGAATCGGCCGCGGGATCGCCGAGGCCGCCCTGGCGGAGGGCGCGAAGGTCGCACTCAACGGCCGGTCCAAGGAGAAGGGCGATAAAGCTCTGGCCGATCTCGGCGTTGGCGACCGGGCTGCCTTCTTCCCCGGCGACGTGACCGTGCAGGCCGATGTCGAGGACTTCGTCGAGCAGACCGTGGCCACCTTCGGTCGCATCGACATCCTGGTGAACAACGCCGGTGGAGCCAACGACCTGCAACCCACCGCGCAGCTGTCCGACGAGGAGTGGAACCTCGTTCTGAACTGGAACCTGAACTCGAACTTCTGGGCCACCCGCCGCGCACTTCAGCACATGATCCCCAACTCCTATGGGCGGATCATCAACATCTCCTCGGTCGAGGGCAAGCAGGGCAAGCCGGTGTTCACCGCATACGTCGCCGCCAAGCACGCGATCAACGGCATGACCAAATCGATTGCACGCGAGGTGGGTACACAGGGCATCACCGTCAACGCGATCTGCCCGGGGCTCGTCATCACCGACATCATCAAGAACAACGGCCCGCAGACCGCGGCGGCGATGGGCATGAGCTTCGAGGAGATGGTCGACCTGTTCTCACAGGAATCGTCGATCAAGCGCCCCAACACCGTCGAAGAGGTCGCCGCGATGGCGATGCTGCTCGCCTCCGACGAGGGTGCCGGCATCACCGGCGCCATCCTCAGCGTCGACGGCGGTACCGCGTCCTACTGACCGAACTCAGCGGCTCCCTGAGGTGCGAGACACCTGTTCCGGATCCCTGAGGTGCGAGGACCGCGAGCCGCCGGGCCGAGCAAGCGACGAAGGAGCGCGTCGAGGTCGACGAGCCACGAAAGGTCCCGCGACCGAGACTGCAAACCCTTCGTGACGCTCGCACGCTCGCTCCTCAGGGAGTGGGGAGGGTGACGCCGCACGCTCGCTCCTCAGTATCTGCGGCCTGGCGTCCGTCGTGGACTACGAAAGAACACTCGTGGAGCGTCCGAAATCCTTGCTCCCTGAGGTGCGAGCGAAGCGAGCCGCTTGCGCTCCTCACACCTCAGGGACCAGGGATTACGTGGTCCTTTCTGATTAGGGAGCGGGGAGAGACGCCCGCAAGCTCGGCCCGCAGGGCGCGGGTGCCGCGTCGTCACGTGGAAAACGCGTCCACCTCAGTGTGATCGAAGGGCGTATTGCCCTTCGACTCTGCTCACGGAGACGAATTCTTCTCGAACCTCCCCGAATGATGCGCGCCGCTTGCCGAGATCGACGGCCGGGCGGCCGCCTCCGGGGAGCCCTGCTCTCGGCGGAACTCAAGAGTCCCGCGCACCGCCCATTCCACACAGCGGCCGAGGATGGTGCGATACTCCGGCACCTCCCAGCTCCCGCGGTCGACACGTCCGAGGTCGTCGATACCCAGATCCTGGACGTCGAACCGGCCGCGGCAGTGCCCGAGAGTGAAGTAGCAGACGGTTCCGGCGCCGTGCTTCTTGAGGTAGAGGACCGGCAGAGGGTCGTCGGAGGTCGTGTGTCCCTCCGCGAAACCTGTTGACTCACCGACGAACCGTGTGTGCGCGAGCACCTCGATCGGTTCGAACAGTTCGCTGACGTAGAGTTCGTCGACGGCGTTGAACGGCTCGACCCCGGCGACGAGCGGATGGTCGGGATCGGTGAACTCGACCCGGTAGGGCGCGATCGGCGGATGCCCCAGGAACTGACTACCGACGAGCTGCGGCAACACGCCCATGGTGCGCGGGGTGACGTACTTGCTCGGCGACCCCGGCGGCGTCGGCTCGATCGCGGAGTTGGTGGCGTGCAACGCAAGCCACCGGCCACCTCGTGCGAGGAACTCCGTGAGGGACCGCTGCGCGGCCTCGCCCGGGATTCGGTTGCACGTGTAGGTGATGAGCAGATCCGCGTCGTCGATGGCGGTGGACGCACCCTCGTAGTCGTCGAAAACTCTCGTCCGCACGGTCTCGTGATCGGCGAGCAAAACGAGGAGATGCAGTCTGGCGTAGTCGAAGTCGTGCCATTGCCCACCGCAGATGACGACCGCGTCGAGACGGCCGGCGGGTCCGGACATACCGCTCCTCGAGAATCTCAGGCGTGTGCGTGCAGGGGTTTACCGGCCAGTGCGAGGTGCGCTTCGCCGAGCGCTTCGGCCTGGGTCGGGTGCGCATGCACCAGGCCCGCCACGTCGTCGGCGGTCGCCTCCCAGTTGTAGATGAGTTGCGCCTCACCGATCAGCTCGCCGACGCGATCACCGACGAGATGGATGCCCACGACGGGTCCATCGGCCCCGGCCCGGACCACCTTCACCCCGCCCGACGTCTGCAGGATGCGACTCTTCCCGTTACCGCCCAGGTCGTAGACGGCGGTCGTGACGTCGCCGTGCCGCTCGACGGCCTCGGCCTCGGTCAACCCGATCGACGCCACCTCGGGGTGGGAGTAGGTGACGCGCGGAATCCCGCTGTCGGCGACCGGCACACAATCGAGGCCGGCCAGCTGCTCGGCGACGAAGATGCCGTTCGCGAACCCGCGATGGGCAAGCTGCGGTCCCGGCACGATGTCGCCGACGGCATAGATCCCCGGCACACTGGTCTGCAGGGCGTCGTCGACGACAACGAATCCACGGTCGATGCGGATACCCGCCTCCTCGAGCCCGAGACCGGCCGTCCGCGGACCACGCCCCACCGCTACCAGCAGGATGTCGGCGTGCAACGGTCCCGACTCGCCGGCGAGATCGACGGTGACGCCGGCCTCGGCGACCCGTGCCGCGGAGAGCGCGACGCCGGCACGAACGGTGATGCCGCGCTTACGGAAGGCCCGCGTCAGTTGCTTCGACGACCAGTCGTCCTCGGTCGGGAGTAGTCGCGGCGCCGCCTCCACGACGGTGACCTCGACGCCGAGTGAGGCCCAGAGACTTGCGAACTCGCAACCGATCACACCCCCGCCCAGGACGATCGCCGACTTCGGGATCGAGTCAAGCTCCAGCGCAAGGTCGCTGGTCATGATCGGGCCGCCGATCTCGATCCCCGGGAGGGTGCGCGACTGCGACCCGGTGGCGAGGACGAGGGCCTCGCCCCGGTGCCTCGACGTCCCGCCATCGACCAGATCGACTGCGACCGTATGGTCCCCGACGACGCGGCCACTACCCCGCACCACACGGATCTGCCGGGAGGCGATCAGTCCCTCGAGTCCGCGGTACAGGCCGTCGACCACCTTCTGCTTGTACGCGTGCACCGCGGTGATGTCGACACCGTCGAGGGAGGCCTTGATCCCGAAATCGGCTGCGGACCGGACGGATTCAACGATCTCCGCGGCGTGCAGGAGCGCCTTCGTCGGGATGCAGCCGTTGTGTAGGCAGGTGCCGCCGAGCTTGCCGGACTCCACCAGGACGACCGACATGCCGAGCTGCGCGGCGCGCAGGGCACAGGAGTAACCGCCCGAGCCGCCGCCCACGATGACGACGTCGGCGGTGTCGACCGGGTCCGTGCTCATCTCAGAAGTCGAATCGGTTGGTGAAGCCGCCGTCGACGACCAGATTGGTCCCGGTGATGTGGCCGGCCGCCGGAGATGCCAGGAAGGTCACCGCATTGGCGACGTCCTGGGCGGCGGCCAGTTTGCCCAGCGCGGCCGACGACAGCGCCGCGTCGTAGAGTTGCGGGCGCTGCTCTTTGATGGTGTCCCACGGACCGCCCGCGAAGTAGACCGGGCCGGGCGACACCGCGTTGACGCGAATCCCCTTGGCTCCCAGGACACGCGCCTGCGCCGAGGAGTGCTGCAGCACCGCGGCTTTGAGCGCGCCATAGCTGTTCGCGGTGGTGATCGGGCCGGCCTCGATCGCCGACGTCGTACTGATCGTGACCACCGACGCCGCGGAACTCTTCTCCAGATGCGGTGTCGCCGCCTCGATGAAGCCGACCAGGCTCATCAGATCGACGTTGAAGCTGTTCTCCCAGGCCTCGCGCCCCTTACCGGTCATCGCCGATGCGTTCACGATGACGATGTCGACCCCGCCGAGCGCCTCGGCCGCGTCGTCGACGAAGGACGTGACCGCGGTGGAGTCGCCGACGTCGACTGACTTCCAGAACACCGTGCCGGACTCCGACAGTTCGTCGGCGACGGTCTTGAGTTGGGCTTCGCCACGGGCGCAGATGCCCACGGACGCCCCCTCGGCAAGGAGGGTCTTGGCGATGGCGAGGCCGATGCCCTTGCTCGCACCGCTGATGAGGGCGCGCTTTCCGGTGAGGTCGAGATCCATGTCGGGTCCTTCTGTTCGGGTCGTTCTGGCGGGTCGGGCTGCTTGCAGTGGCGCGTCGGATTAGAGGTTCATCGGGCCGACCGCGGTCTGGAAGTCGAGCACGTGCGTGAAGTCGTTGACGGACTGCACCGCACGGCGGGTGTCGGCGCCGCGCAACACGTTGACCGACGTGTGGTGCACACGAACCGGCATGTCGAATGCGCTTCCGAGCGCATCGGCGAGCACGGCATTGATCACTCCGCTGTGACAGGTGATCACCACCCGTTCGCCGAGGTGGGCGTCGACGATCCGGCCGATCTCACCGAGTACCCGTGCCCGGAAGGCCGCCGGATCCTCGGCGTAGGGAAAGGGCTCGTAGCTACGGGTCCTGATGTGTTCGGCGAAGATCCGCGAGATCTCGTCGTGCGGGAGCGTCTCGAACGGCGACTGGTCGGCGGGGAAGGACTGCCATGGCTCGTACTCGGTGAGCGTGTCGCGGACGACCGGCTCAAGACCGTGGTGACCGGCGATGGCCCAGCCCGTGTCGAGGGCCCGCCGCAGCGGTGAGCTGTAGACCGCGTCGACGGTTCGGGTGGAGAGCCGATCGGCCACGGCACGCACCTGGCGCTGCCCGAGGTCGGACAGCGGGGGGTCCACCGTCTCCGCCGCGCTGAGTTCCTTGCTCAGCGCCTGCTCGCCGTGGCGGATGAGCACCAGCTCGCACAGTCCGGCCAGCGGGGCGAACGGATTGTCGAGGTCGATCGAGCGCGCACGGGTCTGGTTGGGCACGGCTCCAGTGAACCACAAACTGATTTCGGTATAAAGATACTGTTTCGAAGCGCCAGTTCAGATCGTCGCCAGACCGTCGAAGCTATAGGCGCATCGATGTCATCTCACACGCTGGCGATGTCTGCGGCGAGCTCGCGCACCTCGTCGGAGAAGCGTCGTCGGCCCAGGTTGGCGAGCACGACGTCCTCCGTCAGCCAGGACGACGCGGACACTTCCAGGAGGCTGGAGAGCGCCGTGGCCGCCGCGGCCTGCTTGGCCTTCGACGTGATGCGGTCGCGCACCCGCAGCTCGGCGGAGAAGATCGCGAGCATCTCCAGGCGCACCTCCCGCCGCAGCGCCTCGATCGACAGACTCCACCCGGGCGATCGCACGAAGTACACCAGCGACGCCGCGCGGTGGGCGTCGGTCCACTCGAGTACCGAGATGATCACGTCCCCGAGTGAAGCCTCGGGATCGGCGTCGATCTCCGTGCGCAGCTGGGTCAGCATCTGTTCGGCGAAGATCCGCAGACCGCCGAGGAGCACCTCTTCTTTCGAGGGGTAGTGGTAATACACTGCCGCCGAGGTCATCTGCGCCTCGGCGGCGATGTCCGCGACGGTGACGTCCTCGATCGACCGCATGGAGTAGAGGTGCATCGCGGCCTCGACCACGACGTCGCGGCGAGACGGCCGGTGCGCGGCCCGCTTCGCGCCGTTGCCGCCGCTCGGAGCGCTCGCCGGGGCGCGTCCGGCACCGCGTCGGCCGGAAGTGCTTCGTCCTGAGGGATTCTTGCCCGCCATGCGATAGATCATGACAGCATCGGGAGCTGCCACGGGCTGTGCCATCCTATTGGCACGCCGTGGTCGGAACCGGGAGGTGCCCGCCACGACAGGGTTGCGACGAGGAGTACGGCGAGGAGGACGCATGGCGAGATCGAGGCGAGAGACCGCTCGGCCGGCCGACCGCACGTCGGAGTCGGATGCCGACTGGCTCGGTTGGGACTCCACACCAGCCGCCGACGACGTCGCACTCGCGGCCGCCGATCCGGGAGCAGGTGCCGGGCCGGGAGCAGACGCCGCTCCCGACGCCGATCCCACCGACAGCGCACCAGCAGAGCACGAGGACGACGCCGAACGTCCGGAGCAGGCCGCACCCGGTCCCGGATCGACCGCGCACCGCCCGTCCCGCCGGCACCTCATCGTGAAAGCCGCCGTCCGCGTCTTCTCGCGGAAGGGGTTCGCCGAGGCATCCATCCAGGAGATCGCCACCGAGGCGGGGATGGTCCCGACCGCGGTCTATTACCACTTCGCCAGCAAAGAGGAACTCTTCGAGAGCGCGCTCGGTTACGCGATGGATGCGAGTTCGGCCGCGGCGCAGTCGGCTCGCCCGGACGATGTGTCCGCCAGCGCGGATTCCTTCAAGGACGTCGTCGCGGCGGTCTGGGACTGGACCGCCGAGCACCCCAACTCGGCCCGCATGCTGTTCCTGCAGATGGCCGGCGGCGCGACCCCGGGCACCCGCCTGCTGACCAAGGAATACGAGGAACGCCACATCCGGCGCGCCTTCGACTACTTCCCGGCCGGCGACGACCCGCCAAGCCGGCGGGCCGCCACCGCGCAGCACGCGGCCCGCACCCTGCGAGTCCGGACGATGATCGCGATGACCATCGCCATCCAGCCCCTGCGCATCGAGGGCGGGCCACTGTCGGACATCCCCGTCCCCAGCCTGCGCACCGCGACCACCGACGTCTGCACGAAGATGATCGAAGGACGCTGAGCCGAATCCCCCGGGTTGTCGAGTAACTTGAATCCAGAAACAGTTACTTCGATGCAGGTGGGACTCGAACATGCGCATCCTCGCGATCACCGGTGGCCACTCCTACGACCGGGCCGCCTTCGCCGATCTCCTCGACGCCCTGCCCGGTGAGGTCACCTGGCGGGAGCACCCCGATGCCGCGATCGGGCCCGACGACCTCGCCGACCACGACGTGTCGTTGCACTACGACATGCCCGGCACGCTGCCCGAGCCCCACGACCCCCCGGACTCACTGCGGGAGTGCCTGCGGACAGCCCGCGAGACCGGGCACGGCTATGTCGTCCTTCATCACGCGATCGCGAGCTGGGCGAACTGGGACGACTGGGCGGAATTCGTCGGCGGCCGGTACCTCTACCGCCCGGGGACCGTGCGCGGGACGCCGCGTCCGGACTCGGGGTACCGGCATGCGGTCGACCAACGGATCACGGTCCAGGACGCCACGCACCCGGTGACCGCAGGCCTGCCGGACCATCTCGACCTCGTCGACGAGACGTATCTCTGCGAGGTGTTCGAGGACTCGGTGACGCCGCTGCTGCGCACGGACGCCCCGATGACCGACGACGTGCACTTCTCCACCGCGCTGGCCATGTCCGGGCAGCGGGACGAGCGGGCGGGGTGGCAGCACGACGAGGGGTCGTCGCTGGTGGGTTGGTGTCGCACCAACGGCGCCTCCCGGCTGGTCTACCTGCAACCCGGAGACACCGCGACGACCCTCGCCCACCCCGGTTACCGGTCCCTGGTCGCCAATTCGCTCAGTTGGGCCGCCCGCTCGTCCTGACCCTTTTTTGACATCGAATACAGTTCGATGTGTTGCCGCTCACTCTCGGTGCTACAGTTAGTGCATACGCTGCCAAGTAAGAGGCGCCAGCCCCACCGAGGAGATCCCGATGCGTCAGATCCAGCATCCGATGAGTCGAGCCATCTACGAATTCGACGAGGATTTCAACGTGCTCGTCACCACCAAGGACGGCAAGACCGGCACCTTCGACCCCGAAGGTCGGTACCTGCACGGCGAAGTGAAATCGGTCGACCCCGAGATGGCCCGCTGGGTCGGCCTCGGACCGCGCGAGCCGGTTCCCATCACCCAGAACCGTCGCTTCATGGGTGCGGCGAAGCTCCTGGAGAAGATGCAGGCGGACCGACTCGCCGAGGAAGCACGCAGCAACCGACTGGCCGAGGGAGGCAAACTGTGACCGAGATCGACACGCGTACAGCCGGATCGGCGGCATCCGACGACGAGCACGCCGACTACGTCGCCAGCTACCAGCGGCTACTCGACACCGACACCCACCCCATCCCTCAGGTTCTGCGTGAGGAGACCCACGACCTCTTCGAAGACCAGAACTTCGTCCCGGTCTCGCGCTACATCAGCCGTGAGTATCACGAGCTCGAGCGAGATCGTATGTGGTACAAGGTCTGGCAGATGGCGTGCCGCGAAGAGGAGATCCCCGAGCCGGGCGACACCCACGTCTACGAGATCTGCGAGAAGTCGATCCTCGTCGTACGCGGACAGGACATGTCGATCCGTGCCTTCTACAACTCGTGCCTCCACCGCGGACGTACGCTCCGCGAGGAGAGCGGTCCCGCCGGACACGACCTGCGCTGCCCGTTCCACGGTTTCTGCTGGAACCTGGACGGATCGCTGAAATCCATGACTTGCGAATGGGATTTCCCGCACGTCGACAAGGACGCCATGAACCTCCCACAGGTCAAGGTCGACACCTGGGGCGGGTTCGTCTTCATCAACATGGACCCGCAGTCGGAGTCCCTCGCAAGCTTCCTCGGCGACCTCGGCAAGCATTTCGAGGCCTGGCCACTCGAGGACCGGTACATCCAGGCGCACGTCGCGAAGGTGATCGACGCGAACTGGAAGATCGCCCAAGAGGCGTTCTCGGAGGCGTTCCACGTCATCACCACGCATCCGCAACGAGTTGTGGGAACAGGGGATTCAAACAGTCAGTACGACACCTGGGGCAATTTCAATCGCGGGATCACCGCCAACGGCGTGCCCAGCCCGCACATCAAGTTCACCCCGAGCGAGCAGGAGATGTTCGACTCGATGGTGGATGCGCGGATCGACGAGGACCCGATGGTCACGCTGCCCGACGGCGTCACCGCACGCGAGATGTCCGGTCTGCTCGCCCGTGAGGGGCTCCGGGACGTCATCGGTGATGTCAAGGCAGACAACATGTCCGATGCCGAGTCGCTCGACAGCATCTACTACACGGTGTTCCCGAACTTCCACCCCTGGGGCGCCTACCAGCGCATCGTCTACCGGTTCCGGCCGAACGGGGACGACCACAACACCTCGATCATGGACGTCTACCTGCTCGCGCCGTTCACCGGGCCGCGCCCGCCGGCCGCGAAGGTGCAGTGGCTGACGCCCGAACAGACCTGGATCGACGCCACCGTCCTCGGCAGTTCGGCCCGTGTGTTCGATCAGGACGCATACAACATGCCGAAGGTGCACCGGGGCCTGAAGACCACCACCCAGAAGTACCTGCCGATGGCCGCGTACCAGGAACTCAAGATCCGGCACATGCACCATCTGCTCGCCAAGTGGGTGGGCGAGGACGTCGACTGATCCCCCGTCGTCGATGATCCCGACTCGGCGCTGCGACTTCGGAAGAAGCCGCAGCGCCGAGTTCGTGCCTGCGCCGTCGACCGTGCGGCCCGATCCGTCGACTGTGCGGCCGAATTCGTCGACTGTGCGGCCCTCGCTGGAGAGCTTCACCGACGGCACGATGGCGAAGCCATCGGCATGATGGGTGGTGTGCTGATGCTGGCGTTGGTGATCGTCGTCGGAGCCGGCGCCGCCTTGTGCGCGTTGGCTGCGGCGTTCGTCTACCTGCGGCCGGGCGACGACCATCTGCGCGCCGAACGAGTCACGCGGCGGTGGCTGATCGCGACCGCGGTCCTCGGTGTCACGGCGCTCTGCCTGCGATTCGGATGGTTGCTGCTGAGCTGAGCCCCGGCGTGACAGCGGGGGAAGGCCTCACGGCAGAGTGCGGGATGCGAATCGCTTTCCGATACGAATCCCGCACTCTCCTCGACGCGTTACGCGCTCAGCTCACCGGCGTCTTCAGGAATGCGCTGTAGGGCTCCTTGCTGTCCACGACGATCTTCCCGCCGGCGATGTGCCCCGGGAAGGCCCACAGGTTGGCCTGGCGCGGCGCGGTCAGCACCGGGCCGTCGGTGATCGTGAAGTCGATGGGGTGCAGGACATCGGTCTGGAAGTCGGTCAGCCCGGTGGTGTGCTCGCGGAACGTCTCGGCGTTGACGACGTCGAGCTTGCGTGCCTCCTGGGCGAAGGTCCAGACCGCGAGCCAGTCGGTGGTCACACTGCCGTCGTGCGGGGTCTTGATCTCACCCTGCGGGTCGTACTTCGCGAGTTGCTCCTCGTACTGCTTCCAGGTGGGGAACTGTTCGGCGTCCTCGCCCTTCTCGAGCGCCACGGAGTTCGGGATTCCCGATTGCGAGACCAGCTCGATGGTCGCGTCCTCCATCACATTGTTGCTGAGTACCAACGGGATACGCAGATTCTGGTCGATCGCGGCCCGGATGAGCGAGGTCAGCTTCTCGGGCGTGTAGATCATGCCACCCCAGACGTCGGGGTTCTGCGCCTTGACCTGCGCGATGATCGGCGCGAAATCCGTTGTCTCCGGCGGCACCTCCACGATGGCGACATCGTCCACACCGGCGTTGCGGTAACCCAGTTTCGCGTTCTCGATGTACGGGGTATTACCGGCGAAGGCGACGTAGACGGCCTTACGCGGCTTGAATCGGGTACCGCCGAGGTAGGTACCCTGTCCCGCGCCCGCGCAGTTGAGCGCGGCGATCATGGACAGCTCGTTGGCGACATCGGCTGCGGCGCAACCCATCGGGAACCAGTTCACGACGCCGGCCCGCTTGCCGATCTCGGCGAGGCCGTCATTGCTGTTCCCACCGATGAACGCAACGACCTTGTCCTCGTTCACCAGCTTGCGCGCGCCCGCGACGACATTGGCCGGCTGGCCCTTGGTGTCGTACACGATGACGTTGAGCTTCTTGCCGTTGATGCCGCCCTGGTCGTTGACGGCCTTCTCGGCGACCTTGGCGGCCAGTGCCGGATCCTGGAACGCCGACGGCGACGACGACAGCGGCGCGACGAAGCCGACATTGATCGTGTCGGAGGTGTCCTCCGACGAGCACGCCGTCAGCAGGCCCGCGGCGACGGCCAGGGACGCCACCGCGGCGACGGGGAGTTTGATTCTGAACATGGATGTGCCACTACTACTTTCTCGAAACGGGACGCACCGGCGAGTGCGTTCAGGGATGGAGGTAGGTGTTCTCGACGTCACTGGTCTGTGCGGCGAGTTCGTCGGTGCTCAGGTCGAGTACGGTCCGGCCCTCGGACAGCACGAGCGTGCGGTCCGCAATGGCCAGAGCGGTCTCGACGTGTTGCTCGACGACCACGACGGCCAGTTGACGGCGGGTTGCTTCCTCACGCACCACGCGGGCGATCAGCGCGCGGACCACGGGGCTCAGCCCGAAGGTCAGTTCGTCGAGGAGCACCACGCGGACGTCGCGCAACAGGGCGCGGCCGACCGCCGCCAGTTGCTGCTGACCGCCACTGAGGCTGCCCGCCGGGACATCCCGGCGTGACCCCAGCTGGGGAAACAGTCCGAAGAACTCGTCGGCGTCGATCCTTGCGAGTGCCAGATTCTCGGCGAGTGTGAGACTCCCGAACAGCGATCGGCCCTTCACCACCAGCGACACGTGTTCCCGGCAGCGTCGATACGGCGCACCCGAAAGCTGGGTGCCGTCGACCTCGACGATACCCCGGTCGGGCGTCACGAACCCGGAGATACCCAGCAGTGCACTCGATTTCCCGGCCCCGTTGCGCCCGATGACGCAAGTGACCTCACCGGGTTGCACATGCAGATCGAAGTCCCAGAGCCCTGCGCCGTTCCCGTAGTCCACGGTGAGGCCGGACACGCTCAGTCCCTCGGCTCGGACCGATGTCGACGTACCGACCGCTGCGGCGGTCATACCGGGACTCCCGCAGTCTCGAGTTCGACATCATCCGGTTGCTCGCCGAAGTAGATCGCGCGGACCTCATCGCTGTCGAGCACCTCGGTTGTCGGACCGGACGCGACCACCTTGCCGTCCTCCAGGATGTAGACGAGGTCGCAGACGGCACCGATCACGTCCAGGTTGTGTTCGACGAGGAGGATCGGCAGACCGTCGTGATCGCGGAGCGTCGTGATCGTGTCGACCACGGCGTGCCGCGCATCGAGGCTCAGCGCCGCCGCCGGCTCGTCGAGCAGCAGAACCCGTGGACTCTGCGCCGCAGCACGGGCCAGGTTGACGCGGGCATGCCAGCCGAGGGACAACTGTTCGACGCGACTCGTCCGGTACCTGGCCAATCCGTGTGTCTCGATGACGCGTTCGACCGTCTCCAGCGCGGCGGCCGACGGCCGGCCGAAGCGGAACAGGTCGCGCGCGAGGATCTTGCGCACACCGATCTCGGCCGCGCACAACAGGTTCTCTTCGACGGTCAGGTCCTCGAACAGGAGGTAGTCCTGAAACGTGCGGGTGATCCCGGCTCGCGCCCGGCGAGCCGCACCGAAGCGGTCGACCGCACGACCGTCGATCGAGATCGTGCCGGCGACCGTCTTCTGGTACCCGATGATCCCATCGATCGTGGTGCTCTTGCCCGCCCCGTTCGCGCCGAGCAGACCGACCACCGTTCGTGGCGGGACGGTCAACGAGACATCGGAGAGGATTCGGTGCCCGCCGATCTCGACCGACAGGTCCCGAACTTCAAGCTGTGGCATCGACTTTCCTGTTCTCTCGACCCGGCTCGCCGCCGGGGACGGGCGGATCGACCACATCGTCCCGAACACGATGACGCCGCAGTCGGTCACGAAGGCGGAGATACTGACCGACCACCCCGTCCGGTTCGGTGGTGAGTATCCAGATCATGTTGGCGGCGAAGAACAACGACAGCCAGTCGTTGATGTCCGGTGTGAACGACAGCAGATTCGACAGCAGCCCACCCGGCGCGAAAGCTCCCGCCAGCACGGCACCGGTCAGATGGCCTGCCCCGGCGAGGATGACGAACGCGATGAGGGCCAGGGACTCGGAGTAACCGAACCCTTCGAGACGGATGTCGCCCTTGGAGATGAACCCCCGCTGGATGGCGAACAGCACTCCGGCGAGCCCCCACAGCGTCGACGAGACGACCAGACCGATCAGCTTGGACCGGGCCGAGACGATGCCCAGCGCCGCCGGGAGCCGCTCGTCCTGCCGCACCGACAACACGTAGCGGCCGGTGGCCGACGAACGGAGATTGGCGACGAGAACCAGCGCCAGCAGCAGCACGATCCAGGCGACGACCGCGAAGGCGTGCGGGTCCGTGATGTTGCTGATTTCGATGCCGAACAACGACGTGTCACCGATCGTCCAGCCGGTCCGGCCGTTGAAGAACCAGTCGACGGAGAAGACGACCGTCTGCAGGATCGAGGCCACCGCCAACGAGCCGATCGTCACCTCGTACACCTTGGCGTTGACGAACAGGGCACTCAGCGCCAAGGCGACGACGACGGCCGTCGCAAGCGCGGCGAGGGCCGAGAGATACAGCGACGCACCGGAATGGCTGACCGCGCCGAAGACGATCATCGTCACCCCGGCGACGCCGAGCGGCAGCGCGTTGACCTGTCCGGTGTAACCGGTGGAGACGACGATCCCGAGGGCGACGAGGCCGAAGATGGCGGTGAGACTGAGCGCGTCGACCACCGTTCCGGCCGCGGTGAAGATCGTCACCAGGATCACGACAGCCCCGGTCACCACCCACGGCCAGCGGATACGTCCGCTGCCGACGTGGAACACCGCCTTGACCTCCCGGGTTCCCCGCGCCATGTCGGTCCGTGCGATGAGCAGCAGGACGACCAGGGTGACCACGAACGGGATGGCCCGCGCGACCTGCGCGTTGACGAGGCCGGTCACCAGACCCTCCAGGATCCCCGCGCCGACCCCGACCAGCAGGGCGACCGGGAAGCTGGTGAAACGCGCGGCGAGCGCCGCTCCCAGTGCGGGTACCAGAAGGGTCGTCAGCGATGTCGGCGACAGCTGGGTGATCGGCAGCACCAGGATGGCGCTCGTTGCGGCGAGGATGCCGGCCAGACCCCAGGCGACCGATCCCCACAGCCGGGGGTTGAGACCGATCGACTGGGCGCCGAGGTCGGTGTCTCGCAGCGCAGTGGTGATGTGTCCGAACGAAGTTCGTGTGAACAGAAGGTGCAGTGCGATCGTGGCGAGGATCGCGACCGCTGCGAGCAGGAGACTGATCGACTGAACTCGGACTCCGGCGAGCTCGAATCCGCCACCGACGAGGAAGGGTTCGACGGTCTCCTGGTGGTTGGTCCAGATGATCCGGACGATGGCCTCCAGGACGAGCATCAACCCGATGGTGATGAGGATCTTCGTGATGGCCGGCGCGTGTGCCAGGCGCCGGCCGATCAGCGCGAAGAAGGCGATCGCGATGGCCGCGCTCACCGCCAGACCGAGCACGATGGCCACGCCGAGCGGAATCCCGGCGTCCTGATAGGACTTCCAGAACACATAGGCGCCGAACATGCCGAGCGCGCCCTGGGCGAAGTTGATGACTCCGGTTCCGCGGTAGGCGGCGACCAGCCCGAGTGCCACCAGGGCGTAGGCGCCGCCCGTCGAGAGTCCGAGGGAGGCGTAGGTCAGCAGGTTCATCCTCGGCCCCGCAAGTCGATGCCGCTGAGCCACGCCCGATAGGGCGAGGTGCCGTTGAGGTCGTGGTCGCCGATGCTGACCAGCCGGTTCGGCGTGGGGTTGTGACTCGACAGTGTCCGGGCGTTGCGCCAGTGGCGATCCCACCCGTGGTCCCGGCCGAGCGCCGACGCGCCGCCGACGTCGAAGACCCGGGTCGCAGCGGTGAGGACCGTGTCGATGACACTGACCTGCGCGCGGTAGACATCGATCTCGACCGCGTCGTACTGCTCGTCCGTCACGGTATCGGCGACGATCGCCGCATCGAGATCGGCCAGCACACCGGCGATCTGCCGGGTGATCGTGTCCGCGACGAATCTCGCCGAACTGATCTCCCCGACGACGGACTGGACCACCGCGTCCTCGCGCGGTAGCGCCCCGCTGCCCTGGCTGAAGTATCGCTTGCGGCCTCGCACATACTCGACGACATCTCGATGAAGGGCGCGGGCGATGCCGGTCAGCGCGGCGATGTGCCAGAACTGTGCCAGCGACGTTCCGTAGCTACCCGGCACGACCTCGGCGGGCAGCGTCGGGGTGTCGGTGATGTCGACGTCGCGGAACCGGGTGGTGCCGCTCGCCGTCAGTCGTTGACCGAAACCGTCCCAGTCGTCGACGAGTTCGAGACCGTCTGCGGCGGACGGCAGTACCACCGTCTCGATGCCGTCCGGACCCTCACCCGTGGTGATGATCCAGTCGGCGTACAGCGAGCCGGTGCTGTAGAACTTCTCGCCGTTGACCACCCGGCGCCCACGGTCGTCGACCTCGATCGTGGTCGAGAAGTGGGTCTGATTCGACGCCGTCTTCTCGGTGTATGCGCCACCGAACAGCTCACCGTTTCCGCTGCGCCGCAGCCATTCCGACCGGGACTCCGACGCGGGCGCATGGATCAGCGACTCGGTGTAGAGGAAGTGCGCACGGAGGAGCTGCACGAAGTTCGGGTCCGCGGTCGCCAGGTCGACGACGAGGTCCGCGAGTTCGCCGACGCCGACCTCGTCACCACCGAACTCTCGGGGGACGCGCAGCGCACCGAAACCCGCGTCGGCGAGCTCGCGAACGAGCTCATGCGGGACAACGCGTTCCGCATCACGTTCGGCCGCGCCGGCGGCGATCCGTGTCAGAATCCTGTCGTAACGTCCGGCCAGCGGACCGCGTGCCACGGTGGTGTCCTCGGTGATGGTCACCGTCTCACACCCCCGCCGGCGTGAGACCGACCTGATGCACGCGATGTCCGGCATCGATCCGGTCGCCGTTGCCGAAGATCTTGTCGCGCAGGGTTCCCGGCGCGTACTCGCGCTGCGCCAGGCCGCGTTCCTGCAAGACGGGGACGACGTGGTCCACCCACTCGTCCCACCAGCCGAGGGTGGTGATGGGCACGACGTTGAAACCGTCGGCGCCGGCGGCGACCCACTCCGCGACGTGATCGGCGATTTGCTCCGGCGTGCCGGCGAACTTGCCCGGCAGCAGGCCGTTGGACAGCAGGTAGTCGCGCCACGACACCGCCGACGCGTCGTCCGTCGCGTCGGCGGCGGCACGGAAGATCGACTGCACGTGATCGCCGAGTTGGACGCGCCGGGCCAGCTCGGCGAGCGGGGTGTCGGGATCGACGGCAGACAGGTCGATGCCGCTGCCGCCGCTCCAGAACGCCTGCAGCGCCTCGAAATCGATGTTCTCGCGGAAGTACTCCTGCTTGCGGCGCGCTTCCTCCTCGGTCGAGCCGATGACCGTCGACAGCGCCACGATCTTCTTCAGCGCGTCCGGCGTCCGCCCCACCGAACGGAGATGGTCGTCGAGGATGGCGATGTCGTCGCGCGCCGTGGCCGGGCTCATCGACGGCAAGAAGGTCACCTCGGCGTTTCGTGCGGCGAAATCCCTGCCGGCAGGCGAATTCCCGGCCTGGAACAGCACCGGGGTCCGCTGCGGCGAGGGTTCGACGAGGTGGGGCCCCTGCACCTTGTACCAACGGCCCTCGTGGTCGATGGTGTGGATGCGATCGGGGTCGAAGAATCGACCCGTCTCGGCGTCGTGGAGAACAGCCCCGTCCTCCCAGGAGTGCTCCCACAGCTTGTAGGTGACGTCGACGTATTCCTGCGCCCAGGCGTACCGCTCGTCGTGACCCACGATCGTGTCGTACCCGTAGTTGCGGAAACCGTTGCTCAGGTACGAGGTCACGATGTTCCACGCCACCCGGCCGTGCGTGAAGTGGTCCAGCGAGGACAACCGACGCGCGAACGAGAACGGGTGATCCTGGATGATGTTGCTGGTCACCGCGATTCCGAGATCGGTGGTGACATGGCCGAGCGCTGAGACGATGGTGATCGGGTCGTTCTCGGGGAACTGGGAGCCGGCCCGGATCGTCGTCGAGCCGTCGCCGAAGTCGAGGTCGTACACACCGACGACGTCGGCGATGAACAGGGTGTCGATGCGACCGCGCTCCAAGGTGCGGACCACATCGATGTAGGGATCGAGATCCTTGTACCCGTATTGCACGCGCCCCTCGGGGGTGCGCCAGAACCCGTGACTGTGGTGATTCGGGGTCAGATGCAGGAACGCGTTGTAGATGGGCGGTCTGGACACGGAGGAACCTTCTCTCACGAACATGGTCGAAGCTCGACGCGGCGGTGCACGCACGGCGGCACTCGCATCGCTGCGGCCAGTATCGGAGCGTAAAGGCGATACTTACAAGCTGACGGCCCAATCTCCGTGACTATTAATCATCACTTCTTGTAAGTCGAACCGAACCCGTTTCAAGTGCTAACGACCCTGCTCACCACGCGGTGAAGACGACGGCGGGCTCGGTGCCCAGGTTGGTCACCGCCGCACAGCCGAGTGCCCGGTCGATCCCCACGATGTCGCCGGCACGGACCAGCGTCCGCTGTGGCGCCCGCTCGACACACAGGAGCCCGCCACCCACCAGAAGCGTCAACCGCCCAGACGCCGACACCGGCGGGATGAGCGTGCCGCCCGGGACGACGAGAGTGCTCCGCAGCGGGGAGCGAGGCACCGCATCCGCCGACGACTCCCTCCGGACCGGAGATCTGTCGCTTGCGATGCCCGGTCGTTCCTCGACGACGATGTGGTCCGTGCCGGGCCCGCGGAGCAACTCGTCGAAGTCGACCCCCAACCGGTCGGCGACCTCGATCGCGGTCTCGAGGGACAACCCGAGCCGTCCCCGCTCCATCTGCGAGATCGCGCTCGCACTCACTCCGACCCGTCGCCCCAATTCTGCTTGGCTCCATCCGAGTTCGACACGAGCGGTGCGGATTCCGCGGCCCAGGTTGCCGGCTCTGATCGAGGCTCGCCGGCTCGCACCGTTACCCGCGCCGCGTCCGGTCTGGATCACCGAGTCCGCCACCCGGCGTCCGTCGGCACGATGGACGATCACCTCGCCGGCGTCCACCGCGAGCACGCACTGGACCGACCAGAGCCACTCGGCGTTGTCGAGCTGGTCACGATCGAGCAGCCAGTGGCAGATCGCCGCCGAACCGAAGACGGCCCGGACGGCCTTCCCGATCCGGGCCGACGACCGAAGGAGTTCCGACGGCTCGACCTGCGTGAGGTCCACCACCCACACGACTGTGGTCTCGGCCGACGGGGCCGCGGGCAGTTCGTCGAGACCTCCGGACAGCACCGGCGCCCCGGCACCCGACATCACCCGGCCGACGAGATCATCCCGGCATCCGGGAGTCACGCCCCAGACGACGTTCTCCCCCCGGACCAGTGGCCCGAGAAGATGATCCAACTCGGCAATACCGCAGCCGATCTGCTCCGACCGCGCGGGGCCCGACCCCAGTTCCATCCAGTCCGCCATTTCCCCGAGATCCGGATCGACGCCGACTCCAGCCCGCGATCGCCGGAGATGCCTCCGAGCGACACTGGGCTGCAGCACCGTCGACCATTACGCTGGTCCCGTGACCGGAGCACAGGACTCAGACGACGATTCGCTGAACGGTATCAGCGCCGCGCATCGTCGTGAACTCTCCGCTCGGCTGGGGGACCGCGAGCGGGTGTCGTCCTTCAGCGGGCCCTGGGAGGTCGAAACGGTCTGGCGGGGCGGATTCCGCGTCGACGCGACAGCCCGCGGACACACGATCGAGTTCGACGAACCCGCCGATCTCACCGCACAGGACTCGGCGCCGACGCCGCACGAGTACGTGTTGTCGGCGGTCGCCGCGTGCATCACCGACGGCGTCGTACTCCACGCGACGTCGCAGGGGATCCGCATCGACAGCCTCGAGGTACGGGTGACCGGGACCTTCGAGAACATCCTGCGCTGGGCGGGCCTGGCGACCGACGGCAACCCGGGCTTCGGCGCACTCCAGGTGTCGGGGCGCATCTCCGGCGACGCAGACGCGACGACACTGACCGATCTGTGGAACCGTGCAATCGCGGGATCACCCGTGGCACAGACGATCAGCCGTCCGACGACGATCACATCACAACTGCGCGTCGACCCTCGCTGAACCGGCCGGCCTCGCTCAGCGGGCACCTCCGCGACTGTGTGCGGTCCGAAGCGAGGGTGCGCCGTCGTGCAGTGACATACGATTCCGACCAGCCACGTCACCACGACCCGCCCCACGGATTCGGAGTCACGATGCGACTGGGACTGCACACGCTGGGCATCGGTACCGGAGCGCGCCGCGAGATCATCGATGCCGTCGCGCGTCAGGCGGAGACACGCGGCTTTCGCACGTTGTGGTGCGGTGAGCACGTCGTGATGGTCGACGAACCGGCATCGCCGTACCCGTACACCCCGGACAAGAAGATCGCGGTTCCCGCGGCCGCCGACTGGCTCGACCCGACGATCGCCCTCGCCTTCGCCGCCGCTGCCACCGAGACGATCCGCCTCGCCACCGGGGTGTTGCTCCTTCCCGAGCACAACCCGGTCATCATGGCCAAACAGGCGGCGTCGCTGGACCGCCTCTGTGGCGGACGGCTCACCCTCGGCGTCGGAGTCGGTTGGTCCCGTGAGGAATTCGATGCGCTGGGTGTTCCGTTCGCTCGACGAGGTGCCCGGACCGACGCCTACGTCGAGGCGATGCGCGCGCTCTGGCGGGACGAGATCACCACTCATCGCTCGGAATTCGTTGCCTTCGAGAACATCCGGGTCAATCCGAAACCGACGGCAGGCCGGATTCCGCTCGTCGTGGGCGGCAACAGTGATCGGGCGTTACGCCGGGTCGTCGGCTGGGGCGATGGCTGGTATGGATTCAACCTCGACGACGTGGACGCGGTGGCCGACCGGATCGACACGATCGACCGGCTCTGCCTGGTAGACGGGCGCGCTCGTGACGAGCTCGATCTCGCTGTCGCACTGCGGAATCCCGATCCCGCCGACCGCAACAGACTCGCTGCTCTCGGAATCGACGAGCTCGTGCTCGTGGAGTCACCGCCCGAGGACGCCGACGCGGTACCCGGGTGGTTGGACGAGCTGACGGACCGCTGGGAAGTCGAGGGAGCAGACTAACGCGACCACCGGTTGGGCTCCTCCCGCAACAAACGTGCGCGCCCCTTGCGTCGGTAGCGGTAGATCTGGGCAGCTCCGAGTCCCCAGAGCAGGAACTGGGCCGACATCGCCCAGGTGAACGCCTCCGGCGGATAACCCTGGACATCGTCCGGCGTCCGCCAGTCGAGGATGAGGCCGATGAGGCCCGCGAGGATCAGGCTCGCGATGAATCCCGCCTGATTGATGATCCCGGTGGCGGTACCTGCCCGAGAGTCGGGATTCGAGGTGCGGCCTACATCGAAACCGATCATCGACGCCGGACCGCCCATCCCACAGACCACCACCAGGAGCACGAGGAGCGCGAACGGCGCACCGCCGGGCCACGCCAGCACCACCGTCCAGGTGGTCGCGATGCTCGCGAGCACCACCAGCACCACCGTCGATCGGTGCCACGGCCACCGAGTGATCAGCCATGCGAAGAGCGGGCCGAAGGCCATGATGGCGAACACCATGATCGTCAGGAGCAGACCCGCCGCACCGGAGCTCATCCCCTGGCCCTCCACGAAGAACGGGTAGCCCCACAACAGGCCCAAGACGGTGGCGCTGAAATGCGTCGAGAAATGCATCCAGAAACCCAGCCGGGTGCCGGGATGCTCCCACGAGTCGCGAAGGTTTCGCCGGATGCCGGCCAACCCGAGCATCGGGCCCGACACCGATCGGACCGTCGCGGAATCCCGCACGACGAGCACGGTCGCGACGAGCAGGACGACGCCGAGCCCGGCGGTTGCCGTGTACGCACGACTCCACCCCCACGTCGACAACGCCCAGGTCATCGGGATGGCGGCCGTGACCGCGCCGAGTTGACCGAGCACGCCGGTGAGCTGGGTCATCAGCGGAACACGCCGCGCCGGGAACCAACTCGAGACCAGGCGCAGCACGCACACGAAGGTCATGGCGTCGCCGACGCCGACAAAGAATCGAGACGACAGAGCCCAGGTGTAGTCGTCGGCGAACGCGAAGCTCAGTTGCGCCGTCGAGAGGATCAGCGTGCCGGTCAGGAGAACACGACGCGGCCCGAATCGGTCGACGAGAAGACCGACCGGGACCTGCATCAGCGCGTACACCAGCAACTGGAGAACGACGAACGTCGACAGCTGGGATGCGCTGATCTCGAATCGCTCGGCGGCCAGCAGGCCGGCGACGGCCAGAGACGAGCGCTGCAGTACCGCGACGAAGTAGACCGCGACACCGACGACCCAGATCGCAACCGCCTGTCGCGTTCCGAACATCGAGGTCACCGGTGCGCCTCGCCGTCCGGTCCCTCCGGCAAAACTCTTTCGATCACCTAACTATTGTCCGGCACGGCTCGCACCGTCGCGCGAGCCCCCAGAGTTGCGGGCCACCGGCCACTGGAACAGATCCCGCACTCTGCGGTCTGCCGGGTCAGCGGCCGGCGCCTGCCGACGCTGCGACCAGGTCGGTGTCCTGGGTGTCCGGGTCGAGATCATCATCGCCCGGCCCGCCCCGCCGCGACCGGGCGACTCGAATCAGGAGCAACGCCAACAAGATCGCGCCCACCGCCGAGCCCACGACAATCGCCCAGCTGACACGTTCGGCGACGCTGCCGACAGATTCGTTCGACGCCGGCGACGCGGAGTCGTCGGGCGCGGCGGGTGTGAGGTTGTTCGCCGCGTTGTCGAGGTCGTCGTTGATCGAGTTGAGCACGCCCTGGAGTTGCTTCACCCCGGCGTTCACCTTGTCGGTGGCACTCAGGGTGTCGTTCCTCGCCGATGCCAGGCGGTTGAGTCCCGTCGACAGCTGGCCGGCGGCCGTCCGTGCTTGCGTGATCGCGGAGTCGATCCCGGCGGCCGAGGAGTCGAGCGACTTGCGCATCGTCGCCAACTCGCCTTGCAGCGAATCGAGGGAGCCGAGTTGCTCGCTGATCTCCCGACTCGACCCCTGGAGCGCGCGAAGCTGTTCGAGGGCGTCCGCCGACCCGGGGGTCCGCGACCTCTCGAGGTAACCGATGAGCGGCGTCACCAGCGAATCGAGCTGGGCGACAGAGTCCGACAGCGAGGACACCTGCCCGAGAACCGCCGACACCGCCAGCGCACCGTCGTTGACCCGGCGTGTCGCCGACGACACGTCCGGAGCATTGCCCAGACCGCGCACCAGCTGATCCGACGCGGAGGCGGCGGTGTCGACGGCGTCGAAGACGTCGCGCGCACTCGCGGTCGCCGTCGCGATACCGCCGGTCGCGCTGTTCAGTCCCGCGGACATCAGCTGGAACATCATCTTCGCCGACGAGACCGAGTCGCTCGCCGAATCGATCTGTTCGGCGGGTGGCCTGGTGTCCGCGGCGTCGGCCGGGTCCGTGGGCAGAATCAGGTAGACCGCCCCGCCGACCAGCAGAGCCGTCAAGAACACAGCAAGTGCGCCCGCCGGCGCCATCGACACCGGAACCCGTCTTCTCACAATTGATGTCACACTCACACGCCGACCGATCCGACTTCACCACGACTCTCGTGACCACCGTCCCGGGCGAACGGTACCGGGCCGGCGGACGACTGCCCCCATCGAGAAGCCCCCGGCGGCGCGATTATCAGCGAGTTCTCACCCCACGCTCAGGGGAGGCGACGAACTACCCCCGTGCCATGTCCACGAACCGGGACAGGTGCAGCTGGTGTGCGACGGTGATCGTGGCGGTCGGGCCGTTACGGTGCTTACCGACGATGATGTCGGCCTCGCCGGCACGCGGGTCGTCGCGCTCGATGGAGTCGGGACGGTGCAGCAGGATGACCATGTCGGCGTCCTGCTCCAGCGAGCCGGACTCACGGAGGTCCGACACCTGCGGCTTCTTGTCGGTACGTTGCTCCGGACCACGGTTGAGCTGACTGATCGCGATCACCGGGACCTCGAGTTCCTTGGCCAGCAGCTTCAGCTGACGGGAGAACTCCGACACCTCCTGCTGGCGGGACTCGACCTTCTTACCCGACGTCATCAGCTGCATGTAGTCCACCGCAACGACTTTCAGGTCGTGCCGCTGCTTGAGACGACGAGCCTTGGCGCGGATCTCCATCATCGTCAGGTTGGGTGAGTCGTCGATGAAGAACGGGGCCTCCGAGATCTCGCCCATCCGGCGCGCGAGACGCGTCCAGTCGTCATCGCTCATGGTGCCGGCACGCATGTCGGCCAGCTTGATCTTCGCCTCCGCCGACAGCAGACGCATGACGATCTCGGTCTTGCTCATCTCCAGCGAGAACATGGCGGCGGTCAGACCGTGCCCGATCGCCGCGGAGCGCAGGAAGTCCATCGCCAGAGTCGAATTGTGGGTCGGGACCATCGCCTCGCCCGCGAGGTACAGGTGGTCGGGGTTGTCGACCTGGACGCAGCGCACGGGAACCGGGTCGACGGGACGGACGGCGACGACGCGTCGGACACCGGCCCGCCTGCGCAGCTCCTTGTGCCGAATCGCCTTGTGATGCACGGTGAACACGTCGTCGTCGGCGTCGACGCGCAACCAGCCGGTGGCCGACCGCTTGTAGTTGAACCCGAGTCCGGCCACGAGATCGGCGACCACGGCCGTCATGTGCCGGGTGGCGGCCGGCACGGTGATCCAGCCGTCATCGTCGACCGAGGCGCGGGCGTCGAGCAGTCCTGCGAGCAGTGCCCGGCGCTGCGCGATCGAACCGCGCAGGTACTCGTACGGGATGCGCCCACCGAGGTCGGCCATCAGCGTCATGACGTCGACCGGCCCCTCGGCGTCGATCCGCATGCTGATCTCGGGATCGTCGAAGGCCATCCCGGCCAGCGCCGCCACCGTGTACGGGCCATAGGCGAAACGCTTGCGCGGCAACTCGAGCGGCGCGGTGTTGCGCACGACCGCGCAGCCGACGTGCGCACGCAGACCAGCCGTGGTGACGACGCGGCGTTTGCCGTCGATCTCGGCCGCCCACTGGTGCTGCTCGTCCGCGACGATCATCGCGCCATCGCTGAATTCGATTTCGTAACAGGGACGTTCGGTCATCACCTCGGTGGCGGCGACGACCCGGGTGGGTCGGCCGTGCGCATCGAGAAGGTGATCGCCGACCCCCACCTCGCCCATCGTGGTCCAGCCGGTGGGTGTCGGCAGCGGGGTGTCGAGCGCCAGCGCCTTGCCGACACCCGGACGGGCCGCGACGATGATCATCTGGCCGGGGTGCAGGCCGTTGGTGAGCTTGTCGAAGTCGGCGAACCCCGTCGGGACACCCAGCGAGATACCGCCCCGCGAGGCGATGGAGTCGATCTCGTCCATCGTCGGCTGCAGCAGATCCTCCAGCGGGACGTAGTCCTCCGCGGTGCGCTTCTCGGTGACCTCGTACACCTCGGCCTGGGCCCGGTCGACCACCTCGGCGACGTCTTGGCCGTCGGCGCCGGCGTAGCCGTACTGGACGATGCGGGTGCCGGCCTCCACGAGCCGACGCAGCAGCGCCTTCTCCGCGACGATCTCCGCGTAGTAGCCGGCGTTCGCGGCGGTGGGCACCGTCGAGATCAGGGTGTGCAGGTAGGGCGCACCGCCGATCCGTTTGAGTTCGCCCGCGCGCTCGAGTTCCGCGGCGACCGTGACGGCGTCGGCGGGTTCGCCCTTCGAGTACAGGGTGAGGATCGCCTCGAACACCGCCTGATGGGCGGGACGGTAGAAGTCACCGGTGCGGATCTTCTCGACGACGTCGGCGACCGCATCCTTGGACAGCAACATGCCGCCGAGCACCGACTGCTCGGCAGCCAGATCCTGCGGGGGCTGCCTGCCGAAGTCCTCGGTGGGGATCTCTTCTTCGCCCCGTGCTCGGCCTCCGGCGGCGGGGCCGCGCCCGCGGTCATCCACAACAGCCACGCGTGTCAAACCTCTCGCAACGCTCGATCCCACCCGACATCGAATGAGTACGACCTTGAGTCTGGTGTCGGCCCCGGTAGGCCACGTCGCGAGTCCCCGGTGTCGACGTCGTGTTTCGGTCAGTCTCTTCCTATCGGGTGGCACCGACATCGAATCTGTCGTGTGCGCCGAGACGGACGGAGACGCTGAGGCGTGACACTAGGACGTCTGCGACCCCGACTCAAACCGACCTGTTGACGAATCTGGGGATGACTTGTGGAGCGTGTGTGAGTGGCCAGGGGACGCGTTGTGCACCCTTTGTGGACAACCTGAGGAATTCGGGTGTGAACAACATCGTTTCCGCAGGTCAGAGCGCCCACTAATTTCCACAATCAAGCAATTGGAAATCCTTTGGACTTCTTCGGCGCGTCGTCTTGCGGGCGTGTTGCGGGCGCCCGTTCAACTCCGCGTGGCGAATATTCGGGTGAACATCCGGTGTGGTCTGCGTTACACCTGGCCAGACGAGGTCGCAGGCCTCTTCAATCGCTCGACTTACCTGGGAACGCCGACGACACCCCCGCCGGATGTGATGCAATGTCGATCGTGTCCAGGTTGGGGTTGAGGTCCGTCGTCGTCCGTCGAGTGGTCACCGTACTGGCCGCCCTGACTGCTGCCGCCGGGCTGGCGTCGGCCCCGTCGGCCATCGCCGCGCCGGGCCCCTCGATGCCCGTCGAGTTCGATCTGTCGCGCTATCAGCCGGTCAACCCGGCGACGTTCCGCTCCCTCGCCTACGCCGACAACGGCCGGTCTTTCTTCACCACCGGTCGATGGGTGTGCCAGATCGGCCCCGGCTACCGCTACGCCGGCTGCGCGGGCCGTCCCGCAACCGCCCCGCCGAACGCGACCGGCGCGGTCATCGCCGACGACCAGCAGGGGCCGTGGTGGGCGCGCACCGACCAGACCTACCGCTTCGGCTCGAAGAGCGGATTCCGTCCGCCGCTCCTCGGCGTCGGCAAGCGGGTCACCATCGAAGGCGTCACGTGCACGGTCCCCCGCCGCGACACGGTGGCCTGTCGCACCGGCGAGCGCGCGCTGATCTTCACGCCGGCCTGGCACAAGTTCTTCTTCCCGTCGTGGGACACCCTCGGGCCCGGCAACAACGCGGTCGACCACAGCGCCAACCCGGCGCCGCAGTACCTTCCGCCACGACTGCAGTACTGGAACCAGCTGCCTGCCACTCCGCCGGCGCCGAAGTAGGGGTTCGGCCCTCGAGACTCGCGCTCTGAGCAGCAAGCTCCCGAGCGTCACGAAGGGTCTTCCAACCTCGGTCGCCGGACCTTTCGTGACGCGGCCTCCGCAAGCTCCGGCCGCTCCTCAGGGAGCAGAAACAGACCGCGGCCCCAAGCTCCGGCCGCTCCTCAGGGAGCAGAAACAGACCGCGGCCCCCAAGCACCGGACATGACAAAGGCCGGGTGGAGGATCTCCACCCGGCCTTGTGTCGGAACGCTGAGGTCAGCTCGCGGCGACGACGGCGAGCTGCACGGTCGCCGAGACCTGCGGGTGCAGGTTGACGACGACCGGGTAGCTGCCGGTTGCCTTGATGTGACCCTTGGGCAGCTCGACGCTGCGCTTGTCGACGGTCGGGCCGCCGGCGGTCTTGATGGCACCGGCGACGTCTGCCGCGGTGACCGAACCGAAGAGCTTGCCCGAGTCGTGGGTCTTCACGTCCAGCGAGACATCGGCGAGACCCTCGAGGGCCTGCTTCAGTTCGTTGGCGTGCTCGAGACCGCGGACCTCGCGGGCTTCCTGCGAACGGCGGATGCCCTCGACCTGCTTCTCGGCTCCGCGGGTGGCCTTGATGGCCAGGCCGCGGGGCAGCAGGTAGTTGCGGCCGTAGCCGTCCTTGACCACGACGATGTCGCCGGCTTCGCCGAGGTTCTCCACGGCGGCGGTGAGGATGAGCTTCATGTCAACTGATCCTTTCCGCTTATCGGCTGGTCGAGGTGAAGGGCAGCAGGGCCACCTCACGCGAGTTCTTCACTGCCACAGCGACGTCGCGCTGATGCTGCACGCAGTTACCGGTCACACGACGCGACCGGATCTTGCCACGGTCGGACAGGAAACGACGCAGAAGCGCGGTGTCCTTGTAGTCGATGACGGCCTTCTTGTCCTTGCAGAAGCTGCACGCCTTGGTCTTGGTGACCTTCTCGACGCGAGGCTTCCGGCTCGGCTTTGCCTTTGCCATGTGTGTGTTGCTCCAGTCAATGCTTCGGGGACGGTCATGCCGTTCCCGGGTGTTCGGGGCGGATCATCGCGCCCCGAGCGATATCAGAAAGGTGGTTCGTCGTCCCCGCCACCGAACGATCCCCCGCTGTTGCTGGCAGGCGCGCTGCCCCAGGGATCGTCGGCAACCTGCTGGTTCGAGTTCCCGCCGCCGCGGCTACCGCCGCCGCCACCGGACCCGAATCCGCCGCCACCGCGCGAGGCGCGGTTGACCTTGGCGGTGGCATACCGCAGCGAGGGGCCGATCTCGTCGACCTCGAGTTCCACGACCGTGCGTCGTTCGCCCTCTTTGGTTTCGTAGGACCGCTGCTTGAGCCGTCCCTGCACGATCACCCGAGAACCCTTGGTCAGGCTTTCGGTCACGTTCTCCGCGGCGTCGCGCCAGATGTTGCAGCGGAGGAACAGCGCTTCGCCGTCCTTCCACTCATTGGTCTGGCGGTCGAAGGTGCGCGGAGTGGAAGCCACCGTGAAGTTGGCAACCGCTGCGCCCGACGGCGTGAACCGCAGTTCCGGGTCGGCGGTGAGGTTGCCGATGACGGTGATGACCGTGTCGCCTGCCATGTGTTTCCCCTTGGGTCGTGTGGTGGGCACTCGCTGATCGACATGCACCGGGTTTGTGTTGAACTGTCGGGTCCAACCCTAGAACCCGGTACCGACGTGTTCAGACGATCAAGAAAGCCTGTGGATTACTTCCGCAGGACCTTGGTGCGCAGAACCGACTCGTTCAGCTTCAGCTGACGATCGAGCTCGGTGACCGTGGCGGGCTCGGCGTTGAGATCGATGACGGCGTAGATGCCCTCGTTGTGCTTGAGGATCTCGTAGGCAAGACGGCGCTTGCCCCAGATGTCGACGCCGTCCACCGAACCGCCATCCTTGCGGACAACATTGAGGAACGTATCGAGTGAGGGTGCGACGGTGCGCTCGTCCAGATTCGGATCGAGAATGACCATCAATTCGTAGTGACGCATAAGACCACATCACCTCCTATGGGCTAGGTCGGCCACGGACTGTCCGTGGCAGGAGGGTCGCCTGCGTCGGCAACCGGTCCAAGATACATGACCTGCCCGTACGCAGCGAAATCCGTGGTCACGGGTCGGCTCCGCGACGCACCGCCCGACCACCTACGCTGTTGCCCATGTCGGAGCGGCGGACGACCCCGGGGCGATGGTCCGCACAGCTGTCCGGCCGCGGCGAGACGGCTGTCATCGTCCTGGTCTCGGTGCTGGCGACCGCGGCCACGATGTTCTGGAGTTTCCAGGCCAAGCTCCGGTGCGGCGGCGCACCCTTCGACGGGTTCGGGCGGAGCGACAACTGGCCGGTCGGGGATCCGGACGCCCTGATCCCCTGCTACTCGGACCTGATGTACCTCTGGCTCGGCCGGGACATCAACACCCACGTCTTCCCCTACATCCACGGCGGGATCGCCTCCGACGGCACCCTGTTCGGCGGCGTCGTCGAGTATCCGGTGCTCTCCGGCGTGCTCATGTTCTTCGGTGCGATCGGCGCCGACACCGACACCGACTTCTTCATCCACTCCGCACTGCTGTTGGCGCCGTTCGGTTTCGCGATCACGGTGATGCTCGCCCTGATGGTCCGATGGTGGGCGTTGCTCTGGGCCGCGACACCCCCGCTGGTCCTGTACTCCTTCCACAACTGGGAACTGCCGGTCGTCGCGACGGCCGTCGGGGCGGTCGCGGTGATGGCCTGGGGCGCGTCCACCCGCCCCGGCACAGATCGACGACGACTACCGCTTCGGACGTGCGCGGTCATCGCGGCGGTCCTGCTCGCGGTCGGCTTCTGCCTCAAGCTCTATCCCGGGATCTTCGTATTGCCGCTGGCCGCATACGTTCTCACGTGTGGCGCCGGCGGCGCACGCACGGTTGCGAGACGGCGAGATGCCGGGGGCGGCCTGGACTGGACGGGCGCCGGCTGGGTTGCGGGCGCCGCCGTCGTGACGGTGGCCGCGATCCAGCTGCCGTTCATGCTGCTCGGGTTCGACGGGTGGAAGGCGGCACTGTCCTTCCAGGGCCGCCGCCGGGCCGACGTCGACACCAATTCCATCTGGTATTGGGGTCTGCGGTACGTCACCGGAACCGGAGACTCCTACCACTCGGTGGTCAGTGTGCTGTCGCCGTTGCTGATCCTCGCGTCGTTCGCGGTGGCGATGTACCTGGGGTGGCGCCGCTTCGAACGTGTCGGGGTCTTCCCGTGGATCGGTGTGAGCGGGGCGATGCTGGCGGGATTCATGCTGTTCCACAAGGTGCACTCGCCGCAGTACACACTCTGGATCCTGCCGTTCTTCGTCCTGATGAAGGTGCGCTGGCCGGTGATCCTGACCTACCTGCTCGCCGACCTCGCTCTCGACCTGACGATCTTCCGCCTGTTCCCGATCCGGGATGCCGGCGATCCGCTGCCGTGGTGGATCGTCACCGGTGTCGCCGGTTCGGTGTGGGTGCACGCCGTTCTGCTGGCCTACCTGATCGTGGCCTTCGTCCGGACCCCGCTCCGTGAGCCGTTGTCCACCCGTCTGGGCGCACGCGCACCACGCGACGCCGATCCGTCACGCGACGAGACCTCCCGCCGCCCCCCGCGCGACGCGATGACGAAAGGCTGGTCATGAGTTCATGGTTGGCGACCGGACCCCTGGTGCATCATCGGGTCACGTTGCGGCCCATCGGCATCGAGGACATCGGGCCGCTCGCGCGCGTCGTCGGCGACCCGACGCGCTTCCGGTGGTCGCCGGGCGTGCCGACGGACGAGGACAGTGCGCGTCGGTACGTCGAGTCGGCACTCGCCTCACGCGTCGCCTACGCCGTCGTCGACCACACCGACGGCAGCATCGTCGGATCCACGAGCTTCTACGACATCGACGAGCCCAACCGGTCCGCGTGCATCGGCTACACGTTCTACGGCGAACGCGTGCAGGGGACCACGGTGAACCCCACCGCCAAATACTTGTTGATGCGCCACGCGTTCGAGGAATGCGGCGCCGTGCGCCTCACCTGGCACACGCACGAGGACAACGCACAGTCGCGCGCCGCGATCGCCAAGCTCGGTGCGAGCTTCGAGGGTCTTCTGCGCAAGCATCGCCGATTCGGCGACGGCTGGCGCACGACCGCCCTGTATGCGATGACCGATGACGAGTGGCCCGCGGCCAGAGATCGCTTGGTACAGCGGATCACCGACTGAGGGAGACCTACGGGTTCTTGGTGTGCTCCGAGTGACCCCGGGTACGCCGCTCTTCCTTCATCCGCGCCTCGTGGACGTGCCGCTGGCCGTCGGTCAGATCGGCTCGCACGCGGCCGACATACTCGCGCAACGGGCCCCAGTAGGTGTCGTCGAACTCCTCGACGACCTGGAACGTCCAACGGCCCTCCAGCACGTTACGACCCACCAGCTCGGTAGACAGCTCGTCGGCGAACTCGGTGTGGCCCGCCTCGCGCAGCTCGTCGACGGCTTCCCCGAGCAGCAGGTCGCCGCGCCCGATGAGCTGATGGAAGGAAAAGAGGTGGCCGCGGGCGCGCTCGATGTACTCGAGCGCCTCCCCCACCTTGCCGACCGCTTCTGCGGTGTCGTCCGAGATGTGTGGTGCGGTATCCGACATGACCGGTCAATACCCAGGGACGTGGTCACCCAATCGTGGATACGGCTGCCCGTGATGGGAGTGCCGGCCCGCGAAACCCATGAGACCGGTTCGGTTCCACGTCCCCCGCGTGACCGCTAGCCGCCCACCGGTTCCGGTTCGCGCAGCGCGTCTGCCGACCTGGTCGTTCTCGACCGTCGGCCGATTCGGTCCGGCGCGCCGTCGAGGACACCGCCCGCCGGGTCGTCATACCACCTGCCGCCGTTCCCATGACGGACCAGATCGTCTCGCGGGTGCCAGATCTGCCAGAGAACGACGGCGCAGAGTGCGAGCACCATCAGTCCACGGAGCACCACAGCGGCCGTGAACCACTGGTCGGGGAGCCAGCGACGCTCGGCGTCGAGGAACAGACTCATCCGTGGCACCCAGATCAGTGCATCGACGGCCATCCAGGCCAGCAGCAGGCGAGCATGTGGAATGGCAAGCACCGCAAGCGGAACCAGCCACAACGAATACTGCGGACTCCACACCTTGTTCACCAGCAGGAAGCCGGCCACCGCGAGGAACGCCAACTGCGCCACGCGAGGCCGGTGCGGCGCCAGGACACCGATCGCAGCCACCGCGGCGATCACGACGACGGTCAGGCCGACCGACAGCGCATTCAGATACCCGGTGTTCCATGTGAAACCAGCGGCGTCGGCGACCACCCGGTAGATGGTGTCGGGGTCCGCGGACCGGTCGCCGTTGAATCGGAAGAACTCCCACCAGCCCGACGGGTACGGGATCAGGATCGGCAGATTCACCGCGAGCCAGGCTCCGACTGCCGTCGCGGCCGCGACCCCGAACTCGCGGACCTTCCCGGTCCGCAGGCACAGCGCGCCCAGCACCACCAGCAGGAGCGCGGGGTACAGCTTCGCCGCGGCGCCGAGCCCGATGAAGACACCAGCCAGCCAGAAGCGCTCCCGCGACCAGGCCAGCAGCGCGACCGCCACCGCCGCGGTGGCGATGGCGTCGAAGTTCGTGAACGCGTGCACGAAGACGAGTGGAGACAACGCCGCCAGCCACACCGACCACATGCGCGTTCGCGCGGTCAGCGCGGTGGCCCAGATGGTCACCAGCCAGAACGCCGCCAGTCCCAGCGCCACGATCGTGAAGAACAGCACGACGTCGAGCGCCCCGGGTACGCCCCAGTTGGTCTCGGCCCAGAGCCACCCCTGGGTCAGCTGCGCCGCGCCGTACATGAACATCCCGGTGAGGACCGGGTACTCCATGTACCGCTTGATGGTCTGTCCCGCGGAGTCCTCCTGGAACCAGAAGTCGCGGTAGGGCAACGCACCCTGGTTGAGCCGCTCGGCACCGAACAGGCTGATGACGTCGGAGTAGCAGAGGTTGGTGAACTGGCGCTGATCGTCCCAGTCGAGCCGCATCTCCGCGCCCGCGGTCGTGCCGCGGTCGGCCGGCGCCTGTTGCAGACACGCGGCCTTGCCGAACCATCCGAGTGCGAGTCCGCACAGCGCCAGGACGAACAGCACCCGCAGGGGTGTCAGATGCCGGCTCCGGCCGATGACGGCGTGCGCCCCCACCGGTCCACCGACGAGCGAACTCGCCTCACGCACCATGCCGTCGGTGCGCGTCGGCAGGATCCGCGCGTCGTCGACACGCTGATCGCTCGCGAGGGGTGCAGGGCTGTCCCAGACGGGGTCGGAGGCGCTCGTCGCGGAGTCTGCCGCCGGGTCCGGGTCAGCCGATGGGCGGTTCAGGGACTCCTCCGCCTCCGTCACCGCCGCCGGGTACACCGTCGCCGGAATCGCCGCCGCCGTCACCGCCGCCGCCGGGGGCCAATCCGCCGCCGCCCGGGCTGTTGCCGCCACCGCCGCCACCGCCACCGTTCCGCGGAGCGCCCGGGATCGGGATCGTCACGCCCGGAGCGAGGGTGAGGTTGCCGTCCCCGCCCTGGTCGGGGATGTCGAAGGTCGGCGCGGATGGTCCGCGAGTCCGCGTGGGCGCCTCGGTGGTGACCGGGGCCTCATAGGGAACTCCGGCCACGCCGCCGACCGACTCCGGCTCCGGGAACTGCTTGATCTCCTTGCCCTCGAGCGCAGCATCCATCGCCGACTTCCAGATCGACGAGGGCAGGCCACTGCCGTAGATCGAGGCGCCGTTGTAGTTCGTCAAGGCCGTGCCGTCGCTCGTGCCGACCCACACGGCGGTCGACAGCTGCGGGGTGTAGCCGACCATCCACGCGTCCTTGTTCTGCCCGGTGTCGCCGAGCTGGACGGTACCGGTCTTGGCGGCCGAGGGCCGCGCACCGAGTGACGAGTCGTAGAGCGAGTTCCCGTTGGAGTAGGCCGCGATCGGCTGCAGGGCGGCGGTCACGTTGTCGGCGACCTTCGCGGGGAAGACACGCTTGCCCTCGGTCTTGCGCTCGTAGAGGACCTGCCCCTCGGAGTCGACGACCTTCTGGACGAAGTACGGCTCGTGGTAGACCCCCGACGCCGCGAGCGTTGCGTACGCCGAAGCCATGTCGATCACCCGCGACTGGTACTGGCCGAGGACCACACCGCCCTCGGGCTGGCCGTTCGCCTCCTCCAGGGTCCGTTCGATGTTGCCGAAGGATTCGGCGACACCCGCACGGTGTGCGGCGTCGGCGACGGCGCGCGCCCCACCGTCGAGATCCATCATCAGGCGGTAGTACACCGTGTTGAGCGACATCTTCATCGCCGTGGCGAGGTTGCAGGTGCCGCAGCTCTCGCCGTCGGAGTTCTCGACTGTCAGACCACCGCTGGCCTGGAACGGCGCCGAGCTGTAGGTCTTCGACAGCGGGATGTCCTGTTCGAGCGCCGCGACGAGTGCGAACACCTTGAACGACGACCCCGTCTGCAGACCCGCCTGGGCGAGGTCCCAACCGCCCGGGTTGTCGCCGCCGTAGTAGCCGCGCACACCGCCGGTCTGCGGGTCGATGGACACGGCTGAGGCGAGCAGGTCCTTGGGCTCGCCGTTCAGCTCACCCTCGGGGCAGTTGTAGATCCGGTTCTTGCGGCAGGCTGCCTGCACGACGCCGTTCTGGACCTGCGGATCGATCGTGGTGCTGATCTTCAGTCCGCCGGTGCGCAGCTGCTTGTCGGTGATGCCGATGCGGTTGAGCTCGGCGAGCACCTGTCGCTTGATCAGTCCGTTCGGGCCCGGTGTCTCGTCGGAATCGCTGACGCGGGCCTTGACCGTCTTGGGGAAGACGGCGTTGTCGGCCTGCGCACGTGTGATCGCACCGGTGTCCACCATGCCGTCGAGGACATAGCGCCAGCGTGCCTCGGTGACCTCGCGGTTGGTGTCGGGGTCGTAGTACGACGGCGCGCGGATCACCGCCGACAACAGCGCGGCCTCCTCGAAGGTCAGCGGATTGCGTTCGGCGCGACGCTTGTCGGTGATCGACTTGTTGAAGAACTTCTGCGCGGCGACCGCGACGCCGTAGGCACCTCGACCGAAATAGATCGTGTTCAGGTAGGCCTCGAGGATCTTCTCCTTGGACCATCCGTGCCGGTCGTTCATCTTCGCGGCGATCGCGAGTTCCTTGAACTTTCGGGCGTAGCTGACCTCGTCGCCGACGATCGCGTTCTTGACATACTGCTGGGTGATGGTCGAGCCGCCGCCTGCGGTCTCGTTGCCGGTGATCTGACCGATGGCGGCGCGGGACAGGCCGCGCGGGGAGAAGCCGTTGTTCGTCCAGAACTCGCGGTCCTCGGCGGCGACGATCGCCTGCTTCATCGTCTCGGGGATCTCGTCGAAGGGCACGACCGTGCGGTTGCCGTCGGGCGAGGTGACGTCGGCCAGAGTGCGTCCGGAGGTGTCGACGATGGTGGCCTTCTGGCTCACCTCGGGTTCCGGGATCTCGGCGGTGAAGTAGGTGAACGCGAACGCGACGATGAGCACCAGCACGATCGCCGGGACGATGGCGCCGACAATCCCCAGCGCCCATGCGAACCGCCGGTGCGTTGTCGCCGTATCAGTTCTGTTCTGGCCGGCGCCGCCCGGACCGGGCCGGATGCCGGTGCGTCGCGGCGTGGGCGAAGAACCACGTGCCTCGCTCATCGTCCACCTTCCTACCGGATCGAGCGGACGTCATCGCCCGTGGATCTCGGTTACCTTCTCTGGCCTCGTGCCGCTCCACTGTGACAGCAGGCAACCGCCCCGGGCAAAAACCCGCAGGCCGGCGCGCTACTTCGCCACGCGTCGAGAACGACGCGTGGACTGCGGCGGCAGCCCGGCAACGTACGACTGGACCAAATGGTTCCAACTGCAGGTCCGGCACACCTCGACGACGTGGACCGAGAACTCCTCGGCAGTCGTCGCGAGCCGCGCGATCTCCTCGTTGCTCCGTGCCGAGCCGCTGACCTGACCCAGCCGTTCGCCGAACACCCACGACACCAGGGTGACCTGCTCTTTTCGGCAGATCGGACACATCGTGGTGCTGGACCGACCGTGGAACTTCGCCGCGCGCAGGAGGTACGGACTCGCATCGCAGACCTCGGCAACGGCAGTCCGGCCGGCATGGACCGAGGACAGCCGAGCGCGCCGCTGCAGGGCGTAGTCGACGATCTGGCGTTGCACGGTTTTCAGGGTACGTGGTCTCTGCCGGGGCGTCGGTGCGACGGGTCCGGCGAGGAGGTCGCAGAAAGCGGTCCGTCGACGCACGGAGATCCGCATCACGCCCTCGCCGGATGCCCGCCGGACACCTTCCCGTCTCCTGACCGACCGCTCGTGGACATCAGTTATATCGGTGCGATACATTGGCAACTACATCGGAATGAGGTGTCGGCACGTCAGAGCGTGCCGGTACATCAAGTCCGAGGAGAAAGTGACAGATCATCGGCAGGACCGTGAAGGGGGTGGCGAAGTGCTCGAGCTGGCCATCCTCGGATTGCTTCTCGAATCCCCCATGCACGGGTACGAGCTGCGCAAGCGGCTCACCGGCCTACTCGGCGCGTTCCGTGCGTTCTCGTACGGGTCGCTCTACCCGACGCTGCGTCGTATGCAGGCCGACGGCCTCATCGACGAGCCCGAGACGCCCCTGGGCGTCAAGGTGCGGCGCGGCCGTCGCGTGTACCAGCTCACCGACGCGGGCCGGGAACGGTTTGCCGAGCTGGTGGCCGACACGGGACCCCAGAACTACACCGACGACGGTTTCGGTGTGCACCTGGCGTTCTTCAGCCGCACCCCCGCGGTTGCGCGCATGCGCATCCTCGAGGGCCGCCGCCGGCAGGTCGAGGAGCGTCGGGAGGGGTTGCGGGAGATCGTCGGACGGTCCAATCGGACCGTCGACCGGTACACCCGTCAGCTGCATCAGCTCAGCCTCGAGTCCAGCGAACGCGAAGTCCGCTGGCTCAACGAGTTGATCGCAGCCGAGAGCTCCCAGCAGGACGGCACGCCCGATCCGTTCGACACGCAGTTCGACGACGACCTCGCCGACGGCGAACGGTCACCGTTCGATCCGGGGCGGCCCACGGCCTCCACCGGACGAGCCGATGACGAACATCAAGACCCGGACTCGACGCCGAGCCGGGACGAACAGCTCGACGAACCCGAGCAACGGAAAACACCGGTTGCGCAGCGAACGACTGCGATGCCGCGAGAAGAAGGAGAACCCGACCATGGGTGAGCCCAATAAGGTGCGCGTTGCCATTGTGGGCGTAGGAAACTGCGCTTCATCCCTGGTGCAGGGCGTGCAGTACTACAAGGACGCCGACGAGAACTCCACCGTTCCCGGCCTCATGCACGTGAAGTTCGGCCCGTACCACGTCCGCGACGTCGAGTTCGTCGCCGCGTTCGACGTCGACGCCAAGAAGGTCGGCTTCGACCTGTCCGACGCGATCTTCGCGAGCGAGAACAACACCATCAAGATCGCCGACGTGCCGCCGACCGGCGTCACCGTCCAGCGCGGTCACACCCTCGACGGCCTCGGCAAGTACTACCTCGAGACCATCACCGAGGCGGACGGTTCCGGCGTCGACATCGTCCAGGCGCTCAAGGACAACGAGGTCGACGTCCTCGTCAGCTACCTCCCGGTCGGCTCGGAGCAGGCCGACAAGTTCTACGCACAGTGCTGCATCGACGCCGGCGTCGCGTTCGTCAACGCCCTCCCGGTGTTCATTGCCTCGGACCCCGAGTGGGCCCAGAAGTTCGCCGACGCCGGTGTCCCGATCGTCGGCGACGACATCAAGAGCCAGGTCGGCGCCACCATCACCCACCGCGTGATGGCGAAGCTGTTCGAGGATCGCGGCGTCACCCTCGACCGCACGTACCAGCTCAACGTCGGCGGCAACATGGACTTCAAGAACATGCTCGAGCGTGAGCGTCTGGAGTCGAAGAAGGTCTCCAAGACCCAGGCCGTGACCTCCAACCTGACCGGCTCGCTCGCCGGCAAGGTCGAGGACAAGAACGTCCACATCGGACCGTCGGACCACGTCGCCTGGCTCGACGACCGCAAGTGGGCCTACGTCCGCCTGGAAGGTCGCGCCTTCGGTGACGTGCCGCTGAACCTGGAGTACAAGCTCGAGGTCTGGGACTCCCCCAACTCGGCCGGCATCATCATCGACGCCGTGCGGGCCGCGAAGATCGCCAAGGACCGCGGCATCGGCGGACCGGTCATCCCGGCCTCGGCCTACCTGATGAAGTCCCCGCCGAAGCAGCTCGCCGACGACGTCGCGCGCGCCCAGCTCGAGGAGTTCATCATCGAGGCCTGAGCCTCGTCGAACGATCGCAGCGGCGCTTCCTGATCTGATCAGGAAGCGCCGCTGCCTTGTTTCCGTCCTCATCGGCGCCCTCGACATCGGCGCCCTCGACGTCGCGGGGACCGCACTTGCCGAAACTCCGCTCTGAGTCACCCCCGGTCTCGCAAGATAGGACAACGGTGCATCGCGTCCGCGTCGACGACTCAACATTCGAAGGTGGCTCACATGGGTTCGACAAGTGTCAGAGTGTTCATCGCTACAGTCGCCGCTGCGCTTATCGTCCTGGTGGGTTTCGCTGTCCCCGGCGAAGCGGTCGCCGCACCTCCTGCGACCCCCGTTGTCACAGTGGTCGGAGGATGCGACGGCACGAAACAGGTTCAACCGCGGAATCTGTCGTCGATCTATTGCGGCGACGCAGGCGTCATCGTCACGCAGATCACCTGGCTGGGATGGACCGATGCGTGGGCCGCCGGTTACGGCACGGAGCACCGCAGGCTGTGTAAGCCGGATTGCGCGACCGGCGGCATCCGATCGAGCCCAGTCGCGGTCTGGTTGTTCGCTCCGTCCCGAGGTGAGTTCACCCGGGTGTCGCTCTATTCGTCGGTGACGGCCGCACCGGAGACCTACCGTCTGACCGGGTTCGTTCGGTGAGTGCGACAAGGAACATCCACACCGAGTCTCACCACCTCCGCTCGACGAAACCGCAGGTCATCCAACCAAATCAGTGACCGCGCCAGACCCTTCACATAGAGTGTTGTCGATTGCTCCGAGTGGCCCGGTATCGGGCACATCGGACATCACGAGACCCCGTACCAACAGAAAGGCGCAAACCATGGGCGTGAGCCTGAGCAAGGGCGGAAACGTTTCCCTCAGCAAGGAGGCTCCGGGTCTGACTGCGGTCTCCGTCGGCCTCGGCTGGGACATCCGGACCACCACCGGAACCGACTTCGACCTGGACGCCAGCGCCATCGCGCTCGGTACCGACAAGAAGGTCGTCTCCGATCAGCACTTCGTCTTCTTCAACAACCTGCGTTCGCCCGACGGCTCGATCGAGCACACCGGCGACAACCTGACCGGTGAGGGCGAAGGCGACGACGAGGTCATCAAGGTCGACCTCGCCGGCGTTCCGCCGAACATCGACTCCATCGTCTTCCCCGTCTCGATCTACGATGCCGACGCACGCTCGCAGTCCTTCGGTCAGGTGCGCAACGCGTTCATCCGTGTCGTGAACCAGGCCGGCGGCACCGAGATCGCCCGCTACGACCTCAGCGAGGATGCCTCCACCGAGACCGCGATGGTCTTCGGTGAGCTGTACCGTCATGGGTCGGAGTGGAAGTTCCGCGCGGTCGGCCAGGGCTACGCCTCGGGTCTCGCGGGCATCGCCCGCGATTTCGGTGTGAACGTCTGAGTCCTCGTAGACTCCGGCTGTCCGCCTGAACGTACCCGTGGATGCCGCACCCGTTTTGTCAACGGGTGCGGCATCCGCGCGTCACCACTCCTCTCCGACGACGCGGTCGGCTGGTCCACTTGCACCCTAGAAAGGCCACAGTCCAGTGGTAGTAAGAATTTTCGGCCTCTCGGTCGTCGTGACGATCGTGTCGCTGATCATCGCGTTCCTCTATGGCGGTGTCGAAGCGCTGATCCTGACCGCCATCCTCGGCGTCTTCGAGATCTCGCTCTCCTTCGACAACGCGGTCATCAACGCCACGATCCTCCGCCGGATGAGCGAGTTCTGGCAGAAGATCTTCCTCACCATCGGCATCCTGATCGCCGTCTTCGGTATGCGCCTGGTGTTCCCGCTGGTCATCGTGTGGCTCGCCTCTGGTCTCAACCCCGTCGACGCACTCGACCTCGCACTGAACCCGCCGCCGAACGACGCGGCGTACTTCGCCAACGGCGATCCCAGCTACGAGACGATCATCACCGACGCCCACCCGCAGATCGCGGCGTTCGGCGGCATGTTCCTGCTGATGCTGTTCCTGGGCTTCGTCTTCGAGCAGAAGGAACTGACCTGGCTGACCTGGATCGAGCGCCCGCTCGAGAAGATCGGCAAGCTGGAAATGCTCGAGGTCGTCATCGCGATCACGCTGCTGGTTCTCACCGCGAGCTACATCGCGGCGCCGGACGAACAGTCCACGGTCATGATCGCCGGCGCGCTCGGCATGATCACCTACATCCTGGTCAACGGCCTCGGCGAGTACTTCAACGTCGAGACCGAAGAGGACGACGAGGCAGCAGAACCGGGAACCGACGCGGCCGAGAAGTCGGCGGCGGAGAAGCCCGCCGAGAAGTCCAACGGCCGGACCGGTCCGTCGGATCTCGCCAAGGCAACCGGTAAGGCCGGCTTCTTCCTGTTCCTCTACCTCGAGGTGCTCGACGCGTCGTTCTCCTTCGACGGCGTCATCGGCGCGTTCGCCATCACCGCGGACCCGATCATCATCGCCCTCGGCCTCGGCCTCATCGGTGCGATGTTCGTCCGTTCGCTCACCGTCTACCTGGTGCGCAAGGGCACGCTGTCGGAGTACGTGTACCTCGAGCACGGTGCGCACTGGGCGATCGGCGCGCTGGCGTTCATCCTGCTGTACTCGATCGGCACGCACGTCCCCGAGATCATCACCGGCCTGATCGGCGTCACGCTGATCATCGCCGCGCTGATCTCCAGCATCATCCGCCGCAACCGCCTCGCGGCGCGGGGTGAAGTGGAGAAGGTCGAGGTCTGACCCTGTCGCCAGGCCCTTCGTGACGCGCCCTCCGCAAGCTCCGGGCGCTCCTCAGGGAGCAGAGCAGACAACTGCGCCGCAGGTCCGAAAGGATCTGCGGCGCAGTTGTTTCTACTGACCGTGCACTCAGCCCTGCTGTTGACCGAGCTGTTGGGTGACCTGCTGGTTGATCTGGTGCAGACTCGGCACCGACATGCCCGGAAGGTGCCCCTGGATGGTGCGCAGGATCGACGAATCGTCGCGCACCTTCTCGCTCGACTGGACCAGAACTGTTCCGGCGCCGGTGAAGTCGAACTGACGCTCCTCACCGGAATTCAGCCCCATCCGCCGGCCCGCGGCGGCGATGAACCCGTTGACCCACGCCTCGTCGTAGTGGTGACTCGGGGACGGACAATCCGACCACCCGACGAGGGCTTCGGGGTCGACGCGCACGGGCGGTTCGACGAACATGACCGGACCGTTCGACGACGCGAGGAACTTGCCGGTGCCGATGAGCGTCAGGAAGCCCGGCACGATGGACTGGTTCAGCGACAGGTTCGGCTGGAAGGCAAGCAGATTGGCCGCCCGGATGGTCAGGTTGCCGTCTTCGAGGTCGTAGGCGTTGATGTCGTAACCGCGGTCACCGATGATCAGCTTGCCGTGCCCTTCGGCGACGACGTAGTCACCGAGGTACAGCGGGGCGGAGAACTGCTGGGCCACCATCTGCAGCATGTTGCCCTGCAGACCCTGTGTGAGTGCGGTGAACTGCATCTGACCGTAGTAGGCGATCATCGCGCCCTTGGACATGAACCAGGGTTGATCGAGGTCGATGCAGAACGAGTAGTTGTTGTCCGGCACATTGTCATCCGATGGCAGATTCATCGGACTCCACACGGTGTTGAGTTGGCTCACAGCTTCTCCTCCGATGCCTGCACGTACACGATGCCCTGCCCGGAGCACTCCAATTGCATTGCCTCGCCGCCGGTTCGACCGACATTCCGCCAACTCATCGCCGATCGCAGGCTGGTGTTGACCTGGCCTGCCGACCCGACGAACGCCTGCGGATCGACCGTCACCGGCGGCTTCTGCGGCGACACCTCCAGGTCGAAGACCCCGCCGTGTCCGAGGAGGACCGCCGAGCCGGGCCCGGACAACTGGGTCGTGAACATGCCCTGGCCGGTCACTGCACCGGCCGCCGCGTTCCGCAGCGCCCCGAACAGTCCGCCGCCACCACCGCCACCACCGCCGCCCTGCGAGGCGACCGAGACGACGGACGCCTGCAGGTTGGCGGCATAGGCGAGCAATCGCGACGCCTCGACGCGGATCGTGCCGCCGACCGCCCCGAGATCCACGACGTGCACCTCGATGCCGAGGAAGCCGTAGTGCACCTCACCGTGCCCCTGGGCGATCATCGTCGACTCGTGTTCGCCGGCGAGCATCCGACCGGCCATGCCGCCCAGTCCCGGCATCCCGCCGCCCATCCCGCCGGCACCCACGATCTGGTGGGGTTGGAAGTGCACGTCGCCCTTGTAGAAGAGCATCGCTCCGCGTCGGGCGATCACCGGACCGGTCCGGCCGATGTCGACGGAGACGACCTTGCTGTTGACCTTGGTGAACATTCTCGCTACCTCACCCTCACCGCTCGGCCGGCTGGATCGACACGACGCCACTGCCGTCCCAGCGCAACGAGAACGCCTCGCCGCCACCCTGTCCCAGGGCCGACCGCCAGGACACGTCGGTGACGAAGGACTGACTCAACTGGCCACGGGCACAGACGAAGGCGTCCGGATCGACCACGAGGGGATACTGCGGTGACACTTCGAGATGGATGAGCGGACCGCCGTTGGACAGCAAGGCGACCTGACCGTGGCCGCTCACCGTCGTGGTGAACAGACCCTGACCCGACGACGCGCCGCGCAGTCCGGCGAATGTGACGTTGGTCTGCAGGTTGCCGTTGAGCACCATCAGTTGCTCGGACTCCACCTGCAGCGTCTCGTTGTTGAGCTCGATGACCGTCGTCTCGGCGGCATTGTGGGCGAAGTAGACGATGCCGTTGCCCGACGCTTCCATGAGCGACAACGCCTCTCCGGTGGCCCGCTGTTTGAGGCCCGCGAGCACCCCGTCGCCGCCGCCGAAGCCCGCCGATTTGAAGGTGACCTGTCCCTCGTAGGCGACCATCGACCCGCTGATCGCGCGCACCGCGGAATTGTTCAGCCTGGCTTCCACCACGCGTTTGGACCGTTGTACCAACTGCATTCGACGTGCCTCTCTCGCGCCGCGGGGAGGTCGCCGATCGACCGTCCCTCGTTCGTCTCCCGACGCCACCCCCGCACCACGGCACCCGCAGGCGACCGGCATCCCAGCCCGCCGTGCGCCGGGGAATCCGGCCTCATACGGAGATGAAAATAGCCGATAGCATCGTGTGGTGCCCGGAAACTTCGTACGTCGATGGTTCGGGAACGATTCACGCACGAATTCCGCACCACCTGCATCATCGGAACAAATGACAGCGGCGTTCCTGGAGTCCGAATCCGTCCTGGCCGAGATCGATCCGGCCGTCGCCGTGAGTTCCTCGCTCGACCCCCGGTCGCGACTGCGCGCCGCCTGGTCGGAGCTCCGCGAGCAGCACGCCCAGGCGACGTCGGACTATCTCCGACTGGTGTCGCCACCCATGGGCTCACGTGTCGCACCGCAGGACCTCGACCGTTCGACGCAGGCGTTGCGGGCGATCACCGCGTCGATGCGCGACTTCGCCCAGACCAACGCCGGCACCCTCGAACGGGCGCGGGCCACGATGCGCGCCGCCGATGTCCAGGACCACGAAGCCCGGGTGGCGGCCAATCGGGCGATGACCGCCCTGGAGGGCGCGGCTCCCGCGGTGGCCCGGTTGCGGTCGGTGTCGGAGGCCACCGACGAACTCGCGCAGGCGCTCGCGGGATTCGACCAGGGCACGGGCCTACGCGAACGACAGACCGCCGCGGCGGCCGTACTCAGCTCGGCGCGACGCCTCGAACAACTTCTGGCCGAAGCACCCGCGTTCGCGGAGCGGGCACAGCAGGTCATCCGTTCGGTGGAAACCCGCCGGAGCGCGGTGTCGACCCGCAGCGCGCAGGTCCCCGACACCCTGTCCGCGCTGCGGCGGGAGTTCAGTGCCGACTGTTCTCTCGATCTCCAACGCAACGGCACGGTCGTCGACGAGCGGCTCGTGCATGCCGACGCCGAGCTCGCCGCCGCCCGGTCGATGGCCGCCGACGCCCCCGACCAGGCCATCGATCGCGCCGATGCGGCCCGCGACGACCTGGCGGTCGCCGAGAAGGCCGTCGACGCGGTGCTCGACCGGCTGCGCCTGCTGCGGGAGGTCCGGGCCGATCCCAAGGGCGCCGAGCAGCGGGTTCGTTTCCGTCTGCGCGACGCCCAGCTCTTCGCGGTCAATCATGCCCTGGTTGACGAATGGGGTTCGGTCCTCGATGCTCAGGCCGACCGGATCGAACGCGCCAAGGGGGACCTCGACCGCATCCACCCCGACTACTGGAGCTATCTGACCCAGCTGCGTGCGGTGGACGACCGGATCACCGAGATCGTTTCGCGGATGAGAGGACAGGTGGCCGCAGGATGACCACCACTGCACGACACGACGCCACCGGTCTCGAACCCGGGACGATCCGGCACTTCGACCACCTGGAGCCGTCGGTCGCCGAGCACCTGTTCTACCGGCAGCCCGAGCCGATCGAGCCGACCTGGCCCGCCCACCGTCTCGCGGTCGCCCTCGGTGCCACCCTGTATGTCCCGGCGACCCGCCCCGACCTCGCCGACGTCATCCGCCGACGTCGCGCCGAGGGGGTCATCTCGATGGTCATCGACCTCGAGGACGCGGTCGCCGACCACGAGGAGGCCGAGGCGATCGAGCGTGCCGTGGCCGCGCTGCGCAGCATCGCCGAGAACCCGGGCCGGCCGATGCTGCTGTTCGTCCGGCCGCGTTCGGCCGATCGGATCGTGCCGATCGCCGAGGCCCTGAGCACCCCGTCGGTGCTGACCGGGTTCGTCATCCCGAAGTTCGCCTCGGACAATGCGACCGCCGCCCTCGACGCGGTCGCCCGTGCGAGCGAGATCCTCGACGGGCACCTCTGGGTGATGCCGGTCCTCGAGTCGGCGTCGGTCGTGCACCGCGAGACCCGCGACGACGAGTTGACCGCCCTGGCATCGTTGCTCGGCGCGCACCGGGACCGCGTGCTGGCGGTCCGCATCGGGGCCACCGACATCTGCGGCTACTTCGGCATCCGCCGGGATCGCGACCTGACCATCTACGACGTCCGGGTGGCCGCCGACGTGATCGCCGGCATCGTCAATCATCTCGGCCGCAGCGACGAGAGCGGCTTCGTCGTGACCGGCCCGGTCTGGGAGTACTTCGCGGATCACGAGCGCATGTTCCAGCCGCTGTTGCGGCACACGCCGTTCCGCGAGAACGACGCCGTCTACTTCCGGCAGCAACTCGTCAGCCGCGACATGGACGGCCTCCTGCGCGAGATCACCCTCGACCGCGCCAACGGCCTGCACGGCAAGACGGTCATCCACCCGGCGCACGTCGCGGCGGTACACGCGCTGTCGGCGGTGACCCACGAGGAGTATCACGATGCACTCGACATCCTGGCCGGGGAGTCCGGCGGGGTACGGGCCTCGTCGTACCGCAACAAGATGAACGAGCTGAAGCCGCACCGCAACTGGGCTCTGCGCATCGTCGACCGCGCTGCCGCTTTCGGGGTGACCCGGCAGGGGGTCTCCTTCGTCGATCTGCTCACCGCGCTCGCCTCGCCGGGACCGGTTCCCTCATGAGCGATCCCGGCACCGTCGGTGTCGACTGGGTGACCGACCGTTTCGGTGTCGAGATCTCCGCCACCGGCGACGCTCGCGCGGGCCGCACGGTGCACGACCTCGTCTCGCTCGGCCTGCGCCACAATCGACGCCGTGCGCATCTGCTGGTCTCGACCGTCTTGGGCAAGCACATCCCGACCCCACCGGCGGTCGTCCGCGGCGCCGCCGACGATCTCGGTGCGGCGATCATCGCCGAGATCGGTGCCGATTCGGCGCGCGGGGCCGTCGTCTTCGGCTTCGCAGAGACCGCGACCGGTCTCGGACACTGTGTGGCCGAACGTATCTCCGCATCTCGGTATCTGCACTCGACGCGACGCAGACGACCCGGCGTGACGGTGTCGGGAACCTTCGAGGAGGGGCACTCGCACGCGACGACGCATCTCCTGCAGCCCAGTGATCCCGCCTTCCTCGACGCGACGACACCGCAGGAGGTGTTGATCCTGGTCGACGACGAGATCTCGACCGGCAAGACCGCGCTCGGTGCCATCGAGGCCATCGTCGCCGACCGGCCCCGCACGCGGTTCGTCGTGGCGTCCCTGGTGGACATGAGAACCGCTGCCCAGAGATCCGAATGCGACTCCTTCGCAGCGGAATCGGGCGTCGAGGTGACCTACGTGTCACTCGCCCGCGGATCGGTCACGCTTCCGCCCACACTGCTCGAGGACGTGTGGGGGCTCGAGGCCGACGACCTCAATCCGGTGGCACCCCGACGCGGCGACCTGGTCGCGGTGGCACTCGACTGGCCGTCGACAGTTCCCGACGGAGGCCGGCACGGGATCCTCCGCGCCGACTCGACGCACTTCCACCGGGCCGCGGACGACGCGGCGGACAACGTGACAGCGCATCTCGATCCGCGGCGTCCGGTGGTCGTCATCGGACACGAAGAGCTCATGTACGCACCGTTGTGCATCGCCGAAGCATTGGAGCGCCGGGGCTTCGGCACCGCGTATCAGACCACGACGAGATCACCCGCCCAGGTGCACGACGTCCCGGGATATCCGCTCCGTCGCGGATTCCGTTTTCTTGCACCGGAATCCGACCCGGGCAGGCCCCGGTACGTCTACAACGTGGCATCGATCGAGCACCCCGACCCCCAGGTCGTACTCGTGATCGACACACCGGCCGACACCGACGAGTTGCGCGCACCGGGCGGACTGGTCGATGTGCTCACCGCCGCCGGGCACCCGGTCGTGCTGGCCGTCCTGCCCGAAACCCACCAGCGGTCATCGGCGCAGGCACGAGAGTCGGTGCGCTGATGGACATCGCCGCCGGCACGCCACCGCTGCGCGGACCGCGGTTCGGGTCGTATGGCGCCGACGAGGTCACCTGGTTGCTCAAGAACCTGTCCGACGTGGCGCTCGAGGGTGACCTGCGCGAACGGGAACGTCGTATCCAATCCGGACAGGCGCACTACGCCGAGTCCCTGCCGATCGAATATCAGCCGGGTCCCGAGTACCAGGAACTGTTCCACGCGACGCTGCGATCCTCGGCTCAACGCCTCGCCGAAGCGGTCGGTGTCGTGTCCGAACTCATCCTGGCCGAGCGCCACTCCGCGCCGACACTGGTGTCGCTCGCGCGCGCCGGAACCCCGGTGGGCATCCTGATCCGACGGTGGATGCTCGCGGTCCACGACATCGAGCCCCGGCACTACACCATCTCGATCGTGCGCGCCCGCGGGATCGACACCGTCGCACTCGATCACATCGTCGAACGCCACCCGGCCGAGTCGGTCGTCTTCGTCGACGGCTGGACCGGCAAGGGTGCGATCCAGCGCGAACTCACCGACGCCGTCGAGGAGTACACACGCGCCGGCCGACCACAGCTGCACGACGAGCTCGCGGTGCTGGCGGATCCCGGTTCCTGCACGACGCTCCACGGAACCCGGGATGATTTCCTCATCGCGTCCGCCTGCCTCAATTCCACTGTGTCCGGGCTCGTCTCGCGAACCGTGCTCAACGCCGACCACATCGGCCCGGGGGAGTTCCACGGCGCCAAGTTCTATCGACATCTGACGGATTTCGATGTGTCGGAGGTCTTCCTGGACACCGTCAGTGCGGAGTTCGGCGCGGTCGCCGACCGGGTTCGGTCGACGATCGCCTCGATGACCCCCGAGTCGCGCCGGCCTGACTGGTCCGGCTGGCAGTCCGTGGAACGCATCCAGACCGAGTATGGCCTGTCGTCGATCAACCTGGTCAAGCCCGGCGTCGGCGAGACCACCCGGGTGCTGCTCCGCCGCGTGCCGTGGCGGATCCTGGTGCGCGCCGACGACCTGCCCGAACATCGTCACATCCGGCTGCTCGCCGCCGAACGAGGTGTGCCCGTGGAGGTCTCGCCCGATCTCGCGTACTCATGTGTCGGGCTGATCAAGGAGGACTCGTGACCGCCCTCATCGCCACGGATCTCGACCGGACGATGATCTACTCGCGCGCCGCGATGGGTGAGGAGCAGTTCGCGGCCCTGGAGCCGGTGTGCGTCGAGATCTACCGTGAGGCGCCGCTGTCGTACATGGCGCCGACCGCCGTCGAGCTCATGTCCCGGCTGGCACGTGAGGTCGTCGTCGTGCCGACGACCACCCGGACCCCGGCGCAGTACGCGCGGATCACGTTGCCGGGCAGTCCGTTCCGCTATGCCGTGGTCAGCAACGGTGGCCGGATCCTCGTCGACGGGGCCGATGACCCGGACTGGCGAACGCACATCGATCGCGAGGCGTCCCGTGCCGGCGCCACGCTGGATGAGGTACTGGGCGAGCTCCGAAACCGCATCGACGACTCCTGGGTGACCGCGCTGCGTACCGCCGACGACCTCTTCTGTTATCTGGTCGTCGACCCCTCTGCCCAGCCTCCGCACTTCCTCGGGCACTGGCAGGAGTGGTGCGATGCGCGTGGCTGGACCGCGTCCCAGCAGGGCCGGAAGATCTACGCGACCCCACAGCCGGTGACCAAATCGGCGGCGATCGCCGAGGTCCGGCGACGGCTGGTCGCCGACGGGACCCTCGACGAGTCGGCGGCGCTCTGCGCGGCCGGTGACGGCTGGCTCGACACCGACCTGTTGCTGGCCGCGGATCACGCGATCCGCCCGCGGCACGGTGAGCTGGAGTCGCTCGGATGGTCGTCGCCGGGACTGACGATCACCGCGGACACGGGAGCCCTCGCGGGTGTCGAGATCCTGCGGTGGTTCGGCGACCGCAGCGGCCTGGACCTGAGCCGAGCCGTCGGCGTCGACGCGCGCTGATCAGGTGGGCATCGAGCCGAGGACGTCGGAGTGCCCGTGGCGTCGGCACCAGCTGATCAGGTACGGCGCGTGCAGGCCACACCACCGGTAGACGGCCGCCTGCGTCATCGGCAGCGATGCCTCGTGCTCACCGCGTTCGACGATGATCGGCCCGAGGTAGTGGCTCGTCACCTTGTTGGCCGTGTTCGGCGACACCGTGGCAACCCGAGCGAGTGACGAGTTGTCCGACGCGCTGCCCGCGGCGATCGCCCCGGCGAGTCGACCCGCGGTGTGGCCGCGTCGCCCGGTGAACAGCTCGTAGAGCGGTGGACGCGGTCCGTCGGAGGCCTTGTCCGGCAGCCCCTGACCGAGCGCCACCGATCGCACGACGCCGACCAGCGAGGCAAATCCGTCGGACCTGGCGATGACGCCCACCACCTCGTCGCGCAGTCGCGCCTCGTCGAGATGATCCTGTTCCATGCCGAGGCCCTGGGTCACCAGGACGACCGGGGCGTGCCGGTCGTGCTCCTCGAGGACGTCGATGATGTCGAGACCGTCGAAGGTCCATTCCACATCGGGCCGATTCCACACGAGATCCGCCACCACGACATCGAATCGCACGTTGCCGGCGACGCAGTGGACGAACTCGTCCCGCCCGGCGGCAACGGTGACCGTGGCCTGATCGAGCGACTTGGCCAGCGGGACCGCGATCACGTGTCCCAGCGGCGAAGCGACCAGTACCCGCAGGTGGTTCGGCACAGCATGATCTTGCTCGAAGATTCGTCATCGTGCGTGATTTCGCACGCGATTCGTTACCCGGGTGTGTAGTTACCTGGCTCTGGCCCGATACGGTCCGAGATACCGGTGACAAACAGTCTCAACTTCGTAAGGCTGAAGAAGTAGACGTTCGAGAAACGAAAGTCTTCGACGCCCGATCGCGAGCCAGCTCGATCGTCCGAGGGAGCCCCGCCGGCATCGGCATCGGATTCCCACGGTTCGAGACGAACTCGACAAGGAGAGCCGGCCCGTGTCCCTACCCCTGAACGGCGTCCGCCGATCGGTCCCACCCACCGAGAGCGCGCCCATCAGGCGGGGGTCGAAGAACCCTCGCCCCGACGCCACCACGACGTCGCGTCCGGAGGCACGCGTCACGGCCGTCGTCGCCGAGGGCGACATCTTCGACGCCGCCCTGGTCGCTCTCGTCGAAAGTGCCGGATACGACGCGGCCGTCGTCGAACCCGCTCAGCTCGCCGCCCTGCGGAGCCCCGCAGCGATCCTGGTCCGGTCCGCCGCCATGCTCGGGTTCGTCCGCCGGGTGCCGGCGTTGCGCTCGACCAGGATCATCTTCGTGGGCAACGGGGTCGCGGGATTCGATCACATCCGGATCTCCCCCCGTGCCCCGAGCGCCGAGGAAGCGCTGCAGCGCGCGTTGGCAACGGTTGCGGGCCCACCCGGGCCCCAATCCCCACCCGCGTTCACGAACCGGGTACGACTCACCGACCGAGAACTGGAGATCCTGCAGACCTACACCCTCGGGGCCACGCTGCGCCAGACATCGCGCGCTCACGAGATCGCGGAAAGCACCGTCCGCGAACACTATCGACGAGTCGCTCGACGCTACGAAGAAGCCGGACGACCGATCGGCAACAAAGCCCAGCTCCTCGTCGAGTTGATGAACGACGGTTGGGTGCGACCCTGAGTTCCCGGCGCCCGGACACGATCCACTGGTGCCCTTCGCCTCAGGACACGAGGCACCACGTGCGAGAGACTGGGGAGCATGACCGCGACAGCTGACGATCTCTCCGGCAACCATCGACTCGGTCACCGGCGGACGGTCGCCGCCTGGACGCTCGCAGTCGTCGAGGTGTTCGTGGCGTTCGCGGCCGTCGCCGGCGGGCTGGCCCTGATCGGCGACCACTGGGGGATGTCACGGGAGTGGTTGCACCACACGCCGTTCGCCACGTGGACCGGCCCTGGAATCGCATTGATGGCCGTGATCGCGGTCCCGCACGTCATCGCAGCCGCGCTGATCGCCGTGCTGTCCGTGCCCGCTCGTCTGGGCATCCTCGGCGGCCTGCTCGCCGGCGGGTCACTGGTCGCCTGGATCGTCCTCCAGCTCGCACTGCTCCAGGTGTTCTTCTTCCTACAGCCCGTGATGGTCGTGGTCGGGCTCATCGAGGTGGGGCTGTCCATGTGGTGGCGCCGTGGCGTCGTGGCCCGGGCGGCGCACTGAGGGATGCGGCTCCGCGCGCCTAGAACAACCCCACGGCGCGACCGACCAGGCCGAGTGCCACGAGCAGGAAGATGATCGCCGCGATGGCGATCACGATCACACCGCCGGTCCGCCTGCGCTGCGGCGGCTCATGCTCTTCGCCACCGACCGCCGACTCGGCCGGCGGGGTGTCACCAGGTGCGACGCCGCCCCCGGGCTCGAGTCCCGGTGTACTCGCCGGGTCGGGGTTCTGCGGGTTGAACGGTTTCCGGGCGGGGTCGTTGTCTGCCATGGGGGTCGGTGTACCCGGAATGGCGGGAACTCACTCGTGGTCGATCAGAGACCCGTCGCGAGCACGGGGTACATCACGGTCAGGTCCTGCGCCCAGTAGGGCCACGCATGGGTTCCCACCGCCCGGAAGTGGGTGACGGGCCGCAGACCGTCCGCCCGCATCGCTCGCGCGAACTCCGTCGAGCACGCGTTCACCGAGCTCTCGAGCACCGCCCCCGACGCGATCTTCTCCGCGCGGTGGCGACCCGGGTCGAGCCTGGTCTCCTGGTCGAGAGGGCCGGGCACGCCGGTCCCGGACGCGAGGAACACACGCTTGCCCGTGAGGGCCCGGAGCCGACGGCCCGGGTCGTGGTCGGCCCACCCCGGCGCCCCCCACGGTCCCCACATCTTGGTGGGGTCCCCGCCGTCTCGGATCACCGCGGCGCGGATCTGGGATTCGTGCAGCACACCGGTGGTGAACGGACATGCGCTGATCGACCCGACGCCCGTGTAGAGCCCGGGTCGGCGTGTCGCGAGGGTGAATGCGGCTTGCCCGCCCATCGAGAGCCCGGCGATCGCGTTCTTGCCGTTGCCGTGGAACCGACCGTCGATCAACGGCGGGAGTTCGACGGTCAGGAAGGTCTCCCACTGCGGACGGCCGAAGGTCGCGTCGACGTTCTGCCAGTTCGTGTAGAAGGCGCCTTGACCGCCGGGCAGGACCACGTTGACGTCCTTGTCGCCGAAGTACCGGTCTGCGCGGGCGTCGCCGATCCAGTCACTGACCGCCGTCTTGCGACCGCCGCCGTCGAGGAGGTACAGCGTGCCGCGGGGTCGGGCGTGAGCCGGATGCAGGACGGTCACCGGCACATCCCGGCCCATCGCGGGCGAGCGGATCCACAGGTCATGGCGCTGGTGCCCCACCGCCGCACTGCTCACCACCCATGCCATCGACGGGCTCGCCCGCGTGGGCGCCGACGATGCGATCCCCGGCTGCGCGACCCCGACGATCATCCCGGCGGCGATCGTCGTCGACAGAAGCCGGACGACCAGGCGCCACGCACCACTCATCCCGGGAGGACGCCCAACTGCCCGAGGAAGTCGAGCTGGTCGAAGTAGAGGTGCTCGGAGAGCAACTGGGATCCCGCCACACGGTAGGTCGCGCTCCACCGGAACGAGACCGTGCGCCCGGTGGGTTCGATCGGACCCGACGGACTCTGCAGCACTCCGTCGTGCACACCGTCGAAGGTGCCCTCCACCGAGGCGTTGTCGGCGTCGATCACCGATGAGCCGACGGTGAGGCGACCGTCGGAGAATGCACCCTGAAAGACCGAGAGGAAACCGAGGACGCCCTCGCGACCGGTGAACACCCCTCCCGGTGAGACCAATTCGGCGTCCGCCGCCCAGGGTTCCTTCTCCGGGGTGCGATTGTTGAACGCGTCGATGTGCGCGTCGATCACTGCTCGGGCATCAGTCATGTCGGGTTCTCCTTCGGGTTGTCTGCGGTAGGCGTCCCGATGCAATCGGGGGGTGGGCGGCTCGGCGCTCGGCCATGCCTGGAGGGATGAACTCTCAACTCTCCGAGCGGCTTCGGTCACAGCTGCGGATCACGCGATCGAGCTCGCCGAGCAGGGTCGCGACCGTGTCGTACTCGGCCATCGCGCGCGCCATCCGCCGGCACCGGTCGGTCACAGCGTCGTCGGCGAGAACGCGTAGCACCGCGTCGGAGACGGTCTCGGGAGTCGGGCGTCGGGTCCGCAGATCGATCCCGACCCCGAAGTGTGCGACCCTCGCGGCGACTTCGGGCTTGTCCTCTCCGCCCGGTGCGACGATCACCGGCACTCCGGCCCGCAACGCCTGGAGCACTCCACCGTAGCCTCCGTTGGTGATCAGGACCGACGTCCGCGGCAACAGTTCGTCGTAGTCGAGATACCGCGCGACCCGCGAATTCGCCGCGTGCGGAACCGGTTCCGGGTCGGCACCTCCGGTCGTGACGACGACCTGGACATCGTGCTCCGCCAGCCCGGCCACCGCGGGTTCGACCAGTTGCGAGAAATCGTCGTTGTCGAGCGTGCCCTGGGTGACGTGGACGACCGGGCGGCCGTCGGCGAGCATCTCCGGCCACCACGACGGTGCAGCCACATCACCGCCCCCCGCGAACACCGGACCCGCGAAGACCGTGTTCGGGTCGAGATCCGACCGCGGATACTCGAATTCGGACGGCCCCAACTGAACGAACCGGTCGAACGCCCGGGAGATGTCGAGGACGAAGTGGTCGAGGGTGCCCCCGGCGCGTCGAACCAGACGTCGCGCGGACCTCTGCGTGGATGCGAACAGCACACGCCGCACCGCGGTGTGGGCCAAGCGGTTACGCACCCGTCCCAGCCGACCGGCCATCGGGGGCAGGCCGCTGTTGAACGGCGCGACGTCGACGCTCGTCTGCGCGAGTGGCATGGTGCCGATCCCGATGACAGGTGGACGCCGACCGGGAGGCCGGGACAGCAGGGGGATGATGCCGGCGAAGGTGCCGTCACACAGGATCGCGTCGACCGCGCGACTGCCGACAACCGATTCCACAGCGGCCGCCTGCTCCGGCAGCGGCGTGATGAACGTCCGCTCCACCTGGTAGCGCGACAGCGCCAGTCCGCGGTACCGGTGCCGGTCCGGGGTGAAACTGTCGGGATCCCGTTCGTCGAGATCAGCAGCGCCGCCCAGAGGAAGGAGGGCAAGCCCGGCGTCGGCAACCCGGTCGGCAAACCGTGAGCCGGTCACCATGATCACCTCATGGCCCCGTTCGGCCAGCACACGTCCGACGCTGGTGAGCGGTCCGACGTGCCCGGCCAGCGGCGTGGCACACAGCAGAACGGTCGCCATCGCGCCTCCAATTCGGTAGACCCCGACTCTATCGAATTCAGGGGGAAGCCGCGCGTCTTCCACCGATCGGTCTCATCTTTGCAGTTCGAGACCGGTTCGGTTCCCGCGACGGAGGATCTGGGTCTACAACCAGTTCGTCGTCGACGCTATTATCGATGCTGTTGGAGTCCGATCCGAGCGGAGGCCGGCGTGACCAAGCGCCCCTACACACCGCGTAAGCGCGCGATCAGCGCGGCGCAGACGCGCACGCGCATCCTCGACGCGGCGCAGGCGTTGTTCGTCGAGCACGGGTACTCGCGAACCACAGTGCAGCAGATCGCCCAGCACGCCGGCGTCGCTGTGGGCACTGTGCACCAAGCGGGGTCGAAGGCGTCGCTCATGATGGCTGTTCTCGAGCGCGGGTTCACGGGTGACGAGAAGTTCGTGTCGCTGCTCGAGCGCCCAGAGTTCGTCGCCATCATGAACGACTCCGACACCGACCGCGCCATCGGCCGGTACGTCGACCACATCATCGCGGCGAACAGTCGGATCGCGGACCTGTGGCACGCGGCGACGCTGGCGGCCGACACCGACCCTGCCATCGGCGAACAGCTCGAACGATCCGAGCTCCGGCGACTCGACGACGTGCACACCGGATGCCATTGGTTCGTCCACCGCGGCCTCATCGCCGACACCCGGATCGACGAGTTCGCCGACATCCTGAGCTATCTCACCAGCCCCGTCACCTACCGCTATTTCACCGTCGAGCGGAACTGGACCGCGGCGCGCCTACGGAGCTGGTTGCTCACCAGCATCGCGGCAACCATGCACTGAACACCGAGGCTCACAACGAATCTGAGTGTCGGCGTTGTCAATTGCGTTGTGCGCGACGCGTACACTCGGCGCGGAAGCTCGACGAGGCCTCCTCGATCCGGTCGGTCACCCCGATGACCCGATCGAAGTGGTCGGCCCCCTGCCGCACGCACCGCGGGAGGCCACGCACTGCGATCCCTCGATGTGACAACGGACCCGTGAACCGGTAGACGATCGCCCCCACGTGACAGCGGACGGTGGACGTGCCGGACAAGTTGGTTCGCGCTCTGAGAAGAGTCGTCGTGGTGCTGGTGGTCGCGCTGGCCGTCGTGATCGCCAGTCCGGCCTGGGTGGTCGTCCTCGCACGATTCGACGACCATCCCGTGTCGGCCGGCTTCGCCGTGCTCGCCAACCTCGTGACGATCGCCTTCTTCGGTGTGAACACAGCCCTTTTCGCACTGTCGGCCGGCGCGGCGGTACGCACCTCGACCACTGAGGCACCACAGAAGCGGGAGACGCGGGTCGTCACGGCCGTCCTCGGTGCGATGACGGTCGTGATGTCGGTGGGAACGGTCCTCGCAGCGATCGTGTTGGTCACGCTCCTGACGTCCTCGAGCGCCTCGCTGGCACCGTGGTCGGGGCCCTGACCCCGCCGATCTGGGTCATAGGGGCCGCAATCAATCCTCGCGACCTGAGCCCAGCCTTACCCGCTCGCCTCGATTCCGCACTCGAGCGAAGAACCGCCTTGTTCGCCACACTGATCAGCCGGGAGTTCTGTGCTTGAGTGAACACACGCATGGATAAGGAAAAGAACGGAGAGGATCGATGATGCAACTCGCGAAAACCGGAGCAAGGATCGCCGCCACAGCAGCCGCTGTGCTGGCCATCGGAGGCCTTCCCGCGCTGGCCGAGGCCGCACCACGCGCGGTGCCGACCCTGCCCGATCTTGACCTCGGGTCACTGTCTCCGGCCACGCAATCCGAGCTGTGTACCTTCACCTTCTACCAACCGGGCGGCACCGAGCGAACCGAATCGGCGCAGGTGAGCGTCTCGTCCGCGGGCGAGGGGAAAACGACGTTCGTCTTCCGCACCGAGTCCGTGGCGACTTCGCCGTACACCCAGGCCGCCGCAGTGACGTGGAGCAATCTCGACACCGGGCTCAGCGGCGGCGGTTACGACTCCCGCACCGAGGCGCAGGTCGAGGCAGGCACGACCACGATCACGCTCCCCGCCCAGAACGTCGGCAAGGGGCGCGTCACCGTGGTCGCCAGCGTGTCGAATACGCGAGGCAGCACCGCAACGTCCTACGACGACTGCACCGCCGAATACACCGCCCCCTGACCCCGGACCTCGCGCGGCCATTCACCGGTACACGGCTATTCGCGGATGGTCATCTGGGTCACCTCGTCACCGTCGATGGTGAATGTGAATGTCGAAGGGCCGTTGAAGCCGTGACCGCCCACCGTGGCGGTCATGGTGACCACTTCGGCGTCACGGAGCGCCGCGAGGGGAGCCAGGGTGGCATGCTTGCCGATGAGTTCGGCATCACTCCAGCGCCTGATCTCCTCACGACCGGTGAACAGCCGGCCCCAGTCATCGACACGACCGGTCACGCTGAACGCTGCCAGAAAGGCGTCCGTGTCGCCGTTGTTGACGGCGTCGAGTAACCGCTGCACTGCTTCGACCATGTACTGCCTCCTCTCGTCGTCGGTGGGAATCAGCGTGTGGTGTAACCGCCGTTGGCAAAGAGTGTTTGTCCGGTTATCCACCAGCCCTCGGTGCACAAGAACGTGACGATCGGCGCGATGTCCTCGATCTTGGTCAGCTGATCGCCCATGGCCTGCGACTTGTGGAACTCGACGCGCTCGGGCGTTTCCTGCGGATAGAAGAACGGCGTGTCCATCGGGCCGGGTCCGATCGCGTTGACCGAGATGCCACGGTCGGCGAACTCCTTCGACGCCGCGCGATTGAAGTGCTCCACCGGGCTCTTGCCACCCGCGTAGGTCGAGTACCCGTCCGTGTAGGCGGCGAGCAGGCTCGTGACGATCGTGATCACCTTGCCACCCCGTTCGAGGTGCGTCCCGGCCTCCTTGAGGAAGAAGTACGCGGCCTTCGAGTTGATGGCGAACATCGCATCGTACTCATCCTCGGTGGTCTCGAGGATCGGCTTGCGCAAGACCTTGCCGACGGTGTTGATCGCGATGTCGAGCCGACCGAGATCCCTGGTCGCGGTATCGAACAAGTCTGTGACCGACGACGCCGTCGTGAGGTCGCCCTGATAGGCGGCGGCCTCCACACCCAGCGCACGGATCTCTGTGACCGTCTCGTCTGCAGCTGTCTTCGTCGCGTCGCTGTTGTAGTGGACGAACACGTTGGCGCCCCTACGCGCCAGATCCAGGGCGACAAGCCTTCCCAGGTTCTTCGCGCCGCCCGCTACGAGAGCGCTCTTGCCATCGAGCCGAGTGGATTCTGTTGCTTTCTCCTGTGTGGTCATGCCCCCAGTGTTGGAGCACAACGCACAAAGTTCAATCGATCATGCATGGTGTTATCACAAACCACACTTGTATGATCGATGTTCATGACACCACCGGACCTCGAACTGCTCGATACCCGGCGACTCCATCAGTTCGTGGTGGCGGTCGAATCCGACACATTGTCCGCTGCGGCCCAACAGCTCTACCTCACCCAGCAAGCCCTGTCCGCGTCGATGCGTCAGCTTGAGCGCGAGGTGGACGTCGCAGTCTTCGATCGCAGCCGGCGCAAGTTGCACCTGACCGACGCCGGAAACGCGCTCTACTCGGGCGCCAAGTCCATACTTGCGGGCAACAGCGCCCTTCTCACCCACGTTCGCGAGTCCGCTCGTGGCGTGGTCAGACCTTTCGTCGTCGGGCACTCTCCCGCCATCTCGGGCGAAGAGGTCTACCACCTCATCACGCCCGCGATCGAGTCGATGCCACACCAGCCGATCACGGCCCGGCAGGTCTTTCCCGGGCAGCTCCACGAACTGCTGTTCGCCAACGAGGTCGACGTCGCACTCCGCCGCGGCGTCGATTCGCCGGCAAACCTGACCTCGGCCGTGTTCGCCTATCACGAGCTGCGGATCGCGGTCGTCGCCGACCATCACCTCGCCAACCGTAGCTCCGTCAGTGCGCCCGACCTCATCGGCACTCCCATCGTGGTCTGGGCACCCGAACGCCGGTCGTTCTACACCGACTTCCTCATCTCCTACTGCCGCCGTAAAGGTTTCGAGCCCACCCTCATCGTGAACCCGATCCAGGGAACGCCACCTTTCACCGCGGTTCAGCGATACCCCGAGGCGTGTGCTTTCGTCACCGACGTTCCCGGGGACCTCCAGGGCGGAGCGGTCCGTGTCGTCGCCTTCGACGATCCGCCGCTGGCCCCCGTGCAGGCGATGTGGTTGCCGCACACTCACTCCGCTGTCCGTGATGCGATGGTGCGCGGGCCCGGTGTCTGACAGTTCCAGCAGTCGTCCGTCCACACCACTTCAGCGTCGTGATGGGCGTCAGTTCACCCGTGCGCGCCGCCTTCCACGCTCAGCGGCGGCCGCAGGACCAGCACGACGACGATCGCGATGAGGAACACCGCGGTCAACGCGAACGGAACCGGGATGACCGGGTCGAGCAGCACGAGCAGCGCGCCCACCGGGACCACGGTGTTGACCACGCGATCGGCATTGGCGCGCAGGGCGATCCACCAGATGCCGATGATGAAGACCGCGATGGGGATCGTGACGGTGAACGACGCCTGGGTTTCCGTCAGCTCGCTGTGATGAGTCAGGACATCGATTTCGACCTCGATGCCCGCCGAGAAGGCTCCGGCCGCCGCAAAGACGAAGTAGTGCACGTATCCGTATCGGAGTGAATCGGCGAGCAATCCGCCGATGGCCCGGTGATGCGGCGGCCAGAAGTAGATCCACCACAGGGCGGCGGTCGCGATGAAGGTCAGGATCGCAATCGAGATGAGCGGCGCGAGCTCCTGCTCGCTGTGCAGCGCCTCGATGATCGCGTTCGACGACGCCAGCAGACTCTCACCGAGGAGGATGAGCGTGAACAGGCCGTAGCGCTCGGTGATGTGGTGCGGATGCCATGGCGTGTTCCCTTGTCGTTCGGCGATCACCGGCACGGCGAGTTCGGCGCCGACGAGCACCACGAACCCGATGGTCGCGGCCGTGCCCGACGGGACGAGCAGCCACAGCAGCCAGTGAACCGCCCCGGGTCTGTCGGAGGCTCTCGAACCTGTGAAGGATGGAGAGCATGGCAGCACCACGCAAGTACAGTGAGGAACTCAAGGACCGGGCCACCCGGATGGCATGTGAAGCGCGACGAGATCCCGATTCGTCGAGAGGTGCGATCAAGCGGATCGCCGATCAGCTCGGAGTCCATCCCGAGGCGTTGCGCAATTGGGTTCGTCAGGCCGAGATCGACGGCGGGGTCCGCCCGGGCACCACGAGTGAGGACGCTGACCGCATCGCGGCGTTGGAGCGGGAGAACCGTGAACTGCGGCGAGCGAACACGATCTTGAAGCAGGCTTCGGCTTTCTTTGCGGCGGAGATCGACCGCCCACAGCGCTGATCGTGGAGTTCGTCGCGGCTCACCGCGATGAACACGGAGTCGATCCGATCTGTGCGGCATTGCGCGATACGTCCGCCCAGATCGCTCCGTCCACGGTACGAGCCCACCTGAGCCCACGCGCAGCGAGGGAGCTGAAACACCCCGGCCGGCTGACCGGGTCAACCGTCAGTTCACCGCGGCGGCACCGAACGCGTTGTGGGTGGCGGACCTGACCTACATCCGCACCCACTCGGGCTGGGTGTACGCGGCGTTCGTCCTGGACGTGTTCTCGCGGATGGTCGTCGGCTGGCAGGTCTCGACCACCATGCACACCGACCTCGCCCTCGACGCCCTGAACATGGGATTGTGGGCACGGTCGCGTGCCGGCCACGACGTGGCCGGGCTGATCCACCACTCCGACCGCGGAGTGCAATACCGAGCCATCCGCTACACCGAACGACTGGCCGAAGCCGAAGCGGTGACATCTGTTGGCTCCAAAGGGGATTCATACGACAACGCGATGGCTGAGGCGTTCAACTCGCTGTTCAAAGCCGAATGCATCCGTAACCCCGTGATGCGCCCGCGAGGCGGCTGGGCAGGTGTGGGCGAGGTCGAGATCGCCGTCGCTGAGTACGTCGAATGGTTCAACCACCGCCGCCTGCACGGCGAGATCGGACACGTCCCACCCGTCGAGTACGAGAGCGCCTACTGGTCGACCCAGACCGTCACCAGCTACCGTGAGAACCCGGTCCCCGCAAACGCTGGAACCAACTAACCGAGCCTCCAGCAAACCCGGGGCGATTCAGTTCCACTGCCAGTCGGGGAACTCGGTTTCGATCTGGGTGATCCGGTCGCTCGAGAGTCGGTGTCGTCGGTACTCGGTGCGGCGTTTGGCCACCCAGGCACCAATGGGGAACCCGTCGATAGTCGCGTGGCGGGGTGGCGAGCTGGTGCCGTGGGCCGCGGCGTAGCTGTGCAGGTGGTCCAGGCCGACGTGGAACGGTGCTCGTGTCCGCAGGGTCCACTGCCAATCGGGGAACTCGGCTTCAATCTGGCGGACGTGTTCAGGTGGCATTTGTCCGGCCCGGTATTCGGCGCGGCGGCTGGCGACCCAGGTACCGATCGGGAATCCGTCGATGACGTCGTGTCGGCGGGCGTTGCCGGTGCCATGGGCTGCGGCGTAGCGACGCAGATGGGTCAGGCCGGCAGCGAAGGACGTCCGTGCGTTGGTCTTCCATCGCCAGTCGGGGAACTCGGACTCGAGTTGCGCGATCCGCTCCGCGGGCAAGACGCCGCGGCGATAGTCGGTGCGGCGTGTGTTGACCCACCGGCCTATCGGGAAGCCGTCGATGACGTCCCGCTGGCGCGGGCTACTAGTGCCGTGCACGGCGACGTACCGATGTAGATGGGCGACACCCTCATCGAATCGGCTGGTCACAGTCCTAGTGTGCCTGTCGCCAGCGAGCGGTCGACCACCAACCCGGCGTTTTCACCCACGACCACCGAGGTGTCGCCGGCAGGCAATCCCCCTGGCGGCTGGCTGTCACACGGTATGGGATCTATACTGGGATCGAGAGGTGATCACCATGACTGCAGCGCATCCCCGGCCGGATTTGGCCGCCTACGCCGAAGCGGCCCGTATGTCGCAGCCCAAACTCGTGGCTGCGTTGCGCGATCTGCTCGGCGCGAAACTCGTGGCCTACCTGGGCCGGGTCAGCGAAACCCGAGCGGTGCGGCAGTGGGCTGAGGGCACCCGCACCATCGCCAACCCCGAGGACGTCGAACGGCTCCGGATCGCCTACCGCGCCGCCCGCCTGATCACCGAACGCGACACCCCCGCCGTCGCTCAGGCGTGGTTTCAGGGCCTCAACCCGGTCCTCGACGACCGGGCGCCGGCGTTGCTGCTGCGCGACGGCGAACTCGCCGACGTCGGCCCCCAGGTACTCAACGCTGCCCGCCAGTTCGCCGCGGTGGGATGAACCAACCCCGCACGTCGACGATCGGCACCCTGCACGGCCCGATCACCACCAGCATCCGGGCCGCCACGCCCATCTTCCGGGTCGGGTACGCGCCAAGCCCGTGGGAGTGGACGCCGTGGGAGTACGCCACCGACGGCCGCTTCGCCGGCCGCTGGGACGACCCCGACGGGGTGTGGCGCACCCTGTACTGCGCCGACACTCCCCTGGCCTGCTACCTCGAAGTCCTCGCCTTCGCCCGACCCAGCCCGCAACTGATCGCCGACCTCGACGACATCGTCGTCGACGACGAAGACGAGCAGGACTATCCCACGCTGCCGCCCGGGCGCGTCCCGCGATCGTGGTGTGAGGCAAGGATGCTCGGCCACGCCACCCTGACCGGCCGGTTCGCGGTGCCCGCCGACCCGGACAGCCTCGCCACCCTGCGGACGGTGTTTCGGCCGCTCGCGATCCGCTACGGACTCGATGACCTCGACACCGCCGCTCTGCGGGACGGGCGGCCCCGCGGTCTCACCCAGGCCATCTCCCGCTGGCTCTACGCCCTCACCGACCACGGACAGGCAGCGGTCGACGGGATCGAGTTCGACTCCCGCCACGGCGACCAGCTGCGTATGTGGGCGCTCTACGAACGCGCCGCCGACCCCGACATCAGCCCCCACATCGACGTGGTCGACCACTGCCCCATCGACGCCGCGGATCCACACCTGGCCCGCGCCCTGACCCTCCTCGGACTCGAGTGGACCCCCGCATAGACCGACCTGAAACAGGCTGTCCCGCATCGTCGAACGAGCAGGAGGCTGGCTCGACCAGCCGTGGTAATGCCTACGACCGTCTCTTCGACACCGGGATCGCCCACATGCACCGCTACGTCGCCATGCATGGTTCCAGCTCACCTCCCCGCGGCGCGACGATCGACGGGTTCGCGATCGGTCAGTGGGTCGTCAACCGCCGTGCCGAGTACCGGCGGGGCCAACTGTCGGCCGAGCGGATCCGCTGCCTCGAAACCGAGTTCCCCGGCTGGGTGTGGAATGTGCGCGAAGCGATGTTCGACGTCGGCGTGACCCATCTGCGCCGTTTCGCCGCCGTCCACGGCACGAGCAACGCCGGAGAAGGCGATGTGGTCGACGGTTTCGAGATCGGTACCTGGGTCGCGTCTCGTCGCGCCGACTACCGCAGAGGCCGACTGTCGGCCGAGCGGATCGCGCGTCTGGAGTCCGAGTTTCCGGACTGGCGGTGGCTGCCTCAGGACGAGGCCTTCGCGACGGCGTTCGAGACCGGACTGTCCCACCTGCGCCGCTACGTCGCCGCCCACGGCACCAGCCAGGTCCCGCAGCGGGATGTGATCGACGGGTTCCCGATCGGTACCTGGGTCGCCACCCGGCGCGCCGACTACCGCAAAGGTCAGTTATCCGCAGAGCGGATCCGCCGCATCGAAACCGAGTTCCCGGACTGGCGGTGGACGGTACGACCCGCCGCCACGAAGAGCAGGCGGTGACGCCGTGCCCAGCGAGCACGACTCCCCGACCGCTGGCCGTCGTCATGCGGACGAGCGGCGGTTCGACGACGGGATCGCGCACCTGCACCGCTACGTCGCCGCGCATGGTTCGAGCTCGCCGGCCCGCCACGCGACGATCGGCGACTTCGCGATCGGTGGCTGGGTCGACAGCCGACGCACCGACTACCGGCTGGGCAGGTTGTCGCCCGAGCGGATCCGCCGCATCGAAACCGAGTTTCCCGGCTGGCGGTGGAACGTGCTTGATGCCGCCTTCGCGGCCGGGATCGCACACCTGCGCCGTTACGTCGCCGTCTACGGCACCAGCAACCCACGCCAGCACGACGTCATCGACGGTTTTCCGATCGGGCAGTGGGCGGCGAACCGTCGCGCCGACTACCGCAAGGGCCGACTGTCGGCTGACCGAATCGCGCTGTTCGACAACGAGTTCGCGGACTGGCTGTGGAACCCCCAGGACGCGGCATCGGCCGCCGCGTTCGAGGCCGGCCTCGCGCACCTGCATCGGTATCGAGTAGTGCACGGCACCAGCAACCCCCGCCAGCGTGAGGTGATCGACGGCTTCGCGATCGGCCAGTGGGCAGCGAACCGTCGCGCCGACTACCGTCGAGGCCGACTGTCGGCCGGCCGGGTCCGCCGCCTCGAAACCGAGTTTCCGGACTGGCGGTGGACTGCGCGAGGCCGTTCCTGATCCGACCGACCCGCGGAGCCGAGGCAACGGATTCAAAGCCCGTCCAGTGTCAGTTCGAGTCTGTCCGGGGGCACCGAAGCAAACGTGGGACGGGATTGTCCGGTTTGGTAACGATGTCCGAGTGGGTTGCTATAGGTAGTTGACATTCGATCGGCCAGTGCGTGCCGGTCGCCGCTTGTGTGAAAGGCTCTCCCGCTCAATGGCTATGCCCCCGCTCCCCCCTGCCGTCTCCTCTCCAGAGTCGCCGGCCACCCCGTCACCTCGCAGGACGCGATCCCGGGTTCTGATCGGTAGCTGCGCGGCTGTGCTGGCCCTGGCGCTGGGGGCGTGCGGGACGACCGATACGACCACCGAGCGGGTCGCTGACACCTCGACCCTGCCTGCGACGACGACGTCGGCCGCGACGGCGTCGGAGGTGGTGTCGCTGCCCACGGCGACGCCGGTCGTCACGGTGTCGGCGGCACCGGCCGCGAACAAAGCACTGGCGACGCTGGACACGCTCGAGGTGAAGGGTCGCGCACCCAAGACGGGGTATGACCGTGCCTTGTTCGGGCAGGCCTGGACCGATGACGTGAACGTCGACAGCGGCCACAACGGCTGCGACACCCGCAACGACATCCTGCGCCGCGATCTCACCAACATCGTGCTCAAGCCCGGCTCGAACGGCTGCGCGGTGCAGTCCGGGACCATTGCCGACCCCTACACCGGCACCACCATCCCGTTCGTGCGTGGCCAGCAGACTTCGTCGGCGGTGCAGATCGACCACGTCGTCGCGTTGTCGGATGCATGGCAGAAGGGTGCCCAGCAGCTCTCCGCGGCTCAGCGAGCGGACTTCGCCAACGATCCGCGCAACCTGCAAGCCACCGACGGCCCCACCAACCAGCAGAAGGGCGACGGTGACGCTGCGACCTGGCTGCCGCCGAACCGTTCCTACCGCTGCACCTACGTCGCCCGTCAGGTCGAGGTCAAAGCTGCCTACCAGCTGTGGGTGACCCAGGCCGAGAAGGACGCCATCACCCGCGTTCTCGGTAGCTGCGGCGCCGCGGTTCCGGCACCGACGACCCGCCAGATCCCCAACACCCGGACCTCGACGGCGACACCGCTCCCGGAACCGGCCTACACGCCGCCGACGACGACCTACACCCCGCCACCTGCGGCTGAGGCGCCGTCGTCGGTCTACTACGCCAACTGCTCGGCAGTCCGCGCCGCGGGCGCGGCCCCGATCTACGCCGGCCAGCCCGGTTACAGCAGCAAGCTCGACCGCGACGGCGACGGCGTCGCCTGCGAATAGTCACCCCGCCATCCCACACGCCGTCACGACGGTCCTTTCGGATCGTCGTGACGGCGGTCTAGGCTGCGGTCGCGGCACCCTCCCGGGTGTTGCGAACCCTGTCGTCGAGAACTCTCAAGGAGTGGTCATGGCTGGAATTGCGGACAAGTTCGACAAGGCATACGAAGACAAGTCGCTGGCCGAGCTGGCCGATGCGCCGGTCGCGGCGCTGCAAGGCGTCAGCGACGGCGACGCCGAAAAGCTCCAGGCGGCGTTCAACATCAAGACCGTGCGTGACCTGGGCACCAACAAGTTCTTCCTCTGGGCTCAGGCGGTCGCCAAGCTCGCCGAATAGATCGGCCAGCTGCGCGGAATAACCACGGGTGGGGCCACCGTTGACTCGTGCGACGGTGGCGGGCTCATTGCCCCGGGCCTCACCCCTTTCCGCCGCTGCGTGCGGCCACTCGCCGAGAGGCGCACTGACCGGCACCGTCCCTCAACGCACTGAAGCCGTCGACCCCACTCGGGGTCGGCGGCTTCAGTCGTCACAAGCACCGCCGTGTGTGCAGTCACCGCGGGATGACGGTGCCCTCGGGGAGGTCGTACTCGGCGAGGACCACCTCGTCGCCGTAGACGGGCGGGAAGTCATCGCCGGGGATCTGTGGGACGGCGAACATGAGTTTGAGGAACAGGCCGGGGTCGGCTCCGTCGAAGGCGCGCAGGGAGATCCACGGCCGGGTGCCGAACGGGTCATCGACGTAGCCGTCCCATCCGCCGAGCTGGTCGAGATAGTCGGCGAGGGTGCGGCCGGGGTAACCGAATCGGGCGGCGTAGTTGATCGCGGTGGTCTCTGCGGTGATGCGTACGCGTTCGATCACGGCCTGAGGATAGACCCGACCGGTCGGTGAGCGAGGACAGTGGAACGTATGGCTTCCATGGCGCCGATGCTCGCAACTGCGGGTCCTCCCCCGTCGGGTTCGGGCTGGTCGTGGGAGATGAAGTTCGATGGCCAGCGCTGTGTCGCCCGAATCGCCAGCGGGAAGGTGTCGCTGTTGAGCCGCAACCTCAGCCCGATCACCTCGACCTACCCCGAGATCACGGCCGCCCTGGTGAACGCCAGTGGCGGCCGCGACGTCGTGGTCGACGGCGAAATCGTGGCCCTCGACGCCGCCGGGCGGCCGTCGTTCTCGCTTCTGCAACGACGCATGCACACCCCGCGGCCGGGCCGGCGGCTCCTCACCGACGTTCCGGCGGCGTTCTACCTGTTCGACGTCCTGGAGCTCGACGGCTCCGACGTCGCACCGCTGCCCTACCTCGAGCGCCGCGAACTGCTCGACACCTCGCTCACCAGCACCGGCGCGGTGCAGGTCACCCCGTACTGGCCTGACAGCTCCGCAGAACCGATGCTCGAACTCGCGACGACGTTCGGCCTGGAAGGCGTGGTCGCCAAGCGAGCAACGTCGAGATACGTGCGGGGGCAGCGATCCCCGGCCTGGGTCAAGGTCCCATTGCGGCTCAGCGCCGAAGTGATCGTGTGCGGGTGGACCGGCGGCCCGACCATGGTGCGGTCGCTGCTGGTCGGCGGCTACCGACCCTCGGGTGAGTTGGTCTACCTCGGCGAGGTCGGTACCGGGTTCACCCAGCGGCACCGCCGCGAGATCGCCGAACAACTCGCCGCGATAGCGCGGCCCGAGCATCCGTTCACCACCGAGCACTCCCCCACCAGGATCACAAACGTGCGGTGGGTGCGACCGGTGTTGATCGGCACCATCGAGTACCGCGAACTCACCCGCCGGCTGCGACATCCCTCGTGGAAAGGCTTGCGCACCGACAAAACCCCGGACGAGGTGATCTGGCCCGAACACGACACCCAGCCCTGACTACTCGGACGTCGACTCACCCACCCGCACAACGCAACCACGATGGCCCTGTGGCAACCGACCCGCCGGGGAGGGCGGCAGCGCAGCGCCAGCGGAGTCAGCTCGTGGCTTCTCCGAGTCGTTCGACCTGTCCGCCGACCTCATCGGCGTACGCCTGGGCCTCGGTGGCTTCGTCGTCGGTGTAGACCCGAACACCGGCCGGCCTACCGGGCGGCCGCACGATCAACGTCAACTCGCCTATCGCGACGCGGCCGCGTGTGGATGCGACGCGATTGGTGGGCCCGGCCCCGGCATCGTTGTTCTCGGTCATCGCTCGGCGGCGTCCTCTCGCGGTTGCAGCGCCTCGGGCGGCACCCACATCGTGATGACGGCCGACGAGACATGGTTAGCGCTTTCGACCGGCATCTGACAAACCCCGCGCCACAAGCCATTTGAGACCTGCAACCACGCCAAAAGAAGCGCCGGCATGGTCGGCTCGATACGGGCACCGGAGGCACGCACCCGCAGCGACACTCCCCCACCGGCGGCATACGACCGTCCGCAGGACGGGTCAGCGATCGCCATGTCGATCAGCACGGGCCTCGGTGGATCGAACACGCGCAGCGTTCGGGAGTCGGGCCAGTGGTCGAACATGCCATCAGTCTAACTCGATGACTCGAATGGTTGTTCGATGGTCGTGTAGTTTTGTACGGGTAGGCGGGGGTGTGACCGGAAGGGAAGTCCGGAACCGTACGCACCCCCGCCGTTCCCACCGCGGGAGGTGAATCGGTGGATGCGCGACCACGGTTGCACGTGACCCAACGTGCCATCCTCACCGAGGACGACAACGGTGTCTGGACGGGCCGTTATGGCGGAGAAAAATGGTCTGTGACAGCGGATTCCGAAGAGCACGCTCTCCAACGTCTGCGCGAGAAGCTCGAATCCCTTCTCGACGACGACGAGCGCACCGCACGCATCATCGCCCTCGGGGAGCAGGCCGCCCAGGGCAGCTACACCGAAGAGGGTTTCGAGGCGCGTTTCATCAACCAGGAGGCCTACGAGGATCGAATGATCGAGGCGATGGAGACCTATTTCGACCAGGACTGACTCGTGACGTCTTCGCCCCTCGCGGCCCGCCGCTCTGTCCGCTGATGCAGCGATGGACCGACACCGCAGATCTTCGCCCCGCACTGGATCGTCACGCGACCTATAAAGAGGGCGTGGCGATCCGGCCTGCCGGACCGCGCGACACGGGCCCCGCGACGGTGCCCGGGGACTCAGATTGCACCGCTGTTCGCCGCGAACACTGCGGCGTAGAGGACTGCCACGGTCCGGGATGCTGCCTCGCGGACAGCGCTGTCGGGGTCGTAGAGGTAGGCCTCGACCGTGCCGATGAGATGGACTGGGGTCGGACGGAACCGTCGGAGGCAGGCTATCGCTGTCGCCCGCACGCTGGGATCGCTGATTTGGTCGGCAACGAGATGCACATCCTGCTGCTGGCCATGCTCGGTCAGGCACTCGAGGATCCCCGATCGACAGGCGCCCAGTGCGCGGTCTGCTGCGAGCCTCGATAGTTCGACGTGATGGTCGCGAGATGCCAACTCCCGCAGCGCTTGCGCCGCTTCGGTCAAGACTTCAGCGCTCACTGGTGGCTGAAGGTAGAACTGGTCGATGACGGCCTCAGCGGCGCCGCAATCGCGGGTGCCGGTGCTGGCCAACGACCGGCAGAGATCGATCCGGAGTTGATCGACCTCGCTGCTGTCGGTGAACCCGGATCGCTCCTCGACATGGCGCAACCAGTCCACGAGAACGCACGTGGGACAGGACATCCGCCGCATGTCGGCTACGCCGAGGTGTCCGTCCGAGTGTGGCGAAGAAGCGGCGTGGGCGAGGTCGGCGGCGAGGCGCCGGTAGACGCGCTCTCGCCTCGACGTCGCTGTCACATCGGTCCTGTCGATCGGCGGTCGACTTTTCCCTGCGTGGGTAGCGCGGGAACGCAGCCTGGCATCGCGAGTCCTTACCGTCCGGAGCCGCCGCGGATCGGCTGGCTGTTCGGAGGGTCTGATGCATTGGGGCTGCCGTGATGTTCCGCTCAGACCGATCAGCCGGACATGCCTGGCCCACGGCGTCGGTGGAACTGAGCTCCTCAGGTGTTACGTCGAGCTGATCACTGACCGCCGGGAAGCTGGGTGATGGCCGCGGAGTCGATCACTGCCCACGACAGCGGGCGACCCGGCGATCCAAGGCTTGTGCGGTGTCAGTTGCAGGTTGCCGAGAACTCGAATTGCTTAGTGATAGGTACGGCAAGATCCCAGCTTTCCGCGGTCCCGCGAACCGTAATTCGGGAACCGTCTTCGTAGACGTCTTCGCCCGATCCTTTGCCCTGCTTGGCGGTGTAAAGGACCCCATCGAGTCCGAACGACACCCTCACGAGTTTCGGTGGATTGCCTGGTTGGAGATCGGCAATGAGCCCGGGCTGCCCGTCGGTGGGGTCCTGTCCGGTGATGCTGATGGAATCGCTCTGTCGGTAGCACATGAACTCAGCCGGGTCGATGCCCGGGAGTGGTTGGCCATTGACGGTGACGCTGAGTTCGGCGTAGGGGATGTCGATCTTGGACAACTTCGGCCGCGTATCCGCGGCTTCGGAGGCATCGGATTCCGAACATCCGGCTACTACGAGGCCGACCCACGATGCCACCAGCAGTGGCACCACGAAACGCTGACGGCTAGCCATAACTCTGTCTCCCCCTGGGCTGGTCGTGAGGCTCACGATCTGCTTGCTTGCTGCGGGACTGTACCGGTCGAGACCGCGAAGGGAAGGCACCGGATCGCCGCGGCGCCGATCGGTCACATACCGCCGGGGTCGCCGAGACGGAACACACACCGGCTGGGAACCGGGCGGGGTCCTTGCTGCAACTCATCACCGTGCAGCCATTGATTCGCGCGTCACCGACAGGGATATTCCTGCCGCACCCCCGAGTGCGGTCGGCTTCTGCGCACACGTCCGTGCGCGCGGCGGCCCCGAGCGGCACCGTCCGAGTGCGAGACCCGCTCGCGCACAGGGGCAATGCGTCACTGGCGATGTCGTCAGCCGCGAGGGAGGCCCACCGTTTCTCGGTTGCTGTCATGCAGCTGGTGTGCGAGGTGATCGGACGCCATCGAGGACCGTCTCGTCTTGGCGAGACGGTCGCTCCAACGGTCGCGGACCAGATCGCGGTGCTGGTCCGTCACGACGCCTTCCATATCGCGAAGATGGTTGCCGCGACGGCAAATAGGACCCAGAAGTCCTCGATCGGGCCATCGGTGCATCGACTGCATGTACAGCTGTGTGACCCCTGCGGCGCCGAGATCTTCGGTTCCGTCACCACGGACGGCCAGGTGCGGCCATTCGCCGCCCGCGTCGAGCGAAGACCATGTCGGATACGTGCCGCCGCGCGGCCGGGCAGCCGATCCACTCTGGGCCGTGTCGCCTATCGGTGGCAGCTGGTTGCTCTCGAGTTCTGCTGAGTCCAGGGCTGGCGCTGACATCTGTCATCGGCTCGGCGTGACCTATCCTTTCCCGGTGGTTGCGCAGTCGTCGGTGTTGGCTCAGAGATGGGCCGATTCTGCACCGCTGCGTGCCCAGCAGTGGGGCCTGATCACCAGCGCCCAACTCCAGCGCCTCGGCGTGGCCGGGTCGAGTCAGCTTCTGCTCCGGCGCAACGGATTGCTGGTGTCGGTGGCCAGAGGTGTAATGCGTGAACCCCGCCCGCCGTCGGACGACCTGCTTGCCGCAGCCCAGCTGGCCTGGGTGTCGGCAGCACCGGATTCAACTCCGAAGGAACGGCTTTCGGCCGAGCGACCAGACTATGTGGTCACCGCGTACACCGCGCTGGCCCTGCATGGACTCGCCGATCCCCCAGTCGAGACGCTGCCGCAGCTGGCAGTCACCGGGCGCTTCCAGCACCGGCAAACCGCCACCTACGCGATCGTTCCTCGACGAGCAGAACTGTCGTGGGATGACGTGGCAGTCCTCGACGGACTGCCAGTCTTCACCCCAGCCGCGGCGATCCGCGATCTCGCCGCACACGGTGGCGCCCGGTTCACCGACGACCTGGCCGACTACTTCACTGCCATCGTCGGGGCCGCGGCCGGCCGCCCCGATCGCGCCGCCATCGTCGCCGCGATCGCGGCCACCGGTGTCCGCCTGGACGCCCCGTCGTCTCCCCTGCCCCCGCTGCTTGCTCGCAAATGGGCCGATACCGCGTCGCTGCGGACGGCCCAGTGGGGCCTGATCACCAGCGCCCAGCTCCAGCAGCAGGGCGTGACCCGCAGCGATCACAAGAAGCTGCGCAACGCGCGCCTAGTGGTCCCCGTCGCCAACGGAGTGATGCGCGAAGCCGACCGTCCCGGTGAGGGCGTCCTCGTCGCCGCGCAGCTGGCCTGGGTAGCGGCCGTACGGGATTCGACCCCTGCTCAACGGCTAGCGGCGCCCCGCCCTGACTGTGTGATCACCGGCACAACCGCCGTGGCCATCCATGGCCTCGGACAGCCCGGTAAGGGACTGCCGCAGCTCGCGATCACCAAGGAGCGCAGAAACGGCTCACGTACGACCACGACCGCCCGATATCTGGGCCGCTCCACGGCGTTGTCGTGGGACGACGTCGACATTGTTGACGGCCTGCCGGTGTTCACCCCGGCCGCGGCTATCCGCGACCTGGGCCAAGACAGCCGTGGTCGGCTCGTCGATGACCTCGCCGGCTACTTCGCCGACATCGCCATCGCTGCCGCCGGCCGCCCCGATCGCGACGCAATCGTGGCGGCGATCGCTGCCTGCGGCGCCCGCCTGCGCACGGTGGTCTGCGATGCGCGCGCCATCCTCGACCGGGTCTACCGCACCGCGGGTGTCTCCGACGACCTGTTGGCGGCCACCATCTGGGGCGGGATGTGGCAGCGGCGCTTCACCGCCGAGCGGGTACAGCACATCGTGGCTACTGCGCTGTCGGCCGCCCTCGACACCATCGCCGGCCGAGCCGGAGACGATCTGTCCACCGTGTTGGTTCAGATGTTGGAACGCAACGGACAAGCGCGTAAATGTGTTGTGCCCGAATGCGAATGGTGGGCGGTGGAACAAGACCGCTGCTACGCGCACGCGATCCAGCGGCGACGCGAGCGCGTGCTACTCGACCCCGCAGGCGTCGATTCCTCCACCACGCCGACTCCTCGCCGGTCAGGACATGGCTGGTGGGGACACCTCGACGACGACGGCGAGACAATCGCCTGCCATGAATGCGGTGAGCGCTTCCGTGCACTGACCCGCACCCATCTGGAAACCCACGACCTGACCGCCCGCGAGTACAAACAGCGCCACGGCATCGAACAGCGCATCGGGCTGGTCTCTACCGAGATTCGCGAGCGGCAGCAGCACCAGGTCGCTACCAACCCCCGAACCTCGGAACTGTTCCGCCGAAACCCGAACGCGCCACGCCTGACCGATCTACCGTCAGCCCTCCTCAACGACCAATCTCGCTGATCGATGTCTCGTTCGACGCTACTGGCCTGTCGCTGCGGCGGTGTCGCGTAGCAGCTCGGCGAGTTGGGTGCGGGCTCGGTTCAATCGGGATTTGACGGTCTGAACACCAACGCCCTGGTGGGCGGCGATGTCGGCGTAGGTGAGATCGCCAAATTCGCGCAGCACCACGGCTTCTCGGAAATCCTCGGGCAGTTGTGCCAGAGCGTCGCGTACCGCGTCGCGCAGCGCGATCTGGTCATCAAACGCTGACTGGTGGGTGTCGTCGACGAGTTGGATCGGCTGGTCAGGGTCGGTGAAGTCGGTGATGGTGGTGTTGGCTTTGCGGCGCCGCACGACCATCAAGGCGTTGTTCGCGGCCACCCGGTGCAACCAGGTGCTGAACTTCGACTCACCGCGGAACTTGTGCAGGTTCTGCCACGCCGCGACAAGGGTGTTCTGCAGGGCGTCCTCCGCGTCGTGGGGGTTGGAACAGATATTGAGGCACACCGCCCACACGTGCGTGCGGTGAGCGCCGACGAGCTCGGCGAAGGCGTGCTGGTCGCCGTTACGTGCTTGCAGCAGCAGACGTGCTTCGTCCATCAACTCCCCCAACCCGATTCTCAGATGTCGTCGTGCGTGTCGTGGGCACCGGGGTGCGGGTCCTCGACACCGGCGTCGGCGAGGTCGACACTCGCGCTGCCCTCCTCGGCGGGCGGGAGCTGTCCCTCCTCGGAGGCGTCTTGGGCGGCCTGAGCGACCGGCGGATCAGCCGGCGCCTCGGGCGGGCCGTCGGGGTCGTCGTCGCCCAGGTCGATGTCCTCATCGGGATCGGCCGGCGGGGTGTCGTCCATGTCGGGGACGGTGTCGGGGTCGGCGACGGCGTCGGGGTCGAAGGCGGCCTGCAACGCGTTGTCCCACACTCCCGGCGGCAGGTCGGCGGCGAGGGTGGCGGGGTCGATGCCGAGTGACGCCAGAACCGGCGACGGTTCGTCCTCCTGCATGTGTTGACCTCCGTTTCTGGTGAGGTGGTCGCCGACGAAGGTCGCCGTCGGCCCGGTCACCAGGTGAGATGTTACGGCCCACCCCTGGTGTTCCCGACCCGGTCCCGACAGCTGTGATGTAATCCTCCTCGCCAGATAGACGCGGATTCGGGGTCGCGGCGATCGTGGGCGGGAACATTCCTCATTCCTGGTGGCAACAGATTCCCGACACGCTCACAGACCGAGTTCGAAAGAGGACCCACCATGTCCGGTACCCCCAGCAGCGACGCCCCCATCATCAGCCCCGACGAGCCCTACAACCCCGACGCTGCCCCCGCCGATGCGCGCCGATGCG
>NZ_NGFO01000015.1 GCF_002149015.1 Gordonia lacunae | reverse complement strand
CATCACCACAACTCGTCAGAGATTGTCGGTTGGTGTTCGCATCCACTATGTACTTCTGAAACAACACACAATAAACAGACAACCTGTTGTGTGTGGTGGTTGTTTCATAAAGTTACGGCGGCTATAGCGGAGGGGAAACGCCCGGCCCCATTCCGAACCCGGAAGCTAAGCCCTCCAGCGCCAATGGTACTGCACCCTAATCAGTGTGGGAGAGTAGGACACCGCCGAACACAATTTCAGAAATGCCCCGCAACCCCAGGTTGCGGGGCATTTCTCATACCCCCATCAACTCTCACTCGGTGCCCTTGGGCACGACGATCATCGGTACGGACACCGCGCGCAGGATCTTGGCCGCGGTTGTTCCGAGGAACAGGGTGTTGGGCGCCGCGAGCCGGCTCGACCCCACCATCACGACGTCACCATCCTGCCAGTCCAGCGAACCGACCGCTTCTTCGATCGTCGAGCCCTGGGCCACCGCGGAACTGACCGGAAAGTCCTGTGGCAGCTGCTCTCTGGCCGCCTCGAGGCTGCGTCGTGCGTGTTCCCGAGCGGAGTCGAGTGCTCGCTCCTCGGGTTCGGTGCGCCACGGTTGCACGTCGTCGACGGCCACCAGCGAGATCAGGCGGATCGGCCGTTGGGCACGGACACCGCTGCGAAGCGCCGTCTGGAACAGCAGCTGGGTCCCGGGGCGGCTGCCGATCGCGACCGAGATCTCCCGGACCTCGTCGGCGCCGAGGTGGGCGAAGCCCGGTGGTGCCACCGCGACCGGGATCGGTGCCGAGTGCAGGATGTCGTTGACGACGGTCCCGAGCGTGTGGCGCCCGCGGATACCGCCGCCGGCACCACCGATCACCAGCATGTCCGCGGAGGTCCGTCGGGCCTGCACGATGAGACCCTCGCCGGGATTGGCGTGCTCGGCGATCGTCGTGGTGGTTTCGATGTCGTCCGGGAGTTTGGCTGCGGCCGCGTCGAGCCAGCGTCGGGCAGCGCTGTCCAGGGCTTCCGAGAGCCGTTCCACCGACACCTGTTCGTTCGGGTCGGCGCCCTCGGGCTCCGGCGGGATGACGATACACAGCTCGAGTTCGGCGTCGAAGGTGCGCGCGAGGCAGGCACCCAGGGCGACCGCGTCGTCGCCTCCCGAGGTGGCGATGTAGGCGACGAGCAACTTCATCGGTACTCCCAGCGTCGGTGTCTCGATTCCCCGTCGCCAGCCTAGTCATCTCCGACGGGACGTCGGGGGACACGCTTAGATGGAGGCATGCGATCCCTGGTCGACGGATACCTCAGCCACATCATGGACGAATGCCACTCGGATCGGTCCGGGCACGTCGCCGATTACATCCCGGAACTCGCCGCCGTGGACCCCGAGGGGTACGGACTGTCGCTGTGCGTGCACGACGGCCACACCTACTCGCACGGTGATTCCGCGACGGCCTTCACGATCCAGTCGGTGTCGAAACCCCTCACGTACGCGATGATCCTGAAGAAGCACGGCGCCGCGGCGGTCGATGCGAAGATCGGCGTGGAACCCTCCGGCGAGGCGTTCAACGAGATCAGTGTCGACGACCGTCGGCGGCCGAAGAACCCGATGATCAACGCCGGGGCCATCTTCGCCGCGTCGATGCTCCTCCCGCCGACGCGGGACGTCGACGCGGCGGCTGTGGACGCGGCCTTCCGCGAGGTGCTCGAGTTCTACTCGGGATGCGCCGGCCGGCATCTCGTCATGGACGAGGAGGTGTACGCGTCGGAGGCCGCGACCGGCTCGCGCAACCGGGCCATCGCCTACATGCTCGACAGCTTCGGCGCCCTGGAGACCAGTCCCGATGCCGCCCTTGATCTGTACTACCGGCAGTGTTCGATCCGGGTGACGACCGATGACCTCGCCGGGATCGGCGCCACGATCGCGAACGGCGGCATGAATCCCCGTACGGGCCGGACGGTGTTCTCCAACGAGACCGCGCAGCGGTTGCTGAGCGTGATGACCACGTGCGGGATGTACGACGGCGCGGGGGACTGGGTCACCTCCGTTGGCCTGCCGGCCAAGAGCGGTGTCGGAGGCGGCATTCTTGCGGTTCTCCCGGGACAGCTCGGGATCGGGGTGTATTCGCCGCGACTCGACGAGCACGGCAACAGCGTCCGCGGGGTGGAGGTGTGCCGGCACCTGTCCACGGATCTGGGACTGCACATGTTCAACGTGACCCGAGAGAGCCGGGTGACGATCCGTTCGGTGTACGACCTTGCCGATACGCCCGTCAGCGCCGAGTGGGGCGAGCAGGAGCGCAGCTATCTGCGGACCTGCCGCGACAAGATCCGGGTGTACGAACTGCAGGGTGACCTGACGTTCGCGGGCGCCGAGAGCGTACAGCGACGGCTCGAGGCCGACATCGACGCCTACACCGTGGTCATCGTCGAGATCTCGCGGATCGGCGTGATCGACGCCGTCGCCCGCACCATGGTGCTGAGCATCAAACGGCTGCTGGACGACAGCGGCCGCCGCGCCGCGCTCGTCGACCCGGACGGCGTCGTCCGGGCCAGTGTCGATCGTCACCGCGACGATGCCGCGGTCCCCGATCTCGGTGCGCCACCGGAACTTCGGGGCTTCGAACCGTCGCTTCCCCACGTGCACTCGACGATGGACGATGCGGTCATCGACGCCGAGACATTTCTGCTGAAGCACTACTACGACGAGTGAGCGGGTCGCGCCGCCGGGTTCCGGCACACACCACTAGGGTGGGGGCGTGCGTCTCGTCATCGCGGAATGTCAGGTCGATTACGTCGGGCGGCTGACCGCTCATCTGCCCATGGCTCGACGGTTGCTGCTGATCAAGTCGGACGGATCGGTCAGCGTGCACGCCGACGACCGCGCCTACAAGCCGCTGAACTGGATGAGTCCGCCGTGCTGGCTCACCGAGGCGCAGGTTCCCGCCGGCATGGAGGCGCAGGCCTACTGGGTCGTCACCAACAAGGCCGGCGAAGAACTCCGGATCACGATCGCCTCGATCGAGCACGACTCGCAGCACGAGCTCGGCGTCGATCCCGGTCTCGTCAAGGACGGCGTCGAGGCGCATCTGCAGGAACTGCTCGCCGAGCACGTCGAGACGCTGGGCCCGGGTCACACCCTCATCCGCCGCGAGTACATGACCGCGATCGGGCCGGTGGATCTGCTGTGCCGGGACGCGTCGGGCGCCACGGTGGCGGTCGAGATCAAGCGGCGCGGTGAGATCGACGGCGTCGAGCAGCTGACGCGGTACCTCGAGTTGCTCAATCGCGACACCACGCTCGCCCCGGTGGCCGGGGTCTTCGCCGCCCAGCAGATCAAGCCGCAGGCCCGGACGCTCGCCGAGGACCGCGGAATCCGGTGTGTGGTCCTGGATTACGACGAGTTGCGCGGCGCGGAGAGTACGGAGTTCCGGCTCTTCTAGACCCCGCGCCGGGTCAGGCGTTGGAGCGTGCCTCCGGCGACCGCGCCTCGGGTGACAGTTTGCGGTTGAGGAGCTCGAGGTCGTCGGAGTCGGACAGTACGGAGTACTCGGAGTCGTCGGGCTGGGCAAGCAGCTCCGGGAGTTCGGCCAGCTTCTCGCGGAGAACACCGAGATTCGCGGCGATGTCCTGTCGGGTGCGATCGGCGGCCTGGGCGAGTTCGCGTGACCGGTCGAGTCGCTCCGTCGCGATGTCGAGTGCGGTCTGCCGGATGTGTGCCGCCTCGTCCAGTGCGCGCTCGCGCTGATCGGCCAGTTCGGCATCGTGGCGTTCCCGCTCGGCCCGGCGCTCGGCGGCGCTGACCGCCTCCAGCTCGGCGACGTCGGCTCTGGCCTTCTCCACGAGGCGACGGGCCTCGTCCTTGGCGGCCTGCATCGTCTTGGTGTGTTCGGCCTCCATCGCGGCGGAACGCTCGGCGATCAGGCGTGCGGACTCCGACTCGTTGGCGGCCGCGGTCTCCTTGACCTGCCGTGCGCGGGCGGCGGCCTCGTCGACGAGCTTCTTCGCGGCTGTGCGGGCCTCACCCCGGACGCGCTCGGCGTCGGTCGCCGCGGACGACCGCATGTCGGCGGCCTCCTGACGGGCGATGGACAGCGTCTCGGCCGCCTCGGCCGAGGCCTCGGCGCGCATCTCCGACGCCTCGTCGGACGCGAGCTGCAACATCCGGGACAGGCGCTCGCTCATGCCCTGCGCGGTCGTCGGCGGGACCGAGAGCTTGTCGACCTCGCGACGGAGTTCGGCGATCTCGTCGCGGGCGTCCTCGAGATGCGCGGCGAGCTCGTGTGCGTTGGCGGTGGCCGCGTCGCGATCCGCGGCGAGGACGCGCAGATCGGCGTCGAGCCGCTGGAGGTGGTCGGCGACCTGCTCACGGTCATAACCGCGCATCACGATCGCGAAGGGCAATTGCCGTGCGGGACCTGGCATGGCGGCCAGTGTATCGGAGAGCGCGCGGTATCTCCTCGGCGTCGGCGACGCCGTGCGCAGAGGTGCCGAGCCGGCCGGTCCGCGGAAGGGACCGGCCGGCTCGGCACGCTGAGTCGGTCAGCGGTGCAACGGTTTTCGGCCGTCGCGGCGGATCAGTGCGCGGTGGCGGCGGGCTCCACGAGTTCGAGCAGGACGCCGCCGGCGTCCTTGGGGTGGACGAAGTTGATCCGCGAGTCCGCGGTGCCCCGCTTGGCGGCCGGGTAGAGGACCCGGACGCCGGCTTCGGTGAGCCGGGCCGTGACCGCGTCGACGTCGGTGACCCGCACGGCGAGCTGCTGGAGGCCCGGGCCGTTGCGGTCGATGAACTTGGCGATGGTCGACGACTCGTCGAGCGGCGCGAGCAACTGGATCACCGCGCCGGTGCCGCCGGCCGGTCCGACCATGGCCTCCTCGACACCCTGCTCGGCGTTGGTCTCCTGGTGCAGGGTCTCGAACCCGAGGTGCGTGGCGTACCACTCCTTGGCGGCGTCGAGATCGGGGACGGCGATGCCCACGTGATCGATGGCGACGATCAGGTCGGAGATGAGTGCCGTGGTGCTGGGGTCCGTTGCAGAGGAAGACATGGGACAACGGTAGCGTTGAGATGTTGAGCGCACAGAGCGGGCGCTCGGTTGGCCCCCTTTTCTCGACACCCCGGAGGTTTTCTTCATGACTTCGACTGCCGACACGACAACGGTCATCGTCGCCGGTGCACGCACGCCTTTCGGCCGCCTGCTGGGCTCGCTGAAGGACTTCAGCGGGGTGGACCTCGGTGCCGTCGCCATCAAGGGCGCATTGGAGCGGTCCGGCGTGCCCGCCTCGGAGGTCCAGTACGTGATCATGGGCCAGGTGCTGACCGCGGGGGCCGGTCAGATGCCTGCTCGTCAGGCTGCGATCAAGGCCGGCATCGGCTGGGACGTCCCGACCCTGACCATCAACAAGATGTGCCTGTCGGGCATCGACGCGATCGCGCTTGCCGATCAGCTCATCCGGGCCGGGGAGTTCGACGTCGTCGTCGCCGGTGGCCAGGAGTCGATGACCCAGGCACCGCACCTCCTGCCCAACAGCCGCGGTGGCTTCAAGTACGGCAACACCGAACTCGTCGACCACATGGCCTTCGACGGGCTGTTCGACGCCTTCACCGATCAGCCGATGGGGGCGCTGACCGAGCAGGGCAACGACGCCGACGGCTTCACCCGTGAGCAGCAGGACGAGTTCGCCGCGCGCAGCCACCGGCTCGCCGCCGCCGCGTGGAAGAACGGCGTCTTCGACGACGAGGTCGTCCCGGTATCCATCCCGCAGCGCAAGGGCGACCCGATCGAGTTCGCCGAGGACGAGGGCATCCGGGCCAACACGACCACCGAGTCGCTGTCGGGCCTGCGTCCGGCCTTCCGCAAGGACGGCACGATCACCGCGGGCAACTCGTCGCAGATCTCTGACGGAGCGGCGGCCGTCGTGGTCATGAGCAAGGCCAAGGCCGAGGAGCTCGGGGTGTCCTGGCTGGCGGAGATCGGCGCCCACGGTGTCGTCGCCGGACCGGACTCGAGCCTGCAGGCGCAGCCGGCGAACGCGATCGTCAAGGCCTGTGATCGCGAGGGCATCGCACCCGCGGATCTCGACCTCATCGAGATCAACGAGGCCTTCGCCGCAGTGGGCCTGTCCTCCACGCAGCAGCTCGGCATCGACCCCGAGATCGTCAACGTCAACGGTGGCGCGATCGCCGTCGGACACCCGATCGGCACCTCCGGTGCACGGATCGCGCTGCATGTGGCGCTCGAGCTGAAGCGACGCGGCGGTGGCGTCGGCGCGGCTGCGCTCTGCGGTGCCGGCGGCCAGGGCGATGCCCTGATCATCCGGGTTCCCAAGGCGTGAGGAACGAGACCTCTACGACATCTTGTAGTAGTTTGCTGTCCGATTCGGCACAATGAGGGCCATGCTGTCATTCTTCGACCTGACCACACCCGCCAAGCGCTTCCGGTTCGTCGCCGTCGCCGAGGCGATCACCTGGGCGATCCTGCTGGTCGCCATGGTCGTCAAGCGGGTCAACGACGACGACGAGGCGATCGCCAAGCCGGGAATGATCCACGGGATCGTCTTCGTGCTCTTCGTGGTCGTGGCCCTCGTCACGGCAGTCCAGCTCAAGTGGAACGCCGTGAAGTGGGAGCTGCCGGTCGGGTCGCGCCGGATCGGGATCCCGATCGTGACCCTGCTCGCGCTGGTGTCGAGCCTGCCGCCGTTCGGCACGATCGTGTTCGAATGGTGGGCGCGCCGTAACGGTCATCTCGCCGAGCTGTCCACCGACCGCGCACCCAGGCAGGCCACGGCCTGACCGCCCCGACCCCGTCATCGATCGCCCCGACGCTTCGCCGTTCGCGCCGAAGCGTCGGGGCGATCTTTGCGCTCAACGGATTCCTCGCGGCGATGTGGGTGGCGCACATCCCGGTCATCAGCGCGCGCACCGAGGTCGACCATGACCAGCTCGGCGGCCTGCTCCTCCTGCTCGGTGCCTCGGCGTTCGTGGGCATGCAGGTCTGCGGACGTCTGATCGACCGTCGGGGTTCTCGCCCGGTGACCATCGGGGCCGCTCTGTTGTTGTCGGCGGTGATCATCACGCCGGTGCTCGCCGTCGACGCGCTGACCCTCGCCGCCGCGCTCGTCGCCTTCGGCTTCGCCAACGGTTGCCTGGACGTGTCGATGAATGCGCAGGCAGTCGTGGTCGAACGTGCCTACCGTCGTCCGATCATGTCGTCGTTCCACGGCTTCTTCTCCGCGGGCAGCCTGGTGGGTTCCGGGGTGGTGGCAGCGACGCTGTGGGCCGACGTCGGGGTGATCCTCACGGTGGCCTGTGCGGCAATGACCGGGGTCGGCGTCGTCGCGTGGAGCGCTCGCGGACTGGCCGGCCGCGAGGTCGGCACCGATGCGAGCGCTCGCGGAGTGGACGTCGCGGACACCGCGTCCACGAAGTGGTGGCGCACCGTGGACCGGCGCCGCCTGGTGCTGCTGGCAGTGGTCGCCTTCGCGCTGATGCTGGCCGAGGGCACCGCCTACGACTGGAGTGCACTGCACGTGGTCGAGACGTTCGGGTCCGCCGAAGCCGTCGGCGCCATCGCCTTCGGCGCATTCAGCGCGACGATGACCGTCGCGCGGTTCGTGATCGATCCCGTGGTCGGGTCGGTGGGGCCGGTCGCGGTCGTCCGCTACGGCGGTCTGCTCGGCACCGCCGGCATCCTGATCGCCGTGCTCTCGCCGGTACCGGGGCTCGCGATCGTGGGGTGGGGCGTGTTCGGACTCGGCCTGGCGGGCCTGATCCCGCAGATCTTCACCGCGGCGGGCAATCTGTCGGGTGAGTCGAGTGGCCGGACGATCTCCGCGGTCGTCGGATGCGGGTACCTCGGCATGCTCGCCGGGCCCGCGGTCGTCGGCTTCATCAGCAGCCGGACCTCGCTGAACACCGGACTGCTCGCCGCAGTGGTGGCACTCGTCCTGGCGGTTGCACTCGCGCCCGTCGTTCGTCCCCAGGGCGCCCGGGTGCCCGCACCGCGCGGTCACCTCGGCGAGGGGGCCCGTTCGTCCGACGCCACCTGATTCCGCGCCGCGGGTCGTGACACACTGGAGGGGTGACGCGACCAACCAATCGTCAGCAGGCCGCCGCCGCGGCCCGACAGCAGGCGGCAGCAGCCATGGCCATGTCCGGCGCGGTGGATCTCGGCGGACTCAAGGAGCGCGCCGAAGCCGAACGCGCGCAGGCACAACGGGCACAGTCACAGACCGCCGCCCAGCCCGGTCAGACACCCGCTCCCGCCGGGCAGCCGCCGGTTGCCGGTGCGGGACCGGCGCCGGGAGCGGTCCTCGACGTCACCGAGGAGACGTTCGAGGCCGAGGTGCTCAACCGGTCGATGCAGCAGCTCGTGGTCATCGACCTGTGGGCGGAATGGTGCGGTCCGTGTAAGCAGCTGTCGCCGGTCCTGGAACGTCTGGCCGGCGAGTCGGGCGGGCGCTGGGTACTCGCCAAGGTCGACGTCGATGCGAATCCGCGTATCGCCCAGGCGTTCCGGGTGCAGTCGATCCCCATGGTCGTCGCGATCGTGCAGGGGCAACCGGTGACCGCCTTCAACGGTGTGCGCTCCGAAGCCGAGATCACCCAGTGGATCGACGACATCTTCGCCCAGGTCGGCGATGTCCTGCCGGGCGTGCCGGACGGTCCCGCACCCGAACCCGAGCCCGAGGACCCGAGGTTGCTCGCGGCCGAGGCGAAGCTGAACGACGGCGACTTCGACGGCGCCCTCGCGGACTACCGGGCCATCGCCGAGGCCGAACCGGAGAATCTCGAAGCGGCATCCGCCGCGCGGAATCTCGAGTTCATCCTGCGCGCGCAGGCGCACGATCCCGCGATCGTGGAGACGGCGTCCCCGCGTGACGTCGACGCGCAACTGGCGGCCGCGGATGTCCTGCTGCTGTCGCAGCAACCCGAAGCCGCTTTCGATCGCATCATCGACGTCGTCCGGGTGACCGCGGGCGAGGAGCGCACCCGTGCGCGCACGCGACTGCTCGAGCTGTTCGAACTGTTCGATCCCGCCGAGCAGTTCGTCGTGAGCGCCCGTCGCAAGCTCGCCAGCGCGCTCTACTGACGGACGGGCTGAGGCCATCTGCCGCGGAACTAGTCCCGTGGCACCAGCCAGATCGCCGAGTTGGCGGGCAGCATGACCCGAGCCGACACGGGACGTCCGTGATACGACGGCCCGTCCGCCGTGACCGACCCCATGTTGCCGCGTCCGGCGCCGCTGTAGGCGTCGCCATCGGTGTTGAGGATCTCGTCCCAGACGCCCGCCGACGGCAGCCCGACCTGATAGTCGGCGCGGTCGGAACCACTGAGGTTGAACAGGCAGGCGACAACCGAGCCGTCGGTGCCGTACCGCAGGAAGCTGATCACGTTGTTGGCGGTGTCGTTGGCGTCGATCCATTCGTAGCCGAGCGGGTCGATGTCCTGGGTGTACAGCGCGGGGTGCGAGCGGTAGATCCGGTTCAGATCGGTGACGAGAGCCGAGATACCGGAATGCAGTTCGCCCTCCCAGCCCTCCAGCTGATGCCAGTCCAGGCTCCGATTGTCGGCCCACTCGCCGGTCTGCCCGAACTCCTGTCCCATGAACAGCAATTGTTTGCCCGGGTGCGACCACATGTAGGCCAGGTACACGCGCACACCCGCGGCCTTGGCGAACGAGTCGCCCGGCATCCGCGTCCACAGCGTGCCCTTGCCGTGCACCACCTCGTCGTGGGAGAGGGGAAGCACGAAGTTCTCGCTCCACGCGTACACCAGCGAGAAGGTGATCTCGTGGTGGTGGAAGCTGCGGTGGATCTGATCGCGTGACAGATAGTCGAGGGTGTCGTGCATCCAGCCCATGTTCCATTTGAAGCTGAAGCCCAGCCCGCCGAGGTCGGTCATGCGGGTCACGCCCGGCCAGGCGGTCGACTCCTCGGCGACCGTGATCACGCCCGGAAAGTGCTTGTGGACGGTCGCATTGGTCTCCTGGAGGAACTGCACCGCCTCCAGGTTCTCGCGGCCGCCGTGGACGTTGGGGCGCCACTGCCCGGCGGGGCGCGAGTAGTCCAAGTACAGCATCGAGGCGACGGCGTCGACGCGTAGACCGTCGATGTGGAATTCGCTGAACCAGAACAGCGCGTTCGCGACGAGGAAGTTGCGCACCTCGTGCCGGCCGAAGTCGAAGACGTAGGTGCCCCAGTCGAGCTGCTCGCCGCGCATCGGATCGGCGTGCTCGTACAGCGGGGTGCCGTCGAAACGGGCCAGCGCCCAGTCGTCCTTGGGGAAGTGGGCCGGCACCCAGTCGACGATGACGGCGATGTCCCGCGAGTGGAGATGGTCGACGAGATAGCGGAAGTCGTCGGGCGTCCCGAAGCGTGCCGTCGGGGCGTAGTAGGACGTGACCTGATAACCCCACGAGCCGCCGAACGGATGCTCGGCGACGGGTAGGAACTCGACGTGGGTGAACCCCTTCTCGACGGCGTACTCGGCCAGTTCGTGCGCGAGTTCGCGATAACCGAGGCCCTGACGCCACGACGCGAGGTGGACCTCGTAGACGCTCATCGGCTCGCGCTCGGGTGCCGATCGCTCCCGGCGAGCGATCCAGGCGTCGTCGGACCACACGTGCTCGGAGACGGTCACCCGTGACGCCGTCGCCGGCGGGGTGCTGGTGCGGAAGGCCATGGGATCGGCCTTGTCGCGGATGACGCCGTCGGCGCCGTGGACGCGGAACTTGTAGTGGGTGCCGTCGCCGACGTCGGGGACGAAGACCTCCCACACGCCGCTGACCCCGACCTTGCGCATGGGCGCGACCCGTCCGGTCCAGTCGTCGAAGTCGCCGATCACGGTGACGCCGTGGGCATTCGGTGCCCACACGGAGAAGGCGGTGCCCGCCACCTCGCCGTCGGTGGTCGTGTACGACGTCACGCGAGCGCCGAGAGCGTTCCACAGTGACTCGTGGCGCCCCTCGCTGAACAGGTGGATGTCGACCTCGCCGAGGCTCGGCAGGAAACGATAACCGTCGGCGACGACGAATTCTGCGGTGTCGCCGGCGGAGTCGGGGTAGACGACGCGATACCGGTAGTCCATCAGGTCGGCCATCGGAACGGTGACCACCCAGAGGTCGTCGGTCTGGCGGGTCATCGGGTGATCGACCCCGCCGATGACCGCGGAGACCGAGATCGCGTTCGGGCGCAATGTACGCAGGATGGTGGTGCCGCCCGGCGCATCGTGGGCACCGAGGAACGCGTGCGGGTCGGGGTGGGTCTGCGCGGCCAGCCGGCGGAGGTCGTGGTCGGTCGCGTTCGGGTCCGGCAGTTCCGGCGGATCAGGTCGATCGGTCACGAATACCTCACTGGATCCGAAGGGCGAGTTGTTGTGCGACAGCGGGGTCGAGGGGCGGCAGGGCGAGGATGTGCGCCACCGCCCGCCACGGCTCGAGGCGGACGTAGTTGTCCTGGCCCCACCAGTACTCCTCGCCGGAGACCTCGTCGCGGACGGAGAAGTGGTCGTACCACTCGAAACCGAGCTTCGGCAGGTCGAGCCAGACCGTGGAGGCCTCCGCGCCGAACGGGTTCAGGTTGATGATCACGACGACGCGGTCGCCCGAAACCGGATCGATCTTCGAGTAGGCGATGAGCGACGGGTTGTCGACGTGGTGGAAGTGGATGTTGCGCAGTTGCTGCAGCGCCGGGTGGCGTCGGCGAATCTCGTTGAGCGAGGTGATCCACGGTTCGAGCGACTCGCCGCGACTCGCGGCCGCCTTGTAGTCCCGGGGTCGGAGCTCGTACTTCTCCGAGTTGAGGTACTCCTCGCTGCCCTCGGTGACGGCGACGTGCTCGTAGAGTTCGTAGCCGCTGTACACGCCCCACGTCGGGGCGAGGGTGGCCGCCAGGGCAGCGCGCAGGGCGAACATGCCCGGTCCGCCGTGCTGCAGGCTCGCGTGCAGGATGTCGGGGGTGTTGACGAACAGATTCGGACGGGCCTCGTCGGCGTGGTCGGCGATCTCCCGGCCGAACTGTTCCAGCTCCCACTTCAGCGTCTTCCAGGTGAAGTAGGTGTAGCTCTGGGTGAAGCCGAGGCGTGCGAGGCCGTAGAGCCGCGCCGGCCGGGTGAACGACTCGGACAGGAACAGGACGTCCGGGTGCCGCTTCTTGACCTCGCTGATGAGCCATTCCCAGAAGTTCGGCGGTTTGGTGTGGGGGTTGTCGACGCGGAAGATGTCGACGCCGAGCCCGACCCAGTGCAGGACGACCTTCAGCACCGCGCGGTAGATGCCGTTGCGGTCGTTGTCGAAGTTCAGCGGGTAGATGTCCTGGTACTTCTTCGGCGGGTTCTCCGCGAAGGCGATGGTGCCGTCGGGCTGGGTGGTGAACCACTCCGGGTGTTCGATCGCCCACGGATGATCCGGCGCGCACTGCAGAGCCAGATCGAGCGCGACCTCCAGGCCCAGTTCCCGGGCCCGGCCGACGAAGTATTCGAAGTCCTCTTCGCTGCCGAGGAGGGGATGGATCGCGTCGTGACCACCGTCCGCGGACCCGATGGCCCATGGCGAACCGACGTCGTCGGGGCCCGCGACGAGGGTGTTGTTGGGACCCTTGCGGTTGACCTCGCCGATCGGGTGGATCGGCGGCAGATAGACGACGTCGAACCCCATGTCGGCCACGCGGGGCAGGTCCTGGGCGGCGGTGAGGAACGTGCCGTGGACGGGCTTGCCCTCGCCGTCCCAGCCGCCGGTGGAACGCGGGAAGAGCTCGTACCACGAGCCGAACAGGGCCCGGGTGCGGTCCACCCATACCCGGTAGGTGCGGCTCTTGGTGACGAGTTCGCGCACGGGGTGCGCGGTCAGGAGTTCGACCACCTCGTCGGAGATCGCCAGACCCACCCGGTTCTCGACGCGGCGGCGGCGCGCCCGGAGCTGACGGGCGGCGTCGAGCAGCAGTTCGCGGTCCTCGCCGGAGACGAGTCCGGCGGCGGTGTCGAGCACTCGCGCGCCGGTCTCGATGTCGTTGGCGAGGTCGGCGGCGCCCTGTCCGGCGTCGAGCTTCTTGATGACGGCCGATCGCCAGGTGGCGTAGGGGTCGCTCCAGGCCTCGATGCGGTACGACCAGAATCCGACGGCGTCGGGCACGAAGGCCCCGTTGAAGGTGTCCGGCTCGGGGGCCGGGATCATCCGGACGTCGAACGCCTCGCGGCGGGGCGCCTCGACGTGCAGCGTGACGCCCAGGGCGTCGTGTCCCTCGCGCCAGGCCGTGGTGCTGACCGGAAAATACTCTCCCACAACGGCTTTGGCGGGCTGCTGACCCGCTGACACAAGGGGTGCGATGTCGTCGATACCCATGCGCCCGATCACGTGGAGCCTCCTGTCATCAGCTCCCGTGACTGGCCGGGGTGCGCTGTCGGTCTCGCCTTCGTTGGTATCACCGGTTCCCAACCTAGTGCCCCGCGGACGGGATTGTCTTCTCATGGTCCGCGCGCCGTGTCGGTCCTCCCCGGGGCGCTCGGGGTCGGTCGAGGTCAGCCCACCGAACGCGCGGGATCGGTCAGCCGGGCCAGCGCCGACCGGACCACCGCGGGATCGGTGGTGCGCCACATCGGGGGCAACGACGCGAGCAGATAACCGCCGTATCCGGCCGTCGCCAGCCGCGAGTCGAGGACGGCGACGACACCGCGGTCGTCGACCGAACGCAGCAGCCGGCCGGCGCCTTGGGCGAGGAGCAGGGCGGCGTGGTTGGCCGCCACCGACAGGAAGCCGTTGCCCCCGCGGGCGTCGACGGCGCGCTGACGGGCTGTCAGCAACGGGTCGTCGGGACGTGGGAAGGGGATGCGGTCGATCAGGACCAGGCTCAGCGACGGGCCGGGGACGTCGACCCCCTGCCACAGGGACAGCGTGCCGAACAGGCAGGTCGCGGGATCGTCGGCGAACCTCCGGACCAGGGTCGAGGTGGTGTCGTCGCCCTGACACAGCACCGGGTGGTCGGTGCGGTCACGGATCGCGTCGGCGGCCTCGCGGGCCGCGCGCATCGAGGAGAACAGGCCGAGGGTGCGACCCCCGGCGGAGTTCACGAGTTCGGCGATCTCGTCCATCGTCCGCGACGAGATGCCCGATCGGTCGGGCCGGGGGAGGTGGCGCGCGACGTAGAGGATCGCCGACCGCGGATAGTCGAACGGCGAGCCGGCGTCGAGTCCGGTCCAGCGTGCCGAACCCGAGTCCGAGGGGACCGCCTTCCCGCTCGCGGTGACGTCGGAGACGTTCGCCTCGTCCGTCACCGGACGATCGGTCCCGCGCCCGGACGCGGGGAGTCCCCAGGTCGCGGCGAGGGCGTCGAAGGAGCCGCCGATGGTGAGGGTGGCCGATGTGAGGATGACCGTGGCGTCGGCGAACAGCGAGGCCCGTAGGAGCCCACCGACCGACAGCGGCGCGATGTGCAGGATCGGCCGCGGTTCGGCCCCGCGGCGCGAGGCGTCCAGCGACGCCCACACGACGTCGCGTCGTTTGGCCTCGTCGGGCTCGTCGAACGCTCCCAGAACCCGCACGACGGTGTCGTGCATGTCCTCGAGGGAGGTCAGCGCGGCCGATCGTGCGGCGGCCGCACCGTCGTCGGCGCCGGCCATCCGTACGGGACCGATGGCGGTGCGTGCCTGCCAGAGTCGGTCCCGGAGCATGACCAGCACCGCGGTGGCGTCGGACGGCAGACCGGTCCACTGGCGCATCGGCGCGGAGTCGAGCAGTTCGCCCAGCTGTTCACCGGCGCCGAGCAGGGCGTCGGCGGTCTCCTCGTCGACGAGTTTTCCGCACCGGCGGGCGACGAGCGCCACCGTAGCGGCTGACAGCTCGTCGGTGGCCACCGAGGTCATCCGGTCGACGAGTTCGTGGGCCTCGTCGATGATGACGACGTCGTGTTCGGGCAGGACGTTCGCCGGGCTCGTCGCGTTGATGGCCAGCAGTGCGTGGTTGGTGACCACGACGTCGACCTTCCCGGACCGTCGGCGCGACTGCTCGGCGAAGCAGTCCTCGCCGTAGGAGCAGTTGGCCGCGCCCAGACACTCCCGGGCGGTGACGCTGACCTGACGCCACGACCGGTCGGACACGCCGGGGACCAGGTCGTCGCGGTCACCGGTCTCGGTGTCGCTGCTCCACTCCCGCAGGCGCGTCACCTCCCGGCCGGTCCGCGACAGCTCGAACGGGTCGAAGAGCTCGGTGTCCGGCTCCTCCGCGGTGCCGGAGTGGATCTTGTTCAGGCACAGGTAGTTTCCGCGCCCCTTGAGGATCGCGAAGGTGGGCTCACGGCCGATCGGCTTCTTCAGAGCCTTGGCCAGGCGGGGGAGATCGCGCTCGATGAGCTGTCGCTGCAATGCGATCGTCGCGGTGGACACCACGACGGTGCGGCCGCTCTCGACGGCGTGGCGGATGGCCGGCACGAGGTAGGCCAGCGACTTGCCGGTGCCGGTGCCGGCCTGGACGGCCAGGTGCTCACCGGTGTCGATGGCGTGCGCGACCGCGGAGGCCATGGCGACCTGCCCGTCGCGTCGACGACCGCCGAGGGCGGTGACCGCAGCGTCGAGCAGGTCGGTCACCGGGGGTGTGTTGGGCATGAGGTGGGTTCCGGTTGTCCTTGCTGTGGTCGCGGTGAGTTCGCGGACGGGTACGGCGTGTTGTTTCAGACGTATCGCGGTGCCGGTCGGTTCCCTCGGTCGACGTCGGGATCGAGAACGCGAATCGGCCGCCCGGTCATCCGGTCCGGCACGACCCGTCGTAGAGCAGATCGCCCACCAGTTCCACGCCTGCCTCCCGCAGCGCCGACAGCGCCTTCGAGGTCGTCTCCGGCGCGACGCCGGCGGTGAAGTTCAGCAGAACTCGCGTGCGGAAACCGGCCTCCACCGCGTCGAGTGCGGTCGCCCGCACGCAGTGGTCGGTGGCGATGCCGACGATGTCGACCGATGTCACCTTCCGTTCGTGCAGCCACGCGGCGAGGGTGGAGCCGTCCTCCGCCGCGCCCTCGAAGCCGGAGTACGCGGCGCTGTACTCGCCCTTGGAGAAGATCTCATGCGCTGCGCCGGCGTCGAACTCGCGATGGAACGCCACCCCGTCGGTGCCGACCCGGCAGTGGGGCGGCCAGGTGTCGACGTAATCGGGTTCGTCCGAGAAGTGTGCCCCGGGGTCGATGTGATAGTCGCGGGTGGCGACGACGGTCCGGTACTCGTCGAGGATCGACGTGACCGCCCGTGCGACCGCGGCGCCGCCGTTGACCCCGAGGGCGCCGCCCTCGCAGAAGTCGTTCTGCACGTCGACGACGATCAGCGCGTCGGCGGGACGGGTGCCGTCGCTGCGTTCGGCGCTCATCCATTTCTCCTGTCGTCGGGGGACATCGATTCTGGGCGTCGGGACCCGGTTCAGCCGAGTTCGTAGCGGGTCGGCACCGCGGGATCTCCATGGGACAGGCCCAGACCCTCCCACGGCAAACTGACGAGGCCGGCCGCGAGGTGTGCGCGGGCATCGGCGAGCGTCGGCAGCGACCCGACCGGCGTCCCGCCGCGGACGAGCGGGATCTGCAGGTCCCGGATACCGAGTCCGTCCGGTGCGGGGCGGGTTCCATCGGCGCGGTAGACGATCTCTTCGACGATCGTGCCACTCGACCGGGCTGCGCGGACGGCCGACTTGGCCCCGCCGCGTGATTCCTTGTGGCTCGCCCGTTTGGCCACCGGCAGACCGTCGACCTCGACGAGCTTGTAGACCATCCCCGCCGTCGGAGCCCCGCTCCCGGTGACCAGCGAGGTCCCGACCCCGTAGGTGTCGACCGGCTCGGCGCGGAGCGAGGCGATCGCGTATTCGTCGAGATCGCCGGAGACCACGATCTTCGTGTCCGTCGCGCCGAGATCGTCGAGCTGGGCACGTACCTGCCGGGCCAGCACACCCAGGTCGCCGGAGTCGATGCGCACGGCACCGAGTCCGGGGCCGGCCACCTCGATGGCGTTGCGCACGCCCTGGGTGATGTCGTAGGTGTCGACGAGCAGGGTGGTGCCGACGCCGAGGGCCTCGATCTGTGCGGCGAACGCGGCCTTCTCATCCGGGCCGTCGGGTCCGGTGAAGCCGAGGGTGAACGCGTGGGCGGCGGTGCCGGCGCTGGGCACGCCGAAGCGGCGAGCCGCCTCCAGATTCGAGGTGGCGGCGACGCCCGCGATGTAGGCGGCACGGGCACTGGCCACGGCCGCGCGCTCATGGGTGCGCCGCGATCCCATCTCGATGATCGGCCGCGACCCGGCGGCGCTGACCATGCGCGCCGCGGCCGAGGCGATCGCACTGTCGTGGTTGAGGATCGACAGGATCAGGGTTTCGAGCAGGACGGCCTCGGCGAACGTCGCGCGGACGGTGAGGATCGGTGACCCGGGGAAGTAGAGCTCGCCCTCGCGATAGCCGTCGATGTCACCGGAGAACCGATAGTCCCGCAGCCAGGCCACCGTGTCGGGATCGAGGAATCGTTCGACGACGGCGATCTCCTCGTCGCCGAACCGGAACGACGCGAGCTCGTCGAGCACGCGGCCGGTGCCGGCCACGACGCCGTAGCGCCTGCCGTCCGGGAGGCGCCGTGCGAAGACCTCGAATACGCACTGGCGGTGCGCAACCGGGTGGCGAAGCGCTGCCGCGACCATCGTCAGTTCGTACTGATCGGTCAGCAGCGCGGTGTTGTCGATGCTCACAATCGCTTACCCTGTCCCTATGGCGCCTGACGAAACTCGTGCGCACGAGGCTACCCCCGGCGGTACGGCGGTTGCCGAACCAGAGGTCGCCGACGGCGCGGCGGGACTCGACAAGCCCTGGATGACGATCGTGTGGGACGACCCGGTCAATCTGATGCGGTACGTGACCTTCGTCTTCCAGAAGATCTTCGGCTATTCGGAGTCCCGGGCGAATGAACTGATGATGCAGGTCCACACCGAGGGCCGGGCCGTGGTGTCCTCCGGTGACCGGGACAAGGTCGAGGCCGATGTCGCGAAGCTGCACGCCGCCGGTCTGTGGGCCACCATGCAGCGGGATTCGTGACCACCCGTACGGTCCGGGCACACTGAACGCGTGCGCACCTGGAAACGCAAAGGGCGCGGCGAGACGATGCGGATCGCATCGCAGCTCGACGCGCACGAAGCCGAACTGCTCGCGTCGATGGTCACCTCGATGTGCGAACTGCTCACCGAACGGGCCGATTCCGCACCTCACGACGACCTCGCCGCGCTCACCGGCATCAGCGTCGGTCACTCGGAGGCGCCCGACGACGTCACCCTGGGCCGGCTCCTCCCGGACTTCCACCGACCCGACCAGGACGACGAGCTGTCCGCCGAGGTCGTCAACGGGAAACTGAACTCGGCGTTGCGCAGCGTGCACGAGCCGCAGATCATCGACGCCAAGCTCGGCGCGGCGCGGGTGCTGCTCGACACCCTCCCGGCGGGTGGCGGGGACCTCGTCCTCACGCCCGAGGAGGCCGCGGCCTGGCTCACCGCGCTCAACGACGTCCGGCTCGCGCTCGGCGCGATGCTCGGCATCTCCGAGGACACGCCCGACCAGCTGCCACCGGACCACCCGCACGCGGCGCATCTCGACGTCTACCACTGGCTCACGGTGATGCAGGATCTGCTCGTCGAAGCGCTGATGTGAACTAACGTCTCGGAGAGGTCCGTTGGGGGTCTGTGTCCGATCGACGTCAGGAGTTCCGTGAGCACATCCGGTCGACCGGCCCGCGCCGGCAACCGCATCACCGACATCATCGGCATCGCTGTCGGGCACGCGCATCGCGTCGACGACGATGCGCGGGTGGCCGGGTCGTCCGGCGTCCCCGACGGCCATGGATGGGCCACCGGGACCACGGTCGTGCGGGTGTCGGCGTCGGGCGCGATCGCCGCGGTGGATGTCCGCGGCGGCGGCCCCGGTACCCGCGAGACCGACCTGCTCGACCCGTCGAACACGGTGCAGACCGCGCACGCGATCGTGCTCAGCGGGGGTAGTGCCTACGGGCTGGCCGCCGCCGACGGTGTCATGCGTGCGCTCGAGGCCGACGGCGTGGGCCTGCCACTCGACGATCGGGGACATGTGGTGCCGATCGTCCCCGCCGCGGTGATCTTCGACCTGCCGGTCGGCGCGTGGGACCGCAGGCCCGATGCCGACTTCGGAGCGGATGCGGTTCGGTCGGCGCACACCGAGTTCGCCGTCGGGTGCGTCGGCGCGGGTGTCGGCGCCCGGGCGGGCGCGCTCAAGGGCGGGGTCGGGACGGCCTCGGTGAGGATCGACGCCGGCCCCGCGGCCGGGATCACCGTCGGCGCCCTCATGGTCGCGAATCCGGTCGGTGCGGTCATCGACCCGCAGACCGGATTGCCGTGGGATCTGGGCGAAACCGAGCTCGCCGGTCTCGGTCTGCGCCGGCCGTCGGACGCCGATCTCGACCGCCTCGCCGATCTCGCCGCGAAACACACCGTGCTCAACACGACCATCGGTGTCGTGGCGACCGACGCCGTCCTCGATGCGCCGATGACCAAGCGACTGGCGATGGCCGGACACGACGGTCTCGGGCGCGCGATCCGGCCGGCGCACTCGCCGCTGGACGGGGACACGGTATTCGGCATCGCCACCGGCGCGGTCCGGCCGGCGACGCCTGTTCCGACGCCCGCGGGCATGCACCCCGATGTCGCGGTGGTCGCCGAGGTGTGCCGGGTCGCGGCCGACGTCGTCCAGCGGGCGATCGTCGACGCGGTCCTCGCGGCGGAACCGATCGCGTCGATCCCCACCTACGCGCAGGCGGCGCCGTCGGCGTTCCGCTGACCGACCGCGGGCCCCGGCTTCGACGCCTCAGCCGTGCCCGCTGGTGCAGCCCCAGTAGTAGATCGAGCCGCCGCCCGCGTAGTAGAGCGCGTTCGCCTGGGCGGTGTAGAGCCGTGATCCCGTGCCGTACCCCCAATAACTCGGCGACGACGCTATCGCGCCGCAGCCGTTGACGAACTGCGCGACGACGCGGCAGTCGTCGGCCGGGCAGACCCGGGTCGCGGCGGCGGAAGCCGCAGCGTACGACCCGTAGTCGAGGGCACGGCCGACCGAACCGGTCGACGGCGACAGCGCCAGTGCGCCGTAGTAGTCGTGGTAGGCGTGCGCCGGTGCCGGGTCGGCGACCGCGGTGCCCACGAGCGCGCAGGCGGTTGCTGCCACGGATGCGGCGAGCACGGTGACACGTCGGGAAAAGCCCGGACGGGTGGATCTCACGGAAGCTCCTCGGTGTGCAGTGGTAGAGGTGGGCACGGCGTTCTACCCTCCGGCCGGTTCGCGGGTGGGCTGACCGGGAGTCGGGGGGCCGGACGGGGGCTCGGTCGGCGTCTGGATCACGTCGGGCTTCTCCACGTCGACGGTCTCGTTCCAGTCGGACAGGTCGACGGTGATCGTGGTGGTCGTGTCCGCGGGGTTCGGGGTGAAGACGAGTCGGGCGAGCTGGTTGGTCCCGGTGGTCAGCCACACGGTGGTCGGAACCGGTGCGTCCTGCGGGCCGACGACCTGACGCGCGCCGGTCAGCGCGGCGAGGGCACCCGCCGGCACGGTGCCGTTGACCTGGGCCGTCTCCACGCCGTCGATGGTCTCCGAGCCGACCCCGGTCGGGTTCTGGAATGTCCTCAGCACGTTGGCCAGGCCGTCCTCCGGGTCCAGGAACACCGAGACGTCGTAGATGGACTTCCCGTCTCCGTAGCTCAGGTATCCGTCCCCGGCGATGTCGGCGTAGAGCACTCCGCCGACGTAGACGAACGGGGCCGAGGCCTCCTGCGGGTCCTTGGTTCCGAAGACGACGGTGGCCTCACCCTTGGCGGCATCCGCCGGGGTGGTCACCAGATCCGCGGTGAGCTTCTTCGCGTTGAGGTTCGGGACCGTCCCGTCGACCACGAGGTCGAGGTGAGCGCCGGTCAGGGCCTCGGTGTTCGTGGCCGCCGCGGTGAGCTGGGCGGCCGGGTCGGCGATCACCGTGGTCGAGGCCGACGCGCTGGTCGTGGTCGGCGAACCCGTCGGGGAGGCGGAACATCCGGTCAGGACGATCGCGGCGACGACCCCCGTCGACAGTGCGGCCGCGGCCACCCGTTGGGCTCGTTGCATGAGAAGTGCCTCCTCCGTTGGGTTTTCGACACACCCCCGGTGTCGTTGGGACGCAACACTAGCGGCGTCCCGCGTCGGATCGGGGGTACGTACGGCTGCCGAATGACATCTCGTCGGATGACAGCCGATCCGGCCGTGCGGCCCGGTGCATCCACGAGGAGGGACGCCGCGGCGGAATAGGTGTCGCGGCGGCGACGTTGCACGTCGGCGAGATCCGCCACAATGGGGACACCCGCGAGGTGATGGTCGTAACCGGCCTCGGGGTGTGCACACGTCTGGACAGGAGAACGGGACACCGATGCTCACGATCGGGCAGAAGCTGGTCGACGCCATGGTCGCGCACGCGCGCGCCGACCATCCCGACGAGGCGTGTGGGGTGATCGCCGGGCCCGAGGGCTCCGACGATCCGCAGCGCTTCATCGCCATGGTCAACGCCGAGCGATCGCCGACGTTCTACCGCTTCGACTCGGCCGAACAGCTCGCCGTCTGGCGCGAGATGGACCGCCGCGACGAGGAGCCGGTGGTCATCTACCACTCGCACACCGCCACCGAGGCGTATCCGAGCCGTACCGACATCTCCTATGCCGGTGAGCCCGGCGCCCACTACGTGCTGGTGTCCACGCGCGACCCGGAGACCACCGAGATCCGTAGCTATCGCATCGTCGACGGCGCGGTCACCGAAGAAGAGATCGAGATCAGGAGCTGAGAATGTCTGTCACCGTGTCCATCCCGACGATCCTGCGTACCCACACAGGCGGCGAGAAGCGCGTCGAGGGGTCGGGTTCGACGCTGGCCGCGCTGATCGACGACCTCGATTCGGGCAACGCCGGTCTGAAAGAACGTCTCGTCGCTCCCGACGAGAGCGGCACCGCGAAGCTGCACCGCTTCGTCAACATCTACGTGAACGACGAGGACGTGCGCTTCTCCGGCGGCCTCGACACCCCGATCGACGACGGCGACGAGGTGACCATCCTGCCCGCGGTCGCCGGCGGCTGAGCGTGACACGCTATGACTCCCTGATCGACTCGGTCGGCAACACCCCGCTCATCGGTCTGCAGCGACTGTCGCCGCGCTGGAACGACTCCGACGAGGGTCCGCACGTGCGCCTCTGGGCCAAGCTCGAGGACCGCAACCCCACCGGGTCGATCAAAGACCGTCCCGCCCTGCGCATGATCGAGCAGGCCGAACGGGACGGGTTGCTACAGGCGGGGTCGACCATTCTCGAGCCGACCAGCGGCAACACCGGAATCTCGCTCGCCATGGCGGCGAAACTCAAAGGCTACGAGTTGATCTGCGTGATGCCGGAGAACACCTCGGCGGAACGACGTTCCCTGCTGCGGATGTTCGGGGCCCAGGTCATCTCGTCGCCCGCGGCGGGCGGGTCCAACACCGCGGTCGCCGTGGCCAAGGAACTCGCCGCGGCGAACCCCGACTGGGTGATGCTGTACCAGTACGGCAACGCGGCGAACGTCGCGGCGCACTACGAGGGCACCGGACCCGAGTTGTTCGCGGATCTGCCCGAGATCACCCACTTCGTGGCCGGTCTCGGGACGACCGGCACGCTGATGGGCGTCGGGCGATTCCTCCGCGAACGCGATCCCGACATCGAGATCGTCGCCGCCGAACCGCGGTACGGCGACGAGGTCTACGGTCTGCGCAACATCGACGAGGGCTTCATCCCCGAGCTCTACGACGACTCGGTGCTGACCCGGCGCTTCTCGGTGACCGGTGTCGACGCGGTCGCGCGAGTGCGGGAACTGATCGACCTCGAAGGCATCTTCGCGGGGATCTCCACCGGCGCGATCCTGCAGGCGGCCCGCGGCATCGGCCGGCGGGCGCTGAAGGCCGGTACTCGCGCCGACATCGGGTTCGTCGTCCCCGACGCGGGATGGAAGTATCTGTCGACCGGCGCGTACGAAGGTAGTCTCGACGACGCGGAGCAGGCGCTCGAAGGCCAGCTCTGGGCATGACCCCGCTACCGAGGAACTCCTAGGCCATGAGCTCGTACACCCCGCCGGTCGGACAGCAGCAGCCCGCGCGGCGAGCCCGCCCGCTGTGGCTGCGTTCGGCGATCATCACGGCCGGCATCGTCGCCGTGCTCGTCGTCATCGAGGCGATCGACGCGGCGACGCGCTACGACCTCGACCAGAACGGCATCGAGCCACGGCAGGTCGACGGACTGGACGGCATCCTGTGGGCGCCGCTGCTGCACGGCGACTGGCAGCACCTGTTCGCCAATCTGATGCCCGGCGCGGTGCTGTGTTTCCTCGTGCTCATGACGCAGCGGTTCCTGATCGTCACCGGCATCATCTGGGTCGTGTCGGGCCTCGGTGTCTGGTTGTTCGCAGCGCCGTACTCGGTGACCGTCGGCGCGTCGGGCATCGTGTTCGGCTGGCTCACGTTCCTCGTCGTCCGCGGTCTGTTCAACCGCGATCTGTGGCAGATCCTCGGCGGCCTCGTGCTGTTCCTGGTGTACGGATCGATCCTCTGGGGCGTCCTGCCCTCGGATCCGTTGATCTCGTGGCAGGCCCACCTGTTCGGCGCGATCGCCGGTGTGTTCGCGGCGTGGGCACTGGCGGCTCGCGATCGACGTAGGCCGGCCGCCACCACCCCGGGGGTGGCGCCATAATCGCGGCGGGCGGCCAGGACGCACCCATCGGGATCTTCGATTCGGGCGTCGGGGGGCTGACGGTGGCGCGCGCCATCATCGATCTGCTGCCGGATGAGGACATCGTCTACATCGGCGACACGGCCAACGGACCGTATGGACCACTGACCATCCCGGAGATCCGCCGGCACGCCCTCGCGATCGGGGACGACCTCGCCGACCGAGGGGTGAAGGCCATCGTCATCGCCTGCAACACCGCGTCGGCCGCCTGCCTGCGCGACGCTCGCGAGCGGTACGCGCCGATCCCGGTCATCGAGGTCGTGCTGCCCGCGGTGCGTCGTGCGGTGGTCGCCACCAAGACCGGCCGGATCGGCGTCCTCGGCACCGAGGCCACGATCTCGTCACGGGCGTACCAGGATTCGTTCGCGGCGGCACGCGACGCGGTGATCACGGCCGTGCCGTGTCCGCGGTTCGTCGACTTCGTCGAACGCGGGATCACCAGCGGCCGGCAGATCCTCGGACTCGCCCAGGGGTACCTCGAGCCGCTGCAGCAGGCCGGGGTGGACACCGTGGTTCTCGGCTGCACGCACTATCCGTTGCTCTCGGGGGTCATCCAGCTCGCGATGGGCGACGAGGTGACCCTGGTGTCGAGCGCGGAGGAGACCGCGAAGGACCTCTTCCGGGTCCTCACCGAGGCCGACCTGCTCCACCCGCACACCGGCCGCGACGCCACCCGCGTCTTCCAGGCGACGGGGGATCCGGACCTCTTCGCGAAGCTCTCGAACCGTTTCCTCGGTCCGGTCATCGGAGCCGTGCAGCACGTGTGAGGAGTCCACCGCGCTTCGCCGCGCAGTTGTGACCCGTATGCCGACGCCCGGGCGCGGAATCGTGGCACAGTGGGGCCTATGCGTCTCACGGTCCTCGGGTGCTCGGGCAGTGTGGGCGGGCCGGGGGCCGCGTGCTCCGGTTATCTGCTCTCCGTTCCCGGCGAACAACCGGTCCTGGTGGACTGCGGCCCGGGAGTCTTCGGTGAGCTGCAGCGTGTTGCCGATCCCAGCAACGTCGCCGTCGTCCTCAGTCACCTCCACGCCGACCACTGTCTCGATCTCCCCGCGATGCTCGTCTGGCGGCGGTACGCTCCCGAGCCGGCCAGGCAACGGGCACCGCTGTACGGCCCGCACGGAACCGCGCTGCGGATCGGCTACGGGTCCTCGGAATTCCCCGGACAGCTCGACGACATCACCGACACCTTCGACGTCCACGAATGGAGTGACGATCAGGAGATCACGCTGGGCGGGATGCGGATTCGGGCGATGAACGTCAACCACCCGCCCGACACCTTCGGCCTGCGGATCACCGGCCCCGAGGGGCAGGTCATCGCCTACAGCGGGGACACGGCGCCGTGCGACGAACTGATCGATCTCGCGGCCGACGCGGACCTGTTCCTGTGCGAGGCGTCGTGGACACACGCACCGTCGGAACGCCCGCCGGATCTGCACATGTCGGGGATCGAGGCGGGGGAGGCCGCGACCAAGGCCAACGTCCGCACGCTCGCGATCACCCACGTCGCGCCGTGGTCGGACTCGCAGGAGATCCTCGCCGAGGCCCGCAGTACGTTCTCCGGTCCGACCGAGCTCGTCAGCCAGGGACAGGTCTTCGACCTCACCTAGATGTCGTGCCCGCGCCGGTCGTTACAGTGAGACCCGTGACCACACGAGCTGACGGCAGAGCCGACGACGAACTCCGTCCCATCACGTTCACCCGCGGTTTCACCAGCCACCCGGCGGGTTCGGTCCTGGTGGAATTCGGCAAGACCCGGGTGATGTGCACCGCGAGTGTCACCGATGGGGTGCCGCCCTGGCGCCGTGGTTCCGGGCTCGGGTGGCTGACCGCGGAGTACGCGATGCTGCCGGCCGCCACCCACGATCGGTCGTCGCGTGAGTCGGTCAAGGGGCGGGTCGGTGGGCGCACCCACGAGATCAGCCGGTTGATCGGTCGCTCACTGCGCGCATGTATCGATCTCGGCGCGCTGGGAGAGAACACCATCGCCCTCGACTGCGACGTCCTGCAGGCCGACGGTGGTACCCGCACCGCGGCCATCACCGGCGCCTATGTCGCGCTGGCGGACGCGGTCACCTACCTGCGCGCCGCGGGCAAACTGTCCGACCCGCAACCTCTTTCGTGCGCGATCGCCGCGGTGAGCGTCGGTGTCGTCGACGGCCGCGTCCGACTCGACCTGCCCTACGAGGAGGATTCGCGGGCCGAGGTGGACATGAACGTCGTGGCCACCGACGCCGGCACCCTCGTCGAGGTGCAGGGCACCGGCGAGGGAGCGACCTTCCCGCGTTCGACCCTCGATGCGCTGCTCGACGTGGCCGCCGTCGGTACGGAGAAGCTGTTCGAGGCTCAGCGGGCGGTGCTCGCCGAACCGTACCCGGGCGAACTCCCCGGTCGGGCCTGATGTCCTCGGTGCTGCTGGCGAGCCGTAACCGCAAGAAGCTCGCCGAGCTCCAGCGTGTCGTCGACGCCGCGGGTATCACCGGGGTCGAGGTCGTCGGCCTCGACGCCGTGCCCGACTACCCGGAGGAACCCGAGACCGGGGCCACCTTCGAGGACAACGCACTCATCAAAGCCCGGGCAGGCGCGAAGGCCATCGGAATTCCTTGTCTCGCCGACGATTCCGGAATTGCGGTCGATGCTCTGAACGGAATGCCGGGCGTGCTGTCGGCGCGTTGGTCGGGCCGGCACGGCGACGACCCGGCCAACAACTCGCTGCTGCTGGCCCAGTTGTCGGACACCCCGGACGAGCGCCGTGGCGCGGCATTCGTGTCGGCGTGCGCCCTCGTGCTCCCGGACGGGACCGAGACGGTGGTGCGCGGTGAGTGGCGTGGACGGGTCCTGCGGGAAGAACGCGGGCCGCACGGATTCGGCTACGACCCGTTGTTCGCCCCCGAGGACGAGATCGCCGCCGGACGGTCCGCGGCGGAATTGTCGCCGGAGGAGAAGGACGGGCTCAGTCACCGCGGAAAAGCGTTGGCGCAGCTGGTGCCGGCGCTGCGAGCGCTCGCGGGCTGATGCCCTTCGCGCTGTCGTAGGGACGAGATCAGCTCGTGCTGCCGGTGTACATGTAGACGCCCAGCGTATGGGGCCGGCCGTCGAGCAGGATGTCCATGTCGTCGGCACCGGCCCGCGACATTCCCTGTCGCTCATAGAATCCGAACGTGCACAGTGAGTCCGTGTACAGATGGAAGTCCGAGCGGCCGCGGTCCCGGAGATGGTCCAGGAACGCTCGGTAGAGTGCGGCTCCGACGCCGTGTCCCCGCGTGGTGGAGGCGACGGCGAAGAGGGTCAGTTCGTCGTCGAGCGGCCTGCCGGTCTGGGCGCCGAGCCGGTGGGCCACCGATTCGTATGCGAAGAAGCCGCGCAGCGACTTCAACTGGGACAGGCCGAGGACGGCGGCTCGGGCGGTGTGTACCCAGAGGAGCGCCCGGTTCTTCGTCCGCTCGCGCAGGTGCGGTTCACCGTCGATCCGTCCCAGGATGATCCCGACCACGTGACCGTCCTTCTCTGCGACGCGGCTCCAGGTGCTCGCCACCAGTTGCTCGCGCAGATAGACCTCGAGTGCACTGTCCAGAACGCGACGGCCGCGGACGTATCGGTGGATGTAGAACGCCTCGTCGATGATCTTCTTGACGTCCTCGGCGTCGGTGGAACGGTATGGGCGATAGGTGATGTCGGTCATGATCCCTTCTTTGCGTCGGTGTTGTCGAGTGTGGTTGCCGGGGTGGGGGACAGTGGTCCCGACCCGTAGGTGAGTGCGACGAGATCTGCTTCGAGTGCGGCCCGGTCGCCGTCGTCGAGGACCGCTCCCCAGAGCGGGGCGGTGTTCGAGCCGTCGGCGGCCGCGATGATGAGGCGTGTGATCGCCGGGTCGAGGCCGTCGTCGGTCAGCGCGGCACGCCAGTGGTCGGCGTCCTGCTGGGCGAGATCGGCCGGGCCCGGTTCGTACATCAGGCTCGCGGCCAGCGCGATCTGGTCACGCAGTCCGGCGGAGTCCCGGGCGTCGGCGAAACTCACCCGGATGTAGGCCCTGGTGAGTCGTCCCGGTGCCTCGGCCTCCGCGTCGGCGGCTCGCTCGACATCGGCGCGGAACTGGGCCATCAGGTCGGCGGCGAGTTCCTCGAGCAGACCCTCCTTGGCGGGGAAGTGATAGAGCAGCCCGCCTTTCGACACCCCGGCCGCGGCGGCGATCTCGGACACCGACACCGCGGCACCCTGCCGCGCGACGAGCCGGGCCGCGGCGTCGAGGATCGACCGTCGCGTATCGGCGGCGGTGCGTCCGGACGTGCGTGCCATGTCGGGCCCCCTTCGGATGTGAATCGGCAGGGCATTCGTTGACCTCACCTAATACTGTACCGTCCAGACGGTACAGTTTCAACCCCGGGGGAGTGCGAGGAACCTGGCGGCCTCGCGCCTTCCGTCGACTGTGCGGCCGATCGCGTCGAGTGTGCGTCGACATCAAAATCGACCGTGCACTGGAGAGGTGGGGTGGTGCTCAGCTGCCGGCGTGGACACCCAGCATCCGCGCGACCGAATCGGGCCAGCGGTATTGGGTGGCCCGGTGGCGGGCCGCTCGTTCGCGATCGAGCCGAGGGAGGCTGAGCACCTGCCGGATCGCGCTCGCGAAACCCGACCCGGAGTCCTCGGCGGCCGCGCCGCACGTGTCGTCGACCAGGCTCGCGACGGCTGACGACCGTGATCCGATGACCGGTGTGCCGGCGGCGAGCGATTCCAGCGCGGACAGGCAGAACGTCTCGTGCGGTCCGGGGGAGAGCGAGAGGTCAGCGCTGGCAAGGAGGGCGGCGACGTGTCTCCGCTCGGAGAGATGGCCCAAGAATGTCACCGGGAGTCCGCGGGCCAGGTGCTGCAGCGGTCCGCGCATCGGCCCGTCCCCCGCGATCACCAGACGCGCGGGCGTCCCGGACCGGTGGAGCCTGTGGAGCGCGGCGATGCTGCGGTCGGCACGCTTCTCCACCGAGAGGCGACCGCAGTGGGCGATGAGTGCCCCGGTGCCGTCGGACCACCGCGCACCCAGATCCGGGTCGAGGTGACGCGGGTCGAAGACGTCGAGGTCGACACCCAGCGGGGCGCGGACGACGTTGGTCGCCGCCACGCGGTCGAACTCGGCGGCCGCGAAGTCGGTGGTACACACGACGGTGTCGTAGTCGCGGGCGGTGGCAGCGTTGGCTCGGTCGGCGAGCGCGCGCGCCGTCGGACCCGGCATGACCTGGCCCAGCAAGCGGTCGAGGCGTTCATGGGACACCATCGTCGAATGGATGTCCCGGGCGCGCGCCCACCGGCCGAAGCCGCGGAGGGTCAGGCGGTCGGAGACCTCGAGGGCCTCGGGGCGGAGATGACTGAGTACGTCGGCGACCCGACGTGCAGACGCCAGGCGGTAACCGCCTGAGCCCGGAATGCGTGGTGCGGCGACCGCGATGCGGGTGACGCCGGAGGGCAGGGTCTCCTCGCCGCGGTCCGCACCGGGGACGATCAGGACGACGTCGTGACCTGCCTCCACATAGCCCGCGCCCCAGCGGTCCACCGCCGTGCGCAGACCGCCGGAGCGTCCGCCATAGAAGTTCGCGAGCTGGACGATCCGCACGGTGTCCAGTGAGCCGGACCCGGGTGAACGGACGTCCAGCGTGACCTGATCAGAGGTTGAACTGCGCCTTCACTTCCCGGGTGCGCTTGTGCTCGAACCAGAAGGACAGAAAGGGAATCGTGCCGGCGATCGCGGTGATGATGGTCTTGCCCGCGCTCCAACGGACCTTGATCGCGAGGTCGATGGCCATGATCAGGTAGACGAAGTAGACCCAGCCGTGCACGAACGGCACGAAGTCCAGGGCGTGGTTGTCGAAGCCGTATGTGAGGACGAGCTCGACGACGAGCAACAGCAGCCACACGCCGGTGATCCAGGCGAGGACGCGATACCGCAACAGCGCGCCGCGGACCTTCTCCACCGGGGCGGCGAGGGCGGGGGCGGTGGAATCGGTCTCGGTCACTGCTGGCCTTTCGATGAGGGGGTGGTTGTCGTGTCGGTCGGGTGGGCGTCGGCGTCGCGGAGTTCGGCCAGATAGCGGTTGTACTCGGCGAGGGCGACATCGTTCGCGGGGTCCGACGTGGTCAGTGAGGATGCGCTGGGGGTCGTCGGACGTTCGGGAAGGATTCCCTCGGGGATCTGGGCCACGGACGTGCCGGCGCCGACCCTGCGTGCCTCGTCGGGATCGTTCTCCAGGATGACGAACTTTCGGTAGGCATAGATCACTGCCGCCGCGAACGCCGGCCACTGCAGGGCGTAGCCGAGGTTCAGTCCGGAACCAGACGCCGACTCGTACCGCGACCACTGCCACCACGCGAGTACCAGGCACACGACGGCGGCGGATACGGCGAGCACCGTGAGCGCGGGCCGGTGGGTGCGGCGACGGGTGGAGGACATGCCTACGACGGTACCTGGCCTGCGATGATCAGAACGCGGCCGGTAGGGTGGTCGCCGTTACACCGCGTGACTCCCCGACTTCATGGGCGTCGCGCCCACGCGCGAGTGGCGGAATTGGCAGACGCGCTGGATTTAGGTTCCAGTGTCTCAGGACGTGGGGGTTCAAGTCCCCCCTCGCGCACTTGATCGTCCGGCGCGGTCCTGCGTTATGCGTCCGTCGACAGAAGGGGCGGCCGAGATGGCGCACGACGAGAATGCGACGCCGTCGACGCGGCCCTGGACCACCGCGCTGGTGCTCGTGTCGGTTGTCGCTCTCGGGTTCGTTGTCGCCGGGCTTGTGCTGCCGTCACCGGACCCCGAGCTCACGACAACGCCGCCGGCGTCGTCCGGCGCCGAGCAGGCCGATCCCGCTGCCACCGAGACGCCGATCGTGGTCGATGAGCCGGTCGACCACGACGCGCCCATTCCCGGATGCGAGGTCGTCGAGGTTCCCGACGAGTCGGGCTACACCGCGTTCGCCGGATCGGGGGAGCCGCCGACGTACGACAATCCGGAGTTCCCCTGGTTCAACGGACCGAAGGCGACCGCGATGTCAGCTGCGCTGGCCAGAGCGCTCCCGGCCCGGGCCGACATCACCTTCGCGAGCCCGCGGCAATCGTTCATCTTCCAACCGATCACCTCTTTCAATGCTCCGGCCCCGGAGCCCCGTGGGTCGACGTACGCCGGGGGTGAGCTGATCAACGGAGATGCCAGGGGCTCGGTGTCTGTCGATGTCGAACGCTCGTCACTACCGATTCCGCCTTGTGTGGCAGGGCAACTCGATGAACGCCGCACGCTTCGCGACGGCGTGGTGGTCGATCTCCACGACACCTGGCAAGAAGTGGACGGGATCCGGACGCTCACGCGGACTGCCCGCGCCTACGTGGCCGACGGATCCTGGATCACCGCGCGGGCCAGTGACGCGACCGGTGCGAACCAGCAAGACCACAGCGGCTCGGTGCCGTTGTCCATCGACGACCTGGTGCGCATCGTCGACGACCCGGGACTTCGCGTCAGCGCCCCGGTCGCCCCGGGTACGCCGACGCCGATCGAACACTGTGAGAGCCCTTTCGAGTCGTACAAGGGCACCCCGGTGACGCGCGAGGAGGCACGCAAACTCGACGCCGTACTCGCCACCGTCGATCTGGGCGGCGCGCGGTTGCCGCCGATGGTGCCGGTGGGTCCACCTGCGGAAGGCATGCTGTGCGCCGGCGTCGCGGATCTCGGAGATGGTGTGGCCATAGACATCACGATCATCGGTGGCCAGCCGAGGCCGTCCGGAGAACGCCCGGTCCCGGGCCGGGGTAGCCCGAAGACGCTGCGCGCCCTCCCCGATGGGACCGTGGTGCAGACCGACGTCGTGTGGCAGTCGAGGTCGTCGACGACCGACCCACGGGATCAGATCAGGGAGGCGACCCATTCCGTGGTGGTGACCCGACCGACGGGCACCCGCATCTCGGTCAGTTCCACGGCGGACTCGCCGGCCGAGCCGATGTCGGTGCAGGAGCTGGAACAGATCGCCCTGACACCAGGTTTGGAGCTCTGACCGATGCGGGCCCGGAGTACCTGGACGCTGGGTGTCGCCGCGGTGGTCGCGGTCGTGACGGTCTCCGCGGCGACCGTGGTGTGGGTGGACCGCGTTCCGTCGACGGTCAAGAAGATCACCGGAACCACGGCGGAGACGCCTGGTCTCGCCTGGTCGTTCGATCCGGCCGAGTCGCTGGGTCGTCCTTTCGCCGCGTTCGCCGACCCGCGCGGAGGAACCGCGTTCACCGCAGGCGAACCGGGGGTGATCCGGTCCGGCGACACGCTTCTCACCGTCGTCGGCACCCCGAATGAGGGCACAACCCTCGGTGATCCCGTGATGATCGGCATCGACGCGGGCAGCGGAGACGTGCGCTGGCAGGCTCCCGCGCACGATCTCGTCAGCTGCAGTGATGTTCCACTCCATGGCAAGATCTACTGCCACGCCCTTCGGAAGGGTTCCGAACTCGTCACCTACGACATCGACTCGGGGGAATCGGCGCGACGCACGGTGTCCGAGAGCATCTTCGCCATCACGACCACGTCTGACGCACTGTACGTCGCCGAGGGCAGCGTCGAGGAGAACGACGTGCGAGTCCACTCGGGCACCTTTGACGATGTGTCCGCCCACTGGACCCGCCGATTCGACGTCGGCGCCTCCTACGAGGAGGTGTACAGCAGCGAGGCGCTCACCGTGATCGACGGGGTCGGCCTGGTGCGCACCGGCGGCGACCTCGCCCTGTTCGATGCCGGATCGGGCGCCCAATTGTGGAGCAACGGAACACAATGCGTCGGAACCTCGACACTGCTGCCGGGCGGGTATCTCGTCCACACCGACACCGGCTGCGAGTCGGCCGGCAATGCGTCCGAGCAACTGCTCAGGGGGCCGGACGGGAAGGTGGTCGCGTCGAGCTCGAATCCCACCGTCCAACGACCGGGTTTCGAGGCCACGACCGACGCCGACCCCGTCCTACTCGGCGACTCGGCCTACGACCGTGCCACCGGCGACCGACTGTGGACCAACAGCGACCTCATATCGCGCGACAGCAACGCAACCGGAACCGTGACAGCGGTCGCCGGTGGCGTTGTGTACCTGCTCGACACGAACAGCAAGATCCGCAGCGAGAGTGGTATCGACCTCCACACAGGTGAACGTCTGTGGCACAAGGTGTGGAGCGAGTATGCGAACGCCACGGTGAGTCCAGATTCGTACCGTGACGGTCTATTGGCCGGCAGCGATGGCGTCGCCCTCACCGCAGTCGACGTGACCACCGGCGAGATCGCGTGGACGGCACCGTTCCTCGCCATCGATTCCGACCCGGAAGCATTCATCACCGGCAGAGCACTCGAGCCCTACGGCGACGGGTGGATCTTCTCGTCGGACCGTCGAATGATCAGGCTCGCGCCCCTCTGAGTCACAGCTGGGCCGAGATGACCTCGACCGCGTCGTCGTCGGCGAAGACGATGTCGTGATCGTCGGTCGAGATCGCCCAGCGGCGTAGGCGCGCGGTGTGCTCGTCGTCGATGCGGGTTTCGATGGTCGTGTCGCCGGCCAGGTCCGCGAAGTCGTCGACGACCTCGCCCTCCCTGGTCGAACCGTCGTCGAGCGTCACCCTGACGCGGGCCGCCACGGCGACCTCCTCTGGGGCCTCGCCGCCGGCGCCGTCGTGGTCGACCGGCTCGTTCTCCGTCGTGCTCATCCGATTGTCCTGTCCCCCTCGGGGTGGCCTTCGACGGTGAACTGCTCCGCACGCCGTTGGCACACCGTTCGTGTGCATCAGCGTACCAAATGAGGCCATTGACAGAGTGAATGTTGTGGGTGTGCTACCCGTGCGACGGAACCCGCCCGTCGTCTCGATTCGACGCCCCGGCAGTGGATTTCTGTTGCGTGTACCGAATGATCTGCGGCGCAGAGCGATACGTATTCATGACGACCGGCCCGGCGAAACGACAAATCGCCAGAGTCCGTGAAATCGGACTCTGGCGATCAATCAGACAAAACCGCCGACTGGATCAGTGGGCGGCGTTGTAGGCCTCGACGATGTCGTTCGGAATCCGGCCGCGGGCGGACACCTCGTAACCGTTGTCGGCCGCCCATTCTCGAATAGAAGCATTCACCGACGGGTTGGTCGCGCCAGAATTCGTCTTCGTTCGTGCTGATGGTGACCGCCGACGGCCGCCGACTCGGGTCGACGCCTTGAGCAATTTCGCTACGGTCACTTTTCCCTGCTCGATCTTGTCGAGATTGGTCGAGGACACGTCGAGTTCGTAGTCGACGCCGAGCCACGACCACGAAACCGTTTGTGCGTCTTGGGGATCGAGTTCACGACCGTCAAGGTCGTCGACAAAGGTCACCGTCTGAATTTTCGACACGCTGACCACGGTAGTCGATACCCGGACCGGAATCATGGACGTCTGCATTCCAGTGTCGAGACTCACTCCGGTTTATCGCGCGGCGAGTCCGTCGAATGCGGACTCAATTCAGGCCGGGAATGCTGAACCGAGGCGCTTCGGGACGCGGAATGGTGCTGGTGGCACGCGACGGTTTCGCTGTTCTCGACGCGGACGGCCGGGGTGATTCGCGTTTCCGGGTCACACCGACTTGCGGAGTGGAGTCCGTTGTCATCCGCCGGTTCGCCTCGGCGCCCAGCCCGCCACCCGTGGTGTCGTCGACGCGCAGGCACATCGATCGGATCACATGGTGTGCGGTCACCAGCCCATAGGTCATCGGCAGTCCCAGGACGGTCACCAGCAGGCGGGTCGGACGCAGTGGGCTGTCGCCGAGGATGGACGGCTCGACGACGTTGCCGACCTCCCGGATCAGGTGGAGGGCGAGTTTGTACGCGTAATGCGCCGCGGTGATCGGTTTGCTGACGGTGAGCTCGTCGAGGGACACGGTCTCCCAGGGATCCGCGCCGTGGCCGAGGTTGTGCCCGATGCCGAGCAGGATGTCCAGCGGGGCGCCGCCGAAGATCGGGATCAAGGAACCGAAGAGCGAGACGCCCAATTCCCCGACGGAGCGATCCTCCGCCGGATCGAGCGGGATCAGGTTGTGGTGGACGCGGATTCCGCGCATGACGCTCAGGATTCGCGTCGTCTCGGCGCGAATGCGGGCCGCATCGGCGGGGTTGTTCTCCTGTGCCTGTGCGGACACGTAGCGGACCAACCGACCGAGCGTGAGGGAGCCGATCGGCGTGCAGGTCTCGACGTCGGCCAGCGCGAGGTGATCGGCGATCTCCGCCACCATCGGCGGGATCGGGATGTCGAAGCGGACGGTGTCACTCGGGCGCCCGGCCTGGGCGCGCTGCTCGTCGGTCACCCGTGCGACGCACTGATCGAGAACGGTCTTCGCCGTGGCGCGCAAGAGTGCCTTCACCGCGAACTCGGAGGAGAAGACGAAGGCGGACAGCAGCCAGTTGTAGGTGACGAACTGTGCCAGGCCGTCGGCGTCGGTGCCCGCGAACGGACTACCGAGGTCGGGTGCCGACCCGACGAGGAGCCGGGCCGGGATCAGGACGGTGGTGAACATGTACAGCCACACCGTTTCGACGGCTTGGATCACGGTGATGTTCCCGAGCGGGATCGCCTCGGTGTGCCGGCCGTCGCGGATCTTGAGGAGGTTCGAGACGAGGAGCTGCGAGATCGGGTCGCGGTAGTCGAGGGCGGGGTCGTCGTCGTCGGCCCCGAGGGTGAGCGGGTGCTCGGTCACGGCGAGGGTCGAGATGTGCAGCCTGCGCATGTCGCGATGCGCGGCAACCCGGCTCGCGCGTGCCGACGCCTGCAATGAGGGCGGCAGGATGTCGTACACGGACTCGAAGATCGAGTCGTACACCACCGAAAGGGTCGTGAAATCGCCGCTCGCGCATCGTGTCTCGACACCGTCGAGGGCCTTCGGCGTCGGCAACAGTGGGCGGGTCAGGGTCTCGATCCGCTCGAGGCGTTCCGGGTAGGTCTCGGTTTCGGGATCGACGGTCGGGGTCAGCTCGTGGACCGGCGTGGCACGCAGCGGAGCTGCCGAGAACGGTGCCGTAGTGCCGACGATCGCGGCAGTGCCGGTCCCGGCCGCCAGAGTGGGAAACGACATCGTCACTGTGAACACCGCGACGAGTCGCAGTAGCCATGGCTGTACGCACCGTGCTGCATTGCCCCGACCTGAACTCATGCACCCACTACCCGAATAGTCGTCTGGTACCCCGGCGACAGTGTCGGCGCCCGCCGCCATCACGGCATCGTGCGCGACCAGAGCAGTCCGCGACGGGGAAGTTAGTCGAACGAATCTTAAGGTGCGCGGCGGAAGTCCGCGCACCGGGTGGACCAGAAGCGCTGTCGGTGCGTCGTGCAACGATCTCGAGGTGAGACGTCGAGCGGCATGGGTGTCGGTGATGATCGCCGCGGTGTCGGTCGTCGTCGGGTTCGGAGCCCTGTCCGTCGCCGGGACGGACACCGACGCCGGGTCGGGAGCGGGGCTTCGCACACCGACTCCGAGCGCCACCGCGTCGGCGCCTGCGCTGCCGTCGGGAGAGCTCCAGACGCGGGCGCCCGGCGTCGATCGTGCCGTGGCCGACCTGGCATCCCTCCCGGTGAAAGGTCGTGCGCCCAAGACCGGTTATGCCCGGGCGCGGTTCGGCAAGGCGTGGGACGACGCGGTCGACGTGCAGTTCGGCCGTAACGGATGCCGGACCCGGGAGGACATCCTCCGGCGAGACCTCACCGCGATTACGGTCCACGCCGACGGGTGTCGGGTCCTCGCCGGCACGCTGGCCGACCCCTACACCGGAACGATCATCCCGTTCACCCGAGGTGAGGACACGTCGGCACGCGTGCAGATCGATCACGTTGTCGCGCTGTCGGACGCATGGCAGAAGGGCGCTGCCGGGTTGACCGCGACCGAACGCATCGCGTTCGCGAACGATCCGCGAAATCTGCAGGCCGTCTCCGGGACCGTCAACCAGCGGAAGAGCGACGGCGACGCCGCCACGTGGCTCCCGCCGAACAAGGCCTACCGATGTACCTATGTCAGCCGGCAGATCGAGGTCAAGAAGTCCTACGGCCTGTGGGTGACCCCGGCCGAACGCGACGCCATGCGCCGGGTCCTCGCATCGTGCTGAACCCGTCGGGTGGCCGGCGCCGGTCTCGTCGGTAGCCTGACGACCGTGACCGCGGACCAGGGACGACCCCAGCCACTCGACGACGCCGCCGGCCATCCGCTGACCGACGACACCGTCGTCGCGGCGCTCGGTGCCGACCTGCGGTCGGCGGGGTACACGAACGACGGCGTCACCCGTCTGCTCGGTGGCGACGCCCACGATGCACTCGTCCGGGGTGTCTGGTGGCCGGCGCTCGCCGCCACGCGCGACGCCGCCGGCGAGGACGGTCGGCTGGCCACTCTCATCCGCCTGTTCCTGTTGGGCTCGGACGAGCCCGAAGACGCTGTTGCCGCGGCGTTCCCGACGACCGGAACGGACGCGCTGATGGCACAGGGGGTGCTGGCGCGAGTCGACGAATCGCGGCTCCGCGCCCGCCTGGACATCCGGCCGCACGCCGACGACACCCGCGACTACCTGGTGGTCGCCGATCAGGACGCCGCGATGCGGCCCGGACCCGTTGCCCGTGACCACGTCCTGGGGATCGGCGGCGCGTCGATCTCGCTGGCCCGAGCGGTCATCCGCGAGCCCGTCCGGCGTGCACTCGACATCGGTACCGGGTGCGGCATCCAGGCGCTGCATCTCGACGCGCACTGCGAGCAGATCGTGGCCACCGACACCAACGACCGAGCGCTGGCGCTGGCCGCCGCCACGGCCCGCCTCAACGGGATGTCGTGGGATCTGCGCGCGGGCAGCATGTTCGAGCCTGTCGCCGGGGAACGGTTCGATCTCATCGTGTCCAACCCGCCGTTCGTCGTCGGCGCCGGCGGGCAGGACTACATCTACCGCGACTCCGGTGTCGTCGGGGACGGGCTCTGCGAGCAACTCGTCCGCGAGCTGCCTGCGCATCTGAATCCTGGTGGCACCGCACAGATCTTGGCCAACTGGATCATCCGCGACAGCGAACCGTGGGCGGAGCGGGTCCGGTCGTGGCTCGCCGGCACCGGACTCGACGCGTGGGTCGTGCAGCGGGAGGTCGCCGACCCCATCAGCTACATCTCCCTGTGGCTGTCCGACGCCGGTGAGGACGAGTCCAGCGCCGCGCAGCGGGGAGCGGAGTGGCTCGAGTGGTTCGAGGCCAACGGCATCGTCGCGATCGGGATGGGCTCGATCACCGCCCGGCTTCCGATGCCGGCGGAGACCCGCGATCCCGACGTCGTGATCGAGGAGATCACCGGCGCCGGTGAAGAGGTGACCGGGTACGAGGCGCAGGCGTTCCTCGCGCGACGGCGCTATCTGCGGGAGACCTCCGACGGCCGGCTGCTCGCGCAGCGGCTGTCGGTGGCGCCGGTCATGCTCGAAGAGCACTCGCTCCCGGGCGACGAGGGCTGGCACCAGGTGTCGGCCGCGGTTCGCCGGCCCGGAGGTCCCGGCGCCGTTCTCGGCGTCGACGAGATCTCGCGCGCACTGCTCGCCGGTTGTCGCGGACAGGTTCCGCTGGGCGTCCTGCTCGAGCTCCTCGCCGACTTCCACGGCGTCGATACCGACGCCCTGGCCGAGGCCGCGCTGCCGGTCGTCCGGGAGGCGATCGGCCGGGGGATTCTGTACGAGGCGACCTGAAAGTGGTTGCGGGGGGAGCCGGCTCAACCAGCGGTGGAGGCCGGAAACGTCGCGTCCAGTGCGGCGGCGAGATCGGCGATCAGGTCGTCGGCGTCCTCGAGGCCCACCGAGAATCGCAGATGTCCCCACTCGCGGAAAGGCTCCGGGTATGCGGCAACCCGTGGCCCGTCGGCACCGACGTGCACGAGCAGCGACTCGTCGTGACCGAGTGACACCGCCGAGGTGATCGTCGTCAGGGCCGAGACGAAGCGATTCTGGGTGGCCGGATCGCCGCGGACCGCGAACGCCATCATGCCCCCGAAGCCGCGACCGCCGAATTGTCGCGCGGCGAGGTCGTGTTCGGGATGCGACTGCAGTCCCGGATATCGGACGTAGGCGATACGCGGGTCGTCGTCGAGGAAGGCCGCGACCCGCTCGGCGTTGCGTTGGTGCTGGGCGAACCGCAGCGGCAGGGTGATCGCGCCGCGGGCGATCAGCCACGCGTTGAACGGCGAGATCACGCCGCCGACGTCGACCATCGCCTGCTCCCGGACCTGCGCGATCAGGTCCGGCCGACCGAGCACGGCGCCACCCATCGCGTCGCCGTGACCGTTGATGTACTTGGTCAGCGAGTGGACGACGAGGTCGGCGCCGTCGGCGAGCGGGCGATACAACACCGGTGGGGTGAAGGTCGAGTCGACCAGTAGCAGGGCTCCGGCGTCGGAGGCGATCTGTGCGAGAGCGCCGATGTCGGCGACCTTGGTGGTCGGGTTGGCGATCGTCTCGGCGATCAGCATGCGGGTGGTGCCGGGACGCATGGCGGCGCGGGTGGCATCGAGGTCCCCGACGTCGACGAAGGTCGCCTCGATCCCGTACTTCCTCGGCAAGAGATCCGACCACAGTTTCCACGTGGCCTCGTACGTCGTGTCCGACACGACGACGTGGTCACCGGCGGACAGGAAGGTGAAGAACACGGCGTGCAGTGCGGCCACCCCCGAGGCGAGGACGACGGCGTCGTCGGCGTCTTCGAGTGCGGCGAGCTTGTCCTGCAAGGCGACCTGATTGGCGCCGGTGTTGCGTGTGTAGAACAGCTGCTCGGTGCCCGACCAGCTCATGGCCTCGGGATCGGGCGGCAGGTGATACGAATTCGCCATCGTGATGGGAGTCCGCACCGACGGACCCGACGCGTCGTTCCCGGCGTGGACGCTACGTGTCATCTCACCTGTCACGGATGAACTCCCATCGGTTCGTCGATGCGTGCCCCGGCCCGTTCGACCACGTCCCGATGATCTGCCCCGGACGGTTCGTCGGCCGGCAGGTCGCCGGCGGGCACCACACCGGCGGGCCGGGCGGCATCCGGTTCCTCGGAGGTGGGTACGCCGGGCCCGGGTCCGGGGGCGACCTCGGCTCGGCGTGGGCGGACGAGGGCGACCACGCGTACCGGGAGCTTGTGCAGTTTGTCGATGTGGGCGAGGTGGCGGAACTCCGCCCAACCCCAGCAGGCGGCGAACACCAGTAGCGCCACGGCGTCCATCGTGACCGAGTTCCACGGGCGGTGCGCGATGTGGATGGGAACCACGACGAGGGCGATCGCCTGGATCACATAGGAGTCGAGGCTGCGGGTCCCGGTCATGACCAGCGGCCGCAGCCAGTCGTGGTGCCACCACGTGAGCAACAGGCGGAAGAGCCCGTAGACGGCCGGGATGGCCAGGTATGCGCCGACGGCCCGGGCCGGGCGGAAGTCGAGTTTGTCCGCGACCGTCGGTTCGAGATGCGCCCACGGCCCGTGGTCGATGCCGAAGTGGAAGAACAGCGCCACGCCGAGGGCGACGACGACGATCGCGACGATCCACCGGTCGACGAACTCCGGGACCTTCCACGTCGACCAGTTCCAGCCGATGACCAGGGCCGGGACGAACATGATCTGCCATCCGGCGACGTTCTGGATGTGGGGCGCCGCCTGGTAGGCGCTGAGGTAGAACCAATCGGGGGAGTAGACCAGCGAGACCGCGTACAGGGCGAGCGATCCGGCGAGCACCCAGCGCCACCATCCCATGCGCAGCAGCGGGAAGAGTGCGAAGGCCGAGATCAGTAGGACCATGTAGAGCAACAGGATGTTGCCGCCGCTGGGTAGGTAGTCCATGGTCAGCGCGAGGCGCAGGCCGTCGCCCCAGCCGTCGACCGGTAGCAGGAGCGTCAGCCAGCGGTGGCCTTCCAGAGCGGCCGCGACCGCGACGAGCGCGATGACCAGCTGGCACAGGTAGAGCACGAGGATCCGCTTGGCCAGTCGCTTGTAGGCGAAGACCAGGCCGTGTCGCGTGACCCACCGCTGGTAGACGAGGCCGAGGACGATTCCCGACAGCATCACGAACGCCGACATGCCGTCGACGTAGGGAAAAGCGTGAGTCGGGGTGGCCAGCATCGATTCCTGCGCGAAGTGCGCCGTGATCATGCTCCAGATCGCCACACCACGGGTGGCATCGATGGCCAGGTCTCGTTTCATTGCCTTGCACGATAGACAGCGCCGCGGCCCGGGGGCATCCCGGGCCGCGGCGAGTCGTGCGGAGTTCTGCTCAGGTGTAGAGGTCGGCGATCGCTTCCTTGTGCGCGTCGTGGATCACGTTGCGCTTGAGCTTCATCGTCGGCGTGAGCTCACCGGTGTCGATCGTGAAGTCGGTGTCGAGGATCGAGAACTTCTTGATCGCCTCGGCGTTGGACACCTTGGTGTTCGCCTCCTTCACCGCGGCGTCGATCTCCGCCTTCAGGTCGGCGTTGTCGACAAGATCGGAGATCGGGGTGTCGGCGGGCAGGCCGTGGCGCTCCAGCCATCCGGGAACGGCTTCGGCGTCGATCGTGATGAGCGCCGCGATGAACGGCTTGTTGTCGCCGACGACGAGGCACTGGCTCACCAGCGGGTGCGCCCGGATGGTGTCCTCGAGCTGGGCGGGGGAGACGTTCTTGCCGCCGGCGGTGACGATCAGTTCCTTCTTACGGCCGGTGATGAACAGGTATCCGTCGTCGAGTGTGCCGATGTCACCGGTGTGGAACCAGCCGTCGCGGATGGCGTCATCGGTGGCGGCCTGGTTCTTCCAGTACCCGCCGAACACGACCGGTCCCTTGAGCAGGACCTCGCCGTCCTCGGCGATGGCGACGGTGACGCCGGGGATCGGTCGGCCGACCGAGCCGACCTTCTGGTTGTCCTCGTTGTTGGCCGTGACCGCAGCGGTGGTCTCCGACAGGCCGTAGCCCTCGTACACCGGGATGCCCACGCCGCGGAAGAAGTGGCCGAGGCGCGCGCCGAGCGGAGCGCCGCCGGAGATCGCGCCTTCGCACTGGCCGCCCAGGGCGTCGCGCAGCTTGCCGTAGACGAGCTTGTCGAAGACGGCGTGGCGGAGCTTCAGACCCAGCCCGACCTTGCCGGCCTCGGTCGCCTTGCTGTACTCGATCGCCGTGTCGGTGGCCTTGTCGAAGATCGACCCCTTGCCGCCGTCGTAGGCCTTCTGTTTGGCGGAGTTGTACACCTTCTCGAACACGCGGGGCACCGACAGCACGTAGTTCGGCTTGAACACGCCCAGGTCGGCCACGAGGTTCGTCAGGTCGTTGGTGTGTCCGAGGATCACGCCGTTCTCCACACAGCCGACGGTGACGACCCGGGCGAAGATGTGTGCCAGTGGGAGGAACAGCAGCGTCGACTTGCCCTCGCGCATCCCGGCGCCGACCGCGTCACGGGTGGCGGCGGTCTCGGCCAGGAAGTTCGCGTGCGTCAGGACGACGCCCTTCGGGCGTCCGGTGGTGCCCGACGTGTAGATCAGCGTGGCGGCGTCGGAGGACAACGCGTTCGCCTGCCGCTGGTCGAGATCCGCATCGGCGATCTTCGCGCCGCGCTTGGTGACCGTGGGAAGCGCATGGTCGTCGATGACCAGGGTTTCCTTGAGGGTGGGTGTCTCGTCGATCACCCGGAGGTGGCGGGTGTAGTGCTCGTGATCCTCGACGAACAGCAGCGTGGCGCCGGAATCCTCCAGGATCCACTGGACCTGGTCGGGGGCGGAGGTCTCGTAGATCGCGACGGTGCATGCCCCCGCACGCCAGATCGCATAGTCCAGGACGGTCCACTCGTAGCGGGTCGAGCAGAGGATGGCGACGCGGTCCCCGGCCTGCACGCCCGAGGCGATGAGGCCCTTGGCGACGGCGTCCACCTCGTCGGTGAAGTGCTTGGCGGTGACGTTGACCCATTGGTTGTGCGAGCGCTTGCGGAAGAGCGGCATCGTGGGGCGCTCCGCGCGGTAGCGCAGGATCGTGTCGACGGTCGTCGCCTTGTCGTCGATCGTGAGATCGGACGGGGTGGCGTACTGCTGCTGCATGGCACTCCTGAGACGGGAGAACAAATGGACATTCCGGACATCGGTATGCGTGTGACCGGGACCGATGGCCGGATGAGTGGCACTGACAGTACCAGTATTCGTGGGATGCATCACACCGGTCGACGATCGTGGTTCGCGCCCTGATCAGGGGGCTGTTGCGACCCCGCCCGGGCGCGATGCCGACATTCTGGTGCAGGGCCATTACAGTTGAGGGCGATGAATGAGACTTCCGCCGCATGAGTACTTCCGATCACGGCGAGCACGACGCCCCCGCCGACCCCACCGTCGGCACGTTTGACGACCTCGAGATCGATCCGCGCGTCCGCGCCGCCGTCACCGACGTCGGCTATGAGACGCCCTCACCGATCCAGGCGGCCACCATCCCGACCCTGATGTCGGGGCGCGACGTGGTCGGTCTGGCGCAGACCGGTACCGGTAAGACCGCGGCCTTCGCCATCCCCATCCTGTCCCGGCTGGACACCTCCGCACGGACGCCGCAGGCGCTGATCCTGGCACCGACTCGGGAACTGGCCCTCCAGGTGTCCGAGGCCTTCGGCCGATACTCGGCCCACATGCCCGAGGTGAAGGTCCTGCCCATCTACGGCGGGCAGTCCTACGGCGTCCAGCTCGCGGGTCTGCGTCGTGGCGCACAGGTCATCGTCGGCACCCCGGGGCGCGTCATCGACCACCTCGATCGCAAGACCCTCGACATCTCCGGGCTGGAGTTCCTCGTCCTCGACGAAGCCGACGAGATGCTGACCATGGGCTTCGCCGAAGACGTCGAGCGCATCCTCGCCGAGACCCCGGACACCAAGCAGGTCGCGCTGTTCTCGGCGACGATGCCCAGCGCCATCCGGCGTCTCGCGCAGCGGTACCTCAACTCGCCGCAGGAGATCACGGTCAAGGCGAAGACCGCGACCGCACAGAACATCACCCAGCGCTATCTGCAGGTCTCCCACCAGCGCAAGCTGGACGCGCTGACACGCTTCCTCGAGGTCGAGACCTTCGACGCGATGATCGTGTTCGTCCGCACCAAGCAGGCGACCGAAGAGCTGGCCGAGAAGTTGCGCTCCCGCGGCTTCTCCGCGGTGGCCATCAACGGTGACCTCGCCCAGGCGCAGCGCGAACGGACGATCAACCAGCTCAAGAACGGTTCGATCGACATCCTCGTCGCGACCGACGTCGCCGCGCGCGGACTCGACGTCGACCGCATCTCGCACGTGGTCAACTACGACATCCCGCACGACACCGAGTCGTACGTGCACCGCATCGGGCGCACGGGTCGCGCCGGCCGGTCGGGCAACGCGCTGCTGTTCGTCTCGCCGCGCGAGCGTCACCTCCTGCGCGCCATCGAACGTGCCACGCGACAGACGCTGACCGAGATCGGCCTGCCGAGTGTCGATGACGTCAACGCCCAGCGAGTGGCGAAGTTCGCCGACTCCATCACGCAGAACCTGTCGTCGGACAACCTCGACCTGTTCCGCGGCCTGATCGAGAACTACGCGCGGGACAACGACGTCGCGATGGCCGACATCGCGGCCGCGCTGGCGCTCGAGACGCGTGACGGCGGATTCCTCATGACCCCGGACCCGCCGCAGTCGGAGAGGCGTCCCGAGCGCGAGCGTGCTCCACGTCGCCCGGGCGCGAGCTTCGCGACGTACCGGATCGCCGTCGGACGCAAGCACAAGGTGTCACCCGGTGCGATCGTCGGTGCCATCGCCAACGAGGGCGGTCTGACCCGCGCCGACTTCGGCAACATCAGCATCCGCGACGACTTCAGCCTCGTGGAACTGCCCGACGACCTCGACAACGAGACCCTCTCGTCGCTGCGGCACACGAAGATCGGCAAGAACCCGATCGACATCCGCAAGGACATGGGGTCACCGCGGACACGAGGCGGCGCGAAGCGGGGGGCCGGCGGCCACGGTGGTGGACGCGACGGCCGTCGCGGCGACAGCTGGGGCAAACGTCCCTCGCCGCGCGTGGCCGGTCGCGGTCGTCATTCCTGACCCACCCCGACTGTCCCGCCCCCGAGGCGCCGGATACCAGAAACCGCGCACTTTCGCGCACTTCTGAGAGCTGCGTGAGAAAACTTGTCAATTCGAGATCGTTCCGTAACCTGGTCGACGGGGGTCATCCAGTCGCTGGATCACCGGATGGTGATCATCGCGACACACGATGCACACGGACGAATTCGAGCAACAGGATTGGTGAGTCACCGGTGTCAGTGGTGAATGCGATTTCAGCAGCAGAGGCAATGAATCACAGCCGCGAGGGGAACGCGGTGGTCGTCGATGCGCGGCCGCAGGTCGTGCGGCATCAGGGCAGCCTCCCCGGCGCTCTCGTGGTCGATCCGACCGAGGTGCCGACGCGGTTCACGCCCACGCCGTCGGGCACCTTTCCGGTCATCCGGGACCGCGACACCGAGATCGCCGTGGTGTCGGTCCGCTCGGAGGCGCCCCGGATCGCCGAACAGATCGCCGATTGCGGTTACACCAACGTCCGCTACGTCGACGGGGACTACCGGGCCCTGCGTTCGCGCACCGTCGGCTGAGCGGCCGGCAGAGAATCCGACGCCGTCCCGCGCGACCGCGCGGGTCCCTCTGACCAGCGTCTTGTAGCGTAGGAGTCGCCGGCGACGAGAGGAACACATCGGTATGCAGGATGACGCTCGCGAGATGCTGCGCGATCAGGTCACCCGGCTGATGACGTTTCTGGCCGATCTCGTCCGGTCCCGTTCAGGGGACGTCCACGACATCGCCGATCATCCCGGTCACGTCTGGGTCGGCCCCGCCACCTCCCTCTCCATACGCTCGAACGCAGCTCCGGGCCAGGTCGTCCTGGAGCTCCGCCCGGGGGACAGCGGTGCCGGGCGACCAGACTCCGCCGACTCGGTGACGGCTGACCCGGTCTCCGCCGACCCGGCCTCGGCCGTTGCCGATCTCGGCGCGCTCGTCGACGCGCTCGGCGACAATCCCGAGGAGCTCGAGCTCGTCGTCGCGTCCGCCCTGGTCACGGTCCGACGCGCGGCGGACGACGCGGGGGCGCCGCTCATCCGGGAGCACCTGCTCACCCAGGCTCTGGTAGCCGATCGCGGCGAGGACGACACGATCCGGTTGTCCCTGGGTGCGGGTTCGTCGCCGGCCGTGCGCGACACACATCTCCTGGCTGCGCTGGACGGTCTGGATCTTGCGGGAGCGGTCAAGATCCGCGGCAAGCTGGCCGCGCAGACCTCGGTGTTGTCGCCGAAGACCACCGAGCTGATGGCGGAGTGGCACGAGGCGATCGACGTCGACACCGAGCGCGTGACCCTGTCGGTCGAGACCCGGCCTGCGGTCGTGCTCCGCCGACGAGGCGTGGAGAGCTCGCTCGCGTTCTACGACGCGATCATCGACGACCTGCGGGACGAGAGTTCAGAGGTCCCGGTCGGACTCGCGCAGCTCGTCCGCCCACTCGAGGCGGACGAGCGACTCGCCGCCCTTCGGGGGCGCGGCGTCCTCGAACCCGCGGAGCTGGTCGCCGATGCACTGTTCCCGCTGCCGTCCAACGTCGAGCAGCGCGACGTGCTCGCCCGTCTCGGCGTCGACACGGGTGTGGTCGTCGAGGGTCCGCCCGGCACCGGGAAGACGCACACCATCGCCAACGTGACATCGGCGCTGCTGGCGAAAGGTCAGCGCGTCCTCGTCGTGAGCGAGAAAGCCCATGCGCTCCACGTGCTCCACGACATGCTGCCACCCGCGCTGCGGGCTCTCACGGTGTCGATCGCCGATGTGTCCCAGGACAGTGCCGAGGGCATCGTGGACGCGGTGAGCGAGCTCGCCGAACGCAAGGCGTCGTTCACTCCGGGGGTTGCCGACGCCGAGATCGCCGATCTCGCTGCTCGCCGGGATCACGCTCTGCGGCAACGGGATCAAACGCTCCGCGAACTCTGGGACCTGCGTGCGGAGGAGACCGAGATCCACGAATGGGTCGCGGGGGACTACCGCGGATCCCCGGCGGAGATCGTTCGGCAGGTGCGGGCCGACGCCGCCGCGTTCGACTGGCTGCCAGGCCCTGTCCACGGTGCCGTGCCGCCGCTGGATTCCGCCGAATTCGTCCGGCTCGCGGAGCTGCTCGCGAGTACCGGGGGCTCCACGTCGCGACTCGCACAGCGCTTCGTCGACCTCGACGATCACCTGCCCGGCCCCGGCGAGATGGACGCGATCTGCGATCGGATCGCCGCCCGGCCGGGTCAACAGCCGGCCGGTGCCGGGACCCTGCTGTCCGTGCTCGACGGCGTCGACAGCGCGCGGTTGGTCCGCATCAAGGACATCTGCGATGACCTGGCAGTGGCGTCCGGTGAGGTGGCCTCGTACCCGGATCCGATCATCGACATGGCCGACCGGCTGCTCGCCGGCCGGGCCGCGCACCTCTGGTCACGGGTGACGACGCTGTCCCCGGTGATCGCCGAAGCTGCTCGCCGGGACCGGGACCTCGGCGCGCACTCGGTGGTCGTGGAGGGCAACCGGCCCGGGGATGCCGCGTTGTTCGACGCCGCCGCCGACTTCCTACGGGACGGCGGTCAGTGGCGGGGAAGGCTGCGGCGCTCGCCGGAGCAGCGCGCCGTGGAGGACGCACCGGTGCGGGCCACCGTCGACGGCCGCCCGCCCCGAGACGAGGCGTCGCTGCGGCGGGTCGCCGACCACCTCACCGTCGTCGATGCCACTCACCAGGTGCATCGCATCCTCGCCGACCTGCACGTCCCGGTCGACGCCTCGGGCTCGCGGTCGGCACAGCTGGATCACCTCGTACGTCTCGACACCCAACTGGCGTGGATCTCGCGGCTCCTCACCGGGCGTGAACACCTGGTGCGCGAACTCGAGGCGATCAGCCCAGGCGGGCCACGGCCGTGCACGGTCGCCGAGGTGGCCGAGGTGGCGCATCAGGCCCGGTCGGTCGCCGCGGCCAACGACGCGGTCCTGGCCGAGCAGGAACTGGCCGACGGCGTGTACCGGCTGACGACCGAACTCGAGAAGGGGCCGTCGCCGGAGGGTGACGCGCTGCTCTCGGCGTTGGGTACGGCCGATCCCGCCGCGATCCGGGATGCGCGCCGTGCCTTCGCCGCAGCCGCGGCCGACGCCGACGAGCAGAATGTCCTGGAGCTGCTCGGACTCCGGTTACGAAGCCGCGCACCGGAACTCGCGAAGACCATGTGGGCGAGCGCGCAGGACCCGATCTGGACCGAACGCGCTCGGGACATGGGTGCGGCGTGGGCGTGGCGGTTCGCCCACACCTGGGCGCAGGACCGTAGCGACCCGTTCGCCGAGGACCGCCTGCAGTCGGCCCTCGACGCCATCGAGGTCGACATCGCGGCCCTGACCACTCGTCTCGCGTCCGCCCGCGCCATCCGAGAGCTGCTGACGCGCACCACGGCCGGCGAACTGCAGGCCGTCCAGTCCTACCGCGACCACATGATCAACCTCGGCAAGGGATCGGGCAAACACGCCAATCGCTTCCGGCGCGCGGCGCGCGAGGCCATGGTCGAGGCGCAGAACGCCGTCCCCGCCTGGATCATGTCGATCAGCCAGGTGGCCGAGACGTTGCCGCCGCGCCGCAACTCCTTCGACGTCGTGATCGTCGACGAGGCCTCGCAGGCCGACATCACGAGCGTCTTCCTCCTGTGGCTGGCCCCCCGGGTGATCGTCGTCGGCGACGACAAGCAGTGCGCGCCCGCCGGTCTCAGCGGCACGACACTCGATTCGGCGTTCGCCGAACTCGATGCCGCGCTGCCGGACCTACCGACGTATCTGCGCGACGGGCTGACGCCCCGGTCGAGTTTGTTCTCGTTGTTGCGCAGCCGCTTCGGTAACGTCGTCGGCCTGCGCGAGCACTTCCGTTCGATGCCCGAGATCATCGAGTTCTCGTCGCGCCAGTTCTACGGGTCGGCGCCGCTGATCCCGGTGCGCCAGTACGGTTCCGACCGGCTCGAGCCGTTGCGGGCGGTCGCGGTCGACGGGACGGCGACGGGAACGGGCAGCGGTGTCACCAACGACGCCGAGGTGGCCGCGATCATCGAGGCGCTGCGAGGGTGCCTGGCCGATCCGGCCTATGACGGGTTGGACTTCGGCGTGATCGCGCTGCAGGGCGTCAAGCAGATCGAGGCGATCGAGAAGGCGCTGCGCACCGAGATCGACACCGACACCTGGCGTGCCCGGCGGATTCGGGTCGGGTCACCGCCGGACTTCCAGGGCGATGAGCGACGCGTGGTCTTCCTGTCGATGGTCGTCTCGGACGCCGGAGCGATCTCGGCGTTGACCCGGGCGGAGTCGCAGCGCAGATTCAACGTGGCGGCGACCCGTGCCATGGACCAGCTGTGGCTGTTCCATTCGATCGGTCTCGACGAGTTGCGCCCCAACGACCTTCGCTACTCGTTGCTGTCCTATGTCACGGCCAACGAGGGACCGTCGATCGGGGCCATGCCGAGCGACGTCCCCGACGATCGTCGCGTGCCACCGTTCGACAACCTGCTCGAGCAGCGGGTGTTCAACCGGCTCGCGGCACTCGGCTATCACGTGACGCCGAAGGTCACCGTCAACAACCGGGTCGTCGACCTGGTGGTGCTGGGGGCCGACGCGCGCATGGCCGTCGAGTGTGATGCCGACGAGTTCGCCGGAACCGGACAGCAGGCTCGATCGGACCTCGAGCGCGAGCGCGAGTTGCGCCGGTGCGGTTGGCAATTCGTGCGAGTGCGTGAGTCGGAGTTCGAACTCGATCCCGACCGCGTCCTGGATCACGTCGCGACCGTGCTCGACGAGCGTGGATGCAAGCCGGGCTCCCTCGTCGCGGTTCCGACCCCGGACGGTGCCGGCCCGGACGCCGTTCGGTGGCAACCGATCGATCTCAGTGCGGGGGAGTGACCCCGGCGCGCCGGCCACGCCCGGGCGCCACCGGTCAGCGCACTGATGCGAGAAGCGCGGGCAGGCCGACCGCAGCGGGCATCCGCAGGCTGTGGGTCACGACGTCGGAGAGCGCGGACGGTGCCGGGTTGAATTCGATGACCGGGATGCCCGCCCGCACCGCTCGCTCCGGCAACGCGGCTGCCGGGTAGACGATCCCGCTGGTACCCACGACGAGCACCACCTCCGACGCGCGAAACGCCTGATCCGCACGCTGCCAATCCGATTCGGGCAGCGCTTCGCCGAACCAGACGATGCCGGGGCGCACGGCCCCACCGCAGCGCGGGCAGGTGGGCGGGTCGACTCGTGGGTCGGCGTCCGGCGTCGCATCGGGCTGGTGGTCGGCGGGGTCGGGGAACGCCCCGGGACCGTCGTAGGGAGTGCCGCAGATCGAACACCGGGGGGCGAACAGGCTGCCGTGCAGGTGGCTGACGACGTCGCTGCCCGCCCGCTCGTGGAGGTCGTCGACATTCTGCGTCACGACCATGACGGTGCGTGAGGTGGCGAGCTCGGCGAGTGCGAGGTGCCCGGCATTGGGCTGCGCGGCAAGCACTTCGCGTGCTCGCCAGCGGTACCACCCCCAGACCAGGGCCGGGTCGCGTGCCCACGCCTCCGGGGTGGCGAGTTCGGCGTGGTCGAACTTCTCCCACAACCCGGTCTGGGCGTCCCGGAAGGTCGCGATGCCGCTCTCGGCCGACATACCCGCTCCGCTGAACACGGTGATCCACTCCGCGCGACGCACGAGGTCGGCGACCGCGGGCGGGATGAGTGTCGGGGAGTCGGGATCGGGTGGCCCGGCCAGGCTCATCCGGCGGACTCGATGCAGGCGCGCACCTGGGCGGCGGTCTCGTCGGGATCGGGGTCCCGGCGGACGAGGAAGCCCTTGGCGAAGCTCAGCTTGTCGCCGTCGTGTCGGGGCACGACGTGCAGATGGGTGTGGAAGACGGTCTGGAAAGCAGCGCGGCCGTCATTGAGCGCCAGGTTCACGCCGTCGGCCGACACCGGCCCGGTCTTCATCGCGGCGGCCAGTCGCTGACCGGCGCGGAAGAGCGCGGCGCCGATCGCCGGGTCCAGGTCGTCGAGTCCGGAGGAGTGGACGCGGGGCACGAGGAGGGTGTGGCCGCGAGTGACCGGCCGGATGTCGAGGAAGCCCAGCACGTCGTCGTCGGCGTAGACGATGCGCCCCGGGGAGGTGCCGGCGACGATGCCGCAGAAGATGCAACTGCTCATGGGGCCGACTCTAGGGCACCCGGGTCGGCGGCCCTGTCGGGTCACGACGCGCGGTCGTGCTCCACATCACATAACGGTTTGGTAACGGTTGACCGAGCAAAGACTCGGGCACCGACGTACCTCTGAGTATGTTGCCTGGCCTGGCGCTTTTCCGACCCTTCTCATGGCGGTTGGCATGGTGCCCGAAGTTACCCGCGCGGTTACTCGTCGGTATACCGACAGGTCACCCGCAAACATGAGGGTTCCCTCACTTTCGTGTGTCATCATAGGAGTCACGTTCACGCCGACGCTGGCTCCCCATGGGTCGGTGCTCGTCAATGTTGTTGTGCAGCAGGCGTGTTCCTTTGTAGTACCAGCTAGCTCGACCCGGCAGTGTCGCCTTGGCGGCCGGTTGTGCGCGCGACGTCGACGAGACCGTTCACGGCAGCGCACGCCATACGCCGCTGCTGACAGCGCTTCTCGCAGCCACAGCGACCGCGCACCGGCCGCCCGCACAACACCCACAGACATCTACCGCACCGCACCTACGCACTCCGCAAATCCACACTCTGAGACCGACCACCACCGAGGAGTATCCGTGACCGTCGACCAGTTCCGCTCCGGCTCGCAGGGCGCCGCCAACGCAGAACGGCCCACCACCACGCTCATCGAACGGCTCACGCAGGGCGAGCCCTACGCGATCAGCTTCGGCGGGCAGGGCGGCGCATGGCTGCCCACGCTGACCGAGCTGGTCGTCGACGCCGATCTGGAGCACCGGGTCGCCAAGATCGTCGATTCCGCGGAACGGCTCGTCGAGCCGGTTGCCGACGAACTCGTCGTGGCACGGGTGGCCGAATTCCACCCGCTCACCTGGGTGCACGCGCACGACGCGGGCGACGACGTGCCCGCCGAGGCCACTCTCGCCGACTTCACCCTCTCCGGTCCGGGCGTGTTGCTCACGCAACTCGCGGCCGTGGAAGCCCTCCGCAAGCAGGGTCTGGACACCGCGGTGCTGCCGCCGAACGCCGTGGTCGGGCACTCCCAAGGATCGCTGGCGACCGACGCGGTCGGTGCCGACGGCCGGATCGCCGAATCCGGTCAGGGCCTGCTGCTGGCAGTCGCGCACCTCATCGGTGCCGCCGGATCGCTGACCGCGCGCCGCCGCGGACTCGGCGTCACCACCGACGGCACCCCGATGCTGGCCCTGACCAACATCAGCCCGGCCCGTGTCGACGAGATCCTGGCCCAGTACCGCGATGGTCTGCCCGACAACGATCTGACGACCGCGCCGGTCGTCGCCATCAAGAACAGCCGCACCGCGGTCGTGCTGTCCGGTGCGCCGCGGCACCTCGCCGCGTTCGCCGCCCTCTGTGAGCGGATCGCCGCGACCGAGGCCGACGAGCGCAAGCGCAAGGTCACCGGCGGGGCGCCGTTCGCGCCGAAGTTCGACCAGCTGCAGGTGTCGGTCGCCTTCCACCACCCGGCGATGGCCGAGGCCGTCGAGCTGGTCGGCCAGTGGGCCGATCGGTGCGGCATCGACCGTGACCTCGCCACCCGCCACGCCCACGACATCCTCGTCGGCCACGTCGACTGGGTCGCGTCGGTCGACCGGATCGTCGCCGGCGGCGCCAAGTGGGTCCTGGACTTCGGTCCGGGGGACATCGCGACCCGCCTCACCGCATCCCTCGTCCGCGGGCAGGGCGTCGGACTGGTTCCGGCCGCCCTGCGCGTCGGACAGCGCAACCTCTTCAGCCCGGGCGGCGTCCCCGAAGTCGCGACCCCGTGGTCCCAGTTCGCGCCGACCCTCGTCGAGCTGCCCGACGGTCGCACCGTCGTCGAGACCTCCTTCACCCGCCTCACGGGACGTTCGCCGATGCTGCTGGCCGGCATGACGCCGACGACCGTCGATCCCGCGATCGTCGCCGCCGCCGCCAATGCCGGGCACTGGGCGGAGCTGGCCGGCGGCGGCCAGGTCACCGAAGAGATCTTCGCGCGCAACATCGCCACGCTCACCGACCTGCTCGAGCCGGGCCGCGAAGCGCAGTTCAACGCGCTGTTCCTTGACCCCTACCTGTGGAAGCTGCAGCTCGGCGGTAAGCGCATCGTGCAGAAGGCTCGTGCGCAGGGCGCCCCGCTCGACGGCGTGATCGTCTCCGCAGGCATTCCCGAACTCGAGGACGCCGTCGCCCTCGTCGACGAGTTCGTCGAAGCCGGACTCCGGTTCGTCGCCTTCAAGCCCGGCACCGTCGAGCAGATCCGGTCCGTCGTGCGCATCGCGGCCGAAGTGCCGCATCACCCCATCATCGTGCAGATCGAGGGCGGTCGCGCCGGGGGTCACCACTCCTGGGAGGACCTCGACGACCTGCTGGTCGCGACCTACGGCGAGCTCCGCGCCCGCCCGAACGTCGTGATCTGTGTCGGTGGCGGCATCGGCACCCCCGAGCGCGCCAGTGAGTACCTCACCGGCACGTGGTCGGCCGCCCACGGCTACCCGGTCATGCCGCTGGACGGCATCCTCATCGGCACCGCGGCCATGGCGGCCAAGGAAGCCACGACCACCCCCGAGGTCAAGCAACTCCTCGTCGACACCGTCGGTATCGACGAGTGGATCGGTGCCGGGCACGCCACCGCCGGAATGGCCTCGGGCCGGTCCCAGCTCGGCGCGGACATCCACGAGGTCGACAACACCGCGTCGCGCTGCGGCCGCCTGCTCGACGAGGTCGCCGGTGACGCCGACGCCGTGGCCGCCCGTCGCGACGAGATCATCGCGGCGATGGCCGACACCGCGAAGCCGTACTTCGGCGACGTCGCCACCATGACCTACCGCGAGTGGCTCGACCGGTACGCCGGACTGGCCGTCGGCGATGCCCGTGGCGAACAGGTCCCGTGGGCCGACATCACCTGGCAGCAGCGCTTCGTGGAGATGTTGCAGCGCACCGAGGCGCGCATGCACCCCCAGGACTCCGGGCCCATCCCGACGATGTTCGCCGAGGCCACCGCCGCCGCCGATCCGCATGCCGCGATCGACGCGCTCGGCAGTGTGTACCCCGAGATCGACACCGATATCCTGCATCCCGCGGACGTCGCATTCTTCCTCGAGCTCTGCCGCACTCCCGGCAAGCCCGTCAACTTCGTGCCGGTCATCGACAAGGACGTGCGCCGGTGGTGGCGCAGTGACTCCCTGTGGCAGGCCCACGATCCGCGTTACGGCGCCGACGCCGTGTGCGTCATCCCGGGACCGGTCGCCGTCGCGGGCATCACCCGCGTCGACGAGCCCGTGGGTGAGTTGCTCGACCGCTTCGAGGCACGCGTCGCCGCCGACCTGCAGGCCGCGGGGGAGCGTCCGGCCGTCGTCGCCTCCCGGCATCGCGCCGGGCTGGCCGACGAGGCGGGCGTGCTGACCTCGGTGCTGGAATCCGATGACGTCAGCTGGGCCGGCCGGATCGTGGCGAGCCCGATCGCGCTGCTCGGTGATCGTGACGCCTGGACCGTGGTCGGACCCGAACGGGCCGAGCACACCGTCAGCGGAGCGGTTCTGGAACAGGTGGCCGCCGACGCCGTCATCCGTTTCGACCTGCTCGTCCCCATCTCGGGTGCTTCCGTGCGCATCCCGCTGCTGGCCGGTGACAGCCTGCGCGACGGTGGTTCACCTCTGGTGGGCCTCGACGACGCCTCGAACGCGATGCGCGAGATCCTCACCGTGGCCGCCGGCGGCAGCCTGGCCGAGGTGACCGACGGTGTCTCGGTCACGACTGTCTCCTGGGAGCCGGACTCGGTTGCCGACCACGCCGCGGTGACCGGTTTCTCCCTGCCGCCGCACCTGCGTCCGACCACGCCGACCGACCCGTTCGGTTTCGCCGTGCCCGACACGCTGGTCGGCGCCTGCTGGCCGAGCGTCTTCAGCGTCATCGGCGCCGCGCGCACCGATTCGGGTGACCCGGTGGTCGAGGGGTTGCTCGACCTGGTCCACCTGGACCACGCGATCGCACTGACCGGCGAGATCCCCTTCGCCGCTGCCGAACTCACCGTCACCGCCCGCGCCGGCGCGGTCCGTGACGCCGAGGTGGGCCGTGTCGTCGAGGTCTCGGTGGAGATCACCGGACCGGCCGGGCCGATCGCGACGCTCGACGAGCGCTTCGCGATCCGCGGGCGTCTGGGAGCGGCCGAACTCACCGACCCGGCCCGGGCCGGTGGCGCACTCGCGGCCGAGCAGTCGGCCACCCGGAAGCTGATCCGGACCGCCACCATCACCGCGCCGAACCGGATGAACGGCTTCGCCGTCGTGTCCGGTGATCGGAACCCCATCCACACCGACGCGGCCGCGGCCAAGCTCGCCGGTCTCGGTGACCCGATCGTGCACGGGATGTGGCTGTCCGCGGCCGCCCAGCAGGTCGTCACCGCGACCGACGCGAAGAATCCGACGCCGTCGCCTCGTCCGCTGATCGGCTGGACCGCACGCTATCTCGGCATGGTCCGGCTCGGTGATCGCATCACCGTCCGTGTCGACCGGGTGGGTCTCGACAACGGACGCGAGGTCGTCGAGGTGAGCGCCAAGGTCGGCGACAACCTGGTGATGAGCGCAACCGGCCTGCTCGCCGCGCCGCGTACCGTCTACGCCTTCCCCGGCCAGGGCATCCAGAGCAAGGGCATGGGACTCGACGCCCGCTCCCGCTCGAAGGCCGCCCGGAAGATCTGGGATCGCGCCGACAAGCACACCCGTGCGGCGCTCGGCTTCTCGATCCTGGCCGTCGTTCGCGACAACCCGACGACGCTCGTCGCCAACGGAACCACCTACAACCATCCCGACGGCGTGCTCTACCTGACGCAGTTCACCCAGGTCGCGATGGCGACCCTCGGTGTCGCGCAGATCGCCGAACTCAAGGAGTCCGGTGGCTTCGTCGAGGGTGCCATCACCTGTGGTCACTCGGTCGGTGAATACAACGCGCTGGCCGCATGTGCCGGCGTCCTCCCCCTCGAGGCGGTCCTCGAAGTCGTGTTCCAGCGTGGCGAGGCCATGCACCATCTCGTTCCCCGAGACGACAAGGGGCGCAGCGACTACCGGATGGCGGCCATCCGACCGAGTCAGTTCGGTCTGGCCGATGCCGAGGTCACCGCGTTCGTGTCCGGCGTGGGCGAGGAGGCCGGTGAATTCCTCGAGGTCGTCAACTTCAACCTGCTCGGTTCGCAGTACGCGATCGCCGGCACGGTTCGCGGTCTGGAACTCCTCGAAGCCGAGATCGACCGGCGCCGCGCGGAATTCGGCGGCAAGCGGGCGTTCATCCTGATCCCCGGGATCGACGTCCCGTTCCATTCCAGCGTGCTGCGTGCCGGCGTGCCGGAGTTCCGCGGCAAGCTCGCCGAACTGCTGCCGGCCGACATCGACATCGACATCCTGATCGGTCGGTACATCCCGAACCTGGTGCCGCGCCTGTTCAATCTCGGCCGTGACTTCGTCGAGGAGATCGCGGCACTCGTGCCGTCGGATCCGCTGAACGAGGTCCTGGCCGACTGGGATGCCTGGGAGGCGACCCCGAACGAACTCGCCCGCGTGATCCTGATCGAGTTGCTCGCCTGGCAGTTCGCCAGCCCGGTGCGGTGGATCGAGACCCAGGAGCTCCTGTTCAGCGGACCGGAGCGGAACGGGCTGGCAGTTCAGCGCTTCGTCGAGATCGGTCTGAAGGGCGCCCCGACGCTGTCGGGTCTGGCCACCAACACCCTCAAGCTCGACGACTACGCCGCGGCCACCACCGAGGTCCTCAACGTCGAGCGGGACACCGACACGATCCTGGCCAAGGACGCCGGCCACGAGCCCGACGAGGACGAGCTCGACGCTCCCGCCGAGTCCACGCCTGCGGCGGCGGACGCCGCTCCGGCTCCCGCCGCAGCTCCTGCCCCGGCCGCACCCGCGGCTCCCGCCGGCGGTCCGCGCCCCGATGACATCGCCTTCACCCCCTCGGACGCGGTGAAGTCCGTGATCGCGCTGTGGACCAAGATGCGCGTGGATCAGATCGGGTCCGCGGACACGATCGAGGCCCTGTGCGACGGTGTGTCGTCGCGTCGCAACCAGTTGCTCCTCGACATCGGCGGTGAGCTCGGGCTCGGGGCCATCGACGGTGCCGCGGAAGCCGACATGACGGCGCTGTCCTCGACCGTGGAGACCCTCGCCCGTGGGTACCGGCCGCTGGGAGCGGTGCTCACCGACGCGGTGAGCGATCAGGTGCGCAAGGTGCTCGGTCCGCTGGGCAAGCGCCAGAACTACATCACCGACCGCGTGTCGGGTGTCTGGCAGCTGGGCCCGGGTTGGGGTCTGCACACCACCGTCGCGCTGGCGCTGGGCACGCGGGACGGCGCGTCCGTCCGCGGTGAGGCGCTGGGCAATCTGCTCGACGGGCCGCTGACGAACACCGATTCCCTCGATGCCCTCATCGACAAGGCGGTGTCCGCGGTCGGTGCGGTCAAGGGCATCCCGGTCGGCAAGCCCGCCGCCGAGTCCGGCGGTGGCGCAACGGTCGACGCCGCGGCGCTGGGTGAGTTCACCGAGCAGATCACCGGTCGCTCCGGCGCGCTCGCCTCGGCCGCGTACACCCTGCTGGACAAGCTCGGACTCGCCGAGGTCACCGATCTCGCCGAGGCCGCGGCCGACCCGAACGCCGAACTCGCCGAGCTCGTCAGCGCCGAACTCGGTTCGGACTGGGCGCGGACCGTCGCACCGGCCTTCGACGCGGCCAAGGTCGTCCTCATCGACGACCGGTGGGCAACCGCCCGTGAGGATCTCGTCCGACTCTGGCTGACCGACGAGCACGATCTCGACGCCGACTTCGACACGATCGTCGGCGGTTTCGCCGGAGCCGGTGACACCGTCGCCGACCACGCCACCTGGTGGCAGGGCAAGGCCCTCGCGAACGGCAACGCCGTGCACGGCCGCGTCTTCGGGGCGATCGCGCACGCCGCGGAGAACCCGGAGAAGGGTGTCCACAGCCGCGAGATCGCCGTCGTCACCGGCGCGAGCAAGGGATCCATCGCCGCCGGCGTGGTCGCCGGGCTGCTCGCCGGCGGTGCGACCGTGATCGCGACGACGTCGCGTCTGAACTCCGACCGTCTCGCGTTCTACAAGAAGCTGTACCGGGAGAATGCCCGGGCCGGCGCCGCGCTGTGGATCGCCCCGGCGAACATGGCCTCCTACGCCGACGTCGACGACCTGGTCGGCTGGATCGCGGCCGAGCAGACCGAGAACCTCGGTGGCACAACGGCAGTGGTGAAGCCGGCGATGAAGCCGACGCTGCTGTTCCCGTTCGCCGCACCGCGGGTCGCCGGTGACCTCACCGACGCCGGTGGTCGCGCCGAGCTGGAGATGAAGGTGCTCCTCTGGTCGGTGGAGCGGCTCATCGGCGGTCTCGCCGACGTCCATTCCGATCACGACATCGCCGCCCGGGTGCACGTCGTGCTGCCCGGTTCGCCGAACCGCGGCATGTTCGGCGGCGACGGCGCCTACGGCGAGAGCAAGGCCTCGCTGGACGCGCTCGTGCAGCGCTGGTCGGCCGAGGAGTCCTGGGGCGCCAAGACGACGCTCGCCCACGCGCTGATCGGCTGGGTGCGCGGCACCGGGCTGATGGGTCACAACGACGGGATGGTCGACGCAGTCGAGGCGGTGGGTGTGCGCACCTGGAGCACGGCGGAGATGGCGGCGAACCTGCTGACCCTCTGCACGCCCGAGCAGCGCTCGGCCGCGGTGAGTGCGCCGATCCTGGCCGACTTCACCGGTGGCCTGGACAGCTCGACCGACCTCAAGGCGCTCGCGGCCACCGCGGCGGCGGCCACCGCGGCGGCGGCCGCCGAGGAGGAGTCCGCGGACACCGCGGAAGAGTCGGTGACGACCGTCGCGGCATTGCCCGCACCGGCGCGCGCGCCGAAGGCGATGCGTCCCGAGTGGCCGTCGATCGACGCCCGACCCGAGGACCTCGTGGTCATCGTGGGCGCCGGTGAACTCGGCCCGTTCGGTTCGGCCCGCACCCGCTTCGAAATGGAGGTCGACGAGAAGCTCTCGGCCGCTGGTGTTCTCGAGCTCGCCTGGAACACCGGACTGGTGCACTGGGATTCGGCGCCGAAGCCGGGCTGGTACGACACCGAATCCGGAGACCCGGTGCCGGAGAGCGAGATCGCCGAGCGCTATCACGACGAGGTCGTCGCGCGCTGCGGCATCCGCCGCTACGCCGACGACGGGGCGATGGTCGACAACACCTCGCCACTGCTGACCTCGGTCTTCGTCGACGAGGACCTGACCTTCACGGTCAACTCCGAGGCGGAGGCGCGGGCGTTCGCCAGTGCCAACCCGGAGAAGACCCGGGTCACGCAGAACGCCGATGGCGACTGGCAGGTCACCCGGCTGGCCGGTACCGAGATCCGCGTCCCGCGTCAGTTCGCGCTGACCCGGACCGTGGGCGGTCAGATCCCGACCGGCTTCGACCCGACCCGCTGGGGTGTCAGCCCCGACATGGTGGAGTCGATCGACCGGGTCGCCCTGTGGAACCTGGTGGCCACGGTCGACGCCTTCCTGTCGTCGGGTTTCACGCCGAGCGAACTGATGCGCTGGGTGCACCCCGGTCTGGTGGCCAACACACAGGGCACGGGTATGGGCGGCATGACCTCCATGCGCGACCTGTACGTCAACACCCTGCTCGGCGAGGCCAACGCGAACGACATCCTGCAGGAGGCGCTGCCGAACATCGTTGCGGCGCATGTGGTCCAGTCGTATGTCGGTAGCTACGGCGCAATGATCCACCCCGTGGCGGCGTGTGCGACCGCAGCGGTGTCGGTCGAGGAGGGCGTCGACAAGATCCGCCTCGGCAAGGCGCTGTTCGCGGTGGCGGGCGGCTTCGACGACCTGGGTATCGAGGGCATCGTCGGCTTCGGCGCGATGTCGGCGACCGCGGACTCGGCGAAGATGACCGCACGCGGCATCGACGACCGGCGATTCTCGCGGGCCAACGACCGCCGACGCGGTGGGTTCGTCGAATCGGCCGGCGGCGGCACGATCCTGCTCGCCCGCGGCGACGTCGCGGCCGAGATGGGTCTGCCGGTGCTCGGTGTGGTCGCGTGGGCACAGAGCTTCGGCGACGGCGTGCACACGTCGATCCCGGCTCCGGGTCTCGGTGCCCTGGGCGCGGCTCGCGGGTCGCTGTCCTCGCCGCTGGCCCGTGCGCTGGGTTCGCTCGGCGTCAGCGCCGACGACGTGGCGGTCGTGTCGAAGCACGACACCTCCACCAAGGCCAACGATCCCAACGAGTCGGAGCTGCACGAGCGGCTCGCGGCGGCGATCGGCCGCGGCAAGGGCGCACCGCTGTTCGTGGTGTCGCAGAAGTCGCTGACCGGTCACGCCAAGGGCGGCGCGGCGGCCTTCCAGCTCATCGGCCTGTGCCAGATCCTGCGCGACGGTGTCATCCCGCCGAACCGCAGCCTCGACTGCGTCGACGAGAAGATGGCGGAGTACCCCCACCTGGTGTGGCCGCGCGAGACGTTGCAGCTCGGCGAGCGGTTCCCGCTCAAGGCCGGCCTGCTGACCAGTCTCGGTTTCGGCCACGTGTCCGGGCTCATCGCGGTGGTGCACCCGGAGGCGTTCATCGCCTCGCTGAACCCGGAGGAGCGCGACGCCTATCGTCAGCGCGCCGACGAACGCACGCGTCTGGGCAGCCAGCGCTTCCTGCAGTCGATCTGCGGTGGCGAGCCTGCTTACCAGCGTCCGCCGAACCGTCGCTTCGACGAGTCGGTCGACGAGCACGACGCCGAGGCGGGCATGCTGCTCGATCCGCAGACGCGGCTCGACGGTGACGACGTGTACGGGACCGACGTCGAGCGCGCCGGTGTCCCGGTGGCGGGAAGCCGGTGACACCCGGTGAGTCCGACGGTGCCGGCGGATCCGAGGGCATGAGCGTCCTCGGTGTGGGGATCGACATCGTGTCGATCCCGGAGTTCGGCGAGCAACTCCGGCAGCCGGGTACGACATTCGCCGACCGGTTCACGGTCGGCGAGCGTCGGGACTCGGCGGCCGGGACCGGCGAGGACGCCCGGCATCTGGCCGCCCGCTGGGCCGCCAAGGAGGCCGTCGTGAAAGCGTGGTCGGTGAGCCGCTTCTCGCGTTCGCCCCTGCTGCCACTGATCCGGCACAGCGACATCGAGGTGGTGACCGACACCTGGGGACGCCCGGCCATCCGGTTGTCCGGTGAGATCGGCGAACACCTGCGCGACACGAATGTGCACGTGTCGCTGACCCACGACGGCGACACCGCCGCGGCGGTGGCGATCCTCGAGGGCAGGTGACCCGGCCGACCACTCAGACCGTCGTCGACTCTTCCAGGAGCAGATAGCCCGCGAGCATCCGCTTCAGCTCGGCGACGGTCTCGTCGTGGTCGTGGCCGTCCTGCACGGAGAAGCTGAGCAACGAGTAGGCGGTGTGCACGAGCACCTGCGACATCATCTCGCGTCGCTCACGCTGTGACGGCGTGAGCGGCGCGATGATCCGGGCGACCTGTTCGGCGAGGACCCGTTCGTTCAGCGATGCGGTGGCGCGGGTCGCGGGGGTCGACTGGACGGCCAGCCACACCGCGCGCCGCGACGGATCGGTGCGCCACAGTGCCGCGAGGTGGTCGAGGAACTTCTCGAGCAGGCTCGGCCATTCGAGGGACGGCACCTCCGAGGAGAACGCCGTGAGTTCCTCGCGTACGTCGACCGTGTCCTGGCGGTCCAGCTCGCACACGATGACGTACTTGTTCGCGAAGTACTGATAGAGCGTTCCGATGGGGACCTCGGCCCGCGTCGCGATCTCCTCGCACGTCAGCGACTCGAACCCCACGTCGATCAGCAGTTCCCGGGCCGCTTCGAGCATCGCCTGGAACTTGCGCTTGCTGCGCTCCTGGGTGGGCCGCTTACGCGGCACCAGCGGTTCGGCGGACTCGGACATCGGGGTCGGCTCAGACAGACAGGTCGCGACGCAGTTTGGCGACGTGTCCGGTGGCGCGGACGTTGTACTGCGCCAGTTCGATCGTGCCGTCGGCATCGACCAGGAACGTCGACCGGATCACGCCGGTGACGGTCTTGCCGTACATCTTCTTCTCCCCGAACGCGCCCCACTCGGTGAGCACCTTCTTCTCCGGGTCGCTGAGCAACGGGAACGTGAGCCCCTCGGCCTCGACGAACTTCGCGAGCTTCGCCGGCTTGTCGGGAGAGATGCCGAGGACGGCGATGCCCGCCTCGTTCAGCTCGCCCAGGTTGTCGCGGAAGTCGCAGGCCTGCTTGGTGCAGCCCGGGGTGGACGCCGCGGGATAGAAGTAGACGACGACTTTGCGTCCGGCATAGTCCGACAGCGAGACCGGCTCGCCGTGGGCGTCGGGCAGCGTGAACGGCGGGGCCTTGTCGCCCACGGACAATCGGGTGGTGGTCTCTCCCATGAGAGCCAGGCTAGTGCATGGCCACATGCCCGGATGCCGGGATGTCGTAGCATCGAGACGCTGCCATCTGGCGGTTCATCCCCGGCCCCGAGCGGTCGTTCGGCCGGCCGGGGAAGCGGAGAGACAATCGAGAAGCGCCGGAAGGATGCAACGTGGCCGGAGATACCGAACGTATCGAGCAGGACATCGCCAAGGCCCGTGAGGACCTCGCCAGCACGCTGGACGCGCTGGCCGAACGCACCAGCCCGCAGCGGCTCGCCGACGACGCCAAGTCCAAGGCGCTCGCCACGCTGCAGACGCCCGCGGTGAAGTACGCGATCGCCGGAGTCGGTGCGCTGGTGGTGCTCATCGTCGTCCGCAAGGTCGCCGCGAGGTGATCCACTGATCCGGCCGGTGGTCACGCGGAGTCGTCCGCGCAGGCCTCCCGGGTGGCAGAACCCGCGCCGACCAGGCGATTTCACTTCTGCCGCGCGGGTCCTGTAAGGTTCCATCTCGCACCGGCAAGCGCCATTAGCTCAATTGGCAGAGCAGCTGACTCTTAATCAGCGGGTTCGGGGTTCGAGTCCCTGATGGCGCACAGAGTCCCCAAGACGCCTCGCATTCAGCGGGGCGTCTTGTGGCATCTCAGCGGGTTTCGATCGCCGGCGGCGGTCGATGAACAGCAGATGAACGTCCGGCGTTTCGGGTGCGCAACACGCCACTCGAACGGATGACCGGCGAAGCGTTCGGTCGGATTTCTCGTACACTGGTCCGCGACATCGGGTTCGGAATGTCCGGTTCGGCGGTTCGGGGTCGAGGATGTCAGGTTTTCACAGGTTGCGGGGCAGCGTGACCGACCGGTTCGGGGTCGGGACGCCGACAGGCGGGAGTGAGATGGGGATCGGTCGTACTCGGCGGATGCCGCTGATCATCAGCGGAGTGATGCTGGCAATCGTCGCGCTGGTGACGTCGTGCACGCAGGAAGCGTCGTATTCCGACAACGTCAGCAGCTCCAGTCTTTTCGACGACCTCCTCAAGCCCGGTCTCGAGATCACCGAGTTGGCCGAGCGTCCCCTGAACGACAACGCCGTCGGCGTGCAGCCCGGCGCGCCCATCAAGGTGAAGACCAGTGAGGGCACCATCAGCCGGGTGCTGATCAAGAAGTCCGACGGCACCCCGGTGAAGGGCACCCTCGCGGACAACGACACCGTCTGGGTCAGCGACGAGGCCCTCGGCTACAACCGCACCTACACGCTGGAGACCGACGCCGTCGGCATCGGCGGAGCGGTCACCAAGAAGGTCACCTTCACGACCAGCAGTCCCAACAACCTCACGCAGGCATATCTGACACCGAGCCCCGGCGAGACCGTCGGCATCGGACAGCCGGTCGCGGTGAAGTTCGACGAGCCGATCGCGGATCGTCGTGCGGCGCAGCGCGCCATCCGGATCACCACCGACCCTCCGGTCGAGGGTGCCTTCTACTGGATCAGCCCGAGCGAGGTCCGGTGGCGGCCGGCGGAGTACTGGAAGCCGGGTACCAAGGTGCGCGTCGCGGTCAACACCTACGGCATCGATCTGGGTGACGGACTGTTCGGCCAGGAGAACGTGCGTACCAACTTCACCGTCGGACGCTCGATGGTCATCACGGCCGACGACAACACCAAGCAGGTCGTCTTCGAGCGCGAAGGCAAGGTCATCCGGACCATGCCGACGTCGATGGGCAAGGCCGGTGACGAGACCGACAACGGCATCTACCTGGTCGCGGACAAGCACGACCACATCATCATGGACTCCTCGACCTACGGTGTGCCGGTCAACTCGTCGAACGGCTATCGCACTCCGGTCGACTACGCGACCCGGATGTCCTACAGCGGCATCTTCTTCCACTCCGCACCGTGGTCGGTGTGGGCGCAGGGCAACACCAACACGAGTCACGGTTGTCTGAACCTGAGCCCGGAGAACGCGCTGTGGGTCATGGAGAACACTCTCCGCGGCGACCCGGTGGTCGTGAAGAACACGACGGGCGGAACGCTGTCGGGCACCGACGGACTCGGTGACTGGAACATCCCGTGGTCCGTCTGGCGTAAGGGCAACGCCGACAACGCCTGACGCTCAGCGTGCGGCGGTGACCAGAAACGTGCGGCTCGTGCCGGTGACGGGGCTCGTCGACCCGCTCGCGTCCCGGCGGTCCCCGAAGTAGCGGATGCGGTACACCCCGGACGCATCCGCGGGTGATCGCCAGGTGATGGTGATGCGCGAGGTGTCCGGGCTGCCGGCGGGTCGCGCCCACCGGAACTCCGTGGACCAGTCGTTGTCGTCGGCGGCCGTCGTCCACCCGTCTCTGGTGCGGCGGTGCACCTCCAGGTAGGTCCGGCCATGCCGGAAGTCGTTGTTGGGGTGTGCTCCGACGAACTGCACCGTCACCGCCGAGCCGGGGCGGTATGTGGCGTCGGGCTGACGCAGTACGTCGCCGTAGCCGTGTCCCGCCATGGGACGGTCGGCGGGGACCGGTGGCACCAGATCGGGCTGCAGACCCGATTTGTCGACCGGCGCCGGACCGCGCCCGTTCCCGCGACCGGCCGACATGGCCGCTGCGAGTGCGGCGAATTCCTGGAGATACGCCGACAGCGTGTACCGGCCGTACTGGGTTTCGCCGCCCTCGTACTGCTGCAGGTCGTATTCCTCGGGCGTCGTGACGTATTGGGTGTAGGCATTCGCGAACCCCTGCACGAGAACGTTGTCGAGGTCGATGCGCAGTTCGTCGGCGACCACCTGCCGAAGCCGCAGACCGGCCACGACGGTCACCTCGGCCGGCACGCCGACGAGCACGATCTCGCCGATCCGCATGAGTTGCAGCGGTACCACCGACGGAACCCAGCCCGACGGCGGCAACAGGCCGAGTGGGAATGCGATCAGCTTGGGCGCCTGCATGTCTCGCATCCACGGCGCGACCGGCGGGACGCGGTCACCACCCAGGGCGGTGACGAGGGGATTGGTCATGCCCTCGACGAGAAAGGGGAGCGGCTGCTCGTAGTTGTCCTCGCTGCTGGTCGCCACCGCGCCGGCACCCATCATCGCGGGAGTGGTCGAGGCCGGCCGCCCGTCGGGCGTGTAGGTGCCCGAGATCGAGACCGCCGACATGTCGACGTACCGCACGATCGAGTCGACGCCGCCCCGCGTCATCGGGCGGGCGGCGTCGAACGCCCGCCGGCCCGCGACGAACTGACGCTCGCCGATGAGTTCGCAGTTCCGTCGGTTGTTCGAGGTCGGGCCGCTCGGATGGAACCGGGTCAGCGCGAGGTTCGGTGTCATGTCACCGGAATTGGTCTGCGGGAACGCGGCGACGAATCCTGGTTGCGCACGCTCCCACAGGTGGCTCGCGTAGCCCTTGTTGTCGCCGGCGATGAGGACGTTGCGGTCGGTGAGGGACGTGCCGTGGGTCGGGAACCACGTGATCGCGCCGACGTCCCGGCCACCGGAACCGTCGTGCTGCCGCAGTCGGAGCACCGTGACCTGCGGGTCGATCGCGTTGGGGAAGTGGAGCTTGTCCGACGACGGGTTCGCGTCGAACGCGACTCGGGACCGGTTGCGGCTGGCGTCGTGCAGTTCCTCGCGGCCGATCGTGAGCGAGCCCGGCGCCAGATTGTCGTGCGCGCGGACGATGGCCGCGAACATGCCGTCGACCTCGGCGTCGTAGGAGTTCTTCTTGAAGCCGAACGCGGCCAGCGAGTAGGCGTAGTCCCAGGACGTGCCACCGCACGAGGCGTGGGTGTGTTGTGCGTTCAGGTTCACGTTCGACTCGGTGTAGAGCGACCCGAACCGCTTGCGCAGCTTCGCCATCAGGCCCATGTGGTGCGATTGGAAGAGGCAGGCGAGGTCGGCGGTGAGGAAGACGACACGCTTGCCGGTGGCACGGTCGACGACGATGTAGGCCCGCGCCCAGCAGCGCTGCAGGAGCCCGGCCGCCACCTGCTCGGGGTTGGAGTAGCCCATCATGCCCTGCCCGGCGATCGCGCCGGTGACATCGGCGATCCCGCAGCCGACGAGATGGTTCGTCGAGTCGGCAGGGGATGCGGTGGTCTGGCCCGCGGCGAGAGTGCCGCCGAGCGCTGCACCTGCGGCGGTCGTGGCGGCACCGGCGATCCACTGTCTGCGTGTGAGGTCCACGTGGCGTCCTTCCGGGCGTCGGATGACACCGCCAGACGTCCGGTGTCATCGCGGCACGCACCCCGACGGTGCGGCCGTGTGATCGTGCCTCGTCAGAGGCGTCCGACCTCAGTCCTTGTCGCCGCCGCCGGGGATTCCGAGAATGAACCCGATCCCGATGATGATGCACGAGATCAGCGCGACGGCAGGCATGACCCAGTAGGAAGGCATGGGGTGGACGTTACTGCGCCACATGCTCATGCGCCGGGCTTCGGGGACTTTTGAGGTCCAAGGTCCCCGGTCGGGTGCGACCAACGAGACGACGGGCCAGATGTAGCTCTTCGTTGCGCCAGGAGCAACGACGCACTACATCTGCGGGCTCGACCGGAGTCCGGCGAGTGCGTCGGCCAGATAATCGTCCTCGGCGACATTGCCGGGCAGGTCGAGTGCTCGGCGGTATGCGTCGGCCGCGCCGCCGTGGTCGCCCAGTTCGGCGAGCGTGAGCGCCCGGGCGATGTGGAACGGCCGGAACCGGTCGAGTTGTCTGTCCGACTGCAACCGGTCGAGCATCGCGATACCGCGTTCTGCGCCGTAGGCGCGACCGACGGCGACGGCCCGACCCACGCGCACCACCGGCCCGGGATCATGGTCCTCGAGCAGCCGGTACAGGACCGCGATCTGCGCCCAGTCGGTCTCGTCCGCCGTGCGTGCCTCGGCATGCACCGCGGCGATCGCCGCCTGGATCGTGTACGGACCTGCATCTGGCTGTGCCGCAGCGCTTTCGGCGAGCGCGACTCCCTCGGTGAGCAGGGTCTGATCCCAGAGCGCGCGCTCCTGGTCGGCCAGCGGAACGGGTCGACCGGCGGCGTCGAGTCGCGCCGGTCGGCGGGCCTGGGTGAGCAGCAGCAAGGCGAGCAACCCGGTCGTCTCGGCGCGGGGGAGCAGTGTGCGCAGGGTTCGCGCGAGGGTGACGGATTCGTCGGTGAGATCGTCGCGGACGTGTGCGTCTCCGGTCGAGCGGGCGAAACCCTCGGAGAACATCAGGTAGACCACGCGCAGAACCCCGCCGAGCCGGGTGGGGAGGTCATCGTCGCGCGGCGGGGTGAACGGAACTCCCAGCGCGCCGATCCGCTTCTTGGCGCGCACGATTCGCTGCTGGGCAGTCGGGACTCCGATCAGCAGGGCGTGCGCGACCTCCGCGGTGGTCAGCCCGGCGACGAACCGCAGGGTGAGCGCGATCCGGTCGTCGGCGCGTAACACCGGATGGGTGCAGGCGAAGAACATGCCGAGTCGTTCGTCGGGCAGTCCCGGCGGAGGGGAGTCGGCCGGGTCCGCGAAGTCCGGATGCGCCGGCGCGCGTTCGGCTTCGGCGTGCAGCCGGGCGAGCTTTCCGGCGAGGACGGACTCACGACGGATGACGTCGAGTGCCTTGCGCTTGGCCGTCGTCGTCAGCCACGCCTCGGGTGAGTCCGGGACGCCACTCCGGGGCCAGGTGGTCAGCGCCTGTGCGATCGCGTCCTGCACCGCGTCCTCCGCGAGATCGAGGTCGCCGAACTTTCTCGTGAGCGTCGCGAGTACACGCGCGCGGACGTCCCGATCGACGCCGGACGCCGTCCGGCGGGTCACGGACTCCGTGGACTCCGTGACCGCCGGACGATGCGGGGAACTCGTCATCGCTCAGTAGGGTGCGAGCGGCCGGATCTCGACGTGGCCGCCGCGCGCCGAGCCGGGGCTGCGTCGGGCCCACTCGATCGCCTCGTCGACGTTCGCGACGTCGATGACGTACACCCCGCCGACGAACTCTCGCACCTCCGCGAACGGTCCCGCCGACGCGACCACCCGCTCACCGCTGTCGTCGGTGTGCACGACCGCGCGCTCGTCCTCCAGCGCGAACGAGCTGACCACGACGCCGGCCTTGGTGATCTCCTCGTCGAAGGCGAAGAACTCCTCGGGACTGGCGCCGCCCTCCGCGCCGCACGCCGGATCGTTCACATGTCCCATGAGCAGCAATGCGTACTTCATCATTCCTCCAGTTCTCGACCCACTGCACGGCTGTGCCGAGGTGGCCACGGTGCCGAACCGGACCGGTCCGACACCATGGTGACGTATGGCGAGACCGGGTATCGACAGCACCGCGGGAAAAAGTTGCGGGCATGAAAAAGCCCCGCCTGCGGATCGCAGACGGGGCTTCGTCGGGGTGGATGACGGGACTCGAACCCGCGACAGCCAGGATCACAACCTGGTGCTCTACCAACTGAACTACATCCACCATCGGCGTCGGAAACCTGGGCGTCAGCGCCGGGTCTCAGAGCCATCAACACTCTAGCGGGTCGGTGCCGCAGAACTCCAATCGGTTACCCGACCAGCGTGTTCACGCGGGGCCGAGGTCCTTGACGATCTCGGCGAGGGCGTCGGTGTCCGGGCCGGGGGCGGGCACGAAGGCTGCCGCGCGGTAATAGCGCAGCTCGCGGATCGACTCGCGGATGTCGGCGAGCGCCCGGTGCGCGAGACCCTTCTCCGGCTGGCCGAAGTAGACCTTCGGATACCAGCGTCGGCACAGCTCCTTGATCGAGCTGACGTCCACCATGCGGTAGTGCAGGTAGGCGTCGAGTTCGGGCATGTCCCGGGTGATGAAGCCGCGGTCGGTGGCGATCGAGTTGCCGGCCAGGGGTACCGCTCCGGGGGTGGTGACGTGCGTGCGGATGTAGTCCAGGACCAGCTTCTCCGCCTCGGCGAGGGTCACGGTGGATGCCCGCACCTCCTCGGTGAGACCCGAGGCCGCATGCATCTTGGTCACCACGTCCGGCATCGACGCCAGGGCGGCATCGTCGGCGTGGATCACGACGTCGACGCCGTCGCCGAGGATGTTGAGGTCGCTGTCGGTCACGAGGGCCGCGATCTCGATGAGTTTGTCCGAGTCGAGACGGAGTCCGGTCATCTCGCAGTCGATCCACACCAGTTTGTCCTGCACCCGACAACCTTAGCCAACCTCGCGCGCGGAACCGCGGGAGATCGGTGCCCGCGGGCTATCGTGTGCTCGTGACCGAAGCCTCCAGTCCCGCCCAGGGCATCGCCGCCGGATACGCGTTCACCACCACCGCACTCGAACTGGGCGCCGTCTCGGTGTCGGGGCAGGTGGATCCCGCGGCGAAGGTCCGGATCCCGTTGTCGATGATGAACCGGCATGGTCTCGTCGCGGGCGCGACCGGGACCGGGAAGACCAAGACCCTGCAGCTGATCGCCGAGCAACTGTCGAGCAACGGCGTTCCCGTCGTGATGGCCGACATCAAGGGTGACCTGTCGGGACTCAGCCGGGCGGGCGTGGGCAACGACAAGATCGCCGAACGATCACAGCAGACCGGCGACGACTGGCAACCGGCAGCGCACCCCGTCGAATTCGTCTCGCTGGGTGCGGAGGGGATCGGGGTACCGATCCGCGCGACCATCACCTCGTTCGGACCCATTCTGCTCAGTAAGGTGTTGGGGCTCAACGCCACTCAGGAATCGACGCTGGGTCTGATCTTCCACTGGGCAGACAAGAAGGCCTTGCCGCTTCTCGATCTGAAGGATCTGCGGTCGGTCATCGCCTTCCTCACCAGCGACGAGGGCAAGGCCGAACTGAAGGGAATCGGCGGGGTGTCGCGGCAGACCGCCGGCGTGATCCTGCGTGCGCTGTCGAATCTCGAGGCCGACGGCGGTGACACGTTCTTCGGCGAACCCGAGATCGATCCCGCCGACCTCATCCGGACGGCGCCCGACGGGCGCGGCATCATCACGCTGTTCGAGCTCGGCACCCAGGCGGCCCGCCCCGCGCTCTTCTCCACCTTCCTCATGTGGATTCTGGCGGATCTGTTCGAGTTCCTGCCCGAGGTGGGCGACCTCGACAAACCCAAGCTGGTCTTCATCTTCGACGAATCGCATCTGTTGTTCGACGATGCGTCGAAAGCCTTCGTGGACCAGGTCGTCCAGACCGTCAAACTCATCCGGTCGAAGGGCATCGGCGTCTTCTTCTGTTCCCAGCTGCCGACGGACATCCCCAACGAGGTGCTGTCCCAGCTGGGTGCTCGGATCCAGCACGCGCTGCGGGCCTTCACCCCCGACGACCAGAAGGCGCTGCGCACGACCGTCAAGACCTACCCGGTGTCGGAGGTCTATGACCTCGAGCAGGCGCTGACCTCGCTCGGTACGGGTGAGGCGATCGTGACGGTGCTGTCCGAGCGCGGCGCGCCGACCCCGGTCGCGTGGACGGTGGTCCGCGCGCCCCGATCCGCGATGGAGGCGATCGGCGCCGATGCCGTCACCTCGGCGGCCAAGGCCGGACCGTTGTATACGAAGTACGGCACGCCCATCGACCGGGAATCTGCCTACGAGATCCTCGCTGCCAACACTTTGGCGCCGGGTGAGCCCGCCGATGCACCTGCGCCGACACCGACACCGGTGCCGACACCCGCGCCGCCGAAGCCGGCCCCGGAGGCGGAGGAGCCGGGACTCCTCACCGAGGTGCTGACGAGCAAACCGATGCAGAGTTTCCTACGCTCGGCGGCGAGCGCGGCCGGACGAGAGTTCAGCCGAGCGATCTTCGGCACGGGGCGTCGCCGGCGGCGCTGATTGGCGCCGGACCGACTCCTATTCGGCGCTGAACTTGCGGTAGAACCCGCCGACGATCGGTGCCACCACGCCGCGCGGTGTGTACCCGCCGGCGACCGACATCGCCTTCGACAGAGTGCCGGGAACGACGCGCATCTTGTTGTGCGCCAACGCGTCCAGACTCATCTCGGCGACCTTGGCCGAGGAGTGCCACAGGAAGTCCGGGACGACCTTGTCGACGACGGACGCCTCGTCGGGGGTGGGAGTGTGCGTGCGCACCGGTCCGGGCGCGAGCAGGGTGACGTGCACGCCCTGCGCGGACACCTCGCCGCGCAGGGACTCGCTGAAGCTGTTCACGAACGCCTTCGACGCCGCGTAGGTCGCGTTGTTGGGGATCGGCATGTTGCCCGCTGCGGACCCGACCATCAGGATGCCGCCCGAGCCACGCTTCACCATCTGCGGCAGCACCGCCAGCGTGAGGTCGTGGACGGCGTTGACGTTCAGCCGGACCTGCGCGCGTTCGTGGTCGGGGTCGAGGTCGGCGACCGGGCCGAATGTCGCGATGCCTGCGTTGTTGCAGAGGATCGAGACCTCGCGACCGGCGAACTCGGCCGCGAGTACCTCGACCTTCGTCGGGTCGGACAGGTCGACGGCACGCACCTCGACCGAGACGTCATGGGCCGTCCGCAGTTCGCCCGCGAGCTCTTCGAGGAGTTCACCGCGACGGGCGACGAGGATCACCGAATGGCCCCGAGCGGCCAACGCGCGGGCGAGTTCTCGTCCGATCCCGGACGAGGCGCCGGTGACGACGGCACGGGCGGTGGCGGAGGGCGGCGGTACCGGCATGTCGCAATGGTAACCGCCGCCTCTCACGCCGAGGCCGACCGTCAGTCGATACCCGCGGCGACCTCGGTGCCCTGGCGGATCGCACGCTTGGCGTCCAGCTCGCCCGCGTAGTCGGCGCCGCCGATGACGTGCGTGGTGACGCCGGCCAAGGTCAGCGGGTCGACGAGATCGCGAACCGACTCCTGGCCCGCGCAGATCACCACGTTGTCGACCTCGAGCACGCGGGTGTCGGTGACGTTGCCCTCGTCGTCGCGGAAGCTCAGGTGCAGTCCCTGGTCGTCGATCTTGTCGTAGGTCGCGCCGCTGATCTGCTCGACGCCCTTCATCTTCATCGTCGCGCGATGCACCCAGCCGGTGGTCTTGCCGAGCGACTTGCCCTGCTTGCCGGCCTTGCGCTGGACCAGATAGACCTGGCGCACCGGAGGGAGGGGCCGCGGTTTGGTGACGAATCCGGGCTTCTCCGGGTCCTCGGTGACACCCCACTCCTGTTCCCATTCCTTGAGATTCAGGGTCGGCGACTCGTCGGTCGTGAGGAACTCGCTGACGTCGAAACCGATACCGCCGGCTCCGATCACGGCCACCCGCTTGCCGATCTCCCGGTGCCCGAGCACGGCCTCGGCGTACGACATCGCCATCGGATGATCGACGCCGGGGAAGCTCGGGATGCGCGGCACGACGCCGGTCGCGACGATCACGTCGTCGAACCTCTCGGCGATGATCGTGTCGGCGTCGGCACGGGTGTTGAGCCGGACCTCGATGCCGAGCACCTCGATCTGGCGGGTGAAATAACGGATCGTCTCCTTGAACTCCTCCTTGCCGGGAATCCGTGCGGCGATGGAGAACTGGCCGCCGATCGAGTCACCGCCCTCGAACAAGGTGACCTTGTGGCCGCGCTGAGCACCGGCCACGGCGGCCGACAGGCCGGCCGGCCCCGCACCGATCACGGCCACGCGCTTGGCCTTTCGCGTCGGACCCAGGATCAACGTGGTCTCGCGGCCGGCGATCGGGTTCACCAGGCACGAGACGTGTTTGCCGACGAAGGCGTGGTCGAGGCAGGCCTGGTTGCAGCCGATGCAGGTGTTGATCTCGTCGGACCGGCCCTCTCGGGCCTTGTTCGCCAGGTGGGGATCGGCGAGGAACGGGCGGGCCATCTGGATGGCGTCGACCCGTCCGTTGGTGAGGATCTCCTCGCCGAGCTCGGGGGTGTTGATGCGGTTGGCCGCGATCAGCGGGATCGACACCTCGTCGCGGAGGCGTTCGGTGAACTTCACGAACGCGCCACGCGGCACCGAGGTGACGATCGTCGGGACCTGCGCCTCGTGCCAACCGATATCGGTGTTGATCGCGTCGACGCCGTACTGCTCGGCCTTGCGGGCCATCAGTGCGACCTCGTCCCAGGTCTGTCCCTTGCGGATCAGGTCGGCGATCGACTGGCGCAGGATGACGGGGTAGTCGCGGGGGACCTGTCGGCGGATCTCCTTGATGACCTCGACCAGGAAACGCTGGCGGTTCTCGGTGGTGCCGCCCCATTTGTCGGTGCGGTCGTTGGTGTGCGGGCAGAGGAACTGGTTGATGAGGTAGCCCTCGCCGCCCATGATCTCGATGGCGTCGTAACCGGCCTTGCGCGCGAGCTTGGCGGACTGGCCGAACGACTTGATGACGTGGCGGATGATCGGCTCGGTCATCTTGAGGTGCTTGAACGGATGGATCGGCGACGGATCGGTACCGGGTGCGACCTTGAACGGTGTGTAGCCGTAGCGCCCGGCGTGGATCAGCTGCATCGCGATCTTGCCGCCCTCGTCGTGCACGGCTTTGGTCACGCGCTTGTGGCGGGTCATGTCGACGACGTTGGTCATCTTGCCGCCGGCGAACGCGAGCAGGCCGGTCCGACTGGTACCGAATCCGCCGGTGATGATCAGTCCCGCACCACCTTTGGCCCGCTCGGCGAAGTACGCGGCCAGCTTGTCGGTGTCCCAGAACCGATCTTCGAGACCGGTGTGCATCGACCCCATGACCAATCGGTTCTCGATGGTCATGCCGCCGATCTGCAAGGGCGTGAAGAGGTGCGGATAGTGCTGGTTCGGTTGTGCCGTCGGGGCTGACATGGCGCGACCTTTCATCTCGGTGAACCTGGGTGGTCGGTGGGCGGTGTTCGTGGACCGGGGGAGTTGCGAAGTCAGCTCTCGGACAGTTCGCGTTCGAGACCGTGGATGACCTCGTCGCACCATTCGATGTAGCCCTGCTCCTGGCGGATACCGCCGCGGAGGACGAGATACTGGTGCAGTTTGCGGCCGGTGAGGGCGTCGGGATCGGGGTAGTAGTCGGCCTGGAAGCCGGTGTAGAGCGCGAGTTGCGCGAGATGTTCGTCGCGGTGTGCCTTGAGTTCGCCGATGATCGCGGCGAGGTCGCCGAACTCCGCGGCCCGCAACTTCACGCCGATGTCACTGCGAAGCGGTTGCAGCGGAGTCGGACTCATCGCCCAGTCGGCGAGTGCGTCACGACCGGCATCGGAGATCGTATAGACCTTCTTGTCCGGGCGACCGTCCTGGCTGATCGATTCGACGCTGACCAGCTCGTCGTCCAGGAGCTTCTTGAGCGTCCGGTAGATCTGCTGATGCGTGGCCGACCAGAAGTAGCCGATGCTGCGATCGAACTGCTGACCGATCTCATAGCCGGTTCCGGGTCGCTCGGCCAGCGACACCAGAATCGCGTGTTCGAGCGCCATGAGAGCAAGCTAACACTGCAACGACGCACTATGCAACAAGGTGTATATGAGTCGAGTTGCATATCGATCTCGAGTGAGCCCCGGGGGCGCGGACCCGAAGTGAGGCGTCGGTGACCTCCGTGCCGCACACTGTTCGGCATGAGTGAACCGGAGACGAGGTCTCTGAATCTGCTGTCGTGGAAGCTGACCGACAACGCGGTGGTGGCACCCGAGGAGCGATTGACCTGGCCTCGCACGATCAGCATCGGTCTGCAACATGTGGTCGCCATGTTCGGTGCGACGTTCCTGGTGCCGGTTCTGACCGGGTTCCCGCCGTCGACGACGCTCTTCTTCTCGGGCGTCGGCACGATCCTGTTCCTGCTGATCACCCGCAACCGCCTGCCCAGCTATCTGGGTTCGAGCTTCGCGATCATCGCGCCGGTGACGGCCGCAGTCGCCTCCGACGGTGCGTCCTCGGCGCTGGGCGGGCTCGTCGCGGTCGGCGCGATGCTCGTCGTCATCGGACTCATCAGTCATTTCGCCGGTGTCCGGTGGATCGAGACCTTGATGCCGCCGGTGGTGACCGGCGCGATCGTCGCTCTCATCGGTCTCAATCTCGCACCGGCGGCCAAGAACAACTTCGTCGAGGACCCCGTACTCGCCACAATCGTGCTGGTGCTGCTGGTGGCCTCCGCGGTCCTGTTCCGTGGGTTGCTCGGACGGCTCGCGATCTTCGTGAGCGTCGTGGTCGGTTATGTCCTCGCGCTGATCCTCGATCGGATCGACAGCGACAACGACTACATCGACACCTCCGGCATCGGCGACGCGGCGTGGGTCGGTCTGCCAGACTTCCAGACGCCCACTTTCGATCTGGGTGTTCTGCCACTGTTCCTTCCCGTCGTCCTGGTGCTCGTCGTCGAGAACATCGGCCACGTGAAGTCGGTGGCGATGATGACCGGCAAGGACTACGACGCCACCATGGGTCGCGCGCTGGCCGCGGACGGCGTCGCCACCATGCTGGCGGGCAGCGGCGGCGGCTCGGCCACGACGACCTATGCCGAGAACATCGGCGTCATGTCGGCGACCAAGGTCTACTCCACGGCGGCCTACTGGGTGGCCGGTGCCGCCGCGATCGTGCTCGGGCTGTCGCCCAAGGTCGGCGCCGTGATCGCCGCGATACCGCCCGGCGTGCTCGGCGGTGTCACGACCGCCCTCTACGGTCTGGTCGGCGTCATCGGTGTGCAGATCTGGGTGAGCAACAAGGTCGATTTCTCCAAGCCGATCAACCAGTTCACCGCGGCGATCCCGCTCATCATCGGCATCGCCGACTACACCTGGCAGGTCGGCGATCTCGTTTTCGCCGGCATCTCGCTGGGATCGGTCGCGGCGCTGGTCATCTACCACTCGATGCGCCTCATCGGCGGATGGCGGGGGACGGTCGACGTCGGCCGCGACGGGCAGTCACCACGGCAGCCGTAACGGGATGTCGGGGATCGGGCCCGGCAGATCGATGTCGCCGTCGGCATGATCGTTGAACAGATAGAGCCACCACAGCGGAGCGGGCGCACCGAGAGGCGGTGGAGGAAGCTCGGCGACATCGGGTTTACGCGGCACGTAGAGGTCGGGTTCGGCGCCGACGATGACCTTCACCATGTTCTGGAAGGCCGTGGACTCCGGATCGTTCCAGTAGGCGCCGTGGGTGACCAGGCCCCCGTCGACCGTGCGTCCACTTCCGTCGACTGTGCGTCCGTCTGCGTCGACTGGGTGTTCGTGGACGTCGACCGTGCCGGTGTCGAGCCTGATCACGCCGGGCGCGGTGTCGGGGTCGTGGCCGTGGGGGTTGCCGGGGAGGGACTGCACGTAGTGGATCGGGTCGCCGGGAAAGGTCAGTGAGAAGCGATCGACGCCCGCGGGATGCGGGGTGTCGTAGATTCCGGTGCCCGCCGACGACGCGTAGATGACCCGGTCCGGTGCCAGGCCCAGTTGTTCGGCCGAGCCCACGACCGACCCGCCGTAGCTGTGGCCGATGTAGGTGGTGGTCGTCCCGGGCGCGCGGCCCGCGATCTCGGTGTCGAGTTCGGAACCGAACAGTGCTAGACGGTGCGCCATCGCGGCGGCGAAGCCGGTACTCGCCGCGGTGCGCAGATCGGGAGGGAGGTCTCCGTCCAGGTAGAGAAACACCGGGCCGCCTGTACGGGTCGCGAGTTCGGTTGCCGCGGTGCGGTTGCGGCCGACCGCGGTGTCGAGGCTCGTGCCTGTGCCAGGAACGTAGACCGCGGTGTTCGCGGTGCCGGGCCCCAACGAACCGATCATCTCGACCATGCGCCCCCGCGGCGTGTTGACGAAGGTGATGAAGGTTCGCTCGACGAGGCCGTCGTCGCCGCGGCGTGTTGCGTCGACGTTCGGTTGGCGCACGGGCTCGAGTAGTCCTCGCAGAGTCCGAGCTCGGCGTCCCTGTCCGCGGCCGGCCCGGTTCTCGGCGGCGAGTGCGTTGCGGATGTTGATCTCGTTGGCTTGAGCCCGGATGGCGAACGGGACACCCGGCAGGTTCCCGACGACGTGTGGGTTCGCCTGGATGAGTCGCCGGACGTCGTCGGAACTCATCTGTTCGACGACGTCGCGGACTCGTGTCGGTGTCAGCGTCTCCAGCATGCGGACGACGGAGTCGGCGTCGGATGCCGTACCGCCCGGGAGCCGAACATCGGGCTGGCCGGTGATCATCGACGTGAGATCCGCGGCGAGACCCTCGAGCCGTTCGCCGTAGCGTTCGTCGAGGAAGTCGACGGTGTCGAGCGCATCGGAAACGGAGTCCGCGAGAAGGGCGGCCTGGCCCGCGAGTTCGGTGTCGGGGTGGGTGACCGTGCCGTCGTCGAAGACGGTGAAGCCCAGCCCCTCGGCTCCTCGGACGACGCCCAGCACGAAGGCGCGGGCGTGGCAGAGGTCGGCGCCGGCGTCGGTCGCTTCGTCGGCGACCATGTGCAGCACGTTGCGTACCTCGCCCGCGTGGTCGTGCTCCGCCCAGATGACCCGGTGCGCTGCATCATGGGCGACACCCGACCACGACGACGCGGAATCGAAGGCGCGAACCGCGGTGCCGATGCCGGTGTCGAGGGACTCCGCGACGGTGGCCGCCGCGGATCCGGTGTCAGCGAACGACTGCGGACTCCACGCGCGCAACTGCGAGATGGTCGGCCGCATCAGCGGTCCTCGAGCGCGTGGAAGAGTGCTCCGGAGCGGGCGTCGGTCGCGGCCGTCGTGGCGTCGAAGGTGCGCAGCATCCCACTCATCGCGGTCAGGCGTTCGCCGATCGAGTCGATCGCCAGGCGCGCGGGGCGGACTGTTGCAGAGAGCGCACGCACCACGCGACTCGACGGACCGATGACCGCGCCCATCGCCTCGACGTCGGCGGCGTGAATCGCGATCCCGGAAGCCCGCCAGGCACGCGCGATCTCCTGGATCTCGGCGGGGTCGACACCGAACAGTGAACTCTCCGAGTCGTTTTGGTCTCGACGACCAGGGGTCAGCGGCGGAAATCCGGACAGGGGGCCGGGGAGCGTCATGATCCTCCAGGGTGTCGCGACCCACCGAAGTGGTGGTGCAGGACTTTGACGCACGGGGTGCCCTCGACGGTTCCCGACCTGTTGCGAGGGGTCGGCGACCGGCACGTGGGTGCGCCCACGTAGATCTCTGTCCAATGCTGTGGGCGCACACCGGCCGGAGACCGGCAAGGCTGTCACAGTGCCCCCGGCAGGACTCGAACCTGCGACCTAGGGATTAGAAGGCCCTTGCTCTATCCACCTGAGCTACGGAGGCTGACCGGCGGGCGTGACATCGCACACCAGTTGCCGGGCAGAGAGAGTCTACGACACGGCCGCGGGTATGCCGTGCGCCACGGCGGGCCAGGTCGAATTGGGATCGCGTCAGCTGCCGGTCCTACAGTTGAGGGATGACCCGCACGTCGACGCCCGCCTCCGCGGAGCAGCATCGCGACGCGATGAACGAACCGCGCGGCGTCGTCACCGCGATCCTGTGGGCATCGGGTTGGCTCGCCGCGATCGTCGCTGTCGCCGTCACCGCGATCTCCGCCGCGTCGGCGCTCCGGCTGACCGGCGTACCCGATCCGGGGCCGCTGACCACCTACGGCGCACCGGCGCTGACCGCGGTCGGCGAGTTCGCGGCGGCGATCGCACTCGGTTCGGCCGTGTTCGCCGCGTTCTTCGTCCCGCCCCAGGCGAGTGGCGTCCTCGATGTCGGGGGTTACCGCGCCATCCGTATCGCCGCGGCGAGCGCGTTGACCTGGTCTGTCTGCGCCCTCTTGCTGATGCCGTTCTCGGCGTCGGAGGTCAGTGGGGCACCGCTCGCCGATGCGATCCGGCCCGCGAATCTCCTGAGCGCGTACAGCCAGGTCGCGGAGGTGCGCACCTGGTTCTGGACCGCGGTGTTCGCGCTGGTGGCGGCCATCATCGCGCGGATGACCCTGCATTGGGGCCCGACGATCGCGGTCATCGCCTTCGCCGTGTTCAGCCTGATGCCCTCGGCGCTCGCGGGCCACTCGTCGTCGGGCGGCAACCACGACGTGGCCACCAACAGCCTGATCCTGCACATCATCGGAGCGACCCTGTGGCTCGGCGGCCTCGCCGCCGTCGTGGTCTACGCCCTCGCCGACGGACGGTGGCGGGCACTCGCGGTCCGACGGTTCTCCCGTGTCGCGTTCTGGTGCATCCTCGTCGTCGGCGCCAGCGGCGTCGTCAACGCCTTGGTGCGGGTACCGCTGGGGGACCTGTTCACCGACACCTACGGCCGCCTCGTGGTGGCCAAGGTGGTCGCTCTCGTCGTCCTCGGCGGGTTGGGCGCCTGGCATCGACGCGTGACCATCGCACAACTGGATTCCGACGCCAAGCCGTCGCTGTTCGTCCGGTTCGGTCTGGTCGAGCTGGCGGTCTTCGCGGCGACCTTCGGGCTCGCCGTCGGTCTGGGCCGTACGCCGCCGCCCCTCGTCGACACCGCGGAGATCTCGGCGACCGAGAACGCGATCGGGTACGACCTCGACGGACCGCCGACGTTCGTCCGCCTTCTCACCGAGTGGCGCTTCGATCTGATCTTCGGTCTCGCGGCCATCGTCCTCGCCGTCGTGTACCTGCGCGGCGTCATCCGCCTGAAGCGCCGGGGCGACGCCTGGCCGGTCGGCCGTACCGTGGCGTGGGTTCTCGGGTGTCTGCTGCTGTTGCTGGCGACGTCGTCGGGATTCGGACGCTATGCGCCGGCGATGTTCAGCATCCACATGATCGCGCACATGCTGATGTCGATGATGGTGCCGGTACTGCTCGTGCTCGGCGGCCCGGTGACCCTTGCGTTGCGTGCGCTGCCGCCGGCGGGTCGGGGCAATCCGCCGGGACCGCGCGAGTGGATTCAGCTGGGCGTGCACTCGGCGCCGTCCCGGATCCTGACCCACCCGCTGATCGCCGCGGTCATGTTCGTCGGCAGCTTCTACGTGCTGTATCTGGGCGGTCTGTACGAGGCCGTCGTCCAGTACCACGCGGCTCACCTGCTGATGAATCTCCACTTCCTGATCAGCGGCTACCTGTTCTACTGGCTGGTGATCGGCATCGACCCGGCGCCGCGTCAGGTGTCACCGGTGGCAAAGCTGGGCCTCGTGATGGCCTCGATACCGTTCCACGCGTTCTTCGGCATCGCGCTGATGATGACCACCGCGGTCATCGCCGAGACCTATTACCGTGGACTGAACCTCCCGTGGAACTACAACCTGTTCGACGACCAGCGCGTCGGCGGCGGAATTGCTTGGGCCGCAGGCGAGATCCCGCTCGTGGTGGTCTTGCTCTCACTGTTCGTGCAGTGGCAGCGCAGCGACACCAGGCAGGCACGACGCTACGACCGCAACGCGGTGCGTGACCACGATGCCGACCTCGGCAGCTACAACGAGATGCTCAAGGAACTCAACAAGCGCGGTTGAGCCGCAACCGGCCTCAGTCGGACCCCGTCGACACCGTGCAGACCGACGACCCGGCCTGGGCCAGAGCGCCGATGTGGAGCGGATCGAAGCCGAACCCGGCAGCGGTGGAACCGGTCGCGGCGACCAGCTCCGGAGGGCACCGAAGGGTCGTCACGACTCCCCGTGCAGCGCCCAGCTCGTCGACGATCGCCACTGTGAACTCGTTGATCGCCGTCCGGACGGGGCCGAGATCCGTGGTCGCGGGCGGCGCCGTCTGACCGGGCAGTCGCCACCGGGCGAACAGCCCGCGCTGTACGGTCTTGCTCGCCTCGATCTGGTCGCGGAACACGCTGCGGACGTAGGCGGGATCGAGGTCGCGGGCGAGCGCCAGCTGCGACACCGTGTCGAGCACCACCTGTTCGCGTGCCGGGTCGTCGATGGCCGCGCCAGAGGCCCACTTGGTCGCGGCGACGGTGTCGGCCAGTGCGAGTCGGCCCGCGATCGCGTCGGTCAGGCCCGTCAACCCGGTCTGTGTGCCCGGCGCCGCGCCCGCGAGGGGCGGGGCCACCAGCATCATGGCTGCCGCGACCAGACCGACCAGGAACACTCGCATACGCATTCCGCGATCCTAGGACGCGAGCGCCCGGTTCACCGGCGATCTGTGGGTAACCCGCTCGGTTCTCCACAGCCGTAGAGCGTCACCGTTCGCGGGGGCCGTCGGGGGTGATGCTGGTGCGGCCACACCTTCCCGTGGCCGACACCCGTAGGAGACGACCATGTTTGAGACGTACACGACCGTCATCGGAACCGTAGTGTCCGATCCCCGCCGGCGGCAGACGACCACCGGCGAGGACGTGATCTCCTTCCGCGTGGCGTGCACCTCGCGCCGCATCGACAAGAGCACCGGCGAGTGGACGGACGGACCCACCCTGTATCTCACCGTCAGCTGCTGGCGGCGGCTGCTCACCGGCGTCGGTCTGGCGATCGCGAAGGGGCGGCCGGTGATGGCGCACGGCCAGATCAAGACCAACGAGTACCCGTCGGCCGACGGGTCGCGTCGTTCCGATCTCGAGATGACGGCGGTGGCCGTCGGACTCGATCTGAGCCGCTGTGTCGTCACCTATCGGGGCACACCCGCCCAGGGGCGTGCAGCCGACGCGCCGGCCATCGCTGCGACGCCGGCGACCCAGGAGTCGGCGGCATGACCTGACGGTCGTGGAGCGGGGTTCCCGTCGTCGGAGTAGCGGGCCTCGACCCGATCCGGTGCGACCTCGAGTTCGAGGCGCACCGTGACCGTGGACCTCGCCGGCGTGCTCGACGACGTTCGCGCCGATCTCCGATCCGCAGTTCGCCGCCGGCCCGGCGCGCCAAGCTGAAGCTGGAGACGATGCGCCGGGCCCCGACGAATGGGATGACCGGGTGCACCGAGTCCGGGACCTACGACGAGACGATGGCGGCGGGGGTCAGATATGGCGTCCGCCGGTGACCTCCGCGACGGTGCCCGTCATGTACGAGGAGAGGTTCGAGGCGTAGAAGAGCGCGACGGAAGCGACTTCTGCTGGGTCGCCCGCACGCTGCATAGGTATCTCACCCATCTTCCGTTCCCAGATCTCGGCCGGCAGTGTTTCGGTCATCGAGGTGCGGATGAGCCCCGGCTGGATTGCGTTCACGCGAACTCCAAGGTGTGCAACCTCTTTCGCCGCTGCCTTGGTCAGCCCGACGATCCCAGCTTTCGCCGCGGAGTAATTGGTTTGTCCGACGAACCCCACCTTGCCGGAGATCGACGACATGTTGATGATGGAGCCGCCCCCGTTCTCGCGCATGATCCCAGCCGCAAGTCGCGTACCGTTCCAGGTTCCGCGAAGGTGGACCGATATGACTTCGTCGAAGTCGTTCTCGGTCATCGTTCGCATGGTTGCATCGCGAACTATCCCGGCGTTGTTGACCATGATGTCGACGCTGCCGTACTGGGTGCGAGCACGCTCGAGGATGGAGGCGATACTGCGTGGGTCGACGACGTTGCACCCAACTCCTGTTGCGTCTCCGCGGAGACTTGTCGCAGTCTCTTGCGCCGCAGACTCGTCGAGGTCGCCGAGCACAACTCGCGCGCCGTGATCAACGAAGACGCGTGCGATCTCTGCGCCGATACCGCGTGCCCCGCCGGTAATTACAGCGGTCCTGTTTTCGAGCATGTCCGTATCTGTTCCAATCTGTCAGTAGGGCAATCCGAGGTCCCTTGGCTTGTTGGGGTGAGCCCAGCGCGTGACGCAAGGTCGCATCGTTCACGCAGGCGTCTGCTTTCTGGGTGTGTGACCACCCTGAGATAAGGGGGGGGCTCAGCCAGTAGGGCATTGGCTTACGCGGTTGCGGTCGGGGGCGATGCATCAGCTAGACGGGTGCTGTCGTGCGCTCCTGAATCACTGGGAAGAGGTCGACGCTTGAGGAGAACCCACGAGCATCCGGCGCTCAGGGCCACTTGGATCAGAGCGAAGACTGTGACGGATGCAATGGTGCCGGTCTGTTGAAGTAGAAATTCGGCGATCAGTGGGGTCGTCCCCACAAGTAGGGCTCCGCACAATTGGTATGAGAGAGAGATACCTGTGTAGCGGTAACGCGCGGGGAATGACTGGGCCAACAGGCCTGCCAGGATTCCGTAGAAGATTGCGTTGGGAATAGTCGCCAGTCCCATACCGATGGCCGCAAGGGGTACCGAGCCTGTCCCGATGAACGCGAACATCACCGGGAGCATGACCGCTTCGGAGACCAGGGCGGACATGATGACTCGAACGAGTCCGTAACGCTCCGCAACGAGTGCGCCGGCCGGCATCGCCACAATGGACACTACTGCCACGAGCACGCCGAGTGAGAGGAAGGTTGACCGATCGTAGTTGAGGTCCGTGGTTGCCCAGCTCAAGGCGAATGTTGTTTTGAACACGATTGATGTGGCCCCGATGGCGCAAGCGCCAATCGCAAGGGCGACGGTTCCGGCCTGGGAGCGGAGAAGGTCCGCAACTGGAAGGCGAGACGTCTTCCCCGACTCCTTCACCTCTTTCATGTCTGGCGACTCATCGATGCGCAGGCGAATCACAAGGCCGACTACGAGCAACAGCGCGGATGAGAGGAACGGTAGGCGCCATCCCCACGATGCGAACTGGCTGTCAGACAAGCCGGACAGAAGCACGAACACTGCCAGCGAGAGGCACAGTCCAAGAGGGGCACCCATCTGCGCCGCCGTCCCGTACAGCACTCGCCGGTTGGGTGCCGCGTGCTCGGTGGCGATAAGCACCGCTCCTCCCCACTCTCCGCCGAGTGCGAAGCCCTGGATGAGACGCAGTGCGATGAGGAGGAGGGGCGCAGCGATTCCTATCGCCGCCGCAGTGGGCAGGGCCCCGATCAGGGTTGTGGCCCCTCCTGTGAGGAGCAGTGTTGTGACCAGCACCTTGCGCCTACCGTATCGGTCGCCCAAATGACCGAAACAGATCGCTCCGATCGGTCGGCCGAGAAACCCGACCCAGAATGTGGTGAATGATGCCAATAGTCCGAGTCCGGCTGGCATTGATGGAAAGAACACTTGGTTGAAAACGAGGGCAGATGCAGTGGCATAGATGTAGAAGTCGTACCACTCGATTGTCGTACCAATGAGTGCGGCGCTGGCGGCTCTTTTCGCCATTTGATTGTTGTTGGGCCCGGTTTTGGGCATGGTTGAGCTCTCTTCCAATGGGCAGGGAATTCGGTTCTGACAGACAGAGAAGATCCCGTCAGAAGCGCGGCGGTATCAAACGGGGTGTCGTGCTAGGCGGAGATAGGGGTGCGGCGGGCGGCGAGTTTGGTTCCGCGGCGCCATACCCCGCGGATCGACAGCGTGTCGTCGATGGAGGTCGTCGGGTCGCCCTCGACGAGTACGAGGTCTGCTTGGAGTCCGGTGGCCACTCGGCCGCGATCAGAGAGCCCGTAGGCATCGGCGGGGCCGGAGGTTGCTGCGCGGAGGGCCTCGAGCGGTGTGAAGCCGGCGTCGACGAAGAGTCGCAGTTCGTCATGCATGCTGGCGCCGTGCGCAGTGCCGCGTGCAGCGACTGAGGCTGCGTCGGTTCCGACAAGGACTCGGGCGCCGGCCCGGTGGAGCGACAGAGCAGATGTCTGTGCGTTGTGTAGAGAACCGTGCGGGTTGTCAGGCCAGCCGCAACACAGGTTGGCCTTCCACTCCTCGGTGAGCAGGTGGGCTGATCGCGGGTCCTCGGTGAGCCACCGAGCGGTTCGGTCACCAGAGAAGGCGCCGAGTGTCACCAAGGTGGGGACAACGAACACGTCGCTGTCGACAATACGTTGGACGATGACGTCATCGGCTGGTTGGTCGAAGAAGAGATGGACAAGGGCATCGATGCCCGCGTCAAGGGCTCGGCGAGCACCGGCGATTGCGGTGACGTGAGCAAAAGCCTGGCGGTTGTGTGCGTGGGCAGCGTCCACCAGGGCTGTTGCGATGTCGAGCGGGAGAGCGGGTAGTGCCGGCCGGTTCAGTGCGGAGCCGTCTTCGATGATCATCTTGATGAAGTCTGCGCCCTCCGCGACGCGTTCCTCGACGAAAGGGCCGGCGTCGGCAACTGTTGAGACAGTAGGGAACGGATGTGGAAAGAATCTGCCGATCAAGTGGGATGGATGCCCGTTCGGAACGGTGGCACCGAAGGACGATGATCGGACATCAGCGACGTCGTCTCGTGTTCGAGCCGCGGCTCGTTGATCGTCCATCCAGAGCGGATCCGAACCGAGATCGATCTCCGTGGTGACTCCGAACGACAGTGCCATCTCCAGGGCGCCGGGCTTTGCGTGGGCATGCGAGTCGATGAGGCCGGGCATCAACGTGCACCCGCGACCATTGACCGTCTCAGCGTTGGTTGGGGATGAGGCGTAGTCGGTGACGGCGTCGATCTTCTGACCTCGAATGGTCACGAACGCATGATCGACAACTGACTCTCCGTCGAAGAGACGGACGTCTTCGAAGACGGTGGTGTGGGGCATGGTGACTCCTGACACATTCAACAAGGCTGCTGATTATCAAACAGTAGTGCTGAATCGCTGTCAATGGTCGGGCCGCGAGTGCTGGGGACGCCTCCGCGCGGAGGGTCGGTACTAGTCGTCGAGGGTTCTGAGTAGCAGGTCCAAGTCGTTCTTGATCAGTGCGACAACTGCTTCCGTGGATGAGCCATTGATCGCAAGTCCGGTCTCGCTGCGGGTCACTGCCGCGACAGCCATGTCGGCGAGCTGCTCGGCCACGCTCTCGACCGACCGGTTCCCGTCTGGATCGAACCACCAGGAGATCCAGTTCCACATCCCGATCAACGCCAGGGCTGCCACGTCTGGCTCGCCTTGACGAAACAGGCCGGCTCTCATGCCCTCGTCGAGGACGCTCGTGAGCTCGTCAAGAACCGCGCGTCGACCCTGGGCATGAGCTTCGGCCAGCTCCTCTGGGAGATCTGATTCCGATTTCAACACCATGCGAAGACGGTGCGGATGAAGTGCTTGCCGGGTCACGCTGCCGCGAGCTATGGCATGCAGTTTCTCGGCGGCATTGAGGTCTGTGCGAGAGGTGATCTCACGGATTGCCGCGGTGGCGTCGCCTGTCGCGGCCCGCACCAGAATGGCCAGAAGGTCGTCCTTGCGCTTGACGTAGTAGTACAGCGATCCGCGGTTGAGGCCCACCGCGTCGGCTATGTCGCCGAGGTTGGTGCCCGCGTATCCGTTGTCGGCGAAGAGTCGCGCGGCGGTTTCGTAGATCTCGTTCTCGACCATCTCGCGGCGCTTGCTCGATTCGCGGCGCGGGGGTGGGGGCGTTGCAGTCATGGCGATCAGGGTACTTGGCACGGCTCTTGACAATTCAGCTCAGAAGCTGAAAACTAAGCTCAAACGTTGAATTTCAAGAACGAGACCAAGAATGAGGTCGTACGTTGGAGCTTCGCAGGGTGGCCGTGATTGGTGGTGGACCCGGGGGGTTGTATGCCGCGCGCTTGTTGAAGCGTGCACGTCCGAGTTGCCAAGTTGTCGTGTACGAGCAGAGCCGACCGGGCGATACGTTCGGGTTCGGGGTGGGTCTGGCGGCGCGCACCAGGGAACGCCTCGCGGAGGCAGACGAGGAAACGCTCCGTGAGATCGAACTGGGAACTCGCCAGCATGCCATGCAAATGCGCGTCCGCGGCGAGGTGTCCAAGGTGGCGAGTAGAGCACAAATCGGAATCGCCCGACCTCGGTTGCTCGATGTCCTGCATCGCCACGCTGCAGAGGCCGGTGTTGATGTCAGGTTCGGGCAGCGGATGGCAGCCAGCGAGATCGATGCGGACCTCATCATCGCCGCTGATGGTGTCAGTAGCGCCACGCGGATCAACGAACCAGCGTTCGGCGGATCGGTCAGACTTGGTGCAGGACTGTATCTCTGGGCTGCGACGGACTTCGCGCTGGAGACGTCGTTGTTCGAGCCGGTAGAAACCGAGCACGGGGTCTTCGTCACTCATGCCTATCCCTATCAGTCCGACCGAAGCACGTTCCTCATCGAAACCGATCCCGCGACGTTGAAGCGCGCACGTCTCGATCGCCATGCTGAAGGCGACGAATCGGGCAGCGACAGCGACAGTCTGCGATATCTCGAAAGTGCATTCACTGAGGCCTTGCACGGCCATCGCCTGATCGGGAACCGCACAAGGTGGTCGCGTTTTCGCACTGTGCGCGCACAGAAATGGCACCACGGCAATGTGGTGCTTCTCGGCGACGCAGCCCACACAGCGCACTACTCCGTGGGGTCGGGAACCAAGATGGCGATGGAAGATGCGATCGAACTGGTGCGAGCGCTGACAGACTTCAACCGATTAGACGAAGCGTTGCGGCGGTACGAAGCAGTCCGTCGGCCGGCCGTCGAACGAATCCAGGACCTGGCACATCGCAGCCAACTCTGGTGGGAGAGTTTTCCTCAACGCCTCGACCTGCCGATCGCGCAGTTGATGAACTGCTACATGAGCCGCGCGGGCAACGTGCCGCCGGCCCGATTCGCCCGGTCCAATCCCGACGTCATGAGCACGGCGTTATCAGACTATGCCGGACGAAGGATCTCGGTCGCGGAGCTTCAGTCCGTGGACCTCAACACGTGGGTACTCGAGCAGCCTCTGGACGACGGACTGCTGACAACCCGGGCGAGCGGAAGGATTTTGCCTCAGGGAGATCCGGAAGCACACAAAGAACTGACGATCGTTGAACAGTGCGTCGAAGGGCCGTGGTCATCGGAGGCGGACGACCTGCTCGAGGACCTTTCGAAGAACAGACCGCAGGGCTTCCTGCTGGTAGGTCCTGCGGACCGTCCTGCCGTCCTGGATCGATTGGATTTCGGTGAGCGACTGCGCAAGCGAACCGGAGGCCTTGTGGCCCTCTCCCTACCGGAGGCCCTTGAAGACGACGCTGTTGCAGGACTGATCTCAGGTCGTATCGATCTCGTCCAGTTCGATCGCCCAGCGTCATCACCGCGGCACACGAACGTCGAGGCGTTCGCGCCAGGTTCTGCGAATGCCAACGCTTCCGTCGCCAATGCTGCCGCGGCTGCAATCTGACAGGAAACCGATATGAACTCACCAATCAGCAGCCGAGGGTTTGACCCCTCCCAAGCAGTGGCGAACTATCCACGTGACCTCGTTCAGCACTACCAGGACGTTGGGTACTGGGAGGATCGCACCATCGCCGAGCAGTTTCGGGCCGTTGCCGCTGCGTGGCCTGACAGGGATGCGGTCGCAACAGCCGATGCGGCCATCACGTTCGCAGAACTCGACAAGTGGGCAGACCGGGTGGCGTACGGCCTGAGCGAAACGGGAACGCCCGTTGGTTCTCCCGTTATTCTGCAGCTCACGAACCGGATCGAAACCATCGTGATGTGGTACGCCCTGCTCAAAGCGGGCCTCATTCCGGTGTGCACCCTGGCTGTTCACCGCGAACACGAACTCGGCCAGATCTCGAGACAGGTCGGCGCGGTCGGACATGTCGTCGACGGCGGGTACGGTTCGCTCGACCTGGTGCAATTCGGCCAGGACCTCGCTATCGGCCACCCAACGCTTCGCACGTTGGTCGTGGTGGGGGCACACACCGAGGTGGTGGATGGAGCACTCCGGTTCGAAGACCTCGGTTCCGGTGTCGAGGCCGGCGTGGCGCGGGCACGAGTGGACTCCATTCAATCCACGATCGACTTCACCGACGTTGCCGTGCTGCAGATCTCGGGTGGGACCACCGGCATACCGAAAGTGATCCCACGCCTACACGCGGAATACTGGTACAACGCGCAGTCGTATGCCGACGCATTCGGCTTCACCGAACAGACCCGCAACGGCCACGGTAGCCCGGTGATTCACAACGCGGGTGTGGTCTGCGCAGTTCACGGGCCACACAGTGTGGGTGGGTGTACGGTTCTCGCACCTTCGCCAGAACCTACCGGATACCTCCGAACCCTGCGTGATGCACGAGCGACACATGCACTGATCGGTACGTCGAATTTTCGCATCAACACACACCCCGACTTCGGGCGCACCGTCAGAGGTATGCAAGGCCTGGTACTTGCAGGAGCCACAGTCCCCTCCGCACTGTTCGATGCGATCGACCGTCTCGGAGTGCCCGCCGGCCAACTGTTTGGAATGGGCGAGGGGTTGTTCTCGGTATCGCGCTTCAGTGACCCACGACTTGCACGGGCCACTACGGTGGGCAATCCCCTTTCTCCCGACGACGTGATCGAGATTCTCAACGTGGGATCAGAAGTTCCCGTTCCCGACGGACAGACTGGAGAGTTGTGCACAGCCGGGCCGTACACGCTGCGCGGGTACGTCGAAGCCGGCGAAGCCAACGTCGCAGCCTTCACTTCGGCAGGGCTCTATCGGACTGGCGACATGGCGTCCTGGGTCACTATCGACGGCGCTCGATACCTCCAGATCAGGGGAAGGATCAAAGATCTCATCAATCGTGGCGGCGAAAAGGTGAATGCAGCCGAAGTGGAGTCCCTGCTCCTACGCCATCCCGCTGTCACTGATGCGGCCGTGGTCGCGATGCCCGATCCTAGGCTAGGCGAGCGCGCCTGTGCATTTCTCACCGGCCCAGGCGACCACGTCAACCTGGACCAGGTGCGCCAGCATCTGAGCGCTATCGGGGTCGCGAAATACAAATGGCCGGAACGGATTGAATGGGTCAGCCAACTGCCGAGAACCGCGGTCAACAAGATAGACAAGAAGCGATTACGGGTACTCGCCTCCGAACTCGCAGACGGAGAGTGGAACACCACAAGAGGAGATTCCGAATCAGACTCCAAGACGGGGGTATCGCAATGAACCGGCGCCGAATCGGTCTGATCGTTCCGAGCTCGAATACCACTGTAGAAACCGAACTCCCCGCTATTCTCACTCAACATCCCGACGTCGAATTCTCGTTCCACTCCTCACGTGTCGCTATGACGTCGGTCTCTCCTGACGGGCTCGCAGCAATGAACGCGCAGCGACAGCGTGCCAGCCAGGAGCTGGCCGACGCATCCACCGATCTCGTCCTCTATGCCTGCCTGGTCGCCCTGATGGCAGGAAGTTCTGGCGAACACAGACGCGCGGAAGGCGCAATCTCGGGTGACCTCGCGCAGCGGGATGCACACGATCATGCGCAAGTCCGGTCGAGCGCCGGCGCGCTCCTCGAGGCGCTGAGAGCACTCGACGCTCGCCGGGTCGCGCTCGTCACCCCGTACATGAGGCCACTGGCTCAACGAGTGGTCAGCTACCTCGAAGCCGAGGGCGTGGAAGTCGTGGACTGGCGCGCACTCGAAGTCGAGGACAACGCTGCTGTGGGACGTATTCCCGGCGACCAGGTCCTGGCTGCGGCGCGTTCGCTCGACCTCCGCGATGCAGACGCACTCATTCTGTCCTGCTGCGTGCAGATGCCGTCGCTGCCGCTGATCGGAGACGCGGAGCGAGAATTCGGGCTCCCCGTCCTGTCTGCTGCAACAGCGGGCGCATTCAGCATCCTGCGCGCGCTGCGACTCCCAACCACGATCGACGGATACGGCGCGCTGCTGAACTCGCCGGACGCCACAGCCGGATCGCAATAGCCCAAGGAGACGATATGGATACTGACAAACCGCACCTGGTTCGAGGGGTCGATCACGCTGCGTTCCCAACCTTCGACCCTGTGAGCACGGTGCACTTCTACAGAGACGTCCTCGGATTCCCTGTCGTGCATTCCATCTGTGCGGCAGGGTGGGGGCCTGACAATCATCCCGACTTCATTCACTTCTTTTTCGATATCGGCAACGATGACCGGATCGCATTCTTCTACTACTTCGGTCTCGAACCCCCGCACCGAGGGGCGAAGGGAGACGCGCACGGGCAATTTGCGAACGACGTACCAGACTTTTTCGTGAAGTCGCGACATCTTGCGATCCACGTTGACTCCGAAGTTGATCTGCTGGAATATCGCCGACGCCTCGACGACAGCGACTGGCCAGTTTACAGGCAGCTCAAGCACGAAACCATCGAGTCGATCTATACCACTGACCCCAACGGCTATATGTTCGAGATCACGCGCGCCTTGCGTCCGGTTACGCCGCAGGAAGACTTGGATGCAAATCTCACGATCGACGCTCTGCTCGACATCATGGCGGAACCGTCGCCGGATTTTGCCAAGCTCCTTGCGCGGAAAGCGGAGCTCATTGTTGAAAACGCGCCGACATGGGATGCGGCACACGCGACACCGGGAGCACGATAGTGGTGTTTTCGATGTACGTGCTCGATATCCCCGAAAATCTCGGAATCGTCGAGGTGTCAAATGAGGATTCATCCTTGCGTGTCGACAGGGTCGGTCCCTATTTTCGGATCTCGATCGGCAGTCGCGAATACAACCCGGAAATCTCTATCGATAGGCGTGAGTCAGGGTGTCGGCATGCAGTGTGGTATTCCTGCGTCGCAGGACTTGCAAACGCACAGATAATCCAACACGACAAGGATGCTCTTAGGGTGGTCGCCAGATGAGCCGCCTCGGCGCCGGACGTTACCCCACGAACGCGGAGATGCCCGCCGCAACAACGACGTCGGTACATCAACTCACCACGAGCGATGGAGCGAGGGTCCCTGGGGTCCTCAGGAACATCCCGGGTGCAACAACCGTAGCGGTGCTCATGCACCCGCGACAGGACCTTACGCATCACGGGCTCATCCCATACCTTGTGCGCGAGGGCTATGCGGTGTGGGCACAGCAACCGCGATCGGTGAACAATGACATAGCGCTACTGCATGAACAAGCGATTCTCGATGCCGCCGCAGGGCACCAATTCCTCCGGCGACATTTCGAGAACGTGGTCACAGTTGGCCATTCGGGCGGGGGAACGCTGTCGGCGCTCTACCATCAGCAGGCGAACTGTGATCCCGACGATCGGATTAGCACTACGGCCAGTGGCAGACCGGTACCGATGGCCGACGTTGACCTGCCGGCACCCGACGGCGCGATATTCCTCGCACCGCACCCGGGGCAGGGGCAACTCCTAGCCCGGTTGATCGACCCCTCGGTTGTCGATGAAAACGACCCGCTTTCGCGCGATCCCGACCTCGACCCATACTCGCCTGAGAACGGGTTCGACCCGGAACCCGGCCACACCCGCTATGCTCCCGACTTCGTCGCCCGCTATCGCGAAGCGCAGTTGGCCAGGATTGAACGCATCGATCGAGCAGCATGGGAAGCTGACAGTGCGACACGGCGCGCAAGGGAGACAGCGTTCCACTCCGGATTGCTTCGCGACCGCCAAGCTGCGCTGGCACCTCGAATCGTCACCGTCTACCGAACCGACGCGGACTTGCGATCGGTTGACCTGACGCTCGACCCCAACGAGCGCAAGTATGGGTCACTGTTCGGAAACCGCCCGGATCTCACAAACTACGGGCTCGTTGGATTTGGACGACTGTCGACACCCGGCGCCTGGCTGTCCACCTGGTCGCTGAATCACACTCGCGCAGATTTCGTCCGGTGTGCTCCGGGAGTTACCGCACCAACACTGTTTCTCGAGCTGACTGGCGACCAGGCGTGCTTTCCTCAGGATGTACAGAGAATGACCGCAGCGCTTGCGTCCTCAGATCTGACAACCGGGCAGATCAGAGGCACCCACTTCGGAGCGCCCCTGCATCCTGAAGATCCGTCTGGCTATGAATTGGCAGCTGAACGTATGGCGGAATGGTTGGGTCAGCGATACGGCGCACGCTCCGCGATCACCTGATTCGGCCCGGCGACCGCGGAACCTCGTGGTGGCGTCGATGTGCCCGTAGAGAGCGAGCGCGTTCGGTCGACACGTGTCGCCGACGGACTGTGCCCTCCGGTCCAGGCAAATCAATGCACCCGCTGCACTCACCGGGTCAGCAAACGTCGCGGGGGTTAATTCGTTTGTAGGACAGTCCATCACGACATCGACCGGACGTCGGTGGCGGAAGCTCCGCACGGGGACGGCGGAAGAGCCTAGACGTATACCGATCAGTCTAGTACCGTGGCCGACGGCCCACACTGGCCATCGAACCGGGGGGTGGCACGCCAGATGGACAAGCGTTCGCAGAAGGCATCAGTGAGGTCAGTTGATGCCGTGATCATCGGCTCCGGCTTGGCGGGCCTGACCACGGGCGCTGCGCTGGCTGCAGCCGGACGCCGGGCGGTCGTCCTCGAGCAGTACAGCGTTGTCGGCGGGACCACACACGTGTTTCGGCGTAAAGGCAAGTGGGAGTGGCAGGTAGGGGTGCACCACCTGGCCGACTGCGGTTTCGGGGGCGATATGCCGACGATGTTGCGCGGGCTCGGAATAGGCCGAGACCAACTGTCATTTCGACGGATGGATGACACCGGTTATGAGCGTATCGTTTTCCCGGACCTGACATTTGAGACACCCACGGATTGGGGGCTCTACGAGCAGCGACTCATTGATGCGTTCCCCGATCAGCGCCGTCAAATTAGCACGTTACTGCGGGCGGCACGTCACATCGGTCGTGCGATCGATCGGGGACCTTCGGTGTCTGGTGTCGGTGGTTTCGCGCGATCCGCACTGGCAATGGGTCCGTACGCATCGATCGCCCTGTTGCCGCTCAAGCGAGTTCTCGACCTGTTCGGCATCAGTTCGCAGTTGCAGGCTCTGATGACGGTGTCGCCGTGTGGAAGTCTGAACTGTCCACCCTCGCGCCTGCCCTTCGCGGCGTTCGGTGCCTACTACAGACTGTTCATCGAAGGGGGGTCCTGGTTTCCCGAAGGTGGTGGACAGATGTTGGCGGCATCGTTACTGGCAACACTGGAGCAGCATGGGGGAGAGGCGATCACCGGCGAGTTCGTCGACCAGATCATAGTCCGAGATGGAGTCGCCGCGGGAGTGCGCACCGCGAGCGGCGCCACCTATCACGCGCCGGTCGTGGTCTCGACCGCGGATCTGAAGAAGACGTACAACGATCTCCTTCCGACCGGGTCGGCGAAACGGTCAGACCTGCGAAGGGTCAACGCTTTCCGGATGTCGCATCCATTCTTCAACGCCTTCCTCGGTGTCGATGTCGACCTGACCCGGATCTACCCGAACCGCGACCATTTCTCAATGCCGACCTGGTCGACGCTGGACGATCTCAACGACATCAGCAGGCTGCGCGCAGATGACACCGTCGATAGTTGGCTGGACCGCGTCACACCTGTCATTCCCGCCTATGTCCACTGCTCGGACCTCAAGGACCCAGGCAACCGTCGGTACTCCCCGCCGGGTTCAAGCTCCCTGGAGGTGATGTTCCCCATGGAGGGCGACCATCGCATGTGGGGGGGGCCACGCCGATGACGACAAGAGATCACGACTATGCCGCCGACGAAACATACCAGCGCGTCAAGAAGTCGCTGACCGACGCCATGATCGACCGAGCAACAACAGTGCTGCCCGAGATCGAGGGGCGGGTGGTTCACCAAGAGGCTGCAACCCCGCTGACCCAGGAGCGTTACACCCAGTCCACACAAGGCGCGTCCTACGGGATCGAGATGAACACGCACCAGATGGCGCTGGCCCGCCCGGGCCCCAAAACATCAATTCGCGGACTGTACTTGGCCGGGGCCAGTTGTCGACCGGGCCCCACGACCGAGGGCGTTCTGCTCAGTGGAATTTACACTGCGGGAGCCATCTTGGGCCGCGATCTGCATCGTGATTTCCGGAACGGGCGCTATCTCGTCCCGGAAGGTACGTTGCCCAGCACGCGCAGTGACTTTGATCCATTGGCCTACTCTCGGGTTGGAGCCCGCAAACGTACCGACCCCGATGAGCTTCTGAGTTCACCCGCTGAGATCCGTACCCCGGCGGTGACCGACGGATAGGCCTGTTGGAGGGAGACTGGTATGAAGTCGCCTGTCGAAGATTATCTGGCCGAGGTCTTGGCCTCGGTGCGCGAGGACCGTAGTGGCGCTGTTGCCGACTACATCCCGGAGTTGGCCACGGCGCCGGCCGATCGGCTCGGGATCGCACTGTGCACACCCGATGGGCGGGTTTATGCCGCCGGTGATGCCGATACGACGTTCACCATCCAGTCCATTTCAAAACCGTTCGCCTACGCCGCAGCACTGATCGACCGCGGCCCCGAGGTGGTGCGTCGCTCGGTGGGCGTCGAACCCTCCGGGGAAGCGTTCAACGAACTATCACTCGAAAAGGAGTCGCGCCGGCCGAAGAATCCCATGATCAACGCCGGCGCTATCACGACCCACCAGTTGCTGGTCAGCGCCGACGCTGGCGGGGACGAGCGGGTACACCGGGTGCAGGCGTTCTTCTCGCAGCTGGCCAACCGAGAGTTGGTGATCGACGAAGACGTCTGCGCCTCCGAGCTTTCCAGTGCAGACCGCAATCTCGCCCTCGCGCACATGTTGCGCAACTACGGGATCATCGATGTCGAGCCGCACCGTGCGGTCGTCGGCTACATCCGGCAGTGCTCGGTGTCAGTGTCGGTGCGCGACCTGGCCGTCATGTGCGCAACGCTGGCCAACGCCGGACGGCACCCGCAGACCGGCGAGACCGTGATGGATGCAGCGGTGGCGCGACAGACCATGGCCGTCATGGCGGCTGCAGGCATGTATGACTCTGCAGGCGAATGGTTCACCACCGTAGGAATTCCAGCCAAGAGCGGTGTTGCCGGTGGGCTTATCGGAGCGCTTCCTGGGCAGTGCGGGATCGCAGTGTTCTCTCCTCGCCTGGACCCACACGGCAACAGTGTGCGCGGGACCAGGGTCTTCGCCAGGCTGTCCGACGACATGGGGATGCACCTGATGGGTGTCGAGCCTTCCGGTGCATCGGTTCTGCGTGATGTCGACGCCACTGACGCGGAAACGATCCTGATTCTCCGGGGCCCTGTGCAATTCAGTGGTGCCGAAGTCATTTTACGAGTCATGGAGACAACCCCGGCTGACCGAGGTGTGTTGCTCGACCTCTCCCGTGTGGACAGGTTCACCGACGTGGGCCGCCGAATGGTGTTGGAGGGGCTGCGTCGAGTCCGCCTCGAGGGGCGATCAACCGCCATCCACGACCCGGACAACACACTTCCCGACCCTGATCTGGGCGACGGGAGCTTCGCTGAGATCCGGCGCTCCGTCCATCCCTGACCATCTGAAAGCGAGAGAGGCACTTACATGGCCGGCGTCACCGCTGTTCGACACAACGACCATCTGCTCACCCCGGACAACTGCGCGCTGGCTGTCATCGACTACCAGCCAGAACAGGTCGACAGCGTGGGCTCCATCTCGCGCGACGAACTCATGCTCAACGTGACCGCCGTGGCCCGAGCCGCTGTGGCCTACAACCTTCCCGTCGTGCTGAGTACCGTTGGTGTCGAGCTCGGCGCCAACACTCCAACCATTCCCGAAGTCCGAGAACAGTTCTCCCAGGTGCCCGAGATCGATCGCACCACCCTCAACTCGTGGGAGGATCCCGACTTCCGCACCGCGATCGAAGCGACCGGTCGACGCAAAGTGATCATGACCGGCCTGTGGACTGAGGTGTGCGTGGCATTTCCCACCCTCGACATGATTGACGAGGGGTACGAGATCTACCCGGTCACCGACGCGATCGGTGGCATCAGCCCCACCGCTCACGACAGCGCCGTTCATCGCATGGTCCAGGCTGGGGCCCACCCCGTCACTGCAATCTCGTTAACCGCCGAGCTGCAGCGCGATTGGGGCCGCGACAACGCACAACAGCTCCGTGCGATCCTGCAGTGGTATTTTCCCGAACGGCAGCGTATGCGCGTACATACAACACCGCGCTGACCAGGCGCTGAGCGGCTGAATCATCAGATCATCTTGACCTGTCGGGCGGGCGATGTAGAGCGACCAGTTCATTGAGATGAGTCGCCGCCTCGTATAACGGTGTCGCGGACTTGGAGGCGATCGACATCACGACAGCCCCTTCGATCGTCATGACGATCGTCGCTGCGAGCGTGCCTGCGGTGTGCGGATCGATGTGATCTGATATCAGCCGCTGCGCGATCACCTCACGCCACTTGCCGAAGATCCCCACGGCAACCGCGGTCGCCTCGGGAGCTGTGTGCTGCCCTAGGGCAGCAGCCAATACGGGACAGCCGCCATCGAAATCAGACTCGGCGAGCATGGATGACCACATGTTGGCGAACGCGACAATTGGATCGTCTCGTTCCATCACCCCGCTGATCGCCGCGGTGATCGCCTCGCCCATGGCCATCGTTGTAGCGGTCACCAGTTCAGACTTTCCGCCCGGGAAGTTCAAGTAGATCGAGCGTCTGGCCACCCCGCTGTCTTCAAGGATGTCAGCGATGCTGGTTGCGGCAACCCCCTTACGACGCATCAACCCCGCCGTGGTCGTGATGAGCTGATCGCGAACCGCCATCGAGATCCTCCGTCCGCGTTGCGATCTCCTGAATGTGACCGCCACCTTGCTTGTAGACCGAGGATTCTACTACGCTAGTGAAGTAGACCATTAGGTCTACTGGCGCGGTGGAGTGTGGCCCCGGCCAGACCATCGACGAACCGGGATGAACCGCTGATGACATCAACAGAATTCGCCGCCGCTACTGTCACGGTTGAGCGAGACGGGCACGTTCTCCTCATCGGCCTCAATCGACCAGAGAAGCACAATGCATTCACTCGTGAGATGATCTCGGACCTGTCTCGCGCGTACGCGCTGCTGGAGTCGGATGACGACCTGCGGGTCGGAGTCCTGTACGGCCATGGCACCCACTTCACAGCCGGACTCGACCTCATCGATGTGGCACCGTTACTGACGAGCGGCGCCAGCCCTTTTGCTGCAGGGGGGCGTGACCCGTGGCGGTTGGACGGCACGTGGACGAAGCCGATCGTGGCCGTTGCGCACGGTTGGGCGATGACCTTGGGCATCGAGTTGCTGCTCGCTGCCGACATACGAGTTGCCGCTGGGAACGTGCGGTTCACCCAGATGGAAGTGCGCCGCGGGATTTATCCGTTCGGCGGTGCAACGTTTCGTTTTCCTCGCGAATGTGGTTGGGGTAATGCCATGCGCTGGATTCTCACCGGGGACGAATTCGGTGCGGAGGAAGCGCAGCGAATCGGACTCGTTCAAGAGGTCGCCGACGACTTCCGCCAGGCTCTCCAGCGCGCGAAGGACATTGCCACCACGATCGCGACCAGTGCCGCGCCCCGAAGCGTCCAGTCGGTGTTGGAGTCGGCGCATGTCGCGCGCCAGCGTGGTGACCAGGCCTCGATCGACCGGCTCCTGCCTACCCTGGGTGAGCTTTTGACCACCAGCGACGCAGCCGAAGGTGTGCAGTCGTTCGTGGAGCGACGCCCCGCGGTCTTCACCGGTCACTGACCGGGTGCCCGGCGCAGGTGTACCCCTATGATCAAAGCTCGAACAGTCCCGCTGCGCCCATACCACCGCCGACGCACATGGTGACGACGACATACTTGGCTGAGCGGCGACGGCCCTCGTGCAGCGCGTGGCCGACCATACGGGCGCCACTCATGCCGTAGGGGTGTCCGATCGCGATGGCGCCGCCGTTGACGTTGTATTTCGCCGGGTCGATTCCCAACGTGTCCCGGCAGTACACCGCCTGCGAGGCGAAGGCCTCATTGAGTTCCCACAGGTCCACGTCGTCTATCGATAGACCGTGCTGCATCAGCAGTTTCGGGATGGCGTGTATCGGACCGATACCCATCTCGTCGGGCTCGCATCCAGCTACCGCCATTCCCCGGTATACGCCGAGCGGCTCGAGGCCTCGCCTGGCGGCCTCAGCGCCTTCCATCAGCACCAGCGCCGCGCCACCGTCGGACAACTGCGAGGCGTTGCCCGCCGAGATGGTGGCAACGTGGCCGGGGCGATTCGGCAGTACCGCGCGGAGCCCAGCCAGTCCGTCGGCTGTGGTTGAGGGCCGGTTGCCTTCGTCGAGGGCGAGGGTGAACGTCTCGGCAATCGGGACGCCGTCGGCACCGGGGACCACCGTGGTTCCGGAGAAGGGCACGATCTCGTCGGCGAACAGTCCGGCGTGTTGGGCAGCTGCGGTTCGTCGTTGAGATTCGAGTGCGTACTCGTCCTGTGCTTCGCGTGAGATGCCACAGCGCTCGGCGACGTTCTCGGCGGTTTCGAGCATGGAAATGTATATGTCGTGCCCGTTCTCGATCAGCCACGGGTCCTGGGTCCGGAAGGTGTTGCGGTGCTTGTTCTGTACCAGGCTGATCGATTCGACGCCGCCTCCGACTGCGATTCGCAGACCGTCGGTCACGATTTCCTTGGCTGCGGTTGCAATGGCCATCAGCCCGGAGGCGCACTGGCGGTCAAGGCTCATTCCGGGCACAGTGACCGGAAGGCCGGCACGCAGAGCGGCTTGACGTGCCACGTTGTATCCGGTGGAACCTTCCTGCATGGCACAGCCGAGGATCACGTCGTCGACTTCGCCTGGTTCCAGGTCAGCACGTGCCACTGCGGCTTCGATGGCGTGGGCTGCGAGCGCCGGGCCCGAGGTGTCGTTGAAGACGCCTTTATGGGCGCGCCCGATGGGGGTTCGGGCGGTAGACACTATTACTGCTTCGCGCATTGGATTGCGCCTCCTTGGCGGACTTGTTCGGAAGGTGTGACGCCCTTCTTCGACGGAAGGGCCGCGTCGAGCGGGGCGACGACTGGTGAGCTACGAACTGCTTTGGGGCAGAAGGAAGGTGGGAGAGCATGGTTGCTAGCTGGTGAATGGGCATCCGTGCGCCGCACTGCCGATGTCGGTGTCGACGTGCTCGACACGGTATGTCGCGGGTGCCGCTGCCGGCAGTCATTGTGTCTCTGCCGAGAACTCCGGCGGCCGTGGGCGAACTGTCGACGCGATCACTGCGGCCGCGACTGCGGGAAGTGCAAATGCGGCCAACTGCCAGCTGTACCCGGCGCCGGCAGAAATTACGTATCCGCCGTAGGTGGGTCCGGCGATCGCGCCCAAGCGGCCGACCCCAAGTGCCAGGCCCACCCCTGCTGCACGGCACGTCGCCGGATAGCTCGAGGCCACCCAGGCGTTGAGCAGGATCTGCGTGCCCACGGTGCCCGAGCCGGCGACGACGACCAGAAGACAGGCGACCAGAGTCGGCGGTTTGCAGATCAAACCGAACAGGGCAAGTCCAGCGGCCAGAAATCCCGCGACAATGATCGCCTGCACGCCGAAGCGGTCGGCGAGCCAACCACCGGAGAGGGTTCCGATGAGCCCGCCGATGTTGAGCACCAACAGAAAGGTCAAAGCCGCTGCCACGGAGTACCCGGCACCCCCCATCAACTTCGGAAGCCAGGTGACGGTGCCGAAGATCAGTAGCAGGCAAATGACCATCAGTGCCCAATAGCTCAGCGTGGTGCGGGCGTTCGCCGCCTGGAACACCTGCGACAGAGCTATCTTTGGCGCTTGGTCGGGAGGCGTGACCATCGGCAGACCGCGGGGTGCACCTGCGGGAGCCTGTGGAAACAGCAACCACAGTGCAGGGATGAGCAGGATCGCCGGGAGCGCTCCCGCCCAGAACATCGCGTGAAATCCGAGCGTGGGAATGAGCCACACAGACAGCAGGCCGGCTGCGATTCCGCCGACAGAAGTGCCGGCGAAGCCCAGCGAGACCGCCCGGTTGCGCCATGCCGCTGGAGCGAACTCGACAATGGCTGCGGTAGCGGTCGGCATGAGGAACCCAATGCCGACGCCAACGGCAAACCGGGAGACGGCGAAGACCTCGTAGTCCCTGGTGGCCGCGCACACCGTCATCGCGGCCGAGAAGACTGTCACGGAGATCAGCAGCGTACGGCGTCGGCCCATCCGGTCGCCGAAGGAGGCCGCGAGCAGAGCACCAGCAAGCATCCCGAGTCCGAGGATCGAACCGAGCCAACCGATCTCCGAGGCGGTGAGACCCCACGGCTCGTACTCGAGGAGCGAAGGAACAACAGTCCCGTACATCACAACGTCGTAACCCTCGAGTACCAGTGTCAGCAAGCAGAGGATGGTCACGACGCGGGAGTTGTCGGCGGTCATCCGGGGAATCGCTCGTCGAGCCAGTCGCCGATGTCGACTGCAGCGAGGCCGGCGCCGGTGGGCTCACCGGGTCGGATCGGCCCGCCGAAATGTGTACCTGGCACGTGCTTGTGCACCACGTCGTCGGTTCCGAGCGCAGCGACCATTCGCCGCGCGTCGTCGGGGAAGCAAGCGACGTCGCCAGTGAACTCGACGAACAGTGTCGGTGAGTGCACGCCGGGCGCGCAGCGGAAGAAGTCGGCGTTCGTGTAATTGGCCGACCAGGTTGACAGCCATGCCTCGGGAGTGACCAACCGTGCAAAACCGATCAGGCCATAGTTCGTCACGTCGGGACGGTGACCGAACAGCGAACCGTACGGACGGTCGTTCGGATCGATCGACAAGTCTGTGAACCTCAGGTCAGCATCGGTGCGGTAGACGGTCAGCAACCGAGGTGCGAGTGAAGCACGGCGGTCGACGACGTCCCCGAATCGCTTGAAACGCGCGCGCGCCTGTGCGGCCAGTGCGACACGCGCCAGCGCCTTGTCGTCGATCCGGGAGATCCGCTCGGCCTGCGCGGCTCGATACTGCTCGATGAACGTGGCCGTGTATCGCGCTGAACTCGGTGGGGTGGCGAAACCATTGGTCGTCGAGAACGGATCGAGATCGGGCCTCACCGAGAGCGGGTCCGACTCGTCCGCGACGGAGGGGTCGATCACGCGGAGCAGTAGGTTTCCCTGCCCCGGGTGTGGAGCAAGGAAGATGGCACCATCGGGTGCTGGCATGTCCGCGGACGCCAGATCGATCTTGCGGCCGGCCGGGGTTGTCGAGATCCTGTCTGCGGCAACCAAATTAGCCTGCTGGTGATAGAATGCGAACAGAGTGCCGCCGCCCGACTGGCCGAGCGAGACGCGCCTGGAGAAGCCCATGTCCCGGAGAAAAACCTGACCGGCGGCGACATCGAGCAAGGCCTGCTCATGGATCAGATTGAGATCGTTGTTGGTCGAACGGGTCCCCTGAGTCCACACCGCGAAGCCGCGGGCGACCAACTCCGGCACAAGCACGTGATGACTTGTGTCCATGCGCGGGTGCATGATCGACACCACGGTGGTGGCATCGGGGAGCATGCGCAGCAGACCGTGGACCTTCGCGCCGTCGATGGTTGTCAACTCGTGCGCTGTGGTGACCGTGTTCGCCGGGAGGGCGGCGGATTCGATGAAACGCCCTGCCCCGAGACGCGTGGGAGTGGATGCACTCATCGCGACTCCAGGCGCAGTGCGTCCTTGTCCCATTGAGTGATCTTGGCGGATAGAAGACCCGCGATGCTGCTGTACCAGACGGCATGGCGGGCGTTGGTTGCGCGCCGATCGATCACGATCTCGCCCGGAGCACAGACTTTGAAGTACGGTCCCACGCGCTCGACTGTGACGGTGTTCGAGTCGGCAGCCACGGCTACGATCGGCCGGTTTTCTGGAACGTCGAGAAGGAGAACTGAAGTCATCGGGCCGGAACCTCCGTGGTCTCGGCAAGTGCGGGCTGCTCACTCGGCCACTTGTCGGCGCGTTCGACGATGAGTTCGGCTTTGCGCACCAGCAGGGCATCCATGGACGGGGTTGGACCGGCGACCACGTCGAGGAGAGCGTCGATGGTGAGATTCGCGTCGAGGTCTTCTTGTGGCGTGACCGGGCGCAGGGAACGGGTGATCTCGATCATGTAGCCGTTGGGATCGTGCGTGTAAATCGACTCGATGGTTTCGTGCTGGACCTTCATCTCCACCGGCCATTCGCTTGCGTCGAGTCGGCGATGGTACTCGTTGAGGTCGTCCTCGCTGTTGACGTGGATGGCGAGGTGGCGTGAGTGGATGAAGAAGCTCGGGACGTCTGCGGAGAATTTCGAGTACACGTCGCCCTGGGGGCCGCCTGCAAACTCGGTGAGTCCGAAGTAGTAAAAGAACGCGAGGCGGTCGTTGTTCCCGATGTCGAAAAAGAAGTGAATGAAGTCTGGATGGTTGTCTGGGCCCCACCCGGCGGCGCAGATCGAGTGCACCACAGGAAATCCGAGTGTGTCTCGGTAGAACCGCACGGTTTCTGCGGGATCAAAGGTGGGGTAGGCGACGTGGTCGACGCCTTGAACCAGGTGCTGGTGGCTGTCAGGCATAGCGGTGTTCCTTTCTAGGGTTGTACGGGCGTGGTCGTGCGAAGGAGACTGCCTGCGCCCTGGATGTTCACGTCGAGGCCGAGGCTGCGCAGGATGCTGTACGCGCCGGCAGTTGCGGCGGATATCACAGGTAGGCCGAACTCGTCCTCGGCAGGCTGTACAAGGCGCAGCGACGGCATCTGTACGCAGCAGCTGATTACGAGTGCGTCCAGGCCGGTTCGGTCGATCGAGCGGGCAGCCTTCATCACGTCGTCGCTCGCAATGCGTCCGACCTCGTTGTTGTCGGCCACCTCCAGCGCGCACCAGTCGGGGATGTCGAAGCCCTCAGCCTCTAGGTATCCAACGACCTGCCGGGCAAGCGGCCTCGTGTAGGGCATGACGAGGGCAATTCGCTTGGCGTCGAGCGCTTTCAGCGCCTCGACCAGGGCGCCCGCGCTGGAACGAACTCGTGCATCGGAGCCTCCGGCGGCCAGCTGCTCGGCGACGGCGGACTCCACGCGCTGGTGCTCGCCAGGCCCGCCCGCCATGATCGCTACCAAACACGCGTAGAGGATGACTTCGGGCGACGCGTCTCCGACCTCCAGAATGCAGCGTTCACGCTGGGCGTTCATCGCTGCGAGGCCAGCCGGAGAGACGGTGTTCATGCGCATCCGGGTGGCGTGGAAGGAAAACTCCGCTGTGGGATGGCGACTCAAGATGGCCGGCATCTCGGTCTCGACGGTGATGTTGCTGCTCGGCACGACGAGTCCGATCCGGTGAGTCCTCATGGCCGCCTTTCCTCTGCGTAGACGTCGAATATTAGGCATATATGTCGACAGTGTCAATCATTAATGCTGGTCAGCGGGTTTTAGCCTATCGCTTGACTTTATCGTCTCAGTAGACGAATAATCAGCGCAAGAGCCGAGTGGTGATGTCCGTCACCATGGGGTCCGCTCTAAGAAGGTGAAGGCACATGGCTTACGTAATCGGAGTGGACGTCGGCGGCACGTTCACTGACGCCGTCCTCGACAACGGCGAAGGGGTGATCGTGGCGGGGAAGACTCCCTCGACCCCTCAGGACTATTCCGAGGGAGTCATGGACGTGCTGGGCGTGCTCGCGGAGCAACTCGGTGTGCAAGTGTCGGAGATGTTGGCAGACACACACCACATCGCGCACGGAACCACGTCGTCGCTGAACGCGCTGGTGATGAACAACGTGCCGGATATCGGCTTCCTCACCACCAAGGGCCACCGGGATTCGGTGTTCATCATGAACGTCGAAGGCCGCTATCTGGGTCGTGCGCCTGAGGAACTGCAGAATCCTCTCAGCCAGAGCAAGTCTCACGGCCTCATCAAGAAGCGCCATGCGATCGAGGTCACCGAGCGCATCGATCGCGACGGCCGAGTCGTCGTCGCTCTCAACGAGGACGAGGTCCGTGAGGCCATCGGTGTTCTGGTCGCAGAAGGTGTTTCCGCACTTGCCGTGTCGCTGTTGTGGTCATTCCGCAATCCGGCGCACGAGAAGCGCATACGCGAGATCGCCCACGAGATAGACCCCAGCCTGTTCGTCGCGATTTCCAGCGAAGTGTCGCCTCGCATCCGGGAGTTCGCGCGCAACGCCACCACGATCATGAGCACTCAGATCGGGCCAGGGCTCCGCGACTACCTCGGCGAGTTGGAGGGCAAGCTACGAGCCGAGAAGCTCTCTGGGCCACTGTTGGTCATGCAGAGCAACGGTGGCGCCATCACCGCCTCCGAAGCCCCAGGGAACGCCATCTCGACCGTAGGCTCGGTCCTCACCGGTGGCGTGGTCGGTTCGGTGTCCCTCGGTCGACAGCTCGGCCATGAGAACATCATTGCCACGGACGCCGGCGGCACCACCTTTCTCGCGGGCCTCGTGGTCAACGGTGAGCCAGTCCGTTCGTCGACCACGATCATCAATCACCACCCGATCAACGTGCCTACCCTCAAAGTGCATGCGATCGGCTCCGGCGGCGGCGCAATCGCCTGGATCGACGCCGGCGGCAACCTGCAGATCGGCCCACACAGCGCTCAGGCCGTTCCCGGGCCCGCCTGCTATGGCAATGGTGGAACCGAGCCGACCAACACCGACGCAAACCTAGTGCTGGGCATCATTCCCGAGCGTGGATTGCTCGGCGGCAGACGCTCTCTTGACGTGACCCTGGCTCGCGCTGCGATCCGCACTCGCATCGCAGAGCCGCTGGGCCTCTCGGTGGAGGACGCGGCGGCCGCGATCTACGAGGTCCAGAACGCGCAGACCGGAGACCTCCTGCGCAAGACCGTGGTCGAGGCGGGACACGATCCGCGCGACTTCATCGTGTACGCGTTCGGCGGTTCCGGCCCTGCCCACTGCGGGCTGTACGCGCAAGAGATCGGCGCGACCGACGTAGTCGTTCCGTTGGGCCAGGTCGCCTCTGCGTTCTCCGCATACGGTCTGGCGTCGTCGGACATAGTACTGGCCAAGGAGCTGTCCGATCCGGCGACGCTTCCGCTTGACCCGGCGCGGGTACAGAAGAATTTCGAGGAGCTCGAGGCCGCTGTCCGCGAATTGTTGGACCGCCAGGGCATCCAGTTCTCGGCGGTCGAGATCGAGCGCGAAATCGACATGCGCTACTCGATGCAGCTCGCCGAGGTCGCGGCGGCGATCCCGGGCGGCGAACTGGGCGCCGAGGATGTCGCCGACGCTGCAACCCTTTTCGAGACCCGTTACGCCGAGCTCTACGGCAAAGACAGCGGCTTCCGGGAGGCGGGTATCCAGGCCATCACCTACCGCGTGCGTGGAACCGGCATCCTGCCGTTCACACCAACATTGCCCGAACTGAAACAGGCAGACTCGGCAGATCCGTCGGCAGCCCTGACAGGCATACGCAAAGTGTGCCTCGGCGCCGCCCGCGGCTACGTCGACACCCAGATCTATGACTACACCCAACTCCGCGCCGGTCACGTCCTCCGTGGCCCCGCGGTGATCGAGGTGCCGACCACCACTGTCGTGGTCCCAGACGACACCACCGGAACCGTGGATCGCCTCGGGAACCTGCATATCGCCATCGACCGGGCGTGAAGACTAAGGAGAAGCTTCAACCATGACCGCACCAATCCCCGGCTCCGATGTCTTCACCAGTCGGCCCCTCGACCCGGACGCGCTCAGTCGGGCCGTCGGCGCACACATCGAGTTGCACACCGTTACCCAAGAACAAATCGACTCCGTTGACCCGCTCACCTACGAAGTGATCCGCCACCGACTCTGGTCGGTGACCGACGAGATGGGCGAGGCCCTCAAGCGGATGTCGGGATCGCCGATCGTGACCGACGCCAACGACTTCGACTTCGCCGTGAGCGACGAGGTGGGCCAGGAAGTCCAGGTCGGCCTCTACAACACCATGCTCGTCGGAGCGGTTGACCTTGCGATTTACTGGACCCTCGAGAATCGGGCGCAGAACCCGGGCATCGGCGAGGGCGACATGTTCTTGTGCAACGATCCCTGGGTAGGCGGCGGATTGCACCAAAGCGACGTCATTGTCTACCAGCCGGTCTTCCATGACGGCAAGCTGTTTGCCTGGACCAGTGCCATTTGCCACGAGCCCGATCTCGGTGGCTCCGGTATCGGCTCCTACGATCCGGCGGCCAAGGACGTCTTCTCCGAGTCCGTGCCGACTCCTCCGATCAAGGTTGTTCGTGATGGCATCCTGCAGCGCGATGTGTCCGACGCCTGGGTTCGGCGTTCGCGTGTACCGATGCTGGTGGGCCTGGACCTCCGTGCCAAGATCGGTGCCAACACCGTGGGTCGCAATCGCCTCCTCGCGGTGATCGAGCAGTACGGCGCGGACACCGTCAAGGCAGTCATGAAGCGCATGATGAACGACGCCGAGTCGCGCCTTCGTGCCAAGCTTTCCGCGCTGCCCGATGGGACGTGGCGGGCTACTGGTTACCAGGATCAGGGGTCGCTCGGCGACCGCGGACTCCACAAGATCACCGTTGCGATGTCGAAGGACTCCGATCGCCTGTCCTTCGACTTCACCGGCACCGACCCGCAGACGGGCGTCATCAACTGCACCTACGCGGGCATGCGGGGCGGGGTGATGTTGGCACTGTTGCCGATCCTTGCAGGCGACATCCCATGGTCAGCCGGCGGTCTCATGCGCTGCTTCGATTTGATCGCCGAAGAGGGAACGATCAACAACGCCAGCTTCCCGGCTGCCGTGAGCCGCGGGCCGATCGGTCCGGCGTGGCTCACGGGCAACCTGGTCGCGGAGTGTCTGTCGCAGATGCTCGACCGCGACATCGAGTTGGGTACCAGCGTCCAGGCCTCGTGCTGTGGCACGTGGGACACCGCCGTCCTCGCCGGTCTCGACGAGCGTGGCCCGCAACCAGTCCCATTCCTCGACGTCGTGATGGAACCGATGGCCGGTGGGTACGGTGCCCGGCCGGTCGCTGACGGTATGGACACCGGTGGTCTGTTCTGCATCCCGATGGGTCGTATTCCCGACACTGAGATGACCGAGTTCCTCTATCCGCTGCTCACCTTGTGGCGACGCGAGGAGCCCGACTCCGGGGGGCCTGGTCGTCAGCGCGGCGGAGTGAGTGCCTCGATCGCTGTCACCCCGTACGGCAGCAGTATCCCGATGATGCTCGCCTTGGCCTCCGCAGGAAAAGCGGTGGCGCAGAACGGCGGATTGGCCGGCGGCCAGCCCGGTAACACCGGCGTCGAGGTACTGGTCCGCGATGCTGGCGTTGAGGAGCTTCTGGCCGACGGCAGGCTCCCTGGCAGGCTTGACGATCTGGTCGGCCGCTGCGAATACGGCACGAACTACGCCGAGACCTATCTGGCTCCGGGCGAAGTGCTGTACATGCACTGGCAGGGCGGGGGCGGCTACGGCGACCCCATTCGTCGCGAGCCCGCGGCGGTCGCCTACGACCTTGCCAACGGCAAGGTCACGATCGAGGGGGCGCGCATCAATTATGGCGTCGTGTTCCACGACGGGGAGGTCGACGAGGCCGCCACGGACTCCCTGCGCGCGCACATCATCGACCAGCGCCGCGAGCGCTCCGAGACACCGTCCGCGCCGGCGGACACAGTGGATCTACGGAGTTCGCGCCGCATCGACGACAATCTGGCCGAAGTGCGTGTGGGTGACGCTCGAGTCATTGCGTGCGCGCACTGCGGCCGGCGACTTGGCGACACCAAGTCCGGCCACCTCGCCCTGGCGAAATACGAGGGCCCGTCAAACCAGGCCGGCCCACAGGTGACGTCCGCGCCATCGGAGTACATCGACGCCAAAGTCGTGTTCCGGCAGCAATGCTGCCCCGGCTGCTGGTCGGCCGTCTACTCAGGCATCGTGCCGGCAGATCATCCCGATCACGCCGGCGAGCTGACCATGCTCCTTGCCGCCGCGCCGACCGAGTGAATCGAGGACAGAGAACGTGACTGCATCAAATTGGGGCGGACGTCTCATTCATCATCCCGCGGATCGCGCCGCCCAGTACCGTGCCAGCGGGGAGTGGAGCGATGTCCCGCTCGGCGCGCAATTGCACGAATCCGCCACCCGCCACGCGGACCGCGCCGCGCTGATCACCGTCGAAGGCGCCCTTACCTACCGCGAACTCGACACGCGCAGCGACCAGATCGCCGCCGGGCTCGGAGGACTAGGTCTCAAGCCGCTCGACCCAGTGCTGTTCCAGGCCACGAACCGCCAGTCAACCGTGCTGGCTTGGTACGGCGCCATCAAAGCTGGTCTGATTCCGGTGGCAACCCTGGCGCAACATCGCATGCACGAAATCGGCCACATCAGCCGTAAGGTCGGCGCGAAAGCGCACATCGCCGAGGCGGGTTTGAAATTCGACCTCGTCGAGTTCGCCAGAGACGTTGCCAAGAGTCACGACACACTCGGCACAATCCTCACCATCGGGGCGCAAGCGGCCACCGAGGACACGTACCGGATCGAAGACCTGGGGGGCGACATCCATCCCGACGCCGCGAGGGCATTCGTCGAGGACGTCGAGAGGGAAACCGATTCGGAGGACGTCGTCGTCTTCCAGCTATCGGGCGGGACAACCGGCCTGCCGAAGGTGATCCCCCGAATCCACGCCGAATACTGGAACAACGCCCGCATGTACGCAGAAGCACTGGGGTGGAATCAGTCCAACGTCCTCGCCCACATCACTCCAGTGATCCACAACGCCGGGATCACCTGTTCGCTGCACGGTGCGCATTCAGTGGGAGCCGCCTTGATATTGGCCAATCCTGATGTCGGACCGGCGTTCGCGCTGATGGCTGGCCACGGCGTCACCGATATCGGTATCGGTGTCGGCCACTATCAGGCGCTGCTCACGCCAGAGTTCGATCCCATCCTCCGTACGCTCAAGCGGTCAATCCTCTCCGGAGCGAAAGTGCCGCCAGAGGTCTTTCATCGAGTCGATGATGGTGCAAACCGTTGGGCCGGACAACTTTTCGGCATGTCCGAAGGTATGTTCCTCGTGAGTCGACCCAACGACCCGGAGTCGTTGCGAACTACGACGGTCGGTACACCGATCGGCCCATCGGACGAGTTCCGCATCCTCGAGCCGCACAGCGAGGCGGAAATGCCCGACGGCACCGTCGGAGAGCTGTGCTGCCGCGGCGCTTACACCATCCCCGGGTATTTCGACGCACCAGACCACAACAGAATCGCCTTCACCTCCGATGGCTTCTTCCGAACGGGCGACCTCGCCGCTGTGCACCTGGCTGATGGTCGGCGACACCTTTCCATCGAAGGACGGATCAAAGACCTCATCAACCGCGGCGGCGAGAAGATCAACGCCGAGGAGGTCGAAGTGCTGCTGATGAAGCACACCGACATCGCGGTCGCATCCGTGGTCGCCATGCCTGATGTGCGGCTAGGGGAGAAGGCGTGCGCCTTCCTCGTGTCGGCAACCGGTGCAACGCTGAGTGTCGCCGACGTGCAACAGCACATGAGCAGGTTGGGTGTCGCCAAGTACAAGTGGCCCGAACGCCTGGTGTGGGTGCCTGAACTGCCAAAGACCAATGTCGGCAAGATCGACAAAAAGCGACTACGTGCCGAGGTGGCAGCACAACAGGAAACAGAACTGACCGCTGAGGGAGTCGGGAAGTGAAGCTGGACAGCATCGCGGTTCTCGGCGGGGGACCCGGGGGACTGTACGCAGCCCGACTACTCAAGCTCAGCCATCCCGACGCGGTGGTGACGGTCTACGAGCAAAGCACGCCGGATAGCACTTTCGGCTTCGGAGTCGGCCTCGCCTCGCGGACACAGCACAACTTACGCCAGGCCGACCAAGACTCGCTCAACGGCATCGTCGCCGCGGCGTACGGACACGAGGCCTCCATGCGCGTCGGTGACAACGAGGTGCACCTGTCGTCGGGCGAAGTCCTGGCCATTGGACGTACCGAGCTGTTATCGGTTCTGCAGGCCTTCGCGCGTGGCGTCGGCGTCAACCTGCGTTTCAGTGATCGCCGCGCAGTAGCAGACCTCGACGCGGACCTCATCGTGGCCGCCGATGGTATATCGAGTCCCACCCGAACCGGCCTGACCGACGACTTCGATCCGTCGATCGCGAAAGGCGACGGGCTGTACCTGTGGTGCGGCACCGACTTTGCGCTTCCTCGCGCGATCTTCGTCCCGGTAACTACCGAACATGGCACGTTCGTGGCGCACGCCTACCCCTATGCCAAGGACCGCAGCACGTTCCTCATCGAAACCGACGAGGCGACGTGGAAGCGCGCCGGATTCGATATATCGACTGAGGAGACGCCGAACTCGCATAGTGATCAGGTGTCGCTCGACTATCTGCAAGAGGCGTTCAAAGAAACTCTGCAGGGGCATCCATTGATCGGCAATCGCACAAAGTGGACTCGATTCCGGACTATCCGGTGCCGCAGGTGGCACACGGGCAACGTGGTGCTCATCGGCGACGCGGCGCACACCGCGCACTACTCCATCGGCTCCGGGACCAAGCTGGCCATGGAGGATGCGATAGCACTCGACAGGTCTCTCCTCGAGGCGAGCGCACTAGACGAAGCCCTAGAAAACTATGAGACCGCGCGACGCCCCGCCGTTGAGCATCTGCAGGCCATCGCCGAACGGTCGATGGCCTGGTGGGACTCGTTCCCGGAACGACTGGACCTGCCAGTTGCACAATTGATGGTGGCCTACATGACACGCGCAGGCAAGGTTTCCGTAGAGCGTTTTGTCGAGTCGACGCCGGACGTCGCCAGGCCGGGCCTCGCCGCGTACGCGAACGTTGATGCTCTCGAGGTCCCGTCCGCGCCTGAAGTCACCGCGTGGGTCCTCGGCCGACCACTCGAGTCGAGTGGCCGGCGCTTCACTGATCGTCTGGCCCCGCCACGGTTGCGCACCGCCGCCGACACCGTGGCGGTCGAGGTCACGGTGCGCCCGTGGTCGGAAGACGCGAGAAAGCTGGTCGAAAACCTCCCGTCGGCGAGGGCGTACTGGCTTACCGGACCCGACGACCGCGAGACGGTCTACGACCGTTTCGACATCGGGGAGCGCATTCGACGCACGACTGGCGCGCTGGTGGTCGCGGAGGTACCGGTCGGCTTCGAAGGTGATGCTGCAGGTGCACTCGTCAGCGAGCGGATCGACCTCGTGGCGTTTTACAGGGCAGACTAGCGTTGGTAGTTATGACGCCGTCTTCCACCGACTCGGCCCCCTCTGCTCGCCGGCGCCGGGGGCGGCCGAATGTCCGCCGCGAACTGGTCGAGCGGGAGATCAAGGAGAACGCAGCACGCCTGTTCGCTGAGCGCGGATTTGCAGGCACGACGTTGCAGGACATCGCCGATGCCACTGGGCTCACCCGTCAGGCCGTCTATCACTACGTCGACAACAAGGACGACCTCTTCATCCAGTTGGTCACCGAGATCGCTGGGCAGCCTGCACAGCTGCTGCACGAGATCAATGCGATGTCTGATCTAAGTCCTGCCGACAAGCTACGGCGCATGGCGCGGTCGATGGCACTGCACCAGATGGCTCATGGAGATCGATTCCGGCTGCTGATTCGATCCGAGGGAGATCTGCCCGACCACCTGGCAAAGTCCTACGCCTCGAGCCGTCGCCGAGTGCTCAGGGAGCTGATCAAGCTGATCGAGGCTGGTGTCGACGATGGCACCTTTCGCGCCGTCAATGCCCGCACCGCTGCTCTCGGTGTGATTGGCATGCTGAACTGGATCGCTTGGTGGCATCTGGATGGCCGCGAGGATCAGGTCGCAGCGAACGACCTCGCCGAGATGGTGGTGAAGAGCGTCCTCGGCGACGATTCCCATCCGACTCCTCCGACAGTCGAAGGGATTCTCGCGAACGTCCACCTGGAGCTCGACTTGGTTCAAAAACTCGCGGACGCACAATCCGACCCGACCACAACGGCGTAGAGCGCCACTCCGGTCAAATCGCTGAAGCGATCATGGTCTCAACGTACTCTTCGCACGGCCTCCTCGTATCCGACCATCCGGAGGGCGAGTTCGACATAGCGCGCGGCCAGGGCTTCGGGATCGGCGTAGGTGTTCGATGGGAACCATCGGCTCACGTCGACGCCGAGGGAGGTGATTGCCAGTGTTGCCGCCTCAACATCCAACGGATCGAATTCGCCTGACTCCGAACCAGTTTCGATGATCAGACGGAATGCGCTCGATGTCGACCGGCGGAGGTCGGCGATGAGTGCGTGGTGCTCGGGAGACAGGGAACGTAGTTCGTACTGGACGACCCTGGCCAGCGCGTGGTTGTCCGCGTGCCACGCGACGTAAGCGGCGACGGTAGTGGAGAGGCGGGCGGCCGCAGCGGCACCAGGATCGTCGGCTCCGGTGACCGCGGCGAGTGCGGCGCGGTGGCCTTCGAGGCTGATCGCGAACAGCAGCGATTCTTTCGTCTTGTAGTGCGGATACACGGCGCCTGGGCTGAGCCCGAGCCGGGCTGCGATCTCCCGTGTGGTGGTGGCGCCGTAGCCCTTGGCGGCGAACGCCTCGGCGGCGGCCGCCCGAATTCGTGCGGCGGCTTTCGAGGGCCCCAGTGCCTCGACTGCGGGGGTGTGTTCGGCGCTCATTGTGACTCTTCCGTCGCTCGGGGTTGACAGGTTTCGGGCCGTAGGGCGACTATATGCGAGCGCATATAAATATGCGCTCGCATAGTTCGGTCTGAATCCGCGAGTCCCCGCTCGGGCTGAGCTTTCGACACCGGCCAGGTCCGCCGGTCACACCGGTTGGACTATCAGACAGGAATTCTGCATGGGCAACATAACCTTCGACTTCACCGGCAAGTCCGTCATCGTCACCGGCGCTGCTCGAGGTATCGGGCAGGCGCTTGCAGCGCACTTCGTCTCGGCCGGCGCGACGGTGTTCATGGTCGACTTCGACAAGGACGAACTGGAGTCGGCCGCTCGCGAGATCGGTGGCATCGCCGTCGCCGCCGATGTCGGCGCTACCGAGGACGTGGACCGGGTCGTGTCGACCGTGGTCGCCGAGACCGGACGGGTCGACATCCTGATCAACAACGCCGGAATACTTCGGGACAAGGTGCTGTGGAAGCTGACCGACGACGATTGGGACCAGGTGCTGCGGGTCCATGCGGGCGGCACGTTCAAGTTCATCCGGGCATGCGCACCACACTTCCGGGTCCAAGAGTTCGGTCGGATCGTGAACATCACCTCCTACACCGGACTGCACGGCAATCGCGGCCAGGCCAACTACGCCACCGCGAAGGCCGGGATCATCGGGCTGACGAAGACCGCCGCCAAGGAACTGGCCGCGTTCGGCGTCACGGTGAACGCCATCTCCCCGAACGCCGCGACACGGATGACGGCCTCCATCCCGGACGAGAAGATCGCCGAACTCACGGGCCCCATCTCCCGGTTCGCCGACCCCTCCGAGATGGCTGATGCCATCGCCTTTCTTGCTTCCGAGGAGGCCGGGTACATCACCGGCGTCGTTCTTCCGGTCGACGGTGGGGTGTCGATGTGAGCCGGCGAAGCCGTTCGGGGGCGCGCTCATGATCGATGTACTGTCCCGCCGCGACCTCGACTTCCTGCTGTACGAGTGGCTCGACGTGCCCGCGCTGACCGCCCGGAAACGCTTCGCCGAACACTCGCGAGAGACCTTCGACGCCGTCCTCGATCTGAGCGCCGAACTAGCACAACGGCTTTTCGCGCCGCATAACAAGATGGCCGACGCGCAGGAGCCGACAATGCGTCCGGACGGCTCTGTGGCCATGATCCCGGAGGTGAAAAAGGCACTCGATGCTTACGCGAGGTCGGGGTTGATCGCTGGGCCGTTCGACGAGCAGATCGGCGGAATGCAACTGCCGACCACGGTCGCGCGCGCCTCGATGGCCTGGTTCCAGGCAGCTAACGCCGGCACTGCCGCATATCCCTTCCTGACGACTGCGAACGCCAACCTGATCGCCGCGCATGGGACCGATGAGCAGGTCGAGACCTACGTTCGTCCGATGCTCGAGGGGCGGTGGTTCGGCACGATGTGTCTATCGGAGCCCGATGCCGGATCGTCGCTCGCCGACATCACCACCCGCGCGATCCGTGCCGACGACGGCAGCTATCGGATCACCGGGACGAAGATGTGGATCTCAGGCGGAGACCACGAGCTCACCGAGAACATCGTGCACCTCGTCCTGGCGAAGACGCCCGGTGGCGGACCGGGAGTCAAAGGCATCTCCCTGTTCATCGTCCCTAAGTTCCTGCCCGCGCCCGACGGCGGACTCGGCGAGCGCAACGACATCATCCTGGCCGGGCTCAACCACAAGATGGGCAACCGCGGAACGACCAACACGTTGCTCGTCTTCGGAGACGGAAACCATTCTCCAGGTGAGCAATCCGGGGCCGTCGGCTTTCTGGTCGGGGACGAGCACCGCGGTCTGTCGTACATGTTCCACATGATGAACGAGGCCCGGATCGGCGTCGGATTCCTCGCGACATCGCTCGGCTACGTCGGATACCGCAAATCGGTGGAGTACGCCCGTACCCGGACGCAGGGCCGCCCCGTCGGGGCCAAAGATCCGTCGGCGCCACCGGTTCCGATCATCGAACACGCCGATGTCCGCCGTCTGCTCCTTGCCCAGAAGGCGTACGTCGAAGGCGCACTCGCGCTCGGCCTCTACTGTGCGGCACTCGTCGACGAACAAGACACCGCCAGCGACGCCGCCTCGGCAGCCGAGGCGGCGTTGCTCCTCGACGTCCTGACGCCGATCGCGAAGAGCTGGCCGTCGCAGTGGTGCCTCGAGGCCAACAGCCTGGCGATCCAGGTGCATGGCGGGTACGGGTACACCCGCGACTACGACGTCGAACAGCACTACCGCGACAACCGCCTGAACCCGATTCACGAGGGAACACACGGAATTCAGGGACTCGACCTGCTCGGCCGGAAGGTCGTCATGCAGGGCGGCGCCGGATTGCGGCTGCTGGGCACGCGGATCGCGACGACCACGAGCCGTGCGCGTGGGGTCGGCGTAGATCATGCCGACGACCTCGACAAGGCCTGGCGTCGCATCCTCGACGTCACCGAGGCCCTGTGGGCCGACGGTGAGCCGACTGTCGCGCTGGCGAACTCGTCGGTGTACCTCGAGGCGTTCGGACACGTCGTCGTGGCCTGGATGTGGCTTGAGCAACTGCTCGTCGTCGGCGACCAGGCCGACGACTTCTACCAGGGCAAGCGAATGGCCGGACAGTACTTCTTCGCTCACGAACTGCCGAAGGTCGGACCCCAGCTCGACTTGCTGGCCAGTGGCGACCGGACCGCATCCGACATGAACCCACGCTGGTTCTAGAACAGGAAGTCTCATGACGAACGTGCTCGACAAGTTCCGGCTCGACGGCCGTGTGGCTTTGGTGACCGGCGCCTCGTCTGGCCTCGGAGTCGCCTTTGCCGAGTGCCTTGCGGAGGCCGGTGCCGACGTGGTGTTGGCAGCGAGGCGACTCGACAAACTCGACGAGACGGCGGCCCGGGTTCGGGCTGCCGGTCGCGCGGCGCTGCCGATCGCCACCGACATCGCTGACCCGGATCAGTGCACTGCCTTGGTCGCCGCGGCGATGGCCGAATACGGACGGATCGACATCCTCGTCAACAACGCCGGTGTCGCGACCGCTCACCCGGCGACCAGGGAGACTCCTGAACAATTTCGCTCGGTCGTCGACATCAACCTGAACGGAGCCTACTGGGCCGCTCAGGCATGCGGGCGGGTGATGGAGCCGGGAAGCGCCATCGTCAACATCGCCAGCATTCTTGGGATCACCACCGCGGGACTCCCGCAGGCCGCGTACAGCGCGAGCAAGGCCGGGCTGATGGGACTGACCCGTGACCTCGCCCAACAGTGGGGCGCACGCAAGGGCATTCGAGTGAATGCCCTCGCACCGGGGTTCTTCGCGTCAGAGATGACCGAGCAGTACCGCGACGGTTATCTCGACGGCCTCGCGCCCCGCATGTTGCTCGGGCGGCAGGGCGACCCGCGTGAACTGGCCGCTACCCTCATCTGGCTGGTCTCCGATGCCTCCGGATACGTCACAGGGCAGGCGATCACAGTCGACGGCGGTGTCACCATCACCTGAGAGCAATGAGTGTGATCGCGGCCGCTGTGGTCGCGGTCGACCGAAACCAGACGATGATGGGGATGGAGTGACAGCCGCACAGTTCGGAGGCGCGGTTGTACGTGGATAGGTGGGAGCGTGCGCCGCAAGCGCACCGGACCGTCGCCCGACATCCGGTGCCGACCATGCCCTGCAGCCGACGCGCCGGCCATCGCTGCGACGCCGGCGACCCAGGAGTCGGCGGCATGACCTGACAGTCGTGGAGCGGTGTCGGAAACGGTTCAGGCCGAACGGTTCCGCACCAGTCGCCAGTGATTCTTGCCGTCGGCGCGGCGATAGGCGAGCTCGTCGAGGACGTTGATCGCGATGGCCAGGCCGCGGCCGCGCTCGGCGAAGTCGTCGGGCAGGCTGATCGCGTCGAGATCGACACGGGCGGGGTTCCCGTCGTCGGAGTAGCGGGCCTCGACCCGATCCGGTGCGACCTCGAGTTCGAGGCGCACCGTGACCGTGGATCCCTCGCCGGCGTGCTCGACGACGTTCGCGCCGATCTCGGCGACCGCGAGCTCGAACTGCATGGCGTCCATGTCGTCGATCGGGCACTCGGCGAGCAGGTCGGCGAGCAGTGCGTGGATGTGATCCAACGTCTCGAGGGAGGTGGTCTCCTCGAGGGTGCGGGTCGCGGTGTTCTCGGTCATCGCCGTGGCCTCGATGTCTCGGTTGGCGGGCCTGGACCCGTCAGGCCCCGTCGAATGCGGAATCGGCGGACGGGTGAACGCGGAGAACACGATTGAGGTTGGTCAGCTCGAGCACGGTGACCACCTGCGGGGTGGGGGCGGCGATCCGCAGATCACCGCCGGCCTGGCGCGCCACCTTGAGGCCGGAGACGAGTGCGCCGAGCCCCGAGGAATCGATGAAATCGGTACCGGACAGGTCGACGACGATCCGGGACGAACCCGATCCGACCAACTCGTGCAACTGGTCTCGCAGTCGGGGGGCGGCAACCATGTTGAGCCGGCCTTCGGGCCGGATCACCACGGCACCGCCGTCCACACTGCGGGTCGCGAAGTTCGCCATCACTGCCTTTCCTCATCGGGACCGCGGTACCGCACCGCGGTGATGACAACGCTCAGGATCACCAGATCGAACAGTACCCAGAACAGGTTCACGCCCACACCGAGAACGGAGATGGCACCCCGATACAGCTGCACGATGCCGATCACCGATGCCACCACCAGCAGCGCCATCGCGATCAGCTGCGGCCGAACGATGTGCCATGGCAACGCATCCTGGGACTGTTTGGTCTTCGGGGTCACGGCGAAGCCGAGTGGGCGGTTCATGTACACGTTGCGGAATGCGGTGGTGCAGGCCTTGATCCACACCGGGAACAGCGCGAGGCTGTACTGCTGGCCGCGCCACGTCGGCGTGCCTCGGGCGACCACCAGGAACAGCAGTTGATTGATCACCAGGAACGGGATGAGTCGCAGGAAGAAGTCCCAGCTGTAGGCCTGGACAGGCAGGATGCCCAACACCAGGTAGACCACCGGGGCCGCGATGTAGGCGATGGCCGCGAACCCGGCGAGATAGCTCCACATGGTGGCCCAGTACATGAGGCGCTGGGTGAGCGTCAGGCCCTTCTGGACCAGCGGGTTCTCGCGCAGCATCACCTGGATCGTGCCCTGCGCCCACCGGAGCCGTTGCGTCACCATCGTTTTCAGGTCTTCCGGCGCCAGGCCGAAAGCGAGGTTCTCGTGATGATAGGCAGAGTTCCACCCGAGGGCGTGCAGACGCATGCAGGTCGCCATGTCCTCGGTCACCGAGATGGTGGCCAGCGGAAGCATCGGCTGGGCCTCGTCGGATCGCCCGACGTCGACGGCCTCGACCATCGCACGGATCGATTCGATCGCGCCCAGCGGAGACCATTCGCGCTCGGCGAGGACGGCGAGCGCGTCGTAGTCGACGGCGCCGGCCCCCGGCTCCTGCTCGCTCAGCTCGGTGAGCGCCTCGATCGCCTCCAGGTCGGCGCGCATGGCCTCGACGTCGGCATCGGCGAGACCGCGCGCCGCCTCGTCGACGCGGGTCTGGAACCGGTAGGTGATGTCGGCGAGCGGTTCCTTCTTCTTCAGTTGTGCCCGGGCGTCTCTGACCGCCGCGTCGACCGCGTCGAGGGCGGCCGAGGCGGTGGTGTTGTCGCGGCCCACCTGCTTGCGCGTCGACTTGAGGACCGACCGCGCGGTGCGCAGGGCGCGGTCGATGCCGTCGGAGACGGCCGAGACGTACTGGGTGATGCCGAGCTGCATCAACGCCTCCCGGCGCAACACGGCATTGGAGCCGCAGAAGAACGCGGCGTTCCACCCGTCCTTGCCCTGCTGGATCGGGCCGTAGAAGAGCGGCGCCTGGCTGCCGAGCGGGTCCGAGGGTTGCACGTTGACGAAGTACTGCGGGGTCTGGACCAGGGCCATCTTCTCGTCGTGGAAGTACCCGAGGGTCCGGTCGAGGATCTGCGGTTCAGGGATCTGGTCGGCATCGAGGATGAGCAGGAACTCGCCCTCGGTCTGCATCAGCGCGTTGTTGAGGTTGCCCGCCTTGGCGTGCCGGGGTTTGTCCAGCCAGTTCGACGATCTCGTGATGTACCCGATGCCCGCCTGTGCCGCGGCGTCGGCGATCTCGGGGCGATCACCGTCGTCGAGGATCCACGTGGTGTGCGGATAGGTGATCGCCTTCGCCGCGATCGCGGTCTTCATCACCAGGTCGAGCGGCTCGTTGTAGGTGGTGATGAAGACATCGACCGTGGCGCCCTCGGGTGGGGGAGGCGGGTCGGGGCGGTGCTGCAGCCGCCACATCGTCAGACCGAACAGCAGGGAGTCGATGAGGCTGTAGGTCTCGGCGACGACGAGCGGTACCGCGATCCACCACGCGTCCCAGTTCACCGAGGCGAGCCAGCGCCACACGATGTAGTTGAGCCCCAGGATCGCGGCGGCGACGATCAGCAGTCGCAACCACGGCGACGGGGCCGTCCGCGCGAGGGTGGCCTCCTCGACGCTCTCGCTCATGCGGTCTCGTCTCGCCGGATGGCCAGGACGGTCACATCGTCGATCGGCGGTCGAGAGGCCACGAGTTCGGTCACCATCGAGCACACGTCCGACGGTGTGGCGGTGTCGTCGAAGAGTGCGCGCAGCGCCGCGTCGTCGCCGGCGGGCAGCAGGTCGAGCAGTCCGTCGGAGGTGATGACCAGCATGTCGCCCGGGCCGAGGTCGACCCGAGCAGTGTCCCAGGTCTCGTCGCGCAGGATGCCGATCGGCAGACCGCCGCCGTTCAGCGACTCGACGCCGCCGGTGCTGCGGCGGACGACCGACAGACCGTGGCCGGCGTCGACGTACTCGAGCCTGCCGTCGTCGGTGTGCAGCCGTGCGTGGAATGCGGTCGCGAACGTCTCGGTGCCGGCGAAGTCGTCGGCGAGCTGATCGGCGACCGTGCCCACCACCTGTCCGAGGTCGGTGTCGGTCGCGTTCCGGGCCGCGGCGTCGAGGGCACGGGATGCCGCGCGGATCGCGGAGCGGACCGTCGCGGTGAGGATCGCCGCGCCGAGACCCTTGCCCATCACGTCGGCGACCGTGAACACCAGGCCGTCGGTCCAGGGATAGTGGTCGTAGAAGTCACCGCCGACGGCGAAGGCGGGCAGGCACATCGCGGCGATCGACCAGCCCGGCACGGTCCCGAGCGGCGGTGGCAGCAACTGGCGCTGCACGAGCGCGGCACGTTCCAGGTCGTCGGTGTTCGCGATCTCCCGCTGTGCCCATGCGGCGAGCTCCCGGAATGCCGCCTGCTGCTCGGTGGTGAGTTCGCGCGCCTGTGTGTCGTAGAGACAGAACGTCCCGACCGGATGGCCGCCGGGACCGTACAACGGGTACCCGGCGTAGAAGCGGATCCCGCCGTCGGCGGCGACTTGGGGGATCTCGGCGAAGGCCGGGACCTTCGAGACGTCCGGGATGATCAGGGCCGGATCCTCGGGATGATCGTAGGCGCGGGCCACGGTCACCTGGCACACCGTCTGTTCCCGCGGCAGGTTCTGCAGCTCGATGCCGTCGACCGCCTTGAACCACTGGCGATCCCGATCCAGCAGCGACACCGTCGACATCGGTACGCCGAACACCGCTTTCGCCATCCGGGTGATCTGCGCGAAGCGATCTTCCGGCGGTGAGTCGAGCACGTTGAGCTGCTGCACCGAATGCAGTCGTGCCTCTTCGAGGTCGGCATCGATGTGCGCGTCCACCAGGGTCACCTCAGTCCCGCTTTCTCGAGTGCGCGCGCCATCGCGGCGCCCGCTGCGGCCGTGCTGCCCAAGCCCCAGTCCGCTTCTTTGTCGTGGTCGAACCAGACGAAGCCCGTGACGTCGTCGGCCTCGTCGAGGTAGGTCACCAGGTCGGCGATCCACTCGGCCTTCGACCCGCCGACTTCCGCCGATCCGACCTCGGTGACGAGGATCGGCTTTTGCGGGGACAGGACGCGGAGCTGCTCCAGGGAGCCGGCGAACAGCTCGTCCGGGGAGGTCCATCGATGGCCGGGCACCGCGCCCCAGTTGTAGCCGTCGACTCCGAGGACGTCGACGTAGTCGTCACCCGGGTACCAGCGGGACAGGGGGGCATCGTCGGCGAGTGGGACGTTCGGGGCCCACACCCATTTCACGTTGCGCGCGCTCTTGGACGCGAAGAGATCGTGCACGTGCCGCCACGCGGCGATGTAGAGCTCGGGAGATGTCCCGCCCGCGGGGCTCCACGGATACCAGTCGCCGTTCGGTTCGTGCGCGAACCGCAGGTAGACGACCTGGCCCCAGGCGCGGAGTTCATCGGCCCAGCGGTACAGGTAGTCGTCGTGGACGCCGGCCACGATCGAGGACATCGAGAACGCACCCCGGTCGTAGTCGGCGCCACCGAGATGTCGCCAGGGCTCCCACGTGACCACGGGCTCGGCGCCTGCGGCGACCACCGCATCAAGCGCGGCGATCGGCGGGATGGCGGTGAAGTCCTCGAAGAACAGGTTGACGGTCGGCCGGACCCCGACCAGCTCGGTGACGGACGCGACCTCGGCCGGTCGGAGCGGGCCGCTCGGGGTGCTGACACCGAACCGCAGACAGTCGCCGGCCGGGCCGGACAGCGGCGAGATCGTCGGCGGGCACTCCCGTGGCGGTGGGGTGCAGGCGACGACCCCCATCGAGCCGACCATCACGCCCAGAACCACGGACACGATCGTCCATCTGGGTACCCCACCCATCGACCGCTCCCATCGCCATGCAGCCGTGCACCGGCACGGCGCCTCACCCGATTCCCCCTTCTATGCCCCACGACATTGTCCCGGTAAACCACCACGCCCGCCTGGCAACGCCGAAAAGTCGGCACATGCCGTGGCGAGCGCAAGCGCACCGGACCGTCGCCCGACATCCGGCGGCGACTAGGCTGGATTCCATGTGTGTGCGCTTTCGGCGCCCACCCCCGCGTCCGCGGCTGACAATCACACGGCATCGAGCAGGTCCGAAGGAGTTTTCACGTGGCTGAGTTCATCTACACGATGAAGAAGGTTCGCAAGGCGCACGGCGACAAAGTCATCCTCGACGACGTCACCATGTCCTTCTACCCGGGCGCCAAGATCGGCGTCGTGGGTCCCAACGGCGCGGGCAAGTCGTCGATCCTGAAGATCATGGCCGGTCTGGACCAGCCGTCGAACGGCGAGGCCTTCCTCGACCCCGACGCGACGGTCGGCATCCTGCTCCAGGAACCGCCTCTGAACGAGGAGAAGACGGTCAAGGAGAACGTCGAAGAGGGTATGGGCGAGATCAAGGTCAAGCTCGACCGCTTCAACGAGATCGCCGAGCAGCTCGCCACCGACTACTCCGACGAGCTGATGGAGGAGATGGGCAAACTCCAGGAAGACCTCGACAACAACGACGCCTGGGACCTCGACTCGCAGCTCGAGCAGGCCATGGACGCCCTGCGCTGCCCGCCCGCGGACTCGCCGGTCACCCACCTCTCCGGTGGTGAGCGCCGCCGCGTCGCGCTGTGCAAGCTGCTGCTGCAGAAGCCCGACCTCCTGCTGCTCGACGAGCCCACCAACCACCTCGATGCCGAGAGCGTGCTGTGGCTCGAGCAGTTCCTGGCGACCTACCCGGGTGCTGTCCTGGCCGTGACCCACGACCGGTACTTCCTCGACCATGTCGCGCAGTGGATCTGTGAGGTCGACCGCGGCAAGCTGCACCCCTACGAGGGCAACTACTCGACCTACCTGGAGAAGAAGGCCGAGCGTCTGGAGGTCCAGGGCAAGAAGGACCAGAAGCTGCAGCGTCGCCTCAAAGAGGAGCTCGCCTGGGTGCGGTCGGGTTCCAAGGCCCGCCAGACCAAGAACAAGGCGCGACTGTCCCGGTACGAGGAGATGGTCGCCGAGGCGGAGAAGACGCGCAAGCTCGACTTCGAGGAGATCCAGATCCCGACCCCGCCGCGTCTGGGCGACGTGGTGGTCGAGGTCAGTCACCTGGACAAGGGCTTCGACGGACGCGTCCTCATCAAGGACCTGTCGTTCACCCTGCCGCGTAACGGCATCGTCGGTGTGATCGGTCCCAACGGCGTCGGCAAGACCACGCTGTTCAAGACGATCGTCGGGCTCGAGGAGCCGGATTCGGGCACCGTCAAGGTCGGCGAGACGGTCAAGCTGAGCTACGTCGATCAGAGCCGAGCCAACATCGACCCCAAGAAGAACGTCTGGGAGGTCGTCTCCGATGGGCTCGACTACATCGAGGTCGGCCAGAACGAGATGCCGTCGCGCGCGTATGTCAGCGCCTTCGGCTTCAAGGGCCCGGACCAGCAGAAGAAGGCCGAGGTGCTCTCCGGTGGTGAGCGCAACCGCCTGAACCTGGCGTTGACCCTGAAAGAGGGCGGCAACCTGATCCTGCTCGACGAGCCGACCAACGACCTCGACGTGGAGACCCTCGGTTCGCTGGAGAACGCGCTCGAGAACTTCCCCGGCTGCGCCGTGGTCATCAGCCACGACCGCTGGTTCCTCGACCGGACCTGTACCCACATCCTGGCGTGGGAGGGCAACGTCGAAGAGGGCCAGTGGTTCTGGTTCGAGGGCAACTTCGAGGCCTACGAGGCGAACAAGGTCGACCGCCTCGGCGCCGACGCCGCCCGGCCCCATCGGGTCACCCACCGCAAACTCACTCGCGATTAATCCGGACCCCGTCCGGCACGGGTGACTAGCATCGGCAGATGTGACGTCACTCGTGCCGGACGCGGTGAACCGCTATTTCAGGACGCGCACCGATGGGTCGGCGGGCGAGTCGGCCGCCGACCAGGTGGCCAGACATCTCGACGCCGCTCGGGTACGCCGCCGTGGTCAGGCGCTCGTCGAGGTGACTGCGGGCGAGGGCGGGACCGTCGAGATCCTCGTCGTCAACGACGACATGCCGATGCTCGTCGAAGCCGTCCTGGCGACCGTCGAGGCCCACGATCTCACCGTCGACCACATGGATCATCCGGTGATGCCGGTACGACGCGACGCCGACGGCACGCTCGTCGCCGTGGACGCCGGCGAGGCGACCTCCGAGTCGTGGATCGTCGTCAGCGGTCTCGCGCGACATCCCGGCATCGATCCCGAACCGTTGCGCGACGATCTGCGCGACGTCGTCTCGCGGGTCATCGACGTCGATGCCGATGCACCGGAGATGCGCTCTCGCATGGTCGCGTGTGCCGGCGGGATGGCCGAAGCGCCGCGTGCGCAGACAGGCGTCTCCGATGCGGATCGAGACGAGTATGCCGCCCTGCTGGAGTGGTTCGCGGGCAACCACTTCCTTCTGCTGGGTTACTCGCGGGTGGGAGTCGACGGGTCCGCCGCGGACGCCGAGCGGTTCGGCGTGTGGCGGACCGGCTCCATCGACCGCGACTTCCCGTCGGTGACGGACCGTCCGCTGGTGCCCAGGGTGAGCCGAGTGTTCGTGGCGACCGGCGTGCAGCGTACCAATTTCCCTGTGCTCCTTCAGGTTCCGACGTTCGACGAGGATGGCGAACACGACGGGGAGCATCGGTTCCTGGGCACCCTGACCTCGGCGGGCAACCATCAGGCCGTCCTCGACGTCCCGGTGCTACGGCGCAAGGTGCACGACGTCCTCGCGCACGCGGGAGTCGAGGAGGACTCCTTTGCCGGGCAGTCGATGATCGAACTGTTGCAGAACTACCCACTGGTGGAGATGTTCTCGTCCACCGAAGACGAGCTCGAACGTCGGCTCACCGAGATGCTCGACGCGGTGGCGACGCGGTCGTTGCGCCTCTTCGTGCGCACCAACTTCGACGGACGCACCGCGGTCGCGCTCATCTACCTTCCCCGGGACCGCTACAACACCCACAGCCGGCTGGCCCTCGAACGCGCGCTGGTGGCCGAGGTCGACGGGACGGCACTGGAATACACGGCGCGCGTCAGTGAGATGCCACTGGCGCTGCTGCAGGTGCTGGTCTGCATCGATCCGGCGACCGCGGCCGAGCTCGGCTCCGTCGACACCGGATCGCCGGCGCATGCGCGGATGCAGGGCGCGCTGGTCGCCGCGATCCGCGGCTGGGACGAGCGGGTCCGTGAACTCGCCCTTGCCGAGGAGATCCCCGGACTCGACGGTGGTCCGGACGTGCTGCTGCGCCAGTTGTCCTCGTTGTCGGAGGATTACAAAGAACTTCGCGAACCCCGCGCTGCGCTGGCCGACCTCATCCGAGTCGTGGGCCTGCAGCCGGGTCAGATCGACGTGACCCTCGACGCCGCCGAGGCGGGCGCCGACGATCAGCAGGACCGGTGGATCTTCACGCTCTACCTCTGCGGTGCGTCGGCGACACTCACCGATGTCCTGCCGGTGTTGCACAGCCTCGGGCTCGACGTCCTCGAGGAGCATCCGTACGAGATCCATCGGCTCGACGACACCGTGTGCTGGGCATACGAATTCAGTGTGCAGCTCGCCGCCGGGATGACCGTCGACCTCGATCACTCCGACGATCTGGCGGACCGGTTCACCGAGGCCTTCCGGCGTATCTGGCTGGCCGGTGCGGATGTCGACGCCTACAACGAACTCGTCATCCGGTCGGGCCTGGACTGGCGGTCGGCGGCGATGTTGCGGGCCTACGGCCAGTACCTGCGCCAGTGTGGGTTCTCGTACAGTTCGGCCCACGTCGCCAGCGTCCTCGGTCAGCATCTGGCCATCACCCGTGGCCTCGTCGACCTGTTCGTGGCGTCGTTCGACCCCGAGACCGCCGACGAGGAGCGCCGACAGGAGCTGCGCGAACGGCTCGACGGGGAGATCGGGCTCGTGCTGAGCCTCGACGCCGACCGCATCGTCTCCGCCTTCGCGGCGGTCCTCATCGCGACCGATCGCACGAACTATTTCGTCGGCGGCCGGTCCGGCGACACCGACCACCGTCCGGTCATCTCGTTCAAACTCCGCCCGCGCGACATCCCGCAGACCCCCAAACCCCGTCCGCTGCATGAGATCTTCGTGTACTCGCCGCGCGTGGAGGGCGTTCATCTCCGATTCGGCTCGGTCGCCCGCGGCGGCCTGCGATGGTCGGATCGCCGGGAGGACTTCCGAACCGAGATCCTCGGACTGGCGAAGGCGCAGGCGGTGAAGAACGCGGTGATCGTGCCGCTCGGCGCAAAGGGCGGTTTCGTCGTCAAGCGACCGCCGCCACCCTCCGGGGACGCCGCGCGGGACCGGGAGGCGCAGCGGGAGGAGGGGATCGCGTGCTACCGGCAGTTCATCGCCGGGTTGCTCGACGTCACCGACAACATCGACCTGACGACCGGCGAGGTGATCCCGGCCCGCGGGGTCGTCCGGCTCGACTCCGACGACACGTATCTGGTAGTCGCGGCCGACAAGGGCACCGCCTCCTTCTCCGACATCGCCAACGAGGTGTCGAGGTCGTACGGGTTCTGGCTCGGCGATGCGTTCGCGTCCGGCGGTTCGGCCGGTTACGACCACAAGGCCATGGGCATCACCGCCCGCGGGGCCTGGGAGTCGGTCAAGCGTCACTTCCGCGAAATGGGCACCGACACCCAGTCCGAGGACTTCACCGTCGTCGGGATCGGCGACATGAGCGGGGACGTGTTCGGCAACGGCATGTTGCTCAGCGAGCACATCCGGCTCGTCGCCGCCTTCGATCATCGGCACATCTTCGTCGACCCCGACCCGCAGGCGGCCGAGTCGTTCGCCGAACGCGCACGTCTCTTCGGGCTGTCGCGGTCCTCGTGGGCCGACTACGACACGAGCCTGCTCAGCGCGGGCGGCGGCGTCTGGGCGCGCGATCGCAAGTCCATCCCGATCAGTCCCGAGATGGCGGCCGCGCTGGGCATCGAGGAGGGCGTCGACGAACTCTCGCCGCCGGAGCTGATCCGCGCGATCCTGCTCGCCCCGGTCGACCTGCTGTGGAACGGCGGCATCGGCACCTACGTCAAGGCCTCGACGGAATCGCACGGGAGCGTCGGTGACAAGTCCAACGACCTGATCCGCGTCGACGGAAACGAGGTGCGGGCCAAGGTGATCGGCGAAGGCGGCAATCTCGGGGTCACCGAGCGGGGGCGGATCGAATTCGACCTCGCCGGGGGGCGTATCAACACCGATGCCCTGGACAACTCGGCCGGGGTCGACTGTTCCGACCACGAGGTCAACATCAAGATCCTGCTCGACTCGGCGGTCTCCGCGGGTGAGCTCGACGTCGCCGACCGGGATCCGCTGCTGGAGTCGATGACCGACGAGGTCGCCGAACTCGTTCTCGCCGACAACATCTCACAGAACTCCGAGCTCGGCTTCTGCCGCACCTTCGAGCTGACGCGCGTCGAGGTCCACGCCCGCATGCTCGAGCACCTCGCAGCCAAGCGGGGCGTCGACCTACGCCTGGAAGCGCTGCCCGAGCCGCGCGAGCTGCGTCGGCGCGTCGGGGGCGAGCTCCACCGCGGTCTGACCTCACCGGAGTTCGCGACCCTCATGGCGCACGTCAAGCTCGAGTCCAAATCCGACCTGCTCGCCACCGACCTGCCCGACAACGACGTCTTCGCACCCCGCATCGCGCGCTACTTCCCGGACGCGGTGCGCACGACGTATCCCGACGCGATCAGCGGACACCGGCTGCGCCGCCAGATCGTGGCGACGACCCTCGTCAACGACGTCGTCGACCACGCCGGGATGACGCATCTGTTCCGGTTGAGCGAGGGGAGCAGCTGCACGACGGAGGAGGGCGTGCGCGCCTACGTGGTGTCCAACAAGGTCTTCGGCATGAACGAGGTGATCGAGGACATCCGACACGCGCCCGCCCCGGTCGAGGCCGTCGACGAGATGATGCTCTACGCGCGCCGTCTGCTGTTCCGGGCCTCACGGTGGTTGCTGGCCTTCCGGCCGCAACCCCTGGCCATGGCCGCCGAGATCACCCGCTACGGCGAGCGGGTGGCGGAGCTGTCCACCGTCGCCGACGACTGGTACGGCCCGACGTCGGTGCGCGACGTCGCCGAGCGGGCTCAGGGGTATGTCGATCTCGGTGTGCCCGAGGACCTCGCGCACACCGTCGCGGTGAGCCTGCACCGATTCTGCCTCCTCGACATCATCGACGCCGCCGAGATCGCGGACCGCGACGACGCCGAGGTCGGCGAGCTGTACTTCGCGGTGATGGAACATTTCGGGCTCGAGCAACTGCTGACGGCGGTGTCGGATCTCGACTACGGCGACCGGTGGCATGCGCTTGCGCGGCTGGCCGTGCGTGACGACATGCACGGCGCGCTGCGTGCTCTGACCCTGAAGATCCTCGAGGTCAGCGAGCCCGAGGAGAGCACGGCCGAGAAGATCGCCGAATGGGAGTCGTCCCAGTCCAACCGGCTGAGTCGGGTGCGCAGCGTGCTCCGGGAGATCGACGAGACCGGCACCGCGGACCTGGCCACCCTCTCGGTCGCCGCTCGCCAGCTGCGCAGCATGATCCGCTGACCGAACCGGCGCCCTCGGTCGGCTCGCGGCCGCCCCGGCCGATTCGCCGCGGGTCGGGGGCAGACGGGCCTAGCCTGGGCCCATGACCCGAACCGCACCGCGCATCTGCCCGCTCTGCGAGGCCACCTGCGGTCTGACCCTCAGCATCGACCGGGACCGCACGACGGGCCGCGAGACCGTCATCGCGGCACGCGGTGACGCCGACGACGTGTTCAGCGCCGGCTATCTCTGTCCGAAGGGTGCGAGTTTCGCACAGCTCGACAACGATCCCGATCGCCTCGACCGGCCGCTCATCCGGCGCGACGGCCGGCTCGTCGACACCGACTGGGACACAGCGCTCACAGCCGCCGTCGAGGGACTGAACGAGGTGATCGCGACGTCCGGGGGCGAGTCGATCGGCTTCTATCTCGGCAACCCGTCCGCCCATACCGTCGCCGGGACGATGTACGCGCCGTTGCTCATCCGGGCCCTCGGCACCCGGAACGTGTTCAGCGCCAGCACACTCGATCAGATGCCGAAGCAGGCGGCCACCGGCTATCTGGTCGGACATGCGGGGACCTTCGCCGTTCCCGATCTCGACCGCACGGACCACCTCGTGATCATCGGAGCGAATCCGGTGGTCTCCAACGGCAGTGTCACCACGACCGCCGACTTCCCGGGCAAACTCACCGCGCTGCGGCGGCGCGGTGGACGGCTCACCGTCATCGACCCGGCCCGTACCCGCACAGCCAAACTCGCCGACACCCACCTGGCGCCGCGGCCCGGCACCGACGCGGCGTTGTTGGCCGCGGTCGTGCAGTGCCTGTTCGACGACGACCTCGTCGCCGACGACCTGGGCGGGGCAGCCACCCACGTCCTTGGCGTCGAGGCGCTGCGGCGGGCGATGGATGCCTTCGCACCCGAACGTGTCGAGGCGTTCTGCGGCGTGGCGGCGGCAGACATCCGAGCGCTCGCGCGATCGATCGCCGCAGCCCCCTCGGCTGCTGTCTACGGCCGGATGGGCACCACCACAGTGCAATTCGGCACGCTGGGCAGCTGGCTCATCGACGTGGTGAACATCCTCACCGGCAATTTCGACCGGCCCGGGGGAGTGATGTTCCCGTTGGCCCCGACGGCGCCGTCGCCGCGCCCGGCCCGCGCCGGTCGCGGATTCCGCACCGGGCGCTGGCGAAGCCGGGTGTCCGGTCACGCGGAGGTCGGCGGCGAGCTGCCCGCCGTCGCGATGGCCGAGGAGTTCGAGACCCCCGGCGACGGCCGGCTGCGCGCGCTGGTGACGGTGTCGGGGAACCCGGTCCTGTCGGCACCCAACGGCGCACGGCTGGGGCGCGCACTCGACGACGCCCAGTTCGTGGTCTGTGTCGACCCGTACCTCAACGAGACGACGCGGCACGCGCACGTTCTGCTGCCGCCCCCGCGCCCGTCGCAGAGTCCGCATTTCGACGCCATCCTGAACAATCTGGCCGTTCGGGCCACCGCTCGCTACTCGCCGCCCGTACTGCCGCTCCCGCCGGGCCGTCCAGACGAGATCGAGATCGTCGCCCGACTGATCCTCGGCCTCTCCGGCGTCGGGGTCGATGCCGACCCCGGGCTCGTCGACGAACAGGTCATCGCCGCGACGCTGGCCAAGGAGGTCACCGACCCGCATTCGCCGGTCGCGGGTCGCGACGTCGAGTCCCTCGTCGCGATGCTGCCCGACGCACCGGGACATCAACGCCGCCTGGACATGCTGTTGCGCGTCGGCGCGTACGGCGACGCCTTCGGAACACGCGCGGGATTGACCTTCGCCGACCTGCTGGCCGCACCCCACGGGATCGACCTGGGACCCATGCGACCGCGACTGCCCGGGGTGGTGCGCACGGCATCCGGCAAGGTCGAACTCGCTCCCGATCCGCTCATCGGCGACCTCGCCCGGCTGTGGGCCGCGGTGTCCGCGGACGACAGCCCGGGTCCGGTCGCCGAGGGTGGCCTGCTGCTGGTCGGTCGCCGTCATCTGCGGTCCAACAACAGTTGGATGCACAACCTCCCCGCACTCACCGGCGGCACCAATCGCTGCACCCTCCACATGCACCCCGACGACGCCGACCGGCTCGGCATCTCCGACGTCGCCAAGATCCGAGGCGCGGGCGGGTCGCTGACCGTACCCGTCGAGATCACCACCGACATCCGGCCCGGCGTCGCCTCCCTGCCGCACGGCTGGGGTCACGATGTCGAGGGCGTCCGGCTGGGCGTCGCCGCCGCCGATCCAGGGGTGAACGTGAACGAGCTCAACGACGGCGCCGTGCTGGATCCGCTGTCGGGAACCGTCGTCCTCAACGGCCTCCCCGTGGAGATCGCGCCTGCCTGACCGGGTCGGGGAGTGCGTAGGGTTGGGCCGGGGCGGCCGCGAGGGTCGCCCGCCGACACCGATCTGACAGGGGATGACGCACGTGCTCAACGAGGACGCCGGGACCACGACCGCCGACGGATATGTGGTCCGGGTGCCGGTCCGGTGGTCGGACATGGATGTGTACGCGCACATCAACCATGCCCGGATGGTGACGCTGCTCGAGGAGGCCCGCATCCCCTGGCTGTTCTACGACGGGCGGCCGACGGCACCTCTCCGGGACGGTTGCCTCGTCGCCGACCTGCATGTGAGATATCAAGCGCAGCTGCGTCATTCCGAGGGGCCGATCGAGGTCACCATGTACGTGGAGCGTCTACGTGCCGTCGACTTCACCGTCGGTTACGAGGTGCGGGCGGCGGGCGCCGACCCCGCCTCGCGCCCCGCCGTCGTCGCCAGCACGCAGCTCGTCGCCTTTGACGTCGGGACGCAGCGGATCGCGCGACTCACCCCGGAGCAGAAGGAGTACCTCGCCGGATTCCGTCGTGCCACAGGGGAATCCGTCGATCGGTCCACGGGGCCCAGCTGATGGAGCGGTTCATCGAGATCGCGTCGTCCGACCGATCCAATGCCCTCGCATTCCTGGCCCACGCGGTGCGTCTCGACGACGCGGCGGTCGTCCGGGTGGTGGCGCGATCAGATGGACTGGTGGCCCTGTGGGCACACACCGGATTCGACGTCCTGGCCACGCGTTCGGTGACCGGACGGATCGCACCGGCCGACGTGGTGTGCGACGCGTCGACACTGCGATCGGCCGTGGAGGCGGCCGGCCCCGGCGATGCGGTCGATCCCGGCTTCTCGCTCGACAGTGCCTGGCGCGGGGCGCTTCCGGCAGTGGTCGGCTTCCGGCACATCGACGACGTCCCCGCCCGCAGCGTCGTCGAACTGTCCCGGGAGGGAGCGCGGGTCGCGCGCGAGGAAGGCAGCGGGCACGGTCCCGCAACGGGGCTGCTCGACCAGGACGTCCTGGAGGTCACGTCCGCGGACGGCGCACTGCGGGCCGCGGTGAACATGAGGTCGGTCTTTGCCCTCACCGGGATGGGGTTCATCCGCGACGAGGCCGGACGCGCGGTCACCGAGACCTCCGACACCGGTGCGATCGCGGCCGACGAGCCGGTGCGAATCAGGATGTCCGCGGCGTGGATTCGGATCGATGCGCGCTTCGGGTCGGTGTACCAGCGCCGTCACCGCGATCTCGCGGTCACCGTCCTGAACTAGACGGCCGGGCCCGTCACACCAGCCAGGCCGCCGCGTCCGGCGCGAGCAGGCCGTCGACCAGAGGTGAACTGACGAGCAGCAATTCGCCGGGTGGGAGGGGTACTGGCACCTCGCCCGCGTTCAGGGCACAGACCAGCCTGCCCTCGGAGCGACGGAATGCCAGGCACCCCTCGGGCGCGCCGTACCACTCGAGGTGGTCACCGGCGAACTCCGGGCGAGACACGCGCAGGTCGATGGCGGCGCGGTAGAGCGACAGCATCGACCCTACGTCCTCGAGCTGGGCTTCGACGGTGAGTGCCTGCCACGAGGCCGGGATCGGCAACCAGGTGTCGGTCGATGTGCTGAATCCGAACGGGGGCTCGGTCCCTTCCCAGGGAATCGGTACGCGACATCCGTCGCGTCCGCGTTCGGTGCGTCCGGAACGCTCCCACACCGGGTCCTGCAGGGCGTCGTCCGGCAGGTCATCGACGTTGGGCAGTCCCAGCTCGGCTCCGTTGTAGAGGAAGATCGTTCCGGGCAAGGCCATTTCGACGACGAGCATCGCGCGGGCACGCCGGGTGCCCCGCTCGAGATCGAGCGCGCCGGAGTCCGGATCGACGACCGCGTAGCGGGTGACCTCCCGGGCGACATCGTGATTGGACAGCGTCCACGTGGGAGTGCCCGACACCGACAGGACCGCGTCGAGCGAGTTCTCGATGGCCTCCCTGATCGCACCGGATTCGAACGGCGCCTTGGCGAGTCGGAAGTTGAACCCGAGATGGAGCTCGTCGGGCCGCAGATATTCGGCGAACCGCTCGTTGTCGCTCACCCAGATCTCGCCGACATTGGCCGCGCCGGGGTACTCGTCGAGGACCTTGCGGATCTTGCGGTGGATCTCGTGTACCGCATAGTTGTTGAAGCGCGGATCGTCATCGGAGTTCTGCAGGAGTTTGGTCGCCGACAGATCCATGTCCGGTAGATCGGCGGGCTTGGCCATGCCGTGCGCGACGTCGATGCGGAAACCGTCGACGCCCCGGTCGAGCCAGAAGCGCAGCGTCTTCTCCAGATCGGCGAAGACGTCGGGGTTCTCCCAGTTCAGGTCCGGCTGTTCCGTCGCGAAGATGTGCAGGTACCACTGTCCCGGCGAACCGTCGGCCTCGGTCACGCGCGTCCAGGCCGGTCCACCGAAGATGCTGTGCCAGTTGTTCGGCGGCTCGTCGCCGCCGTCACCGCGGCCGTCGCGGAAGATGTACCGCTCGCGCTCGGAACTGCCCGGTGCCGACGCGAGTGCGGCGACGAACCACTCGTGCTGATCGCTCGTGTGATTGGGGACGAGGTCCATCGTCACGCGGATGTCGCGCTCATGGGCCTCGGCGACGAGGTCGTCGAACACCTCGAGATCGCCGAAGAGGGGATCGATGTCGCGCGGATCGGAGACGTCGTAACCATGATCGGCCATGGGGGAGGCCATGATCGGACTGAGCCAGATCGCATCGACTCCGAGCAGTTCGAGATAGCCGAGTTTGTCGATGACCCCGGCGAGGTCGCCCACCCCGTCGCCGTCGAGATCGGAGAACGAGCGCGGATAGATCTGGTAGAAGACCGCGGACTTCCACCACGAGGTGTCGGACGGATCCAGCTGGGGCACAACGGGCCGTGCGACCGGTGTGTCCGCCGCCACGATCGCCGCGTCGGCGACCGACTCGGTCGGGGCCGGCTCGTCGAGCGCATCGACATCCGACTCGATCGCGCCGTCGTCGTACGGCGCGTCCTCGGGCTGACCCCCGCCAGTTGGCTCGGCGGGGACAACATCTGGTGTCTCGTCGCTCACCGTGGTCATTGTGCCCTACCTGAGTTTTCTCGGAGAAATCCAGGTCAGTCGGCGAGTCGGGCGGCGTGTCGGGAGGGAAACCGCACTCAGATGGGCGAATTCATCATCGATTGCGCCGCCATCTCCATGTAGTCGGTCAATGCCCGGCGATGCGGCGCGTCGAGGGTCTCGTCGTCGATGGAGGCGATCGCGGTGTGCATGCAGCGGAGCCAGGCGTCCCGCTCGATCGGCCCGACACGGAACGGGTTGTGACGCATGCGGAGTCGGGGGTGGCCGCGCTCATCGGAGTAGGTCCGGGGCCCGCCCCAGTACTGCTCGAGGAACATCCGCATACGACGCTCGGCAGGCCCGAGATCCTCCTCGGGATACAGCGGTCGCAGCACCTCGTCGCGCGCCACCTCGGCGTAGAACGCAGCGGTGAGGCGCCGGAACGTCTCGGCGCCGCCGACCTCGTCGTAGAAGGTCCGCGCCGGGGTCTCCGGCGCCGGTGGGGTCGGAGGGGATGTGTTGGGTTCGCCAGTCACCTCGACCATTGTCCTCACCCCGGCCGCGTGTCTCAACGTGGCGGCCGAGCCAGAGCTGTGAGCTGGCCCGACACCGTGACACCGGCGTCACGGGGAGCGTGGCCTGATGGACTCGGGCTCGTCGGGGGCGACCGATGATCCGGGTCGCGCTGATGCGCCGCGACCGGACGCACGGGCGGTTGCTCGCGACGATCGACGACGTCGATCCGGCCTGGCCGCGGTACATCGGCGCGGGCGCCGCGTGAGGCGTCCACCGGGCGCACGAGGTCGTCTCGCACGTCTACGACGCGCTGTAGGCCCCGGTGCGCCGGGCGGTGTCCGGTGGGTTAGATTGATGAACGATGACCTGCGCCGACAACCGGGCGGGTCCGGCACGACCATCGAAAGGGTGACATGGACGTCGACAGCCTGATCGTCCCCATCGGAGTGCCAGTCACGATCGTGACGGTGCTCTTCGTGCTGCTCTGTGTTGTCGCGATGGTGTTCTCCTCCGGGGTCAAGTACCCGAAGGTCAAGGAGTACACCCTCGACCAGCAGTGGGAGCATGCACCGCTTCTCTTCAGTGCCACCGACATCGAACCGATGGCACTTCCGCGGCATGCGGAGCCCAGCGACGTTGACGGGAGTTCGGCCAGTGGCAAGTGGTGAGGTTACGCACGCGAATGTGAGCGCCGAGGTCGCCGCCCGGTCGGCCGCCGAACTGCCCGTGGGCGCGGTGTTCACCAACAGTGGTCGCATCTCCGCGGCGCGCTATCCCGGTGACTCGCCGACGACGCCGCCGTTCAGCAAGCGCGATCTGATCGCGCTCGACGACACGCTGAAAGCCGCCAGCGAGAAGGCCCTCGTCCGGTTCTCGGTGTACATCGGCGATCTCGACGGCGACGTCGAGGCCAGTGCGCGCGCGATCCTCGCGAAGTCGCCGGAGCCCGCCTACGGCACCCTGATCGCCGTCTCGCCGAACACGCGCGACGTGGTCATCGTCTCCGGCAGCCTGGTGTCGAGCCGCGTGAACGACCGCGTGGCCGCCCTGGGCGTCACCGCCGCAGTCACCGGCTTCCGCCAGGGCAACCTGATCGACGGGCTGATCGCCGCACTGCGTGTGATGGCCACCGCCGCCGCCGCGAGCTGACCGCCCGCACCCGCACAGACCACGAGGCCGCCCCACCTTCCGGTGGGGCGGCCTCGTCGTTGCCGTGGCGTCTGCCTCAGTGGGTGAGGACCTTCTCGTGGGCGCCGCGCGGGGTCGTGGCGTCCCCGTCGAGTTCGTCATCGACCATGTTGGTCTCGTCGAACGGTTCACGGCCCGACAGCACGTCGTCGACGCGCTGCTTGTCGACCGTGCTGGTCCACGAGCCGACGAGCAGCGTCGCGACCGCGTTGCCGGAGAAGTTGGTGACCGCGCGGGCCTCCGACATGAACCGGTCGATACCGACGATGAGGCCGACCCCGTCGAGCATGTCGGGACGATGGGCCTGCAATCCACCGGCGAGCGTGGCCAGGCCCGCACCGCTGACACCCGCGGCGCCCTTGGAGGCGATGATCATGAAGGCGAGCAGGCCGATCTGTTCCCCGACCGACAGCGGGTCGCCCATCGCATCGGCGATGAAGATCGACGCCATGGTGAGGTAGATGGCGGTCCCGTCGAGATTGAACGAGTATCCGGTCGGCACCACGACGCCGACGGTTGTCTTCTCCACCCCGAGGTGTTCCATCTTCGCGATGAGGCGAGGCAGTGCGGACTCCGACGACGACGTCGCGAAGATGAGCAGGTATTCGCGGGCGAGGTAGCGAACGAGCTTGAAGATCGAGACACCCGACACCGTCCTCAGCATCACGCCGAGCACGCCGAAGACGAACACCAGACAGGTCAGGTAGAAGGCGAGCATCAGCGTCAGCAGCTGCTGGACCGCCGCCCAGCCGGTCTGTCCGACGACGCTGGCGATCGCGCCGAACGCGCCGATCGGGGCCACCCAGAGCACCATCGTCAGCACCTTGAAGACGAGCTTCTGGAAGTAGGAGACCGCGGTCAGGATCGGTTCGCCGGTGCGGCCCATGGCCTGGATCGCGAAACCGACGAGCAGAGCGACGAAGAGGGCCTGCAGCACGCTGCCCTCGGTCAGGGCGGACAGCATCGACTCCGGGATGATGCCCTGGATGAAGTCCAGCGTGCCGCCGGACTCGTGTGCGTCGTCGGCCAGTGCCTGGCCCTTGCCCGACACCGACTCGATGTTGAGGCCGTCGCCCGGCTGGATGATGTTGCCGACGACCAGGCCGATGGCCAGCGCGACGGTCGACATCGCGAGGAAATAGACGAAGGCGAGTCCGCCGACCTTGCCGACCGTCGCCGCCTTGCGGACCGAACCGATGCCGAGCACGATCGTGCAGAAGATGACCGGGGCGATCATCATCTTGATCAGGCTGACGAACATCGTGCCGAGCACCCCGAGGTCTTTGCCGACGCCGGGTGCGACCAGCCCCACCACGACACCCGCGACCACCGCGATGATGACGCCGATGTAGAGCCAATGGGTGCGATCCCGCTTGGCCGGCGTCGGCGCATCGGCCGTATCGTCAGGCGTGGTCGCGATCGGATCGGAACCTTCTCCGGCCGGTGAGCCGCCGGACCTGCCTCGAATGTTCATCGGTGATTCTCTCCTCGTACACCTCGGACAACAGTGATTAGGATTGTGGCCCGATGGGGTGACGCGGGTCACGATTGTGTTCATTACGTTCAGACAGGGAACGAGGTCGGCAGGAATGCGCTGGTACCCGCGAACGCTCGCCGGGCAGGTCGCGGCCCTCGCGCTGGCGGTGTTCGCGGTGGTCGTCGTGGCCGAGAGCGTCCTCGCGGCTGTCGACGCCCGGATCGACGGGAACCGCGCGGCGCGGGCCGAGGTCACCGCGGTGGCGGTCAGCCTCGCGGAGTCGCCGTCGACCGTCGCCGCACTCACCTCCGCGGACCCGAGTGCGGTGCTCCAGCCGGTCACCGAACGCGTTCGCGCGGCGACCGGGATCGCTTTCATCACCGTGCTCGCACCGGACCGGACCCGCTACACCCACACCGATCCCACCCGCATCGGTGAGCCGTACCTGGGCAGCATCGATGCCGCCCTGCGGGGGCAGACCGTCACCGAGAACTACACCGGCACCCTCGGGCCGTCCATCCGCACGATCGCGCCGGTCCGCACCCCGGACGGTCGCGTGGTGGGGATGGTCGCCGCCGGGATCACGCAGCGCACGCTGACCTCGGCCTGGCGTGGTCAGCTGCCCCTCATCGCACTCGCCGCGTTCGCCGCGCTGGCCACCGCAGTGGGCGGTGTGTGGTGGATTCGGCGACGCCTGCTGCGGCAGACCGGCGGTCTGGCGCCCGGGGAACTCCGGTTGATGTATGACCATCACGACGCCGTGCTGCGGTCCGTGCGGGAGGGGTTGGTCGTGGTGGAGGACGGGCGACCCGCCCTCGTCAACTCCGAGGCGCGTCGCCTGCTCGGGATCGAGGCCGACACGTCCCCCGACGACCTGCCGGCGTTCCTCACCGACGGCGACGAGGAGACGGACGTGACCTATGCCGACCGGGGCCGGGTGCTGCTGGTGAGCCGTTCCCCGGTGTCGGGCCGCCGCAGGTCGTCGGTGGTGACCATCCGCGACCGCACCGAGCTCGAGGAGGCGATGGGCGAACTCGACTCGATGACGCGCTTCGCCGAGGCTCTCCGATCGCAGGCACACGAGGCCGCCAACCGGTTGCACACGATCGTCGCGCTGGTCGAGATGGGCCGGCCCGACGAGGCGGTCCGACTCGCGACCACCGAGTTCGAGTTGTCCCAGCAGCTCATCGACCGGATGACCCAGGCGGTGGCCGAACCCGCGCTGGTCGCCCTGCTGCTGGGCAAGACCGCCCAGGCCGCCGAGCGCGGAATCCCGCTGTCGCTGACCGAGGAGTCGCAGGTGAGTGACGCCGCCACCCGGATTCTCACACCCGGCGAGATGATCACGGTCGTGGGCAACCTGATCGACAACGCCCTCGACGCCTGTGATCCGGCCGACCCGTGGGTCGAGGTGACCGTCGTCGGGGACGACCGCATGCTCGACATCGTCGTCGCCGACAGCGGAACCGGCATGGACGCCGAACTGTTCAAGCGCGCGACCACCCGGGGCTACTCGACCAAGGCGGGTGGCGACGCCGCCGGCCGCGGGCTCGGTCTCGCGCTCGTCGCCCAGGTCGTCGCGCGCCGGCACGGGACGATGAGCGCCGAGAACACCTACGGTTCGGTCATCACGGTGCGTATGCGCGCCGACGACCAGGGGGCGAGCCGATCATGATCCGCGTCCTGATCGTCGAGGACGAGCCGGTGATCGCCGAGGCGCACCGCGACTATCTCGTGCGACTGGGCGGGTTCGAGGTCGTGGGCGCGGTGTCCACGGCGCAGGAGGCTCTCCGGATGGCGACCGCCGGACCGGTGGACCTGGTTCTGCTCGACCTGGGTCTGCCCGACGCCCGCGGGGTCGACCTCGCCTCCGCACTGTCGGGTGTGCGCCCGGCGCCCGACGTCATCGCGATCACCGCCCAGCGCGACCTCGCGACGGTGCGCAGCGCGATGTCGCGCGGAGTGCTCCTCTACCTGCTGAAACCGTTCACCTTCGCCGCGTTCCGGGAGAAGATCGAGCAGTATCTGCGGTACCGCGAGGCGCTCACCGGGGACGCCGACGCGGTCAGCCAGCGAGATGTCGATCGGGCGCTCGCCGAACTGCGCACGAGCGACACCCGCCGGTCGGCGAAGAAGGGCGCCGCGCCGCAGACCGAGGACGCGGTGAGCCGGGCGGTCCGCGACAGCTCCGACGGGCTCACCGCCTCCGAGGTCGCCCGCGCCCTCGGATCGTCGCGGGTCACCGCATGGCGCTACCTCGAGCGGCTCGCCGACGACCACGTCCTCGAACGCGACACCGAATACGGCTCGGCGGGCCGCCCGCAGGTGCGCTACCGCTGGCGACGGCGCTGACCCAGGAGCCGGTTCAGCCCTCCTGGGCGTCGAAGGCGCGTGCTCGCAGCGACCGTGCCACGCCGTCGCGGCCCTCGGCGATCAGCCGCTTGAGCGCGGACGGGTGATCCCCGGACAGGAACTCCGCCGCGAGGTCGAGGGCGTGCTGCGACATCGCCCAGCTCGGGTACAGCCCGATGACGACCGTCTGCGCGACCTCGCTGGACCGCCGCGCCCACACCTGGGGAACGGCGTCGAAGTACTTATCGACGTAGGGCTCGAGGAGCTCGCCCTGCCCGGGGCGGGCGAACCCGCCGATCATGGTGCGGGTGTAGACGTTCGAGAGCGTGTCGTCCTCGACGGCGCGAGTCCACGTGTCCGCCTTGGCCTCCGCCAGTGGACGCGCTGCCCGGGCCAGGGCCGCTGACCGCGTGCCGGTCGCGGTGTTGTCACGCTCGGCCTCGGCATCGATGACCGGAGTCGATGCCGGATCGGTGTCGATGGCCCCGGCCGTGGCGAGCGCGGTCACCAGTTTCCACCGCAGGTCGGTGTCCACGGCGAGACCGTCGAGTCCGTGCTCGGCCGGGTCCGCGCCATCGAGGAGCGCGCGGGCCACGTCGGTCTGGTCGTCGTTGATCCGGCCGGCGAGCCAGGTGTTGACGAATGCGAGCTGATGGTCGGAGCCGGCGTCGGCGGTGCGGGCGAGTTCGAGCATGCGCGAACTGAACCCGGGACGGCCTGTCGTCGCCGCCCACTCGGGATCGGCGTAGGACTCGATGGCCGTCGTCGCCTGCAACAGGACTCGCTGCACCACACCGATTTCCGATTCGCCGGCGATTCCCCGGCGCACCAGCTCGACGAAGTCGCGGGCACGCATCTCGGTCTGACGGGTCATTTCCCACGCCGCCGACCACACCAGGGTGCGCGGCATCGGATCGCTGATGTCGCCGATCCGTGCGGTCGCGGTGGCCAGCGATTCCGGGTCGAGACGGACCGAGGCGTAGGTCAGGTCGCCGTCGTTGAGCAGCACCAGATCTCCGCGGTGCACACCGACGAGGTCGGCGACATCGGTGCGTTCACCCTCGATGTCGAGCTCGACGCTGTGCGTCTGCTCGATGGCGCCCGAGCCGTTGTCGGCGTAGACGCCCACGCGCAGGCGGTGGACCCTGGTCTCACCGGCGCCGGGAGCGGCGCCGTCCTGGACGATGGTGAACCGGGTGAAGGCGCCGGACTCGTCGACCTCGAAGTCGGGCCGGATGACGTTGATGCCCGTGGTGCGCAGCCATTGGTCGCCCCAGTCCGACAGGTCGCGTCCCGACGACTTCTCCAGTGCGCCCAACAGATCGGCGAACGTCGCGTTGCCGAACTCGTGCGCGGCGAAGTAGCTGCGCAGCCCGGCGAGGAAGTCGTCGAGACCCACGTAGGCGACGAGCTGCTTCAGTACCGATGCACCCTTGGCGTAGGTGATGCCGTCGAAGTTGACCTCGACCGCGGCGATGTCGGGGATGTCCGCGGCGACCGGGTGGGTCGAGGGCAGCTGGTCCTGGCGGTAGGCCCAGGACTTCTCGACGTTGGCGAACGTCGTCCAGGCGCTGGTGTACTCGGTCGCCTCGGATTGACACAGCACCGACGCGAAGGTGGCGAAGGACTCGTTGAGCCACAGGTCATCCCACCACTGCATGGTGACCAGGTCGCCGAACCACATGTGGGCCATCTCGTGCAGGACGGTCTCGGCCCGACGCTCGTAGAGGTATTTGGTCACGCGGGACCGGAAGACGTAATCCTCGAGGAAGGTGACGGCGCCGGCGTTCTCCATCGCGCCGGCGTTGAACTCGGGGACGAACAGCTGGTCGTACTTGCCGAAGGCGTAGGGGATGCCGAAGTTCTTGTGGTAGAACCCGAATCCCTGTTTGGTCTCGGTGAACAGTCGCTCGGCGTCCATGTACTCGGCCAGCGACGCGCGGCAATAGATGCCCAGCGGGATGTCACCGTGCTCGTCGGAGTAGACATCGGTCCACTCCGCGTACGGTCCTGCGATGAGGGCGACGAGATAGGTGCTCATCGGTGCGGTCTCCCGGAAGCGATGCACCACAGCGGAAGTGGCACCGTCCGGGTCGGCGGGGGCCTCCGCGTGCGCCGCGTTGGAGATGACCTTCCAGTCCGCCGGGGCGGTCACCGTCACGGTGTAGGTGGCCTTCAGGTCGGGCTGATCGAAGCACGCGAACATCCGCTTGGCGTCGGCGGTCTCGAACTGCGAGTAGAGATAGACCGAGTCGTCGGACTGGTCGACGAATCGGTGCAGACCCTCCCCGGTGTTGGAGTAGGCGCAGTCGGCGACCACCGTGAGCGTGTTGTCGGCGGCCAGGCCGGACAACGGGATACCGATCGACTCGTCGAAGCCGGACACGTCGAGGTCGGTGCCGTTGAGGGTCGCCGAGATCAGGGTGGGGGCGACGAGGTCGACGAACGTCTCACTGCCTTCCGTCGCCGAGAACCGCACCGTCGTCGTGGATCGGAAGGTCTCGGTCCCGGGAGCGCCGGAACCGTCGGTGAGGTCGAGCTCGATCTGATAGTTCGACACGTCGAGAATCGCTGCGCGGTCGCGGGCCTGGTCTCTGGTGAGGTTCGGAGCAGTCACGCAGGCCAGCTTATCCAGCTCAGGACGCGGGCGGCGCTCCACGCAACCCGGCGGGGTCCAGGATCGCCCAGGCGATCGCCGTGAGGTCGTCCGCGATGCCGGGCCGAGAGCGCAACTCCGGTGACTCGATGACCTCGCAGGTGAAGCCGAAGAGCGCCTGCGCGAGAGCATTCGCGTCGGCCGCCGTCAGCAGCGGGTTCCGGGATCGGATCGCGTCGATCCATTCGGCGCGGTAGTCCGCCTGCGCGTTCCGGAGTTGCGTCTGCTCGGCGTCGGGCAGGTACATCAGGTCGCTGGTGAAGACCGGCATGATGCGCCCGTGCGTGCCCAGGGAGTACTCGACGAACACCCGGATCAGCGCGTCGAGGGCATCGGGGGCGGCAGCGCGGGTGAGTGCATGACCGGACACGTAGAGGATTCCCTGCACACCGCGCCACAGGACCGCCCGGAGGAGGTCGGCCTTGCCGGAGACCTCTTGATACAGCGTGGTGATCGAGACGTCCGCGGCGCGTGCGATCTCGTCGATGCGGACGTCGGGGAAACCGCGCTCGGAGAACAGTTCGGTGGCGGCGTCGAGGATCCGCTCGCGACGGGAGGCGGGGAGGCGGCGCGTGGGTGAGGTCTCCCGGTCGGTCTCTGGGCGCGACGCGGCCGGCAGATCGCAGGTGATGATCGAGTCCGCCACCGCGCGCTGGATGAGCATGAGGCATGAGG